>NZ_NPKN01000003.1 GCF_008329435.1 Rhodanobacter sp. T12-5
GTTCTACTTCCGCACGACCGACGTGACCGGCGCTTGCCAGTTGCCGGACGGTGTGGAGATGGTGATGCCGGGCGACAACGTGAAGATGGTGGTGAGCCTGATCCACCCGATCGCGATGGACGAAGGCTTGCGTTTCGCCATCCGCGAAGGCGGCCGCACCGTCGGCGCCGGCGTGGTGGCCAAGGTCATCAAGTAAGAACCGTTATCCCGGCAGCGAGCTGCCGGGATAACTTCCGCCGTTGATCCGACCTGATGCTCGGATAACGCCGGAGGGGTGGCACGTGGTTTTGCCACCGAACCACTTCCCTGTCGGGAAATTAGCAGATATACTTTGCAGCTCACTTGTCGATCAAAGCTTCGCTTTGACCGATCTACCGCGAAATGAGGCGCAGGACGTGCTTCGAGTTCGCGGGCCGGGATGGCCCATCGCAATGGAACATTTCGCAGGTCCTGCCTGCCGACAATGTCTCGTTGCGCGATGCAGATTCTGTCCAGGCGAGCCGAATAGTGCTCGCCTGGTCTTTTCGAATTGGGGTCGGGAATTTTCACGGCTGCCGATGTGGTGCAAAGGGTTGTGCGAGGCGGTGAGAAGCCGTTTCGTTTCACATTACGTTCTTTAGACAACAGGACACGGTTATGGCGAACCAGAAGATTCGGATTCGGCTGAAGGCGTACGATCATCGATTGATCGACCGCTCGGCCAGCGAGATCGTCGAAACGGCAAAGCGCACGGGTGCCACGGTACTCGGCCCGATTCCGCTTCCGACCAAGATCGAGCGTTACACCATCCTGACGTCGCCGCACGTCGACAAGGATGCACGCGACCAGTACGAGACCCGTACGCACAAGCGTGTGCTCGACATCATCGACCCGAACGACAAGACCGTGGACGCGCTCATGAAGCTTGATCTCGCCGCTGGCGTCGATGTTCAGATCAAGCTCGGTTGAGCGACAGACAGGATACGAAAATGAGTATCGGATTGGTTGGCCGCAAATGCGGCATGAGCCGACTCTTCACTGAAGATGGCCGCTCGATTCCGGTGACGCTGATTGAAGCGACGCCGAATCGCGTGACCCAGTTGAAGACGGACGACAACGATGGCTACAGCGCCGTCCAGGTTTCCGCGGGCAGCAAGCGCGCCAACCTGCTGACGCAGCCGCTGAAAGGCCACTACGCGAAGGCCAAGGTCGAGCCGGGTCGCGGCTTGTGGGAATTCCGCGTGGCTGCCGAGGATCTCGGCAAATACGAAGTGGGCAGCGAGATCAAGGCGGACGACGTGTTCACCGTCGGTCAGATCGTCGATGTCGCCGGCGTGTCGAAGGGCAAGGGCTTCCAGGGCACGATCAAGCGCTGGAATTTCAAGATGGGTGATGCCACCCACGGCAACTCGCTGTCGCATCGTGCGCCGGGCTCCATCGGCCAGCGCCAGACTCCGGGTCGCGTGTTCCCCGGCAAGAAGATGTCCGGCCACATGGGTGCGGTCAACCGCACGCAGCAGGGTCTGGAAGTGGTCAAGGTCGACGCCGAGCGTCATCTGATCGCGGTGAAGGGTGCGGTGCCGGGTGCTACCGGTGGCGACGTCATCATCCGCCCGACGACGAAGAGCTGAGGAGAGACGCCATGGAACTCAATGTTATTGGCGCCAAGTCACTCAACGTGTCGGACGAAGTGTTCGGCGGTGAGTACAAGAAGGCCCTGGTTCACCAGATCGTGGTTGCCTACCAGGCGGCCGGTCGCGCCGGCACCCAGTCGCAGCTGACGCGCGGCGAGATGTCCGGTACCACCAAGAAATTCAAGAAGCAGAAGGGCGGCGGCGCTCGTCACGGTGACTACCGTGCACCGATCTTTGTCGGTGGTGGTCGCGCCTTTGCGGCCAAGCCGCGCAACTACGAACAGAAGGTCAACCGCAAGGCTTACCGTGTCGCGATCCGTTCGATCTTCTCCGAACTGGTTCGCCAGGATCGCCTGAAGATCGTCGAGAGCTTCGGCATCGAGACGCCGAAGACTTCCGCGATGGTCGCCAAGCTGGCCGAGCTGGAAGTGTCCGGTCGCGTGCTGCTGGTGTCGGAAGATGCTTCGGAGTCGGTATTCCTGGCCGCCCGCAACATCCCGTACATCCATGTGCTGGACGTGATGGGCCTGAACCCGGTCAGCCTGGTCGGTTCCGATCATGTGGTGATGACGGTTGACGCCGTGAAGAAAGTCGAGGAGTGGCTGGCATGAACAACGAACGCATTCTCGACACGCTGCGCGCGCCGCACATCTCCGAGAAGTCCGCCCGTCTGGCCGAGCACAACCAGTACGTATTCGTGGTCGCCCCCGCGGCGACCAAGGCCGATGTCCGTGCTGCCGTGGAGAAGCTGTTCGACGTGAAAGTCGAGCAGGTGAACCTCGTCAACACCAAGGGCAAGGTCAAGTCCTTCCGTTTCCGCGCTGGCAGTCGCCAGGGCAAGCGCAAGGCCTATGTGCGTCTTGCCGATGGCCAGACCATCGACGTGTCCGCCAAGGCCTGAGCCAGGAGTTTTGTGAAATGGCATTAATCAACCACAAGCCGACCTCGCCGGGCCGTCGCGACGCCGTCAGCGTTCGCACGGAGGGCCTGCACAAGGGCGCTCCGTACGCGCCGCTGACCGAGTCGCAGTCCCGCACTGGCGGTCGCAATCATCATGGCCGCATCACCGTGCGTCATCGCGGCGGCGGTCACAAGCAGCAGTACCGCATCATCGATTTCAAGCGCGACAAGGAAGGCATCGCCGCCCGTGTCGAGCGCATCGAATACGATCCGAACCGCACCGCCCATATCGCATTGCTGTGCTATGCCGATGGCGAGCGCCGCTACATCATCGCGCCGAAGGGCGTGCAGGTGGACGATCGCCTGCTGTCCGGCCGTGACGCGCCGATCAAGGCCGGCAACTGCCTGCAGCTGCGCAACATCCCGATGGGCAGCACGATCCACTGCATCGAGCTGCGTCCGGGCAAGGGTGCGCAGATCGCCCGCAGCGCAGGCGCTTCGGTGCAGCTGGTGGCGCGCGAGTCCGGCTACGCCACGTTGCGTCTTCGCTCCGGCGAGATGCGCCGCGTCTCGGTTGATTGCCGCGCCACCATCGGCGAAGTCGGCAACGGCGAGCACAGCCTGAAGAAGCTCGGCAAGGCCGGCGCCAAGCGCTGGCTGGGTATTCGCCCGACCGTTCGCGGTGTGGTGATGAACCCGGTCGACCATCCGCACGGCGGTGGTGAAGGCAAGACCTCTGGCGGTCGTCATCCGGTCAGCCCGTGGGGCACGCCGGCGAAGGGTTACAAGACCCGTAACAACAAGCGCACGCAGCAGTTCATCGTGCGTCGTCGTACCAAGTAACAGGAAGCCGACATGCCTCGCTCTTTGAAGAAAGGTCCGTTCGTCGACCTTCACCTCGTAAAGAAGGTGGAAGCTGCGGTTTCCGCCAACAACAAGCGCCCGATCAAGACCTGGTCGCGCCGCTCGATGATCCTGCCGGAAATGGTCGGCTTGACCATCGCCATTCACAACGGCCGTCAGCACGTACCCGTACTGATCAACGAGAACATGGTCGGGCACAAGCTCGGCGAGTTCGCGGTGACTCGTACGTTCAAGGGCCATGTCGGCGACAAGAAGGGCAAGTGATGAGCACTGAAGCCAAAGCGATCCTGCGCGGCGCCCGCATCTCGGCGCAAAAGGCACGCCTGGTGGCTGACCTCGTTCGCGGACTTCCCGTGGGCCGGGCCAGCGACGTGCTCACCTATACCAACAAGAAGGCTGCGCACCTTGTCCGCAAGGTGCTGCTGTCGGCCGTCGCCAACGCCGAGAACAATCTCGGTGCCGATGTCGACGAACTGAAAGTGGCCAGCATCTTCGTCGACGAAGGTCCGGCGATGAAGCGCATGCATGCCCGCGCCAAAGGCCGCGGTTCGCGCATCCTGAAACGCACCAGCCACATCACTGTGGTTGTCGGCAACTGACTGGGGACGTAGACGATGGGTCATAAAGTTCATCCCACCGGTATCCGCCTCGGCATTGCCAAGGACTGGAACTCGAAGTGGTTCGCCAACAAGGGCGATTACGCGAAGTATCTCGTGGCCGACATCAAGGTCCGCGACATGCTGAAGAAGAAGCTCGCTGCAGCCGGCATCTCGAAGATCCAGATCGAGCGTCCGGCCAAGACCGCACGCGTGACGATCCACACCGCCCGTCCGGGCGTGGTGATCGGCAAGAAGGGCGAGGATATCGAGAAGCTGCGCAAGGAAGTCAGCGACATGATGGGCGTTCCGACGCACATCAACGTCAGTGAAGTGCGCAAGCCGGAGCTCGACGCGCAGCTGGTAGCTGAATCGATCGCGCAGCAGCTGGAGCGCCGCATCATGTTCCGCCGCGCGATGAAGCGCTCGGTCGGCAACGCGATGCGCCTGGGCGCGCTGGGCATCAAGATCAACGTGTCCGGTCGTCTGAACGGTGCGGAGATCGCCCGCTCCGAGTGGAGCCGCGAAGGTCGCGTGCCGCTGCATACGCTGCGTGCCGACATCGACTACGGCTTCGCCGAAGCGAGTACCACCTACGGCATCATCGGCATCAAGGTGTGGATCTACAAGGGCGAGATCTTCGATTTGGCTGCAGCCAGCCAGGAGTCGAAGGACGAGCCGTCGCAGCCGCGCCGCGAAGGTGGCGAAGGTCGTCGTAATGATTCGCGTCGCGAGGCCGGTGACGGCCGCCGCGAGCGGACTGCGAAGTAAGGAGAGTTGCCATGTTGCAACCCAAGCGAACCAAATACCGCAAGCAGTTCAAGGGCCGTAACGACGGTCTGGCGCAGTGCTCCAACCTCGTCAGCTTTGGCGAGTATGGCCTGAAGGCGACGACACACGGTGCGCTCACCGCGCGTCAGATCGAAGCCGCACGTCGTTGCATTACCCGCTTCGTCAAGCGTGGCGGCAAGTTGTGGATCCGCGTGTTCCCGGACAAGCCGATCACCAAGAAGCCGATCGAAGTCCGCATGGGCGCGGGCAAGGGCAGTGTCGAGTTCTGGGTCGCTCCGATCCAGCCTGGTCGCATGCTCTATGAAATCGAGGGCGTCGACGAGACGACGGCACGCGAGGCGTTTCGCCTGGCTGCCGCCAAGCTCTCGGTGCAGACCCAGTTTGTTACCCGGGCGGTGATGTGATGGCCAGCAAAGATATCAACAACCAGTCGGCCGATGAGCTGAACCAGCATCTGCTGGATCTGCGCAAGGAGCAGTTCAATCTGCGCATGCAGAAGGGCTCCAGCCAGCTCACCCAGCCGCACCAGCTTCGCCGCGTTCGGCGTGACATCGCCCGCACGAAGTTCGTGCTCGGCAGCAAGAAGTAAGGGACGGCCGACATGAGCGACACTCAGATTCAAGAACAGAAGCAGGCGCGTACCCTCGAGGGCCGCGTCACCAGCAACAAGATGGACAAGACGGTCACCGTGCTGGTCGAGCGCCAGGTCCAGCATTGGCTGCTCGGCAAGATCATCCGCCGTTCGACCAAGCTGCATGCGCAGGACGACCTGGGTGCGAACGAGGGCGACCTCGTGCGTATCGCCGAATGCCGTCCGTTGTCCAAGACCAAACATCACCGCGTGGTTGAAATCATCACGCGCGCCAACGTCTAAGGGAGGGTGCAGCCATGATCCAGATGCAAAGCACGCTTTCCGCAGCGGACAACAGCGGCGCGAAGGAACTGATGTGCATCAAGGTGCTCGGCGGCTCCAAGCGCCGTTACGCCGCGATCGGTGACGTCATCAAGGTCACCGTGAAGGATGCGATTCCCCGCGGCAAGGTCAAGAAGGGCGAGGTGTACAACGCCGTGGTGGTTCGTACCGCCAAGGGTGTGCGCCGTCCCGATGGTTCGCTGATCCGTTTCGACGGCAATGCAGCGGTCCTCCTCAACAACAAGCTCGAGCCGATCGGTACCCGTATTTTCGGGCCGGTTACCCGCGAGCTGCGCAGCGAGAAGTTCATGAAGATCGTCTCGCTCGCACCCGAAGTGCTCTGAGCGGAGATCACAAAATGAACCGTATCCGTAAGGGTGATCAGGTGCTCGTGATCACCGGCAAGAACAAGGGTCAACGCGGCGACGTGCTGCGTGTTGCAGGCGAGCGCGTGTTCGTCTCCAACGTGAATCTGGTGAAGCGTCACACCAAGCCGAACCCGCAGGCCAACCAGGCTGGCGGTATCGTCGAGCGTGAAGCCTCGATCCATCTCTCCAATGTGCAGCTGTTCAACCCCGCCACGAACAAGGGTGAACGCGTCGGCACCAAAACGCTCGAAGATGGGCGCAAGGTCCGCGTGTTCCGTTCGACTGGCGAGGTCGTGGACGCGTAAGGAACACGATCATGACGCGCCTTGAAAATTTTTATAAAGAGCAGGTAGTCGCCAAGCTCACCGAGCAATTCGGCTACCAGAACGTGATGCAGGTTCCCCGCATCACCAAGATCACGCTAAACATGGGCGTGGGCGAAGCTGCGGGCAACAAGAAAGTGCTCGAGAACGCCGTGGCCGACATGGCCAAGATCGCGGGCCAGAAGCCGATCACGACCAAGGCGCGCGTTTCCGTGGCCTCGTTCAAGATCCGCGACGGTTGGCCGATCGGCTGCAAGGTCACCTTGCGCCGTGCCCAGATGTGGGAGTTCATGGACCGCCTGATCAACATCTCGCTGCCGCGCGTGCGCGACTTCCGCGGTGTGTCCGGCAAGGCGTTCGATGGCCGCGGCAACTACAACTTCGGTATCAAGGAACAGATCATCTTCCCTGAAATCGACTTCGACCAGGTTGATGCGCTGCGTGGCATGGATATCTCCATCACCACGACCGCCAAGACCGACGAAGAGGCGAAAGCCTTGCTGGCAGCATTCAGCTTCCCGTTCCGTAACTGATAGGCGTTATCCATGGCCAAGACATCAATGGTGAACCGCGATATCAAGCGGACCAAACTCGTCAAGAAGTACGCCGCCAAGCGTGCCGAACTGAAGGCGATCGTGCTGAGCTCCACTGCTTCCTACGAGGAGAAGATGGGCGCGCAGACCAAGCTGCAGAAGCTTCCGCGTGATGCGAGCCCGTCGCGTCAGCGCACGCGTTGTGCGTTGACCGGTCGCCCGCGTGCGGTCTATGCCAAATTCGGTCTGGGCCGCAACAAGCTGCGTGAAGCCACCATGCGCGGCGACGTGCCGGGTCTGCGCAAGGCCAGCTGGTAATACAAGAACCGGAGTCGTTCCGCGGGGCGCAAGCGCCACGGACGATTCACCAGGTGGCTCCCACGAGCTGCCGTTGATGCGACTACCGCGTCGACATTCGCTAAAACCTGAAAAGGCTGATATAGTCAGCGGTCTGCGCAAGGCAGGCCGATGTTTCTTGTCGGCTCACAATCTGATTGATTTCCGGTTTTATCGGATATCGGTGCACTCTGAAGGATGTTTTCATGAGCATGACTGATCCCATCGCCGATCTGTTCACGCGCGTCCGCAATGCCCAAGCCATGGGCAAGCCGACCGTGCGTATGCCGTCGTCGAAACTGAAGGTGGCGATCGCCGACCTTCTCAAGAACGAGGGCTACATCCTCGACGCCAAGACTTCCGCCGAGGAAGGCAAGCCGGTGCTCGAGATCAAGCTCAAGTATTTCGAGGGCCAGCCGGCCATCGAGCGTATCTCCCGTGTCAGCCGTTCCGGCCTGCGCGTCTATCGCGGCAAGGACGAGTTGCCGAAGGTCCTTGGTGGCCTGGGTATCTCGATCATCTCGACTTCCGCTGGTCTGTTGACCGATGCGCAGGCCCGTGCCAAGGGTCTGGGCGGCGAAGTCATCGGCCAAGTGGCATAAGGAGTCTTTCGATGTCACGTGTAGCCAAACAACCCATTTCCCTGCCGAAGGGCGTCGAGCTGACCGTCAATGACGACCGGATCTCGGTGAAAGGCCCCAAGGGCACCTTGTCCGTGCATCACCTGCCGGGCGTCACCGTTGCGGTCGAGAACGGTGTGGCGAACATCACGCTGGAAGAGGGGTCCGACGACAAGTTCGGCGGCACCGCCCGCGCGCTGCTGGCCAACATGGTCACCGGCGTTTCCACGGGTTACGAGCGCAAGCTCGAGCTGGTCGGCGTCGGTTACCGCGTTTCCATGCAGGGCAAGTCGCTGAACCTGAGCCTGGGCTTCTCGCATCCCGTGGTGTTCGAGGCGCCGGAAGGCATCAGCATCGAAACCCCGACGCAGACCGAGGTCCTTATCAAGGGCGCGGACAAGCAGGCGGTAGGTCAGGTGGCGGCCAAGATTCGCGGTTTCCGTCCGCCGGAACCCTACAAGGGCAAAGGCGTGCGCTATGCCGGCGAGAAGATCACGATGAAGGAAGCCAAGAAGGCTTAATGCGGGTCCCTCCGCGAAGACCGGCCATCCATGGCCGGACTTCGAAAGAGCCCCAGACACAAGTCGATCCGCTTTCAAGGAACTAACGATGAACAAGAACGAAAATCGCCTGCGCCGCGCCAAGTCCACCCGCTCGCATATCCGCAAGCTGGCCGTGGCCCGCCTGTCGGTGCATCGCACCGGTCAGCACATCTACGCGCAGGTGTTCGATGCCTCCGGCGTGAACGTGGTGGCTGCGGCTTCCACCGTGCAGAAGTCGGTCGCCGAAGGCCTCAAGGGCACCAAGAACCTGGCGGCTGCTGCGGCAGTCGGCAAGGCGGTCGCCGAGCGTGCGAAGGCTGCGGGTATCGAGTCGGTGGCATTTGACCGCTCGGGTTTCCGCTACCACGGCCGCATCAAGGCACTGGCCGATGCAGCGCGTGAGGCTGGTCTGAAATTCTGAGCATTACCCGGGTCGGGGCGTTGTCCTGATTCCACAGCGTCACCTACAACTCCAAGCGGCTCAGCCGCAAGCAAAGTCCCGGTTTGCCGGGCACATGGAAAAGAACATGTCTTCTACCGATCGCGAAAATTCCGACGGCCTGCTGGAAAAGTTGATTGCCGTCAACCGTGTGGCCAAGACCGTCAAGGGCGGCCGCCAGATGAGCTTCACTGCACTGACTGTCGTCGGTGATGGCGAGGGCAAGGTCGGCTTTGGTTATGGCAAGGCGCGTGAAGTGCCGGTGGCCATCTCCAAGGCGATGGAGCGTGCCCGCCGCCAGATGGTGAACATCGAACTGAACAACGGCACCCTGTGGTACGCCATCAAGGCGAACCACGGTGCAGCCCGCGTCTACATGCAGCCCGCTTCCGAGGGTACCGGCGTGATTGCCGGCGGTGCCATGCGTGCCGTGCTGGAAGTGGTCGGCGTCAAGAACGTGCTGGCCAAGGCGGTCGGCTCGCGCAACCCGATCAACCTGGTGCGCGCCACCATCAAGGGCCTGCAGGCGGTTGCCTCGCCCAAGAAGATCGCCGCCAAGCGTGGCAAGTCCCTGGAAGAGGTGCTCGGCAATGGCTAAGTCCCAACAAACCGCCGACAAGACCGTGCGCGTGCGCCTGGTCAAGGGCCTGCGCGGCGTGCAGGCGCGTCATCGCCTCAGCGTCAAGGCGCTGGGTCTGGGCAAGATCAACGACGTCCGTGAATTGAAGGACAGCCCGCAGGTTCGTGGCCTGATCAACACGGTCTATTACCTGGTCCGGGTCGAGGAGTAAGCATCATGCGTTTGAATACACTTAAGCCGAACGACGGCTCGCACAAGACGCGTCTGCGCGTCGGCCGCGGTATCGGTTCGGGCATGGGCAAGACGGCGGGCCGCGGACACAAGGGTCAGCATGCTCGCGCCGGTGGTACCCACAAGTTCGGTTTCGAAGGCGGCCAGATGCCGCTGAATCGCCGGATGCCGAAGGTCGGTTTCCGCTCGAAGCTGAAGGTCGGCAGCCAGGAAGTGTTCCTCTACCAGCTGGCCAACCTCAAGGCTGACGTGATCGACGTCGTCGTGCTGCATCAGGCTGGCCTGATCGACAGCCGTGCGAAGAAGGTCAAGGTGGTTCTCAAGGGTGAAATCGGTCGCGCGGTGAAGTTGTCGGGTCTGCTGGCTACCGCCGGCGCCAAGGCAGCCATCGAGGCTGCCGGCGGCAGCGTGGAGTAATCAGGTGGCAGCAGCCAAGGGCAATGCACTCGGCAAGCTCGGCAAGCTGACGGAGCTCCGGCAGCGCATCTTCTTCGTGATCGGTGCGCTGGTGGTGTTCCGGCTTGGTTCGTTCATTCCGGTACCTGGCGTCAATCCGGAGGCGATGACCAGCCTGGTCAACGGCAATGGCCTGATGGACATGTTCAACATGTTCTCGGGTGGCGCGCTGGCACGGTTCTCGGTGTTCGCGCTTGGCGTGATCCCGTACATCTCGGCGTCGATCGTGTTCCAGATGATGGGCTCGGTGGTGCCGAGCCTGCAGGGCCTGCGCAAGGAAGGCGAGGCCGGCAAGCGCAAGATGACGATGTATACGCGCTATGCCACGGTGGCCTTGGCAGCGTTCCAGTCGTTCGGTATTGCGGTGGCGCTGCAGAACCAGGTCGCCGCGGGTGGCGCGCCGGTGGTCTACACGCCGGGCTTCGGTTTCATCATGTCATCCGTGGTCGGGCTTACCGCCGGCACGATGTTCCTGATGTGGCTGGGCGAGCAGATGACCGAGCGTGGCATCGGCAACGGTATTTCGCTGCTGATCTTCGCCGGTATCGTCGCCGGTCTGCCGGGCGCGGTGGTTCACACGCTGGGCATGGCCAACAATGGCGAGTTGACGCTGATCATGTTGCTGATGGTGTTTGGTCTGACACTGGCAGTGACCGCGTTTGTGGTGTTCATGGAACGCGCCCAGCGGCGCATCACGGTGAACTACGCGAGGCGGTCGGGTGGGCAGAAGGCCTACATGAACCAGAGTTCGAACCTGCCGCTGAAGATCAACATGTCGGGCGTGATCCCGCCGATTTTCGCGTCCAGCCTGCTGATGTTCCCGGCAACGGCGATCAGCTGGTTCAGTACCGGTCAGCAGTCGCGCTGGTTGCAGGACTTGACGCAGTCGCTGAGTCCGGGCAATCCGCTTTACGAGATCGTGTTTTCGGTGTTGGTGATCGGTTTTGCATTCTTCTATACGGCGATCGTGTTCAACGCCGACGAAACCGCCGACAACCTCAAGCGGTCGGGTGCGCTGATTCCGGGCATTCGTCCGGGCAAGGCGACGGCCAGCTACATCGATGCGGTGATGACACGTCTGACCGGTGTCGGTGCGTTGTATCTGGTGCTGGTGTGTCTGGTGCCATCGTTCATGCAGCAGGCCTGGCACGTGCCGTTCTATTTCGGTGGCACGTCGCTGCTGATCGTGGTGGTGGTGGTGATGGATTTCACGGCTCAGGTGCAGGCGCATCTGGTCAGTCACCAGTACGAAAGTCTGCTCAAGAAGGCCAATCTCCGTCGCAGCTGAGGCTGTGGTCGATAGGTCACAAGTCGGGGAGTGGCGACACCGCGGTGTCGCAGGGCTTTCCAGTTCGGGTAATTCAGGTTAAAATTGCGCGTTTACCGCGCACGAAACGCATCGGAGAAAGTACATCATGGCGCGCATCGCGGGTGTCAATTTGCCGGTCCAGAAACATGTCTGGGTCGGTCTGCAGAGCATTTACGGTATCGGCCGCAGCCGTGCCAGGAAAGTCTGCGTGGATGCTGGCGTGGTTCCGACCACCCAGATCAAGTCCCTCAGTGAAGGCGAGGTGGAGAAGATCCGCCACGAAATCGGCAAGTACATCGTCGAGGGTGATCTTCGCCGTGAGGTGGGCATGGCCATCAAGCGTTTGATGGACCTGGGTTGCTACCGTGGCTTGCGCCATCGTCGTGGCCTGCCGGTGCGCGGCCAGCGCACGCGTACCAACGCACGTACCCGCAAGGGTCCCCGTCGCGCGATCAAGAAGTAACGGATTCCGAATATGGCTAAGCCGGTTAAAGCAAAGAAGAAGATCAAGCGCGTTGTCACGGATGCCGTGGCCCACGTGCAGGCCTCCTTCAACAACACCATCGTCACCATCACCGATCGTCAGGGCAATGCCTTGTCGTGGGCTACCGCCGGCGGCGCCGGTTTCCGTGGCTCACGCAAGTCGACCCCGTTCGCCGCCCAGGTCGCCGCCGAAAAGGCTGGCCGCGCCGCAGGCGACTACGGCGTGAAGACGGTCGAAGTGCGTATCAAGGGCCCCGGCCCGGGTCGCGAATCGGCCGTGCGCTCGCTGAATGCGCTGGGCTACAAGGTGCTCAACATCATCGACGTCACGCCGATTCCGCACAACGGTTGCCGTCCCCCCAAGAAGCGTCGAGTCTAAGGAGCATACCCATGGCCCGTTATCGTGGAGCTACCTGCAAACTCGCCCGCCGCGAGGGTGCAGATCTCAGCCTGAAGAGCCCGGCGCGCGCGCTGGATTCCAAGTGCAAGCTGGAAAACAAGCCCGGCCAGCATGGCGCGAACAAGCGCATGCGCATGTCCGACTACGCCGTGCAGTTGCGCGAGAAGCAGAAGGTCAAGCGCATCTATGGTGTGCTTGAGCGCCAGTTCAGCAACTACTACACCAAGGCGTCGACCCTCAAGGGCAACACCGGTGAAAACCTGTTGCGCCTGCTCGAGAGCCGCCTGGACAACGTCGTCTATCGCATGGGCTTTGCGGTCACCCGCGCCCAGGCTCGCCAGCTGGTTGCCCACAAGGCGATCCTGGTGAACGGCAAGAAGGTGAACATTCCTTCGTATCAGGTTCGCCCAGGCGACGCGATCGCGCTGACCGAAAAGGCCCGCGCCCAGTTGCGCGTGCAGGAAGCGGCGACCGTGTTCGACACCATGGACCTGCGTCCGATCTGGGTCGAAGTGGATTCCAAGAAGTTCGAAGGTACGTTCAAGTCGGTGCCGGATCGCGGTGATCTGCCGTCCGACATCAATGAAGCATTGATCATCGAGCTTTACTCGAAGTAATTACCGGAGCTCTGCATGGCAGTTTCGTCAACTAGTGTGCTGCGGCCTCGGGGCCTCAGCGTCGAACAGCTCGGAGCCAACCGCGCCAAGGTGGTGGTCGAGCCGCTCGAGCGTGGCTTCGGCCATACCCTGGGCAACGCGCTGCGTCGCGTGCTGCTCTCCTCGATCCCTGGCAGTGCCATCGTCGAGGTTGAAATCGATGGCGTGTTGCATGAATACACCACCCTGGAAGGCCTGCAGGAGGACGTCATCGAAGTCCTGCTCAACCTCAAGGACGTGGCGATTCGTCAGCACACCGGCGATGAAGTCACCCTGACCTTGTCCAAGAAGGGCAAGGGCGTGGTCACGGCCGGCGACATCGTGGTCGACCACTCGGTGGAAATCATCAACCCCGAGCACGTGATCTGCCACCTTACCAAGGACATCGCGCTCAACATGCGCCTGAAGGTGCGTCGTGGCGTCGGCTACCAGCCGGCCAGCACGCGGCAGCATCCGGATGACGAGGCACGTCCGATTGGCCGCTTGCAGCTGGACGCGTCGTTCGCGCCGGTGCTGCGCGTGGCCTACGAAGTGGACGCCGCTCGTGTCGAGCAGCGCACCAACCTCGACAAGCTGGTGCTGGACATCGAGACCAACGGCACCATCGGCGCCGAGGACGCGGTCCGCAAGGCGGCCGAGATCATCAACGACCAGTTGTCGGTGTTCGGTGACTTCTCGCGTCGCGAGAGTGCCACCGACAAGGCGGAGAAGAGCGGTTTCGACCCGTTGCTGCTGCGTCCGATCGACGATCTGGAGCTCACCGTGCGTTCGGCGAACTGCCTGAAGGCCGAGAGCATCTACTACATCGGCGATCTGGTGCAGAAGACCGAAGTCGAGCTGCTGAAGACGCCGAACCTCGGCAAGAAGTCGCTGACGGAAATCAAGGACGTGCTGGGCGGGCGTGGTCTCGCGCTGGGCATGAAGCTTGAGAACTGGCCGCCGCCGGGTCTGTCGCACGGCATGCAGCTGGGTTGATTGCGGTTTCGCGATCACCCGTGATCGCGAGTGGTACCGGTGCACTGGCGAGGTTGAGTTTCGGCTCTCTCGCCAGGCGCCACCAGCGGCCATCATGGTCGCGTTGTTTTTTTTGCGGTCCCTTTTGATCGCTGTGACATTCGGTTGGGCGAGTACGGGTCTGCCTGCTGCGCCAGCCGCCAAAGACGGTCGTCAACGACCGTACTTTCAAACAAGAGTCCGATACAAAAGGCTCCTCATAGCGGGTAACCGCGGGAATCCGGACATACGCGCCGGCTTTTCATAACAACAGACATCCAAAGAGTATCCAGTCATGCGCCATCAAAAATCCGGACGCAAACTCAATCGCACCAGCTCGCATCGCGAAGCCATGTTCAAGAACATGGCCTCGTCGTTGATCAAGCACGAGCTGATCCGTACCACCCTGCCCAAGGCGAAGGAACTTCGTCGTGTGGCGGAGCCGCTGATCACGCTGGGCAAGGTCGATGGCGTTGCCAATCGTCGCCTCGCTTTTGCGCGCCTGCGCGACAGCGAAGCGGTAGGCAAGCTGTTCGTCGAACTGGGGCCCCGTTACAAGGAGCGCCCTGGTGGTTACCTGCGCATCCTCAAGTGCGGCTTCCGCCCGGGCGACAACGCGCCGATGGCGTACGTCGAGCTGGTGGGGCGCCCGCAGGTCGAGGCGGTCGACGCCGAGTAGGGTCGCAACCGGTCTGGTTTTCCATCGCCTCGAAACAGGCGTCCAGACGCCCAGACACAGAAACCCGGCCGGGCAACCTGCCGGGTTTCTGCTTTTTGGCACGGCTCGGGCGGAATGATTTCGCATGGAATGCGATGCGCCTGCTGACAGCGCGCCAGCGAGCAGGTAAGGTCATTGTTCCGCAACGCAGCAATTCGCCATGAATCCATTCCGCTGGTCGTATCGTGTCGGTTTTTTCGTCGGTTTCCTCGTCTGTATCGGCCTGCTCGGGTTTGCCCTGTATGCCGAGTACGAGCTCGGCATGACGCCGTGCCCGTTGTGCATTTTTCAGCGCATCGCATTCCTGGTCATGGGCCTGTTCTTTCTGCTGGGCGCTTTGCATGCACCGCGCTGGCAAGGGCGCTGGGTGTACACGGGCCTGGTTCTGGCCGGCGCCGCAGGTGGGATAGTCACTGCCACGCGCCACTTGTGGCTGCAGACGTTGCCTCCCGACCAGGTGCCGTCGTGCGGCCCGGGGCTTGGCTACATGCTGGACGCGTTTCCGTTCGCGAAGATGCTGAAACTGGTCTTCACCGGCTCCGGCGAATGCGCCAAGGTCGAGCCGATCCTCGGTCTGCCGATGCCGGCCTGGAGCCTGCTCTGGTTTGTCCTGCTGGCCGGATTGGCGATCGTGGTGACGCGCCGCAACGCCCGCACGAATTGAACGCAATCACTGCCATCAAGGCTGCACGATGAACCCCGCTTTGTCCAAGCTTCCCGTTTCCGATTCCTGGGCTCCCGATTCCTGGCAGCAGCGCGTGGCGCTGCAGCAGCCGCGGTACGACGATGCGAGCGAACTGGCCGAGGCCGGCGCGCACCTCGCCCAGCTGCCGCCGCTGGTGACCTCGTGGGAAGTCCTGGCATTGAAGCAGTCCCTGGCCGATGCGCAGGAGGGGCGACGCTTCCTGTTGCAGGGTGGCGATTGCGCGGAGAGTTTTGCCGACTGCACCAGTCCGGTGATCTCCAATCGACTGAAAGTGCTGTTGCAGATGAGCCTGGTGCTGGTGCACGGCATGAAGAAGCCGGTGCTGCGGGTCGGTCGTTTTGCCGGGCAGTACGCGAAGCCGCGTTCTGCCGACAACGAGACGCGCAACGGCGTCAGCCTGCCGAGTTTTCGCGGCGACCTGGTCAACAGCCCGGAATTTACGCCCGCCGCGCGCCGGCCAGATCCACAGCGGATGATCCAGGCGCACGCCCATTCGGCGCTGACGATGAACTTCGTGCGCGCGCTGATCGATGGCGGCTTCGCCGACCTGCATCATCCGGAATACTGGGATCTGGCCTGGGTCGAGCATTCACCGCTGGCAGCGGAATATCGGCAGATGGTTGCCGGCATCGGCGATTCGCTGCGCTTCATGGAAACGCTGGCCGGCCCGATCGCCGGGTTCTCGAAGGTGGATTTCTTCACTTCGCACGAAGCGCTGCTGCTGCACTACGAGCAGGCGCTGACCCGCCAGGTGCCGCGCCATCCCGGCTGGTTCAACCTGTCCACCCACTTCCCCTGGATCGGCATGCGCACGGCGGCGCTGGACGGTGCGCATGTGGAATATTTCCGCGGCATCCGCAACCCGATCGCGGTGAAGGTGGGGCCGACGGTGAACCCGGACCAATTGCTGCCGTTGATCGATGCGCTGAACCCTGACGACGAGCCGGGCCGGCTGACCCTGATCCATCGCATGGGCAACGCCAAGATTGCCGCGGCCTTGCCGCCGTTGCTGGAGGCGGTGAAACGCGAGGGTCGGCGCGTCCTGTGGGTCGCCGATCCGATGCATGGCAACACCGAGAGCACCTCCAACGGCTACAAGACCCGTCGCTTCGACAACATCAGCGGCGAGCTCGACCAGGCGTTCGATATCCACGCCTCGGTCGGTACCCGGCTTGGTGGCGTGCACCTGGAATTGACCGGCGAGGACGTCACCGAATGCATGGGCGGTGCGCGAGACCTGTCCGAGACCGATCTCGATCGGGCCTACAAGTCGATGGTCGATCCGCGACTCAACTATGAGCAGTCGCTGGAATTGGCCATGCTCATCGTGCGCAAGTCCGGTGGCATGGCTTGAACTTGCGCGCGCAGATGTGAGATCGCCCCGATGCCGTGCGGCAGGTTGTCGCGCCGGCATCCAGGGCCGCATCGCGGCGGGACGAAAGGCAGTGGCGGTTCTATAATCGGCGGATGATCACGTCAGCCATGCGGAACCGGCGTTCGCGCCTGCGTGCGGTGCGGTGCCTGGGTTCGTTGCTCGCGCTAAGTCTGGTTGGCTTCGTCGCGATGGCCGCCGACCAGCCATCGACACCCGCCCATCCAGCCATTCCCGACACCTTGCAGCAGCGCATCATCGCCTGCACCACCTGCCACGGCGTACATGGTGAAGGCACGCCGGGCAGCGGTTATTTTCCGCGTCTGGCCGGCAAACCGGCGGCTTATCTGGCGCGCCAGATGCAGGATTTCCAGAATGGCCTGCGCAAGTACGCGCCGATGGAATACACCGTGCGCCAACTCAGTCCCGCCTACATGCAGGAAATCGCCGAGTACTTCGCGACACAACAAGTGCCCTACAGTCGCTCGCCATTGCCGCCGGTTCCCGCGACGGCGTTGCAACGCGGCGAACAGCTGATCAGCAAGGGCGATCCCGCGCGCAGGATCCCCGCCTGCGCCAGTTGCCACGGCAACCAGCTCACCGGCGTGGAGCCATCCACGCCGGGCCTCGTCGGCTTGCCGTATGACTACATCAGCGCGCAACTGGGCTCGTGGCGGACGCATACCCGTGCGACGCTGGCACCCGACTGCATGGCTGTCGTCGCCAATCGGTTGACCGATTCGGACATCACGGCAGTGGCCGCGGCGCTGGCCAGTCGCCAGTTGCCGGCCGACACGCACGCGCAGGCCGCAGGATCGGTGACGCCACCGTTGCCTTGCGGCGTACTGGGTGCGACGGGAGATACACCATGAAATGGTTGCGTCGGCTGTCGCTGCTGATCGTGGTGCTGATCGTGCTGGTGCTGGGCTGGGTGCTGTTCGGTCGCAGCGGCCGTGAACCCACCCCTCCCGGCACGAGCAAGGTCACCGCCACCACCCTGCACGATCCGGCACTGATCGCCAAGGGTGAATACCTGGCGACGGTCGGCGACTGCGCCGGCTGCCACACCGCGCAAGGTGGCGCGCGTTACGCCGGCGGTCGTTCGCTGGCTACGCCATTCGGCGACATTCCCGTACCCAACATCACGCCCGATCGCGAAACCGGCCTGGGCGACTGGAGCTTCGAGAACTTCTGGCAGGCGCTGCATGCCGGCAAGGGCCGTCACGGCGAGTTGCTGTATCCGGCGTTCTCGTACACCTCGTATACCAAGGTCGACCACGACGATGCGCTGGCGATTTTCGCCTTCCTGCAATCGTTGCCGCCGGTGCACCAGCCGGCCAAGCCCACCTTGTTGAAATTTCCTTACAGCGTGCGCAAGAGCCTGGTGGCATGGCGCGCGCTGTATTTCACGGAAGGCGAATTCCAGCCGGACCCGGCACAGTCGCCGCAATGGAATCGCGGTGCCTACCTGGTACAGGGGCTGGGCCATTGCAATGAGTGTCACGCTGCACGCGATTCGCTCGGCGGAACCCCGCCGGATGTGCACCTGACCGGTGGTCAGATCCCGATGCAGAACTGGTACGCGCCGGACCTGAGTACCCGCCAGAACGGCGGTCTGCAGGGCTGGCGCGAACAGGACATCGTCGATCTTCTGAAAACCGGTCAGTCGGCCAGGGGTGTGGCGTTCGGCCCGATGGCCGGGGTGGTGGCCAACAGCACCCAGCACATGACCGATGACGACCTGCGGGCGATCGCGACCTACCTGGGCTCGCTGCCGCCGCGCGCATTGCCGGTGGCAGAAACCCAGCTGTTCAATGCCGACGCGATCGTCCGCGGCGGCGGGAAGATCTACGCGCAGCATTGCGAGCAATGCCATGGCAAGGACGGCAACGGCGTCGCCGGCGTGTATCCACCGCTCAACGGCAACAGCTCGGTGACCGAACCGACCGGCATCAATGCGACCCGGATGATCCTGCTGGGCGGATTTGCCCCGCTTACCGCCAGCCATCCGCGCCCGTACTCGATGCCGCCGTTCGCGCAGCAGCTGAGCGACGTCGAGGTGTCGGCCGTGGCCAGCTACATCCGGCGGTCGTGGGCGAACCAGGCTTCCGTCGTGCGCCCGGACGACGTCAGCAAGTACAGGCATACGCCGATCGATTGATCGGGATTCGGGATTCGGGATTCGCGGCGGTGTCGCCCGCCGGTGCGGTACCTACCTGTCGCGGGTAGCGATGCGATACAGCTCGGCCAGTGCCAGCCACGGCGCGAGGTTCCAGTGCCCGCGGGCCTGCCCCGATGGCGACGGCAGCACGAACAGCTGCGTGTCGCCAATGGCGCTGTCCTGCAGGCCGTAATTCACCGGGTGGCCGATCGCGATGCGCGCTGCGTTCTTGCTGGTAAAGGCGAGCAGGCGCGGACCATGCCGTTCGATCCTCGCGATCAGGGCGGCTGCGTCGAAGGCTTGGCGCGGCAGCTCGCGGTCGTTGCCGCTGTGATGCTTGGCCAGGTCGGTGAGGCCGATCCCGTAGCTGGGCAGTTGCGGAAATTCCGCCGGCGTCAGCTGGCGCGGAGTCAGGCCGGCCTCGAACAGCGCACGCCAGAACAGGTTGCCGGGATGGGCGTAGTAGGCGCGCTCGGCGGCCGAACGCTTGCCCGCGGCGGTGCCGCAGAACACCAGGGCGAGGCCGGGTTGCAGCACGTCGGGCAGGATGTGGGCCTCAGTGTGAGGCGGCATGGTCGTCCAGCAGGAAATCGGTGAACTGGAAACGTCCTTCGCGCAAGACCGATTCGCCGCGCCGCAGTTTCAACGGCTGGCGGAACAACGGGCCGGCATGGCTCAGGGTGTGGAACTCGCCGCGTTCGCCGCAGGGGTCGACGCCCGCCGGCAGCGCGTCGAGCAGGGCGGCGTCATAGTCGCGGCCGCAATAGTCGGCGTCGAGTTGCTGGGTGTCGACGCAGCAAAGCACGGCGCGATGGCCTTCGCTGACAAAGCGGCGTGAAAGTGCCGCGGTGTCCTCGCCCCACAGCGGGAACACCGCGCGCCAGTTTTCGCGGCCAAGCTGGCGCACGCGGTAATCGCGCACGTCCTCCAGGAACAGGTCGCCGAACGCGCAGTGGCGAATCCCCGGCCAACGCATCCGTGCCTCGACCAGCGCCTGCGCGTGGGCCGCCTCATAGGCCTCGTTGCTGCCGGGCCAGTCCAGCATCACCTCGACCAGCGGCAGCTCCAGCGCGGCGGCCTGCGCCAGCAGCACGTCGCGCGGCGTGCCGTGCATGGCTACGCGCTGGTAGTTGCGGTTGACCGTGGTGAGCAGGCCGACGACCTGCCATTGCGGGTCGGCGAGCAGGCGCTGCAGTGCCAGCAGGCAATCCTTGCCGCCGCTCCAGGCCAGCAAAATCGGGTTGGTCATTCAGGTACCTGTGGTGTCATTCGATCCGTTCACGATAACGCGGCCGCTGGCCGTGGCCCGCAGCTTGCCGGTTTGGGCGTCGCCAGTCACCTGTGGCGGCCGGTGAAATCCATGTGCGCCGCCCGGCGACCTTCGCGCCGACGCAGCCAGGGATGTGATCCCGCGAAATGCTTCATCGACAGGTCGCGCCTGCAGCCGCTATAAAGATGGTTAATTTCGGGGGGCAGGCAGTGAGCGAAGAAATCCTGATCAACGTAACCCCGCGCGAGACGCGGGTGGGCGTGGTCGAGAACGGCATGTTGCAAGAGGTGCATGTCGAGCGGGCCTCCCGGCGTGGCTATGTGGGCAACGTCTACAAGGGCCGGGTGCAGCGCGTGATGCCCGGCATGCAGGCAGTGTTCGTGGAGATCGGGCTGGAGCGCGCGGCTTTCCTGCATGCCTCGGACATCGTGCGGCCACCATCGGCGGAGGCCGCCGAATCGAATGGCAACGGCCACGGCAACGGGCATGTTCCCTCGATCAGCGAACTGGTCCACGAAGGCCAGGAAATCGTGGTGCAGGTGGTCAAGGACCCGATCAGCACCAAGGGTGCGCGGCTGTCGGCGCACCTGTCGATTCCCTCGCGCTACCTGGTGCTGTTGCCGTACGCGCGCACCCTGGGCATTTCCGCGCGGATCGAGGACGAGGTCGAGCGCCAGCGGCTGAAAGACGTGCTGACCCCGCTGATCGGCGATGACGTACCTGGCAGCAGCCGGCTCGGCTACATCGTGCGCACCAACGCCGAAGGCCAGAGCGCCGAGGCGCTGGCGTTCGACGTCGCCTATCTGACCAAGGTGTGGCGCGTGGTGCAGGAAAACATCGCCAAATCGAAAGTGGGCGAGCGCGTCTACGAGGAATTGTCGCTGCCGTTGCGCAGCCTGCGCGACATGCTCAACGACGACATCGAGAAGGTGCGGGTGGATTCACGCGAGACTTTCGAGCAAGTCACGAAATTCGTGCACAAGTTCATGCCGCAGCTGGACGATCGCATCGAGCACTACGATGGCGAGCGGCCGATCTTCGATCTGTACGGGGTCGAGGACGAGATGCAGCGCGCGCTCAGGAAAGAGGTGCCGCTGAAATCCGGTGGCTACCTGATCGTCGACCAGACCGAGGCAATGACCACGATCGACGTCAACACCGGCGCCTACCTCGGCACCCGCAACCTGGAGGAAACGGTCTACCGCACCAACCTGGAGGCGGCCCAGGCGGCGGCGCGCCAGCTGCGCCTGCGCAACCTCGGCGGCATCATCATCATCGACTTCATCGACATGAACGATGAGGAGCACAAGCGCCAGGTCTTGCGCATGCTGAACAAGGGCCTGGCGCGCGATCACGCCAAGACCACGGTGTACCCGTTGTCGGCGCTGGGGCTGGTCGAGATGACCCGCAAGCGCACCACCGAAAGCCTCGCGCGCCAGTTGTGCGAACCGTGCGCGACCTGCAACGGTCGTGGCGTGCTGAAGACCGCGGAAACGGTGACCTACGAGATCTTCCGCGAGATCACCCGCGCGGTACGCCAGTTCAACGCCGAGAAGTTGCTGGTGATGGCGAACCCGCTGGTGGTCAACCGCATCCTGGAAGAGGAATCCGGTGCGGTCGCCGAACTGGAAGAGTTCATCTCCAAAAGCATACGCTTCCAAGCTGAAGAGCATTATTCGCAGGAACAGTTCGATGTCGTCTTGCTGTAAGCCCGGCCTGGATCGCCGCGCGTGAACATGGTGTGGCAGCGCAGGTTGCATCGTTGCGCCCGCGCATCGGGCTGGACGGCCGGCGTACTGGTGATCCTGCTCGCCGTGATGGCGGCACTGGCCCAGTTGCTGCTGCCGTTGCTGGCGCGCCATCCGGCCTGGATCGCCGCGCAGCTCAGCCAGCGTTTGCAGCGACCGGTCAGCTTCGACTCGATGGAGGGGCGCTGGACCACCTCCGGGCCGTTGTTCGTGATGCACGGGGTGGCCATCGGCGCGGCGGCCGGGGAAAGCGGCACCGTGCTGCAGTTGCCCGAGTCCGAGCTGAAGCTCGACTTCGGCGGCTGGCTGCTGCCGTCGCGGCACCTGCTCAACCTGCACGTGCGCGGCCTGCAGCTGGATCTGCTGCACGACGCCGGTGGCTGGCACGTCAACGGCATCGGCACGGCCGGCGGCAACGCGCGGCAACCGTTGTCGCTGGGCCGGCTGTCGGCCGATCTGTGGCTGGAAGACCTGCGTGTGGTGGTTACCGACGCCACCTTGGGCAAGCGTTACGCGCTGCTGTCCAGACAGTTGCGGCTGAGCCACCAGAGTGGCCGGATCCGTTTCGGCGGCATGCTGCAGCGCGAAGGCGCAAGCGCTGCCGTGCGCATGGCCGGCCGCTTCCGCGATGACGGCAGCGCGGGCCAGGTATGGGTCAGCGTCGATGGCGCCGAACTGAAGCCGCTGCTCGACGGCATCGATATGGGCGGCTATACGGTCGGCAACGGCAGTGGCCAGCTGAGCGCCTGGCTGGACTGGCGCAAAGGTCGGCTGACCCGCAGCCTGGTCCATGTCGACCTGGACACGCTTTCGGTGAGCGCACCCGCTGGCGGTACAGCTACGGTGGCGGCGCTGCACGGGCTGGCCGGGGTGCGGCAGATTCCCGACGGCTACGACGTGCGCTGGGCCGGCGACGATGGCAGCGCACTGGCGCTGAGCCTGCATCGCCCGGGCACACCCCGGGCAAGCGTGGGCGTCGCTGCACGCGAGTTGCAACTGGCACCGCTGCTGCCATGGCTGGCGCTGAAGCCGGATCTGTCGCCAGCGCTGGCGCAATGGCTGGGCAGCGGACATCCGCGCGGCGACCTGAGCCGGGTCGCGCTGCGGTGGAGCCGTGCCGAAGGCCTCCAGTCCGTCGATGTGGCTTTCGATGGTCTGGCAATCGACCCGATCGGCAAGCTGCCCGGCGTGAACAGCCTGCATGGCGAGTTGCGCGGCGATGCCGAAGCGCTGTCGCTGGAGCTGCCGGCGCAAGCCGCCACGCTGCAATTCCCGCGCGCGTTCCGGCAGCCGTTCGTGCTGTCGAAACTGGCCGGCATGCTGGCGTTCTGGCCGCAAGACGGCGACTGGCACATCGGCGTGGACACGCTGGACTTTGCCGGTGCCGGCTATGCCGGCCAGACCCGCGGTGAGGTGGTACTGCCCGCCCAGGGCGGACATCCGTTCGTGGACATGTACGCCTCGCTCGACCATGCCGACGTGGTCGCCGCCAAGCTGTTCTGGCCGATCGGTTCGATGTCGCCGGCCACCATCGCCTGGCTGGACCGCAGTTTGGTGGCCGGCCAGCTCGACCAGGCGCAAGTGCTGGTGCGTGGCGACCTCGGCGACTGGCCGTTCCGGCACAACGAAGGCCGCTTCGAGGCGCGCGCGGCGATCAGCGGCCTCACCCTGGACTACGGCAAGGACTGGCCGCAAGCCACGGGGATCGACGCGGTGGCCAGCTTCGTCGACAACGGCATGCTGGTCGAGGCCAGCGGTGGCCAGTCGCTGGGCGTGAAGGTGGACAAGGCGGTGGCGCTGATCCCGGATTTCCACGACAGCCTGCTCGACATCAACGTGCAAGGCGCCGGCAGTGGCGCGAGCCTGCTGGAGTTTGCGCGCAACAGCCCGGTCGCCAGCCACGTGGCCGACACACTGGCCAAGCTGAAGCTTGGCGGCAACGGCACGTTCGAGTTCCATCTGGCGCTGCCGCTGAAGGACGCCCGCGACGCGCAGCTGAGTGGCAGCGCCACGCTGAAAGACGCCGACCTCAGCGCGCCGGCCTGGAACCTCCAGCTCGACAAGCTCAACGGCCCGCTGCAGTTCGACCTGCACGGCCTGCGGGCGGGCCCGCTCGATGCGGGCTTCCGCGGCCAGCCGTCGAAGCTGCAACTGGCGATCGCCGGCGCCACCGGCGACCCGGCCATGATCCTCTCGGCCAAATTGCAGGGCAGCTACCGCATGGCCGAACTGACGCAGGGCTACCCGTCGCTGGACTGGATCGGCAAGCTCGCCGACGGGCGCAGCGCGTTCGACATCGGCTTCACCATCGCGCACGTGGCCGGCAGCGATGCGCTGGCGCAGACCCTCAGCGTCGATTCGTCGCTGGAAGGCATCGCACTGGACTTGCCGGCACCGCTGCACAAGCCGGCGCCAACCAGCCTGCCGCTGCACCTGACGATGAGCCTGCCGGTCGGCGGCAGCGATCTGCAGCTCGGGCTGGGCGACGTCATGCGCGGCCACCTGCGCCTGTCCGACGGGCCGCAGCATCCGCTGGCCGGTACGCTGGCGTTCGGCAATCAGATGCCCGAGGCATTGCCGCCGCGCGACCTGCGCATCCGCGGCCACGCCAGCCAGCTCGACGTCACCGGCTGGGTGCAGCGTACGGTGGCCGCCGGTGGCGGCAACGGCCCGGGACTGGAAAGCCTCGACGCCAGCACCGATCAGGCCGAATGGTTCGGCCGCCCGCTCGGCGCGCTCAAGCTGCGCGCTGCGCCACAGACGGACGTGCTCAGCGTGGACGTGGATGGCGCCGCCATGGCCGGCAACTTCAGCGTGCCGACCAGCGAGCTGAACAAGCGCGGCGTCACCGCGCGGTTGCAGCGGCTGTACTGGCCGAAAGCCCCCGCGGCGCCAGCCGGCGATCATCCCGCCAAGCCGTCCGTCGGCGCCGCGGCCGCGGCTGCCGTGCCGCTGCACGATCCGGCCAACACCGGCATCAATCCGGCAGCGTTGCCGCCGTTCCACCTGTGGGTGGGCGACCTGCGCCTGGGTGACGCGAAACTTGGCGAAGCCCGCCTGGAAACCTGGCCGACCGCCGATGGCCTGCACATCGAGCAGTTGCGTGCACTGTCCAGCCGTGTGCAGATCAACGCCAGCGGCGACTGGAACGGCAGCGCCAGCAACAGCCGCACGCACATGAAGATCAGCTTCGCCGCCGAGGATCTGGGCACGATGCTGGGCGCATTCGGTTTCGACGGACTGGTCAATGGCGGCAAGACGCGCGACCAGCTCGACGCCAGCTGGCCCGGCGCGCCCAGCGACCTGTCGCTGGCCACCATGGACGGCACCTTGGGCATTCACGTCAGCGACGGCCGTATCCCCGAAGCGACCTCGCCCGGCATGGGTCGCCTGCTTGGCCTGGTCTCGCTGGCCGAGTTGCCGCGCCGACTCACCCTCGACTTCGGCGACGTGTTCGGCAAGGGCCTGGCGTTCGATTCGATCGCCGGCGACTTTCACCTCGCCGACGGCAACGCCACCACCGACAACCTGGTGATCGCCGGCCCGGCGGCAAACATCGGCATCAGCGGCCGCACCGGCCTGCGCGCGCGCGACTACGACCAGCAGATGGTGGTGGTGCCGCATGTCGGCAACAGCCTGCCGCTGGTCGGCGCGGTGGTCGGCGGCCCGATCGGCGCGGCGGCCGGCTTTGCCGTGCAGGGCCTGCTCGGCAAGGGATTGAACCAGGCCGCCAGCGCGCGCTACCGGATCACCGGCAGCTGGGACGATCCGGTGATCACCCTGGTCGAAAAGCGCGGCAGCGCCCTGGCGCCGGCGACGCCATTGCTCAACCCTGCGTCCGCGTCGTCGTCTGCCAACCTGCCGGCCCTGTCCATGCCGGCGACGGCCGGCAGTACCCGGGCGCCGGCCGCGGCCAGTTCGACCCGGCCATGACCGGTACCGGTCAGTAGCGCTCCGGCCCCTTCGGCGCTGGCGCTGCTTCCGCCGACTTGGTGCGGCCGCGGAACGGAAACAATTGCTGCTTCACGAAACCGTCGGGCATGTAGTCGCCGACCACGCCGTAGAGCTCCGGAAACTTCTTCGTCGACTTCACCGCGGTGCCGAACAGGTAGTCGAGGAACGCATAGTGCGCGGCGTAGTTTTTGTCGATCGCCTCGTCGTCGGAGGCGTGGTGCCAGTGGTGGAAGTCCGGCGTCACCAGCACGTATTTCAACGGTCCCCACGGCAGGTGCACGTTGGCGTGGTTGAACACCGCCTGGAAACCCACGATCAGGATGTAACCGTTCATCGCTGCCTCGGAAAAGCCGAGGATGTACAGCGGCGCCAGCACGCACACGCGGGTGGCGATCAGCTCCAGCATGTGCTGGCGCGAGCCGGCCAGCCAGTCCATCGTCTTCACGCTGTGGTGCACCGCGTGGAAGCGCCACAGGAAGGGCACCTCGTGATACGCACGGTGCGTCCAGTATTGCGCCAGGTCGGCCACCAGCACGCACAGCAGCAGCTGCGGCAGGAACGGGATGTCGCGTACGGCCTGCTGGAAGTTGCTGCTGACCAGCCAGCCGAACAGATGGTGCAGCAGGAAGTTCACCGTGAGCAGCGCCAGCCCCACGATGAAATGGTTCACCGCAAAATGCTTCAGGTCGGTCTGCCATTCCTTGCGGAAGATCGCCTGGCCCCGGTACAGCGGAAACAGCTTCTCGATCACCACGAAGATCAGCGTCGAGCCGAGCAGGTCGAGGATGAACCAGTCCAGCCCGAGGTATGGCGTGTGGTCGGGAAACTCGCCCACCGGCACGCGCGAGCCGCCCAGCGCCACCGCGGCGATCACCAGCGCGAACGCCACGATGTTGAGGTTGCGCTGGCGGCCAAGGATCACGTTGCCCAGCGAGATGCCGCCGGCCACCAGCAGTCCGATCAGCAGCACCTGGCGCAGCACGTCCACCGAATATTTGTGGCGAAGATCCGGCGTGGTCAGGTATTGCGGAAAGTGGAAGGCGAGCACCGCCAGCAGGCAGAGAAAGCCCAGCGACAGGGCGATCACGCCACTGAGCTTGCCCAGCCCCGGCTTCAACTCGCCGTCGCGATGCAGGAGCTCGCGGGTTTCCGCCACCGGCGCCTTCACGGCACGTTCGATGGCTTCGCGGGCAGCTCCGCGTTTCGACTGTTCGCTCATGGGTGATCCTTCACGTCAGGCGCCGGCTGGCACTGCCCGCATGGTACCGCGCCCGGACTTTAAAGCTGTCGGCGCCAGCCCCATGTGGGATAGTTCCGGATCGACCGCAGACAAGCTGATACCCCATGGATTCATTGATCGCCCTCGCCGAAAGCAAGCTGTTGTCCCCCGGCGGCATCGCCACCGGCGACCTCGACCGTGTGTTCACCCAGCTGATGGGCCCGTCGATCGACGCCGCCGACCTGTACTTCCAGCATTCGCGCAGCGAGTCGTGGACGCTGGAGGAAGGCATCGTCAAGGACGGCAGCCACTCGATCGAGCAGGGCGTTGGCGTGCGCGCCATGTCCGGCGAAAAGACTGGCTTTGCCTATTCCGACGAGATCGTGCTGCCGCAATTGCTGGAGGCATCGAAAGCCGCGCGCGCCATCGCCCACGACGGCAATGGCGCCGGTCGGCCGCTGGCGCTGCACAACGCCCGCGCGCTGTATCCGGCGATCGATCCGGTCGAAAGCCTGCCCAACCCCGACAAGATCGCCCTGCTGCGCGAGGTCGACGCGTACGCGCGCTCACGCGACCCGCGCATCAAGCAGGTCATCGTCAGCCTCGCCGCGACCATGGACACCATCCTGATCGCCGCCTCCGACGGCACCCTGGCCGCCGACGTGCGCCCGCTGGTGCGCATCAACATCCAGGTGATCGCCGAGCAGAACGGCCGGCGCGAGCAGGGTTACTCCGGCGGCGGCGGCCGCTACGGCTATCGCGAGCTGATCGAGAACGGCCGCGCGCTGGCGTTCGCCGACGAAGCGGTACGCCAGGCGCTGGTCAACCTGGATTCGGTCGACGCGCCGGCCGGCCAGATGACCGTGGTGCTCGGCCCCGGCTGGCCAGGCGTGCTGCTGCACGAGGCGATCGGCCACGGCCTGGAAGGCGACTTCAACCGCAAGGGCAGCTCCGCGTTCTCCGGCCGCATCGGCCAGCGCGTGGCGGCGAAGGGCGTCACCATCGTCGACGACGGCACCCTGGTTGGCCGCCGCGGTTCGCTCAGCATCGACGACGAAGGCACGCCGACCGAATGCACCACCCTGATCGAGGATGGCATTCTAAAAGGCTATATGCAGGACAAGCTCAACGCCCGCCTGATGGGCATGGCGCCGACCGGCAACGGCCGCCGCGAGTCGTTCACTGCGCTGCCGATGCCGCGCATGACCAATACCTACATGCGGGCCGGCCAGCACGACCCGGCCGAGATCATCCGCTCGGTGAAGAAGGGCCTGTACGCGCCGAACTTCGGCGGCGGCCAGGTCGACATCACCAACGGCAAGTTCACCTTCTCCGCCAGCGAGGCGTACCTGATCGAGGACGGCAAGATCACGCGTCCGGTGAAGGGAGCCACGTTGATTGGCTCAGGTCCGGATGTGCTCAACCGCGTCTCGATGATCGGCAACGACCTGGCGCTGGACGAAGGCGTGGGCGTGTGCGGCAAGGACGGGCAGAGCGTGCCCGTCGGCGTGGGCCAGCCGACGCTGAAGATCGACTCGATGACGGTGGGCGGCACCGCGTCGTAGCCGCGCGGGTCTGTTCGTTCGCCGGCGGCATGATTCCGCGGGTTCGAAAGTATTTGCGCGTCGGCGCATGGCGACCGTGGTGGCGACCTGCCGCGGCGAAACGGCGCCGCGCCGTTCATCGGATTACTTGATCGAAGTCAACACGTCGTGCATCCATCAGCTCAGGCTGGCGACATTCTTCCCGGCGACGGAGTGGATGCGCATGAACGGTCATTGCAAGGGCCACGCTGGTGGCCGGTTCGTGTCCATGCGCCTGCTGCGGCGCTGGGCGTTGCTGGCGGTGCTGGCGTGGCTGGCGGTCGTGCCCACCCTGGCGCTGGCATTGCCCTCGTACGCACGGCAAACCCAACTCGCCTGCGTGGCGTGTCACGTCGGTGCCTTCGGGCCGGAGCTCACCGCGTTCGGGCGACAGTTCAAGCTGATGGGCTACACCATGAAGGTCGGCGACGCGAAGGAGTTGCCGCTGTCGGCGATGCTGGTGGAGTCGTTCACGCATACGCAGAAGGCTCAGACCGATGCTCCCGCCAAGGGCTTCGGCAGCAACGACAACACCGAGCTGCAGCAGGCCTCGGTGTTCCTCGCCGGGCGGCTGAGCGAGCACATCGGCGTCTTCGCCCAGGCCACCTATTCCGAAAACGGCCGGCTGCTTGGCTGGGACAACGTGGACCTGCGTTACGCGCGCATGTTCAGCCGCGGCCGCCACACCGGTATCTGGGGTGTCACGATCAACAACAACCCCACCGTCAGCGATGTGTTCAACACCGCGCCGGCGTGGATGTACCCATACATGTCGGCGGACCTGGCGCCAGGCGCTCCGGCCCAGCCGATGCTGTTCGGCGGCTTGGGTGGTCAGGTGATCGGCGCCAGTGCCTACGTGCAACTGGACGGCGCCTGGCACCTGGAGGCCGGCGGCTATCGCTCGCTGTCGCCGGCGTTCCTGCGCCACGTCAATGCGGACTACGACGGCCGCCTGAGCGGGATCACGCCATACGCGCGGGCGGCCTACACCTGGAGCCTGCCCAAGGGCGACCTCACCGTCGGTGGCTTCTTGCTGAGCATGCGCCGCGGCCTGGCCGGCACCAACCTCGCCGGCGACGCGGTACCCGTGGCCGGGCCAACGGACCGCTTTCGCGATGTCGGGCTGGACTCCAGCTACCGATACGTCAATGCCGACCACAGCTTCACCGCGGGCGCACTGTACGTGCACGAGCAGCAACGCCTGGACGCCACCTACGCCGACGGCGGCGCCGATCATCTGCACAACAGCCTGCAGGCGTTCAACCTCAAGGTCAGTTACTGGTACCGGCAGACCTATGGTGTGACCCTGGCATCGTTCATCGATAACGGCAGCAACGACATCACCCTGTACGGCAACAACGGCTCGCCGGATACCCGCGGTGAATCCATCGAGCTCAACTACGCGCCGTTCGGCCAGCCCACTTCGTGGCGACAGCCCTGGGTCAACGTGCGGTTGGGCCTGCAGTACACCTACTTCACGCGCTTCAGCGGACTGGTGCACAACATCGACGGGGCAGGGCGCAACGCCAGTGCCAACAACACGCTCTACTTTTACGTGTGGCTGGCGATCTGAACCGCGGCGTCGCGCCCGTGCACCGAAGCGCAGCAAACTCGCCGCCGGCAGGAAGATCCATTCGCCCCGGGTGAAGTCGCAGGCGTTTGCTGCGACACGACCTTGTGCGCGGCAGCCTCGGCTGCATCCGGAGCGAAGGGTTGGAGACAGGCCAGGGGGCGCCGCCCGTGGACAGGTCTGGCGTACGCGCAGCAAGTCGGGTTCGGATGTGGCGGCGGATTAGTCGCCAGTTCCTGCGATTACGTAATGTATTGCGAATCAATTATTTGATTCCATTTTTTTGACGGGCGCACGGATCATTGGAAGCCGCGGCGTGTTAGCGTCGAACGCTGGCGCGGTCGGGAATTTGTCCGGGGGGACCCACGGCCGCGTCATGGGATTCCGGCCCGTTGGCGACCGGGATTTTTCTGTTCGCACCATCAATTCGGGGATGAACCATGCAGATGAAGAAGACTTCGCTGTGCTTGGCGATGGGGGCAATCTGGGCGCTGGCGTCCACGGTCGCAACGGCGGCCGGCGTCGATGCAACCTGGAGAACGACGTCCACACACGCCCACGTGCCGGCCGCGTCGGTGAACATGGGTGACCTGGTGGCATTCGACATGCCGCTGCACGTGCAGGTGGCGTTGAAGATCCAGAACAAGGGCGCGCTCGACGATTTCATCGCCGCTGCGCACAACCCGGCCAGCCCGCTGTTCCGCGCCAAGCTGCAGGCGGGCGATGTGGCCGCGAATTTCCTGCCGAGCCAGGCGCAGGCGCAGGCCGTGGCCGATTACCTGAGTCGGTCCGGCTTCACCAACGTCAGCGTCTCCGCCAACCGCCTGCTGGTTTCGGCGGACGGTACCGCCACCAACGCGAAGGCGGCGTTCGGTACGCGTTTCGTCAAGACTACCGATGAACACGGTCGCGCCGCGTACGCCAACATCGACGATGCCAAGGTGCCGGCCGCGCTGGCGGATGTCGTGCTGTCGGTGAGTGGTCTGCAAACCGTATCGCATCCGCACACCATGATCGTTGCGGCCTCCTCCCAGGGGCGCGTGGAGAAGGGCAAGCCGGGCGGTGGCGGCGGTGCTACCTTGGTGGGTCACAACCCGACCACCTTCGCGAGCATCTACGGCGCTGGTGGCACACCCACGGCTTCCACCATCACCGTGGGCATCATCAGCGACGGCGACATGACGCAGCCGCTGAAGGATCTCAACCAGTTCACCACCACCAACGGCCTGCCTGCGGTGAACACCCAGGTGGTGACCGTGGGTACGCCGGGTACGGATACCAGCGGTACGCCCGAATGGGATCTGGACAGCCAGGATATCGTCGGTATGTCCGGCGGCGTCGGCAAGCTGATCTTCTACGCCGCCAATTCGCTGACCAACAGCGCGCTCACCGCAGCGTTCAACAAGGTGGTCAGCGACAACCAGGCTCAGGTCATCAACGTGTCGCTCGGCGAGTGCGAGACCAGCGCCTATCAGGACGGCTCGATGGCGGCGGACGACCAGATCTTCGCTCTGGGTGTGGCGCAGGGGCAGACGTTCTCCATCTCCACCGGCGACTCCGGCTCGAACGAGTGCACCAAGAAGCCGACCGGCACCACGCCGAGCTATCCGGCCAGTTCGCCGTATGTGGTGGCGGTGAGCGGCACCTCCCTGAGCACCGGCACGTCGAACAGCTGGGTGAGCGAGACGCTGTGGAGCGGTGCAGGCGGCAGTCCCAGCACGGTGGAGGCGAAACCGAGCTGGCAGACACAGGGCGGCGGCACTACCCGCGACGTGGCCGACGTGGCTTTCGATGCCGACCCGAATTCGGGCGCCATCATCATCGTCAACGGCAGCAACGCACAGTACGGCGGCACTAGCCTGGCGGCGCCGCTGTTCGCCGCCACCTGGGCCCGCATGCTGGCGGCCCATCCGGGTCTGGGCTTCGCGGCACCGCACCTGTACACCGTGTCCACCGCCAGCTATCACGACATCACCTCCGGCAGCAATGGCGGCGAGACCGCGACGGTCGGCTGGGACTACGCCAGCGGATTCGGCAGCAGCATCGTTAGTGCGTTGAACGCGGGGCTGTAGCTCCCGCGATGCGTCGCGCGGGCGTCCGCCGAGAGGAGGGCGCCCGCGTTGTATTTGGCCCATGTGCAATTGCTGTGCGGCCGGTCGACCCCGCCTCACCGCAGCACAGCGGCCCTGGCTGGAGCAGCGGGCCATCCCGGCCCGCACCCGGTACTCAACCGCTGCGCGGTTGCGAGAGCTGGAGGGCTCTTGGCGTTGGATGGAAAATCCGCCTAGGGGTGAGTGCCTGCTTTCGGTCAGACATTGCCGCGATGACTCACGAAGCCGTAAAGATGTTTGTGGAGAAAGGAGCCCAAAGCATTTTTGATGCGGGCGCCCAAGCCATCATTGGGCCAGGTAGAAATCCATGGGGATAAGCTCGATGGCCCATCCGCATTCTTCGCCCAGCGTGGCGGCCGGGTGCATGGATGCGATGCGCAGCGCCTCGTCGCGGCTGTCCGCCTCGATGATGAACAGTCCGCCCACCACTTCCTTCGACTCGGCGTAAGGCCCATCGGTGACCTGCGTCTTGCCGTTGCGCGGGCGAAGCGTCCTCCAGCTGTCCAGGTCGCCAAGCGACGCGGAAACCAGAACCTTGCCGGTAGCGCGCATCTTCTCGTCCAATGCCGGGCATTGGCTCACCAAATCCTTGACATCGCCTGGCTCCATCGCGGCGAATTTTTCGGGGGTGAAGTAGGCCAGGCCGAGGTATTTCATGGGAGATCCTTTGGGTGGGAATGCACTGACGACGAAGCTGATGATCGGAAATCGACAATACTCCGGGAGAGTTTGCAGCGGGTCTCGGCCATTCTGTCCGTTTGGGGTCGATAGCCGTCAGCATCCGCAGGCGCTGCACCAAGACCATGGGGCATCGCGGAAGTAGTGGTTCCGGACAACTGGCTGATGGGTGAAAAACGAACTGGCACGAAGAGGTGTTTGCGCCGCTCGTCACGACGACAACAGCCCTGCGGAGTCGACCGAAATGTCTCCCCGGACTTGGTGGGCATGGCGAGGGCATGGCTGCCCGGGTTGAGACAACGCAGGAGCGGTTGCCCGATGCCCGGCAAGCGCCAGGCGGGGTGTCGTTTTCTCTTGGGTACTTCTCTGTTGGAAAAGCCAAAGAGAAGTGCCTCGGCTGCCGAAGGCAGACCAAAGCTCTTGCTTTCAACCTCACAACTCCCAGGAGCCCGCGAGCGGGCTCCTGCGGATATCGGGTTGCGGGCGTCAGCCCTCGGCCGAATCGTCCGACTGCGCCAGATCCTTCAACAACTGGAAAATTTCCCGATAGGCCTTTGGCGGCTTGTTCGGCGTGTCCTTCTCCACGCGCGCCTGCCGTACCAGCGACCGCAAATGCTGGCGATCGACCTGCGGATGCTCGGCGATCAGTTCGGACAATGCCGCTTCATCCTCGGCAATCAACCGGTCACGCATTGCTTCGAGGCGATGCATCGCGGCGGTTTCCTGGCGCTGCTTGTCGCGGTTCTCGCCGAGTTCGGCGCGCACCGCGGCGAAGTCCTCGTCGCCGTAGCGGCGCATGACCTTGGCGAGGAAGGCCAGCTGGCGCTTCTTCGCGCCGTGGGAAGGGGTGCGGCGGGTGACGTCGATCTCGTGGCGCACGTCGTCCGGAAGCGCCAGCTTGGCCAGCCGGCTCGGTTGCAGGTCGACCAGTTGTTGCGCCAGTGTCAGGACGGCCAGGGCTTCGCGGCGCTTCTGGGTGCGGCTGGGGCCGTAGTCTTCTTCGTCGAGTTCGGTCTGGTTGCGGCTGCGGCTCGGGCTCACGGTATTCAATTCCAGGAATGGGGCGGTGATCAGCTGTGTCGATCGTCGTTGGCGGGATCGGCCTGCTCCAGTGCGAAGCGGGCGATCGGTTCGCCGTCCAGTTCGATGGTCTCGCTGAACATCGCGGCGGGGCGTACCCACAGGCCGTGATCGCCGTAGAGCGCCTGGTAGACCACCAGCGGTTCCATCGTTTCGCTGTGGTGTGCAGTGCCCAGCACGCGGTAGCGCTGACCCTTGTAGTGGCGATAGATGCCGGCGGTGGGTTGCATGGCGTTCTCCGCAGCTCTTTTCATTTCGCCGCCGCGCCCCCACGTTTTGGGGTCGGCGGTCGCGAACCGCTTATTCTACCCGTCTATTTCCCAGGAAACCCCAACCGTGAGCGAAGTTGCCATCAGCCAGGACCGCAACCTGCCGGATCGTAGTCAGGATGAACTCGATCGACTGGCGGAGCTGGCCGAGGACGTGATCCGCCGCGCCCGCGCCGCCGGTGCCAGCCAGGCCGAGGTGGCGGCGAGCATCGACACGGGCTTGAGCGTGAACGTGCGCCTGGGCGAGGTGGAGACGGTGGAGCACACCCGCGACCGCGGTTTCGGGCTTACCGTGTACTTCGGCCAACGCAAGGGCTCGGCCAGCACCGCCGACCTGCACCCGGACTCGATCCAGGCCACGCTGGAGCAGGCCTGCGCGATCGCGCGCTTCACCGAGGCTGATCCAGCCGCGGGACTGGCCGATGCGGCGCGCATGGCAGTGTCATTCCCCGACCTGGACCTGTGGCATCCGTGGGACATCGACACCACACGCGCGATCGAGCTGGGCATCGCCATCGAGGCGGCCGGCCGCGCGCATGCGGGCATCAGCAATTCCGACGGCGCAAGCGTGCAGGCCGGGCAGGGGCTGTCGGTGTACGCGAACTCGCATGGCTTCGTCGGACGCGAGCGCGGCACGCGGCATTCGCTGTCGCTGGCGCTGATCGCCGGCGACGAGGACGGCATGCAGCGCGACTACTGGTACGACAGCGTGCGCGCCGCCGGCGATTTCATCAGCGCGCAGGCGCTCGGCGACAAGGCAGCCGAACGCACGCTGGCGCGCATGGGCGCGCGCGGCCTGTCGACGCGGCAGTGCCCGGTGCTGTTCGCGCCGGAGCTGGCGCGCGGGTTGATCGGTCACCTGCTCGGCGCGGTCAGCGGCGGCGCGCTGTATCGCCAGGCCAGCTTCCTGCTCGACCATGTCGGCAAGCCGGTGATGCCGGCTTGGCTCAACATCAATGAAAAGCCGCGGCTGCCGCGTGGCCAGGGTTCGGGCAATTTCGATGCGGAGGGCGTGGCCACGCGCGACAGTGCGTTGATCGAAGGCGGTGTGCTTGCGCGTTACGTGCTGGGCAGCTATTCGGCGCGCAAGCTCGGGCTGGAGTCGACCGGCAACGCCGGTGGCATCCACAACCTGGTCGTGGAGCCGGGCGCGGCCGACGGCGAGCGCACCGATTTCGAAGGCATGCTGCAACGCCTGGGCAGCGGCCTGCTGGTGACCGAGGTGATGGGACAGGGCGTGTCCACCGTCACCGGCGATTATTCGCGCGGTGCGGCCGGCTTCTGGGTCGAGAACGGCCAGGTCGCTTATCCGGTGGAAGGGATCACCATCGCGGCGAACCTGCGCGAGATGTTCGCCGGCATCGTCGCGGTGGGCACGGATATCGACCCACGCTCGCACATCCTCACCGGTTCGATCCTTCTGGAGCGGATGACGGTGGCCGGCGAATAGCTGCGTTTTTTTGCGAATGCGGAAGCGCACACCGCATCGGGTTTTGGAGGCTCTGCGTGCGATGCCGTCGCTTGTGCCTTCGCAGGGTGGGCAGTCCCTGCCCTGCGAAAAGCAGGGGCATCCTCACGCATCAGGCATCAATAGCCCGCCGCTTTCCCGGCCGGGCGGCGAGGATCGTTGGCGCCTTCCAGCAAGCCGGTCTTCGGATCGATCATGATGGCCTCGTCGGCGCCAATCGCCCCGACCGCCTTGAAGGTGTGGCCCATCGCTTCGAGCGTTTTCTGTGACTGCGGCGCAAGCAGTCCCGCCTCGGCGTAAACGACTTCCGGGTACCACTGGTGGTGCATGCGTGGCGCGTCGATCGACTGCTGCGGGTTCATGCCGAAGTCGATCACGTTGACGATGCTTTCCATGGTGGTCGAGATGATGGTGGCGCTGCCTGGGCTGCCGGTCAGCATGAGGCGACCGGGCGAATCGACGACGCCGGCGCAAATTACTGCGGAAAAGCGGGCCAAGGCTTGCTAGCATCATCCCGACCGGCAATGGGCCGGTGCTTGTCGCCGCACTTTCGACTTAAGGAGATACGCATGAGCGTTCCACCCGAGTCTGTCATCCCGCCCCCGCCGGACGATTCGTCGCTGCACGGGGCTCCCCCGGCCGATCAGCGGCAGTGGGCGATGTTCGCGCATCTGTCCGCGCTGCTCGGCGCCATCCTGACCGGCGCTTTCGGTGGCGGCTGGGGTTGCTTCATCGGCCCGCTGATCATCTGGCTGGTAAAGAAAGACACCATGCCGTTCGTCGACGATCAGGGCAAGGAAGCGCTGAACTTCAACATCACCGTGGCCATCGCGTTCGTGATCCTGTTGCTGCTGACGGTGATGACGCTCGGCATCGGCCTGGTCATCGCGATACCGCTGTGGATCATCATCGGCATCGCCTGGCTGGTGTTCACGATCATCGCGGCGATCAAGGCGAACGAAGGCGTGCGTTACCGCTATCCGTTCACGTTGCGTCTGATCAAGTAGCACGCTGCAATCGGTAGGAGCCCACTCGTGGGCGATGCTTCTTGCGTTTGCTCATGAAGAGCATCGCCCACGAGTGGGCTCCTACATTCTTGTGTGCGGGAACGGCGCGGCGAGGTTAGTGCTTCCGGCTGGCCGAGTAGTGCGCCAGTTCCTGCAGCAGGGCGGCTGGCCGGCCCAGCGGCGCGATCGCGGCGAGTGCGTCGTCGGTCAGCTCGGCCAGCCGCGCGCGCGAGGCGTCGAGGCCGATGATCGAGGGGAAGGTGGGCTTGTCGGCAGCGGCGTCCTTGCCGGCGGTCTTGCCGATCACCGCCGATTCGCCTTCCACGTCGAGGAGGTCGTCGCGCACCTGGAAGGCCAGCCCGACCGCATTGGCATAGCGATCGAGCGCTTGCAGCGTATCGGCATCGGCACCGCTGATGAGCGCCCCCAGTTGCACCGAGGCGCGGATCAGGGCGCCGGTCTTGCAGGCGTGCATGTGCTCGAGTTCGGCCAGTGTCAGTTTGCGGCCGACGGCCGCGAGGTCGAGCGCCTGTCCGCCGGCCATGCCTTCGGCGCCGCAGGCGCGACCCAGTGCGCGCAGCATCGCCATGCCGGTGGCGGCGTCGATCCGCTGCGTCGCGTCGTCTGCCAGCAACTCGAACGCCAGCGCCTGCAGTGCATCGCCGGCCAGGATCGCCATCGCCTCGCCGAACACGATGTGGCAGGTCGGACGGCCGCGGCGCAGCGCATCGTCGTCCATCGCGGGCAGGTCGTCGTGCACCAGCGAGTAGGCATGGATCAGCTCCACGGCGCAGGCCGCCGGATCGAGTTGGGGACCATCCTGGCCGAGCGCCTGCGCTGTTGCGTAGACCAGCAGCGGGCGCAACCGCTTGCCGCCGCCAAGCACGGCGTAGCGCATGGCACGGTGGAGCTCGGGGGGAGAGTGCTCGGCTTGCGGCAGGCTGGTGCTCAATGCCTGTTCGGCACGAGCCACCAATGCCTGCAGCGCCGGACCCAGTTCAGAGTTCGGGTTCAAACGGTTGGGCGTTGTCGGGGGCATCGGGATCCAGCAGCAGGCGCACGCGCAGTTCGGCTTGTTGCAGCGACTGCTGGCAGTGGCGGAACAGCCCGATGCCGCGCTCGAACGAAGCCAGTGATTCGTCGAGGCTCAGCTCACCACCTTCCATCTTCGCGACCAGTTGCTCCAGCTCGTCGAGCGAGTGTTCGAAGTCGACGACGGGCGGGGTTTTGCCGGGTGCGGGAACGGTCTTGGCCATGACCCGCAACGCTAACGCAGCGACCGTCCGGAATCAATCTGCGCGTGGGGTTTGCGCGATGTGGATCAGCGTCCCGGACGCCACCGCGGTCGTGCGCCGGCCTGCCGGAAAATGGCGGCGCCACGCGCGCTGATCCAGCGTTCGGCCACCGCCACCAGCTCATCGTCGGCATACAGCAGCGGACAGACGGCGCGCTGCCACGGCGGCATCGATGCCTGCTGGAACAGGTCGCGCAGTTCGCGCGTGTGTGCATTGCCGTCGGGCTTGATGCGTTCGCCGCCGCGACGCAGGCGCAAGTTCAATGGCTCGGCCAGCCGGGCGCCATCCGGTGCCAGCGACAATATGCCGCCGTCGGGCAAGGCGATGGGCTCGCCGCGCCAGGGTACTTGCCAGTCAGCATCCACGTCTTGCCCGGGCGGCAGTGCCCACAACCGGCCTTTCCAGACATGCAGCTCGGCACCGGTCCAGCGGATGCATGGCAGCCGCCCGGCGCGGGCCTTGCATTGACGTTCGATCTGCCGGCGCTGGGCGGTGGTGGGCGCGGGCAGGCCGCGCGCATGCAGCCAGTGGTCGAGCATCGGTTCGCGCAGCGCCCTGGCCAGCGCCAGCCAGCCATCGGCGTCCAGGCTGCCGCTGGCGGGATCGTGCAGGACATCGAACGCAGCCAGCCATTGCGTACGCAGGCTGTCGGCGGCGGCGCGGCAGAGCATGGCGCTGTGCAGGATCGAATCCACCGCCTGCGGCCAATGTTGTTTCAGCCGGGGCAAGATTTCATGGCGCAGCTGGTTGCGCGCCAGTCGCGTATCGGCGTTGGAGGGATCGTCGATGCAATCGAGCCGGTGCGTTTCCACGTAGTCACGCAGCTGCTGGCGCGACAGGGTCAGCAACGGACGCCAGAGCTGACCACGGCCGAACGGACGCAGCAGGTGCATGCCGCCCAGGGCATCGGGCCCGGCGCCGCGCAGCAGTTTCAGCAATACGGTCTCGGCCTGGTCGTCGCGATGATGGCCGAGCAGCAGCCACTCGTCATCGTGCAGTGCCTCGGCGAGTGCACCGTAGCGCGCATTGCGGGCGGCTGCCTCCAGCCCGATTCCGTCGCGCCTGTCGACCTGCACACGAAGCACGTCGCACGGTACCGCCAGAGTGAAGCAGAAGCGTCGACAATGTTCTGCCCACTGCCCGCTGTCGGCCTGCAGGCCGTGATCGACGTGCAGCGCGCGCAGGCCGCGCGCACGCGCGTCGGGCAGTTGCGCGAGCGCGTGCAACAGCGCGCTGGAATCGGGTCCGCCGCTGAGTGACACGCACAACGCCGCGGGCGGTGCTGCCATCAGTGCGGCGAGCAGGTGCTGGTGCAGCGGGTCGCTCACTTCGAAGCGCTCATTTCTTCGGGGCGCGAGGTCGCACGTAAATGTGTTTGCCGTTGCCGATGTGGCGCTCCTCGGTATCGAACAGGCCGATGCCCTTGATCAGTCCGCTGAGCTTGGCGTAGCCGTAGTTGCGCGAATCGAAATCGGGCGACTGCTTGTTGATGATGCTGCCGATCGGACCCAGCCCGGCCCAGCCGGTATCGTCCGAAGCCGCTTCGATGGCGCCGCGCAGCAGGTTCATCAGGTGCGTATCGCCACGCAATTCTTTCGCTGAGCGCTGCTTGGGTGCGGCCTCGGTCTCGGCCTCGGTGGTGCCGGCCAGTACCTCGGTATAGATGAACTTGTCGCAGGCGGTGCGAAACGGTTCGGGCGTCTTGCGCTCGCCGAAACCGTAAACGGTCAACCCCGATTCGCGGATGCGCGAGGCTAGCCGGGTGAAATCGCTGTCGCTGGAGACGATGCAGAAACCGTCGAAGCGCCCGACGTACAACAGGTCCATCGCATCGATGATCATCGCCGAGTCGGTGGCGTTCTTGCCCACGGTGTAGCGGAATTGCTGGATCGGCTGGATCGAGAGGCGCAGCAGCACGTCCTTCCAGCCGTTGAGGTCGGGCTTGGTCCAGTCGCCATAGATGCGCTTGACGTGCGCGGTGCCGTACTTGGCGATCTCGGCCAGCAGCCCTTCGACGATCGCCGGGCGGGCGTTGTCGGCATCGATCAGGACGGCGAGCTTGGTGGTGTCGTGGGCCATGGCGAAATCCGACGGAGAGGATGGACCGATGGTAGCGCTGGGCGCAGGCTGATTGGGGCACCCATGGGAACGGCTTCAGCCGCGACGCTTTTCGGTTGCCTGAAAAGCATCGCAGCTGAAGCCGCTCCCACAGGAAGAATCGGAGTCGCGTTACTCCTGATACGCCCCGTAGCTGCGCAGACGCTTGTAGCGCTGCTCCAGCAGGTCGGCGATCGGCATGGCTTCCAGCTCGTCGAGCTGCTTCAGCAGCACGGCTTTCAATCGGATCGCCATCGAGCGTGGATTGCGGTGGGCGCCGCCGAGCGGTTCGCGCACCAGCTTGTCGACCAGGCCCAGTTCGAGCAGGCGCGGCGCGGTCATGCCGAGCGCTTCGGCGGCGTCCTTGACCTTGTCCGGGCTCTTCCACAGGATCGAGGCACAGCCTTCGGGCGAGATCACCGAATAGGTCGAGTACTGCAGCATGTTGGTGCGGTCGCCCACGCCGATCGCCAGTGCCCCGCCGGAACCGCCTTCGCCGATCACGGTGCACACGATCGGCACCTTCAGCTCGGCCATCTCCAGCAGGTTGCGCGCGATCGCCTCGCTCTGGCCGCGTTCCTCGGCGCCGACGCCGGGGTAGGCACCGGGGGTGTCGATCAGGGTCAGCAGGGGCAGGCCGAAACGCTCGGCCATCTTCATCAGGCGCAGCGCCTTGCGGTAGCCTTCGGGGCGCGGCATGCCGAAGTTGCGACGCACCTTGTCCTTGGTGTTGCGGCCTTTCTGGTGGCCGATGATCACCACCGGCCGGCCGTTGATGCGGCCGAGACCGCCGACGATGGCGGCGTCTTCCGCGTACATGCGGTCGCCGGCCAGTTCGTGGAATTCCTCGCAGATCACGCCGATGTAGTCGAGCGTGTACGGGCGCGCCGGGTGGCGCGACAGCTGGGTGGTCTGCCACGAGTTGAGGTTGCGGAAGATCTCGGCGGTCTTGACCTTCAGCTTCTCGCGCAGGCGACCGACTTCCTCGTCGATGTTGAACGCCTGGCCGCTGCTGGCGTGGCGAAGCTCTTCGATCTTCGCGTCCAGTTCGGCAATGGGTTGTTCGAAATCGAGGAAGTTTGGGTTCATTCGTGGCATATCGGAGCACAGAAGCGGCTCAGTATACCGTTACGCAAGAAAAGACGAGAACGCTGCCGTATGGCTGCGGAGGGCGCCGAAAGCCTGCCGTGAGCCGGGTGATTGCGCTATCGTCCGCCCCATCAAGCTGCCTGACGGAATCCGACCATGCCGAACCCGCCGTCCATCGACAACGCCAAACTCGACCGCATCGTGGCCGAGGCACGGCGCAACGCCGAGCAACGCGAGCTGGGCTATCGCGAGCGGGCGTTGAAGATGTATCCGTGGATCTGCGGCCGCTGCGCGCGCGAGTTCACCCGCGCGAACCTGCAGGAACTGACCGTGCACCACCGCAACCACGACCACGACTACAACCCGCCCGACGGCAGCAACTGGGAGCTGCTGTGCGTGTATTGCCACGACAACGAGCACTCGCGGCATATCGACCATGTGCGCGGCGGGGTGATGGCGGTGGATGACGCGCCTGCGGCCACCGGGAATCCGTTTGCCGACCTGAAGGCGATGATGGAGCGTGGCAAAAAAGCGTAGGGGCACGAATGCGTCGTGGGAGCGGTTGAAGCCGCTCCCACGGATGCGCAAGTTCAATCCTGCTGCTTGACGATGCGCAGCCTTGCGGCCTGTACGCCCGGCAGGGCGCGGACGCTGCGCAGCAGGTCGGGGATGGCGTCGACGCGCCAGGCTTCGCCGAGTTCGAGGTCGGCCTGGGCGTTGCGGTTGCGGTAGCCGTGCAGGGTCACGCTGGCACGGCCGCCGCGGTAGCCGGCCAGTGCGTGTTGCAGCTGGCCGACGAAGTCGGGGCCGATGCCGTTCAATTTCAGTTGCAGCAGGCGTGCGTGTTTGCGGCAGGCGTCGGCCAGTGACATAGCGCTGCGTGCGCGCAGCTGGAAACCGCCGCCGGAGAAGTCGTCGATGCGCAGGCCGCCATCGACGATCAGCATCTGGTCGCGGGTGAGCAGCGGTGCGATCTGCTGGTACAGCTCGCCGAAGAAGCTCACCTCGATGATGCCGCTGCCGTCTTCCAGCCGCACGAAGGCGTCGCTGTCGCCGCGCTTGCGCACGGCGGTGACCATGCCGGCGACGGTCCATGGCGTGTCGGGGCCGCGGCGGAAACGGTTGTTGTCGCCGTCGTCGTTCTTGCGCGGCTTCGGCGGCTGGTAACGGTCGACGATCTCGCCGAGCGGGCAAGTCGACAACTGTGCCAGCTCGTCCTTCCACGGATCGGTGGGATGGCCGGACAGATAGTGACCGAGGGTGTCGCGCTCGCCCTGCAGCTTCTGCTCCAGCGGCCATTCCGGCACGGTCGGCAGGTCGATCTTCAGTACCGGCGTGGTGCTGCCCATGGCGGCGCCGAACATGTCGTTCTGGCCGGACTGCTTGTCGCGCAGATGTTGTTCGGCGGCCTTGATCGCATCGGGCAACTGCAGCATCAGGCTGGCGCGGTTTGCCGCCAGCGCGTCCAGCGCGCCGGCCATGATCAACGCTTCCAGCACGCGGCGGTTGAGCTTGGTGGGATCGACGCGGCGGCAGAAGTCGGCCAGGTCGGTGTACTTGCCGTGGGCGCGTTCGGCCACGATCGCTTCGCAGGCACCCTGGCCGACACCCTTGATCGCGCCGAGGCCGTACTGGATCGTGCGAGCGCCCTGGCGCGACGCGGCAGACAACGTGTCCGGTTCGACCGCGACGAACATGTACTCGGACGCGTTGACGTCCGGCGGCTGCACGGTGATGCCGATGGCGCGCGATTCGTCGAGGAAGGTCACCACCTTGTCGGTGTTGTCCATGTCCGAGGAGATCGTCGCGGCCATGAATTCGGCCGGGTAATGCGCCTTCAGCCAGGCGGTCTGGTAGGAGACCAGCGCATAAGCGGCGGCGTGCGACTTGTTGAAGCCGTAGCCGGCGAATTTCTCCATCAGGTCGAAGATCGAGTCGGCCTTCTCGCCAGTCAGGCCATCCTTCGCCGCACCCTCGCGGAACTTGGCGCGCTCCTTCGCCATCTCCTCGAGCTTCTTCTTGCCCATCGCGCGGCGCAGCAGGTCGGCGCCGCCGAGCGAGTAGCCGCCCACGATCTGCGCCATCTGCATCACCTGCTCCTGGTAGACCATGATGCCGTAGGTCTCTTTCAGGATCGGCTCGACGCGCGGGTCGGGATACTCCACTTCCTCGCGGCCGTGCTTGCGCGCCACGAAGCTGGGGATCAGGTCCATCGGGCCGGGGCGGTACAGCGCGACCAGCGCGATGATGTCCTCGAAGCGGTCGGGTTTCGCGTCCTTCAGCATGCGCTGCATGCCGGAGGATTCGAGCTGGAATACGGCGACGGTCTGCGCCTTCTTCAGCAGCTCGTACGGCGCCGGGTCGTCCAGCGGCAACGCCGAGATGTCCAGCGCTGCCTCGCCGGTCTTCGCGCGGCGCGCGTTGATCGCCTTCACTGCCCAGTCGATGATGGTCAGTGTGCGCAGGCCGAGGAAGTCGAACTTCACCAGGCCGACGGCCTCGACGTCGTCCTTGTCGTACTGGGTCACCACGCCGCCGCCGCCGGCTTCGCAGTACAGCGGCGCGAAATCGGTCAGCGGGCTCGGCGCGATCACCACGCCGCCGGCATGCTTGCCGGCGTTGCGGGTGAGGTTTTCCAGGCTCAGCGCCAGGTCGATCAGCGCGCGCGCTTCTTCGTCCTGTTCGTAGGTTTCGCAGAATTCCTTGACGACGCGGTCGGTCTCTTTCTTCGATTTTTCCGAACGACCCAGCGCGTCGGAAAGCGTCAGGTCGAGCGGTCGCGGCGGCACCATCTTGGCCAGCCGGTCGACCTGGCCGTACGGCATGCTGAGCACGCGGCCGGAGTCGCGCAGCACCGCCTTGGCCGCCATCGAGCCGTAGGTGATGATCTGGCTGACGCGGTCGCGGCCGTACTTGCGCGCCACGTAGTCGATCACCTCGTCGCGGCGGTCCATGCAGAAGTCGATGTCGAAGTCGGGCATCGACACGCGTTCGGGGTTGAGGAAGCGCTCGAACAGCAGGTTGAATTGCAGCGGATCGAGGTCGGTGATCTTCAGCGCCCAGGCGACCAGCGAACCGGCACCGGAACCGCGGCCTGGACCGACCGGGATGCCGTTCTGTTTGCCCCAGTTGATGAAGTCCGCCACGATCAGGAAGTAGCCGGGGAAGCCCATCTCGATGATGACGTCGAGCTCGCGTTCCAGCCGTGCCTCGTAGTCGGCCAGGGTGTGGTCGGCGGCCAGCGGCGCACTGGCCAGTCGTTCGCGCAGGCCCTGCCGCGAGAGTTCGCGGATGTGGCTGTTGAGGTCGTGCCCGTCGGGCACCGGGAAGTCGGGCAGGTAGTAAGTGCCGAACTTCAGCTCCAGCGTGCAGCGCTTGGCCAGCTCGACGGTGTTTTCCAGCGCCTCGGGAAGATCCGCGAACAGCGCGGCCATTTCCTCGGGCGTCTTCAGGTATTGCTGGTCGCTGTATTCGCGCGGGCGTTTCGGATCGGCCAGCACGCGGCCCTGGTTGATGCACACGCGTGCCTCGTGTGCACCGAAGTCGTCCTGCTTGAGAAAGCGCACGTCGTTGCTGGCCAGTACCGGCAAACCGAGTTCGGCGGCCAGCGCCAGCGCGGCGGTGTTCCAGTTTTCCTCACCATCGCGGCCGCAGCGGGTCAACTCCAGGTACAGCCGATCCGGGAACAATCGCGTCAACGGGCGCAGCTTCGTCAGTGCCGCATCGATGCCCTGGTTCGTCGCGATGCGCCCGACTTCGCTGTCGCGGCCGAGGAGGGCGATCAGGCCACTGGTGGCGTCGGGCGTCAGCCACGACGCATCGACCAGTGCGTGGCCGCCGTGCTGGCCCTCCTGCCACGCGCGCGAGACCAGGCGCGAGAGATTCAGGTAGCCGTCGCGGTCCTGGCACAGCAGGGCAAGTCGCCATGGACGCGGGTCGTCCAGCGCGGAGATCCGCAAGTCGCAGCCGCCGATCGGCTTGATCCCGGCCGCGTTGCAGGCTTTGTAGAACTTCACCAGCGCGAACATGTTGCTGTCGTCGGTCAGCGCCACGGCCGGGATGCCGTCGCGCACGCAGGCGGCGACCAGCGCCTTGATGCGGATGGTCGAATCGACCAGCGAATATTCGCTGTGCAGGTGCAGGTGGGTGTAACGGACGGTCATGCAGGTTTACACGGTGAGTCCGTGCAGGCTAACCGGCGTCCGGCACAGCGGCAAGATTGACTTCGGCGGTCATTGCGCGAACCGTTGCACGTCAACGTGCAAGCCCTGGTTTGCCGGGTCATCGACTCCGCTGGCGTTGCGCACGCGGATATCGCGCATGACTCCTGCGTTTCGTTCGGCAAGTCTCCGATTGCCTGGCGACGAGCGCTGCGGATGCCCGTCGCCGGACCGATGCCATCAGGCCGTGATGGCTGCCCCGCTGTCAGCGAATGTGGAAACGTTCGCCTTCGTCCTCGCGGGCCACGTAGTGGTCGAGGCTGCGTACCGCGAGCGGGAGCAGGTTGTAGTCGGAGTGCGTCAAGCCGTCTTCATCGACCACAGCCGATTCAGCAACTGGCGGGGTGTTGTTGGCTGCCGGCATCACGGGCTCGGCGAGTGGCTGTTTGTTGGGGATCATCATGGCACGACTCCCTGGGTTCTCTGTGAGGCGCCGGCCGGGTCAGGGTGAGGACTGGCCGGTATTTCTGGCGCGTCCCTGCTGACGTTGTTCCTGTAGCGAATGATGCGCCTGCGCGAGGAAAAGTTGCATAGACGAATGGGCTAGATGGCAAATCTCATCTGCCTTGCGATGGCGGCGGCGCGGATGCGGGGTGCGATCAGAAAAGGGTCATCTGATCGAGCATGAGCCGCACCGGCGCGAAGCTGCGCCGATGTTGTGCACACGGGCCCAGGTGCTGCAGTGCGTCCAGGTGCATTGGCGTGGCATAGCCCTTGTGGGAGGCGAAGCCATAGCCGGGATACATCGCATCCATGCTCACCATCAGGCGGTCGCGGCTGACCTTGGCCAGGATCGAGGCGGCGCTGATGGCGGGCTCCAGCGCGTCGCCGCCGATGATTGCGCGGCCCCGGCAGGGGAGATCCTTCGGCAACTGGTTGCCGTCGATCCATGCTTCGTGGGCCGCCATGGGCAACCCGCGCAAGGCGCGGCTCATGCCGGCCATGGTGGCCTGGAAAATATTGATGCGATCGATCTCCTCCACGTCGATCAGCACCACGCAATAAGCCAGCGCGCATTCGATGATCTGCGGATACAACGCCTCGCGTTTGGCCTCGCTGAGTTTCTTGGAATCGTCGAGTCCGGCGATCGGCCGCGCCGGATCGAGGATCACCGCGGCCACCGCCAGTGGCCCGGCCAGCGGACCGCGCCCGGCTTCGTCCACCCCGGCCATGAGCACGCTGCTTGCGTTGGCCTCCTCTCCCCCCCGGAGAGAGGATCGATGTGAGTGACGTTTGCCCGCGAGAAGCTCAGTCATCGGCCTGCTCGCGAGCGTCGATCAACTCCGCTATCGCTGCCGCGGCAAGATCGCCGGCATGACCTTCGAGTCCGCCGCGCAGGGCGTGATGCAATTGCTCGAACGCGGCGACGATGTGGCCGCGGCGTTCGCTGTCGCGGAACAGCGCCAGGGTGGCGGCGGCCAGGTTCTCGGCGGTGCATTGGTCCTGCATCAGCTCGGGCACCAGCAGGTCGTCGCCGAGGCCGCTGGCGCGTGCCAGGATGTTGGGCAGCGCGTAGACATCGGTTTTCAGCATCTTCAGCGCACGGGCGATGTGATAGCTGAGCGGGGCAACCCGATAGCCAACCACCATCGGGCGCTTGGCCAGCATCGCCTCCAGCGTGGCGGTGCCGGAGGCAAGCATCACGATGTCGGCGGCCAGCATCGCCTCGTGGGCATGGCCGTCCAGCAGCAGCGGCGCGCTCTCGTTGCGTGGGACGTTTGCCAGCAGCTGCCGCAGCCTGGCGAGCACCCGCGGGTTGGCGGCCGGGATCACGATGCGCAGGCCAGGCACGGCCGCGGCCACGCGTATCGCAGCATCGATGAAGACCTGCCCGAGCAGGGCCAGCTCGGACAGGCGGCTGCCGGGCAGTACGGCCAGCACCGGTGCCTGCTGCGGCAACTGCAGTGCATCGCGTGCGCCGACGCGATCGGACACCAGGGCGAAGCGGTCGGCCAGCGGATGGCCGACGAAACGGGCGTCGATGCCATGCTTCGCGTAGATCGCCGGCTCCATCGGGAACAAGCACAGTATGCGATGGGCGCTGCGGCCGATCTTTTCAGCGCGTTTTTCGCGCCAGGCCCAGACCGACGGACTGACGTAGTGCACGGTGAGCAGGCCAGCCTGTTTCAGGCGCTGTTCCACGCCGAGGTTGAAGTCGGGTGCGTCGATGCCGATCACGACGGCGGGCTTCGCCTCACGCAGCCGGGTGACCAGCGCCTTGCGCAGGCGCAGCAGCCGCGGCAGATGGCTGATCACTTCGCTGAAGCCGAACAGCGAGAGCTCGCGGATGTCGTACCAGGACTCGAAGCCTTCGCCTTGCATGCGGGCGCCGCCGATGCCGACGAAACGCGCCTGCGGGTAGCGCTGGCGCAGCGCGATGACCAGGTCGGCGCCGAGCTGGTCGCCGGAGTCTTCGCCGGCGAGGATGGCGATCAGGGGACTGCCGGAGGCGTCGGTGTTTTGCATGTCGCCTCCCGTGGAAACCAGAGCAGAGCTCAAGGTCGATTTCGCGATAAGCGCGATGCGCTTATCGCGCCAGCGAGCGTTCGCTGTGATCGAGGAAGTCCAGCATCGCGCGCACGTCAGAGCTTTCGCGTGCCTGCTCGGCGAGTTTTTCGCGCGCTTCGGGCAGCGACAGACCGGCCATGTACAGGGTGCGGTAGGCGCGCTTGATCGCGGCGATGCGCACGGCGTCGAAGCCGCGGCGCTTCAACCCTTCGCTGTTGATGCCGCGGGGGCGACCCCGTTGTTCGTTGGCCATCGTCACGAACGGTGGCACGTCGTGGCCGACCAGACAGCCCATGCCGATGAACGCGTGGGCGCCTACCTTGCAGAACTGGTGCACGCCGGAATAGCCGGAAAGGATGGTCCAGTCGCCGATTTCCACGTGTCCGGCCAGTGCCGAGTAATTGGAGAACACGACGTTGTTGCCGATCTGGCAGTCGTGTGCGACGTGCACGTAGGCCAGCACCCAGTTGTCGTTGCCGATGCGGGTAATGCCACCGCCGTCGCCGGTGCCGCGGTTGATGGTGGCGAATTCGCGGATCAGGTTGCGGTCGCCGATCACCAGCTCGGTGCGTTCGCCTGCGAACTTCTTGTCCTGCGGCGCACCGCCAAGCGAGGCGAATTGGGTGATGCGGTTGTCGCGGCCGATCCGGGTGGGTCCTTCGATCACCACATGCGGGCCGATCACCGTGCCGTCGCCGATTTCCACCTCTGCACCGATCACGCTGTAGGCGCCGATGCTGACGTTGTTGCCGATGACGGCGGAAGGATCGATCTGTGCCGTGGGGTGGATCGAAGCGGGCTGGATCATTTGTCGGCCCTCGCGGCGCACATCAGCTCGCAACTGGCCACTTCCTTGCCATCGACCAGAGTGCGCGCGATGAACAGGCCCATGCCGCGGACCAGTCGCTTCTGGGTCACCTCGAGGCGCAACTGGTCACCGGGAACCACCGGTGCACTGAAGCGTGCATTGTCCACCTTGACCAGATAGAACAGCGGGTTGCCCTTGTCGCCGTTGATGCGGCGGCTGATCTGGGTCAGCAGGCCTGCGCTTTGCGCCATCGCCTCGACGATCAGCACGCCGGGCATCACCGGGTGGCCGGGAAAGTGCCCGTTGAAGAACGGCTCGTTGATGGTCACGTTCTTCAATGCGACCACGCTGACATTCGGTACGATCTCGATCACCCGGTCGACCAGCAGGAACGGGTAGCGGTGCGGCAGCAGGTCCTGGATCTGCTCCACATTGATCGGCAATGGCATGACGCCTTTTTTCTCACTCATTGTTGCTGCCCTTCTCCAGCGCCGACAACCGGCGCGCGTACTCGTCCAGATGCTTGAAGCGCGCCGCATTCTTCCGCCACTGACGGTTCTCCTGCAGTGGCACGCCGGATGAATATTCGCCAGGCTCGCGGATCGAATGCGTAACCAGGCTCTTGGCGGTAATGGTAACCCGGTCAGCCAGTTCGAGATGGCCGAGCACGCCGGCGTTGCCGCCGATCATGCAGTAGCGGCCGATCTTCGCGCTGCCGGCCACCGCGGCGCAGCCTGCCATCGCGGTATGCGCGCCGACGTGCACGTTGTGGGCGATCTGGATCTGGTTGTCCAGGCGCACGTCTTCTTCCAGCACGGTATCGTCCAGCGCGCCGCGGTCGATCGTGGTGTTGGCGCCGATCTCGCAGTCGTCGCCGATGCGCACGCCGCCGAGTTGCGGCAGCTTGATCCAGTGGTCCTTGTCGAAGGCGAGGCCGAAACCGTCCGAGCCGATCACCGCGCCCGGGTGCACCAGTACCCGCTTGCCGAGAGTGACGCGGGTGACCAGGGTGACCCTGCCAACCAGGCGGGATTGCGCACCGACGGTGCAGTCGTCACCGATGATGCAGTGCGGGCCCAGTACGGCATCGTCCTCCACCACCGCACGATCGCCGATCACACAGCACGCGCCGATGCTGGCGCGGACGCTGATGCGCGCACTGGCGGCGACCACCGCACTGGGGTGGATGCCGGCTGGCGCCGCGGGCAGGCGTTCGAACAGGGCGGCGATGAGCGCATAGCTGACGTACGGGTCGGCGGCAATCAGCGCAGGGACCGGGCAACTGGCGAGATCGCCCTCGCGCAGTACCACAGCGCCGGCGCGCGTGTCGGCCAGTTGGGCGGTGTACTTGCTGTTGGAGAGGAAGCTCAGCTGACCGGGGCCGGCGCCGGCCAGGGTGCCGACACCGTCGATGACACGCGCCCCGTCACCCTTGAAGGTCAGACCGAATCGCTCGGCCAGCTCGGCCACGGTGTAGTTGACTGTGCTCATGCTTGCTCCCGGGTCTGCCAGTCATTGTAGAGGGTGGCGGCGCACGGCGCAGCGCGCCAGCGCAGCAAAAGAAAGCGCGGCATGGCCGCGCTTTCCGGTGCTTTCCCGGCTTCTGGGTGATCGCGCCGGCTGACCAGTGCGCGCGGATCAGTCCACCCTGATCAGAACTGGCTGCCGAAGGTGAACTGGATGCGTTCCTCGTAGTGACTGTCGCCCGGCTGCGAGCGGAACGGCGTGGCCAGGCTGATGATCAGCGGCCCGATCGGCGCCTGCCAATGCAGCGAGATGCCGGCCGACGCACGCAGCGTGCTGGCATTGAAGCTCTGGTAGTCCTTGTAGACGTTGCCGGCATCCACGAACAGCGACACGCGTGCGGTATTGGTATTTTTCAGGAACGGCAGCGGCAGGTACAACTCGGCCGTACCGAGCACCTTGAACGCGCCGCCGATCGGCTGCGCGTAATAACCGCCGAGGCACGACCCGTTGGCTGCCGGCGCGCTGCCGTCAATGCAGACACGCGGCCCCAGCGTGTCGTCCTGGAAGCCGCGCACGTCACGTACGCCGCCAGAGCGGAAGTTCTGCCAGAACGGGAAATCCTGGCGCATGTCGGTGAGGACATGCGTGGGGTCCTGCGCCAGGGCGGCGACTTTCAGGGCGTCGAAATCCGCGTCGCTGATGCCGTTCTTGCCAAAGGTCTTGCCGTAGCCGAGCTGGCCGTCCAGGTACAGCACGAAACCCTTGCCGATCGGCCAGTAGTGATTCGCTTCCGCGGTCAGTTTCCAGTACTGCACGGTGGAGCCGGGCAGGGCGACGTCGGCCGAGGCGGAGATCAATCCACCACGGGTCGGAGCCCAGTAACCGTTGCGGGTATCGTGGTTCCAGCCCAGCGTGCCGGTCCATGAGTGGATGGTCTTGTTGCCGATCTGGTTCTGGTAATCCATCAGCGATCGCGGACTGTAGCCGGGGACCAGGTTGACCTTGTTGCTGCTGACGCCCAGGCCCACGCGTACGCCGTCGGTCTCGGTGATCGGGATGCCGAGGTAGCTGGCGAAGCTTTTCGTGCTGGTGGCGTAGTTGGCGTAATCGGTATTGCCGAAATCGGCCTTCGAGTAGCTGGCGTTGTAGCCGATGCCGATGCCGCTGTCGGTCAGGTACGGGTTGTAGTAGTTGGTCGAGAAGCGGGTGTAGTAGCTGCTGCGTTCGCCACTGATCGAGAAGCTGTCGCCGCTGCCGAACAGGTTGTTCTGCGACACCGAGGCATTCAGGATCATGCCGGAGTACTGCGAATAACCCACACCGAACTGCAGGCTGCCGGCGGACTGCTCGACGACCTTGACGGTGACGTCGACCTTGTCCTGCGTTCCGGGCACCAGCTTCTTGTCGATATCCACGGTCTTGAAATAACCCAGCCGTTGCAGGCGGATCTTCGAGCGGTCGATCGCCGCCTGCGAATACCAGGACCCCTCCAGCTGCCGCATCTCGCGGCGCAACACGCCGTCTTCGGTGCGGGTATTGCCCTGGAACACCACCCTGCGCACGTAAACGCGCTGACCCGGCTCGATGAACAGGGTCAGGTCGACGGTGCGCTTGTCCTTGTCCAGCTTCGGGATCGGCGTGACCTTGGCGTAGGCATAGCCGATGTTCGCCAGGATCGCCTTTATCGACTTCGTGCTTGCCTCGATCGCGGCACGGTTGAAGGTGTCGCCGTCCTTGACGAACACCAGCTGGCGCAGCGTGGACTCAGGCAGGATCAGCGTGCCGAGCAGCTTGACGTCGGCGATCTTGTAGATTTCGCCTTCCTTGATGCTGGCGTCGATGTACATCGCGCGCTTGTCGGGGGCGATCGACACCTGGGTGGAATCGACACCGAAATCGGCATAGCCGCGATCCATGTAGTAGGACTGCAGTTTCTCCAGGTCGCCGGAGAGCTTTTCGCGCGAATACTGGTCGTCCTTCGAATACCACGACATCAGGTTGCTGGTGTCCGACTCGAAATCCTTGCGGATCTGCTTGTCGCTGAACGCATGGTTGCCAAGGATGTTCAGCTCCTTGATCTTGGCTGCCTTGCCTTCGCGGATCTCGATCTCGACCGCGACGCGGTTGCGATCGAGCTTGGTCACGTGCGGGTCGACCGACACGTTGTACTTGCCGCGGTTGTAGTACTGCCGGATCAGTTCCTGCTGCACGTTGTCCAGCGCCAGCCGGTCGAAAGTCTCGCCCTCGGACAGGCCGATGTCTTTCAGGCCCTTCTTCAGGTCGTCCGTCTTGATGTCCTTGTTGCCGCGCAGGGTCAGTTTCGCGATCGACGGGCGCTCGACCACCTTGATCACCAGGATGTCGCCTTCGCGATCGAACTCCACGTCGCTGAAGAACTTGGTCTGGTAAAGCGCGCGAATGGCCCGCTGGGCTTCCTCGTTGGTCAACCGCTCGCCCTTGTTGACGGGCAGGTAGTTGTAAACGGTACCGGCGGAAATGCGGCTGAGACCGTCGATGCGGATGTCCGACACCACGAACGGGTCGAATGCAAACGCATTGGCGGAGAGGGAGGCAAGCAGGATCAGCGCGGCGATACGCTTCATCGTCGATTCCGTAGGGTTATTTCGATGGGGCGACCAGTGCGGCCGCCCCGATCAACATATGAGGCAGGGACAGGCCCTGCCTCGAAAGAAAATCCGTACTCCGCAGGAGCACTTCGTGTGACACATCAGGGCGCCGGGCCGCAAATGGCGCTGACTGAAGTGTCATTGGCATGCTGCCGGCGCCGGTCATCCGTGTCACGACAGCAGCATGCGGTGGATGTCGTTGTAGAACGCCAGCCCCATCAAGCCGAACAGCAACGCCATGCCGATGTACTGGCCGACGACCATCGTCTGTTCGCTGACCGGGCTGCCTTTGATCAATTCGACAAGATAATACAGCAGGTGCCCGCCATCCAGAATCGGGATCGGCAAAAGGTTGAGTATGCCCAGACTCAACGACACCAGCGCCAGGAACTGCAGGAACCACGGCAGCCCCATGTTGGCCGACGCATTGGCCACTTCGGCAATGCCGATGACGCCGGACAGGTTTCTGGTCGAGGCTTCGCCGGTGAGCATCTTGCCGAGCATGCCGAACGTCTGCGTGGTGTTGCGCCAGGTGGTGCCGAGCGAAGCCTGCAGCGCCCTCAGCGGACCGTAGTGGATGGTGGCCGGCTCGGCCGGTGGGGCAGCGACGCCCATCACCCATTTCGGTGGCTGGCCTTCCAGCGACTCCCACCTTGCGGTGACATGAAGTTGCAGCGGCTGGCCTGCGCGTTCGACGACGATGGCCAGCTGCGGCGACTTGATCGCGGCGGCCTGTACCTTCTTGCCGAAGGCGATGAAATCGCTGACTGGCTGGCCATTGACGCTGACGATCCGATCGCCACCCTGCATGCCGGCCAATGCTGCCGGTTGCCCGGCCATGACCGTGGCGGCGACGGCCGGTGGCGGTGCCAGTTGCAGCCCCAGTATGCCCAGATACTGGCCTACGTCCTGGCCGGGCGGCAGCTCGTTCAGCGGCAGCACCAGTTGCCGCTGAACGCCATCGCTGCCGCGTACGGTCAGCGGCAGCGGCTTGCGTCCGAGCAAGGCATTGGCCACCGCATCCATCGAATCGGTAAAGGTCGGGATCGCTCGGCCATCGATGCTGAGGATGCGATCGCCCGGCTGGATGCCGGCCTTGGCTGCAAGGCTGTGCGGCGTGGCGGTAACCACCGGGGCCACGTCAGGGCGTCCCAACATGAACATCAGCCAGAACGCGACCACGGTGAAGATCAGGTTGAAGCCCGGCCCGGCAGCCACGATGGCGATGCGTTTCCACACCGACTTGCCGGTGAACTCCTGATCGCGCAGGGCCGGGTCGACTTCGCCCTCGCGTGCATCGAGCATCTTGACGTAACCGCCCAGCGGGATGGCGGCGATCCAGTATTCGGTGCCGTCGCGGCCCACGCGCTTCCAGATCGCCTTGCCGAAGCCGACCGAAAAGCGCAGCACCTTGACCCCGCAACGACGCGCGACCCAGTAGTGGCCGAATTCATGAAAGGTCACCAGCACGCCCAGCGTGACCAGCAACCAGAACACCGGGCCGAAGAAGGAAGTCATCAAGTGTCGTAAGTCGAAGTCATCAGGGCAAGAATATCAGCAAGCATTGCGCAGCACGCGGCGGGCCGCCTCCCGGGCAATACGGTCGCGTTCACAAAGAGACCCAACATCGACCACGGCTTGGGCCGGCAGTTCCGCAAGCACCGCTTCCACGACATCGGCGATCGACAGGAACGGCAGCGCGCCGGCCAGGAAGGCCTCTACCGCCACCTCGTTGGCGGCATTCAGCACGGCCGGCGCATCACCACCGGCGCGCAATGCCTGAAACGCGAGCGCCAGGCAGCGGAACGTGGCCAGGTCCGGTTGTTCGAACTGCAGTGGCGCGCAGGCGGACAGATCCAGCGACGGCACGCCCGAGTCGACCCGTTCCGGCCAGGCCAGCGCATGTGCGATCGCGGTGCGCATGTCCGGATTGCCCAACTGGGCCAGCACCGAGCCGTCAACGTACTCGACCATCGAATGCACCAGGCTCTGCGGGTGCACCACCACGTCGATGGCATCGGCCGGCGCGCCGAACAGGTGGTGCGCCTCGATGACTTCCAGGCCCTTGTTCATCAACGTGGCCGAGTCCACCGAGATCTTGCGCCCCATCACCCAGTTCGGATGCTTGCACGCCTGCTCCGGCGTGATGCCGGCCAGTTCGGCGCGCGTGCGGCCGCGAAACGGGCCGCCAGAGGCGGTCAGGATCAGCCGACGCACGCCGCTGCGGTGCAGGTCGGGGCGACCGCCCGGCAAACACTGGAAGATCGCGTTGTGTTCGGAATCGACCGGAATGAGTGCGCCGCCGCCGAGGGCCACCGCTTCGAGCAGCAGCGAGCCCGCCATCACGATGGATTCCTTGTTGGCCAGCAGCAGGCGCTTGCCCGTGCGTGCGGCGGCAAGCGTGGAGTCCAGTCCGGCAGCGCCGACGATAGCGGCGACCACGGTGTCGCACAGGTTGCCCGATGCCGCGGCGGTCAGTGCGGCATGGCCGCTGGCTACCTCGCAACGGACGCCGGCGGCCGCCAGGCGGCGTGCCAGCTCGGCTTCCAGCGACGGGTCGGCGATCACCGCCAGCTCCGGATGGTGCCTGGCACAAAGGTCGACGAGTGCCTCCACTTGCCGATGGGCAGTCAGCACCGTGGCGCGAAAGCGCTGCGGATGGCGCGCGATCACGTCGAGCGTACTGCCACCGATGGAGCCGGTGGCGCCGAGAACGGCAACCTTGTGCATCTTCAGATATCCAGCAACAGCAGGCCGGCGGCGAACACCGGCAGCGCTGCAAACACGCTGTCCAGTCGATCCATCAGGCCGCCATGGCCGGGAAAGATGGTGCCCGAATCCTTCACCTGGGCATGCCGCTTCATCAGGCTTTCGAGCAGGTCGCCGACGATCGAGATCGCCACCGTGACCGCTGCCAGCAACGCCAACGCCAACAGTTGGGCGCCACGCACGCCGAGCAGCCAGCCGCCGAGTTCGGCGATCAGCACGCCGACGAGCATCGCGCCATAGGCGCCGGCCCAGGTCTTGCCGGGGCTGATCTGCGGTGCCAGTTTGCGCTTGCCGAACGCGCGGCCGCTGAAATACGCACCAATGTCGGAGCCCCACACGATCACTACGGCCAGCAGTGTCCACCAGTGGCCGTGGGGTTCCCTGGCGTGGATGCTCGCCAGCGCGACCCAGGCCGGGAAGATCACGAACGCACCGGCAAGCAGCTTCAGCGCCAGATTTTCACGGGTGGGCGCGGCGGCGTAGGCGAAATGGCGCAGCCACAGGCAGGCCAGCGCCCACCACGCAACGCCGGCGGCCAGCAGCCATGGGGTGAACGCGGTGGCGTGGACGGACCACAGCAAGGCGAACACGCCGGCTGCCACGACCAGCAGGCCGGCGCGCCACGCGCGGCTCTTCAAGCCGCTCAATTCGGTCCATTCCCACAGCGCGGCAAGAAAGGCCAGCGCGACGATGGCCGCGAAGATCGCGGTCGGCGGCAGCAGGATGAGCAGGATCGCCAGTGGCGCGAGTACCATGGCGGTGAGAACGCGCTGAAGCAGCATGGGAATCCTCAGGAAAGGGCAGTGACCTGCTCGCCGGTGCGACCGTAACGGCGCTCGCGGCGGGCATAGTCTTCGATGGCCCGGCGCAGGCAAGCCTGGTCGAAATCGGGCCACAAGGTATCGGTAAAGTACAGTTCGGCGTAGGCGACCTGCCACAGCAGGAAGTTGCTGACCCGGCATTCGCCGCCGGTGCGGATGAACAGGTCCAGCGGAGGCAACTCGGCCAGGCTCATCCACTGGCCCAGCCGGGCCTCGTCGATCTCGTCAGCGCGCAGCTCGCCACGCGCCACGGCGGCAGCGGCCTGGCGGCTGGCCTGCACGATGTCCCAGCGGCCGCCGTAGCTCACGGCGATGTTCACCTGCAGCTTGTCGTTGCCCGCGGTACGGGTCATCGCGGCCTGCATGCGTTGGCGCAAGGCGTTGTCGAACGCGCCCAGGTCGCCGATGAAACGCAGGCGCACCCCATGGCCGTGCAATTCGTCCACTTCCTTGTCCAGCGCGCGCACGAACAGGCTCATCAGCGCGCCGACTTCCTCTTGCGGGCGCTGCCAGTTCTCACTGGAAAAAGCGAACAAGGTCAGGGCCTGCACGCCTTCGCGCAGGCATGCCTCGATCACTTCGCGCACTGCCTTGCGGCCGGCGTTGTGACCAAAACTGCGCGGGCGATGACGCGCCTTGGCCCAGCGGCCATTGCCGTCCATGACGATGGCGATGTGGCGCGGAACCCTGGCGGCTTCGGCGCCGGTCATGCGAAAGACGATGGCGCTCAGAGCGCCATCAGCTCCTCTTCCTTCGCCTTGACCACGACGTCGACATCCTTCACCGCACGGTCGGTGAGTTTCTGGATCTCGTCGTCGGTGCGGCGGTCGTCATCCTCGGTGATCAGCTTTTCCTTCAGCAACTCCTTGACCTGCTGAAGGGCATCGCGTCGCACGTTGCGGATAGCGATCTTGGCGTTCTCGCCTTCATGGGCCACGTGCTTGGCCAGCTCGCGGCGACGCTCCTCGGTGAGCGCGGGCATGTTCAGGCGGATCACGGTGCCGGCGGTCGTCGGCGTGATGCCCAGGTCCGACGCCATCAGCGCCTTCTCGATCGGCGCCACCATGGTCTTTTCCCATGGCGTGATGATGATGGTGCGCGCGTCGGACAACGACACCGACGCAACCTGGGTCAGCGGCATGTCCGAGCCGTAGTACGACACCTTGATGCCGTCCACCAGCGCGGTGCTGGCGCGGCCGGTGCGGATGCGGGTGAGGTCGTGCTTGAGCGATTCGATGCTCTTGCCCATGCGGGTCTGGGCATCGTTCTTGATGTCATTGAGCATGTGGCGTTTCCTGGTGAATCCGGCAACATTTGATTATAGCAGTGGTGCGGCAGCAGGCCTGCCGCGAAGCGTTCAGCCGCCGTCGACCAGGGTGCCGATCGATTCACCCTGCATGATCCGCATCAGGTTGCCGGGCACCGTCATGTCGTAGATGCGCAGCGGCATCTGCTGGTCGCGGCACAAGGCGATCGCGGCGGTGTCCATCACGGCCAGCTTGCGCTCGATCACGTCGTCATAGCCGAGCCGGTCGTAGCGGGTGGCGCTGGCATCCTTGGCCGGGTCGGCCGTGTAGACGCCATCGACCTTGGTCGCCTTCAGCAGCAGGTCCGCACCGATCTCGACTGCACGCAAGGCAGCCGCCGAATCGGTGGTGAAGAACGGGTTGCCGGTGCCGGCCGCGAACAGCACGATGCGGCCCTTCTCGATATGCCGTATCGCGCGGCGGCGGATGTAATCCTCGGCCACGTCGTGGATCTGGATCGCGCTGGTGACGCGGGCGAAGCCGCCACGTTTTTCGATCGCATCCTGCATCGCCAGTGCGTTCATTACCGTGGCCAGCATGCCCATGTGGTCGCCGGTGACCCGGTCCATGCCGGCGGCAGCGAGTCCGGCGCCGCGGAAGATGTTGCCGCCGCCGATCACGATGCCGATCTGCACGCCGGTCTTCTGCACCTCGATGATCTCGTCAGCGAGCCGGCCGATCACTTTCGGATCGATGCCGTAATCGGCCTCGCCCATCAGGGCTTCACCGGAGAGCTTGAGCAGGATGCGCTGATACTTGGGCTGGTCGCTCATGGATTCTCCGGATTGTGTGGGGCAAACCGGTGCATTGTAGCGGCAGTGCTCGCTGTTGAGTGCGTTGCCTGCGCGGATGGTGGCGACCCTGTCATGTGCAGGAGCCTGCTGGCGGGCGATGCCCTTCTTCACATATCCGAAAAAAGCTCGCCCGCGAGCGGGCTCCTGCGGGTTTGAGGTAACGAAAAGGGCCGCGGTTTCCCGCGGCCCTTTTCGAAGCGTTGCCCTTTCTGAATAGTCCGGCCACGGATGGCCGGTCTATCCGCCAGGGATGACGGTTACCTCAAGCCAGCCTGCTTCATCACTTCGGCGGCGAAATCCTCTTCCACCTTCTCGATGCCTTCGCCAACTGCCAGGCGCGCCACCGAGATGACGTCGGCACCTTCCTTCTTCAGCGCGTCGGCCACCGTCACGTTGGTGTCCAGCACATAGGGCTGGCCGAGCAGGGTGACTTCGGAAATGATCTTGTTGACCTTGCCGCCGACGATCTTCTCGAGGATATCGGCCGGCTTGGCTTTTTCCTTGTCGGACATCAGGCTCAGCGCGATCTCCTTTTCCTTGGCCAGGAATTCGGCCGGGACATCCTCGGCGCGGATGTGCGCCGGGTTCATCGCCGCCACGTGCATCGCGATGCCCTTGGCCAGCTCCTCGGAGCCGCCCTTGAGGGCCACCAGCACGCCGATGCGACCGCCGTGGATGTAGCTGCCGATCACGCCGTTGCTCTCGACCAGGGCCATGCGGCGCACGTCGATCTTTTCGCCGATGGTGGCGATCAGGGCCTTGGCGGCCTCTTCCACGCTGGCGGCGCCCGGGTAGGCGGCAGCCTTCAGCGCGTCGATGTCGGCGGCGCCGGAATTCAGCGCGACGTCGGCGACGGTGTCGCTGAACTTCAGGAAGCTGGCGTCCTTGGCGACGAAATCGGTCTCGCAGTTGATCTCGACCAGCACGGCCTTGCCGGCGGTCTGGGCGGCCACGATGCGGCCTTCGGCGGCGATGCGGCTGGCCTTCTTGTCAGCCTTGGCCAGGCCGGACTTGCGCAGCCATTCCATCGCGGTGTCGATGTCGCCGTTGTTCTCGACCAGCGCCTTCTTGCATTCCATCATGCCGGCGCCGGACCGCTCGCGCAGCTCCTTGACCAGTTGGGCGGAAATATTGCTCATCGTTAGTCCTCTAATGCTTGGATGGCGGAACGGCGGCAAACGCCATTTCGCATGAATCTTGAGCCGGGCAGACGGCGGCCTGATGACCGCCGTCGCGGCGATTACTTGGCCGGTGCGCCGTCGTTGCGCGAACCACGGCCGCCGTCACGACCGCCGTCACGGCGTGGAGCGGACTTGCGCGGGGCAGCCTCGCGGCGCGGGCGATCGACCTTGGCGACCGGGTTGCCTTCCTCGTCCAGCTCGACGAAGTCGTTGCCGTCGCCCTGGGCTGCAGCCGGCGCAGCGGCCTTGCCTTCCAGGATCGAGTCGGCAGCGGCACGTGCGTACAGCTGGATCGCGCGGATCGCGTCGTCGTTGCCCGGGATGGCGTAGTCGACCAGTTCGGGGTTGTAGTTGGTGTCGACCACGGCGATCACCGGGATGCCGAGCTTCTTGGCTTCCTGCACGGCGATGTCTTCGTGGCCGATGTCGATCACGAACAGCGCGTCGGGCAGACGGTTCATGTCCTTGATGCCGCCCAGCGAGGCCTGCAGCTTGTCGCGCTCGCGGCGACGGGCCAGCACTTCGTGCTTGACCAGCTTCTCGAACGAGCCGTCGGTCTCGGCCGCTTCCAGCTCCTTCAGGCGCGACACGGACTGCTTCACGGTGCGGAAGTTGGTCAGCATGCCGCCGAGCCAGCGCGAGGTGACGAACGGCATGCCGGCGCGTGCGGCCTCTTCGGCCAACGGCTCGCGGGCCGAACGCTTGGTGCCGACGAACAGGATGGTGCCGCGCTTCTGCGCCAGGCCCGACAGGAAATTCATCGCGTCGGTGAACAGCGGCAGGGTCTTTTCGAGATTGATGATGTGGATCTTGCCGCGGGCGCCGAAGATGTACGGGGCCATCTTGGGATTCCAGTAACGGGTCTGGTGACCGAAATGGACGCCGGCTTCCAGCATCTGACGCATGGTGACTTGTGCCATGGGTGTAGCTCCGATTGTCGGTTCCCATGAGGGAACCTGGGGGTTGGGACCTCCACGCATCCCCGGCTTCGACCGCGACTGGCCCGATTTTTTTGTGGGCGAGGCGCGGCACCCCGAAGGCGGTGCCGATGCGTGTGTGGCGTTGGTTTGGGTGTTGTACCGCACAGGGTTACAATTCCCGTTCGCTTTGCGCTGGCCGACCATCGAACCCGATACGTCGGTCCTGCAAAACTCCGAAATTGTAGCCGGTACGCCGGTGGTGCGGCAAGTCGCTGGATTTTATGGGCTTTGTCGCCATATTGAGTGGAACCGATGGCCATTACCCTGAAATCCCCGCAAGACCTCGAAGGCATGCGCGTCGCCGGCAAGCTGGCGGCCGAGGTGCTGGCCATGCTCAAGGAGTACGTCAAGCCCGGGGTCACCACCGAGGAACTGGACCGGCGCGCCTACGAGCACATCGTCAACGTGCAGAAGGCGATTCCCGCCAACGTCGGCTACCACGGCTTCCCCAAGACCCTGTGCACCTCGGTCAACCACGTGATCTGCCACGGCATCCCGAACGAGGGCAAGGTGCTCAAGGACGGCGACATCGTCAACCTCGACGTCACCGTGATCAAGGATGGCTGGCACGGCGACACGAGCCGCATGTACGTCGCCGGCACGCCGTCGGTGCTGGCCAGGCGGCTGGTCGATACCACCTTCGAGGCGATGATGCGCGGCATCCAGGCGGTACGCCCCGGCGCCACCCTGGGCGATATCGGCCATGCGATCCAGCAGCATGCCGAGGCGGCCGGCTTCAGCGTGGTCAAGGAGTATTGCGGCCACGGCATCGGCAAGGTCTACCACGACGAGCCGCAGGTACTGCACTACGGCAAGCCCGGCACCGGAGTCGAGTTGAAGAAGGGCATGACCTTCACCATCGAGCCGATGATCAACGCCGGCAAGCCGCAGACCCGCCAATTGCCGGACGGCTGGACCGTGGTGACCAAGGACCATTCGCTATCGGCGCAATGGGAGCACACGCTGGCGGTGACCGATGACGGCTTCGAGATCCTCACGCCCTGGCCGGATGCGGGGTAAGTCGGTCCTTCGACTTCGGCCTTGCGCTCAGCGGAGTGGCAGGCAGGGATCGTTGGCCGTTTTGTGCAGGCTGCGGCTCCCGCACCAGGACGTATCGTGAACGCCGTGCATGCCATCACTCTCCCGCCATTGCCGCGTCTGCCTGTGGCGGTGCCTCGTTCGGGCGTTTCCGTCGAAGCCCGCCGCGCCTTGCGGCAGTTGCTGGGTGACGTCGACAGGGACCTGGCGGCCGCATTTCGCCAGGGCGCCGATGCCAGTGTGCTGGCGCAACGCCGTGGCAACCTGGTCGGGCAAGTGGTGGCGCATGTATGGACGGCTTGTCTCGGCGAGGCCGCCGAGACGACGCTGTTTGCAGTCGGCGGCTTCGGTCGGGGCCTGCTGTTTCCCTATTCCGACGTGGACCTGCTGGCGCTGGTGAATGCACCCGAACCGGCGCGCCTGCGCGCGCTTGAGCAATTTTTCGCCACGTTGTGGGATGTCGGGTTGAAGGTCGGCCATGCAGTACGCGACCCGGCGCAATGCCGCGCGTTGGCGGCGCGGGATGCCAGCGTATTCACCAGCCTGCTGGATGCGCGCCGGCTCGCTGGCGATCCGGCGTTTGCGCTGCGCTTGCGAAGCATCGTGGACGACCCCGCGTTGTGGCCGCCTGTGGCCTATCTCGCCGCACGGCTGGCCGAGCGCGATGCGCGCCATGCGCGCTATGACGATACCGCCTACAACCTCGAGCCCAACCTCAAGGATGGCCCGGGCGGCCTGCGTACGCTCGATTCGCTGCGCTGGATGGCGCGGCGGCTGGCGCACGCGGACGACCTGTCCGACATGGTGGCGGAGGGGCTGCTCGACCCGGCCGAACAGGCCGCGCTGGAACAGTCCGAAGCGACCTTGCGCCGCTATCGCTACGCGCTGCACCTCGAGGCCGGCCGACCGGAGGAGCGGCTGCTGTTCGATTATCAGCGCGCGCTGGCCACGCGGCTTGGCTTCGAGGACGAGCACGAGAAGAACCTTGGCGTCGAGCAGTTCATGCAGGGCTATTACCGCGCCGCCAGCCAGGTCGAGCGGCTCGGCGTGCAGGTTGCCGAGCGTTTCGAGGAAATGCTGGAGCCGCCCGGCGAGGCAGTGGCCGTGGGGCGTGAATTCGTGCGCTACGGCCAGCGGCTGGCAGCGCGCGACCCCCAGCTTTTCATGCGGCGACCGGCCGCCTTGGTCGAGATTTTCATCGCACGGCTGGATCAGCCGGGTGTACTGGGTTTCAGTGCCGACACCATGCGCCGCATCCATCAGGCGACCGCTGCGCATGCCAGCGTGCTGGCCGACGATGGGGATGTTCTGGCGGCATTCCTGCAACTGCTGCGGCGCGGCGCGGTGGCGGTGGAGGCGTTATGGAGGATGAATCGGCATGGATTGCTGGCGGCGATCCTGCCCGCGTTCGGGAAAGTCTTCGGGCGCATGCAATACGACTTGTTCCACGTCTATACGGTCGACGAACACACCTTGCGCGTACTGCGCAACATGGCGCGCTTTGCCGACCCGGCGGCACAGCGCGAATTTCCGCTCGGCTGCGAAATATGGGCGAGCCTGCCCAAGCCCGAGATACTGCTGCTGGCCGCGCTGTTCCACGACATCGCGAAGGGTCGTGGCGGTGATCATTCGATGCTGGGCGAGCAGGATGCGCGTGCATTCTGCGCCCGACTGCAACTGCCGCCGGGTGATGTCGAGCGGGTCGCCTGGCTGGTGCGGTGGCATTTGCTGATGAGCACCACGGCGCAACGCCAGGACATCACCGACCCCGACGTCGTGCACCGGTTTGCGGACATCGTCGGCGATCGCGAACGACTTGGCCGGCTGTACCTGCTGACCATTGCCGACATCATCGGCACCAGCCCGCGATTGTGGAACGGCTGGAAGGATCGGCTGCTGTCCGATCTGTGTGTGGCGACCCGGTATGCATTGCGCAGCGACGTGGAACTGCCGCGCGATATCGGTGTGCGCGTGCATGAATGTTCCGAATATGCGCTGGCGCTGTTGATGAACGAAGGACATGACGAAGCGGATGTCCTGCGGGTCTGGGCGGATTTTCCGCAGCTCAGTTTCCTGCGTCACCGACCCGAGCAGATCGCCTGGCAGACTGGCGCAATCATGCGCGCGCGGGGCGTGTTGCCGCTGGTTGCCGTGCACCCGCTGTCGGTGCGCGGCAGCACGGAGCTGTTCGTTTATGCACCGGATCGCGACGGGTTGTTCGCCACCGTCACTGCGGTGCTCGACCGGTTGCGTTTCTCGGTGGTCGAGTCACGCATCCTCAGTTCGCCGACCGGAATGGCACTGGACACGTTCCTGCTGCTCGACGCCGACAGCCAGCAGCCGGTCAGCATCGCCCGCGCCGAGGAGTTGCAGCAACGGCTGCAACGCGCGCTGGCTCAGCCCGCCGGCGTGCAGCCGAGCAGGCGCGGGATGTCGCGTCACCAGAAGCACTTCCAGATGACGCCGAAGATCAGCTTCCACGCTGCTGGCGATCGTACCCAACTGGCGCTGATCGGCACCGATCGTCCCGGCCTGCTGGCTGCCGTGGCACAGGTGATGCTGAGTACCGAAGTGCGCGTGCACGATGCGCGCATCGCCACGTTCGGCGAGCGCGTGGAGGATTTCTTCCAGCTGACCGATCGCCACAATGCGCCGCTCGATGCCGGCCTGCAGGAGCGATTGTTGCAGGCATTGCTCCAGCGGATCGGACCGGCGCAGGATTGAGCAACGCTTCGATGCGATCGGGCAATCGCGCGTTATCATCGCAGCCGCTGCGTATTGCAGCGGCCACCCGTATCCGTCATGACCTACCTGCTGATCAAGTCGCTGCATCTGCTGTTCGTCATCGCCTGGATGGCCACCGTGTTCTACCTGCCGCGGATCCTGGTGAACCTTGCCGAGACCGCCGACGAACCGGCCGTGCAGACGCGGCTGCAACTGATGGGGCGGCGGCTGTACAAGTTCGGCCACAACATGTTCGGCATCGCGTTCCTGTTCGGACTGGCACTGTGGCAGGGCTGGCGGGTGTTTCCGCAGAGCTTGCCGAATGTCACGGCCGGGATGCACTGGATCGACGCCAAGCTGACCCTGGTTGCCGTGCTGCTGGTGTATTTCGTGTGGGCCGGACGCATGCTCAAGCGCAGCTCGAAGGGCATTGCGTTGCCGTCGGCACGCACGCTGCGCTGGCTCAACGAGCTGCCGGTGCTGTTGCTGCTGGGCGTGGTCTACCTGGTGATCGCCAAACCGTTTTGAAGCAGCTATAGGGTGCGCTCCTGCACGTCAGTTGTAGTACCCGCGGTACCACTCGACGAAGCGCGCCACCCCATCCTCGATCGAGGTATTCGGCGCATAGCCCACGTCGCGGCGCAGTGCCGATACGTCGGCCCAAGTGTCCGGCACGTCGCCAGGCTGCATCGGCAGAAACCGCTTTTCCACGGTGCGGCCGAGGTTCTGTTCCAGCAGCTCGATGAAGCGCATCAGCTGCACGGGTTGGTCGTTGCCGATGTTGTAGACGCGATATGGCGCGCTCGACGTACCCGGATTCGGCAGTTCGGCGTTGTACGCCGGGTCGGGTGCGGCGGGGTGGTCGAGCGTCCGGATCACGCCCTCGACGATGTCGTCGATATAGGTGAAATCGCGGCTGTGGTTGCCGTGGTTGAACACGTCGATCGGTTCGCCGCGGCTGATACGGTCGGCGAACAGGATCGGCGACATGTCCGGCCGGCCCCATGGCCCGTACACGGTGAAGAAGCGCAGGCCGGTAGTGGGAAGGCCGTATAGATGGCTATACGTATGCGCCATCAGCTCGTTCGCCTTCTTGCTTGCGGCGTAGAGGCTGACGGGGTGGTCGACCGCATCCTCCACCGCGAACGGCAGTTTGCGGTTCGCGCCGTAGACCGAGCTGGACGAGGCATAGACCAGGTGCTCGACCTCGTTCTGCCGGCAACCTTCCAGGATGTTGACGAAGCCGACCAGGTTGCTCTGCACATAGGCGCGCGGATGCTTGATGGAATAACGAACGCCGGCTTGCGCGGCAAGATTCGCCACCCGCTGCGGCTTGAACGAAGCGAAGGCGCGGTCCACCGCTGTCGCGTCGGCAAGGTCGCCACGCTGATGGGTGTAGTTCGGGTGGTCGATGAAGCGCGCCAGGCGCGCTTCCTTCAGCGCCGGGTCGTAATAGTCGTTGTGATTGTCGAAGCCATGAACCACATCGCCGCGTGCCAGCAAGCGTTGCGCCAGGGCGGCGCCGATGAAGCCGGCTGTGCCGGTAACCAGGATGCGCATGGATTGTCCTCGGGATGCGCCGGCATTCTATCGCGGGCTCCCGTGACCGGGCCGTACAGGTGAAGATTGACAGTGGGTTTGAGCTAAACTAGCGTCTTCGCACTATTCACGATACAAGGTGGCCCGCGCCACGCCGGCCGAGTGTGCGACATGGCAACTACCCGCTGCTCCTGCTGATATTCACGACGCCTTGTGCTTTTTTGTTGAAGAAGGGCGGATGCCCTTTTTTGCTTTTCAGAGAATGCTTCCATGATTGAGATCACGCTACCCGACGGCAGCAGGCGCCCGTTCGACCATCCCGTCACGGTGCAGGACGTGGCCGCCTCCATCGGCGCTGGCCTGGCCAAGGCGACCCTGGCCGGCAAGGTCGACGGCACGCTGGTCGACGCCAGTTTCCCGATCGAGCACGACGCCAGCCTGCAGATCGTCACCGAGAAGAGCCCCGAGGCGCTGGAGATCCTGCGCCATTCCACCGCGCACCTGATGGGCCAGGCGGTGCAACGGCTGTTTCCGGGAGCGCAGGTCACCATCGGACCGGTGATCGAGAACGGCTTCTACTACGACTTCGCCTACGAGCGTCCGTTCACCCCGGACGACCTGCCGAAGATCGAGGCGGAGATGCACAAGATCGTCGCCGAGCAGTTGCCGGTGACGCGCAGCGTGAAGTCGCGCGACGAGGCGGTGGCGTTCTTCCGCGGGCTGGGCGAAAGCTACAAGGCCGAGATCATCGAGGGCATTCCGGCCGACCAGGCGCTGTCGCTTTATTCGCAGGGCGAGTTCACCGACCTGTGCCGCGGCCCGCACGTGCCGAACACCGGCAAGCTGCATTCCTTCAAGCTGATGAAGGTGGCCGGCGCGTATTGGCGCGGCGATTCGAACAACGCGATGCTCAGCCGCATCTACGGCACCGCCTGGCTCAACGACAAGGATCTGAAAGCCTATCTGTTCCAGCTGGAAGAGGCCGAGAAGCGCGACCACCGCAAGATCGGCAAGCAGCTCGACCTGTTCCACCAGCAGGAAGAAAGCCCGGGCATGGTGTTCTGGCATCCGAACGGCTGGGCGATCTGGCAGCAGGTCGAGCAGTACATGCGCGGCGTCTACAAGAAGAGCGGCTACCAGGAAGTGCGCTGCCCGATGGTGCTGGACGTGTCATTGTGGAAGCGCTCCGGGCATTGGGACAACTACGCCGAGAACATGTTCTTCACCGAGTCGGAAAAGCATACGTTCGCGCTGAAGCCGATGAACTGCCCGGGCCACGTGCAGGTGTTCAACACCGGCCTGCACAGCTACCGCGAGTTGCCGATCCGCTATGGCGAGTTCGGCGGCTGCCATCGCAACGAGCCGTCCGGCGCGCTGCACGGCATCATGCGCGTGCGTGCGTTCACCCAGGACGACGGCCACATCTTCTGTACGCCCGAGCAGGTCGAGGCGGAAGTCACCGCGTTCCACCTGCAGGCCATGAAGGTGTATGCCGACTTCGGCTTCACCGACCTGGCGATCAAGCTGGCACTGCGGCCGGACAAGCGCATCGGTTCCGACGAATTCTGGGATCGCACCGAGGAAATGCTGCGCCGCGCGCTGCGTGCTGCCGGCGTGGAATGGGAGGAATTGCCCGGCGAAGGGGCGTTCTACGCCCCCAAGATCGAATACCACCTCAAGGACTCGATCGGCCGCGCCTGGCAGGTCGGCACCATGCAGGTCGACTTCATGATGCCGGAGCGTCTCGACGCCGAGTACGTGGACGAGCACTCGCAGAAGCAGCATCCCGTGATGTTGCATCGGGCCATTGTCGGTTCGATGGAGCGCTTCATCGGCATCCTGATCGAGCACCATGCCGGCCTGCTGCCGGCCTGGCTGGCCCCGGTGCAGGCGGTGGCGTTCAATATCACCGACGCTCAGGCCGATTATGTCCGTGAGGTAACGCAAACCCTTGTCGACAAAGGTTTCCGGGTACAATCGGATTTGCGCAACGAGAAAGTCGGCTATAAAATCCGCGAACATACGATGCAGAAAGTGCCTTATCTCCTCGTGGTCGGTGACCGCGAGAAAGAAACAGGGACCGTTTCTGTGCGTACCCGTTCCGGTGAAGATCTGGGCAGCATGCCGCTGGCCGACTTCGTCGAGCGACTGGAGACCGAGACCCGGCGCTGAGCGTCGAGCGGTTTTTTTCATAACTTCTTCTGGAGGATCGTGGTATCGCAACCACCGACAACAAGGGCAATCGTCGTAACCTGGAAATCCGTGTGCCGCGGGTGCGTGTCATTGGTGCCGATGCGGAACAGCTCGGAATCCTGACTCGCGACGAAGCGCTGGCACTGGCACAGGAAGCAGGCATGGATCTGGTCGAGATCCAGCCGAACGGCGACCCTCCGGTCTGCCGCATCATGGATTACGGCAAGTTCAAGTTCGAAGCCCAGAAGAAGGTTCAAGCTGCCAAGAAGAAGCAGAAGCAGGTCGAGATCAAGGAAGTGAAGTTCCGTCCGGTCACCGACGTGGGCGACTACCAGATCAAGCTGCGCAACATGCTTCGCTTCCTGGAAGAGGGCGACAAGGTCAAGGTCACCATCCGCTTCCGCGGCCGCGAGATGTCGCATCAGGATCTGGGCCAGAACCTGGCCAGGAGGATCCAGGAAGACGTCGGCGAGAACGGCCAGGTCGAGTCTTTTCCGCGGCTGGAAGGGCGTCAGATGGTCATGATGATCGGGCCCAAAAAGAAATAAATCGCTGGCGACGTTGTTTTATGCGGCAGGAGCCCGTTCGCGTCGTCTGAAAGCGGCTGTTTCATTGCGCTGCGCGGCAAGCCCGGCACCCTCACCTCAATCCTCTCACCCGCAAGGGGACTCCCAAGGTCGCCGCAGGGAGAGGAGGCGACGGTCAGCACTTCGTGCTGGCATTAGGCTTTATGAACCCGTATGATTACGGGTTCGACCCGCCTGGATGGGTCGTGCACCGATCGTGGCAGGACGGAAAGAGCAACCGGCGGTTGCCGCCAGATCAGTCAGAAACGGGATCATTCCCACTCAAGGAGCATCTCATGCCCAAGATCAAGACCAACCGGGCGGCTGCGAAGCGTTTTCGCAAGACCGCGTCGGGCAAAATCAAGTGCGGTCATGCCTTCCGGTCACACATCCTGACCAAGAAGTCGACCAAGTTGAAGCGCGGCCTGCGTGCCAAGAATCACCTGAAGGCGTGTGACGCCCCGGGTGTAGCGCGCATGTTGCCGTACTGAAGACGAGGAGATAAACCATGGCTCGTGTAAAGCGTGGCGTTACCGCCCGTCGTCGTCACAAGAAAATCATCGGTCGTGCCAAGGGCTACTACAACGCCCGGCGCAAGGTCTTCCGCGTTGCCAACCAGGCCGTCATCAAGGCCGGCCAGTACGCCTATATCGGCCGCAAGCAGCGCAAGCGCCAGTTCCGTGCGCTGTGGATCGTCCGCATCAACGCCGCCGCACGCATGTTCGGGCTGTCCTACAGCCGCCTGATCAATGGCCTGAGCAAGGCCGGCATCACCGTCGACCGCAAGGTCCTCGCTGATATCGCCGTGCACGACATCAAGGCGTTTGAAGTGATCGCCGAGAAAGCGAAGGCCAGTCTGGCCGCTTGATCGTCGGACGCTCCTGCGTCAGCACGATATGATGTAAAGCAAGCGGGGAGGAGGCCAACGCCTCCTCCCCGTTTTCGTTTCTGTGGGGTCCTCAAGTGGGAATCGCATCGATGGACGACCTGGACAGCCGCGCCGCGCAGGCGCTGGCCGATATCGACAAGGCCGACACGCTGGAGGCGCTCGATGCGCTGCGCGTCGGACTGCTGGGCAAGAATGGCATCGTCACCGCCGCACTGAAGACGCTTGGTGCACTGGCGCCGGATGAGCGCAAGGCGCGCGGCGCCGAAGTGAACCGCGTGAAGGATCGACTCGCCGACGCGCTGGCCGCGCGCAAGCAGGTGCTGGAACAGGCCGAGCTCGATCGCCGGCTCGCTTCCGAGAAGCTCGACATCAGCCTGCCCGGGCGCGATGGCGAGCGCGGCGGCATCCACCCGATCACCCGCGCGCTGGAACGCATCGCGTCGATCTTCGCGCGGCTCGGCTACCAGCGTGCCGATGGCCCGGAGATCGAGGATGACTGGCACAACTTCGAGGCGCTGAACTTCCCGCCGCACCATCCGGCACGCGCCATGCACGACACCTTCTACTTCGGTGACGGTCGCCTGCTGCGCACGCATACGTCGCCGGTGCAGATCCGCAGCATGGCCGGGCGCCAGCCGCCGATCCGCATCATCGCGCCGGGCAAGGTGTACCGCAGCGATTCGGACCAGACCCATTCGCCGATGTTCCACCAGATCGAAGGCCTGCTGGTCGACGAGACCTCCAGCTTTGCCGACCTGAAGGGCACCCTGGCCGAGTTCATCCGCGCGTTCTTCGAGCGCGATTTCGAGATGCGCTTCCGCCCCAGCTACTTCCCGTTCACCGAGCCTTCGGCCGAGGTGGACATCCGCTGGGACGCTGAAGACGGCAGCACGCGCTGGCTGGAAGTGCTGGGCTGCGGCATGGTCCATCCGAACGTGCTGAAGAACTGCGGCATCGACCCGGAGCGCTACACCGGCTTCGCCTTCGGCCTCGGCGTGGAACGCTTCGCGATGCTGCGCTACGGCGTTTCCGACCTGCGCGCGTTCTTCGAGAACGACCTGCGCTTCCTCAAGCAGTTCGCCTAACCGCGCCAGCAGGGACACGACACATGAAATTCTCCGAGAACTGGCTGCGCGAGCTGGTCGAGATCAAGGCCGACCGCGCCGCACTGGCCCATGCGCTGACCATGGCCGGGCTGGAAGTGGAAGAACTCACGCCGCTGGGCGACGACCTGGCCGGCGTGGTGGTGGCCGAGATCATCGCCGCCGAAAAGCACCCGGAAGCGGATCGGCTGCAGGTATGCAAGGTGAACGCGGGGCCGGGCGATCCGCTGCAGATCGTCTGCGGCGCACCGAACGCGCGCGTGGGCATCAAGGTGCCGCTGGCGATGGTCGGTGCGAAGCTGCCCGGCGAGATTTCCATCAAGGCGGCGAAATTGCGCGGCGTCGAGTCGTTCGGCATGCTGTGTTCGGCGAAGGAGCTGGGCATCGACGCCGATGCGTCCGGCTTGCTGGAACTGCCGCTGGACGCGCCGGTCGGCCAGTCGCTGGCCGGTTATCTGGGTCTGCCCGACGCCAGCTTCGAGCTGAAGCTCACCCCGAACCGGCCCGATTGCCTCGGCCTGGTCGGCCTGGCGCACGACGTGGCCGCGTTGTTCGGCAGCACGGTGAAGGTGCCCGTACAGGCGGCAGCGCCGGTCACCGGCGCCGCACGTCGTGGCATCCGGCTGGAAGCCGGCAAAGACGCGCCGCGCTATCTCGGCCGCATCGTCGAGGGCATCGATCCGGCCGCGCGCACGCCGCTGTGGCTGGCCGAACGCCTGCGCCGTGCCGGCCTGCGCCCGATCAGCGCGGTGGTCGACGTCACCAACTACGTGATGCTCGAACTGGGCCAGCCGCTGCATGCGTTCGACAACGACACGCTCGAAGGCGACATCGTGGTGCGCCATGCACGTGCCGGCGAGACGCTGAAGCTGCTCGATGGCAACGAGGCGAAACTGGATGACGGTTTCGTGCTGATCGCCGACGAGAGGAAACCGCTCGCGGTTGCCGGCGTGATGGGCGGCTTCGACTCGCGCGTCACCGATGCCACGCACAACATCTTCCTGGAATCCGCGCACTTCGCGCCGGCCGCGATCATGGGCCGCGCACGCAAGCTCGGCCTGCACACCGATGCCTCGCACCGCTTCGAACGAGGCGTCGATCCGGAACTGCCGCGGCGCGCGCTGGAGCGCGCCACCGAACTGCTGCTGGCGATCGCCGGCGGCAAGGCCGGGCCGGTGCTGGTGGCGGAGAACCTGGCCGACCTGCCGGTGCCGGCGGCGGTGATCTTGCGCCGCGCGCGCCTGAAGCGCGTGCTCGGCGTGGACGTGGCGGATGCCGAAGTGGCACGCATCTTCACCGCGCTGGGCATGCAGGTGGCAAGGGCCGCCGATGGCTGGCAGGTCACCGCGCCGAGCAGCCGTTTCGACATCGAGCGCGAGGAGGACCTAATCGAGGAGGTCGCACGCATCTTCGGCTACGACAACATCCCCACCGCGACGCCGGCCGGCGCGCTGACCCTGGCGATCGAGCCGGAGGCACGCATCGGCGAGCTGGCGCTGCGCGAACAGCTGGCTGCGCGCGGCTACTACGAGGCGGTGAATCTGTCCTTCGTGGCGGCCGACCTGCTGGCGGACTGGGGTTTCACCGATCGGCTGGTGCCGCTGGCCAATCCGCTGTCGGCCGATCTGGCGGTGATGCGGCCTTCGCTGCTGCCGGGGCTGATCGAGGCGCTGCGCCACAACCGCGCGCGCCAGCAGGAGCGGGTGCGGCTGTTCGAGGTCGCCCGGGTATTTGGTGAAGGCGATCCCCCGCTGGAAACGCCGAGCCTGGCCATCGTGGCCTGCGGCAATGCCCGTGCCGAGCAATGGGGCGAGCCGGCAAGGACGCTGGATTTCCACGACCTCAAGGGCGACCTGGACGCCTTGATCGCCTGGGGTGGCGAGCCGCAGCGCTGGTCGGTGCATGCCGATGGCCTGCCGGGCTGGCTGCACCCGGGGCGGGGGGCGCGGGTGATGCGCGATGGTGCGACCGTGGGCTATCTCGGTGCGCTGCATCCGCAGCTGGCCAAGACGCTGGATCTGACCGCCGACGTGCATGTGCTGGAGCTGGCCCTGGAGCCGCTGCTGGCGCGTCGCCTGCCGCTGGCACAAGCGGTGCCGCGGTTCCCCGCAGTGCGTCGCGATATCGCGGTGGATCTGCCGGAATCAGTCAGCTGGTCACAGATCGAGCAGACGGTTCGCCACACGCTGGGCGAACGGCTGAAGGAATTGCGCCTGTTCGACCGTTACAGCGGCAAAGGGGTTGAAGCGGGCCGAAAAAGTCTCGCTATGGGCTTGATTTTACAGGACGCTTCACGCACGCTTACCGACGACGACGCGGACCGTTGCGTACGAGAAGCGCTAGCTGCGTTGGAGCAATCATGCAAGGCAAAGCTGCGAGGATGAGATGGCGCTGACCAAGGCGGAAATGGCCGAGCGGCTTTTCCTCGACGTGGGCCTCAACAAGCGTGAGGCGAAGGAATTCGTGGACGCCTACTTCGAGGTGGTCCGCGGAGCACTGGAAAGCGGCGAACAAGTGAAGTTGTCCGGTTTCGGCAATTTCGATTTGCGGTTGAAGAACCAGCGGCCTGGACGCAACCCGAAAACCGGCGAGGAGATTCCGATCTCCGCCCGGCGCGTGGTGACGTTCCGACCGGGACAGAAACTCAAGGTAAGAGTCGAGGGCTATGCTGGATCAAGGGAATAACACCGAGCTGCCTGCCATCCCGGCCAAGCGCTACTTCACCATCGGTGAGGTCGGCGAGTTGTGCGGTGTGAAGCCCCACGTGCTGCGCTACTGGGAGCAGGAGTTTCCTGCGCTCAATCCGGTCAAGCGCCGCGGCAACCGCCGTTACTACCAGCGCCACGACGTGCTGATGATCCGCCAGATCCGCTCGCTGCTGTACGACGAGGGCTTCACCATCACCGGCGCCCGCGCCCGGCTGGAAGGCCCGCAGGCGCGAATGGAGGCGAGCATCTCGCACCAGATCGTGCGCCAGGTGCGGATGGAGCTGGAGGAAGTGCTGACCCTGCTGCGCCGCTGAAGGCTTCCGGACGCGCCGTACAAGCTGCTAGACTTGCCAGCTTGCCGTATGTCGGGGCGTAGCGCAGCCTGGTAGCGCATCTGCCTGGGGGGCAGAGGGTCGTCGGTTCGAATCCGGCCGCCCCGACCAATCCGGTGAAACACCATGACGGCGCCCTTGGGCGCCGTTGTCGTTTCCGCGCCGCGCGTTTGTGTAGGAGCCCGCTGGCGGGCGATGCTTTCCTGGGAGATCGGAGCAGAAGCATCGCCCGCGAGCGGGCTCCTACCGATGGCATTGCCGCCTCAATACAGCACGCGACTGCGCAAGGTCCCGGGAATCGCCGCCAGTTTCGTCTTCAGCTCGTTCGCCTGGGCCTCGTCGGCGCTGACGTCGATCACCACGTAGCCCACTTCGCCGTCGGTCTGCAGGAACTGCGCGTCGATGTTGATGTTGCCGGCTGAGAACAGCTCGTTGATGCGCGACAGCGTGCCCGGCACGTTGCGGTGGATGTGCAGCAGGCGGCGGCTGTGCGGGTGTTCGGGCAGCGCGACTTCGGGGAAATTCACCGCCGACAGGGTGGAGCCGTTGTCGCTGTAGCGGACCAGCTTGCTGGCGACCTCGATGCCGATGTTGTCCTGCGCCTCCAGCGTGCTGCCGCCGATGTGCGGGGTCAGGATCACGTTGTCCAGGCCGATCAGCGGCGAGACGAAGGGATCGTCGTTGCCTTTCGGTTCGAGCGGGAATACGTCGACCGCGGCGCCGGCCAGGTGGCCAGCGTGCAGCACCGCGGCCAGCGCGTCGATGTCCACCACGCTGCCGCGCGAGGCGTTGATCAGCATCGCGCCGGCGCGCATCTTCGCCAGCTGCTCGCGGCGGATCATCAACTGCGTGGCGGGGGTTTCCGGCACGTGCAGGGTGACCACGTCGGCACGTTCCAGCAATTCGTCCAGGCTGGATACGGCGCGCGCATTGCCCAGCGCCAGCTTGGTCTCGATGTCGTGGAAGATCACCCGCATGCCCAGGCTCTCGGCCAGCACGCCGACCTGGGTCCCGATGTGGCCGTAGCCGACGATGCCGAGCACCTTGTCGCGCGTCTCGTAGCTGCCGCTGGCCGACTTGGTCCAGCCGCCGCGATGGCACAACGCGTTCTTCTGCGGGATGCCGCGCAGCAGCATGATCGCCTCGGCGATCACCAGCTCGGCCACGCTGCGGGTATTGGAATAGGGCGCGTTGAACACCGGCACGCCGAGCTTGCGCGCGGCGCCCAGGTCCACCTGGTTGGTGCCGATGCAGAAGCAGCCCACCGCGATCAGCCGCTTGGCCTGTGCCAGCACCTCGGCGGTGAGCTGGGTGCGCGAGCGGATGCCGACGATGTGCGCATCGCCGATGCGTCGCTTGAGCTCATCCTCCGGCAACGATTTCGCGTGCAGCTCGACCTGGCTGTAGCCGGCGCGGCGGAAGTTCTCGACCGCACTGGCACTGACGCCCTCCAGCAGCAATACCTTGATGTCCTGGCGGGGGTAGGAGGTCTGCATGCGTCGGTCCTGGCTAGGGTGGAGCGGCTACTATGCCAGAGCCGGAGGCGGATTGCGGCACTGCAACACTGGACGCGGCACGATGCGGCTGGCAGGCTGTGAAGATGATCCCGGAGCCCAGCATGTCCGATCCCCGCCTCGCCGATTTGTCCCGCCGGTTGTCCGGGCTGCGCCTGCTCACCGCACCTGCGGACCTGGAGCACTATGGTCGCGACTGGACCCGGCGCTGGATTCCCGCGCCGCTGGCGATCGCGCTGCCGGCCAGCGCGGAAGAGGTGCAGGCCATCGTGCGCTGGGCGAACGAACATCGCGTGGCTATCGTGCCTTCCGGCGGCCGCACCGGCCTGTCCGGCGGCGCCGTGGCGGCCAACGGCGAGTTGGTGCTGAGCCTGGAGCGGATGAACCGGGTGCTGGATTTCAACGCGGTCGACCGCACGCTCACCGTGCAGTCCGGGACGATCCTGCAGCACGTGCATGAAGCCGCCCGCCAGCATGGCCTGATCTATCCGGTCGACTTCGCTGCGCGCGGCTCCTGCTCGATCGGCGGCAACATCGCCACCAATGCCGGCGGCATCCGGGTGATTCGCTACGGCAACACGCGCGAATGGATCGCCGGGTTGAAGGTGATCGCCGGCAACGGCGAGTTGCTCGAACTCAACCGCGGCCTGATCAAGAACTCCAGCGGCTATGACTTCCGCCAGTTGCTGATCGGTTCGGAGGGGACGCTGGGCATCGTGGTCGAAGCCACGCTGAAGCTGACCGATCCGCCGCCGCCGTCGCAAATGATGCTGCTGGCGCTGCCGGACATGGATGCGCTGATGCAGGTGTTCGAGCTGTTCCGCGCGCGACTGGCGTTGCAGGCGTTCGAGTTCTTCACCGACCACGCGTTGCGTCACGTGCTGGCGCATGGCGCGCAGCGCGCCATCGACGGCGACTACCCGTACTACGTGGTGACCGAGTTCGATGCCGCCGACGAACGGCAGCAGGAAGCCGCGCTGGCCGCGTTCGAGCACGTGTTGGAACAGGGCTGGGTCAGCGACGGCGTGATCGCGCAGAGCGAGGCACAGGCCGCCGCGCTGTGGCGGCTGCGCGAAGGCATCACCGAGAGCCTGGCGCCGCGACGGCCGTACAAGAACGACGTGTCGGTGCGGGTCAGTGCAGTGCCGACGTTCCTGCACGAGATGCAGGCGCTGCTGGCGCGCGAGTACCCGCAGGCCGAGGTGGTCTGGTTCGGGCATATCGGCGACGGCAACCTGCACATCAACGTGCTGCGCCCGGATGGCCTGGCGGAGGACGCGTTCATCGCCCAGTGCGAACACGTCACAAAGCTGCTGGCCGCGACGCTGCAGCGTCACGGCGGCAGCATTTCGGCCGAGCACGGCATCGGCCTGGTCAAGCGGGCCTACCTGGAAAGCACCCACAGCGCGGCGGAAATCGCGCTGATGCGCGGAGTGCGCAAGGTCTTCGATCCGCACGGCATCCTCAATCCCGGCAAGCTGTTCGTAGCCGATTGAAGGCCCGGAAGCCGCGCCCGTGCTAGGCTTGTCGGCTTGTCTGCTGGTTCGAAGGAGCCGTCATGCCATCGTCGCCGCTGCGTTCGCTGTATCCCGAAATCGAGCCGTTCGACAGCGGCTTCCTGCCGGTTTCCTCCCTGCACACGCTGTACTACGAGCAGAGCGGCAACCCGAACGGCAAGCCGGTGGTGTTCCTGCATGGCGGTCCGGGCGGCGGTACCAATGCGAAGTGCCGGCGCTTCTTCGACCCGGCGGTCTACCGCATCGTGCTGTTCGACCAGCGCGGCTGCGGCAAGTCCACACCGCATGCGGAATTGACCGACAACACCACCTGGGACCTGGTCGCCGACATAGAGCGCGTGCGCGAGCACCTGGGTATCGGCCGTTGGCAGGTGTTCGGCGGTTCGTGGGGCTCCACGCTGGCGCTGGCGTATGCGCAGACGCACCCGGACAAGGTCAGCGAGCTGGTGCTGCGCGGCATCTTCATGCTGCGCCGCTGGGAACTGGAGTGGTTCTACCAGAAGGGCTGCGACGCGCTGTATCCGGATGCGTGGGAAACCTATCTCGACGCGATTCCCGAGGTCGAGCGCGGTGACCTGATGAGCGCCTACCACCGTCGCCTGACCAGCCCCGACGCGAAGACGCGTACCGACGCGGCGCGTGCCTGGTCGGTGTGGGAGGGTGCCACCAGCTTCCTGTGGCAGGACAAGTCGCACATCGAATCCAGCGCCGAGGACGAGTTCGCGCTGGCGTTCGCGCGCATCGAGTGCCACTACTTCGTCAACGGCGGCTTCTTCGAGCACGACGACCAGCTGCTGCGCAATGTCGAGCGCATCCGCAACATCCCGGCAGTGATCGTGCAGGGCCGCTACGACGTGGTTTGCCCGCTGCGCAGCGCGTGGGATCTGCATCGCGCCTGGCCCGAGGCCGACCTGCACGTCGTGCAGGACGCCGGCCACTCCGCGTTCGAGCCGGGCATCCTGCACGAATTGGTGGAGGCGACCGACCGCTACGGCCGCTGAGGCCAGCCATGGCGGGTAGGAGCCCGCTTGCGGGCGATGCTTTTGCCCGATCCCAAATGGCGATCAAACAAAGGACCATCGCCCGCGAGCGGGCTCCTACGCCGTCGGTGTCGGGTCAGTCGCTCGCCGGTAGCTGCTTGGTACCGAAGATCTTGTCGCCGGCGTCGCCGAGACCGGGCAGGATATAGCCGTTCTCGTTGAGTCGCTGATCGATCGCGGCAGTGTAGATCTCGATGTCGGGATGGGCGGCGGCGATGCGCTCCAGTCCTTCCGGTGCGGCGACCAGGAACAGTCCCTTGATGCGCTTGCAGCCGGCTGCTTTCAACATGTCGACGGTGGCGACCAGGGTGCCGGCGGTGGCCAGCATCGGGTCGACGATCAGCGCGATGCGTTCGTCCATGCGGCCGCTGAGCTTCTCATAATAGGTTGTCGGCTTCAGCGTCTGTTCGTCGCGCTGCAGGCCGACCACGCTGACCTTGGCGGCGGGAATCAGGTCGAGCACCCCGGGCAACATGCCCAGGCCGGCACGCAGGATCGGCACGATGGTGATTTTCTTGCCCTTGATCCGGTGCACCCGCAGCGGTCCTGCCCAGCCTTCGATCTCTTCCTCGACGGTTTCCAGGTCCTTGGTGGCCTCGTAGGTGAGCAGGGCGGCGACCTCGGAGGCCAGCTCGCGGAACTCCTTGGTGCTGATGCCGGCGCGGCGCATCAGCCCGAGCTTGTGCTGGATCAGCGGATGGCGGACTTCGACGATCTTCATGGGTGACTGTCTTTCGCAAGCGCGCCAGACGCGCGCGACAGTCGGGGAGCTTAGCGAAGCGACCCTGCCTGCGCACGCATGGTCATGCGTACGCAGGCAGTGGTCGAGTCGGCTGGTGGTCCGAGTGTTACGGGGTGGGCGTGGCATTGCCCTTCAGGCAAGTGCTCATGAACGCCTTGCGCTCGGCGCCCTTGAGGGCCTTGGCCTTGGCGTCGGCATTGCAGGTTTTCATCCGGTCCTGCTGCGCCTGTTTGGCCGAAGGTGCGGCAGCGGCCGGAGCAGTGGCCGTGCTGCCACCCTTGAGGCAGGTGCTCATGAAGGCCCTGCGCTCGGCGCCTTTCTTGCCGGTCGCCTGCTTGTTGCAGTTGACCATGCGCTGCTGCTGGGCGGTATGAGGCTTGGTAGCCGGTGCGGTGGCGGGGGCGGCGGCCGGGCTGGCCGCGAAGGCTGCGCCGGCGAAGGCGAAGGCTGCGCTGACGGCGAGCAGACGTAATGACAGTGACATCGTGAGTCCTCCCTGGGTGACCGGCAGCTGCCGGCCGGATCAGTCTATGCAGGGGGCAGCTCTCACGGCAGTCGGCAAGATCTTACGTGCATGAAGTATTCAGCTGCGGCGACGTGTCGTGCGTCGCCGCAGCTGGTGTGGGCCAGGAGCGTGGGCGGTAGAAACGTTCGTGGCTTTGCAGCCCGAACGGCTTCTACCGCCCACGCTCCTGCCGGTCAGGCGGCCTCGGCCTTGGCCTTGCGCGGGCCTTCGAGCAGCGCCTTGCGCACGTGGGCGACGATCAGGTCGACCTCGGCGCTGGTGACCTTGAAGTGCGGGGTGAAGCGCAGCGAATTGGTGCCGCCATGGATCACGCCGACGCCGTGCTCGCGCATGTATTCCTCGGTCGAGTCGGCGCCGTAGCACTTGTACTCGGACGCCAGTTCGCAGGAAAACAGCAGGCCGGTGCCTTGTACCTTGGTGATCAGGCCGCCCAGCTCGTGCTTCAGCGCGTTGAGCTTGTCGACGAATTCCTTGCCGCGCTCGCGGATGTTGTTGCGCACCTCGTCGGTGAGCTCGCCCAGCGTGGCCAGGGCCACGTCCAGCGCGCGCGGGTTGGCGGTCATGGTGTTGCCGTAGATGCCCTTGCGGTACAGCCCGGCGGCGCGTTCGCTGACGGCCAGCACCGACAACGGATACTGGCCGGCGTTCAGCGCCTTCGAGAAGGTTTCCATGTCCGGCGGCGGCAGGCCCTCGAAGCCGGGGTAGTCGACGAACGACAGCACGCCGTGTGCGCGCAGGCCGGCCTGGATCGAGTCGACCAGCAGCAGGGTGCCGTGCGATTCGGTGAGCGCGCGCGCGGCCTTGTAGAACTCCGGCGTCACCGCGCGGCCCGGGTCGCCTTCGCCCATCACCGGCTCCAGGAACATCGCCTCGATGAACCAGCCGTGCTTGTCGGCATCGGCGAACGCTGCTTCCAGCTGCGCCACGTCGTAAGGCGCCACGGTGATCAGGGTGCTCTCGTGACGATAGCTGGCCAGGTTCTGCTGATAGGTCTTGCGGCTGGAATCGGAGTACAGCGCCGGCGCCTCGGTGCGGCCGTGGAACGCGCCTTTCACCGCCAGGCGCTTGATCGTGCGACCGGCGTAGCGGGCACCGGTATCGGTCATCGCCTTGGCATTGACGTCGGCGATGCGGCAGGCCAGCGAGACCGACTCGGAGCCGGAATTGAGGCACATGTAGCGCGTGTACGGGTTGCCGCCGCGGCTGCGGCCGAGCTCCTGGTCCAGCGCCTTGCTGAAGCGCAGTTGCGCCACGCTGGGTGCCATCACGTTGGCCATCACCTGCGGGCGGGCCAATGCTTCGAGGATCGCCGGATCGTTGTGGCCGAAACCGAGCATGCCGTAGCCGCCGTTGTCGTGTACCACGGCCCCTTTCAGGGTGACGATCCACGGCCCGCGCGCAGCGGCTGCCACGTAGGGGTTGATCGCATCATCGGGATAGAAATTGACGAAGCCTGCCTGCGCCTGGGCGAGCTGTTCGGCTTCGTCCAGCTTCAGGAAATCGCCCAGGTCGGCGCGTAATTCGTGGTGACGTGCCACGGCTTCGGCAATCGCCTGGACCAGCAGGGGATCGTTCGCCGCCATGCGCTCGATGCTGGCGTCGTCCAGACCGGTGGTGCGCGGCTTGCCGCCGAATTCGCGCAGTTCGCGCAGCTGGTCGATCACACCCATGATGAATCCTCCGTAGCTCCGCCGGACGGCATGCATGCCTGCTGGGCGGACATTAGTGATTGCGTGGCGGGAAACGCGATGAACCAGGCGCTTCCTCAATGTTTTCAGACGTTTCGCGCCGTCATCGAGCGGTCATCGGGGCGCTTTTATCCCCCACAGGATACCTTGCGCGGCCCGCGGCCGGTACCCCCGGGGTGACGGCTGTCACTCGCGATGACTGACGCCGGCGACTGCCGACCACGGCCCACGCCGAGCAGGATGTGCGTCAAAGGAGGAATTCCCATGCCGCATTCGATCGACCCGGTCGCCCGCCTCGGCGGTGCTGTCAAACGCTATGGCCAGCTTGTCGCGCTGGATGGTGCCCAGTTGCAGTTGCAACGCGGCGAGCTGCTTGCGCTGCTCGGCCCCAACGGGGCCGGCAAGAGCACCGCGATCGGTCTGCTGCTGGGGCTGATCCGGGCCGACGCCGGCTCGGTCGAACTGTTCGGGCAGGATCCGCAGCGGATCGAGGCACGCCGCCGCATCGGCGTGATGCTGCAGAACGCCGAGCTGCCGCCGACCCTGCGCGTGGGAGAGCTGCTGCGGCTGACCGCCAGTTACTACCCGGCGCCGCGAGCCTTGGCCGAAAGCGCCGAGCTGGCTGGCGTCACCGATCTGCTCGGCCGGCCCTACGCGAAACTCTCCGGTGGCCAGCAGCGGCGCGTCCAGTTCGCGCTGGCGCTGTGCGGCCGGCCCGAACTGTTGTTCCTGGACGAGCCCACCGTGGGCATGGACATCGAGGCGCGGCAGAAGCTGTGGGCGACGATCCGCCAGTTGATTGCCGAAGGTTGCTCGGTGCTGCTGACCACGCATTACCTGGAAGAGGCCGAGGCGCTGGCCGATCGCGTCTGCGTGATGTCGCGCGGGCGGATGATCCACGAAGGCACGGTCGATCAATTGCGTGCGCGGGTGGCGCTGAAACGCATCCGTTGCCTCAGCGCCTTGCCACTCGATACGGTCTGCGGCTGGCCCGAAGTCAATGAGGTGCGACGGGAAAACGAACGTCTGCACATCACGGCCACCGAGGCCGAAGCCGTGGTGCGCCGACTGCTCGCTGCCGACCCGCACCTGCGCGAACTGGAAGTGCAACGCGCCGGCCTGGCCGAAGCCTTCACCGAACTCACCCGCGATGCCGACGAAGCCGCGGACACCCACCAGCGCGAGGCTGCCTGACATGAACACCGCCATGCTTTCCGCAGCACCCGCGATGCCACGCGGCCGCATCATCGGCGCGTACCTGCAAGAGGCGCGCAGCGAATGCCTGCGTTACATGCGCGCGCCCGGCTTCATGCTGCCGATCATGCTGTTCCCGGGCATCTTCTACCTGCTGTTCGGCGTGCTGATGGCGAAATCCAACGGCGCCGACGCGACACGCTACCTGCTGGCCAGCTACGGCGTGTTCGGGGTGATGAGTCCGGGCCTGTTCGGCTTCGGCGTGTCGCTGGCGCTGGAGCGCGACGGCGGTCTGCTGACCTTCAAGCGTGCGCTGCCGATGCCGCCGGGTGCCTACCTGCTGGGCAAGATGCTGATGGCGATGGCCGCCGCGGGAGTGGTGATCCTGTTGTTGCTGACGATGGCGCTGACCCTGGGCCACGTGAGCTTGAGCCTGACCCAGGCCGGCGCCTTGCTGCTCACCGGCGTGTTCGGCGTGCTGCCGTTCTGCGCGCTGGGCATGTACGTCGGCACCCTGATCAAGGGGCAGGGCGCGCCTGGCATGCTGCAGCTGGTCTACCTGCCGATGTCGTTCATGTCCGGCCTCTGGTTCCCGCTGCCGATGCTGCCGAAAGTCCTGCAGCAGATCGCGCCGGTGTGGCCGAGCTACCACCTGGACATGCTGGCGCTGGCGGCGGTGGGCATGAACAAGGGCTCGCTGCTGGGCCATGCGCTGGTGCTGGTCGGTCTTGCCGCGGCGTTTCTGCTGATGGCGGCGCGGCGCCTGCGCCGGCACGGTTGAAGTGGCATGCTGTGCAGACCGCAACGGCACATCACGCCATGATTCCCGACTTCATCGCCCGGTGGTTTGCACCGGCCCCCGACTCCGCGGTGGCCGATGACCTGCGCCGCGGCAGATCGCCCTGGCTCGACAGCATTCATCTGCTGTGGTCGTTCTGGGTCTTCATCGTTCCGCTGTTCAGCGGCGGGTTCAAGGGCTACACCTTGCAGTGGCTGCTTATCACGCTGGGTTCGTACCCGGTGTTCCTGCTGCTGTTCGCCAAGGCGCAGCTGGCATCGCGGCGCACGGCGCACTTCTACGCGCTGGGCATGGCCGCGTTGAGCCTGCTGTTGTTGCGCTGGTATCCGAGCGGGATCAGCTACTTCATCTACGGCTGCATCATGCTGCGCCACTGTCACATGCGCTTCCGTTCCTATGTGACGCGGCTGGTGCTGCTCAATGCCGTGTTCGTCGCGCTGGCCTGGTGGATCGGTTATCCGCGCTCGCTGCTGGTGATCATTCCGGTCACGGTCCTTGCCGTCAGCATCATCACGGCGGTCGAGCACATGAGCAAGGAGAAGGATGCCGCTCTGCGCCTGTCGCATGACGAGGTGCGCCGGCTTGCCGCCACTGCCGAGCGCGAGCGTATCGGCCGTGATCTGCATGACCTGCTCGGCCATACGCTGTCGCTGATCACGCTCAAGCTCGAACTCTCGCGCAAGCTGTTCGACCGCGATACCGACGCGGCCCGACGTGAGATCGAGGAAGCCGAAAAGGTGGCGCGCCACGCATTGGCGGAAGTGCGCAGCGCCGTCACCGGTATCCGCGCCACCGACATCGCCGCCGAACTGGCTTCGGCGCGATTGCTGCTGGAGTCGTCGCAGATCCGCTTCGACTACGATCGCCCGTCCGCCGACCTGCCGGGCGACATCGAGCGCGGCCTCTCGTTGATCCTGCGCGAAGCGGTCACCAATATTGCGCGTCACGCCGGTGCCAGTTCCGCCAGGATCGAGATGGTGCGCGAGCGTGGCAGCATGTGCATGCTGATCAGCGACAATGGCCGCGGCGGCATCGACCAGGACGGCAACGGTTTGTGCGGCATGCGCGAGCGCATACGCGTGCTCGGCGGCACGCTGACGATCGAGTCGTCGCGTGGGCAGGGAACCCGCCTGCGGGTGGTGGTTCCGGTGCCGATCCTGCGTCTGGTCGATGCGTCACGACCTGTGCCGGACATGTCGGTTGCCGAACCGTTGACGATCGCTCCCAATCAGCCTGTCGCGTGAGTCAGTCGGTATTTTTTCATGCCATCCAGCTCATGACGCCCCCATTCGAACCCATCGACGCAAGGAAAACATCGCATGATTCGTGTCCTGCTGGCCGAGGACCAGGCGATGGTGCGTGGTGCGCTGTCGGCCCTGCTGAACCTGGAATCCGACATCGAGGTGCTCGGCTCCGCCGCGGATGGCGAGGCGGCGTGGCGCGAAGTGCAGCGGCTGAAGCCCGACGTGCTGGTCACCGACATCGAGATGCCCGGCCTGACCGGGCTGGAACTGGCGCAACGTGTGCAGCGCCAGGAACTGCCGATCAAGGTGGTCATCGTCACCACCTTTGCGCGGCCCGGTTTCCTGCGCCGCGCGCTGGATGCCGGCGTGTCCGGCTACCTGCTGAAGGATGCGCCGGCGGAAAACCTTGCCGAGGCCTTGCGCACGGTGCATCGCGGCGGTCGCGCGATCGATCCGCAGCTGGCGCTGGAAGCCTGGTCCGAGGCCGATCCGTTGAACGATCGCGAGCGCCAGGTATTGCGGCTGGCCGGTGAAGGGCAGTCGGCAGGCGATATCGCTGCGCAGTTGAACCTGTCGCACGGCACCGTGCGCAATTATCTTTCCGAGGCGATCGGCAAACTCGGCGTCGCCAATCGCATCGAAGCGTATCGGCTGGCGCGGCAGAAGGGTTGGCTGTAATTCGCGCGCACTGGCGACCGGGCTGCGGGATAATGCTCCGTTTCCGCATGCCAGCCGAAGTCCCTTGAAGAAATCCGATTTCGATTTTGAACTGCCGCCCGAGCTGATCGCGCAGGCCCCGCTGTCCGAGCGTTCGGCCAGCCGCATGCTGCTGCTCGACGTGGCGGCGCAGTCGCGCGAGGACCGCATGTTCCGCGAGCTGCCCGACTTCCTTCGCCCCGGCGACCTGCTGGTGTTCAACGACACCCGCGTGCTGCCGGCGCGTCTGTACGGGCGCAAGGACACCGGCGGCGCGGTGGAGATCCTGATCGAGCGGGTCACCGGCGCGCACGAGGCCGTCGTGCAGCTCGGCGTCAGCAAGAAGCCGAAGGAGGGCGGGCGCATCGAGCTGGCCGACGGCAGCCATGCGGTGGTGCTGGGTCGCGACGAGAGTTTTTTCCGGCTGCGCTTCGAGGCGCCGGAGCCGCTGGAGAAACTGCTGCTGAAGCTGGGCGAGATGCCGTTGCCGCCGTACATCGAGCGCCACGCCGATGCCAGCGACATGGAGCGCTACCAGACTGTCTTTGCGCGCGAGCCCGGCGCGGTGGCCGCGCCGACCGCCGGACTGCATTTCGATGAGGAGACCCTGGCCCGGTTGCGCGAGCGCGGCGTCGAGTTCGGCTATGTCACCTTGCATGTGGGTGCCGGCACGTTCCAGCCGGTGCGTGTGGACAATCTCGAAGACCATCACATGCACCGCGAGTGGCTCAACGTCGGCGCCCACCTGATCGGGCAGATCCGGCGCACCCGCGCGAACGGCGGCCGGGTGGTCGCAGTGGGAACCACCGTGGTACGTGCGCTGGAAAGCGCCAGCAAGGATGGCGAACTGCATCCGTTCGCCGGCGAAACGCAGATCTTCATCTTCCCCGGCTACCGCTTCACCAGCATCGACGGCCTGCTCACCAACTTCCACCTGCCGCAGTCGACCCTGCTGATGCTGGTGTCGGCGCTGGCCGGGCGCGAGTTCATGCTCGACAGCTACCGACATGCGGTCGAACAGCGCTATCGCTTCTTCTCGTATGGCGATGCGATGCTGATACTGCCGCACGGCCTTTAGATAGATCGATTGTCGCGTAGGAGCCCGCTGGCGGGCGATGCTCCTGCTCAAACAAGAGCATCGCCCGCCAGCGGGCTCCTACGCGGCGCAGTGCGGGGCTTGGCCAAACCCGCGATAATGCCCGGATGACTTCCCTACAGTTCGATCTCCACGCCACCGACGGCGCAGCCCGCCGCGGTCGCCTCACGTTTGCCCGCGGCACGGTGGAGACGCCGGCGTTCATGCCGGTGGGTACCTATGGCTCGGTCAAGGCGATGACGCCGCGCGACGTTACCGAGACCGGCGCGGAGATCATCCTGGGCAACACTTTCCACCTGTTCCTGCGGCCGGGGCTAGAGATCGTCGAGAAGTTCGGCGGGTTGCACAAGTTCATCGGTTGGGACAAGCCGATCCTCACCGATTCGGGCGGTTTCCAGGTGTTCTCGCTGGCACACAAACGCAAGATCACCGAGGAGGGCGTGACGTTCGCCTCGCCGGTCGACGGCTCGAAGGTGTTCCTGTCGCCGGAGGTGTCGATGCGGATCCAGACCACGCTGGATTCGGACATCGCGATGATCTTCGACGAGTGCACGCCGTATCCGGCCACGGTGCAGGTGGCGTCCGACTCGATGGAACTGTCGCTGCGCTGGGCCACGCGCTCGCGCCGCGCCTTCGATGACCTGCAACGCGTCGCTTCAAAGCCGCCGAACGCGCTATTCGGCATCGTGCAGGGCAGCGTGTACGAGAACCTGCGCCGGCGTTCGGCGGCAGGTCTGGTGGACATCGGTTTCGACGGCTATGCGGTGGGTGGCCTGGCGGTGGGCGAGCCGGAGGCCGAGCGCAACCATGCGCTGGACTTCACCGTGCCGCTGCTGCCGGCCGACAAGCCGCGCTACCTGATGGGCGTGGGACGGCCGGAGGACATCGTCGAGGCGGTGCGCCGCGGCATCGACATGTTCGACTGCGTGATGCCCACCCGCAACGCGCGCAACGGCTTCCTGTTCACCGCCGAAGGCACGCTGCGCATCCGCAACGCGAAGTACGCCGCCGACACCGGGGTGATCGAGGAGGGCTGCGACTGCTACGCCTGCAGCCAAGGTTTCAGCCGGGCCTACCTGCGCCACCTCGATCGTTGCAACGAGATTCTCGGCAGCCAGCTCGCCACCATGCACAACCTGCGCTACTACCAGCGCCTGATGGCCGGGCTGCGGGGGGCGATCGCCAGCCGTACGCTGGAATCGTTCACGGCCGAGTTCTACGCCCGTCGCCAGTGCGCGGCCACGTCGCAGGGTCGCCTTGCAACCGCCGGTGCCTGCCCTCAGTAAGGGTCGGGTGCCGCGCTGCAACGCGGCAGACGCTGCCGTGCATGGTTCGGGGGTGCATGGCATAATCGAGAATCTTTTATCAGGCGTTCAGCTGAAATCGCCGGCTGCGCCATAACTTGCGAGACAAAAACGATGAGTCTTCCGATCTCTCCCGTGATCGCCCAGGCGGCCGCCCAGCCTGCCGGCGGCGGCATGTCCATGATCATCATGATGGCGGTGCTGTTCGGCCTGATGTATTTCATGATGATCCGCCCGCAGATGAAGCGGCAGAAGGAGCATCGCGCGCTCATCGCCGGCTTGTCCAAGGGCGATGAGGTCGTCACCAACGGCGGCATCGCCGGACGCGTGGAGGAAGTGGGCGAGACATTCATCACGGTCGAGATCGCGGCCGGCGTGAAGGTCAAGGTGCAGAAGGGATCGGTCCAGCAGGTGTTGCCCAAGGGCTCGCTGAAGTCCGCTTGAGGACGGGTTCGAGGCAGCGGGCCGGTCGCGGCGGCTGTCTTCAACACGGCTATTTCTTGATTGTTGCTATCGCCACGGCGTCTTGCCGTGGCTTTGACGGGTGCAAGGCATGAGTGATTTTCCCCGCTGGAAGTACGCGCTGGTCGCGTTGGTGATGCTGTTCGGCATCATCTACGCCTTGCCGAACGCATTCCCGCCGTTGCTGGCGGTGCAGGTCACGGCCAATCGCGACGCTCCGCCGATCGATCAGTCCGTGCAGCAGAAAGTCACTGCGGCGTTGGCCAGCAAGCACATCGCCGTCACCGACGTGGTGGTGGATGGCGATCATCTGCTGGCGACATTCCCCAACTCCGACGTGCAGAAAAGCGGCTCCGACGTGATCAAGGCGGCGCTCGGCGACGGCTACACCGTGGCGTTCAAGCTGCAGTCCAATGTGCCCGGCTGGCTGCAGGCGATCGGCGCACGCTCGATGCCGCTGGGCCTGGATCTGCAGGGTGGCGTGCACTTCCTCATGCAGGTCGATCAGGGCGACGCGATCGACAAGCAGGAAAACAGCTATGCGGACGATATCCGCACGCTGCTGCGGCAGCACAACATTCACTACGAGTCGGTTGTGCGCAATACCGTGCGCGGCCAGGGCATCACGGTGATCCTGCGCTCGGAAGACGACCGATCGAAATCGGCCGACGCGATCGCCAACGAATACACCGATCTCAACGTGGCGACCGGCCCCAGCACGGGCGACCGGTTTACCCTGAACGTCACGATCAAGCCGGAGAAGTTGCGCGAACTGGCGCGCAGCGCGATCACCCAGAACCTCGGCACGCTGCGCAACCGCATCAACGCGCTGGGCGTGTCCGAGCCGTTGATCCAGCAGCAGGGCGAGAGCCGCATCGTGGTCGAACTGGCCGGCGTGCAGGATCCGACCGAGGCGAAGAAACTGATCGGCGCCGTTGCCACGCTGCAATACCGTCCCGGCATCGGCCAGGCCGGCGATGCACAGGCACAGGAAGCGGCGCGCACCGGCAACATCCCGCCCGACGCCAACCTCTACTACATGCGTGGCAGCCATCTGCCGGTGCTGGTGAGCAAGCGCATCATCGTGACCGGCAACCAGCTGGTGGACGCCTCGTCCGGCATCGACCAGCAGAGCGGCACGCCGAAGGTCGACGTTACCCTGAATGCCGCCGGCGCCAAGAAGATGGGCGACTTCACCAACGCCAACGTCGGCAAGCCGATGGCGGTGGTGTATGTCGAGCAGGTCTACGAGACCAAGATCGTCGACGGCAAGGAAGTGCGCGTCCCGAAAGTCACCGAGACGGTGATCAACGACGCCTCGATCGCCAGTCCCTTCAGCAAGCAGTTCCAGACCACCGGCCTGGGGAGCCCGAAGGAAGCTTCCGACCTGGCCCTGCTGCTCAAGGGCGGCGCACTGGCGGCGCCGATGGACGTCGTCGAGGAAAGCGTGATCGGCGCGAGCCTCGGTCAGGACAATATCGACAAAGGCTTCAAGGCGGTGCTGCTGGGCCTGGCCCTGGTGCTGCTGGCAGCGGCGATCTACTACAAGCTGTTCGGCCTGGTCGCCGATATCGCGTTGTTCTTCAACCTGGTGATCCTGGTGGCGGTGATGTCGCTGATCGGGGTCACCCTGACCATGCCGGGCGTGGCCGGCATCGTGCTGACGCTGGGCATGGCGATCGACGCCAACGTGCTGATCTGCGAGCGCGTGCGTGAGGAACTGCGCAACGGTTCAAGCCCGCATGCATCGATCCGCGCCGGTTACGAGAAGGCCTGGTCGACCATCCTGGACGCCAACGTCACCCATCTGATCGCCGCCCTGGCGCTGACCACGATGGGTACCGGCGCGATCAAGGGCTTCGGCGTGACGCTGATGATCGGCATCCTGACCTCGCTGTTCACCTCGGTGACGCTGACCCACGCGTTCACCGCGCTGATCCACGGCCACCGCAAGCTCAAGACGCTGTCGGTCTAAGGAACCACCATGGAAATCTTCAATCACGACAGCAACATCAACTTCCTTGGCATGCGCAAGTTCAGCATTGCCATCGCCATCTTCCTGATGGTCGCCTCGATCGGATTGATCGTGACCAGGGGGCTGAACTACGCGCTCGATTTCACCGGCGGCGTTTCGATGGTGATCGACTACGACCAGTCGGTGGAAATCTCCGACGTGCGTACCGCGCTGGAGAAGGGTGGTTTCGACCATGCGATGGTGCAAAGCCTTGGCGGCACCCGCGAGGTGTCGATCCGCATGCAGCCGAAGGACGACAAGAAAGCGGTCGACGCCAGCGGCAAGGTCAATCTCGACCTCATTTCCGCCGACGTGCTGAAGACGCTGCATGTGGCGCGTAAAGACGCCAAGCTGAAGAGTCGCGAACTGGTCACCGCGGAAGTCGGTGCGGAACTGAAGAGCGACGGCACCGTCGCTGCCGTGTTCGTGATCCTGGGCATCATGGCTTACCTGTGGATACGCTTCGAGCGCCGCTTCGCGATCGCCGCCGTGGCCACCGAAATCCATGACGTACTGGTGACCCTGGGCATCCTGGCGCTGGCGCAGCGCGAGTTCGACATGACCGTGCTGGCCTCGGTGCTGGCGGTGATCGGTTACTCCATCAACGACAAGGTGGTGGTGTTCGACCGCATCCGCGAGTTGTTCCGTCTCGCGCGCAAGGCCGAGCCGGAAGAGATCCTCAACCGCTCGATCAACAACACGCTGTCGCGAACCATCATCACCTCGCTGTTCACGGCGATCACCATGGGCGCGTTGTATTTCTTCGGTGGCCCTGCCGTGCACGGCTTCGCCGTGACCATGCTGATCGGCATCGTGGTCGGCACGCTGTCCTCCATCTTCGTCGCCAGTCCGATCCTGCTGTGGCTGGGCGTATCGAAGAAGGACCTGATGCCGGTCACCAAGGAAAACCCGGAGCTGGCGCGCCGTCCGTAAGCCTGCCTTGTCGAAAACGGCCCGGCTTGTACCGGGCCGTTTTTTTGTGGGAGCGGCTTCAGCCGCGATGCCTTTTCAAGCTGCCAGCAAAGCATCGCGGCTGAAGCCACTCCCACAGGATCTGCGGCGCGCGATGCTATGTGCCCAGTGCGGATTCCAGCTGCGCCAATCGCGCCGGCGTACCGACGTCGGTCCATGCGCCGCGATGATGCGAGCCACCGACCCTTCCGTACGCCATCGCCGTCTCCAGCAACGGCCGCAACTTGAATCGCGGCGGTTTCGCGTCGGCGCCCGGTGCGTCGCCGACTACCTCGAACCAGCCGTCCAGCAGCTCGCGGCGAAACACGCCGATACCGCTGTAGGTGAGCCGTGGGCCGCCGTCATCGTGCAGTCGACCCTGCTCGTCCAGCCGGAAATCGCCGTTCGGGTGATGCGCCGGGTTGTCGACCATCAGCAGGTGCGCGACAGCTTCGGGCGCGGCGGGCAGGGTGGCGAAATCCGCGTCGCACCATACGTCGCCGCTCACCACGAGGAACGGCTCGTGCCCGAGCAGCGGCAGCGCGTTCAGCATGCCGCCGCCGGTCTCCAGCGGCGTGCTGCCTTCATAGGCATAGCGAATGCGCAAACCCCAGCGCGAACCGTCGCCCAGCATGTCGGGAAACTGTTCGGCCAGGTGCGAGGTATTGATCACCACGTAATGCACTCCGGCCGCCGCCAGTTTTTCGAGATGCCAGACGATCAACGGTTTGCCGCCGACCGGCAGCAGCGGTTTGGGGGTGTGGTCGGTCAGCGGACGCATGCGTTCGCCAAGGCCGGCAGCGAAGATCAGTGCGTGCTTCATGCGGCCATCGGCAAGCGCAGGTCGCGGCCGCCGACGCAGCGTCGCAACAGTGCCACGAAATCGGCCAGTTCGGGATAGCGGCCGGCCACCTCGATCACGTAGTCGTAGACACGTGGCAGATCGTCGAGATACCCCTGCTTGCCATCGCGATAGCACAACCGGCAGAAGATCCCGAGCACCTTGATGTGGCGCTGCAGGCCGATCAGGTCGAACCAGCGCAGGAAGCGTTGGCGGTCGACGTCCGCGACTATCAGTCCGGCAGCCTGCAGGCGCAGTCGGTAGGTTTCGACCCAGGCCTCGACGCGTGCGCGATCCCACGCGATATAACAGTCGCGCAGCAGGGAGGCGAGGTCATAGGCGATCGGACCATGCAGTGCACCCTGGAAGTCGATGATGCCAGGGTTGTTGTCTGCCGTGATCAGCAGGTTGCGGCTGTGGTAATCGCGATGCACGAAGCAGCGTGGTTGCGCCAGGGCGTTGCGCAACAGCGTGGTGAACGCCACCTCCAGCACGTCCCACTCTTCGCATTCAGGCGTGTAGTTGATGTGCCGGCGCAGGAACCACTCCGGCATGATCTCCAGTTCGCGCTGCAGGAAGGCGTGGTCGTAGGGCTGCATGCCGGCCGCATCCACGTCGCGCTGCATGCGCAGCAGCGCGTCCATCGCATCGCCGTACAAGGCATCGACCGTGTCGTCGTTCAATGCCGGCAGATACAACTGCGAACCGAGGTCCTCGATCAGCAGGAAGCCCTGTTCCACATCGTGTGCGCGCACCGCTGGCACGTGCAGGCCGGCAGCGGACAGGCGCGCGCCGATCTCCAGCCACGGCTGCGGATCTTCCAGCGCTGGCGGCGAATCCATCACGATCCAGCTGTGGCCGTCGTGTTGCGTGCGCCAGTAGCTGCGGAAGCTGGCATCGGTCGAGGCGGGCGTGAGCATGAGGGTGGAGTCGGCGAGCACCTGGCGGGTCCAGGCGAGACGGGCAGTGCAGCGTTCGGAGGTGTGAGTCATGCCGCCAGCTTAGCGAGGCGCACGGGCGGTAGAAAGGGAACCGGCGCGGTACGTGGCCGCGGCTCCGCAGCATTCGTCGCAGTTCGCCATCAGCTTGTCGCTCAGGTGGTATGGGCAGACACCCGCTGGAACAGGGCATAAAGAAATTGCTGCGTGTTGCCGAACGGTGTCGCATGAAGTTCCAACGTGCTGTCGATCAGCGCGAAACCATCGCCGAGCGCACGCATCAACCCCTCGATGTCGTAGCGCACCGTATCCAGTCCGCTGCACTTCATCGGGCCGTCCGGACCGAACGTGGCGAGCACGGCATGGCCGCCCGGCTTCAGCGCGTGGGTCAGCTGCCGCACGTAGTTCACGCGCTGATCGACTTCGGTCATAAAGTGGAAGACAGCGCGGTCGTGCCACAGGTCGTAGCGCGCTTTTTGCAGCGGTGCATCGATAAGATCGACCGAGAGCCAAGTCACTGCATTCGCCGACTCGCCGAGGCGATTTCGGGCAATGCTCAAAGCTTCCGCCGAAATATCGAGGACACTGAGATCGCGATAGCCGCGCGCGAGCAGATCGTCGACCAGGGTCGACGCACCGCCACCGACATCGAGCACGGCGGCATGGCGATCTGATGCGACCTGTTCGATCAGGGCGAGCGACCTATCCAGGTGCGGCCGGTACCAGCTGACCGCATCGGTGGCCTTGGTCGTGTAGACGCTTTCCCAGTGCGGCTGCCGATTCATGTCGTGTCGTCCTCAGTGCCCGTGGCGGTGATGCAGATCCGGGTAATGCGGGTGGCTGTGGATCATGGGTTCGTGTACATGCGGATGGGTGTGCGGCTCCTCGCCGTCCCACGGGAAATCGTGCGTATGCTGGTGATGGGTATCGTGGCGATGGCGATGATTGTGTGCCAGGGCCTGGTGCGCATGTTCATGCTCGTGGCTCTCGCTTACGTGCAGCCAGACACCGATGGCCATCAGGGCGCCAGCCAGCCAGAACGTGAGGTCGGCGTGTTCGGCAAACAATGCCAGAGAGAGTGCGGCGCCCAGAAAAGGTGCCGTGGAAAAATAGGCGCCGGTTCGCGCGGTGCCCAGACTCCGCAAGGCGAGCACGAAAAGCAGCAGGCTCAAACCGTAGCCGACAAAGCCGAGCACGCCCGTGGCCAGCAAGGGGAGCGCGGCGGGAAAGCGGTAACCCATGACAAGTGCAAGGATCACATTGATCGCGCCGGCCACACCTCCCTTGATTGCGGCGATTTGCATGGGGTCGCCTCCGGCCACCTGCCGGGTCAGGTTGTTGTCGATCGCCCAGCACAGGCAGGCACCGGCGATCGCCAAGGCACTCCATGGAATTTCGGTACTCAGCTGACGCTGCCAGGAAAGCAGCGTGCTACCGGCAACGATCGCCAGCATGCCGAGCAAAACTCGGCGATCCACATTCTCGCGAAACACGACCCACGCGATCACAGCGGTTAGAACCCCTTCCAAATTCAGCAGCAGCGAAGCGGTCGAGGCCGGCGTGCGTGTCAGTCCCACCATGAGAAGGATCGGCCCGAGCACACCACCCGACAGGACCGCACCGGCAAGCCATGGCATGTCGCGACGAACCAAAGGCGCTTCGATGGTTACTTGGTGGCGTGCTTTGCGCAGCAGCATCCACAACGACAGTCCGATGCCCGAGCCGACATACAACAAGCCTGCCAACAAGAGTGGCGGCATGCTGCCGAGCAATATCTTGGCGAGCGGTGTGCTGATGCCAAACAGCGCAGCGGCAGCCAGTGCCTGGAGGATGCCGTGAGTGTGGTCAGGATTCGCAAGTTTCATGAGCGCATATTACGCGACTGATGGGATAGCCCCGGTCGGCAACGCAATTGTCTAACACGTCGATGATTGCTTACGATAATCAAGTGATTCATGCCAAACCGCCACTGCTGACCCATCTGCGCCGCCACCGCGGCCTGTGGGTGCTGGCTGTCGCGGTACTGCTGATCAAGCTGGTCATGGGTTCGATCTGCCTGGGTGACGATCCCGCCGCAGCCCGGCTGGCCGATACGCAAACGGCTACCAGCGCACTCGCAACCATGGACTCGGCAACCACAGCTGCGCCTGACGACAACGCATGCCTGCTGGGTGAAGCGGGTGGCTGTCATTGCACCTGTGCACATGCACTGACCTTGACGACCAGCATCACGCTCTCCGTCGCGCTCCTCGACGTGACGAGGGAGTCTTCCCGTCTCTCTCTGGGCCTTGTACCGGTAAAGACCGGCTCGTTGCTGCGCCCCCCCATCGCCTGAAACCACACCGTTCCGCGACGAAGCCGCCTTGCGGTCCGTCACCTCGTGGTCGTTTTCAGGAGATCGCTTCATGTCTGTTCTACGTTCGGTGCCCATCGGCGCCGTGTGTCTGCTGTGCGCGGCGATGCTCGGTGCCGCACCCGTATCCCATCCGTCCCTACCGGTCGTTGCTCTACCGGCATCGCTGGCATCGTCCCCGTTGCAAGAGGCGGTGCGTCGCATCTGGCAAGCCAGCCCCGAGGTGCAAGCCGGGCGGGCGGATCTTGACGCCGCCCGTGCTCGTGCGCGTGCTGCCGCACAGCCGCTGTACAACCCGTCGCTTTCGCTCGATGCGGAGAACGCCGACGTCAATCGACGCACGGCCGGCATCAGTCTGCCGCTGGATCTGTCCGGCAAGCGCCGCGCCCGGGCCAGTCAAGGTGAGGCCGAGTTGCTTGCTGCCGAGGCGGGCTACAACCTGTTGCGTCGTGACGTCGCTGCACGCTGGTTGAAAGCCTGGTCGACGGCCGCACTCGCCGCCCGACAGAGCGAACTGGGCCAGCGCCGTCTTGTCCTGATGCAACGCTTCGATGATTTGGCCGCACAGCGGCTGAAGGTGGGCGACATCAGTAGTCCGGAACGTGATCTGGCCGGTCTGGCGCTCGGTGAGGCGCAGGTGCAACAAGCCACACTCGCGGGCAATGAAGCGGCGGCCCGCGCGGCATTGCTGGCCATCAGCGGCGATCAACTCGCCGCGTTGCCAGTGTTGCCCCGCGGCCTGTCACCGGCGGCGGGCAGTGTCACGCCGTTGCCCGTCGATGAGCTGCCCGAACTGCGGCAATCCCGTGCTCAGCAAACGGGCGCCGAGGCCGGTGTACAGGTCGCCCGTCGGGCACGTATCCCCGATCCTACGCTGAGTTTGACCGGCGGACAGGTGCGCAGCGGGCCGCATACCGATCAGGTGATCGGTCTGAGCGTGTCCATTCCGTTGCCGGTGCTCAACACCGGTCGTGCCGAAGTGGCTGCCGCCCGGGCGGAGGCCGATGCGGCAGCCGCCCGCGTGCGTTCGCGCCAGTTTGTGTTGCGCGCCGGGCTGCAGGAAGCGCAAGCCCGCTATGCCGCCTTGCGGCATGCCACCGAGGCGTTCCGCAGCGGTCGCGCTGCCGCCTTCGAGGACCGCACCGCACTGCTGGAGAAGCTCTGGCGCGCCGGCGAAATCAGCACGTCCGATTACCTCGTGCAACTCAAACAGAGCCTGGACACCGCGTTGTCCGGCCAGGCACTGGAAAGCCAGACCTGGCAGACCTGGTTCGACTACCTCGCCGCCGCGGACCGTCTGACCGACTGGCTCGATGGCCGCACTCCGGTCGGCCTCAATCAGGAAATCTCCCGATGAATCTCTCTCTTTTTAAGCGCAGTCTGTTGGGCATGGCGTTGTTGGCGGCGCTGGCCGGCTCCGTCATGGCGCAAGAGCCGGTAGCTGCCAATCCACTTGCGTTGGATGCCAAGGCGATCAAGGACGCCGGCATCGTGCTCGACAAGGTCGCCCCTCGCGCCTTGACCGACGAACTGAAAGCCCCCGGCGAAGTGAAAGCCGATGCCTATTCCACCGTGCTGGTGTCGCCGCGCGTGGAATCCCAGGTGCTCGCCCGCAAGGCCAAACTCGGTGACGTGGTGAAGGCCGGCCAGCCGTTGGTCGTGCTCTCCGGCGTGCAAGTAGCCGAAACTCAGGGTGCGCTGATCGTGGCCGAACAGGATTGGCAACGGATCGCGTCGCTGGGACCGCAGGCGGTATCGGCACGGCGCTACAACGAAGCGAAGGTGCAGCGCGACCAGGCCCGTGCCAAGTTGCGCGCCTATGGCCTGTCCGACGGCCAGATCAGCGGTCTACTGCGCAAGGGATCGGCCGGTGCCGACGGCAGCTTCGAGTTGCTCGCGCCGGCCGGTGGCCGCGTCACCACCGACGAGTTCTTGGTGGGTGAACGGGTGGAACCCGGCCGGACCCTGTTCACCCTGGTCAAGGAAGATTCGGTGTGGGTTGTCGCCCAGATGTCGCCGGACGACGCCGAGCGGGTCAAGCCGGACGCCGACGCTCGCATCCTTGTGCATGACACGGTGACTCCCGGCAAGGTCGTCCAGCGCTCGCATCAGACCGACGAGCGCACGCGCACGGTACCGGTGCGCATCGAAGTCGACAATCGAAAGGATCTGTTGCACCCGGGTGAGTTTGTCGAGGCACGCATCGCCGTCGGCGCTGGCGCACGGAAATTGGCCGTGCCCGCCGAAGCGATCGTGCTGCTGCAGAACCAGCCGACCGTGTTCCTCGCCAGAGGCAACGGCCAGTTCGAGCCGGCGTTCGTCATGGTCGCTGACACGCGAGATGGTTGGACGGTGGTCACCCGGGGCCTCAAAGCCGGCGACAGCTACGTGCGCAAGGGTGCGTTCGCGCTCAAGGCGCGTCTACTCCGCTCGCAGCTGGGAGAAGAATGATGTTGGAACGTCTGGTTGAATTCTCTCTGCGGTACAAGGTGCTGGTGCTGATCATTTTCGTGGTGATCGGGTTCCTTGGTTTCCAGGCCGTGCGTCAGCTGCCCATTGATGCCTTCCCGGACGTGACGCCGGTGCAGGTCAATGTCTACACCGAAGCCTCGGGGCTGGCGGCGGAAGATGTGGAGCAACTCCTCACCACGCCGGTGGAGTCGGCGCTCGCCGGTTTGCCCAAAGTGGAGCAGATCCGCTCGGTGAGCCTGTTCGGCTTGTCGTATGTGTCGGTGTATTTCGACGACAGCATGGACACCTACTTCGCCCGCCAGCTGGTCAACGAGCGCCTGCAGCAAGTGGGTGATCGCTTGCCGGCAGGTTATGGCAAACCGGAGATGGGGCCGAACACCTCCGGTCTCGGTCAGGTGTTCTGGTACACCGTCGAGCCCGCCGACAACACCTTGAAAGGTGCAACAGCGGGCGCGGCACCGAACGACATGGACCTGCGCACGCTGCAGGACTGGACCATCCGCCTGATCCTGCGCACCGCCCCCGGTGTCGATGACGTCACCTCGTGGGGCGGCCAGGAAAAGCAGTTCCAGGTACGCATCGACCCGATGAAACTGATCGCGCACAAGCTTGGCTTCAAGGAGGTGATCGAGGCGCTGCAGGCGAACAACGCGCAGGTCGGCGGCAACTTCGTCGACGTGGGGCGTGAGCAGTATCTGGTGCGCGGACTGGGGCTTATCCAGAACGCCACGGATCTGGGCAACATCGTCCTCAAAACGGAGGATGGCACGCCGGTCTACGTGCGTGACGTTGCCACGATCACCGAAGCGGGCGCACCACGTACCGGTGCGGTGACGCGCGACGGCAAGGAAGTGGTATTGGGCATGGCGTTGGCACGCATCGGCGAGAACGCCAAGAGTGTGGTCGATGCAGTCAAGGCCAAGCTCGACACGGTAAAGCAATCCTTGCCGCCGGGCGTGGTCGTGAAGCCGGTGTACGAGCGCACCGAACTGGTCAACGCGACGGTGAGCACCGCGGTGCGTGCGCTGGTGGAAGGTTCGATCCTGGTGGCGCTCGTGCTGTTCCTGTTCCTGGGCGAGTTCCGCAGTGCGCTGGTGGTCGTGGTGGCGTTGCCATTGGCGATGCTGATCGCCTTCATCTGCATGAATCAGGCGGGCCTTTCCGCCAACTTGATGTCGCTGGCGGGCCTGGCGATAGGTATCGGCATGATGGTGGATGGGGCCGTGGTGATGGTCGAAAACGCCTACCGCATCATGGCCGAGCGCAAGGCACATGGTGGCCCGGTGGATCGCACCTCGGCGGTGCTGGCCGCGGCGCGCGAGGTGGCCAACCCGATGGCGTTCGCCATCCTGATCATCATCGTGGTGTTCCTGCCTCTGTTCAGTCTGCAGGGGCTGGAAGGCAAGATGTTCAAGCCGATGGCGTTCAACATCAGCTTCGCGATGGCTGGCTCGCTGATCCTCGCGCTGACCTTGATACCGGTGCTCGCCGCGCTGGTGTTGAAGCCGAAGGAAGAGAAGGACACCTGGCTGGTCGCGTTCCTGAAGCGCCATTACGCCACGGTGCTCGCCTGGGCGCTTGCCCGCCGCAAGCTCGTCCTTGGCATCGCCGGCGGAGCCTTGATCGGCAGCCTGGCGCTGTTCCCGTTCCTCGGCAAGGAGTTCATGCCCAATCTGAAGGAAGGCGCCATCATGTGGCGCATCACCTCGATTCCATCGACCTCGCTGGATGAGTCGATCAACATCTCCAAACAGGTGTCGGCGCTGATCAAGCAGAAGTTTCCGGAGGTGGACACCACGCTGGCGATGATCGGCCGTGCCGAGAAGGGTGAGACCGCGGACGTGAACTACATGGAGGTCTACACGCCGCTGAAACCGAAGGATCAATGGCGCAAGGGCGAGACGCTGGAAAGCATCGAGGAAGCGATGCAGAAGGCATTGTCGGCGGCATTGCCCACCGCAGTAGTGAGCTATACCCAACCGATCCAGATGCGCATCGAGGAGTTGATCTCCGGCGTACGGGCCACCTTGGCGCTGAAGATCTACGGCGATGACCTGGGCGAGCTCGATCGTCTCAGTGGCCGCATCAAGAACGTGCTGGCCGGCGTGCCCGGTGTGGCGGATCTCGCGCTGGAGGCAAACATCGGCAAGCCGCAGATCCGCATCAAGGTGGATCGCGATGCGCTGGCCCGTTACGGCCTGAACGCCGACGACGTGCTGACGGTGGTGAAGAACGGCATCGGCGGCGAGCCGGTGACCACGCTGCTCGATGGCGTGAAGCGCTTCGATATCGCAGTGCGGCTGGACGATGCTGACAAGGCATCCTTGCCGGCGATCCAACGCATTCCGATCCGAACGGGCAGTGGTGCTTTGGTGCAGCTGTCGCAAGTGGCTGAGGTCAGCGATGCGGAAGGTTATTCGTTCATCCGCCGCGAGCAGTTGCAGCGCTATGCAGTGATCCAGATGGACGTGCGCGGGCGCGATATCGACGGTTTCGTCAAGGACGCCAACGCCGCCATCGCCCAGCAGGTGAAGTTGCCGACCAGCTATTACAGCGAATGGGGCGGCGCGTTCGAGAACCAGCAGCGGGCGTTGAAGCGGTTGTCATTGATCGTGCCGGCGACGATCTTCTTCATCTTCGTGCTGCTTTACACCGCGTTCAATTCGGTGAAGTACGCCGCGCTGATCCTGGCCAACGTGCCGTTTGCCACCATCGGCGGCATCGTGGGCTTGGCGATTACCGGGCAATACTTGTCAGTACCTTCGGCGATCGGCTTTATCGCGGTGTTCGGCGTGGCGATGTTGAACGGCATCGTGCTGGTGAGCTTCTTGAACGAGCAGCGTGAGAAAGGGCTGCCCGTCCGGGAGGCAGTGATCCGCGGCACGGCACTACGCATGCGACCCGTGATGATGACCGCGAGCGTGGCGATCCTGGGCCTGGTGCCGATGCTGCTCTCCAGCGGCGTCGGTGCGGAAACCCAGCGTCCGCTTGCCACCGTGGTGGTGGGCGGGCTGATTACCTCGACCCTGCTGACGCTGGTGCTGCTGCCGGTGCTGTACGACTGGATCGAGGAACGCGTGGCACGGCGACGCGGCGAAGCGTGACGATGAAGTGGATGGCGATATGGCCGCTGCCGTGTCGCCATCCACTGCCCGCTCAGGACAGGTTGTAGGCGCGCTCCTCGTGAAGGGCCAGATCCAGCCCGACCTGTTCCTGTTCTTCATCCACGCGCAGGCCGATGGTCCAGTCGATCGCCTTCAGGATCAGCAGGCTGAGCAGCCCGCTCCACAGCACGGTAAAGCCAACGCCCTTGCACTGGATCCACAGTTGCAACAGGGGATGTTCGATGTTGCCGAAGCCGCCCAGCGCGGCGGATGCGAACGGTCCGGTCAGCAGGGCGCCGATGATGCCGGCGATGGCGTGCACGCCAAACACGTCGAGGCTGTCGTCGTAGCCGAAACGATGCTTGAGCCGGGTCGCGGCGAGGAAGCAGATCACGCCCGCGATCACGCCGAGGATCAGCGCGCCACCCGGCCCGATGGTGCCGGCGGCAGGGGTGATCGCGACCAGGCCGGCGACCGCGCCGGAGGCGATGCCGAGCACGCTGGCGCGGCGGTGGATGATCCATTCGATCGCCATCCAGCTCAATGCGGCGGCGGCCGTGGCGATCTGGGTCACCAGCATCGCCATGCCGGCACTGCCGTTCGCGGCCACCGCCGAGCCGGCGTTGAAACCGAACCAGCCCAGCCACAGCATGCTGGCCCCGATCAGGGTGTAGCCGAGGTTGTGCGGCGGCATCGGTACATGCGGGTAACCGCGTCGCCGGCCCAGCACCAGGCAGGCGACCAGCCCGGCGATGCCGGCGTTGATGTGCACCACGGTGCCGCCGGCAAAGTCGAGCACGCCCAGATCGCCGAGGAACGAACCGGGGCCGCCCCACACCATGTGCGCCATCGGCAGGTAGACCACGGTGAACCAGGCGGCGGTGAACACCAGCAATGCGGAGAACTTCATGCGCTCGGCCACCGCGCCCACGATCAAGGCCGGCGTGATGATGGCGAAGGTCAGCTGGAACATCGCGAACACGCTTTCCGGCACGCGCTGGTAGAGGCTATGCGGCGTCATGCCCGCGAACAGCGCGCGATCCAGCCCGCCCACGAACGAGTGCAGGTTGGTCGTGCCGGCCTGCATCCCGGCCGTGCTGAACGCCGCGCTGTAGCCGTACAGCATCCACAACACGCTGATCAGCGCGGTGATCGCGAAGCACTGCATCAGCACCGACAACAGGTTCTTGGCACGCACCATGCCGCCGTAGAACAGCGCCAGCCCCGGTATCGTCATCAGCAACACCAGCATGGTCGCCGTGAGCATCCAGGCGGTGTCGCCGCTGTCGAGTGTTGCCGGCGCAGCAGCGAGCGCACTCAACGGCGCGCCACCAACAATCAGCGCAATCCACCGCGTCGCCTGGGGCAGCCCACCCGTTCCCCGTTCCCTGCGACCGTCAGGAAGTCCCCTTGCGGGATTCCCCGATCCCCGCCTCATCTCAAAGCGCATCGCCATCGACCTCCTGCGTGCGGATACGGATGACTTGTTCGAGCTCGCTGACGAAGATCTTGCCGTCGCCGATCTTGCCGGTGCGCGCTGCGCTGCCGATCGCCTCGACCGCGTGGTCGAGGCGATCGTCGTCCACGGCTATCTCGATCTTCAGCTTGGGCAGGAAGTCCACCACGTACTCGGCACCGCGATACAGCTCGGTATGTCCGTGCTGACGGCCGAAGCCCTTCACCTCGGTCACGGTCATGCCCTGTACACCGGCCTCGGCCAGCGCCTCGCGCACATCGTCCAGCGTGAACGGCTTGATGACGGCCGTGATCCACTTCATGGCGTGCTCCCGCGTCGGTGAGTTCTATTGCATCGCAGCACGATGCGTGCCAGCACTTCAGGACAAGGCTTGGCGCAGTGCGTGGGGGGCCTGAATCGCGTGGTGGAGCAGCACATGCACGACTTGCGGGCAATCGGCGGGAGGCATTGCACGATGCTGGTGCGTGGCATGGATTGACCGCACCGCATCAAATCAGTACCATTTTAGTCCCGATTCGATGGCCCAGCCAGAGCGTCCCCCCATGCTCCGCGTCAGCCGACTGACCGATTACGCGACCGTGGTGATGACCTGCATCGCCGCGCACCCGACCGACGTGCTCAGCACGGTGCAGATCGCCGACGAGACGCGGCTGGAGCTGCCCACGGTAAGCAAGCTGCTCAAAGCGCTCGGCCATGCCGCGCTGGTCGAGTCGTTTCGCGGCGTCAACGGCGGCTACCGGCTGGCCCGCCCGGCCGGCGAGATCTCGCTGGCCGAGATCGTCGAGGCGCTGGAAGGCCCGATCGGCATGACCGAATGCAGCGCTGGCGAAGGCCACTGCGATCGCGAGTCGCAATGCGGCGTGCGCGGCAGCTGGCAACGGATCAACAACGTGCTGGACAACGCGCTGCGCGCGGTCAGCCTGGCCGACATGCTCAAGCCGCAGCCGCCACGGGCGTCGCGCAGGATCGCCCTTGTGGCGGTCAGTGACATCGCGATGCCGGCGAAAGCCCGCCGGGTCACCACCGAATGAACGAGATCATGAACAAGCAGAGCAGCAGCGCCGCCACGCTTCGCGACAACGCCGACGTGGCCGAGGCTCTCGGCCGCACTTATTCGGCCGGCTTCATCACCAAGATCGAGATGACCGGCTTGCCGCCGGGTCTGGACGAGAGCACCGTCCGTGCGATCTCGGCGATCAAGCACGAACCGGAGTGGATGACCGAGTGGCGGCTCGATGCCTATCGCCACTGGCTGACCATGCCGAAGCCGGACTGGGCCAAGCTCAATATCGATCCGATCGACTACCAGGCGATCAGCTACTACGCCGCACCCAAGGTTGCGCCGAAATCGCTGGACGAAGTCGACCCGGCGCTGCTGGAAACCTACGAGAAACTGGGCATTCCGCTGCACGAGCGCGCGGCGCTGGCTGGCGTGGCGGTGGATGCGGTATTCGACTCGGTCTCGGTCGGCACCACCTTCCGCAAGCAGCTGGCCGAGGCCGGCGTGCTGTTCTGCTCGATGAGCGAGGCGATCCGCGAATACCCGGACATCGTGCGCAAATACCTGGGCAGTGTGGTGCCCACCGGCGACAACTTCTTCGCCGCGCTGAACTCGGCGGTGTTCTCCGACGGCAGCTTCGTGTTCATCCCGAAGGGCGTGCGCTGCCCGATGGAGCTGTCCACCTACTTCCGCATCAACGCGCAGAACACCGGCCAGTTCGAACGCACCCTGATCGTGGCCGAGGAAGGCGCCCACGTCTCCTACCTCGAAGGCTGCACCGCACCGAAGCGCGACGAGAACCAGCTGCATGCGGCGGTGGTCGAGCTGGTCGCGCTGGAAAAGGCGCAGATCAAGTACTCCACCGTGCAGAACTGGTACCCCGGCGACGAGAACGGTGTGGGCGGCATCTACAACTTCGTCACCAAGCGCGGCGACTGCCGCGGCGACGATTCCAAGATCAGCTGGACCCAGGTGGAAACCGGCTCGGCGATCACCTGGAAATACCCTTCCGTGGTGCTGCGCGGCGACCGCTCGGTGGGCGAGTTCTACTCGGTGGCGCTGACCCATCACTTCCAGCAGGCCGACACCGGCACCAAGATGATCCACCTCGGCAAATACACCAAGTCGAAGATCGTCTCCAAGGGCATCAGCGCCGGGCGCAGCTCCAACAGCTACCGCGGCCTGGTGAAGATGGAGAAGGGCGCCGAGGGCGCGCGCAACTACACCCAGTGCGACAGCCTGCTGATCGGCAAGAAGTGCGGCGCGCACACCTTCCCGTACATGGAAGTGAAGAATCCCACCGCGATCGTCGAGCACGAGGCCACCACCTCGAAGATCTCCGACGACCAGATGTTCTACTGCCGTGCGCGCGGCATCCCCGAGGAAGACGCCGTGTCGATGATCGTCGACGGTTTCTGCAAGCAGGTCTTCCGCGAACTGCCGATGGAGTTCGCGGTGGAGGCGAAGAAGTTGCTTGAGGTCAGCCTCGAAGGTGCCGTTGGTTGATGCAGGAGCGCACTCTGTGCGCGATGCATTTCCCGGCGAACCCCATCGCGCACGAGGTGCGCTCCTACAGATCGTGTCGAGTTGAAACCATGCTGAAAATCGAAAACCTCCACGCCCGCGTCGAGGGCAAGGAAATCCTCAAGGGGCTCAGCCTCGAAGTGAACGCGGGTGAGGTACACGCGATCATGGGGCCCAACGGCGCGGGCAAGTCCACGTTGGGCAATGTGCTGTCAGGCCGCGAAGGCTATGAAGTGACAGCCGGCACGGTGACCTACAACGGCATCGACCTGCTGACGTTGGCACCCGAGGCGCGCGCGGCCGCCGGCGTGTTCCTGGCGTTCCAGTACCCGGTGGAGATTCCCGGCGTCAACAACACCTATTTCCTGCGCGCGGCCTTGAACGCGCAGCGCAAGGTGCGTGGCGAGAAGGAACTCGATTCCATGCAGTTCCTCAAACTGGTACGCGAGAAGCTGAAGGTGATGCAGATCTCCGATGAGCTGCTGCATCGTGCCGTCAACGAGGGTTTTTCCGGCGGCGAGAAGAAGCGCAACGAGATCTTCCAGATGGCCGTGCTGGAGCCGCAACTGGCGATCCTCGACGAGACCGATTCGGGCCTGGACATCGATGCGCTGAAGCAGGTGGCGCAGGGCGTCAACACGCTGCGCTCGCCGCAGCGCGCGTTCCTGATGATCACCCACTACCAGCGCCTGCTCGATTACGTGGTGCCGGATTTCGTGCACGTGCTGGCCGACGGCCGCATCGTCGAGAGCGGCGACAAGTCGCTGGCGCTGAAGCTGGAGGAACACGGTTACGCAGGCATCGGTGCAAGTCATCCCGCCGGAGCCGTGGCATGAACCAGCCGGCATCCTTGCCGTTGGTCGCCTCGCTGCTGGACGCCCCGCTGCCGGCCAGCGGCCTTGGCTGGCTGGATGCGGCGCGGCGGGAAAACCGCGCGGCGTTTGCCGCCGGCGGTCTGCCCGACACGCGGGTGGAAGCGTGGAAGTACACGGCGCTGCGCGGGCTGGCCCAGCGCAGCTTTGGCAGTGGCGATGCTGCGGCGCAGACGCGTGCGGTGGATGCATCGACGCTGGCACTGCCCGGCGTGGCCGGCGTGCGGCTGGTTTTCGTCAATGGCGCATTCCGAGCCGACCTGTCCAGCCTGGACGAGCTGCCTGCGGGGCTTTCGTTGCAGCCGCTTTCGCAGGCCCTGCTTGGCGATGCCGAACCGCTGCGTTTCGCATTGTCGCGGCATTACCGCGATGTCGGCGATGCCTTCGCGCAGATCAATGCCGCCAGCGCCAGCGATGGCGTGGTATTGCGGGTCGCCGCCCACACGAAAATCGAGCTGCCGGTGCAACTTGTTTTTGTCGGTGCCGAAGCCGAGCTGGCCTGGCATGCGCGCAACGTGATCGAGCTTGGCGCGGGCGCCGAGCTCTGCCTGGTGGAGCAGCACGCCAGTAGTGGCCAACCGACGCAACTGGCCACCCTGGTCAGCGACATCGACGTGCGCGAGGGCGCGCAACTGCATCACGTCGTGCTGCAGGACGCGGGCATCGGCGCCAACCTGTTCCGCCGCAACAGCCTGCGGCTGCATGCGCGTGCACAAGCCACGCTGCATGTGCTGGAACTCGGTGGCGCACTGGTGCGGCACGACCTGCGCGCCGAACTGATCGGCGATGACGCGCAACTGCATACCCGCGGCGTGTTCATGCCGCACGGTCGCCAGCACATCGATACCCAGCTGGCGATCCGCCACCAGGCGCTGAACACGACCTCCACCTCGCACTGGCGTGGCGTCGCCAACGACCGCGCGCGCGGCGTATTCCGCGGTGCGATCGTGGTGGCTCCGGGTGCCGACGGCAGCGACGCCAACCTCAGCAACAAGAACCTGCTGTTGTCGCCGAGTGCCGAGATCGACACCAAGCCCGAGCTGGAGATCTACGCCGACGAGGTGCAGGCTGCGCACGGTGCCACCGTCGGCCAGCTCGACGAACGTTCGCTGTTCTACCTGCGCTCGCGCGGCATCCCGCTGGCCGAGGCGCGAGCCTTGCTGACCGCCGCGTTCTGCCGCGCGGTGCTGGACGATCTGCCGAACAAGGCGTTGCGTGAACACCTGTCGGGCTTGCTGATCGCGCAATTGCCCGCCTGATCTGTGCGGCACTGAACCGGAAACGTCGAAGATGAACGCACAAACCAGCACCCCCACCGTCTTCGATGTGCAGCGCATCCGCGCGGATTTCCCGCTGCTGGCGCGCACCGTGCACGACAAGCCGCTGGTGTATTTCGACAATGCCAACACCAGCCAGAAGCCGGAGTCGGTGATCGATGCGGTGAACGCGCATTACCGTCGGCACAACGCGAACGTGGCTCGTGCGGTGCATCAGCTCGGCGAAGAGGCCACGGCCGCCTACGAGGGGGCGCGCGACAAGCTGGCGCGCTTCATCAATGCGCCGTCGCGCAACGAGGTGATCCTCACTTCCGGCACCACCCAGGCGATCAACCTGGTCGCCTACAGCTACGCGCTGCCGCAATTGAAGCCCGGCGACAGCATCCTCACCACGGTGATGGAGCACCACGCCAACATCGTGCCGTGGCAGCTGGTTGCCGCGCGCAGCGGTGCGACGGTCAAGGCCGCGCCTATCGACGAGCGCGGCGAGTTGATCGTCGAGAAGTACATCGAGTTGCTGACGCCCGAGGTGAAACTGGCCTGCGTCACCCACGTTTCCAACGTGCTGGGCACGGTCAACCCGGTGCGCGAGATCGCGAAGGAATGCAGAAAGCGCGGTATCCCGTTGCTGGTCGACGGCTCGCAGGCGGTGCCGCACCGGCCAGTCGACGTGCAGGCGCTGGGTTGCGATTTCTACGCGATCACCGGCCACAAGATGCTCGGCCCCACCGGCACCGGCGCGCTGTGGGCGAAGCGCGAACATCTGGAGGCGATGCCGCCGTTCTTCGGTGGCGGCGAGATGATCCGCGAAGTGCGCTTCAGCGGCACCACCTTCGCCGCGCCGCCGCACAAGTTCGAGGCCGGCACGCCGAACATCGCCGGCTTCGTCGGCCTGGCGGCGGCGATCGACTACTACGAGTCGGTCGGTTTTGCCGCGATCCATGCATGGGAGCAGCAACTGCTGCGCTACGCCACCGAACGGTTGCACGAGATCCCTGGTCTTCGGATCTTCGGTGAGGCGGCGCAGAAGGAGCCAGTGATCTCGTTCCTTCTGGAAGGCGCCCAGGCCACCGACATGGCGACCCTGCTCGATCTGCAGGGCGTGGCCGTACGCTCAGGCCATCACTGCGCGCATCCGCTGATGCAATTCTACGGCGTGCCGGCCACGCTGCGCGTCTCGCTGGCGTTCTACAACACGCGCGAGGAAGTCGACGAGTTCATCGTCGCGTTGTTGAAGGTGCGCAAGCTGTTGATGTGACGGACGACCTCTCGCCATGGAGGATCTCCCGGCGTGACGCTTCGCGCAAAAATGCTCAAGGCATGCTGTTCTTGCGTGCGCCGAGGAAAGATGAGCGGCCGCGCCGCCGCATCACCCCGAACGTATCGCATCATCGTGGACATCGATCAGAACGTCAGCGTCACCGTGATCGCGTCGCTGTAGATGCCGATGTGCGGATTCTGCCCGGCGGGTGCCTTCCCGTATACGGTCTGGTCCACCTGCGTGCCACTGCCGCCCACCACCGTGCTTCCGCCGCTGCCATCGCCCCAGACCATGGTTTGCGTGGCGTCGGTATAGAGGTTGTAGTTCAGCCGGTAGGCGCCGTTCTGCATGGTACGTGCGGCGAAGGTTCCACCCCCGGGGCTCAGCGCGATCGTGAAGCTGCTGCTCACATCGCAAGTCACGATGACATGGCCGACGCTGTCTAGATCAATGCTGCTTTGAAAATCGTAGTTGCCGAAATCCAGCGCCTGGACGCTGAGGGTGCAGGTTGCTGCCTGAAGCGGTGCCATGGCCAGCATCCCCATCGCGACCAGCAGACATGCCAGCTTCTGACGCGCAGGGTGGCCTGCAATCGGTCTGCGCGGTGGGCGGTTCATGGAGCAATGCCATGGCAGGTGACCGGCCCCAGGCGAGGCAGCGGGTCGGTAGTTGTGGGGAAGCCTATCGTCATGTCGCAGCTCTTTCCGTTCCAGGTGGCGTGCAGTCGGCTGGTTTCGCCCAGCCCAGTCAGGTAGACCTCGCCGCGCAGGCCAACCGGGAAAGCCTCCGCATGAGTGTCGACGGTCACTTCGGCGCCGGCCGGCAGATAACTGCCGCCATCGAGCTTGATGACCACGATCGCGCCGCGCGAACGCGTGACGGGGAAGGTCAGCGCCAGCGCACTGTGATAGTACGGTACCGCATCGAGTTGCAGCCCTTCGATTTGCGCGTCCATCGGCAGGTCGGCCTGTTCGATGCGGATCGGGTTCTTCTGGTAGGGGCGCAGCCGCGGCACCAGCGCATAACCGTCGCTGTCGGTCATGCCGATCTGCTGGTTGTCGGCATAGACGCGCACCTTGGCAAAACCCGGCACCTGGACGACCGCAAAGCTGCCGTCGATGTGGCGGCTGGGGAATACCTTGCCGCTCAGCAGCGCAACCCCGCCGCGGACGGAGGCTTGATATGCCTGTCCATCCGGGCCCGACGCCACGCCCAAGGTATAGGTGCCCACATCGTTCTGCAGGCTGAGATCGGCCTGGCGGGGATCGTTCGCGGCAAGTCCTGTTTGCAGGCGATAGCCCACGCCGGTACCCACCGGCAGGCCATGCTGATACTGCACGGTGCCGTGCATGTCACCGGCGCGGGCTTGACCGCTGAAGCTGGCGCTGTCGACCGTGCCGAGCGGCACGGTGAGGTTCATGGAGAACAGCGGCGCCGCGGCGTCACCGAGAAACTGCAGTGCGGAAAGCGAGACGTATCCCAGCCAGCCGATCGAACGGCTGTAGTTGACGCCCACCAGTTCGACGTCTTCCTGGCCGCGAAAATCCTGATGCGTGTAATTCAGGCCCAGCGACCCGAAGCGACCGACATTCAAGCTCATGAATGCGCTGGAGGTTTGTCGCGGTGGGCGTGTCGATGGCGAGTAGCCCAGTTGGACGAAGCCGTCGGTGGTCAGCTGTGTGCGGGCGCCGTAGCTGAAGTAGCGCGATTGATGCTGGATGCCGAGTTCCGCCAGCGCTCCCGTGCCGGTGGCATCGTGGCTGCCGGCAAATGAAGCTGTCAGCACGCCCGCATTGCCCAGCAGTACGGTGCTCCCGATGCCAAGGGTCTGCTGCCGGCGCGTGCCCTCCACGTGCAGTTCGCCGGTAAAGTTGTCGGAAAAGCCGTGCCGCTCGGTCACGGCGGCGACCAGCCGTCCATAGTCGTTGCTGGCCAGGCCATAATTTTCGCGTGCTAAACCCAGTTCGTAGGAATAGTCGCGCAGCCCCGGCGCCAGCAGGCCGCCGCTGGCGTAGAACGGCTGCGTCACCACTTGTTCGCGGCCAAGCAGATCGCGCACCACCATGCGGATGTCGCCCTGGCCGGTGACGATGGGCAGATCCTGCACGGCAAAGGGCCCGCTCGGAACCTCGCGCCGCAGTCGCAAGACGTTGTTCACGTAGAAGTCCACGGTCGACGGTTCCGCTGCGACGCCGCCCAGCGTGGGCAGGGGAAAGCTGATGAAACCCGGCTGGGTCGCGAAGTTGGTGCCCCACTGCACGCCGCCGAAACGCACACCGCGGCCCCAACTGCTGGGCGCGCTGATCACGTCGCCAAACCGCAGGCTGGCCATGTCCGCCGGGCGGTCGTGGGTCCACGTGGTGTCCAGCCGCAACGCCCGATTGCTGCCATCCTGATGGCGCGCCAGGAACGTGCTCGAGCCGGTACCCCAACCGCCGAACACGCCCGCCTCCACGAGAGCGCTGGCGTGCGACGATCCGTGCGTGCCGCGTACGCCGAAGATGTCGTAATTGACGAAGGCGCCCGGCGGCGAAGGCGTCGGTTGGTCTCCGGCGCGCGAAACGCCGCTGAATCGGGTCGCCGTGAACTCGTTTGCCGGTACGTCCAGCAGCAGCGTGCCGTGTGACGGGTCGATGCGATAGGTCAGTCCTGCGATCGCCGACAGCGGAAGGTAATCGTCCGTACCATGGGGCACTCCGGCGACGCCGGTGGCATGGATGCGCCAGCGTTCGAGATCGGCGGCACGGACCAGCACCTTGCCGGTGGCATCCTGCAGCACCAGTACGGTGTCCTCGGGCGTGCCATTCACATGCACCTCGAACCAGGCTTCGATCAGCGCATCGCTCGTATCCCGCGATGCTGGCGCGACCGGTGCGGGCGGGACCGGCGCTGGCGTCGCCACCGCCGTATTTGAGGTCGTATCCGCTGGGGCGGACGGCGTATCCAGTGGCTGCTTCGGCAAGGACACGGTCGGAACGATGTCCACGACCAACCGATCGGCGTGACCCGCGACCGGCGCAAGATGGAAAATCTGCAGTGCGATGGCGGCCGGTGCTGTCAGATCCATTTGCGTGACGGCAGCATCACGACGGAAGCGGATGGATGTCAGAAACGGATTGCGCTTGATTTTGTCCGACAGGCCCAGCAGCACTGCATCCAGGGCTACGTCCCCCAGATCGAGGGCGAGTACTCCATCAGGCTCGGTCGGGTGGATGACGCGGGCCTGGATGGGGCGGTCCGACTCCAGCACCAGCCGGACGCGGTCCGGTACCAAGGCAGCCTGGACTGCGATCACGTGCACGGCATCCGGTACCGGCAGCACCGCCGCCGCTTCGGACGGATCCGGTCCCATGGCAGGTGCGAGGGCTGTTTGGTGCGCGGGGGTATTCCCCTTCGCTGGTTCCAGCGGGGCTCGGTAGAAATCCATGACCAGGCGATCGGCATGGCCATCGCCGGAGCGCAGGTTGAAGATCCGCGGCATGATGCTCGCCGGCGACGTCAACTCCATCCGAGTGCCACTGCTTGTTGGGGACATCCTGACGCCCGTGATGAAGGGATTGTTCGCGCCGACCGCCCGGCCCAGCCCGGCGAGGGTCGGGTCCATGGCGACATCATCGAGATCGACGACCAGCGTGCCGGTACGTGCGTCATGCCCCATCCGGGCGTGGATCGGCTTGTCCGATTCCAGCACCAGCCGGGTGTGTTCCGCATCCAGGCCCACACGCACGGCCCGTACCTCGACCGCCGCTTTCGACGTGTCGGGCATGATCGCCAGCAGCACGGCAAGGCAGGCGATGGTGGAGCCGGTCTTGTGCGCGGGTTTGAACGGACGACGGAGGTCGGCACGCGGGCCGGCACGCCGGGAGACTGGTGTGGCGGCGGTGGACCCCGAACGCGTCATCTTCCGCCGGGCGCGGATCGCACCCGTTCGGAGTGCCATGGCGGCATCTGGATCACCTCCAGCTACCGTCCGGCCACAACCAGATCGGTCTGGATTACGCCTGTTTCAGCTTCGGCGGTGAGGCGCAGATGCGTTCCGCTGGCGACATTCGTATCCACGACCCAATCATGCGAGGCCCCAGGCAGCACGTACACGGTTCCGCCGGACATATGCAACGGCTCGGCATTTATTCCGGTGGTTAGTTTGAATGCGCTCAGGCGTGCATGGGCCAGGCCCCGATTAGTCGCTCGAATGCGGATATGTCCCTTTTCCGAGACCGCCGCTTGCCATTCCAACCGGGGCACCGCCGCGGCGTTGGGTTGGATGAACAAAGGCAGGCTGATCCGCAGGGCCAAGCGCAACCCCTTGAAACCAGGCCGGGGTGGTGGCGGGATCTCGCGAAGAAACAGGCGGTACGAACGTTCCGCGTGCGCATCGGGCGGGCGCCGCGAGCCCACGCGAATGACTTGGGTACCGCCCGCCGGCAGGGTGAAAATGGGAGGGGTTGCCAGGATGTCCGGCGCGGGCGCAAAGGTGTCAATGCCGTTCGGCTGTGACCAGACCATGGCTTCCAACTGGATCACGGTGGGATCCGCGCCCGTGTTGCGCACGGTAAGGGCGCTGACCGGTCGAAGGCTGGATAGCGTCGGATTGACGGGACTGACCTGGAACGAACCCGCCGAAGCTGTCGCCACCGTCGCCGCCGCCAGAAAAAACACCAGGCCACAAAGGGCCCGGCGTGTTGAACGTTGGTTGCACATCTGTTTTTATCTTTTGATGTCAGAAGGATACTGTCGCCGTCACCGTGTCGGTGTAAGCACCTGCAATGGCAGTTGTTTGCAAAGCAGTCAGGACACCGTAGACCGTGACCGAGTCCGCGCCGCCGGTGGCCGGAGCGGGTGCGGTGTAGCTTGCAGTGGTATCTCCCCAGACAGTGGTATTACCCGCGTCCTGGTACAGGAAATAAGCCAATTTAGTTCCGGCGTTGTCCATTTGACGTTCCGGTGCCACGCCGGTGCTGGTGCCCGTGGGGTTCAGTCCCTGGTCGAGTGCAATTTTGACCGAGGGGGTACCTGCCGTGCAGGTGGTGGCGACCGTGCCGGTACCGGTTGCATCAGTGGCTGACTGAGGATCGTAGGCGCCGAAATCGAGAGCCCCGGTGACCGCAATGCTGCAGCTTGCAACGACATTGGCGGAGACCGTCATGGTGTCGGTGGTAGCCGCGGTGGCCGTGCCACCCAGAGCGGCGAATGCCACAATCATGGCCGCGACCATGGCGGAACGCGTAAAGCGGGTGTTGGAATGCATGTTTGTTTTCCCCTGTAAGTAATATGACCGCCATTTCGGTGGCGGATCAACTACGAAATGCAGCATGGTTGAAGGAATTGTCGAATAACGTGTCGTAGCGTACGGAAAGCCTAATCGTGTTCCAGACCGCTTTGAAACCATATGCAAGAAAATTCAGAAGCAAGAAATGGGCTAAAACGCGAGTTGCGGGCTCAGGAATATTTCGAACCGAAGAAAATGTGATGGACATCTCATTTTCTTCGGGTGCACGGGAGGCCGGTTTGTTGCTTGAATCTGAACCGTATCTCCCTTGTCAATTTATCGGCGTCGAAGAAAAACTCTTGAGGCCACTTGGTGGCAAACGGCTGTCGCACGAATGCTGTCCAGAACAGGCAATGAAGCCTCCGTAGCCCGCTGCTTGCGGCGGCCGTCGCTGATTTCTACTACGCGAAACCGGATGGCTGAAATCGCCGGGTCGACGTCCGCTGCAATGGGCCGACCGAACGGCTATTCTTGGACCTTCTTCGCTGTTCTGGCTTTCGATGTTTGCCTTGCTTCCCGGCTTTATCCGCATGCCGTTGGCAATGCTGCTGCTTGCACTCAACACTGTCCTGCATGTGCTGGCACTTTTTGCGTTGACCTTGTGCAAGCTGCTGTTGCCGATGCCTGCGACCCGTCTTGCCTGTTCGCGCGCGCTGGTCGCCGTCGCGGAAAGCTGGATCGCGGTCAACAATGGATTATTCGACGGTTTCACCCATACGCGCTGGCAGGTCGAAGGGCTTGCCGACCTGCGCCGCGATGGCAATTATCTGGTGCTGTGCAATCACCAGAGCTGGGTGGACATCCCGGTGCTGCAGAAAATCTTCAATCGACGCATCCCGTTCCTGCGCTTCTTTCTCAAGCAGGAGCTGATCTGGGTACCGCTGCTGGGGGCCGCGTGGTGGGCGCTGGATTTCCCGTTCATGAAGCGCTACTCCCGCGAGACGCTGGCTAGGCATCCCGAGCTCCAAGGCAAGGACAGGCAAGCCACTCGGCGCGCCTGCGAGAAATTCCGCCACATGCCGGTGTCGGTGATGAACTTCGTCGAGGGCACGCGCTTCACGCCGGCCAAGCATGACGCGCAATCCTCACCGTATCGCTACCTGTTGCGGCCAAAAGCCGGCGGGTTGGCTTTCGTGCTCGACGCGATGGGCGACGCGTTGCACGCGATCCTCGACGTCGCCATCGTCTATCCCAACGGGCCATGCACCATGATGGATCTGATCGCGGGACGCGTGCGCGATATCCGCGTGCACGTGCGCGAGCTGCCGATCGGCGGCGAGTGGCGCGGCGACTACGAACAGGACGCGATGTTTCGCGAACGTTTCCAGGCGCGGGTGAACGCGCTGTGGAACGAGAAGGACATGCTGATCGGACGCATGCACCAGTCGTCGGGCGATACCACCACGGGAGTTTGAGTCATGCGCATCCTGGTAGTCGGTGCCGGTGCCACCGGTGGCTATTTCGGCGGTCGCCTGTTGCAGCACGGGCGCGACGTGACGTTTCTGGTGCGCGCGAGACGTGCAGCACAACTGGCGCAGCATGGCCTGTCGATCCACAGCGTCACCGGCGATGCCGGCATGCCGTCGCCACCGACCGTGCTGGCGAGTGACCTGCACGAGCCGTACGACCTTGTCCTGCTGAGTTGCAAGGCGTACGGCCTGGAGCAGGCGATGGCGGACATCGCGCCGGCGGTGGGACCGCAGACGGCAATCCTGCCGCTGCTCAACGGCATGCGCCAGCTGGATCTTCTGGACGAACGCTTCGGTGCCGGACATGTACTCGGCGGGCAGTGCGTGATCGCTGCCACGCTGGACGAGCACGGTGCCGTGCACCATCTCAATCAGTTGCATGGCCTTACCTTCGGCGAGCGCGACGGCAGCATGTCGCAGCGCATGCAGCAGGTCACGCAGAGTCTTTCCGGTGCCGGTTTCGATGCGCGTCCCAGCAGCACGGTGCTGCAGGACATGTGGGACAAGTGGGTATTCCTGGCCTCGCTGGCCGGCATCACCTGCCTGATGCGGGGCTCGGTGGGTGCCATTGCCGCTGCGCCCGGCGGCAGCGCAGCGGCGCTTGCCCTGCTCGAAGAATGCCGGGCGGTCGCCGAGCGTGCAGGCCATGCGCCGGGCGACGCCACCATGCAGCGCGCACGCGAAGCGTTGACCGCCGCCGGCTCGAGCCTGACCGCGTCGATGCTGCGCGATCTGCAGCACGGCTACGCGATCGAGGCCGATCACGTGATCGGCGACATGCTGGCGCGTGCCGGCCAGCCGCACGACGGGCACTCGCTGCTGGCGCTGGTCTACGCGCACATGAAGGTGTACGAGGCAGGCCGGATGCCATTGGCCTGACCGGCAGAGCAGCAGACATTTTTAGACACGACAGATCCGGACCGAAAAGCCGCGACTTGATGGCCGCGGCTTTTTTTGGTGACCCCTGAATGCACGTTCCCGTGAAAACCCTTCGGGGTCACTGGCTCTGCATCAGCGAACGATGAACGTGCATCCCGCCGCATCAACAAGCTTTACGCTTACCAGATCTTCACCTGCTTCTCGCCGTCGCGCACCATCGCGTCGCCGCTCTTGCACTGAAATGCGTTGGCGAATTCCGGCATGTTCGACGGTGCGCCGATCGCGCGGAATTTCGCCGGTGCGTGCGGATCGGTGTTGAGCAGGGTGATCTGAGCCTTGGGGCGGATGTTGCCGCGCCACACGCGTGCCCAGTTGAGGAAGAAGCGCTGGTCCTGGGTATAGCCGTCGATCTTGCGGTTCGCCTCGGCGGGGTTCTTCGTCAGCGCCATCTGCAGTGCGGTGTAGGCCGCGTTGAGGCCGCCGAGATCGCCGATGTTCTCGCCCATGGTGAGCTGGCCGTTGACGTGCTTGCCGGGCAGCGGTTCGTAGGCGTCGAATTGCGCGGCGAGTTTTGCCGTGCGCGCCTCGAACGCCTTGCGGTCGGCGTCGGTCCACCAATTGACGTTGTTGCCGTGGGCGTCGAACTTGCTGCCCTGGTCGTCGTAGCCGTGGCCCATCTCGTGGCCGATCACCGCGCCGATGCCACCGTAGTTGATTGCGTCATCCGCCTTGGCGTCGAAGAACGGCGGCTGCAGGATCGCCGCCGGAAACACGATCTCGTTTTTCTGCGGGCTGTAATAGGCGTTCACCGTCTGCGGCGTCATGCCCCATTCGTCGCGGTCGACCGGCTTGCCGATCTTGGCGACGCGGTAGTCGTAGTTGAATTTTTCCGCCGCCTGTACGTTGGCGTAGTAGTTGTCCGCGGTCAGGTCGAGGCCGGACCAGTCGCGCCACTTGTCGGGATAGCCGATCTTCGGCACGAAGGTAGCCCATTTCTGCAGCGCCTTCTGCTTGGTTGCATCGCTCATCCACGGAAGGTTCTCGATGCGCGTCTTGTAGGCGGCGCGCAGGTTGTTGACCAGTTCCTCGGCGCGCTGTCTGGAGACGGGCGAGAAATTGTCGGCGACGTACAGCTGACCCAGTGCCATGCCCATGCCGCTATTGGTGGTTTCCAGCACGCGCTTCCAGCGTTCCTTCATCTTCTTCTGGCCGTTCAGCGTCTGCTCGTTGAACGCGAAGTCCTCGTGCTGGAACGGCGCGGACAGGTACGGTGCGGCATGGTCGATCGCGTGGTAGCGCAAATACGCCTGCCACTCGGCCAGTGGCACGTCGCCGAGCATCTTTTCGACCTCGGCGAAGAATCGCGGCTGCGAGAGCGAGAAGCCGTTCTTCACATCGGCTCCCTGGGCCTTGAAGAACGCGGCCCAGTCGAAGCTCGGCGTCACCTTGTCGGCGTCGGCGATGCTGACGTAGTTATAACGGTTTTCCGGTTTGCGCATCTGCACCGGCGGCAACGAGGCGGCAGCGAGGCGCGTCTCGAACGCCAGCACCGACTTGGCCTGTCGTTGCGCGTCCGCGGTGCCGGTGCCTGTCAGTTCGAGCAGCTTGGCGATATGCGCCACGTAGGCGGTGCGGATCTTCGCGTAATCGGGCTTGCTGTAATAGTCGACGGTCGGCAGGCCGAGCCCGCCCTGGCCGGCGTAGGCGATTTCGCGGTTGGAATCCTTGAAGTCGGCGTTGCCACCGAAGCGGAACAGTACCGGTTCGCCAGCGGCGTAACTGTCGCGGATATAGCCGACCACGTCGGCGCGATTCTTCAGCCCGTCGATGCGTGCGAGCTGCGGCTTGATCGGATCGAAGCCGGCCTTGTCGATGCTCGCCTCGTCCATGCCGGAGGCGTACAGGTAGCCGATTTTCTGCTCGATCGATCCGGGCTTCGCGGTGGCGGCATGGCTGGCCGCGTTCTCGACGATCTTGTGCTGCACCTTGAGGCTGTCCTCGCGCAGCAGGTCGAACGAGCCCCAGCGGGTGCGGTCGTCGGGGATCGGATTGGCCGCCACCCATTTCGCATTGACGAAGCCATTGAAGTCCGTGCAGGGACCGATCTTGCCGTCGAGTTGCTGCACATTGAATGCAGTGGACGCGGCAGCGGTGCCGGCGAACAGGGCAATGCCGACGGCGAACGCCAGCGGTTTCATGAGGCGGTGTTTCATGGATGTTTCCCTGGCACGCTGTGGCGTGCGAATGCTGGCCGATGGAACCTCCACCGTAGGCAGGCAGCGCTTGCTGCAGACAGTGTCGAAGGTCATGGTCGGGTGCCGCTGGCGGCTGCTGCAGATCATGGCAAGGCTTGCGGCGAGGGCATTATCATCGCGGCATGAACGAACCTTCCCGTGTTGCTTTTCGCCTGGCTGTCGCCAAGGACATCCCCGCCATCGTGGCGCTGGTCGAGTCGGCCTATCGTGGCGAATCGGGCCGGCGCGGCTGGACCACCGAGTCGGCATTGCTGGATGGCCGTCGCACCGACGCCACCTCGGTTGCCGAGTTGGTGGATCGTCCCGACAGCTGCGTGCTGCTGGCCGAAAGCACCGGAAGGCTGGTTGCCAGTGCACATGTGGAGCGGCAGGGTGGTTCGGGCTATTTCGGCATGTTCGCGGTCGACCCCGAGTTGCAGGGTGGGGGCCTCGGCAAGACGGTGTTGGCCGAAGCCGAACGGATCGCGCGCGAACGGTGGCAATGCGGCGCGATGCGCATGACCGTGATCGAACAGCGTACCGAGCTGATCGCCTGGTACGAACGTCGCGGCTATCGCCGCACCGGCGAATACCAGCCGTTTCCGTACGGTGACGAGCGCTTCGGCATCCCGCGTCGCGACGATCTGCGCTTCGAGGTGATGCTGAAGGAATTCAGCGGGGCCGCGGCATGAACGGCTGGGTCAAGGTCGGCACGCGCAGCGAATTCCTGCCGGGCGAATACAAGGTGGTGTGGGATGGCGACACGCCGATCGCGGTCTACAACATCGACGGCGCGCTCTACGCGGTCGAGGACACCTGCACGCATGACGGCGGCGACCTGGCCGGTGGCGAGGTGTTCGGTTTCGAGGTCGAATGCCCGCGCCACGGCGCGCGCTTCGACCTGCGCACCGGTGCCGTGACGAAACCGCCAGCCTACGAGCCGATCGCCAGCTTCCCGGTGCGCGAGGAAGACGGTGTCATCTGGACGCGTGACGACCGCTGAGGGGCCAACGTCCAGCAGTGCGGTTCAGGCGTAGGTGCCGCGGATTCAGGCGTAGGCGCGGCGATGCGCGCGGTGCGGTGGGTAATAGGCAAACACGTGGCTGTCGGTGCCGTAGAAATCCATGTCTTCGATGTGTTCGCCACCGAGGCGTTCGGCAACCCGGTCGGAAGCCTCGTTGCCGATCCGTACCAGGCTGATCACTCGCGGTACGCGCAACTGATGCCAGGCAAACTCGAGCACGGCATTGCCCGCTTCGGTGGCATAGCCATGGTGGCGGTGCTCCGGCTTCAACATCCAGCCCATTTCCAGGTCCGGCCAGCCGTCGGGATACATCAGGCCGGCGCGACCGATGAACTCGCCACTGCTTTTCAGCTCCAGCGCCCACATGCCGTAGCCGCGCAACTGCCAGTGGCCGAGCAACATGGCCAACGAACGCCAGGCATTGGTGCGATCCAGCGGTTGGCCGTCCCCGACCCAGCGCGTGCTCTCCGGGTCGGCCAGCATCGCGGCGTAGTCGTTGAAGTGCTGTTCGGTCAGCGCAGTCAGGCGCAGGCGCGCCGTTTCGAAAGTCGGGATATCAAACATCACAATCAGCGATCGGTAGCAGCCAGCAGTTCGACCAGGGCGCGCGTACTGCTGGCAAGGCTCTCTTGCCAGGACAGGCCGATGATTGTCTCACCTGTGACCGAATCGACAAAATCCTCGGCCTGTCCGGGCGGGAGCAGGTGCCGGTAGTCCACTGTAACTTCGGTGCCAGCGGGCAATTCGGCTAGCGCAAACACGAAGCCCAGGTGCCACAACCCGTTCGGCGCGAAGCTGTGGTTGATATAGCACTCGTCGGGCCAGTCCGGCGACAGCGTGTAGCGGTCCTCGAACCAGCGGGCGCTGGCGTGGAACTGGGCGGCGAGTTCCGGCGCGGCGATGATATCGGCATGCCGGAAGGTCCGATCGATGCCATCGGGTGCGGTGATGACGCGCCCGGCAGCCACGGTTTCATCGAGGAACAGACCCTTGCCCGCACCGCTGATGGCGGACGCGGCGATGTGGTAACGCGGCAGGATCATGGCGGCACGGCGGCAGGATGGGCGCGCGAGTGTAGCGCATGCGGCGCGACCCGCCATGGGTCGCGCCGCATGGCGCTGCCGGCCATGGTCGCGCTACTTTTCAGCCGCCGCCTTGCCGGCCTTGTGCACGGTCTTGGCGGCCATGTCCGGCTTGGCGACGGTGTCGGCCGCGCCATCGGCGAGCAGGATGGCGCTGCGGTTACGTTCGATCGTGGCCTTGCCGATGCCCTTCACGTGGCGGAGATCGTCGGCTTTCTTGAAGGGGCCGTGGGCCGTGCGCCAAGCCACGATGGCCTCTGCTCTGGATTGACCGATGCCATCGAGCGACTTGGCGATGGTGGCGGCATCGGCCTGGTTGATGTTGACGGGCGTGGCGGCGAACAGCAGGCCCGGCACGGCAAGGGCCAGCGCGAAGCCGAATGCGGCGAATTTGTGAAACATGGCCTTCCTCCTTGAGTGGTGATCGCGGCATCGGGATGCCGCAAGCCCACTTTCGGTGCTGGCGGCCACCCGCGCAGTCGGGCGCGCGTCTATGCCAGCGTGCGCGACGATCGTCGGCCCGCGTGGGCGCTGACCGGAAGCCGTGTGGGCGCTGACGGAGGTCCCGCCAGGTCGCGCTGCTACAATGCCCGCCTGATTGCCTACGGAGTTTGACCATGGATACTGCCCGGCTTTCCCGCTTTGTCAGCGGATTGTGGGACGACGAGATCGTGCCGCAGCTGGTTGAATACATTCGTATTCCCAACAAATCGCCGATGTTCGACAAAGACTGGGTGGCGCACGGCTACATGGATGCGGCGGTCAAGCTCATGGAAACCTGGGCACGCTCCAAGCTCGCCCAACTGCCAGGCGCCACGCTGGAAGTGGTGCGGCTGGAAGGACGCACGCCGCTGATCTACATCGACGTGCCGGGGCAGGGCGACGATACCGTCATGTTGTACGGCCACCTCGACAAGCAGCCGGAAATGACCGGCTGGAACGAAGGCCTCGGCCCGTGGACGCCGGTGCTCAAGGGCGACAAGTTGTACGGCCGCGGCGGTGCCGACGACGGCTACGCGATCTTCGGTTCGCTGGCCGCGCTGCTGGCGCTGCACGAGCAGGGCATTGCGCACGCACGCTGCGTGGTGATGATCGAGGCCTGCGAGGAATCGGGCAGCTACGACCTGCCGTTCTACGTCGACCACCTCGCCGACCGCATCGGCAGCCCGTCGCTGGTGGTGTGCCTGGATTCGGGCTGCGGCAACTACGACCAGTTGTGGCTGACCACTTCATTGCGGGGCATGACCGGCGGCAACCTCACCGTGCAGGTGCTGGAAGAAGGCGTGCATTCGGGTGACGCATCCGGTGTGGTGCCGTCCAGCTTCCGCATCCTGCGCGACCTGCTCTCGCGGCTGGAGGATCCGGAAACCGGCACGATCAAGCCGAGGGAGCTGTACGTCGACATCCCGCAGCAGCGCATCGATCAGGCCAAGCTGTCGGCCGAAGTGCTGGGCGAGGACATCTACAACAAGTTTCCATGGGTGGACGGCATGCAGCCGGTCACCAAGGACCTGGCCGAGCTGGTGCTCAACCGCACCTGGCGCCCGCAACTGGCGGTAACCGGCATCGGCGGTATTCCGCCGCTGGAAAGCGCCGGCAACGTGCTGCGCCCGTTCACCTCGGTGAAGCTCAGCCTGCGCGTGCCGCCCACGCTGAGCGGTGCGAAGGCCGGCGAGTTCGTCAAGCAGTTGCTGGAGAAGGATCCACCGTACGGCGCCAAGGTCAGCTTCACCCTGGAAAAGGACGGCAGCGGCTGGAACGCGCCGGCACTCTCGCCGTGGCTGGAGCAGGCGGTCAGCGACGCTTCGCAGCATTATTTCGGCGCACCGGCCACCTACATGGGCGAGGGCGGCAGCATCCCGTTCATGGGCATGCTGGGCGAAAAATTCCCGAAGGCACAGTTCCTGATCACCGGCGTCCTCGGTCCGCATTCCAATGCGCACGGCCCGAATGAATTCCTGCACATCCCCACCGGCAAGAAGGTCAGCATGGTAGTGGCCGAAGTCGTGGCGCGGCACCATCAACAAGGTGGGTAAAGCTGACCGGGCATGACAACGGACACCGCTTATCTGGCTGCCAACTGGGCGCTGATCCGTCGGCGCGTCGATGATGCCTGCCGCGAGGCCGGGCGCGACCCGGCCTCGGTGGACATCCTGCCGGTCAGCAAGACCTTCGGGCCGGAGCTGGTCCGGGCCGCCGTGGGGTTGGGGTTGCGCCGCTTCGGCGAGAACAGGGTGCAGGAAATTCGGGAAAAATCGGAGGCGCTGGCGGATTGCGCCATCGACTGGGTCGTGATCGGCCACCTGCAGACCAACAAGGTCAGGGACGTGGCGCGCCTGGCCGCCGAGGTGCAGTCGCTGGATCGGCTGGAACTGGCCGATGCGCTGGATCGGCGATTGCAACAGGAATGCCGCGCGATCGACGTGCTGGTACAGGTCAAGACCTCGTCCGAGGCGGCCAAGTCCGGACTGCCTCCGGAGCAGTTGGGTGTGTTCCTTGGCGCGTTGCGCAACCACCACAGTTTGCGGGTTCGCGGCCTGATGACCATGGCAACCCATACCGGTGAACCCGCCGAGGTGCGGCGCTGCTTCGACCTTTTGCGTGAATTACGTGATCGCTCAATGGAGCAAGGTCATGATTTGTCTAGGCTTTCCATGGGCATGAGTGGGGATTTCCCGCTTGCTGTCGCCGCTGGAGCGACCGAGGTGCGCATCGGCACGGCCATTTTTGGCCGCCGCGCCCCCATGAACCGCCAATAAGTCCGCTGCGCCGTCCCGGGCAACCCGGATCGTTGCGACTTCAAGGGAATATTCATATAATTCAAAAGGTTGGATGAAGTGTGCGCCAGGTCGCTGTTTTCAAAACGACAGGGTCCAGTTAACCTCGATCCAACATATGCATGCCGTCTTCTTGTTAAGTTCACTGGATCGTAACGTCGTCAGCTCCGCAGGCGGCCAATCCTGTGAACTACAAGGGATTTCTCCCGCATGGCCCCAAAGCGATTGACCGTTGTTGCCGCACTCGTCTCGGTATTGTTTTTATCCGGTTCGCTGCAAGCGAAGACCGCTACGCCCAAGCTGCACCGTGCGCATCACTCGCAGGCCAAGGCTCGTGTTCATCACGGCAGAACCGGCCACCACGGCAAGACAGTCGCGCACAGCAAGGTTCATGCGCATGCGCATGCGAATGCAGGTACGGTTCTCGAAGCGTCTTCCGCCGTAGCCGCCACGATAATGCCGCCGCAGCTGAATCTGCGTCCGCTGTTTGGTCTGACCCCGCCCGCCACCTCCTACGGCATGTTGGTTGCACACGCCGACAAGCCGGCGTCGGCAGTTGTTGCAGTGGCGGCAACCAATGAAGAGCAAGCCGGCAGCGATGCCGAAGCGCCGCCCACTGCTGACGGAAACATTACCGACCTGCGCAAGGCATTGATCGCCCTGGCAATGAAGCTGCGCGATACCCGCTACGTTCGTGGTGGCCATGACCCGTCCACCGGGTTCGATTGCAGCGGTTTCGTCCGCTATGTGTTTGCCCATGCGGTCGGCATGCAATTGCCCACCAATTCGGCTGCGCAGTTCCTGGCGGGCCTCAAGGTCAAGCGGGCCGACATGAAGCCGGGCGACCTGGTGTTTTTCCGTACCCACGGCAAGCGGCGCATTTCGCATGTCGGCATCTACATTTCGAATGGTCGTTTCATTCATTCCCCCACCACCGGCAAATCGGTGGAGATTTCCAGCCTGAACAGCGGCTACTGGGCCAAGCGCTTTGCCGGTGCAAAGCGACCGGAGGCCATGGCGCAGGTCGCGTCCAAGGGCTGAGCGCCGGGGCGATTCGCGAAGGCCGCCGCGAGGCGGCCTTTTTCATGGGTGGCATCGACGACTGCCGATTTGAACGATTCTCGCGGTTCGGGGTCCTCACGGGGCCATGGCTGGCGGCGTCACGCAGTCGTCGTTACGCTTGTCGCTGATCTTCCGGAAACCGCCTGATGCCTTTTGACTTGCCGCCCGTTACGCGAAACCTGTTGATCGCCAACGTTGTCGTTTTCCTGCTGCAGCAAATATTCGGGGATGCCTTGCTGCAATATTTCGCGTTGTGGCCGTGGGGGCCGGACCAGGTATTCCAGGTCGGCCAGGGCCTCGTCTCGATCGGCTTTCGCCCCTGGCAGCTGATCACCTACGCCTTCATGCATGGCAGCGTGACCCACATCCTGTTCAACATGGTCGCGTTGTACATGTTTGGCGGCGCGATCGAGCGCACCTTCGGCGCGCGCAATTTCACTGTCTATTACTTCGTGTGCGCGATCGTTGCCGCGGTGGCCCAGTTGATCGTCGTGCACTGGTTCACCCACGGCTTCTATCCCACACTGGGTGCTTCGGGTGCAATCTTCGGCTTGCTGCTAGCGTTCGGCATGCTGTATCCGCACGAGAAAGTGATGCTGATCTTCCTGCCGGTGCCGATGCCGGCGTGGTTGTTCGTGATCGGCTACGCGGTGGTGGAACTGGTGATGGGCGTCACCGGCACCCAGGCCGGCGTCGCGCATTTCGCCCACCTGGGCGGCATGCTGGGCGGCTATGTACTGATCGAATACTGGCGCGGGCGGCTGCCGCTCAAGCCGAAGCGGTATCTCCGGCGCTGAGCCGTCAGCGCAGCGCGAGGAAGTCCCCGCTGACCACGAAACGCACCGCATCCAGGCGCAGGCGCGATTGCGGCAACGCCGCCAGCAACTGCGCGCGCTCCTCGACCACGGCGGTGATCTCGGCTTCGCTGACCGACGGATTCACCGCCCGCAATGCGAGCAGGCGCGACAACTCCGCGTCCAGCGTCTCGGTGACCAGGTTCACGGCGTCGTCGATGCGGGCCTTGCCGCGTTCGCCGGCCAGTGTCTCGGCACGCGCGAGCATGGGCGGTACCAGCTTGCCGAGAAACTTGCGGTAGCGCGCCACTTCGATCGTGCGCGTGGCGGCCCGCCGCAGCGAGGTTTCGCTCGGCTGGAAATCGACGCGTTCGGCCAGCCGGGTATCCATGGTGATCACGATCGGCAAGGTCGGCAGGAAGCGCTCGGCGTCAAGCCGACGATCGGCTACACATTCGAGCAGGTAGACCGCCTGCAGCAGCGCGCTGCGCGCCGGCAACTCGTCGTCGACCATGAACGCGGCATTGCCCTGTTCGCTGGACAGCGCCAGATCCAGCGCGCCGGCGACCAGTGGGTGGTCGAGCCGCAACAGCGGCAGCTCTTCGCGCGCCAGCGCCACGTCGCGCGCGAACGTCACCGACTGCGGGCCTTCGGCGAAGCCGGGCAGGGCATCGGTGGACAGATATTGCGGGTCGAGCAGAAGCACCTGGCCACCGAGTTCCTCGGGGTGGATGCCGAAACCCTCCAGTAGCCGCTGCACGAAGGCGTCGCGGCCCGGATCGAAATCTTCGCGGGCGAACGCCTGCTGCAGTTCGTCGGCGTGCAGGTCGCGGCTGGCGGCCAGTTCGAGCAGATGATCGCGGCCGCCACGGATCAGTTCCGCCATCTGCTCGTGGCTGGAGCGGGTCTCGGCCAACAGTACGTCCAGTTCCTGGTCGCGGTTGTCGTCGCCGCGGGCGTGTTCATCCGCCAGTCGCGCCAGCGGTTCACCGTAACGGCGCAGCAGTTCGCGGCCGTCGGCCGGGCTCATGCGGAAGGCATCCACGCCTTCGTCGTACCAGCGTGCCAGCACGTGCTGGGCGCTGTCGGCGACGGCGAGGATGTGGATGTTGATGTCATGCTTCTGCCCGATCCGGTCGAGCCGGCCGATGCGTTGTTCGAGCAGGTCGGGATCAAGCGGCAGATCCCACAGGATCAGCCGGTGCGCAAACTGGAAGTTGCGGCCTTCCGAGCCGATCTCCGAGCACAGCAGCAGGCGCGCGCCGTCGGGCTGGGCGAAGTAGGCGGCATTGCGGTCGCGCTGGATGATGCCGAGGCCTTCGTGGAAGCGTGCCACCCCGACGCCGCTGCGGGTGCGCAGTACTTCTTCGAGCGCCAGCACCTTGGCCTGGCTGCGGCAGATCAGCAGGAACTTGTCCTGCGGGTGAGCGTCGAGCAGGGCGATCAGGGTGTCGATGCGCGGGTCGGCGCTGTAGTCGATTTCGATCAACGCCGGTGGCTGCTGAATGTCGGCGTGGAATTCGGCCAGCAACGCCTGGCGCGTGCTTTCCTCGACCGTGTCGGCATCCAGCAGGTGCCATTCGGGCAAGCGCTTGGGAAAGCCGCCGACACCAGCACGGTTGTTGCGGAACATCGCGCGTCCGGTGCCGTGGCGGTCGATCAGCGCGGCCAGCAGTTCGCGGGCGTTGGCGGGTTTCATCGATCCGGCGAGTTGTGCGGTGAGCGTCTCGTCGCCGTGAAACGCTTCGGCCAGGGCTGCGCGCTGTGCGTCGTCGAGCGGCTCGCGGTCGAGCAACCGGTCGGCGATCTTCGACAGCGCCTGATAGGTATCGGCCTCTGCCAGGTAGCCGTCCAGATCGTGGTAACGCTGCGGATCGAGCAGGCGCAGGCGCGCGAAGTGGCCACTGCGGCCCAGCTGTTCCGGCGTGGCGGTGAGCAGGATCACGCCGGGAATCCTGGCAGCCAGCTGCTCCACCATCGTGTAGCGCGGACTGGCCACGTCCGGCGACCAGGCCAGGTGATGCGCCTCGTCGACGACCAGCAGATCCCACGGGGCATCGAGCAGTTGCTGTGCATGCTTCGGCGAATTTTCCAGGAAGCCGAAGTCGGCGATGACCAACTGCTCGTCTTCGAACGGGTTGCCGTCGTCCTGCTCCAGTGCTTCGCAGCGCTCCTCGTCGTAGATCGCGAAGCTGAGGTTGAAACGCCGCAGCATTTCGACGAACCACTGGTACACCAGCGTGTCGGGCAACAGCAGCAGCACGCGCGAGGCACGGCCGGTTGCGAGTTGGCGGGCGATGATCATGCCCGCTTCGATGGTCTTGCCCAGGCCGACCTCGTCGGCCAGCAGGACCCGTGGCGGGCGGCGGGCGGAGGCGATGCCGGCGACGCGCAACTGGTGCGGCACCAGGCCGATGCGTGCGGCACCCAGGCCCCACATCGGCGAACGGCGTGCCTCGGCACGCCGTTTGAGGCCTTCCAGGCGCAGCTCGAACTGCGCCACCGGATCGGTGCGGCCCCCGATCAGGCGGTCGTCGGCCTGGCTCACGCTCTGCTCGTCGTCGAGCTGGCCTTCCTCCAGCTCGCGGCCTTCGCCGCGATAGATGAGCAGGCCTTCGCGAATTTCCACCCGCTCGACCAGGAATGCGATGCCCTTGCCGGCGACGCGCTGGCCGGCGCGGAACTCGGCGCGCAGCAGCGGTGCCGAGTCCATCGCATAGGGGCGCAGCACCCCGGCCTTGGCGAACAGCACCTGCACGCCGCGTCCTTCGACGCGCAGTACGGTGCCGAGGCCGAGTTCGGGTTCGGCGGAGGAGATCCAGCGTTGACCAGGTACGAACATCATTCAGCCGTGTTGCATCAAAGGGCCGGTAATTATCCGCCCCGCAACGCGTGCTGGGAACAGCCGGCAATACGCACCCGCCGGCATGCCCCGTCCGCGTCGGGTTCGATGCTCAGGTTTCGGCCCACTGGCGCAACAGGTTGTGATAGATCCCGGTCAGCTGCAGCAGCGCAGCGGCATCGGCGCCGGATCGGGTGAGGGCCTGGATCGAGCTATCCAGTTCAAACAGCAGGCGCCGCCGACTGTCGTCGCGGATCAGGCTTTGCACCCAGAAGAACGCCGCCAGCCGTGTGCCGCGGGTCACCGGCGTGACCCGGTGCAGGCTGCTCGACGGATAGACGATCAGGTCGCCGGCCGGCAGCTTCACTTCGTGCTCGCCGTAGGTGTCGCTCACGATCAGCTCGCCGCCGTCATAGTCGTCGGGCTCGGTGAGGAACAGCGTGCAGGAGATATCGCTGCGCAGCTGGGCCTCGGCGGTCAACGTCATGACCGCGCCGTCGACGTGGGAGCCGTACTGGCCGCCGCCCTCGTAGCGATTGAAGCGCGGCGGCAGGGTGCGCAGCGGCAGGGTTGCCGCGTGATAGAGCGGCGAGGCCGCCAATGCTGCCAGCACGAGCTGGCCCAACTGCTGGCGCAGCGGCGAGGCATCCGGCAACTGCCGATTGCGTTTTACCTTGGCGCCTTGCGCACCGACGGTTTCGCGACCGTCGGTCCAGTCGGCGGCATTCAGCGCAGCGCGCATCTGCGTGAGCTGTTGGGGGCCGAGAACGTCGGGTATGTGCAGCAGCATGAATCACCTGTGCCATGACGTTGCGGGAGCGGCTTCAGCCGCGATGTTTTTTTCATCGGAGGCCCGGAAGCAAGAGCATCGCGGCTGAAGCCGCTCCCACAAAAAGCGGTCAGAAGCGGATGTTGGCGGTGAGCATCGCCGCGCGCGGCGTGCCCGGGGTGTAACGGTAGCCGCTCTTGTTGATCGCCGCGACGTAGTCCTTATCGAACAGGTTGTAGAGGTTCAACTGCAGGTCGAAGTGCTTGTTGACCGGGTAGCTGGCCATCGCGTCGAACACCCAGTAAGACCCGGTGAACGCCGGCGTGCCGACGGCGCCGTCGGTGCCGCGCTTCATCTCGCCGGCATAGCGCGCGCCGCCGCCGATGGTGAGGTCGAAGGGCAGATGGTAGGTGGTCCAGGCGGTGAACGCGCTCTTTGGCGTATAGGCGAGGTCGCTGGAGCCATCGTTGGCTACGGCGTTGCCGTCGATCACCTTGGCGTCCATCGTGGTGTAGCCGGCGGTGACGGCCCAGTTGTCGGTGAGCTTGCCGACCATGCTCAGTTCGATGCCCTGCACACGCTTCCTGCCGACCTGGTAGTACTGCAGGTCGACCGGATCCTGCACCAGGTCGTTGCTGACGGTGGTGCGGTACAGCGCGCCGGTCAGCAGGAGCTTTTCGCCGAGCAGGTCCCACTTGGTGCCCAGCTCGACGGTGCGGGCCTTCTGCGGGTCGAAGTTCGGGTTGTCGGCGCTGTTGGCCGAATTGCTGAGGGTGAGCGTATTGCCGCCAGGCGGTTCCTGCGACACGGCGAAGTTTGCGTAGATGCTGCCGTTGGCGGCTGGCTTGTACAGCACGCCGAGTTTGTAGCTGGGCAGGTTGCCGGATTTGCTGGTGTCCACGCCGGGAACCACGCTGCCGGCCGGCAGGCTGCCGCAATCCGGGCCACGACGGCCGCCGCACACCACCATGCTGTCGAAGTCGGTCTTGTAGTGGTCCAGCCGCACGCCGGCGTTGACCTGCCACTGTTCGTTGACTTTCAGGGTGTCGAATACGTAAGCCGCTTCCGTGTCGGTCTGGCCGTGGCTGTCGGCGCCGTTGCGGCCGTAGACCAGGCCGTTGACGTCGGCGTCCGGGTGGTACAGGTTCGCTGCTGGCCAGGCGCTGCCAGCGAGTGCCGCCATGCCTGTGGTGCTGGCCTTTTCGCGGGTCAGTTCGATGCCTGCGCTGAGGTCGTGGACGATCGCGCCGGTTTCGAAATTCGCCGTGACATTGGTCTGGTTGGTGAGGATGCGGTTGGTCTGGTCCTTGAACGTCGGATTGCTGCGCGCGATCGTCCAGGTCGACGGGTCATCGATGCCCGGAGTCAGCAGGTTGGCGGCATCGCCCTTGAACGAGGTCAGCAGGTAGTCCTGATGGGTGCGGCCCCAGCGCGTGGTGTTGTGCAAGGCCACGTCCGGCGAGAAGTCATGCTCGACGATGATCGTGAACATGTCCGCCTTGACATCGTCTTGGTCGGCGTCGGTGCCGTAGAAGTTACGCGGATCGACCATGTTAGCGTCGGCGAGGAAGGGACGGGTCGGGTCTGGGCTGCTGTAGCCGGGCAGGCCGATGGTCGGCACGCCGCCGTCGGGCAGGTTGTTCTGCTTCACGTGCAGGAGGTCGAGGTAGACGCGGGTCGGCGTATCCATGCCGAAGGCCAGCGACGGCGCGATGCCCCAGCGGTTGTTCTCGACCTTGTCGCGTCCCGGTGCGCCGCTGTCCTGGCCCATCACGTTGAGGCGGAACGCGGATGTATCGCCAAGGGTCTGGTTCCAGTCGGCGGTGGCGCGCTTGTGCTGGCCGCTGCCATAGCCGATCGATCCGGAGATGCCGTTGCCCAGCTGTGGCTGCTTGCTGGCGAGGTTCACCGCGCCGGTGGGCGAAGTGCGGCCGTTGTCGGTACCGGCCGGGCCCTTGGTGACTTCGACCTGTTCGATGTTGAAGATGTCGCGTGAGATCGAGCCGAGGTCGCGCACGCCGTCGACAAAGATGCTGCCGGACGTATCGAAGCCGCGCATGTAGATGCCATCGCCGGTGCTGGTGCTGCCGTTTTCGCCGACGTAGAAGGTGCCTACGCCCGGGCTGTTGCGCAATGCCTCGGTCAGCGTGGTGGCACCCTGCTGCTGGAGCAGTTCCTTGGTGATCACGCTGATCGTCTGCGTGGTGTCGATCAGTGGTTGGGTGAATTTCGGCGATGACACGTAGTCGACGCGATAGTCGTCGCCAGCGACGGCCTCCACCTTCACCCCAGGCAAGTTCTTCGCGTTGGCGACCTGCGGCTCGAAGAAGCTCCCCGCCGGGACGTCCGCAGCTGCTGCAGGGAAGGCCAGTGCCAGGCCGGTGAGCAAGGTCGCTGCCGTCAGCATGCCTGCCGTTGCCGGCTGCTTGCAGGAGGTGACGGCGTGTTTGCGTGACTTGATGGCTGCCATGGGATCTCCGTTGATGGTCTGGTGAGTCGACAGGGCCTGGCGGGTCTGGCGAATGCAGGTGTTTCGCAATGGCTGGATGAAGGATTTCCGGGCGGCGCAAGGCGCACAGCGGGATGGCTGCGTGTTCGTGCCGACCGACGAAGGTCAAGGGGTTCGGGATTTTTCCGCGCGACGCATCCACCCGGGGGGCGAGCGGTCGGAGCAGGCATACGATATTGTTAATGAGAATGATTTGCAATACTGAATTGCCGCCGATGCCGCCGCGAGGCCCATGAAAAAGGCCCCGCATTCGCATGCGGGGCCTCTGTTTTCATGCCGCGATGAACCGCGGCATCCAGCGGGGTCGACTTACCAGATCTTCACCTGTTTGTCGGCCGGACGCACCATCGCGTCGCCGGGCTTGCACTGGAACGCGGTGGCGAATGCTTCCATGTTGGAAGGCGCACCGATCGCACGCAGAGCCGTGGGAGCATGCGGATCGGTGTTCAGGCGCAGCAGCTCCTGCTTCTCGCGGGTGTGGCCACGCCACACGCGGGCCCAGTTCAGGAAGAAGCGCTGGTCCTCGGTGTAGCCGTCGATCTTCTTGCCGGCCTCCTCCGGGTTTTTCTTCAAGGCGGTCTGCAGCGCGTCATAGGCGACATTCAAGCCACCCAGGTCGGCGATGTTCTCGCCCAGGGTCAGCTTGCCGTTGACGTGCGCATCCGGCTTGTCCTTGATCGGCGTGTAGTCGTTGAACTGCTGCACCAGCTTGGCCGTACGCGCGTCGAACTTGGCACGGTCGTCCTTGGTCCACCAGTTGACGTTGTTGCCGGCGCCATCGAACTGGCTGCCTTCGTCGTCGAAGCCGTGGCTGGCCTCGTGGCCGATCACCGCGCCGATGCCGCCGTAATTGATCGCGTCGTCGGCCTTGGCATCGAAGAACGGCGGCTGCAGGATCGCGGCCGGGAAGTTGATCGTGTTGTCGGTCGGGTTGTAGTACGCGTTGACCGTCTGCGGGGTCATGCCCCATTCCTTGCGGTCGGTCGGCTTGCCGATCTTGGCGATGTCGTACTCGTAGTTGAACTTCGAGGCCGCCTGGATGTTGTCGTAGTAGTTGTCGCCGGTGACGTTGAGGCCGGTCCACTCACGCCACTTGTCGGGGTAGCCGATCTTGGGCAGGAAGGTGTCCCACTTGGCGATGGCCTTGGTCTTCGTCTCGTCGCTCATCCAGTCGAGGTTCTGGATGCGCGCCTTGAGTGCGTTGCGCACGTTGTCGACCAGCTCCTGGGCACGGGCCTTGGCTTCCGGAGTGAACTCCTTGGCCACGTAAAGCTGGCCGAGAGCCTCGCCCATGGATCCGTTGACCGCGCGCAGCACGCGCTTCCAGCGGGGCTGCTGTTCCGGCTGGCCGGACAGGGTCTTGCCGTAGAACGCGAACTTGTTGTCCTCGAACGCCTTGCTCAGGTACGGCGAGGCGTCGTCGATGGTGTGGAAGCGCAGGTACGCCTGCCACTGGGCGATCGGCGCCTTGGCCAGCAGCTTGTCGAACTCGGCGAAGAACTTCGGCTGCGACAGCGAGAAGCCCTTGTCGACAGTCACGCCCTGGGCGGCGAAGAACTTCTCCCAGCTGAAGTGCGGGGTGACCTTGTCCGCTTCCTTGACGGTGACGAAGTGGTACTGGTTTTCCGGCGTGCGCAGTTCGACCGGCGCCAGCGAAGCCTTCGCCAGTTCGGTCTCGAACGCCATCACCTGGTCGGCCTGCTTCTTCGCGTCATCAGCCGAAACACCGGTCAGTTCCAGCGTCTTGGCGATGTAGTCGAGGTACGCCTTGCGCAGGTCGGCTTGTTTCGGGTCGGTGTAGTAATCCTTGGTCGGCAGGCCCAGGCCGCTCTGGAAGGTGTAGGCGATCTGCTTTTCGGCGTGCTGGAAATCGGCGCCGGCACCGAACTGGAAGATCTGCATGTCGCCGCTGGAGAAGCTCTTGTCGAGGTAGTCGGCGACGTCGCTGCCGTTCTTCAGCGCGGCGATGGCGTCGAGCTTGGGCTTGATCGGATCGAAGCCGGCCTTCTCGATGGCGGCGTCGTCCATGCCCGAGTGGTACAGGTAGCCGATCTTCTGTTCGATCGAACCGGCCTTGGCAGTGGCGGCATTCTTGGCGGCCGATTCGACGATGGCGTGCTGCGTGTTCAGGCTGTCCTCGGCCAGCTTGTTGAATGCGCCCCAGCTGGTGTGGTCGGCGGGGATCGGGTTGGCGGCGACCCATTTGGCATTGACGAAGCCGTTGAAGTCCTGGCAAGCCTTGATGTTGGGGTCGAGCTCGCTGATGTCGAAGATGCTCTTGCCGGCATCGACCGCCGCGGTGGTGCTGCTGGCAGCTGGCGCCACGCTGGCTGGCGCCTTGGCCGCGTCTTCCTGCTTGCCGCAGGCGCTGAGTGACAGCGCAACGCTTACGGCCAGTGCCAGCGCCAGGGGCTTCAGATACTGCTTGGTCATGGATATCCCTCTGTGAGTGATTTTGCCCTGTGGGCAGGTACGGTGGTGGTGGCTGGCCGCGCTGTCGGATCCCCCCTCAGGCCGCGGACATACCGGATTACGCTAGGTCAAACGTCACGGGTCAGACAGTGTCAAAGGTCAGGGGGTGGGCGTAGTGCACCGAAGGCACGATGTCACCGCGCCGCGTCTTGCGGATCCGGCACGGGCAGGCGCGGCGAGGCGGGCAGGGTGTCCGGTGCCACCGCGCCGCCGGAAATGATGAAGGCCATCGCCTGGTCCATCGTCCAGTCGGTCGGGGTCAATTCGTCCAGCGGCACCACTTCCAGGTAACCGCCGGTCGGGTTCGGCGTGGTCGGGATGTACACCGCCGCCATCTCGCGGCCGCTGCCTTCCTCGATCATCACGCGGGTCACGAAACCGACCACCTTCATGCCGCGGCGCGGGAACTCCACCAGCACCACGCGCTGCACCCCGGACGGCTTGTTCTGCAGCACCGCCATCAGCTTCTTGGTGCCGCCGTAAATCGTCTGCACCAGCGGGATGCGCGCCAGCAGGGCGTCGAACGCATTGAGGAAGCGCTGGCCGATCACCCGGTTCGCCACGAAGCCGAGCAGGTAAAGCGCCATCAGCGTGGCCAGCAACGCGACGATGAAAGTCAGCCACTCCATCTTCAGCGACTCGGCCGTGTGCGGCGCCACCAGCGCCAGCGTGCCGAGCAGCCCGGTCACCAGCGGCGCTCCGATACCGGCCAGCAGGCCGAGCACGAACTTGAACACCAGCCAGGTCACCCACAGCGGGATGAACGTGAGCAGGCCGGTGAGAAGGTAGCGTTTGAGGCGCAACGGGGGCATGGAGTGATCCGGGGCGTGGGGGTTCGCACATTGTAGGCGAGGGCCTCGGCGCGTCAGCGAAGTTTCAACGGCGGCAGGGCGCGCGCGATCTTCATGGTTTCCAGGCTGACGGCGACCACGCGCAGGAACAGCTCCGGCAGGCAGGGCGGGTTGTGGCCCAGTCCGGTGGCCCGCACAGTCGCGCAGAACCCATGCCGCAGGCGAGGCTTTCGCGGGGGCGGGCGGCGCAGGCAACGCTGGATCGCTGTTCCGCCACGCCCGCTTCACGGCCAACGCGTGCAAGCTCGCCCATCCTCAGGTTTCCGGTCTGCCTGCCGTGTCCACCTCCGCACCCCTCGATGATGTGCTCGACTGCCTGGTGATCGGCGCGGGACCGGCCGGGCTCACCGCGGCGACGTATCTGGCGCGCTATCGGCGCAAGGTCATGGTGATCGATGGCGGCAGCAGCCGGGCGCGCTGGATTCCGGCCAGCCACAACTGTCCGGGGTTTCCGTTTGGCGTGGCGGGCAACGATCTGCTGCAGCGTTTTCGCGCACAGGCGGACGAGTTCGCGGTGCCGATCGTGCCCACCCGCATCGACACGCTGACGCGTGAGGGCGGGGACTTTGTGGCCGGCGACAGCCGGCACAGCTGGCGTGCCCGGCAGGTGATCCTGGCCACCGGCGTGGTCGACCGGCTGCCCGAGATCAACGACGTGGAACAGGCGATCGCCAGCGGCGTGCTGCGCCTGTGCGCGGTATGCGATGGCTACGAGGCGCGCGACGAGGTGATCGGAGTGCTCGGGCCCGGCGACGTGGTGATGGGCCATGCGGAATTCCTGCGCACGTTCTCGCGCCAGGTGACGGCACTGGACAGCCAGGCCGGGGACGCGCCCGCCGAGGCGCTGCGGCAACGGGCCGACGCCGGCGGCATTGTTCTGCGCGGCGCGCCGGTACGGCTGACGTTGCGCGATGGTGCTTGCCACGCGACGTTTGCGGATGGCTCCTGTGAGCGGTTCGATACGCTGTACCCGGTGCTGGGCGCCGACGCGCAATCCGCGCTGGCGCGGGCGCTGCATGCCGGCGTTGACGAAAGCGGCGAGCTGCGGGTGGATTCGTCCATGCAGACCAGCGTGGCCGGTCTGTACGCCATCGGCGATGTAGTCAGCGGGCTCAACCAGATCAGCGTGGCCGTAGGTCACGCGGCGCTGGCGGCGACGGCAGTGCATCGCCAGCTGCCGCCGAACAAGCGCTGAGCGGGTTGCCCATCTTGCCGTGGTGAAGCGACGGCGGCCTTCACCGGAATGACGTGGGGAGGTTCGTGCGGATGGGCTCAGCGTGCCTTCGGCTTCAGCCGCACGTAGAGCTGCTTGCGCACGCGGGCGATCACTTTGCCATCGGCGGTGACCACCTCGGTCTCGAACCAGCGCAGTACCTTCTCGCCGCCCGCGGCCGCCGCACGCAATTCGTCGACCACGGCCGGCGCCAATTTGAAGTGCGCGTAGACGTCTTCATAGCCCGGCGCCACGAAGTCGATTGCGCCGGCCTTGTCCCACACGTAGTAGTCGCTGCCGAGCTGGTGCATCGCCAGCAGCATCCAGAACGGGTCGACCATCGCGAACAGGTTGCCGCCGAACTGGCTGCGCACGTAGTTGCGATTCCAGGGCCGCAGGCGCAACACCACCTTCGCCTCGCTGTAGTCGTCGCTGAGCGACTGGATGCGGATCGCGTTGAACAGGAACGGCGGCCACAGGTTGATCAGCCGGCGGAAGGTCGATGCGCGCATGGTTTCCGGAATCCGAATTTCTTGTGGGAGCGACTTCAGTCGCGATGCTCCTGCTGAAAAGCATCGCGGCTGAAGCCGCTCCCACATGATGTGGCGAGAGTCGCTGCGTGGTGAAATTCAGAACAGCAAAGATGCCATCCGACGCCGGTAGCGACTGACCAGCTCGGCATCGTCGAGCGTCGCGAACGCGGCCAGCAAACGCTTCTTGCCCTGGCCGTCGTTCCAGTCGCGGGCTTTCTGCAGGATGGTGAGGAACTGTTCGAGGCCTGCTTCGGCGTCGCCTTCCAGCAGCAGGCGCACGCCGAGTTGGTCGCGGGCGGCCCAGTCGGCGGGATCGGTCTGCACGCGTTGCTGCAGTTCGGTTACCGAGGGCGCATCTTTCAGCGCATGGGCCAGCTCCAGCTCGCTGCGCAGGCGCACGGCGCGCGCGTCGGTGGCGAGGTTGGCGGGCAGCGCGGCGAGTTCGGCTTCGGCGGCGGCGATCTGGCCGGTCTGCATCAGGGCCACTGCCAGGTCGAGTTTCAACTCGGGCTTTTTCGGCTCAGCGGCGATCTCCTGCTGCAGCCGGTTGATCATCTGCTCGGGGGTTTCCTGCGCTGTCGCGTCCTCGATCGCGTCGACGGCGGCCAGCGGCTGCACGTGGCGCGACAGGAATTCGCGCAGCTGGCCTTCGGGCAGCGCGCCGGCGAAGCCGTCGAGCACCTGGCCGTCCTTCACCAGCACTACGGTCGGGATGCTCTTGATCCCGAACATGCCGGCCAGCTCCTGCTGGCCATCCACGTCGACCTTGCCCAGCCGGAATGCGCCGTTGTATTCGGTGGCGAGCTTTTCCAGCATCGGGCCGAGCGTCTTGCACGGCTCGCACCAGGTGGCCCAGAAATCCAGCAGGATCGGCGTGGTCAGCGAGGCCTGCAGCACGTCGGCTTCGAAGGTCTGCTGGTCCACGTCGAAGACGGGGGCGAGGGCGGTGGCATCGGTCACGGAAAACTCCAGCTCGGCGGATACCGGTTCAGATCAGGGTTCCGGCGCAGCATATCAAGCAGCGCGTTCACGATAGATTTGCGAGAATCGGCAACGGTCACGCCGAAACAAGGCATCGAGTGCATGGCTTCACCTGAAGCGCTGTTGATCTGCGAGCACTGCGACACGGTCTACCGTCGGCGCGCGCTGGTGCGTGGCGACGTGGCCCGATGCGCATGTTGCGACGCAGAGCTGGAGCGCCATCACGCGCTGAGCGTGAACGCGATGCTGGCGCTGATCCTCACCGCCTTCATCGTGTTCGTGCAGGCGAACATGTGGCCAATCGTCACGCTCGGCCTGAACGGGCAGCACAGCAGCACCACGCTGTGGGGCATGATCGTCGCGATGTGGCGGGAGCAGGCCGGGGTCGTCTCGGTGCTGGTTGCTGCTACGTTGTTCTTTTTCCCGCTGATGAAGATGTCGCTGCTGGGCTGGCTGTTGTGGTTCGCCCGGGCCGGCCGGCGCGCCCCGGGTTTCAGGCAATTGATGGTGACGCTGCATTATCTCGGGCCATGGACGATGAGCGAGGTGTTCGTGCTGGGCGCGCTGGTGGCGATCGTGAAGGCGCACACTTACTTCGACGTGACCCCGGATCCGGGCATCTATGCGTACGCGGCGTTGACCTTGCTGATCACCATCTTCGCCGGAGTGGACTTGCGCCAGTTGTGGGACGAGACGCCGGAGCCTCTGGCATGAGCGCGCTGCCGCGCGCCGCCGAACTCGGCCTGATCGCCTGCAAGGTATGCGGGCTGGTGTGCCGCAACGTGCGCGATGATGAACGCCTCGACGGCGACGATCGGGCCGACGCCATGGCGTGTCCGCGCTGCGGTGCCACCCTGCACCGGCGCAAGCCGAACAGCTACGTGCGCACCTGGGCGCTGCTGATCGCGGCGTTCATCATGTACATCCCGGCCAACGTGCTGCCGATCATGCGCACCGCCAGCCTCAACGACGTGGATGACAACACCATCATCAGCGGCGTGGTCGAGTTGTGGCGCGCCGGTTCGCCGAACCTGGCGGTCATCGTGTTCAGCGCCAGCATCGTGGTGCCGGTGCTGAAGTTCCTGGCACTGGGTACGCTGTTGCTGAGCAGCCAGCGCGGCAGCGAGTGGGCGCGGCTGCAACGTGCAAAACTCTATCGGCTGGTCGAGCTGATCGGCTACTGGTCGATGCTGGACGTGTTCGTGGTGGCGCTGCTGACCGCACTGGTGCGTTTCAGCGTGTTGAGTCGGGTCGAGCCATTGCCCGGCGTGATCTTCTTTGGCCTGACCGTGGTGCTGACCATGCTGGCCTCGATGAGTTTTGATCCCCGGTTGATCTGGGACGGCAAGGATAGTGATGACTGACGACGGCCACATCGAACAGGATCGCCCGGACGGCGCCGAGTTGCCGCGGCCGGTGGTGAAACGGCGACGTTTCAACGCCTCGCTTATCTGGCTGGTGCCGGCGCTGGCGGCGCTGGTCGCGCTTTCGCTGGTGGTCAGCAACTGGCTGCAGGCCGGCCCGCAGATCACCATCAGCCTGCAGAGTGCCGAAGGACTGGACGCAGGCAAGACGCCGGTGAAATACAAGGACGTGGTGATTGGCCGGGTCAACAAGATCTACCTCAGCGCCGATCGCAGCCATGTACTGGTGAAGGTGGCGTTGGAGAAAAGCGCCGAGGGCTTTGCCACGCGCGACACCCGCTTCTGGGTGGTGCGGCCGCGGATCGGGTTGGGTGGCGTATCCGGCATCGATACGCTTCTGTCCGGTGCGTACATCGGCGCGGATATCGGCGATTCGAAAGAACCGGAGGACGAGTTCAAGGGCCTGGAGATCCCGCCGTCGGTGACAAATGGCGCACCAGGCCGCAGTTTCAAGCTGCACAGCGACGATCTCGGTTCGCTGGACATCGGCTCGCCGGTGTATTTCCACCGCATCCAGGTCGGCCGGGTGGCGTCCTACCAGCTGGACAAGGACGGCAAGGGCGTATCGCTGAACATCTTTGTCGACAGCCCGAACGACAAGTTCGTCACCGCTTCCAGCCGCTTCTGGAATGCCAGCGGCGTGGACGTATCGATCGGCGCGAACGGACTGAAGCTCAACACCCAGTCGTTGGCGACCGTGCTGGCCGGTGGCGTGGCGTTCCAGGATCCGCCGGGGCCGCATGACAGCACGCCCGCGCCGGAAAACACCGAATACAAGCTGTTCGGCGAACAAGCCAGCGCAATGGCGCCGCCGGACGGCGACCCGCGTTACATCCGCATGCGTTTCGAGCAGTCCGTGCGCGGCCTGGCAGTGGACGCGCCGGTGGAGTTCCTCGGCATCAACATCGGCAAGGTGGTATCGGTGCGGCTCGATTACGACGAAAAGGCGCAGCGTTTCCCTGTGGTTGTCGGCGCGGTGATCTACCCGCAGCGCCTGGGCAAGGCTTATGACAAGCTGGAGGCGCTGGCCAAGGCGCGTGGCGACGGCACCGACCTGTCGCAGTTGATCGGGGGCCTTGTCGACCACGGCCTGCGCGCACAGGCCCGCACCGGCAACCTGCTCACCGGTCAGCTGTACGTGGCACTGGACTTCGTGCCGCACGCACCGAAGGTGGCGTTCGACCCGAGCGCGAAACCGCTGACCATCCCCACCATGCCGGGCAGCTTCGACAAGCTGCAGGAGCAGATGGCCGAGATCGTCGACAAGCTGGACAAGATCCCGTTCGACAGCATCGGCAAGAACCTCGACCAGACCCTGGCTGGCCTCAACGCGACCTTGAAGCAGGTCAACGGGCAAACCCTGCCGGCGTTCAAGGACACCTTGCAGGGTGTGCAGAAAACCATGGGCACCGCCAACGACGCGTTGTCCGGCGACTCGCCGCTGCAGCAAAATCTGGGCAGCACGCTGGAGCAGGTGCAGCGCATGGCACGCTCGCTGCGGGTGCTGACCGATTACCTGAGCGGTCATCCGGAGGCATTGCTGCGTGGCCGTCGTCCGGATGCCAAGGCTGCCGATCGTCCAACCGCCGGCGGCGCACCCGTGCCGGCGGCCACCCCGTCACCGCAAGGGAGCCAGCCATGATTCGTGACGCCTCGCGTCTGCTTGCCGCCGCGGCTGCGCTGGCGCTCAGCGCCTGTGCCACGGCACCGCTGCATTACTACACGCTGATCGCGCCGGCCGGTGCGCCCGCCGATGTCGTGGCGGCCGCGCCAGCACTGCCGTTCGAGTTGCTGCCGGTCGGCGTGCCGGCGCAGGTCGACCAGCCGCAGCTGGTGGTGCGCGAAGGTGGCCAGGGCGTGGCGCTGCTCGACGGCGAGCGCTGGATCGCCCCGCTCGGCGACGAGATCCGTGGCGCGCTGTCGGCCGATCTGGCCCGTGACCTGCACAGCCAGGACCTCAGCGGCCAGCCCGGCAACGGCAAGCCGCGACTGCGGATCAAGCTGGACCTGCGCCGGTTCGACTCGCAACCGGGCAGTTACGCGCTGATCGAGGGTAGCTGGAGCGTGCGCCTGCTGCAGGGCAATCATCCCGCGGCACTGGTTTGCACCAGCCTGGTCAGCGAAGCGGTCGGGCCGGGCTACGAGGCGCTGGTGGCCGGGCATCAGCGTGCGCTTGGCCAGCTCGCGACGCAGATCGCCGCCGTCGCCCGCGCGCTCGGCAACGGGCAGGCGGCGAGCTGTCCCGCGCCGTGAGCGCACCGGGCGGGCTTGGCGGCCGATCCGCGCTGGGCTAGTCTGCCCAGTTCACTGCAGCCGGTGCTCGCCGCGCTGCACCCATCGCACAACGGCAGCGGAATCATGCAGGACATTCAAGCCCCGACCTCCCCCGAACACGACGAGGCCGCCTATCGCCCGCAGACAGTGGAGGCTGCCGCGCAGCACTACTGGAATGCGCAGCACGCGTACGAAGTGAACGAGGACGACAGCCGGCCGAAATTCTTCTGCCTGTCGATGCTGCCGTACCCGTCCGGCGCGCTGCACATGGGTCACGTGCGCAACTACACCATCGGCGACGTGATCAGCCGCTACCAGCGCATGCACGGCAAGAACGTGCTGCAGCCGATGGGCTGGGACGCGTTCGGCCTGCCGGCCGAAAACGCCGCGATCAAGAACCAGACCGCACCGGCGAAATGGACCTACGCCAACATCGACCACATGCGCAGCCAGCTCAAATCGCTGGGCTACGCGATCGACTGGACCCGCGAATTCGCCACCTGCCGGCCGGACTACTACCGCTGGGAACAGCTGATGTTCACCCGCCTGCTGAAGAAAGGCATGGCGTACCGCAAGAACGCGGTGGTGAACTGGGACCCGATCGACCAGACCGTGCTGGCCAACGAACAAGTCGTCGATGGCCGCGGCTGGCGCTCCGGCGCGGTCGTGGAAAAGCGCGAGATCCCGCAGTGGTTCCTGAAGATCACCGACTACGCGCAGGAGTTGCTGGACGGCCTGGACACGCTGCCGGGCTGGCCCGATGCGGTCAAGACCATGCAGCGCAACTGGCTCGGTCGCAGCGAAGGGTTGGAGATCCGTTTCGACGTCAATGACGACGAGGCGCCGGTCGAGCCGATCACGGTGTTCACCACCCGCCCGGACACGCTGATGGGCGTGACCTTCCTGTCGATCGCTGCCGAGCATCCGCTGGCCCAGTACGCCGCGCAGACGCGCCCGCTGCTGGCCGAGTTCATCGCCGGGCTGCGTCAGGGCGGCGTCTCCGAAGCGGAAATGGAGACCCAGGAAAAGCGCGGCATGGACACCGGCCTGCGCGCCGTCCATCCGATCACGGGTGAGCCGTTGCCGGTCTACGTGGCGAACTTCGTGCTGATGAACTACGGCACCGGCGCGGTGATGGCGGTACCCGGGCACGACCAGCGCGACTGGGAGTTCGCCAAGCGCTACAGCCTGCCGATCAAGATGGTGGTGGTCGATCGCAGCGTGCTCGACGCAGTGCGCGAAATCGGCCACGACCTGTCCCGCGGCGTCGGCGCCGATCCGATGCGCGCGGCACTCGGCGGCGGCAACACCGATGCCTACGACACCAAATCCGCGGTGCAGGTGGTCGAGGATTTCGAGCAGCGGGTGATGGAGCAGTGTGCCTTCACCGAGCGCGGCATCCTGGTGAATTCGGGCGAGTACGACGGGCTCGATTTCCAGCAGGCGCTGGATGCGCTGGCCACGCGTTTCGAAGCCGAGGGCCGCGGCCAGCGCCGGGTCAATTTCCGCCTGCGCGACTGGGGCGTCAGCCGCCAGCGCTATTGGGGCTGCCCGATCCCGGTGATCTACTGCCCGAAGTGCGAGGCGGTGCCGGTGCCGGAAGACCAATTGCCGGTGGTGCTGCCCGAAGATGTCGCGTTCTCCGGCGTGCAGTCGCCGATCAAGGCCGATCCGGAGTGGCGCAAGTGCGTGTGCCCGCAATGCGGCGGTCCGGCCGAGCGCGAGACCGACACCTTCGATACCTTCATGGAGTCGAGCTGGTACTACGCGCGCTACACCAGCCCCGGCGCCAACGCGCAGATCGACGAGCGCGCCAACTACTGGTTGCCCGTCGACCAATACGTCGGCGGCATCGAACACGCGATCATGCATCTGCTGTACTTCCGCTTCTATCACAAGCTGCTGCGCGACGCGGGCATGGTGCATTCGGACGAGCCGGCGCAGAACCTGCTGTGCCAGGGCATGGTGATCGCCGAGACGTTCTACCGCGACAACGCCGACGGTTCGAAGGACTGGATCAACCCGGCCGATGTCGAGATCCAGCGCGATGACAAGGCACGCGTGACCGGTGCGGTGCTGAAGGCCGATGGCCAGAACGTGCAGATCGGCGGCACCGAGAAGATGTCCAAGTCGAAGAACAACGGCATCGACCCGCAGACCATGGTCGACAGGTACGGTGCCGACACCGTGCGCCTGTTCTCGATGTTCGCCGCGCCGCCGGAGCAGTCGCTGGAATGGAGCGAGGCCGGCGTCGAGGGCATGGCGCGCTTCCTCAAGCGGTTGTGGCGCGAGGTGAACACACATGCGGGGAACCCCGACCATCCTGTCACCGATCCGTCGGCGCTGGACGCAGGCCAGAAGGCCCTGCGCCGCCAGTTGCACGAAACCATCCAGAAAGTCAGCGACGATTTCGGTCGCCGGCATGCCTTCAACACCGCCATTGCAGCACTGATGGAACTGCTCAACGCACTGGGCAAGTTCACCGACCAGAGCGAGCAGGGCCGGGCGGTGCGCCACGAGGCGCTGGAGGCGATGGTGCTGCTGCTCAACCCGGTGGTGCCGCACATCAGCCACGCGTTGTGGCAGGTGCTCGGTCATCCGCAGGCGGTGCTGGAAGACCAGCCGTGGCCACAGGTCGACCCGTCGGCGCTGGTGCGCGACACGCTGACGCTCGCGGTTCAGGTCAACGGCAAATTGCGCGCTACCATCGAGGTCGCCGCCAACGCCTCCAAGGAAGAAGCCGAGGCGCTGGCCCGTGCGCAGCCGCAGGTGGTGCATTTCCTGGAAGGCATGACGGTACGCAAGGTCATCGTGGTCCCGGGCAAGATCGTCAACATCGTCGCAGGATGAAAGGCATGAGCTTCATGAAAGCGGGCCATCTGTTGCAAGCCTCGTTGCTGCTGGTCGCGGCATTCGCGCTGAGTGCCTGCGGTTTCCACCTGCGCGAGAACGCGACGCTGCCGCCGCAGATGCAACGGGTGCATCTCACCGTCAACGGTGACGGCGACTTCCAGCGTCACCTGGCCCGCGCGCTGCAGACCTCGGGCGTCACCATCGAGGACGACAGCGGCCCCGGCATCGCCGAGCTGCGCGTGCCGGTGGCGGCCTTCAGCACCGAGACGCTGAGTGCCGGCGGCTATGTGCGCATCACCGAGTACGCGGTGCGCTACCAGGTGCAGTTCGACGTCACCGACGCCTCCGGCCAGGTACTGGTGCCGCACCAGCGCATCGACATGTCGCGCGAATACAGCTACGACGCCAGCAACACCGTGGGCAACGAATCGCAGGTGCAGGAAATCCAGCGCAGCCTCAACGACGACATGGTGCAGGCGATCCTGTTCCGGTTGCAGGCCGCCGGCAAGCACGAACTGGCCGCGCCGGCGAGCGCCAGCAGTACGCACTGATGCCGCTCGGTCCCGGCCAATGGCAGAAGGCGCTGGCGGCGGACGAACTGCAGCCGGTCTACCTGCTCGCCGGCGAACAGTTGCTGGTGCTGGAAGCGGCCGATGCCTTGCGCGCGCAGGCGCGCAAGCTGGGTTATACCGAACGCGAAGTGCTCGACGTCGGCCAGCATTTCGACTGGAACGACCTGGCGCGTTCAGCGGCCGGCATGTCGCTGTTCGCCACCCGGCGGCTGATCGACCTGCGCCTGCCGACCGGCCGCCCCGGCATCGAGGGAGCCAAGGCGATCAACGCGTTCTGCGCCGATCCGCCGCCCGACGTTACCCTGCTGATCACCGCGATGGAGTGGAGCAACAAGCACGATGGCGCGTGGAGCAAGAAGCTCGATGCCAGCGGCACGATGGTGGTGTTCAACTCGCCGCGGCCGGATCAGTGGGCTGCGTGGATTACAGCGCGACTCGCCTCGCGCGGCCTGTCCGCCACGCCCGACGCCGCCGCGCTGCTGGCCGAACGCGTCGAGGGCAACCTGCTCGCCGCCGCGCAGGAGGTGGACAAGCTCGCCGTGCTGCACGGCGAGGGCCGCATCGACGCGGTCGAGATGGAAAACCTGGTTGCCGACAGCGCCCGCTACGACGTGTTCAAGCTCACCGATGCCGCCTTCGTCGGCGATGGCGCGCGCGCGTTGCGCATCCTTGCCGGGCTGCGCTCGGAAGGCGACGAACTGCTGGCGTTGATGGGCTGGCTGGTCAATCAGCTGCAACTTGCCCTGCGCCTGGCCAATGCCAACGACCTGGCGGCGCAGATCCGCAACGAACACCTCTGGCAGGCGCGCGAACAATTGTTCCGCAAGGCCCTGCGCCGCGCCCCGCGCGATCACTGGCTGCAATGTCTGGCCCGTGCCTCGCGCATCGATCGCATGGTCAAGGGCCGCGAGCAGGGCAACCCGTGGCAGGAAGCCGAACGGCTGATCGCCGCCATCGCCGAACCGCGCGCCGCCAAAGCGCTCGCATGACCGCTCCCTCGGGGAGGGTTGGGGAGGGGTAAAGCTCTTGCCACACACCACAAACAAGCCCCTGGCCCTCTTCGGCGGCACCTTCGACCCGGTGCACCTCGGCCACCTCAGCGTGGCGTGGGAAGCAGCCGAACTGCTCGACGCCGAAGTGCGCCTGCTGCCGGCCAGCGTGCCGCCGCATCGCGAGGCACCGGTCGCTTCGGCAGCGCAGCGCGTGGCGATCCTGCGCACCGCGTTGCAAGGCCAGTCGCGGCTCACGCTGGACACGCGCGAGCTGGATCGGGCGGGGCCGTCCTGGACCATCGATACCTTGCACGAATTGCGTGCGGAGCAGGGTGAACGCCCGTTGGTGCTGCTGCTTGGTGCCGACGCGTTTGCGGGCCTTGCCACGTGGCATCGCTGGCATGAGTTGTTCGACGTGGCACACATCGGCGTGCTGAGTCGGCCAGGCGTCTCCGCGCGCTTGCCCGATGAACTGGAACGCGAAGTGGCCGATCGTCGCGTGGCCGAAGCTTCCGACCTGCGCGCGCTACCCGCCGGCAAAGTCATCGAGCTGGCCGTGACACCGCTGGAAATCTCCGCCACCCGCGTCCGCGAATTGCTCGCCGCCGGACGCGATCCACGCTACCTGTTGCCGGCGGGGTTGTTCGACGATCCCGCGCTGCTGGCGCCTTACCGGCGTTAAGCCGCAACCGCCCAGACTTGTTGGCGCCGCCGGCGCGACCGCGCCGCGCTGTCGAACGCGCCAGCGAAGCGAAGCCGCTAGACAGTGCCGGCGCGCGGCACACCGGATATCAGGGCGCTGCCAGTTGCGCCGTCACGTCGTTGATCGAATCACGGATGCGCTTGCTGAATACCGAATCCTCGTGATGAATCAGCAGCAGTCGCTCGGTGGCGCGGGTCATCGCCACGTAGAGCAGGCGTGCCTCATCGGCTTCGGACTGGCCTTCTTTGGGCAGGCCGCCGATGCCGGGGATGATCACGAACGGAAACTCCAGGCCCTTGCTGGAATGCATGGTCACCAGCTTGACGCTGTCCTCGACCACGAACAGGGTCTGCTTGCCGGCGTTGTCGGCGAGGCGGCTGGGAATGTCCAGGTGCTTGAGTACCTCGTGCAGCTTCTCGCCTTCCCACTGGTTGCGGTAGATCACCGCCATGTCGGACCAGGGGCGGCCATGTGCGTGCTCGTCGCGGAGGCGGGCGATCAGCACGTCCATCTGCGCGCGGGCGGTGTCGGTACGCACCAGCTCGGGCACGGCGCCGCGGCGGCCGGCGCTTTCCGGCGCGATCAGCGGCACGCCGTCGCCGTCCGCCTCGTCGCTGCGCGAAGCCAGCAGGTCCTGCGCGAAGACGCGCGCGACCGAGAGGATTTCCAGCGTGTTGCGGTAGTTGAGCTTGAGGATGGTGGTGCGACCCTGGGCTTGCACGCCGAGGCTTTTCCAGCTGATCTTGCGGCGGTCCGGGTTGCCGTAGATGTTCTGCGCGTCGTCGTACAGCACCAGCAGCGAATTGGTGGCCGGGTCGATCATCTGCACGATCAGCTTGTACCAGTCCGGCTCGAAGTCGTGACCCTCGTCGACCAGCACGGCGCCGTATTGGGCGCGCGGGATCTGCCCGCGATCGACGCCCGAGATCACCGCCGGCGGCAACGCCTCGACGAAGGCTTTGCCACTGCCTGGCGGCAGCGGCTCGTTGTAGGCCACCAGCATCTTCCGGCACCACTTGTGGAAGTTGTAGACCTGCACTTTTTCGCCGAGACCGCGCTCGCCAATCAGTTGTTCCAGCCGCGCGGCCAGCGTCTTGTTGTAGCAGAGCACCAGGATCGGCTTGGACATCTCGCGCGCCAGTTGCATCGCACGGAAGCCCAGGATCATCGTCTTGCCCGAACCGGCGACGCCGTGGATGATCCGGTGCTCGTCGCCGATCGAGCGGGCGAGTTGTTCCTGCTGCGCATCCATTACCTTGATCAGGTCGGGGATCTCCAGCGGCCGCACCGCGGCGTCGGTGGGGCCGAACAGGCCGAACTGGCCGCTGCCGGCTTCCACGCGCAACTCCGGGAACAGGTGCCAGCGTACGCGGTCGATCTGGGGCAGGGTCAGCGCCACCGGATACACCTGCGGGAACATCGCCCACAGCCGTTCCTGGAACGCCTCGGCCTCGACCGTCTCGTACAACTCGTCGCGACAGATCACCAGATGCTCGGGCAACACCTCGCCCAGCGCGCCCTCGTCGAACTGCTTGCGGGTGATGTTGGCCAGCACCACGCCCCAGCCCCACGGCATGATCAACTTGCCGGCGTAGCGCGAACCATCCGGGTGGCGTAGCGCCGGGTCGCGCTCCAGCACCACGCCGATCTCCAGCGCGTACGCGCGCGCCTGCAACAGCGGGTTGTTCTCCTTCACGAGGCCGCGCTCGGTGACCAGGGTGAACTGGGTGCTGTCGGCATGGCGAATGGTGTCGGCCTTCCAGTCCTTCACCTCCAGCACCAGCAGGCCGCGACGCGGATGGAAAACGACGAAGTCCGGATGGCGCTGTTTCAGCCCGACCGGCACGTCGTACCACAGCAGGTAGTCGTCTTCGAGCTTCTGCTCCAGCCGCTCGGAAACGCGCTTCTCGCCGCCGGTCATGCGCGGCAGGCAGCTGTTGCGGGTCGGAACAAGCGTAGCCATCCGGCGTCCAATGAGTTTCAATCCGTGAAAGTAGCGAAACGCGGCGGCCTGTCAACGCTTATAGTTTCATCGGATCAGGCCGATACTCGGCAGCAGGCCGGCCCGGAGCAAGCCGGGCGGGCCAAAGGAGTGATGCAGCGGCAAGCCGCCTGTCGAGCCAGCCACAGGGAGTGAATGGGACCCATGCACATCGAAACCCTATCGTTGATCAGTGCACTGCAATCGCTGGCGTTGGCCGCGATGATGTGGGCGGGTACCCGGAGCCGGCCGGGGCGCGCGCACACCGGTCTGTTGCTGCGCGCCGCGGCGCTGGCGGTCGAATCTCTGGGCTGGGGCGCGCTGGCCCTGCAGGCATGGCTGTCGCCGGCGCAGATGCTGCTCGGCGGCAACGCCTTCAACCTGATCGCCCAGGGCATGGGCGTGATTGCCCTGCGCATGTTGCTCGGCGAGCCGTTGCGCTGGCGGTTGGTGGTGGCGATCGGCGTCCTTGGCTATCTGGGCGTGGCATGGTTCGGATTGATCGACCCGGACTATCGTTCGCGCGTGCTGTGGGGCTCGGTCGCGATCATCGCCAACATCCTGCTGCAGGTGCAGGCGCTGGTTGCAGGCCGTTCGCGGGCACGCACGGTGCTGCTGGTGACATGCACGATGTCGGCACTGCTGGTGATCTGGCGTTGTGGGCAATTGTGGCTTGGCTCCAGCGTGCTCGGTGGACTTACCGAGCCCAGCGCGATCAACTACTTCTACATATTGTTTGCCGGCATGCAGCCACTGTTCGCCAGCGTCGCCTTCCTGCTGCTCTACAACGAGATCCTGCAGCGCGAACTGCATCTGCTGGCGCGGCTGGATCCCTTGACGGGGGTGAACAATCGCCTTGCGCTGACCGAGGCTGCGGGCCGCCTGATGCGCGGGGCGGGGCGGCGGGGGAAGCCGGTGGGCGTGCTGCTGCTCGATGCCGACCATTTCAAGAGCGTCAACGACCGCTTTGGCCATGCGGTGGGCGACAAGGCCTTGCGTGAACTGGTATCGAACATTCGCGCCAAGCTGCGCGCCAACGATGTGATCGGGCGGATCGGGGGCGAGGAGTTCGTGGTACTGGTGCCGGACACCACGCTGCAGGACGCCCTGGCGCTTGGTGAACGCATCCGGGCGACGGTGGAGTGCACCCCGCTGCTGGTTGACGGGCAAACCCTGCAGCTCACCACGTCCATCGGCGCGACCGTGGCGGCACTCGACGAAGGCGATTTCGCCGCGGTGCTGCGGCGAGCCGATGCGGCGTTGTATGCCGCCAAGCGCGCCGGCCGCAACCAGGTAGTGGTGGCGTCCGACAACGGGTCCGGATGCGAATCCGGGGCGATGCTGTCGGCCTGAGCGGCCTCGGGTGTGCAGGTGGCCGATGCAGCGGATCAGCGCAAGCCGGGATCGGCCGGCTTCCAGTCGAGCAACTGCCCGGGCGACCTGTCCATCCTTAGGCACGCGCGACTGGCGATGCCATCTTTGAGTGCAGCGCGAAACATCGGTGCGATCGACCACAGCGCATGCGCCGCCAGTTTTGCCTGGCGCTGTTGCCGCGACGTCCGGCCGAGCAGCCGGGTTGCCCAGTCCGGCAACAGCGCGGCACCGGCGTGCAGAAACAGATCGCGCGACAAGCCGGCGACGGGCACCGGCAGGCGTACCTGCGAGAGCAGGTCGAGCACGACGCGCGAGCGCTCTGTAAAAGCCAGTTCGGGCTGGATGCGGCGGAAGTACTCGGCGACCTCGCGCTCGCACGCCGGCACGTTCCTGGCGCCGAGCGCCTCGGCAATTCGCCGCACTTCGTCGTAATAGCGATCGGCGGCGCCGGGCGGCAGCGCGACATGGCTGTAGCGGCGGTAGCCCTGCAGGAAACTGCAGGCCTCGGTGACGTGCACCCAGGCCAGCAGTTGCGGATCGTCGGCGGCATACGGACGTCCATCTTCGCCGTACCCGGTGATGTGCGTGTGGATCTGCCGGACATGTTCGATCAGCGCCTCGGCCCGTGCCCGCGGCGCGTAGGTGGTGCCGCCGACGAACGCCGTGGTGCGCCGCAGCCGGCCGACCAGGTCGCCGCGGAAATTGGAGTGGTCCCACACGCCGGCCAGCGCCAGCGGGTGCAAGGTCTGCAGCGTCAGCGCCGCCAGGCCGCCGGCCAGCATGCCGGGAAAATCCGAGTGCACGCGCCACGTCGCGCTGTCAGGCCCGAACAGGCCGGGATCGCCATGCGGGTGGTCGTAGTCGAGGCTGCCGCTGTCGGCGCGAGGGAACGCGTGCAGCACCCAATGCCGGATCGCGCCGCGCAACGGGCTGAGCGGTTCGCGGGCGATTCGGGCGAGGAAACTCGGTGCAGATGGCATGCCGCCATTGTAGTCGGACGGCACCTCCGCACAGGCCCGCTTGCAGCGGGCCGACGGATTCACGCGTCCAACCACGCAGGGTGGGCATTGTCCGCCGGCTTTCGCGTGGTGCCTTGGAGCAGAGCGGCGGGCAGTGCCTTCCCTGCGAAATCGGAAGGCGCTAACGCGAGGCAGTCAACTTTCCAGGCTGGCATCCAGGGTAATGGTGGCCTTCAGTACCTTGGAAACCGGGCAGCCGAGTTTGGTCGCCTGGGCGATCTTCTCGAACGCTGCCGCCTCGACACCCGGCACTTTCGCCTTGCAGGTGAGATGCACCGCGGTGATCGAGAAGCCGTCGCCATCCTTGTCGAGCGTGACCACCGCACTGGTATCGATGCTGTCGGCGGTGAGCCCGGCATTGCCCAGTTCGAGCGAGAGCGCCATCGAGTAGCAGCCGGCATGTGCGGCGGCGATCAGTTCCTCCGGATTGGTGCCGGGGCCGTCCTCGAAGCGGGACTTGAAGCCGTACGGCGCGTCGCACAGCACGCCGGTTTCCGTGGATATCGTGCCCTGGCCCTCCTTGATGCTGCCGGACCAATGGGCGGATGCGGATTTCTTCGGCATGGAATGCTCCTGCTGCAGGTTGACGGGACAAGCGCGCACTATGCCGATCGTTTCATTCACAGGACGCGAATGCTTCGCCGGCCGGATTTCACACCGGCTATCCGTGCAGATCGTATGCTCGCCGAACCATCTTTCCCTTCGGGGCCGCATGCCGCCTGTCATTCAGCACGATCGCACCGCCCATCGCTTCCACACCCGGGTGGACGGTATCGAGGGCGTGCTCGATTACACCCTCGGTGCCGGCGTGATGACGATCACCCACACCGCGGTGCCGTCTGCCATCGGCGGCCGCGGTATCGCCGCTGCGCTGACCCGGGCCGCGATGGCGGCGGCGCGCGCCGAAGCCTGGAAGGTGGTGCCGGCGTGTTCGTACGCCGCCCGGTGGATGCAGCGGCATCCGGAATACCACGACCTGCTCGCCTGAGAGGTTGTGAGTTTTCCAATCTCTCAGTCCGGCCAGGGCGAAGGCATGCCTACATGCGCCGGACTCGCGATAGAACAAAACCACAGGAAGTGGTTTTGTTCACAAGCTCCGAGGCGCCGCTATGATCGGCGCATGGCCGGCGATGGCGCTGCGTCCGCGGAGGTTGCCTTGATCCACTGGTTCGATTCATCCGCGCTCCTGGGCGTGCGCCGCCAGCCGAGGTGCGCATGAACAAGTCATCGCCTCCGGCGACCGGCGCGAAAAGACGGGGATGGCATCCCTGGCATTTCGTGAAAGGCCGCCCGTGGATGATCATGTCGCTGGCCATCTTCGTGGTGGTGGTCGCCGCGTTGTTGGGCGGCGGGATGCACCCGGCCAACGCGGTACTGATCGGATTCGACCTGGCCGCGGTGGTATTCCTGGGCATTCTCGCGCACCTGTTCAGCAAGGCCACGCCGACCAACATGCGTGCCCAGGCCCAGGCGATCGACACGGGCCGCTGGGGCGTGCTGTGGGGTGGCGTGGTGTTGTCGGCGGTGGTGCTGGGCGCGCTGGCCAACGAGCTGAATGCGGCGAAGAGTGGCGGGATCCTGGCGTTGGGCGTTGGTGTGCTGAGCGTGATCCTGAGCTGGCTGTTCCTCAACGTGATGTTCGCGATCCACTACGCGCACGGCTACTACGGTGACTTCGGCGACCAGCACACCGGCTTGGAATTTCCCGACACGCCCAAACCCGACTACTGGGATTTCGTGTATTTCTCGATCGTGATCGGCATGACCTTCCAGGTTTCCGACGTGCAGATAACCAGCAATTACCTGCGCCGCGTGGTGCTGCTGCACAGCGTGATCGCGTTTTTCTTCAACGTGTTCATCATCGCGATCACGGTGAACATCGTGGCCGGGCAGGGCGGCTAGCGGCTTCGCGTTGGCCCGGGTTGGCGCCGATGTAACTTCCGGCAGGTGTACGGCGAATGAGGGATGGAGACGGCATGACTGTCTCCACCCCTCTTCTCGCCAGGACTTCCCATGAACGTTCGCCTTGCCACACTGCTCGCCGCCGCCATGACCTTCGGTTTGGCCGCTACCACCTCGTTCGCGCAGGACGCGATGGCCGCCGGTTCCAGCCATGCGATGTCGCGCGATGCGATGCAGAAAGACTCCATGAAGCACGATTCGATGAAGCACGACGCCATGAAAAGCGACTCCATGCAGCGTGGCTCGATGAAGTCCAACTCGATGAAGCATGACTCGATGAAGGGCCATTCGATGAAGCATGACGCCATGAAAATGGATTCGATGAAGCAAGACGCCATGAAAGACGATTCGATGAAGAAAGACGGCGCGATGGACGCTGGCCACTAAATGCCTCCTGTGCGGGAGAGCCGCATGGCTCTCCCGCGCGCACCATTTCAGAGTCAGGAGAGCATCATGCGCATATCGGCGCGCACGTCGTTCTGGTCCGATTGGGCAGCGCTGCCGCTGCGGCTGGTGATCGGGTTCGGTTTCATGGCGCACGGCTGGGCAAAATTCAGCCGCGGCCCGGACAAGTTCGCGGACCTGCTGCACTGGATCGGGGTGCCGCTGCCGCACGTCACCGCCTGGATAGTCACGCTGCTGGAGCTTTCGACCGGGCTGGCAATGTTCGTGGGCGCCTTCGTCATGCTCATCAGCATTCCGATGGCCGCCATCCTGCTGGTGGCGATATTCACGGTGCACCTGCCGTACGGCTTCAGTTCGGTCAACACGATCGGTCTGACCGCCAACGGGCCGCAATTCGGTCCGCCCGGGTTCGAGGTCAACCTGCTCTATCTCGGTGGCTTGCTGATGCTGGCGATGGGTACGGGCGCCGGCGCGCTGTCGGTGGATCGCCTGCGCCGACGCAGGCATGACGCGGCCGGTTGAACGTCATCGGTGTTCGACTGTCATCGTGACGGCATGCGGCCATGCCGCTTGTTGCCACGGGTTTATCTCCATCCAGTCCACCGCGCATACTTGATCGCCCATTTATCGAACAGGTACCGCGCATGACCTCGCCCTTCGCCGCTCGGCTCGGCATCGAGCATCCGCTGATCCAGGCGCCGATGGCCGGCTCGACGCCACCGGAACTGGTAGCGGCCGTGTCCAATGCGGGTGGCCTGGGCTCGCTGGGTGCCGGCTATCTGGAGCCGCAGGCGATCCTCGACCAGGCAACGCAGGTCCGTGCTCTGAGCGCCCAGCCCCACGCCATCGGCCTGTTCGTGCTGCCGGACGAATTCGAGGCCGACATGGCGGCGGTGGCGAAGGCCCGCGAACAGCTCGATGCATTGATGGCGCGCGAGGGCCTGGATGTACGCACCAGCCTGCCGCAGCGCTGGGCGCCGCGCTTCTCCGACCAGTTCGCGGCCCTGTGCGAGGCGCGCCCGGCGGTGGCGAGTTTCGCGTTTGGCGTGATCGGCCCCACGCAGTTGCGCGAGCTGCATCGGCGCGACATCCATGTCATCGGCACGGCGACCACGGTGGCCGAGGTTCGCGCCTGGGCCGATGCCGGGGCCGACGCGGTTTGCGTGCAGGGAGCCGAGGCCGGCGGGCATCGCGGCACCTTCCTGCACAAGGCCGAGGACGCGATGATCGGTCTGTTCGCGCTGCTGCCGCTGGCCGTGCGTGCGGTCGACATCCCGGTGATCGCCTCGGGCGCCATCATGGACGGCCGCGGCATGCTGGCGGCGGAAGTGCTCGGCGCGGCGGCCAGCCAGCTGGGCACCGCTTTTCTCGCCTGTCCGGAATGTTCTGCGGCCGCGGCGTGGAAGCGGGATCTGCCACAGGTCGAGGAACACCGGGTCACGACCATTCTCGGGTTCTCCGGGCGCGCCGCGCGTGGCCTGCGCAATCGCTTCGTCGAGGCCATGCCGGAAGCGGTCCAGGGCCTGCCGTATCCGGTGCTGAACGCGCTCACCGCGCCATTGCGGCGCGCGGCCGCCGCGGCCGGCCGCGGCGACCTGTTGTCCGAATGGTGCGGTCAGGCCGCCGCTCTGGTCCGGCCGCAGCCCGCCGGCGAACTGGTCGCGCGGCTGATGCACGAATACCGGCTGGCCCGGCGCGAGGTCGCCGTGGGCGGGCAGACGACCCCTTGACGGCAGGGCGGTTATACTGCGCCCGCGCCATTTCGCGCTGCTCTTACGCATCGAGGCTCTTCCTCTTGAGTACTGCCCGTACGAACAAGTCCGTCACCACGGCCACCTTGCGCAAGTCGGTCATCGACGCGCTCGAAGAACTGAAAGCCAAGGATGTGCGCGAAATCGACGTTCGCGGCAAAACATCCATCGCCGACCTGCTGGTGATCGCGTCCGGCACCTCCGCCCGCCACGTCAAATCCATCGCCGACGAAGTCGGCAAGTTCGCCAAGAAGGCGGGCGTGATGCCGCTTGGCGTGGAAGGCGAGACCGAAGGCGAATGGGTGCTGGTCGACCTGGGCGACGTGATCGTCCATGTGATGCTGCCGCGTATACGCGAGTTCTACGGCCTGGAGCGGTTGTGGACGGTGGGGGACCATGGGCACGAAATCGACGAAGCCCAGGCCAGCTGAAATTTGCCCTCACTCTGCTTGGGGTAAGTGCCCGAAGAATCTCCATGGGCCTGATCCGGAAGCAGATGGGAGCGGGCGTTCGCGAAATGGTTGATCGAGCGTCTTCGCTGTGGGTTTTGCGCCAGAGTGAGCCCTCACCTCAATCCTCTCCTCCAAGGGGAGATGAGGCGAACGACGGCGCTGCGCGCCAGCGGTTGTGTGCCCGAGGGCAGTCATGCGCGCGCGCCTGATCGCCGTCGGTGAGCGCATGCCCGGCTGGGTGGCCGAGGGCTTCGCCGAATACCGCAAGCGGTTGTCGCACGAGCTGCCGCTGGAACTGATCGAACTGAAACCAGGCACCCGCGGCAAGGGCCGCGACGATGCACGGGCTATCCAGGACGAGGGCGCGGCGATCCTCGCAGCGTTGCCGCACGACATCCATGTGATCGCGCTCGATGGTCGCGGCAAGACCTGGTCGAGCGAGGATCTGGCCGAACAGCTGGCGAAGTGGCGCATGGCAGGACGTGACCTGGCCTTCCTGATCGGCGGCCCGGACGGCCACGCCCCCGAGGTGCTGGCGCGCGCCGATCAGCGCTGGTCGCTCGGTGCGCTGACCCTGCCGCACATGCTGGTGCGGCTGGTGCTGGCCGAGCAGCTGTATCGGGCCACCACGATCATGGCGGGGCATCCGTATCATCGGGGGTGAAGCGGGAGTGCGGAACGGGAAGCAGAGGCGTGCGTAGTATCGGAGACGATATGCTTCATCCGTCTCCCGTTCCCCGGACAGCACTCATGCCCCATCAGATCCGCCAAGCCACCGCCCTCGATCTCGACACGCTGGCACCGCTGTTCGACGCCTATCGCCAGTTCTATGGCCAGCCGGCCGATCTGGCGCGGGCGCACGACTTTCTGGCCGAGCGCATCCGCCAGCATGAATCGGTGATCTTGCTGGCGCATGGCGACCACGGCGAGGGTTTGGGTTTTACCCAGCTCTACCCGTTGTTTTCGTCGGTGCGCACCGTGCGCACCTGGTTGCTCAACGACTTGTTCGTCGCCGCGTCGGCCCGTCGGCAGGGCGTGGCGGCAGCCCTGGTGGGTGCCGCGACCGAGCATGCCCGGGCGTTGGGCGCGGCCGGCCTGTCGCTGTCGACGGCGCTGGACAACGCACCAGCGCAGGCGTTGTACGAATCGCTGGGCTGGCAACGTGACCGGCAATTCTGCGAATACAACTTCAGCCTTTGAGCCACCGGGCTCCACCATCGTCGGGAACGCCATGCTTCACCTCGCTTCGCAATCGCCGCGTCGTCGACAGTTGCTGCGGCAGCTTGGCGCGGATTTCAGCGTGCTCGATGTCGAGGTTGCAGAGCAGCGCGCCGCCGGGGAGTTGCCGCAGGATTACGTGAGCCGGGTCGCGCGCGACAAGGCGCGTGCCGGACTGGCCAGCCTGGGTCGGGCGGCGGATGCGGTGGTGCTCGGTGCGGACACTGAAGTGGTGCTGGATGACGAGGTGTTCGGCAAACCGCAGGACGCCACCGACGCCGTCGCCATGTTGCGGCGCCTGTCGGGGCGCACGCATGCGGTGATCTCGGTCGTGTGGCTGGTCGGTGCCTTGCGGGAAGCGTCCGTGGCGTGCGTCTCGCAGGTGCGCTTTGCGCCGCTGGACGAATCGACCATCGCCGATTACGTCGCCACCGGCGAGCCATTCGGCAAGGCCGGCGCCTATGCGATCCAGGGCCGCGGCGCGACCTTGATCGAGCATCTCGATGGCAGCTATTCCGGCGTGATGGGGCTGCCGCTGTTCGAGACGGCGCGGTTGCTGCACCGCTTCGACGTCAAGACAGGTTGAGCGGGTTCAGCCGGGCAGGTTGATCGCGACGAACCATGGCAGCACGGCCAGCAGATTGTTGACACCGTGGGCCAGCACCGCCGGCCAGATCGAACCCGAATGCAAGCGCAGCCAGGCCAGCAGCAAGGCCAGCAGAGTCAGGTCGGGCAACCCGTACCACTGGAACTGCAAGCCCGGCAGGTGGATCAGCGCGAACAACAGCGAGGTGAGCGCCACCGCCCAGCCGACACGGCAGCGCCGCAGCAACGCCGACAGCAGCACGCCGCGGAACAGCAACTCCTCCACCAGCGGACCCACCGTCACCACCACCAGGGTCAACGGGATGCGCAGCCCCAGCGGCGTGTTGCTGCCGAGTTGCTGGATGTCCTGGGTCACCGTGCGGCCGTGCGCCAGCAGATCGGTCAGCAGGCCGCCCAGCAACGGCGCGAGCAGTCCGGCCAGCACGGCCAGCGCGAAGTACGCCGCATGGCGCGGCGGCGTGAAGCCGAAACCGGGAGGCCGTGCCAGCGACCACAGCCACGGCCATTTCCGACGCGCCAGCAGCAAGGTCAGCGGTGCGGCCACGCCCAGCGACAGCATCGCCATCAGTGCCTGCATGGCAGGTCGGTGCAGCACCGACTGCATCATGGCATCGTGGCCTTGCGCGGGCTGACCGAGCAGGGCGATCACGCCGAACACCAGCACGAACAAGCTGCCGACAGCGATCTGCAGTCCGAAATACGTGGCGATCAGGCCTGCGGCGATACCCAGGCCGGGACCGCGTTCACCGGCGGGAAAGACCGGCAGGGCCGGCGGCAGACTGCCAGAGGTGTCGTCCATGGCATGCATCGTGGTCGTTCCGCTCATCCGACCAGCAGGGCGCGGCCGACACCGACGCATGCCATCAGCAGCAAGGCGATCCAGCCGAGCATGGCAAGCCCGAAGCCCGGGCCGCGTTTGGCCGGGTCCGTGAGATAGGCCAGCGCGTACCACACCCGGCCGACCAGCCAGACCAGGCCCGCCACGCCGGCCCAGCCGCTGAAACCATAGGTCGCTGCCAGCCACAGGGTGGGCAGGAACATCATCGTCTGCTCCAGCGTATTCATCTGCACCCGGTAGGCGCGCTCGAACGCGGGATGACCGCTGATCGCCGGCGCCTTGATGTCGTACTTGCCGCGAGCGTGGCCGACGACCCACATCGTGCCGAGCAGGAGCAGCACGGTGAGCAGGGTAACCAGGGCGGGCAGATGGGTCATGCTGAAATCCTCACAAAGGGTCGCCTACTTTAGCGGCAGTGCATGCTTGGCGTTGCCATGGGCAGCGGGCTATCGTCGCCACGCGGCATCATGGCTGGTCTTCACTCAGCGGGGGAACGTATGGATTGGCGAAAAGGTGGCAGCAGCAGCAATGTCGAGATCGACAGTGGCGGCGGTGGTCGACGCTTTGGTGGCGGTCGCGGCATGGGCCTGGGTACGATCGTGGTGCTGGCGATCATCGGCTGGATATTCTTCAAGAACCCGCTGGCCTTGCTGGACCAGGGCGGCACGCAATCCGGCTCGACCGTGCAGAACGGCACGCCGGCACAGGTCGATCCCGAGCAGAAGGATTTCGTCAGCGCGATCCTGCATTCGACCGAGCAGACCTGGGGGGCGATTTTCCAGGCAAAAGGCATGACCTACGTCGACCCCAAACTGCACCTGTTCAGCGGTGGCGTGAATACCGCGTGCGGTGGCGCCACCACCGCGGTCGGGCCGTTCTACTGTCCAAGCGACCAGAAGGTCTATCTCGACGTGGCGTTCTTCCAGCAATTGCAGGACGAGCTGCATTCCTCCGGCGATTTCGCGCGGGCCTACGTGATTGCGCACGAGGTCGGCCATCACGTGCAGAAGTTGACCGGCGTGTTCGACAAGGTCGATGCGGCACGCCGCCGTGGCGCGCCGATGGACGGCGCCGACGGCCTGTCCGTACGGCAGGAGCTGCAGGCTGACTGCTATGCCGGCGTGTGGGCCAACCACAGCCAGCAGGAACTCAACTGGCTGCAACCGGGCGATATCGAGGAGGCGCTCAACGCCGCCAGCCACATCGGCGACGATACCCTGCAGCAGCAGGCGCAGGGCCGCGTGCGACCGGACACGTTCACCCACGGCACCTCGGCGCAACGCGTGAAGTGGTTCAAGACCGGCTTCGGCAGTGGCGACATGGACCAGTGCAACACCTTCGCCGGAGAGCCATGAAGCAATCAAACGCTCAACCGCTCCGTGGTTGAGCGCAGCACCAGCACTGCTCAACCGCCACGCAACACTCTAGAATCCGCAAGCTGCGTGCCTCGGGGTGCGCCCTGGTCGATTCGATGCAACATCCGTGTCTGCGCTGCGGCGCCTGCTGCGCCTATTTTCGCGTGGCGTTCCACTGGTCGGAGACCGAAACCTCCCTTGGCGGCGGCGTGCAGCCGGAACTTGTCGAGAAGCTCGATCCGCATCGGGTGGTGATGCGTGGCACCTATTCAGAACCGGCGCGGTGCGTTGCCTTGCAGGGAATCGTCGGCAAAGCCGCGCATTGCGGCATCTACAGCCAGCGACCCTCGGTGTGCCGCGAAGTGCAGCCCTCGTGGGAATTCGGGACGATCAGCCCGCAGTGCGACAAGGCGCGGCTTGCACACGGCATGGCCGTGCTGACGCCGCAGGACTGGCTCGATCCGCTCGATGCCGACGAGCCGCCGATGCCGCAAAGCGCCTGAGCGCCGATCGTCCTGGCGGTCAATCGACTCGATAGACATCCTTTGCCAGCCGGCCCATGCCGATGCCGGCCTTGATGCATCTGCAAATTCCGGAGCCCGCCCGGAAAACATCGCTCGCAAGCTACCCCTACGACGACCGGGACAGCGCAGGCAGGCCGAGCCCGAACCGCAGCGGGTCGAGCAGGCTGCCGTAGCGTGCCGCGCGTGCGGTATCGCGCTGCAGCGGTTGGCGCACCTGGGCGGCGCTGGCGGTGCGAACGCTGCGCGTCGCCTGGTGGTAGTCGAGGCAGGCCGGGTCGAACGGCAAATCACAGAAGGCCAGCAACGCGTGGATCTCGCGCTCCGGTTCGGCCAGCAGCGCTTCGTAGCGCTGAATGCGGATACGTTGCGGCGCCGCTGCATACCATACGTCCATGATCCTTTCGTAGTCGCGGATATAGGCAGCGATGTCGGTCAGCGTGCAGGCGAAGTGCGGTAGCCGGTAGAACTGCTGCTTGTAGCAGGACCAGCCGGCTTCGAGCGCATCGCGGCGGGCGTCGACAATGCGCGCGCCGGGCAACATCGCGCCGAGCACGCCGGCCAGCAGCCAGTTCGACGGCAGCTTGTCGGTATGCCGCGGCTTGCTGCGGCGCCAGCGTGCAGTGCATTCCAGGTAGCGTCGGCCAAGCCGTTGCCAGTCGTCGGCGCTGGCGGCGCCGATCCATTGCAGCAGCGGCTGGCGGCGGCGCGAGGATTCCTCGCTCAGCACCTGTTCGAGATCCGGCAACTCGCTGGCGCCTTCGACTTCGGGGTGGGTGGCGAGGATCTGCTCGAACAGGGTGGAGCCGGAACGCGGCAGGCCGACGATGAAGATCGCTTCGTGGCCGAGGGTCGGGTCCGGTGGCGAGGGCAGCTGCGATGAAGCGGCCAGCATCGCGTCGGCGTGTGCGTGGAATGCGCCGGCGTCCCAGGTCGCCAGTTGGCGCAAATGTGCGTTGGCCACATTCAGTGCAGCGAACGCCTGTTCGTAGTGCCCCTGGTCTTCGCATGCCTTGCCCAGCGCGAAGCCCATCGCGATGCGGTCGGTCATCTGCGTTCCTTTCCGCTGCAGCGCTGCGGCCAGTCGTTCGCGATCGGAGTCCGACAATGGCCGCGTCTTCATGTTGGCCAGTCCGCGCCACGCGTCGCCGCAGGCCGGGTGCAGCGTCAGGGCAGTGCGGTAGCATGCGTCGGCCTCGTCGAAGCGACCGGCATGCACCAGTGCGTCGCCGAGCAGGATCTGCGTGGGCAGGAAGTCCGGCGCCAGCGCGCTTGCCCGCTGCAATGCCTCGATCGCCGACCGGGTATCGCCATGCAGTTGCAGGTTGCGGCCGAGGTTGAACCACGGCATCGGTGCTTCCGGTGCCAGCGCACAGGCTTGTCGCCAGCTGGCGAAGGCCGCCTCCATGTCGCCGGCGGCCTGCAGTGCGGTACCGAGGTCGGAATGGGCCAGGGCGTAATCGGGCCACTGCGCGATGGCCCGCTGCAGCATGGCTCGCGCGTCCTCGTGGTGGTGCGTGCGGGTATGCAGGATGCCGTACAGGCGCAGGGCTTCGGGGTGTTCCGGCGTCGTCGCCAGCACGCTGTCCAGCGCCCGCACGGCGGCATCGACGGCACCGGCGCGGATGGCGTGCGCCGCTGCCTGCAACTGTTGCAGGGCGGCCGGTGCGAGGCCATCGAGTCGTGGCTCGGTGCCACTGGAGGGGGCGTGCGTGATGGTGGAAATGGGCATGCGACGGTTTCGCGGCGACGGCGACCCACCGATGTTACGTTGCCGCCGCGCCGCTTGCCGAGCGGTGCGGCGCGGAACGCTTACTTGCGGCGCGGTGGCTTGCCACCGGCAGGCCGCGGCTTGAAGCCGCCGGGCTTCTTGAATCCACCCGGCTTGTGCGCCGGCGGCGTGCTGCTGCCGGTGTCGCTGCCGTCCCACTCGTGGATGCGCAGCTGCTGCTGCACCACCCACACCTTTTTCAGGTGCTCGAACACTTCCTTGGGCATGCCGTCGGGCAGGTCGATCAGGCTGTAGTGGTCGCGGATGCTGAGGCGGCCGATGTACTGGCTTTCCAGCCCGGCCTCGTTGGCGATCGCGCCGATGATGTTGCCCGGCTTCACGCCGTGCTCGTGGCCGACCTCAATGCGGTAGGTGCGTTTGCCTTCCTCGGTGGCGTGGGCGCGCACCGGGCGCTGGCCGAATTCGCGCGGCGGCGTGCTCTCGTGGGAGCGGGGCTCGTGCGCACGCGGCTTGTGCTCGCGTGGCGCGCGCGCATCGCTGCGTTCGCGCGGTGCGTGGTCATTGCGCTCGCGGGGGGCCGGCTCGTATTTTTCGCGTTTCGGCGGCGGTGCGAGCAGCAGCGGCTGGTCGCCCTGGGCGATGCGCGCCAGCGCGGCGGCGATCTCGATCGCCGGCACGTTGTGTTCCTGCTCATACTGTTCGATCAGCTGCTGGAACTGGCCGAGGTCGCCCTGGGCCAGCATGTCGCTGATGCGCTGCTTGAACTTGCCGATGCGCACGTCGTTGACCACCTCGACCGACGGCAGCTGCATCTGCTCGATCGGCTGGCGGGTGGCGCGCTCGATCGCGCCGAGCATGCCGCGCTCGCGCGGGCTGACGAACAGGATCGCCTCGCCGCTGCGGCCGGCGCGACCGGTGCGGCCGATGCGGTGCACGTAGCTCTCGGTGTCATACGGAATGTCGTAGTTGAATACGTGGCTGATCCGATCCACGTCGAGGCCGCGCGCAGCCACGTCGGTGGCGACCAGGATGTCGAGCTTGCCGTCCTTCAGCTGCTGGATGACGCGCTCGCGCTGCGGCTGGGCGATGTCGCCATTGATCGCGGCAGCGGCCAGGCCGCGCGCCTGCAGCTTGCCGGCGAGTTCCTCGGTAGCCTGCTTGGTGCGCGTGAAGATGATCATCGCATCGAACGGTTCGGCTTCGAGGATGCGCGTCAACGCATCGAGCTTGTGCATGCCGCTGACGAACCAGTAACGCTGGTGGATGTTTGCCGCCGTGGTGGTGGAGGACTTGATGGTGACCTCGACCGGGTTCTTAAGATGGCGCTGCGCGATCTTGCGGATCACCGTCGGCATGGTCGCCGAGAACAGCGCCACTTGCCGCTCCGGCGGGGTCGCCTGCAGCACTTTCTCGACGTCGTCGATGAAGCCCATGCGCAGCATTTCGTCGGCTTCGTCGAGCACCAGATACTTAAGTTCCGACAGATCCAGCGTACCCTTGTCCAGATGGTCGATCACGCGTCCGGGCGTGCCGACCACGACTTGCACGCCGCGCTTGAGCGAATGCAGCTGCGGGCCGTAGCTCTGGCCGCCGTAGATCGGCAGCACCTGCAGACCCGGCATGTGCGCAGCGTACTTCTGGAACGCTTCGGCCACCTGGATGGCCAGTTCGCGCGTGGGTGCGAGCACCAGCGCCTGCGGCTTGCCGGGCTTGAGGTTTATCCGCGAAAGGATGGGCAGGGCGAAGGCCGCGGTCTTGCCCGTACCGGTCTGTGCCTGGCCGAGCACGTCGCGCCCTTCCATCAATGGCGGGATGGTCGCCGCCTGGATCGGCGAGGGCGACTCATAGCCGACGTCGGCGAGCGCGCGAAGAACGTCAGGGTGCAGCGCGAGTGCGCCAAAACCGGACGGAACCGGGGCGTTGTCGGAAACGGTGGATGACATGGGGGGATACCTCAAAACAGAAAGTGGGTCGGGAAGGCGACGCACGCGGCGTGCATTCTACCAGTCCGGAGTCGGGGTGACGGCTGAATGCCCTGCCGCAAAAAGGCGGGGCTATGCTTGGTCGATGGATGAAGGACGATGAACATGCTTGAGACGATTTCCGAACAGCGCCTGCATGGCGGTGTGCAGGGTTTTTACCGCCACTACTCCGAAGCTTGCGGCGGGTCGATGCGTTTCGCGGTCTACCAGCCGCCACAGGTGGCAAGTGGGCCGTGTCCGGTGCTGTATTTTCTCGCCGGGCTGACCTGCACCGAGGAAACCGCCACGATCAAGGCCGGCGCGCAACGCCTCGCTGCCGAACTGGGCCTGCTGCTGGTGATGCCCGACACCAGTCCGCGCGACACCGGTTTCGAGGGCGCCACCGGCGACTGGGAGTTCGGCGAAGGCGCGGGTTTCTACCTCGATGCCACACAGGCGCCATGGTCGTCCCGCTTTCGCATGCATACCTACGTGGCCCGCGAACTGCCCGAGCTGATCGCCGCCCGGTTTCCGGTCGATGCCTCGCGCAGCGGCATTTGCGGACATTCCATGGGTGGACTCGGTGCGCTGGTGATCGCGTTGCGGCATCCGTCGCAGTACCGCTCGGTGTCGGCCTTCGCTCCGGTCGTGGCTCCGAGCCAGGTGCCCTGGGGGCGCAAGGCGCTGCCGCGCTACCTGGGCGAGGATCGTGCAGCGTGGGCGGCATACGATCCTTGCGAACTGGTGCGACGACAGACCTTTGCCGGCACGATCCTGATTGACCAGGGCGAGTCCGACGGTTTCCTCGAAGCCCAACTGAAACCCGAGCTGTTCGACCAGGCTTGCGCCGAGGCCGACCAGCCGTTGCTGTTGCGCCGGCATGCCGGCTACGACCACAGCTACTGGTTCATCGCCAGCTTCATCGACGACCATCTGCGCCACCACGCATCGGCGCTGGGGTTGCTGTAGGAGCGCACCTGTGCGCTCCTGCAAAGTGCGCGTCAGGCCTTGGCGGCCGGGCGATGGTTCGAGCGGCGGCGCTGGTTGCCGGCGGCGTGGTCGCCGCGGCTCTGCGGCGCGTAGCCGTTCGGCCTGGCTGCACCGGCGGGCTTGCCCTGGCGCGGCGCACGTGCCTGCTGGCGCTGGCCGCCGCCACCCTGCTTCGGACGCGGTGCACCTGCATCCACACGCAACGGGGCGTACGGCTCGAAGCCGGCCACCGGCGTGATCGCGATGTCCTGCTTGAGCAGCTTGCGGATGTCGAACAGCAGCCCGCTTTCGTCATGGCTGACCAGCGACAGCGCCAGGCCTTCCATGCCAGCGCGGCCGGTGCGGCCGATGCGGTGCACGTAGTCCTCGGCCACCGACGGCAGGTCGAAGTTGATCACGATCGGCAATTGCTCGATGTCGATGCCGCGGGCAGCGATGTCGGTGGCGACCATCACCGTGACACGGCCGCTCTTGAAGTCGCTCAAGGCGCGCGTGCGGGCGTTCTGGCTCTTGTTGCCGTGGATCGCGGCGCTGCGCAGGCCGGAGGCATTGAGGAACGTCACCAGCTTGTCGGCGCCGTGCTTGGTGCGGCTGAACACCAGGCTCTGGCGGCGGCTGTCCTGCGACAGTACGTGCAGCAGCAGGTCGCGCTTGCGCGACGCATCGACCGGGTGCACCTGGTGGCTGACCAGGGTGGTGACGGTGTTCGGCGCGGAAACCGAAATTTCGCGCGGGTTGTGCATGAAGTCCATCGCCAGCGCCTTGATCGCCGGTGCGAAGGTGGCCGAGAACAGCAGCGTCTGGCGCTTCTTCGGCACCGACTGCAGGATGCGCTTCAGCGCCGGCAGGAAGCCCATATCGAGCATGCGGTCGGCTTCGTCCAGGATCAGAGTTTCCACCGCGGACAGGTCCAGCGTGCGCTGCTGCATGTGATCGATCAGGCGGCCGGGCGTGGCGATGACGACGTCGACGCCGCGGCGCAGCGCGTTGATCTGCGGTCCCATGCTGACGCCGCCGAAGATGGTGGTGGCGCTGACGTGCATGTGCTTGCCGTAGTCGCGCATGTTCTCGTTGATCTGCGCGGCCAGTTCGCGGGTCGGGGTGAGGATCAGCGCGCGCGGGCGACGGGTCATGGTCTGGCCGCTGGTGGAGAGTTTCTGCAGCAGCGGCAGGGCGAACGCAGCGGTCTTGCCGGTGCCGGTCTGGGCGGCGGCGAGCAGGTCGTGGCCTTCCAGCGCGGCTGGAATCGCGGCGGACTGGATCGGGGTAGGCGTGGTGTAGCCGTAATCGGCAAGCGCACGCAGCAACGCGGGCGCAAGGCCCAGCGAATCAAAAGACATTGGAAACACTCCTGAGCAACCCGGAGTGTTCATACCGTGTTGCAAACTAAGGGGAAGGGGCGACGGTGTGTCGCAGCAGTCACGATTGGGACTGCGCCGCGAAGTATAGCCGATTCGACGGTGTTGCGCATGCAAGCCCGTGGCTGGGGCGAACGCACCAGCAAATAGGTTTCAATGGTGCGGTCGCGCCACGATCAGATAGCTGTTGAACGGGGTATGTCCGCGCAGTGGCCGGATGCGTACGTCCAGCCCGGCATTTTCCAGCGGCACGCGCAGTTCATCGACGCTTGGATAATGTTGCGGGCCGCCAGGTATCCAGCCACTGGCATGCAGGAAGAATTCCTCGACCCGGGTGGCGTGGAAGCGCCAGGTCTTCTCGCGCAAGACATTGCGGATGATCAGGCAGCCCTGCGGCGCGAGGTGTCCGGTGGCTGTCTGCAACAGCGCGAGCTGGCGATCTGCCGCCAGGTAATGCAGCACGTCGAGCAGCGTGACGTGGCCGTGCGTGGGTGGCAACTCGGCCACGTCGGCACAGCGCAGTTCCATCATCGCATCGAGGCCACTGCGTTGCAGTGCGGCCCGCCCGGCGGTGATCTTGCGCTGGTCGTGGTCCAGCCCGAGATAACGCTGCGTGTGTCCTTGTGCGTACAGGTAGTGTCCGAGCAGGCCGATGCCGCAACCGATATCGAGCAGGGGCAGGTTGGTGCCGGCCACCAGAGCGGCGGTGGCGGCATAGACCGGATCACAGGCCAGCTTGCCCCTGACGTAGCTGCGCTGCAGAAAATTGTCGTAGAGATTGGCGATGCGTTGGCGGGTTCGGCGGTTCATCCGGGTCCTCGGCATTTGACGACTGCAGCAGCCTAGCAGGCTGTCGGACTTTGGTCGGCCGGGCCGTGGAAGCCAGGCGAGCGAGGCACCGGCGCACTTGCGCCTCTGCGGGCCAGCCTCCTGCGCCATCGCGGACGTGCCTGTCATGCAGCGACATCGGGCATTTCCACATTGCCCGCGCATGCGATAGCGTCCACTTGCCGATGCCATATGAGGACGCCCGATGTCGCTGCTTGCTCCCTTGCGTGAACTCGATTCGACCCAGCGACACACGGTGCTGGCCAGTTTCCTCGGCTGGACACTCGATGCGTTCGACTACTTTCTGCTCACCTTCGTCATCGTCACGGTGGCGAAGGAGTTCGAGGTCGGCACGGCCGAGATCACCTATGCGTTGTTCCTGACACTGGCGGCCCGGCCGCTGGGCGCGCTGCTGTTCGGACGGCTGGCCGATCGCTTCGGGCGGCGACCGATCCTGATGCTGGACGTGGTGCTGTTTTCGACGTTCGAACTGGCCACCGCGTTTGCATCGTCGTTGACCGCCTTGCTGGTGCTGCGCTTCCTGTTCGGCATCGCGATGGGCGGCGAGTGGGGCATCGGTGCGTCGCTGGCAATGGAGTCGATTCCGGCGAAAGCCCGCGGCGCGGTGTCGGGCCTGCTGCAGAGCGGCTACCCGTGCGGTTTCTTCCTGGCCGCGCTGGCGAACTGGCTGCTGGTCGACCACATCGGCTGGCGCGGCCTGTTCGTCGTCGGCGCGATCCCCGCACTGCTGGTGCTGTATATCCGCCGCAAGGTGCCGGAGTCGACAGTCTGGAAAGAGGGCGCGCAGGCGGCGAAACGGCCCGGCCTGTTCGAGGCCATGCGCGGGCACTGGAAGCTGGCGATCTACCTGATGCTGCTGATGATGGCGTTCAACATGTTCAGTCACGGCTCGCAGGACATGTACCACACCTTCGAGGAGGTGAACCTGCACCTGCCCACCGGCTCGGCCATTGCCTTCGTGCTGGTGGCGCTGCTGAATCTCGGCGCGCTGGTCGGCGGCCTGTATTTCGGTGCGCTGTCGGAACGGATCGGCCGGCGCAAGGCGATGATGATCGCCGCGCTGCTGGCGATACCGGTGATCCCGCTGTGGATGTACGGTGGTTCGCTGATCCTGCTCGGTCTGGGTGCGTTCCTGATCCAGGTGATGGTGCAGGGCGCCTGGGGCGTGGTGCCGACCCATCTGAACGAATTGTCGCCGGCAGCAGTGCGCGGCACCCTGCCGGGCTTCGCCTACCAGGTGGGCAACCTGCTGGCGGCGGTCACCGCCACCGCGCAGACCTGGCTGGCGCAGCGGCATGGCGGTGATTTCGCGTTCGCGATGTCGACGTGGATGGTGCTGGTGGCGCTGTTGCTGGCGGTGCTGTTGTGGCTGGGACCGGAGGCACGTGGCGTGGGCTTCGGACATCACGAGTCCTAGTCTGCTGGGCAACTGCTAGAATCCGCCGTTTGATCCCATCGACGAGACAGGCAATGAAGGCTGGCAAGGACAAGGTCATCGCAATCCACTACACGTTGACGGTGGACGGTGAAAAGGTGGAAAGCTCGCACGATCGCGACGAGCAGCTGTGGATCCTGCTTGGCCACGGCCAGCTGATCCCGGGGCTGGAGGCGGCTCTCGAAGGTCACGAGGCGGGCGAGACGCTGTCGGTGGACGTGGCCGCGGCCGACGGTTACGGCGAGCGCCAGGAGAATCAGATCCAGCGCATGTCGAAGAAGTATTTCCCGCAGGCGAACCGACTCAAGCCCGGCATGGTCACCGTGCTGCAGCTGAAGGAAGGCGGCCAGCGCGCCGTGACCGTGCACAAGGTCGGCATGAGCGCGATCGATGTCGACCTGAACCACCCGATGGCCGGCAAGACGCTGCATTTCGACGTGGTCATCGGCGACGTGCGCGATGCCACCGAGGAAGAGATCCAGCACGGGCATGCCCATGCGCCGGGCAGTGCGGAGCACTGACTGCGTTAAAGTGACATCGAAACGGCACGCGCTTCAATGAAGCGAAAGCAAAAAACGGCACCTACGGTGCCGTTTTCGTTTGCCATCTCCCCCCTTTGGGAAGTTCGCGAGGGGACTTCCACGCCATCCCAACTTGTTGTCCGCCTCCGCCAAAGCCTCGGGCACGGGCGTCAATCCAGCACCCGCTTTCCATAAGCAAAATGATCCGCCCAGTATGGCCCGTCGATATCGTCAAGCCTCACCGTGCCGCCGCTGTTCGGCGCGTGCACGAAGCGCCCCTTGCCGACATACACGCCGACATGGCTGATCGCGCCGCCGATGTCGAAGAACACCAGGTCGCCGCTGGCCAGTTGGGTCATCCGCTTCACCTTGCGGCCTTCCATCGACGCCATGTCATGCGACGTGCGCGGCAGCTTGATGCCGGCGGCCGTGCGGTAGATGTAGTCGACCAGGCCGCTGCAATCGAAGCCGCCCGCCGGCGTATTGCCGCCCCAGTGGTACGGCGTGCCGACCAGGCCGATCGCACGGAACAGGATGTCGTTGGCCTCGCCGGCGCTGGCTGCCGACGGCGCGCGTGGCGGCAGGTCGGCCAGTGCCGAATGCGATGACTTGAAGGTGCGCTCGTGCCGATGTGGGGTGCTGGCGCAGCCTGCCAGCAACAGGATGACCGCGGCCGACAGCCATCGATATCGTGCCGATGGACGCATTGCGACCCCGGAGGAACGAAAGGTGGATTCCGGCTGCATCGGATAACCTCGATCTGAGTCGATTCGAGGTTATCAAATCAATGGTTTGGAAGAAAGTTCTCAAGTATCGAGCGAAGAGGGCGGCGGTGATGTCGATGCCGCCCACGGTGCCCGCACCTGCGAATCGAGGCTGAAGGTGATCGGTATCCGCGATTACGCGCGTAATTCTTGATGCGTCGCAAGTACTTTGCACAGCCCGTATGGACGGCCAACTGGCTACCATGTCCGCATGAATGCCACGCGCAGCGATGTGTTGATTCTCGGGGGCGGCGTGATCGGCCTGGCCTGCGCGCTATACCTGCTGAAGGCAGGCGTTGGCGTGCGGGTGCTCGAACAGGGCACGCCCGGCTGCGGCAGTTCGCACGGCAATTGCGGCACGATCACGCCCAGCCACGCGCCGCCGCTGGCGATGCCGGGCGTGATCGGCCTGGCGCTGCGGTCGATGTTGAGTGCCGACGCGCCGCTGTACCTCAACCCGCGTTTCGACGGTCCGCGACTGCGTTGGTTGCTGGGTTTTGCACGACATTGCAATTGGCGCGACTTCGCCGCCGCGACCACGGCGCGCGCAGCGATCCTGCAGCGCTCGCGGCGGCTGCTGGCGACGCTGGTGCGCGAGGAGAAGCTCGACTGCGAGTTTGCCGAGGGAGGCGAGCTGTACGTCTATCGCACGACGCAGCGGCAGGTGGCGGACGAGCGCAATCACGCCGCGGTGCTTGAGCGTTGCGGCATCGAAGTGCAGCGTCTGCGCGGCGATGAGGTCGAGGCGATGGAACCGGCGTTGAAGCCGGGCGTGGTCGGCGGATTGTTCCATCCGGGTGATGCATGGTTGCGGCCGGATCGCTACGTGGCCGAGCTGGCGCGGCGGGTGGTCGAGCTGGGCGGGGTGATCGAGTGTGGTGCGCGGATCGAGCGGTTCAGCACGGATCAAGGCCGCATCACCCGGGTGCACAGCAGCCGTGGCGCGTTCGAAGGCGAACGGATCGTCATGGCGCTGGGCGCGTGGTCGCCACTGCTGGGCAGGCAACTGGGCCTGCGTCTGCCGATGCAGCCGGGCAAGGGTTACTCGCTGACCTACACTCGCCCCGCACGCGTACCGCGGCATGCGCTGGTGCTGCGCGAGGCATCGGTCTGCGTCACCACCTGGGCCAGCGGCTACCGCCTGGGCAGCACGATGGAATTTTCCGGTTACGCCGAGGGCCTCAATCGCCGGCGGCTGGACGCATTGCGGCGCGGTGCGGCGACCGGGCTGCACGAGCCGGAAGGCCCCGAATTGCAGGAAGAGTGGTGGGGCTGGCGGCCGATGAGCGTGGACGAGGTGCCGATCATCGGCCCCAGCACGCGCTGCTCGAACCTGCTGCTGGCCACCGCCCATGGCGTGCTCGGCGTCAGCATGTCGGCGGCGACCGGTGAGCTGGTGGCGTCGATGCTGGCAGGCGTGGCGTCACCCATCGATGCGACGCCTTATGCACCGGCGCGATTCCAGCTGTAGACGTCGCTGCCGATTTGACGAGGGATTGGCCGCCATGGGGTAGATTCGGGGTACTCCCGAGGATGCCCGCATGTCGACAAGCCATGACCTGATCGTGCTCGGTGCCGGTTCCGGCGGCCTGGCCACCGCGTTTCGCGCCGCGCAACACGGTGCCCGCGTGGCCTTGCTGGAGCCCGCGGCCCTCGGCGGCACCTGCGTGCATCGCGGCTGCGTACCGAAGAAAGCGTTGTGGTTTGCCGCGCAGTGGGCGCAGGCGCAGCAGTTTGCGGTCGATGTGGGTTTTGCCTCGACGCCGGGGCCGATCGACTGGGAGCGGTTCCGCCAGGTGCGGCTGCACTACATCGATGCGATCGACCGGCGCTATGCGCAACGCCTGCAGGAGGCGCAAATACAGCTGGTGCAACAGGCCGGCCGTTTCGTCGCGGCCGATGCGATCGAATTGACCGATGGCAGCCGATTGCAGGCGTCGCACATCGTGATCGCCACCGGTGCGCGACCGCGCACGCTGCCTTTGCCAGGGTTCGGATTGGGCATGGTTTCCGACGATGTGTTCGCCTTGCACGAACTGCCCCGTCGCGTGGCGATCGTGGGCGGCGGTTACGTGGCGACGGAGTTCGCCGGTTTGCTGCAGGCACTGGGCAGTGAAGTGGAAGTGCTGGCGCATGAGCGTCTGCTGGAAGGGTTCGACGCGGAACTGGCGCAGGCGTTGCACGAGTTGATGCAGGCGCAGGGGATACGGATCAGCCTGCGAAGTGCGATCCGCTCGGCGCGTCGCACGGACGAGGGCATCCTGCTCGACGATGCCGTGGCGGGTTCACGCGGCCCGTATGACGCGCTGCTGTGGGCGGTCGGTCGCGTGCCCAATACCGAGGCGCTGGCACTCGATGCGATCGGCGTGGACACCGATCAGCAAGGTCACGTGGTGGTCGATGCGCGGCAGGACACCAGTACGGCCGGCATCCACGCGATCGGCGACGTGACCGCGCGCAAGGCCTTGACGCCGGTGGCGGTCGCCGCCGGTCGCCGGCTGGCGGACCGGTTGTTCGGCGGCGAGCCGCAGGCGCAGTTGGACTACGAAAACATCCCCAGTGTGGTGTTCTCCAAGCCGCCGCTGGGCATGGTCGGGCTGACCGAGGAAGCGGCACGCGAGCAATACGGGGAGGCGGTCGTGGTCCATTGCAGCCGGTTCACGCCAATGCAGTGGGCGTTGACCGGCTGGCACGGGCAGAGCCTGATGAAGCTGGTCTGCGTGGGCAGCGACGAACGCGTGGTCGGCATCCACGCGCTGGGACCGGGTGTCGATGAAATGCTGCAGGGTTTTGCCGTCGCACTGAAACTGGGTCTGCACAAGCGCGACCTGGACGCGACCGTGGCGATCCATCCCAGCTCCGCCGAAGAACTCGTGCTGATGGGCTGAGTACAATGGGCGCATGAGCATCTTCACCCTGCAGCGTGGCCGCGTGCCGTTGTTGATCAGCCTGCCGCACGACGGCAGCTTCATCCCCGACGACATTGCCGCCCGAATGCGCCCGGCGGCGCGCCGTTCGCCGGACACCGACTGGCATGTGGCGCGCCTGTACGAGCCGCTGGCACAGGCACTGGGCGCCAGCGTGCTGAAGCCGCGGGCGTCGCGCTACGTGGTCGACCTCAACCGGCCCGCCGACGGCCATGCGTTGTACCCGGGTCAGCGCGAAACCGGGCTGGTCTCAACCATCGGTTTCGACGGCGAGCCGCTCTACCTGGACGGCCGGGCGCCGGACGCCGCCGAGGTTCAACGGCGGATAAGTGAATTCTGGCAACCCTATCACCAGGCCCTGGCACAGGAACTTGCGAGGCTGTGTGCCGAGCACGGTCGGGCCGTGTTGTGGGAAGGGCATTCCATCCGCAGCCGCGTACCGATGTTGTTCGAGGGTCGCCTGCCGGATTTCAATCTCGGCACGGCGACCGGGGCAAGTTGCAGCGCCGCGTTGCAGGCGCGCTTGCAGGCCAGTCTGGAGTCGCAGTCGCGCTTCGGTTTTGCCGTCAATGGCCGCTTCAAGGGCGGCTACATCACGCGCCATTACGGCGATCCCGTCGCCGGTGTGCAGGCGGTGCAACTGGAGCTGGTGCAGCTCAACTACATGGACGAAGCGAGCTTCGAGTACGACGAGGCGAAAGCGGTGGACGTGCAGGCGCTCATAGGGAAAATGCTGCAGATCTGCCTGGGCTGAGAGCAGGTTGTTGCGTGTCCGGTCAGGCTGCATGAAAAGTTGCGACCCTGCGTGCTGCCGCTGTGGAAAATACTGCGTTTCATTCAGCCGCCGTATCCCGAAGTCGTTGCAATGTCTGCTTGTCGTGCCACCCGAGTTGCCGGGTTCCGGCGAGGTTCGCGATATCCTGTTTTCGAGGCTCAACATCGAAAAGCCCCGCCGATGCAGATCGACGGGGCTTTTCATGTGTGGCGCTTGTTGCCTCGGATGGGTCAGGGCGTTCCCGCCGGCAGCGAGGCGATGCATTTCAGTTCGATCGCGATCGGTGTCGGCAGTGCGCTGATGCCCAAGGTGGTGCGACAGGCGTCGACACCGGCGAAATACTCGGCGTACAGCCGGTTGTAGGCGGCGAAGTCGCGCCGCATGTCGGTCAGGAACACGGTGACGTCGACCAGGTCGCTCCAGGCGGCACCGCTGGCTTCCAGCACGGCGCGCACGTTGGCGAACACCTGCCGGCATTGCGCCTCGATGTCGTAGTCGACCAGGGTGCCGTCCGCATCATGCACGTTGCCGGGAATGGCATTGTTGCCGGGCTGGCGCGGGCCGACTCCAGAAAGGAACAGCAGGTTGCCGACGCGGCGGGCATGCGGATAGGCACCGACCGGTGCCGGTGCCGTGTCGGTGCGCACGATGTCGCTCATGCTTCCGTCTTCCAGCGTTCGGCCTGTTGCGCCAGTGCGTTGCGGTAGGCGTCCGACAGTTGTTCGTGGCCACGCACGTCCAGGCCCAGGTCGTTGATGCGGCCGTCGTCCAGGCCATAGATCCACGCGTGCACGGCCAGCGGCTGGCCACGCTCCCACGCCTCGCGCACCACGGTGGTGTGGCACACGTTCACGGCCTGCTCGATCGCGTTCAGCTCGCACAGGTGGGCCTGGCGCACGGCGAATGCCTGGGCCGGATCGAGCTTGTCGGCGTGCTTCATGGCGATGTCGTCGATGTGCTTGAGCCAGTTGTCGATCAGGCCCAGGCGCGAATGCTTGAGTACTGCGCCGACACCGCCGCAGCCGTAGTGGCCGACGACGAGGATGTGCTTCACCTTGAGCACGTCCACCGCGAACTGGATGGTACTCAGCGCGTTGAGGTCGGTATGCACCACCACGTTCGCCACGTTGCGATGGACGAAGATCTCGCCGGGCGGCAGATCGACGATCTGGGTCGCCGGTACGCGCGAATCGGAGCAGCCGATCCACAGGTATTTCGGTGCCTGCTGCTGCGCGAGCTTCTCGAAGAAATCCGGCTCCTGCGCGGTGACGCTGGCTGCCCAGCGCCGGTTGTTGGCGAGCAGGTCTTTGATCGAATTCATCGAGGTTCCTTTCAGTAGCGGATGCAGACGTTTTTCGGCTCGGTGAAGAAATGCAACGCATCGTTGCCTCCCTCGCGGCCGAGTCCGGATTGCTTGGTGCCACCGAATGGGGTGCGCAGGTCGCGCAGCAGCCAGCAGTTGATCCAGACGATGCCGAAGTCGAGCGCGGCACCGAGCCGATGCGCGCGCGACAGGTCGCGTGTCCACAGCGAGGCGGCCAGTCCGTAGCGACTGTCGTTGGCGATCGCCAGCGCTTCGGCTTCGTCCTCGAACGGAATCAACGCGACCACCGGGCCGAAGATCTCCTGCTGGTTGGTCTGCGCGGACGACGGCAGGCCTTCGATCACGGTCGGGGCGATGAACCAGCCATCGGCGCAACGCCCGGCTTGGGCAAGCGCTTCGCCGCCGCACAGTATGCGGCCGCCTTCGGCGCGGGCCTGTTCTATGCAGCCGAGCACCTTGTCGTAGTGCGCCTGCGAAACCATCGCGCCGAGATCGTTGTCGGCTGCGCTCGGATCGCCCACGCGCAGCGCCTGCACGCGCGCAAGATAGCGCTCGCGGAAGGCCTCGTAGATCGATCGCTGGATCAGCAGGCGCGAGCCGCACAAGCAGATCTCGCCCTGGTTGGCGAAGCCCGAACGCACGATGGTGTCCATGTTCGCGTCGGACAGGTCGGCATCGGCGAACACGATCGCCGGGTTCTTGCCGCCCATTTCCAGCGACACTTTCTTGAACTGCATTGCCGCCACACTGGCGATGTTCGCGCCGGTGGCCGTGCTGCCGGTGAAGGAGATGGCCTTGACCCGCGGATGTTCCACGATCGCCTGACCGACCGAAGGGCCGCGGCCCTGCACGATGTTCAGCACGCCGGGCGGAAATCCGGCCTCGATGCTCAGCTCGCCGAGCAGGGCCGCGGTGCACGGCGTCACTTCCGACGGTTTGGCCACCACCGTGTTGCCGGCGGCCAGGGCTGGCGCGATCTTCCAGCTGAACAGGTACAGCGGCAGGTTCCAGGGGCTGATGCAGCCGACCACGCCGAGCGGCTGGCGCAAGGTGTAGTTGATCGCGCCGCTGCCGGCCGCGCCGATCTCCGTTGCGTGCGATTCGCTGCCCCAGCCGACGATCGCGGCGGCGAAGTAACGCAGGTTGCTGACCGCGCGGGGGATGTCGAGCCGGCGCGCGAGGGCGAGCGGCTTGCCGCTGTCGCGCGATTCCAGTGCGGCGAATTCCTCCAGCCGTGCCTCGACCAGGTCGGCCAGTCTTTGCAGCAGGTGCGCGCGTTGTTCGATCGGCGTGCTGGACCAGCCGGGTGCGGCACGGCTGGCGGCGGCGACCGCGGCCTCGACATCCGTTGCATCGGAATCGGGGCAAAGCGCGAACACCGCGCCGGTGGCCGGTTCGTGCACCTCCAGCCATGCATCGTGGTGAGGCGCCTGCAGGCGACCGTCGATCAGATTGGCTAGGCGCGGGGTAGACATCTGCACAAGCTTAAAACCTGCGTGCCGCAATTGCACAGGATTGTGCGAGCGACAACGGGCTCAGCTCAGCGCGCGGGTGCGGCCGCCATCCACCGCGATGCTGACGCCGTTGACATAGGCGGCGGCGGGGGTGCACAGGAACGCGATGACCGCGGCGACTTCGCTGGCTTCGCCGAAGCGGCGGGCCGGGATCGTGGCGATCAGGTCCTGCGCGATCTCGTCTTCGCTTTGGTGCGCGGCCGATGCCTTTGCGGCGAGCAGGCTGTCGAGGCGCCCGGTGCGGGTGTAGCCGGGCAGCACGTTGTTGACGGTGATGCCGTCGGCGGCCAGTTCGCCGGACAAGGTCTTGGCCCAGCCGGCCACGGCGGCGCGCACGGTGTTGGAGACGCCAAGCCCCGCGATCGGTTCCTTCACCGAGGTGGAGATCACGTTGACGATGCGGCCGTAGCCACTGGCGCGCATGCCGGGCAACAGCGCCTGCAGCAACGTCTGGCCGGCCAGCAGGTGCTGCCGGAAAGCGGTTTCGAACGCCGCCGTGGTGGCGATGTACGCCGGTCCACCGGGCGGGCCGCCGCTGTTGTTGATCAGGATGTGCACTGGGCGGCTGGCAGCGATGTCGATGGTGGTGGCCTGCAGGCTGGCGGTGTCCAGCATGTCGACACTGCGCCAGTCATGCTGCTGGCCATGCGCTTGCGGCAGGCTTTCGGCCACGACTCTCAGTGCATCGGCAGAACGTGCCAGCAGGGTGACGCTGGCACCCAGTTCGGCCAGTTCGATCGCGCTGGCGCGACCGATGCCTTGCGAGGCACCGCAAACCAGCGCGTGGCGTCCATTCAGATCCAGTTGCATGCGGTACTCCGTTCGATGTTCAGGGCAGCAGCAGGCGCATGGCCAGTGCCGCGAGCCAGCACAACCAGCCAAGCCACGGGCTGTAGCGCCACATGGCACGCCAGCGGTTCAGGCTGGCGTCGCCCATCGCGGGCAGCGCGGGTGAGCGCAAGGCGTGCTGCAGCCGGATCCAGGTGCGCAGTGGCGAAGTCTTGCCGTGTTCCGGTTCGGCGATGATTTGCCACTGCTGCGGGTAGCGCTGGCGCAGCAGGCTGGCCAATCGGAACAACGCGGCGTACGACAACAGGAACAGGCAGATACCGGCGGCAAGCAGGGCCAGATACAGGATGATCATCGCGGTTTGCTGCTGTCGGTGCCGCCGCTCCAGGGCAACGGCAGCGAGGTGCGCAGTGTCTGCAGCAGACCATCGCCTTGCTCGGGCTTGTTGCAGATCGCCTTGTCCACCGCGCTGGCGTAGGTCTTGTTCATCATGCCGACCCACAAGGTACCGTCGGGGCCATGAGGAATGCTGAAGCTGCCGGCGGAGTTCATCTGGATCGTCGCCGCGGTGCTGGCGGAGAACGAGGCCGGCGACTGCTCCCAGTACGTCTTGCCGGATTGCTGATCGGCGGAGCTGTAGACCAGCAGGTAACGCGCCTGCTTGTTGTCGACCTTGAATTGGCCGAACGCGCCGGTGGTTTCGTCGCCCCAGCCCATGTGTTCGCACAGCTCGATGTCTTGCGAGGCGATCGGCTGGAAGCCTTCGTCCAGCAGCACGACGGTGGGCGCGAACAGGTAGCTGGCATGCAGCCAGCGACCGTTCAACTCCGATTTGAAGGCTATCCGGTAAGGCAGTTTTCCGTCAGTGGGCAAGCGGAACGCAAGAAAGTAGCTGTGCGTGCCATTGAGGTTGGCGACCATGCTGCCGTTGCCCAGGGTGAACTTCTCCGGTTGCCACGGCAGCCTGGCCTGATAGGAGAAGTCGGCGAAGCTGCTGCAGCATGGCGAGGCATGCAGCAGTTGCTCCCGGGCCAGCTTCATCGCATTGCCGGTGTCTTCCGAGGGAGCCCGCAGGTTTGGCGGCAGCAGCGCCTTGGCGTTGTGACAGCCAGCCAGGAGGACGGCAAGGACCAGGGTGGGGACGATGGTGGGGAAGCGATACGACATGGCAGGCAAGATACTCAGAATTCGGCCGTTCCGGCCGCTCGTGGGTAGGGGATGGCGTCGCGGATGTTGGCCAGTCCGCAGACATAGACCAGCAGGCGCTCGAAGCCGAGGCCGAAGCCGGCGTGCGGCACCGTGCCGTAGCGGCGCAGGTCACGGTACCAGTCATAGGAGGCCGGATCGAGCCCGAACTGGACCATTCGCCGGTCGAGGTAGTCCAGTCGCTCCTCGCGCTGCGCACCGCCGATGATCTCGCCGATGCCCGGTGCGAGCACGTCCATCGCGGCCACGGTTTTCTCGTCATCGTTCAAGCGCATGTAGAACGCCTTGATCGCCTCGGGGTAATTCATGACGACCACGGGGCGGCCGACATGTTTCTCGGCCAGGTAGCGTTCGTGTTCGGTCTGCAGGTCGATGCCCCAGGCGACCGGGTATTCGAACTTCTGGCCGGACTTCTTCAGGATCTCGATCGCATCGGTGTAGTCGATGCGTTCGAACGGCTTGGCGATGAACGCTTCCATCCGGGTGATGGCGTCGCTCTGCACGCGCTCGGCGAAGAACGCCATGTCGTCCGGGCGTTCGTCCAGCACGGCCTTGAAGATCGCCTTGAGGAAGGCCTCGGCGCAATCGGCATTGGCGGTGAGGTCGGCGAACGCGATCTCCGGCTCGACCATCCAGAACTCGGCCAGGTGGCGGGCGGTATTGGAGTTCTCGGCGCGGAAGGTGGGACCGAAGGTGTAGACCTTGCTCATCGCCAGGCAGTACGCCTCGACGTTGAGCTGGCCGGAGACGGTGAGGAAGGCCTCGCGGCCGAAGAAATCCTTGCGGAAGTCGATCTTGCCGTCGGGCAGGCGCGGCAGGTTGGCCAGGTCCAGCGTGGACAGGCGGAACATGTCGCCGGCGCCTTCGGCATCGGAGGTGGTGATGATCGGCGTGTTGATCCAGAAGAAGCCCTGCTCGGTGAGATGGCGATGGATCGCCGTCATCATCGTGTGGCGCACGCGGGTGATCGCGCCGAACAGGTTGGTGCGCGGGCGCAGGTGGGCGACCTCGCGCAGGAATTCCATCGAGTGCTGCTTGGGCTGGATCGGGTAGGTTTCCGGGTCGTCGACCAGGCCGGTGACGATCACCTCGTCGGCCTGCAGCTCGAAGCTCTGGCCCTTGCCCTGCGACGGCACCAGGGTGCCGGTGACGATCACGCCGGCGCCGGCGGTGAGGTGTTTCACCTCGTTCTCGTAGTTGGCGAGGGTGGCCGGCACCACGGCCTGGATCGAGTCGAAGCAGGAGCCGTCGGTGACGTTGACGAAGGACAGGCCGGCCTTGGAATCGCGACGGGTACGCACCCAGCCACGCACGGTCACCGTGCTGCCGGCGTCGAGCTTGCCGGAAAGAGCCATCTTCACACTGACCACGGCCATCGGTTGAAACTCCTGCTGAAGCGCCGCATCTCGACGCATGGATGGATGAATGGCGCATCGGCAGCGGCGCTGCACGGCCAAACCGGCATGATAATGTAGCTGTTGCCCGCACCGCGACATTTGCCGGGCCCTCGAATCGAAGATGGATCCACCACCATGAGCATCACCATTACCCCCGCCGCCAACGAACGCATGCGCCACTTCCTGGCAGGCATGCCGAAGGCCGCTGGCGTGCGGTTCGGGGTCAAGCGGACCGGTTGCTCCGGATTTGCCTATGTGGTGGATCTGGCGGATTCGATCGACGCTGGCGACCAGTTGGTCGAGGTGGATGGCGTACCGTTGATCGTCAACGACAAGAGCCTGGCCCTGGTCGAAGGCACCGTGATCGACTTCCAGCGGCATGGCCTGAACGCCAGCTTCGTGTTCCACAACCCGAACGCCACCGGCGAGTGCGGCTGCGGCGAGAGCTTTACCGTCAGCTGATCCTCGAATCCCGGCGCAAGTCATGATTTTCAATGACTTGCGCGATCATTCGCCAGCATCGTACAATTCCGCTTCTGCCCCCATCCGTCAGGGCGCTGGCAGGACACTTGCCTCACCGCACCAGCGGGAGGCTGCAAGGCCGCTTTTGGCCGCATCCACAAGGAGTCAAACCACAATGACCCTGCGTCATTACGAAGTTGTGTTCATGGTCCATCCGGACCAGAGCGAGCAGGTTCCGGCCATGCTCGAGCGCTACAAGGCGCTGATCGAGACCGACGGCGGCAAGATCCACCGTCTGGAAGACTGGGGCCGTCGTCAGCTGGCCTATCCGATCGTCAACCTGGCCAAGGCACATTACGTGCTGCTCAACATCGAAGTGAGCCAGAACGCGCTGAACGAGCTGGAGTCGGGTTTCCGCTTCAACGATGCCGTGCTGCGCCACCTGGTGATCCGTCGCGACGAAGCCGATATCGAGCCGTCCTTCATCCTGAAGTCGAAGGAAAAGGATGATGCCAAGTCCACCCGTCGCCGCGACGACGAGGGTGATGGCGAAGGCCGCGGCCGTGACCGCGACGACCGCGACAACGATCGCGACAGCGACGACTGATAGGAATCCAGACCATGTCCAAGTTTTTCCGCCGCCGCAAGTTCTGCCGCTTCACTGCCGAAGACGTGAAGGAGATCGACTACAAGGATCTCAACACCCTGCGTCAGTACGTCACCGAGAATGGCAAGATCGTGCCGAGCCGCATCACCGGTACCAAGGCGCGCTACCAGCGCCAGCTGGCCACGGCGATCAAGCGCGCCCGTTTCCTGTCGCTGCTGCCGTACACCGACAACCACGACGTCTGACCTGCCATTTCTTCTCTCCTCCGGGGGAGAAGATGCCCGCAGGGCAGATGAGGGGCGGGTGTTCGCGACAGGCTTCATCGACGTTCGCTTCGACAGGCATCATCGCAAGCCCCGACCCCTCATCCCAACCCTCTCCCCGACGGGGAGAGGGTGCAACACCTTCGGACAACCGTCCTCTGGCTGCGCCGGGCCACACCGGTGCTAACGAACAGGAAAGCATCATGGAACTCATTCTTCTGCAGAAAGTCCGCAACCTCGGCACGCTCGGCGACAAGGTCGTCGTGAAGCCCGGTTACGGCCGCAATTTCCTCCTGCCGCAGGGCAAGGCCGTTCGCGTCAATGCCGCCAACCTGGCCGCGTTCGAACAGCGTCGCGCCGAATACGAGGCCAAGGCCAATACGGCACTGGCCGACGCCGAAGCACGCAAGGCCAAGCTGGCCGATGCCTCGGTGACCATCTCCGCGCACGCCAGCGCGGAAGGCAAGCTGTTCGGCTCGGTCGGTCCGCGCGACATTGCCGAGGCGCTGTCCACCGCCGGTCATGAGGTCAACAAGGGTGAAGTGATTCTGGGCGAAGGCCCGCTTCGCAACACCGGCGAGTACGACGTGGTGATCAACCTGCACGCCGACGTGCAGACGACCGTCAAGGTGATCGTGGTCGGCGACAAGTAAGCTCCAGACCATCCTCACGATGGAAGCAGCCGGGCGCCTCGAGGCGCCCGTTTGCTTTTGGACGTTGGCAAAGCTCTGCGCTTTCCCCCGTTCCCCGTTTTATACCCGGCAACACACAGCTTATCCACAGACTTATCGTCTCGGCAGCTGAGATGCCGCCGCGTATGATGATCGTCAGTGCAGGCGACCGGACCGTGTCGGCGTGATGCCCGTTTTTCGTGGGGAAATCCTCCACAGAGGTGAGTCGATGTCCTTCGTGCCCGAACGCAAATCTTCCTCGCCTGCCATCGAGGCGTTGCGCGTGCCGCCGCATTCGATCGATGCCGAGCAGGCGGTACTGGGCGGCCTGATGCTGGCGCCCGATGCCCTGGACAAGGTTGCCGACCGGCTCGCCGAGGACGACTTCTACCGCAAGGACCACCGGCTGATCTGGCGCGCCATCAACGAGCTGGCGAACAAGGGCATGCCGTGCGACGCGGTGACCCTGGGCGACTGGTTCGACAGCAACGGTCTGGCCGAGATGGTCGGGGGCGCCGGCTACCTGATCGAGCTGGCCAACAGCACGCCCAGTGCCGCCAATATTGCCGCCTATGCCGAGATCGTGCGCGAGAAGTCGGTCATGCGCCAGCTGATCGATGCCGGCACCTCGATCACCGAGGATGGCTACCGGCCCGAGGGCAAGAGCGTGCAGGAGGTGCTGGAAAGCGCCGAGCAACGCGTGTTCCACATCGCCGAATCCGGAGCGCGCGGCAAGAAGGATTCCGTCTCGATGCGCGAGGCGGTGAAGGATGCCTTCCGCCTGCTCACCGAGCGCTACAACAACCGTGGCCAGCTCACCGGCATCACCACCGGTTTCACCGACCTGGACAACCTCACCTCAGGCCTGCAGCCTTCCGACCTGATCATCGTGGCGGCGCGTCCGTCGATGGGCAAGACCGCGTTCGCGCTGAACATCGCCGAGACCGCCGCGCTGCGCAGCAAGAAGGCGGTGGTGGTGTTCTCGATGGAAATGTCCGCCTCGCAGCTGGCGTTCCGCCTGATCTCCTCGGTGGGCCGCATCCATCAGCAGCATCTGCGCAACGGCGATCTGCAGGAGGAGGACTGGCCGCGCGTCTCCAACGCCATATCCATCCTCAACGACGCCAAGATATTCATCGACGACACGCCCAGCCTGTCGCCGGTGGAATTGCGCTCGCGCTCGCGCCGGCTGCACCGCGAGCACGGTGGCCTGGGCCTGATCGTGATCGATTACCTGCAACTGATGCAGGTGCCCGGCAACAAGGAGAATCGCGCCACCGAAATTTCAGAAATTTCGCGTTCACTGAAGGGCCTCGCCAAGGAGCTGAACGTGCCCGTGATCGCCCTGTCGCAGTTGAACCGCTCGCTGGAACAGCGCGCCGACAAGCGCCCGATGATGTCGGACCTGCGCGAGTCCGGCGCGATCGAACAGGACGCCGACGTAATCATGTTCATCTACCGCGACGAGTACTACAACAAGGAATCGCCCGACAAGGGTGTCGCCGAGATCATCATCGGCAAGCAGCGCAACGGCCCCACCGACACCTGCAAGCTGACCTTCCTCGGCCATTACACCAAGTTCGAGAATTACGCACCGGATTCGTTCGTGGGGAGTTTTGATTGAGAGCGGAGAATGGGGAACGGGGAACGGGGAACGCGCAGTCCACGCGCGCGTACGGCTCTTCGCTCGAACAAGCTTCCCTTGCTGTACCCCGGCTCATGGTCGTGTGCGGACTCCATGTTTCCCGTTTCCCGTTTCCCGTTCCCCGCTCTTCAAAATCATGAGCCGCACCACCGTCGCCACCATCCACCTCGGCGCACTGCGCCACAACCTCGCGCGGCTGAAAGCGTTGGCTGCGCCCGCGCAGGTGATGGCGGTGGTCAAGGCCGACGCCTATGGCCACGGTCTGGAACGCGTGGCGCGCGCACTGGACAGCGAGGCCGATGCATTTGCGGTGGCCGCGCTGGGCGATGGCCTGCGTTTGCGCGCGGCGGGACATCGGCAACGCATCGTGGTGCTGTCCGGCCCGGACAATGCCCGCGACATCGCCGAGATGCAGCGGCTGCAACTCGACGCGGCGATCCATCATGACGCCCAACTGCTGTGGCTGGCCCAGGCCGATGCCGCGCGCGGACGTCTGCGAGTATGGTTGAAGATCGATACCGGCATGCATCGACTTGGCTTTCCGGTGGAGCGCGTAGCCGAGGTGCATGCACAACTCGTCGGCATGCCCTGCGTCGATCCCGTGATCGGCCTGCTCACGCATTTTTCCGACTCCGAGGTGTTCGGCGGCGAGCAGACGCCGGCGCAGGTTGCCCGATTCACCGAAGCCACGCGAACGTTGGGTGGCCCGCGCTCGCTGTCCAATTCCGCCGCCGTACTCGGCTGGCCTGATGCCCGCGGCGAGTGGGTGCGCACGGGTGGCCTGCTGTACGGTTTGTCGGTAGTGGAGGGCAAGACCGGCGCCGACTTCGGTTTTCGTCCGGCGATGACGCTGAGCACACGCCTCATTGCGATCAACCACATCGGCAAGGGCGAACGCATCGGCTACAACGGCACCTGGACCTGCCCCGAAGACATGCCCGTCGGCGTGGCCGCCGTCGGTTACGGCGACGGTTACCCACGCAGCGCCGCCGCCGGCACCCCGGTGCTGGTCGGCGAGCAACGCGTGCCGCTGATCGGGCGCGTTTCGATGGACTTGATCACGCTCGACCTGCGCAATGCGCCCGGCGCGAAGATCGGTGATCGCGTGGTGCTGTGGGGGCCGGAATTGCCGGTGGAAACCATCGCCGCGCAATCCTCCACGATCTCCTACGACCTCACCTGCGGCATGACCCGGCGTGTACTGTTCGTGGAAGACGAAAGCTGACGCTTCGCGCGCCGGGGGCGTCTCGCGCTTTGCGATGGTCGCGGGCTAAGCTTCCATCATCATATCCAGCTGGAAATCCGCATGGCCAAGGCCAAGACCGCCTACGTCTGCACCGAGTGCGGCGCCGAGCACAGCAAATGGCAGGGTCAGTGCGTCGAATGCGGGGTGTGGAACACGCTCAGCGCGATCGTGCTGACACCGGCATCGGCAGTGGGCTCGTCGGTGGGGGCGCAGCGTTCCAGTTATGCCGGTGCTGCGGCCGGTGCGGCAAAGGTCGTCCCTTTGACCGAGGTTGCGTTGACCACCGAGGCGCGCACGCTCACCGGCATCGGCGAGCTGGACCGCGTACTTGGCGGCGGGTTGGTGCAGGGGTCGGTGGTGCTGGTCGGCGGCGATCCGGGCATCGGCAAATCGACCTTGCTGCTGCAGATGCTGGGCACGCTGGGCGCGCATCTGTCCAGCGTGTATGTCACCGGCGAGGAATCGTTGTCCCAGGTCGCTTCGCGCGCGCAACGCCTGGGTCTGCCGCTGGAGCCGCTGCGGGCGTTGGCGGAAACCTGCATCGAGCGGATCCTTGAACAGGCGATGGCGACCCGGCCGCGGGTACTGGTGATCGACTCGATCCAGACCATCTGGACTGAACTGCTGCCCGCCGCGCCCGGCTCGGTGTCGCAGGTGCGCGAGTCGGCGGCCAAGCTCACGCGATTTGCCAAGGAAACCGGCACGTCGGTCTTCCTGGTCGGTCATGTCACCAAAGAGGGCGGCATCGCCGGCCCGCGCGTGCTCGAGCACATGGTCGATGCGGTGCTGTACTTCGAGGGCGAAGCCGGCAGCCGCTTCCGCGTACTGCGCGCATTCAAGAACCGCTTCGGCGCGGTCAACGAGCTGGGCGTGTTCGCGATGTCCGACAAGGGCCTGCGCGAAGTGCCGAATCCGTCGGCGATCTTCCTTTCGTCGCACTCTGGACCGACGTCGGGCAGCGCGGTGATGGTGACTCGAGAGGGCACCCGTCCATTGTTGGTCGAAGTGCAGGCACTGGTCGATCAATCCTCGCTGGGCAACCCGCGCCGCGTCACGCTGGGCCTGGAGCAGAACCGGCTGGCGATGCTGCTTGCCGTGCTGCACCGGCATGGCGGCGTGGCCGCGTACGACCAGGACGTGTTCGTCAACGTGGTCGGCGGCATCCGCGTGCAGGAGACCGCGGCCGATCTGCCGGTGCTTCTCGCAGTGCTTTCATCCTTGCGCGACCGGCCATTGCCGGAGCACATGATCACCTTCGGCGAAGTGGGTTTGTCCGGTGAGATCCGCCCGGTGCCGAACGGCGAGGAGCGCCTGAAGGAAGCTGCCCATCACGGCTTTCGCCGCGCCATCGTGCCGAAGGCGAACGCGCCGAAGAAGGGCCGGGTCGGCGACATGGAAGTGACTGGCGTGGAACGATTGAGCGAGGCGATCGACGCCTGTCGCTGAATGTTTCGCGGCTGTCAGGCGAGTGTGCGGTGCAGGATCAGTTCCAGCACGAATTTCGAGCCGAAAAACGCCAGCACCAGCACGGCCATGCCGATCAAGGTGAGGTTGACCGCGCGCTGTCCGCGCCAGCCATGTCGCCAGCGGCCATAGAGCAGCAAGCCGAACACCAGCCACGCCACGATCGACAGCACCGTCTTGTGCACCAGGTGCTGGCCGAACAGGTTGTCCACGAACAGGGCGCCCGTGAGCAGGGTCAGCGTCAACAGCAAGAAACCGGCGCCAATCAAGCGGAACAGCAGGGTTTCGGTCAGCGTCAGCGGCGGCAGCGCGCGCAGCCAGGGGCCGAACTGGCGATGGCGCAGCGCGCGCTCCTGCACGGCCAGCAGAATCGCCAGCACGGCGGCGATCGACAGTACGCCGAACGCGATCAGCGCCACCGTGACATGCAGCTTGATCTGCCATTCCATCGCCTGCGGCAGCGTCGGCGGTGCCAGAAAACCATCCACCGCGATCAGCAACGCGGTCAGCGGAAACACGATCACGCCGAGTGCGGCAACCGGCCGCGAAGCGTTCACCAGCAGGGTCAGCGCCGAAACCACGAACGCGACCAGCGACAATGCTGCGAAGAAATGCAGATCCAGTGCGCCGCGATGCATGCCAAGCAGGATGCCGGCGTGGACCAGCACTGCCGCGCCGGCCAAACCCAGCGCCAAGCGATTCAGCGGCTGCCCACCGCTCAACAGTGGCCGTGCCAGGCCACCCGCGGCGGCGAGATAGAGCGTGATGGCGAGCAGGGCGAGAACGTGGATGGCCATAGCCGCGCAGTGTCGCACAGCCCTTGGCGGACGTGCATGCGAGGTCTTTCGACAGGTCCGCTATAATCGGCTGCTTTCCTGTTTGCCGGTTCCGCCATGTTCGAGTCGCTCAGCCAACGCCTTTCCACCACCGTCAATCGCCTGCGCGGCCGCGGTCGGCTGACCGAGGAAAACATCCGCGAGGCCCTGCGCGAAGTGCGCATCGCCTTGCTGGAGGCGGACGTGGCACTGCCGGTGGTGCAGGCGCTGATCCAGCGGATCAAGGTGCGCGCGGTCGGCCAAGACGTGATCAAGAGCCTGTCACCGGGCCAGGCGCTGGTGAAGGTGGTCAGCGACGAGTTGACCGTGGTGATGGGTACCGCCAACACCGAACTGAACCTGGCCCAGCAACCGCCGGCGGTGGTGCTGATGGCCGGCTTGCAGGGCGCCGGCAAGACCACCACGGTGGCCAAGCTGGCGCGTCTGCTGACCGAGCGCAAGAAGAAGAAGGTGATGGTGGTCAGCTGCGACGTCTACCGTCCGGCCGCGATAGAGCAGTTGCGCACGCTTGCCGAACAGGTCGGGGTGAAGTTCTTCCCGTCCGAGGCGGGCCAGGATCCGGTCGCCATTGCGAAGGCCGCGGTTGCCGCCGCCAGGCGCGAAGTGGTCGACGTGCTGATCGTCGACACCGCCGGCCGCCTGCACGTGGACGAGGCGATGATGGCCGAGATCAAGGCGCTGCATGCCGCGATCACGCCGATCGAAACCCTGTTCGTGGTCGATTCGATGACCGGCCAGGATGCCGCCAATACGGCCAAGGCGTTCAACGAGGCGCTGCCGCTGACCGGCGTAATCCTGACCAAGACCGACGGCGACGCCCGCGGCGGCGCGGCGCTGTCGGTGCGCTACGTCACCGGCAAGCCGATCAAGTTCCTCGGTGCGGGCGAGAAGAGCGACGCATTGGAGCCGTTCCACCCAGATCGCCTGGCTCAGCGCATCCTCGGCATGGGCGACGTGCTGTCGCTGGTCGAGGAAGTCGAGCGCAAGGTCGACCAGGACAAGGCGCAGAAGCTCGCCCAGAAGGTGATGAAGGGCAAGCGCTTCGACCTGAACGACATGAAGGACCAGTTGGAACAGATGGGCAACATGGGCGGCCTGGCCGGCCTGATGGACAAGTTGCCTGGCATGGGCAACCTGCCGGACAGCGTGAAATCCAAGGTCAACGACGGCGAGATGAACAAGATGATCGCGATCATCTGTTCGATGACCAAGAAGGAACGCCGCCACCCGGACCTGCTGAACGGCTCGCGCCGCGCGCGCGTGGCCCGCGGTTCGGGCACCCAGCCGGCCGATGTCAACCGCCTGCTCAAGCAGTACATGCAAATGGAAAAGATGATGTCCAAGCTGTCCAAGGGTGGCAGCAAGGGCCTGATGCGCCAGATGCGCGGGGCGATGAAGGGCATGGGTGGGATGGGTGGCTTGCCGCCGATGCGCTGAACCGCGAGAAACGAGTGGAGAGGAGTGAGATATAGAGTGGGGCCAAGTTTGGCGCTTTACCCTCTTTTCTCACTCCTCTCCACTCAGTCCTGCTCTGAAACTCTTCCATTTTCCCGAAAACCCGCTAAAATGCCCCGTTTACCGCGCACGACTCTCGTGTGCCTGCCGCCCGTTCGGCAATTCTGGAGTTTTACCATGGTCAAGATTCGTCTTTCGCGCGGTGGCGCCAAGGGCCGTCCGTTCTACCACGTCGTCGTGACCGACCAGCGCAGCAAGCGCGACGGCCGCAACATCGAGAACATCGGTTATTACAACCCGGTCGCGTCGGGCAAGGACAAGCGCCTTGAGCTGAACGTCGAGCGCGTCAAGGAATGGGTGGGCAAGGGCGCCCAGCTGACCGACAAGGTCGCTGCCCTGGTCAAGGAAGCGGGCAAGCAGCAGGCTGCTGCCTGAGTATGACTGCAGCCGGTCGGCGCGTCCTGATCGGGCGCATCGTCGGGCTGTATGGCGTGCAGGGCTGGCTCAAGATCGAATCCTGGGCCGAGCCGCGCATGCGGATCTTCGATTACCAGCCGTGGCTGCTCGGTGCAGCGCCTGGCGCGGAAACGCAGGTCTCGGGAGTGAAGGGTCGTACGCAGGGCAAGGGCATGGTGGCCCAACTGCCCGGGGTGGATGACCGCGAACAGGCAACTGCGCTGATCGGCACCGACATTTATGTCGCCCGTGAGCAGCTGCCTCCTCCCGCGAAGGATGAGTATTACTGGGTCGATCTCGAAGGGCTTGAGGTCGTCACCACGCAAGACGTGCAGTTGGGGCGGGTCAGTCACCTGTTCGCCACCGGTGCCAACGATGTCGTGGTGGTCAGGGACGGCGCGCGAGAGCGGCTGATTCCTTTCGTCCAGGGTTCGTATGTGTGTTCGGTGGACTTGTCCGCAGGGCGCATGGTGGTGGACTGGGATCCTGAATTCTGACGTCGCCGGGTTGCGGGACTCGAGGATTTTCGGATCATGCGTATCGATGTCGTTAGCCTGTTTCCCGACTTCGTGCGCCAGTGCGCTGCCGTCGGTGTCGTGGGACGCGCGCAGCAACGCGAGTTGCTGCAGGTGGAAGCCTGGAATCCGCGCGACTACGCCACCGACAAGCATCGCAGCGTGGACAGCAGCTCATATGGCGGCGGTCCCGGCATGGTGATGATGATCGAGCCGTTGCGCACGACCCTGGCGGCCATGCGTGACGCGGCACCGGAACCGGTGCATCTGGTTTATCTCAGTCCGCAGGGAGCGCGGCTGACGCAGGGCAGGGTGGAAGCGCTGGCGAAGTTGCCGCGCATCGGCTTGCTTTGTGGACGTTACGAAGGTGTGGACGAGCGTCTGCTGGCGCACGAGGTCGACGAGGAGCTTTCCATCGGCGACTATGTGCTGTCCGGCGGCGAGTTGGCCGCGGCGGTGATCATCGACGCGGTGGGACGCTTGCAGGACGGCGCGTTGAACGACGCGCAGTCGGCCGAGCAGGATTCCTTTTCGGATGGCCTGCTGGATTGTCCGCATTATGGAAAACCGGTGCATGACGCGCTGGGTGATGTACCGGCGGTGTTGCTGTCCGGCGACCACGTGGCGATTGCCCGCTGGCGTCTGAAGCAATCGCTGGGACGAACCTGGTTGCGGCGCCCGGACTTGTTGTCACAGCGCGGACTGGATGTGAAATCCCGGGCCTTGCTGGATGAATTCCGCCGTGAGCATTCGCGGCAAGACGATTCGACCAAGTGATGGTCGCATCATTGATATCGCTAAAGTGAACCGACAGGTGCGCCATGAACAAGATCATTGAACAGTTCGAATCCGAGCAGATCGTCCGCCAGCTGCCGGAATTCAGCCCCGGCGACACCGTGGTGGTCAACGTCAAGGTGAAGGAAGGCAACCGCGAGCGCGTGCAGGCGTTCGAGGGCATCGTCATCGCCAAGCGCAGCCGCGGCCTGCATTCGGCCTTCACCGTGCGCAAGATCTCTCACGGCACCGGCGTGGAGCGCGTGTTCCAGGCGCACAGCCCGGCCATCGACTCGCTGACCGTGAAGCGCAAGGGCAAGGTGCGTGGCGCCAAGCTGTATTACCTGCGTGGCTTGGAAGGCAAGGCTGCCCGCATCAAGGAAGACGTCGCCGCTGCTGCCACTGCCAAAGCCAATGCCAAGGCCGCCGCTGCTGCTGCAGCTGCCGAATAAGCCATCTCGCAATAGAAGCGTGCATACAAGAAACCCGCGGATCGCTCCGCGGGTTTCTTGCTGTTCCGGATCCGGACAGGCGGTGCCGCCAGGACGGGCGGTCGCGGTGGCTTCCAGGATGGCTGAAAGAGGGCTGTCTGCCCATTTTCAACACGTCGAATCCGCCGCATGTCCGTACCCGTCTGCGCCAGATCAGGCGCAAGCGGGCTTGATGTGCTGACTAGTCATCCATGGCCGGCGCCGGCAGGGCGTTTCAAGGCGTGGCTAGGTCAGCCGCTGTGGCTCCTGCAGGAAGTTGCCCTGCACGAAGTCCACGCCGCAGGCGAACAGCAGCGAAGTGCTGGTGGCGTCTTCGACCCATTCGGCGATCGTCAGGCGCTTGAGTTCGCGTGCCTGCTGACAGATCTCGGTGACCTTCCTCTGGTTCTCCGGGTGCCGCGGCAATTCGGCCATGTAGCTGCGGTCGATCTTCAGGTAATCGGCATCGATATGGTTGAGCAACTGGAATGAGTTCAGGCCGGATCCGAACTGTTCGAGGGCGAACTGGCCGCCGATCTTCTTCCAGTCGTTGACGAACTCCTGCGCCGGGCGCAACAGGGTCATCACCTTGCTTTCGGTCATTTCGAGCACGATCCGGCCGCGCTTCAGGGCTGCCTTCTTGAGCCGCTCGGCCAGCCAAGGCAGCAGCTCCGGATCCTGCAGCGAAGCGGCCGTGAGCTTGATGAAATACGTGGTGTGCTGGCCCTGGCCCTCGTGCGCCTGCAGTGCGGTAATGGCCTTGTCGAGAACCCAGCGGTCGATCGCCGTGGTGAGATTGTGCTTTTCGGCGATCGGCATGAAGAAGCCAGGCAATACTTCGCCCTGAGGGCCGTTCATGCGCAGCAGGATTTCCGAATAGTCGCCTTCGGCATCCTGCAGGCTGATGGTCTGCTGGTGGTAGAGCACCAGGCCATTGCTGACGAGCGCCTGCTGCAGAAGCTCCAGCCAATAGCGATCGCGCTCCTCGTCGGCTTTTTCGCGGGCCGCCGGGTCGTGCAGTTCCACCTTGCTGCCGCCCAGGCTCTGCGCCGTACGCAGCGCCTGGCTGGCCTGGTTGAGCAGCAGCTCGGTGTTGGCGTTCTTCTCGCCCAGCAGACTGCCGCCGATGCTGGCGGTGACGGTGATCGAGCGGGAACCGGCATCGAAGATCTCGTTGCTGACGCTGTGCTGCAGCTTCGCTATCCAGTCCCTGATCGCCTCATCGGGGCGCGAGTTCAGCACCACGCCGAGGGTGTGCTCGGCGAGCATGCCGGCAACATCGTCGGCGCCGAGCAGCATGCGGATGCGGTCGGCGAAACCGGCAAGCAATTCATCGGCCTTGCCCAGGCCGATGCCGCCCACCAGCGAAGTCCAGTTGTCGGGTTCGATCAACAGCAGTGACTGGCCTTTCTTGCCCTTGGCTGCCGCGGTGACCGCATCGTCGATGCATTCCAGCATGCGTGGCCGGTTGAACAGGCCGGTGACTGGATCACGCTGCAGTTGTTCCAGCACGGCGGGATCGACCAGTTGGCGGCGGAACACGATTTGCAGGCAGGGCTCGCCCTCGAACGTGGCGGGTGCGAATTCCACCGTGGCATCGAACTGGCTGCCGTCGGCGCGGCGCGCGTGCAAGGTGAGTTGCGAGGGCAGCTTTTCCTGCCGCGCGTGGCCACGGAGCAGCGCCTTGAACTCGTCCGCATGGGACGAGTCGATCATGTCGAGCACAGGCAGCCCGAGCAGATCGTCGAAGCTGTCATAGCCGAAGGTATCCAGGTAGGCCTGGTTGGCGCGCACGTGCATGCCTTCGTGGACGTAGGCGATGGCATCGGTGGAGGAGTCGAGGAGCGCGTCGCACCGGCGCTCCGATTCACGCAGCGAGGTCTCCAGTCGACGTACCTGGCGGCGCGTCTGCAGTGATTCGAATTCGCGTTGAAGTACGGCAATCAGTTGCTTCGGCTGGCTGCGTGAGGCGACGCCACGGGCACCATGGACAAACAGGTCCGCCACGGTCTGGTTGTCCATCGCGTTGACCAGGCCGAGCAGCGAATAGTCTCGGCCGTAGGCGTCGAGTATCTGCACGGTTTCGCGCAATTCGATGGTGGTGACTGCGGGATCGAACATCACCACGTCCGGTTCCAGTTCGCCCACGGTGGCCTTGAGCTCTTCGACGTTGGTGGCGCGGGCCGGGCGCACGGCGATGCCCGTATTTCGCAGCAGGCTGATGATCTGCTCGGCTTCCTCAAGCGAGTTTTCGATGAAGAGGATCTTGATGACGTAATCTTTTTTCATGGGGCGCCGAGCTGTCCGTTGATCTTCGCGGTTGCACTGGTCCGGAGTGGATGCCTGTTCGTTATCGATGTTTGTAGCGGATTCCGCCAGCAGCCGCCAGCGAAAACCGCCCTACGTCACTCGTCAGCTCGTTCACAACGGCCGCTTTGAAGAGTCGCCGCCAACTTCACGTACCAGCCTCGGCACCAGGTAGCCAGGGAGACGGGCGCGCAATGCCTCGACCAGCTTCAGTGCGCGGGCGTCGTCCACTTCGAAATGGGCGGTGCCGTGCACACGATCGAGCTGGTGCAGGTAATACGGCAGCACTCCGGCCGCGAACAGTCGCTCGGACAAGTCGGTCAGCGTGTCGGCATCGTCGTTGACGCCGCGCAGCAGCACCGACTGGTTGAGCACGGTGGCTCCGGCCTCGCGCAAGTGCGCGCAGGCGGCATCGACACCGGCGTCAAGTTCGTTGGCATGGTTGGCATGCAGCACCACCACCTTCTGTAACGGCAGCGCGGCGAACCAATTGAGGAAGGATCGATCAATCCGCTCGGGCAGCACCACCGGCAGGCGGCTGTGGATGCGCAGGCGAATGACCTGGGGAAGCTCGGCGAGGCCGCGGCCCAGTTCTTCCAGCTTGCTGGTGGCCAGCGAGAGCGGATCGCCTCCGGAAAGGATCAGTTCGCTGATCGAGCCGTCCCGGCGCAAATGCTCCAGTGCCTGCTGCCATTGGCCGGCAGCGGCGATTTCCTCGCCATAGGGAAAGTGCCGGCGGAAACAATAGCGGCAGTTGATCGCGCAGCTGCCGCTGGCGATCAGCAGCGCACGGCCGTGATATTTGTGCAGCAGGCCGCGGGCCTCTCGCGCGGCCATGTCGCCGACCGCGTCGGTGACGAAGCCGGGTACCTCGTCCAGTTCGGCCAACTGCGGCAATACCTGCAGCAGCAACGGATCGCGCGCATCGCCATGGCGCATGCGCGCGACGAAGCCGCGCGGCACGCGCACCCGGAAACCGGCGTCAGCTGCTGGCAGGCGGTCGGCGAGGTGCTGCAACCCGAGCAGGGCAAGCAGTTCGGCGGCATCGGTAACAGCCTCGCGCCAGAGCTGGCGCCAGTCGGTCGGGGACGAGGGCGATGTAATGCGGGCAACGGGGCTTGCGGTTATCATGGCGGGCCTTGGGCGGGCGCTCAGCCCGTGACAGATACCCATTTTAGCCGTCCTGCGGGGCGGTTTTACCTCTGGAGCAATAACGCATGGCGACCCTTGGCCTCAATGACGTCAAAACGGGCAAGAAGATCCTTCACAACGGTGACCCCTGGGTCATCACCGAAGCGGACTTCGTCAAGCCGGGCAAGGGGCAGGCGTTCACCCGAATCCGCATCCGCAACCTGAAAGACGGGCGCACCACCGAGCAGACGCTCAAGTCCAGCGATTCCTTCGAGGAAGCGGATGTCACCGATACCGACATGCAGCTTTCCTTCATCGATGGCCTCGGGAAGGACCGGCTGTGGCACTTCATGAACATGGAAACCTTCGAGATGGTGCCGGCAACGCTGGCCGCGATGGGTGACGCGTGGAAGTGGCTCAAGGGCGAGGAAGAGTGCGTGGTCACGCTGTTCAACGGCGCCATCGTCGCCGTGCAGCCGCCGAAGTTCGTCGAGCTGAAGATCACCGAGACCGACCCGGGCGTTCGCGGCGACACCTCCGGCGGCGGCGGCAAGCCGGCCACGCTGGAGACCGGTGCCGTGGTGCGCGTGCCGCTGTTCGTCAATCAGGACGAAGTGATCAAGGTCGATACCCGCACCGGCGAGTACGACAGCCGCGTCAAGTGACGAACCGGCGCGCGAGCTCCGCTCGCGCCTTTGCCGGTTCGTCATCCCTGCGAAGGCAGGGATCCAGTGGAACACTCGTGCGCAGCATACTTCGCCTTTCGTACAAACAGCACGGCACTGGATCCCGGCTTTCGCCGGAATCGACGAAACATGGGGCGGGCGCCGCAAGGTGTGCCGCCCCATGTTGCATCCACCACCCGCAGGAAGTCCGTCCAGGATGAGCCAGATGCCCCCACAACCCATCGACCTGCTGATCGAAGCACGCTGGGTCGTGCCAGTCGAACCGCATGCCGTCGTACTGGAAAACCACGCCGTGGCAGTACAGGGTGACCGCATCGTGGCGTTGTTGCCGATCGCCGAAGCGCGAACCGTCTACACACCGCGCGAACGCGTCGAACTGGGCGAGCACGCGCTGATGCCCGGCCTGGTCAACAGCCACACGCACAATCCGATGACCCTGCTGCGCGGCCTCGCCGACGACCTTCCGCTGATGGTCTGGCTGCAGCAGCACATCTGGCCGGCCGAGGCGAAGGTGATCGGGCCGGAATTCGTGCGTGACGGGGTCGAACTGGCGGTGGCCGAGATGCTGCGTGGCGGCACCACCTGCGCCAACGAAAACTACTTTTTCCCCGACGCGATCGGTGCGACCTATCGGCGCATGGGCTTCCGCGCGGTGGTGGGCCTGCCAGTGATCGAGTTTCCCACCCCCTGGGCGAAAACCCAGGACGAGTATTTCGCGCGCGCCGGCGAGGTGCACGACAGTTTCATCGGCGATGGCCTGATCACCACGGCATTCGCGCCGCACGCGCCTTACACGGTGTCGGACGAGAGCTTCGAGCGCATTCGCGTGCTGTCCGACCAGCTCGACATCCCGGTGCACCTGCACACGCACGAGACCGCACACGAGGTCGAAGACGAGAAGGCCAAGAGCGGCCTGCGCCCGTTCCAGCGCCTGCAGAAGCTGGGCCTGGTCAACGACCGCCTGATCGCCGTGCACATGACCCAGCTGACCGATGGCGAGATCGCCGCCTGCGCCGCTGCCGGCGTGTCGGTGGTGCATTGCCCTGAGTCCAACCTCAAGCTCGCCTCCGGGTTCTGCCCGGCGGAGAAACTGCGCCTGGCCGGCGTCAACGTGGCGATCGGCACGGACGGCTGCGCCTCGAACAACGACCTGGACATGTTCGGCGAGATGCGCACCGCGGCATTGCTGGCCAAGGCAGTGGCCGGCGACGCGGCGGCGTTCGACGCGGCGTTCGCGCTGCGCGCGGCCACGCTCAACGGCGCGAAGGCGATCGGGCTGGAAGCGAAGATCGGCTCGATCGAAGTGGGCAAGCAGGCTGATTTCGCCGCCGTGCGGTTGAGCGAGCTGGAAACCCAGCCGATGTTCCACGTCATTTCGCAACTGGTCTACGCTACCGGTCGCCACCAGGTCAGCGACGTGTGGATCGCCGGCAAGCGCAAGCTGACGTCACGCGAGCTTGTCGACGTCGACACTGCCGCGATCCTCGACAAGACGCGCGCCTGGCGCGAGCGCATCGCCGAGGCATGAACCGGAGCTTCCGATGAACCGTTATCTGATTCTGCTTATCCGACTGCCGCATCTCGACCCGGCCGTGCTGCCGTTGCACCTGGCCTTTCTGGACGGTCTGCGCGAACAGGGCCGGGTGGAGTTGTCCGGCGGTTTCAGCGACAAATCCGGCGGCGCGTACCTGCTGCACGCGGCCGACCTGGCCGAAGCCACTGCGATTGCGCACAGCGATCCGGCGCATGTCAGCGGCGGCTGGCATATCACGGTGTACGAATGGCTGGCGTCTTAACTTTTGCGTTCCTCCATGAACGCGAAAATCAAGAGGCGGCCATCCATGGCCGCACTTTTCAATAAACCCATGTACTCACCGTGGACTCGAACATGATCGCCGCCAACGCAAGCCCCGAGGAAATCGCCCGCTTCGACAGCCTGGCGGCGCGCTGGTGGGATCCCGACGGCGAGTCGCGCCCGCTGCACGACCTCAACCCGGTGCGTGCCGCGTACATCGCGGCGCGCGTCGACCTGCGCGATGCGAAGGTCGCCGATGTCGGCTGCGGCGGAGGCCTGTTGAGCGAGGCGCTGACGCGGGCCGGCGCGAAAGTCATCGGCATCGATCTCGGCGAGAAGGTGATCGAAACCGCAAGGCTGCACCTGCACGAGTCGAACCTCGGCGTCGATTACCGCGTGCAGTCCTCGACCGAACTGGCTGCGGCCGAGCCGGAAAGTTTCGACGCGGTGTGCTGCATGGAATTGATCGAGCACGTACCCGATCCGGCGGCGCTGGTGAACGATCTGGCTGCGATGCTGAAACCGGGCGGGCGGCTGTTCATGTCCACCATCAACCGCACGCCGGCTGCATTCGGCGCGGCGATCGTCGGTGCCGAATACGTCATGCGCATGCTGCCGCGTGGCACGCACCACTATGCGCAATTCCTGAAGCCGTCCGAACTGGGCCGGTTGCTGCGCCATGCGGGGCTTGAGCTGGAAGACGTTTCCGGGCTGGGTTACAACCCGCTCAACCGCAAGGCATGGTTGAGCCGGGTTACGGCCGTCAATTACGTGCTCAGCGCGCAGAAGCCGGCATGAAGCCCTTGCCCGAAAACATCCAGGGCGTGCTGTTCGACCTGGACGGCACCTTGCTCGACAGCGCTCCCGATCTGTACGCCGCATTGCTGGCGCAATGCACGGAAGAGGGCGCGCCGCCGCCGCCGTACGCGCCGGTGCGCGAAGTGGTCTCGCGCGGTGCGCGTGCCGTGCTGCGCTGCGCGTTTGCCGATCGCGGCGAGCCTGCGCTGGAAGCGCTGGTGCCGCGTTACCTGCAGCTGTACCAGGACATGCTGGCGCAGCAGACGCGCGCGTTCGACGGTGTCGACGCGCTGCTTGCGCGGATCGAGGCGCATGGACTGCGCTGGGGCATCGTCACCAACAAGGCCGCTTTTCTCACCGACGAACTGGTCGCCCGCATCGGTTGGTCGCAGCGCGCCAGCGCGGTGGTTTCCGGCGATACGCTGGCTGTGAAGAAGCCCGATCCTGCACCGGTGCTGCTGGCCTGCGAACGCGCCGGCGTGGCGCCCGCGCAAAGCCTGTTCGTCGGCGACGACCGCCGCGACGTCCAGGCCGGTGCCGCCGCCGGCCTGTACACGGTGGCGGTGAGCTGGGGTTACCTCGACGGCGGCGATCCCCACGGCTGGGGTGCCGATGTCGTGCTGGACCATCCGGCCGAGCTGGTCGAACTGCTTAAATTGCAACCGGTACCGGCATGATCGAGCTGGTCGAACAGAATGCCGTGTTGCAGGGCTTCATCGACAAGTGGCTGGCGGTGCAACCGCAGCAGCGCATCGCGCTGGTATTCGTCGATGGCCGGCGTTATCCCGGCCATGTCGCGTTGGCTGCGCTGGAGCAGGAGTTGCTCGGCGCGGCTTACGGCATCCGCGAGCCGCAGGTGGCCGCGGCCAAGCTCAATTGGTGGGCGGAGGAACTGGCTGGTGCGCCGGCCAGCGGCGGTCGTCATCCACTGACCCAGGTGCTGTTCGACGACGAACGCGCGCATGCGATCGCCAGCGACCGGTGGCTGGCGCCGGTGCTGGCCGCGATGGCGCAACTGGAGCAGGGCACCGCCGCCGACTTTTCGGCACAGCTCGATGCGGCGATGCCGTTGCACGGCGCATTGGCCGCGCTGGAAACCGCCTGGTGGTACGGTGCTGACGCGTCATCGGCGCGGGCAACGCGGGTCGCGATGTTGAACCATCTGCTGCATGCGCTGCTGCGGCTGGAGCAGGACGCCGAACGCGATCGCCTGCCGCTGCCGATGGCGCGACTGGCGAGGCATGGCCTGATCCGCGCGCAATTGCGCAGCCATAGTGCGGCACGACAGCAGGCGATCAAGGCGCAACTGGACGACCTGCTGACCAGCTGGGCGGAGTCGGCCACGCTGGCCGGGCCGCTCAGCGTGTTTCGCGCGCTGGAATCGCGCCACGCGAACAAGCTGGCGCAGCGCGCGGCGCGGGCTGGTGATTCGCTGGCGGTATTGCAGGCCGGCCAGTCGCGCACCGGGTTGGCAACTTCATTGCAGGCGTGGCAGGCCGCCCGCGCATGGCGCCGACAGATGGCCTGAAACGACCCGGGACGCAGTGTTTCCGTCACGCCACTGTTGCGCGGCAGCCTGCTTGCCCCAAGATTGCTTGCTTCGCGGCGACCCGTTCGCCGATGTCAGGACTCCCATCATGCCGAACCAGGAAAATACCGCCCGCCTGCTGCCCGACGTCGCCGTGCACGCGCAACCGCATCTTGCCGGCGCGCTGGACTGGGTCGGCATGGCCGACATCCAGGTGCCGGTGCTGTTCGATGCCGGCGATGGCCAGGCGCAGCGCGCCAGCGCCCGGGTCGGCGCCTTCGTCAACCTGAACCGGCCGGACAAGCGCGGCATCCACATGTCGCGCCTGTACCTGCAGGTCGAGCAGGCGCTGAGCACGCAGACGCTGAGTGCCGACATGTTGCATGCGCTGCTGCGCGGCTTCCTCGACTCGCACAAGGACCTGTCCGACCGCGCCTGCATCAGCATCCATTTCGAGCACCTGGTGCGCCGCCCGGCCCTGAAAAGTGCCAACAGCGGCTGGCGCGCGTACCCCGTATGCATCGAGGCCAGCCTCACCGGCGACGAGTTCCTGCTCGAGTTCGGCACCGAAGTGGTCTACTCCTCGACCTGCCCGGCCTCGGCCGCGCTGTCGCGCCAGTTGATCCAGGACCAGTTCGCCAGCGACTTCGATGCCGGCAAGCCGCTAGACCACGCCGCGGTGCTGGCCTGGCTCGGCAGCGAGCGCGGCATCGTGGCCACCCCGCATGCCCAGCGCAGCGTGGCGCGCCTGCGCATCCGCACGGCGATCGGCGCGGGCTTCCATCTGATCGGCCTGATCGATCGCGTCGAGCATGCGCTCGGCACGCCGGTGCAGACCGCGGTGAAGCGCGAGGACGAACAGGCCTTCGCGTTGGCCAACGGCGGCAACCTGATGTTCTGCGAGGATGCCGCCCGGCGCATCCAGAAGACGCTCGACGCCGACCCGGCGCTCAGTGATTTCCACATCCGCGTGGAACATCAGGAGAGCCTGCATCCGCATGACGCGGTGGCGTACGCGAGCAAGGGCGTGGAAGGTGGCTACGGCTCGACGCCGTGAGTCGTAAAGGCCTGGTTGGGTCGTAGCCGCTGCGCTGAAGGTTGGCGACCTTGCCGTTCACCTTCGCGCCTGCCTAATGCTTCAGAGGCATGTTCCGCGTTTTTCAATCTCCCGCGCAACGGCAGCGGGGGTAATGAAAATGTTCGGGCACCGGGTCTTCGCCACCGGTGCACAAAGGCTGGCAACGCAGCAGCCGCCACCCGGCCAGCAGGCTGCCGCGCCAGGGGCCGAAACGGGTGACGGCAATCCGTGCATAATCGGAGCAACTGGGGTGAAAACGGCAGCGAGGTCCGAGCAATGGACTGAGCCAGCGCTTGTACAAACGGAGCAGCCACAGTATCAATCGAGTCAGGAAATTCACGTTGCCGGAACAGCTTGCAGCCTGTAGTGGTACAAGTATTCCAGAAGCGGGCTTGCCGGTGTAGCAAGCATGGGCTATAACACCCGGCCGCCAAGGCCAAAAATGGTGAGGGATATGGCGAAAACGACACGTAGTGCCACCGCCGCCAAGGCGCAGAAGGGAAAGGCTACGACCAAGTCGCACGATGCGAAGGCCGGCAAGTCGAAGACAGCTGCCACAAAGGGGCGGATCGTGAAGAGCGCCAGCAAGACACCCGCCAAAGCAAGTCGCAAGGCCACCAAGCCAGCGGCCAAGGCTCCCGTGAAGAAAGCCCCTGTGAAAAAATCCACGGCCAAGCCGGTGGCTGCGAAGAAGCCAGCCGGCAAATCTGCGGCAGCCAAGGCCGTCGCCAAGCCACAAGCGAAGAAGGCCAGCCCGGTTGCAAAGCGCCCGGTCGGGAAAGCCACGGCCAAGAAAGTCGTCGCGAAGAAGGTCGCCGTCAAGAAAGTCGTCGCAAAAAAAATTGTCGCCGGGAAAGCCAAAACCAGCAGCAAGCCCGTTGCCAAGGCAGCTGGCAAACCTTCAGCCAAGCCCGTCGCGAAGAAAGCCGCAGTGCCGCCCAAGCCTGCGTCGAAACATGTTGCAAAACCGGTGGCTGCGCCTGTTCGTTCGGACAAGTCCGCGTCGGCACCCGTTGCGAAATCCGCAGGCAAGTCGAGCGCCAAGGCGGCGCCGGCTCCGGCAGCAGTGGTCAAGAAAGTTCCCCCGTCGCCCGCCAGTGCGCTCTTCAAGGGCAAGGTGGCGAGTGCTACCGCCATGGTGACACCGCGCGCGGCCCCGGCTGCCGCAGGTCACGCCTCTTCTCACAAGAACCAGAAAAATTTGTCGTCCTCAATGAATAAATCCGCTGCAAAAAAAATCGATAACGGTATTACCCGTGAAGACGGGCGGTACGCACTTCCTTCCACCAGCACGATCACGCTGCCCAAGGGTTATCGCCCCTCTGCCAACGAGGAGTACATGAACCCGCAGCACCTGGCCTATTTCCGCAACAAGCTGCGCGACTGGCGTGACCAGTTGGTGGAAGAGTCGCGGCAGACCATGGACAACCTGCGCGAAGAAGTGCGTGATGTCGGTGACGAAGCCGAGCGCGCCACCCGCGAAACGGAGAACTCGCTGGAATTGCGTACCCGCGATCGCTATCGCAAGTTGATCTCCAAGATCGACAAGGCGCTGCGCCGGATCGAGGATGGCAGTTACGGCTTCTGCGAGGAAACCGACGAGGAAATCGGCGTCGATCGCCTCGATGCGCGCCCGATCGCCACGCTGTCGCTGGACGCCCAGGAACGGCGCGAACACCTGCAGAAGCAGATGGGAGATTGATTTCTGCGCTCCTCCGTGAGCGCAAAGATCAAACCCGGCATCCATGCCGGACTTTTCAAAAGAGCCCCGCTTCGAGCGGGGCTTTTGCGTGGAGCGAAGCGAAAGGCGGTGCTGAGTCGCTTCCTCACCCTTTAGCTTGTGGCCGCCGCGGCATAACCCTTCAGCTTCGCCAGCATTGCCGCCAGCCCGTTCGAGCGCGTTGGCGAGAGATGCTTGGCCAGTCCGATCGTGCCGATGAACGTGGGCTCGGTGGCGACGATCTCCTGCGCGGAACGATCCGAGTACACCCGCAGCACCAGTGCAATCAGGCCGGACACGATCGCCGAATCGCTGACCGCCTCGAAATGCATCTTCGATGCATCGCCACTGGGCACCAGCCACACCATCGACTGGCAGCCATGCACGCGGTATGCCTCGACCTTGCTGGCCTCGGGGAATGGCGGGAGCTGCCGGCCGAGATCGATCAGATACTGGTAGCGCTCGGTCCAGTCGCCGAAGAAGGCGAACTCCTCGGCGATGTCCTGTTGCGCCTGTTCGGCGCTGGTGGTGGCGATGGCGTTCATGCGCGCATTATCGCGCGGACAAGCTGAATTCACGAACGCCCGCAGGCATCGTTCAGCTGCTCAAGACGCTCCAGCGGGTGCCTTGTGCGCTGTCCTCGATGGCGATGCCCAGGGCGGTGAGCTCGTCGCGGATCGCGTCGGCCCGCGCAAAATCGCGGGCGGCACGGGCGGCCCGGCGTTGCTGCAGCAGATCCTCGATGTGCGCCTCGTCGATCGCGCTCTCGCCGCGTCTGAACCAGGCTTCCGGAGCCTGCTGCAACAGGCCGAGCAGCGCGCCGCCACCGAGCAGGGCCGCCTTCGCCTCGGCGCTGCCGGACTGGCGCGCGGCGTCCGCCAGCACGGACAGTTCGGCCAGCGCCTGCGGCGTGTTGAGGTCGTCGCACAAGGCCGCTTCCATTCGCTCGGGTATCGGCAATGGCGTGGTCAATTCGACATCGGCCATGTCCCGCAGCACGCGGTACCAGCCGTCCAGCGTACTCGTGGCCTGCGCGATGGCGCCGTCAGACCAGTCCAGCGGCTGGCGGTAGTGGCCGCTGAGCAGCCGCAGACGGAGAGCTTCGGCCGGATGCTGCTTCAGCAGTTCGTGCACCAGCAGCACATTGCCCAGCGACTTGGACATCTTGCGGCCGTCGAAGGTGAGCATGCCGTTGTGCATCCACCAGCGCGCGAACACCTTGCCGCCGTGCGCGCAGGTGGACTGCGCGATCTCGTTTTCGTGATGCGGAAACAACAGGTCGATGCCGCCGGCATGGATGTCGATGGTCTCGCCCAGGTGCGCGGCGCTCATGGCCGAGCATTCGATGTGCCAGCCGGGGCGACCGTGGCTCCAGGGACTGTCCCAGCCCGGCAGCTCCGGCGTGGACGGTTTCCACAGCACGAAATCGCCCGGGCTGCGCTTGTACGGCGCCACTTCGACGCGCGAACCGGCGATCAACTCGTCGGGATCGCGACCGGACAGCTCGCCGTAGGCGGGAAACGAGCCGACGTCGAACAGCACGTGGCCTTCGGCGACATAGGCGTGGCCGCTCTGCAGCAGATTCTCGATCATCGCGATGATCGGGCCGATATGCGCGGTGGCATGCGGCTCGATGTCCGGCGGTGTCACACCCAGCCCGGCCATGTCCTCGCGATAGGCCCTGGCGAAGCGCTCGGTGATCGTGCCGATCGGCACGCCCTGTTGCTGCGCGGCGGTGTTGATCTTGTCGTCGACATCGGTGATGTTGCGGGCGTACACCACCTGTGGATAGTGCCGGTGCAGCAACCGGACCAGCACGTCGAACACGACCGGTCCGCGAGCGTTGCCGATGTGCACATAGTTGTACACGGTGGGCCCGCACAGGTACATCGTCACTCGCGCGGGATCGGCCGGGACGAATGGTTCGGTGCGACGGGTCAGGCTGTTGTAGAGCGATATGGGCATGGGTGGAATCCGCAACTTGGGGCCGCGCGGTGCAGCGCAGGGCCAGCCCGGCATCTTAACAAGGTGTAAGCGGTACGGTGCCGCGGGGGCGATTCTAAGCGTGTATTCAGCGTGAACTTGTTGAAATACCACCATTACGCGCGCAGGCGCACCGTGGTTTTCGAGATCGGAGGTCGTCATGACCAAACTCTGGCTTTCTGCATTGGCAGTGGCCCTCCTGGCCACCAGCGTGCATGCGCAGGACGGGCGCTACGTCAACGCGGATGACAATGCCCACTATGGTTGGGCCGATGTGTTGCGCGCCGATCCGGTGCAGGGCGTTACGCGCACCGAAGTGCCGCGGCAGGAATGCTACGAACAACCGGTGGTGCGCCACGAAGGCGGCAACAGCACGGCCGGCACGGTGCTGGGCGCGGTGATCGGTGGCGTGCTGGGCAACACGGTGGGCAAGGGTGACGGGCGCAAGGCCGCCACCGTTGTCGGTGCAGTGGCCGGCGGTGCGGTGGGCAACCGGGCGGCGGGTCGTGGCAACGACTACGAGACCACGCAGACCCAGTGCCGCGAGGTCAGCTCGATCAGCGAGCAGCGCCGGATCATCGGCTATGACGTGGAATACCGCTATCGCGGCGAGGTCTACACCTCGCGGCTGAGCTACGACCCTGGTGAGCGTCTGCGCGTGCGCGTGCGGGTCGATCCGGCGGACTGATCGTCCCGGGGATCACGACAAGCGCCGCCATCCATTGGCGGCGCTTGTCGTTTCGAGGACTGATTTTCTGGTTGCATGACGGCGAAATTGCCACCATCATGCGCACTCGTTACCTGGAGCCTGCAATGTCTGCAGCCGTCTATACCGCCACCGTACTGACCAGCGCCCGCGCGGCTGCTGGCATGACGTCGCGTGCGCGCCGACCGCTGGATGGATATTCGGCCGGGTAGGCAGTCGCACGCGTTTCATGTGCATCGACGACAAAACCCGGCCATCGTGCCGGGTTTTTTGTTGGTTTATTTCACGCGGATCCATCCGCAACACCCCGGCCATCCATGGCCGGACTCTTCAATAGGGCATCGACTTCATGACCATTCGGCATTTCTTGACTACCCAGGATTACAGCCGCGCCGAGATCGACGCGCTGCTGGAGCAGGCCGCCGCGTTCAAGCGTTCGCCGCGCGGCCAGCAGCTGGCCGGCAAGTCGATCGCGCTGCTGTTCTTCAATCCCTCGATGCGCACCCGCACCAGCTTCGAGCTGGGCGCGTTCCAGCTCGGCGGTCACGCCATCGTGCTGGCGCCCGGCAAGGACGCGTGGCCGATCGAGTTCGAGGTTGGCAGCGTGATGGACGGCGATACCGAGGAGCACATCGCCGAGGTGGCGCGGGTGCTCAGCCGCTACGTCGACCTGATCGCCGTTCGTGCGTTCCCGAAATTCCAGGACTGGGCGGTGGATCGCGAGGACAAGGTCATCAAGGCGTTCGCCCAGTACGCCACGGTGCCGGTGATCAACATGGAGACGATCACCCACCCCTGCCAGGAACTGGCCCACGCGCTGGCGCTGAAGGAGCACCTGGGCGACCTGCAGAACAAAAAGTACGTGCTGACCTGGACCTATCACCCAAAGCCGCTGAACACCGCAGTGGCGAATTCCGCGCTGCTGATCGCGACCAAGCTGGGCATGGACGTGACCTTGCTGTGCCCCACGCCCGACTACGTGCTGGACGAGCGCTACATGGCGTTTGGCCGTCTGAACGCCGAACAGAACGGCGGCTCGCTGAAGGTCAGCCATGACATCGAGGAAGCCTACACCGGGGCCGACGTGGTCTACGCCAAGAGCTGGGGCGCGCTGCCGTTCTTCGGTCGCTGGGAAGAGGAGAAGCCTGTGCGCGAAGCGAACAGGCACTTCATCGTCGACGAGGCGAAGATGGCGCTCACCAACCACGGCCTGTTCAGCCACTGCCTGCCGCTGCGCCGGAACATCAAGGCCACCGACGCGGTGATGGATTCGCCCGCCTGCATCGCCATCGACGAGGCCGAGAACCGCCTGCACGTGCAGAAGGCGGTGATGGCTTCGCTGATCGGGCAGGGCTGAACCGTCATGTACACGCCGAAGCATTTCGTGGAAAGCCGCGTCGAATCCCTGCACGGGCTGATTCGCGCATACCCGTTCGCCACGCTGGTGACCCGCGCGGCCGACGGATTGACGGCCAATCACCTGCCGTTCGAACTCGTCGGCGAGGTGCTGCACGGCCATGTCGCGCGCGGCAACGAACTGGCGCGACTGGACGGCGCCGAAGTGCTGCTGGTGTTCCAGGGGCCGGACGGCTACATCAGCCCGAACTGGTACCCCAGCAAGCACGAGACCGGGCGCGAGGTGCCGACCTGGAACTACGCGGTGGTGCACGTGCACGGCCGGCTGCGCGTGATCGATGACGCGACGTGGCTGCGTCGTCTGCTGGAAACCTTGACCGATCACCATGAGGCGGACCAGCCGCAGCCATGGAAGATCAGCGACGCGCCGGACGACCATATCGAGACCTCGCTGCGCGCGATCGTCGGCCTCGAAGTCTCGATCGATCGCATCGAAGGCAAGTTCAAGCTGAGCCAGAACCATCCCGCGCGCAACCGCGCGGGCGTGATCGCCGGGCTGCGCGAGCGCGACGGCGATGGCGACGCGGAACTGGCCGCATGGATGTCCCAACAAGAGGAATCGAAACCGTGAACCATCAGCATCACTATCGCGTTGCCGTGGAATGGACCGGCAACCTCGGCAGCGGCACGGACGGCTACCGCAACTACAGCCGCGACCACATCATTCGCATCGACGGCAAGCTGGCGATCGCCGGTTCCTCCGACCCCACCTTCCGCGGCGATGCCGCGAAGCACAACCCCGAGGACATGCTGGTCACGGCGTTGTCGACCTGCCACATGCTGTCGTATCTGCACATGGCCACCGTGGCCGGCGTGGTGGTGACGGCGTATAGCGACGCTGCCGAAGGCACGATGGCCACCGAGGGCGATGGCGGCCGTTTCGTCGAAGTGGTGCTGCGCCCCACGGTGACCATCACTGCCGCCAGCGACCCGGCCAAGGCCGAGGCCGCGCACGAGGCGGCGCATCACGCCTGCTTCATCGCCAATTCCGTGAATTTCCCAGTGCGCTGCGAGCCGCGCGTCGTCGTCGAAACCGCCTGACCACCCTTCTTTCCAGGATCCGCAAGCCATGAGCAAAGACATCGTCCTCGCCTTCTCCGGCGGCCTCGACACCAGTTTCTGCGTGCCCTATCTGCAGGAGCGCGGCTGGGCCGTGCATACCGTGTTTGCCGATACCGGCGGCGTGGACGCCGAAGAGCGCGCCTTCATCGAAGGGCGCGCACAGGAGCTGGGCGTGGCCAGCCACGTCACCGTGGATGGCGGCCCGGCGATCTGGAACGGCTTCGTCAAGCCGTTCGTGTGGGCGGGCGAGGGTTACCAGGGCCAGTACCCGCTGCTGGTGTCCGACCGCTACCTGATCGTCGAGGCCGCGCTGAAGCGCGCCGCCGAACTCGGCACGAAGGCGATCGCGCATGGCTGCACCGGCATGGGCAACGACCAGGTGCGTTTCGACTTGGCGGTGAAGGCGTTGGGCGACTACCAGATCGTGGCGCCGATCCGCGAGATTCAGAAGGAGCATACGCAGACGCGCGCCTACGAGCAGAAGTACCTGGAAGACCGCGGCTTCGGCGTGCGCGCCAAGCAGCAGGCGTACACCATCAACGAGAACCTGCTCGGCCTGACCATGTCCGGCGGCGAGATCGACCTGTGGCAGGCGCCCGGCGCCGGCGCGGTGGGCTGGTGCAAGCCGCGTGCCGAATGGCCGTCCAAACCGCTGCGGGTGAAGATCGGCTTCGTCAACGGCGAGGCGGTGACGCTGGACGGCGAGGCGATCGCCGGGCACGCCATGCTGGCGAAGCTCAACGGCCTGTTCGCGCAGTACGGCGTGGGCCGCGGCCTCTACACCGGCGACACCACGATCGGCCTCAAGGGCCGCATCATCTTCGAGGCACCGGGCCTGACCGCGCTGCTCGCCGCGCACCGCGCGCTGGAAGAGGCCGTGCTCAGCAAGCAGCAGAACCGCTTCAAGCCCGAGGTGGCGCGCAAGTGGGTGGAGCTGGTCTACGAGGGCTTCTTCCACGACCCGCTGAAGACCGACCTGGAGGCGTTCCTGGCGTCCAGCCAGTCCACCGTCAACGGCACGGTGACGCTGGAAACGAATGGCGGCAGCGTCGGCGCGGTGGCGGTGGAGTCGAAGCACATCCTCAACGCCAAGGGCGCCACCTATGCGCAGTCGGCCGACTGGGGCGTGGAGGAGGCCGAGGGTTTCATCAAGCTGTTCGGCATGAGCAGCACGCTGTGGGCCGAGGTCAATCGCGGATGAGCGCACTGCTCGATGCCACGTTGAAACACCTGGCGGCGCTGGTCGGTTTCGACACGCGCAACCCGCCGCGCGCGATCGATACCGGCGGCATCTTCGACTACCTGCGCGCGCAGCTGCCCGGCTTCGACGTGACGGTGACCGACTTCGGTGCCGGCGCGGTGGCCCTGCACGCGGTGCGCGGCGAGCCGAAGGTCCTGTTCAACGTGCACCTGGACACCGTGCCGGACTCGCCGGCGTGGACGGCCGATCCGCACGCGTTGCGGGTCACTGCCGATCGCGCGATCGGCCTGGGCGCGTGCGACATCAAGGGGGCGGCGGCGGCGCTGCTGGCGGTGGCGAATGCCAGTCACGGCGACCTGGCGCTGCTGTTCACCACCGACGAGGAGGCGAACGACGCGCGCTGCATCGCCGGCTTCCTGCGCGAACCGCACGCTTACGACGCAGTGATCGTGGCCGAGCCCACCAAGGGCGAGGCGGTGCTGGCGCATCGCGGCATCCAGTCGGTGCTGATGCGCTTCGCCGGCCAGGCCGGGCATGCCTCGGGCGAGCAGAAGCCGGGCGACAGCGCACTGCACCAGGCCGTGCGCTGGGGCAACGCGGCGCTGGATTTCGTGGCGGCGCAGTCGCACGAGCGCTTCGGCGGCCTCACCGGTCTGCGTTTCAACATCGGCCGCATCGAGGGCGGCATCAAGGCGAACATGATCGCGCCCACGGCGGAGGTGCGTTTCGGCTTTCGCGCGTTGCCCACGATGAATCCGGATCACCTGCTGATCCGTTTCCGCAATCTGGTGGAACCACAACCGGTGGAATTCACGGAAACCTTCCGCGGCGCCTCGCTGCCGGCCGGCGACACGGCGAACGCCGAGGCGAACCGGCTGGTCGCGCGCGACCTGGCCGACGAGCTGGGCATCCCGGTCGGCAACGCGGTGGACTTCTGGACCGAGGCCGCGCTGTTCTCCGCCGCCGGCTATACCGCCTTCGTCTACGGTCCCGGCGACATCGCCCAGGCGCACAGCGCCGACGAGTGGGTCGCGCTGGATCAACTCGAACACTATGCGCAAACGGTTTATCGAATCGTTGAGAAGTCCGGCCAGGGACGGCCGGTTTTTGACCCCCGCGATCATGGATGAGCGCAAGGAACAAACAATGGACACGGCTAAGCACAACACCCGCAAGACCATCGTGCGCCTGCTTTCGAGCATGGGCAGCGCGAAGGAAATCCAGCAGTACCTCAAGCGCTTCTCCGAGGTGGACGCCAAGCGCTTTGCCGTGGTCAAGGTCGGCGGCGCGGTGCTGCGCGACGAGCTGGCCGATCTCGCCTCGTCGCTGACCTTCCTGCAGCAGGTCGGCCTGACCCCGATCGTGCTGCACGGCGCCGGCCCGCAGCTGGACGAGGAACTGGCCGCCGCCGGCATCGAGAAGCACACCATCGACGGTCTGCGCGTGACCTCGCCGAAGGCGCTCGGCATCGTGCGCCGCGTGTTCCAGCAGCAGAACCTGAAACTGGTCGAGGCACTGCAGTCGATGGACACGCGCGCCACCTCGGTGGCGACGGGCGTGTTCATGGCCGACTACCTGGACCGCGATACCTACGGTCTGGTCGGCAAGGTCCGCAGCATCAACCTGGCGCCGATCGAGGCCAGCCTGCGCGCGAACTCCATCCCGGTGATCGCCAGCCTGGGCGAAACCGACGAAGGGCAGATCCTCAACGTCAACGCCGACTTCGCCGCGAACGAACTGGTGCGCGTGCTGCAGCCGTACAAGATCGTGTTCCTCACCGGCACCGGCGGACTGCTCGACGAGCACGGCAAAGTGATCGACTCGATCAACCTCAGCACCGAGTTCGAGCACCTGATGGCGCAGCCATGGATCAACGGCGGCATGCGCCTGAAGATCGAGCAGATCGCCGACCTGCTGGCCGACCTGCCGCTGACCTCGTCGGTGTCGATCACCCGCCCGTCCGAACTGGCCAAGGAGCTATTCACCCACAAGGGTTCCGGCACCCTGGTGCGACGCGGCGAGAAGGTGCTGCGCTTCGATTCCTGGGACGGCGTGGACCGCGCGCGCATGCGCGGGCTGATCGAATCCAGCTTCGGCCGTACCCTGGTGCCGGACTATTTCGAGCGCACCCGGCCGATGCGCATCTACGTCAGCGAGAACTACCGCGCGGCGATGATCCTTGTCGAGGAGGACGGCTTGCCGTACCTCGACAAGTTCGCCGTGCTGGACGATGCGCAGGGCGAAGGCCTGGGCCGCGCGGTGTGGCAGGTGATGCGCGAGGAGAATCCGCGGCTGTTCTGGCGCTCGCGCCACGGCAATCCGGTCAACCCTTTCTACTATGCCGAGTCGGACGGCTGCCTCAAGCAGCCGCGCTGGAAGGTGTTCTGGTACGGCATTGACGGCTTCGACACGATCTCCCGTTGCGTGGCGCATTGCGCGCAACGCCAGCCGACACTGGTGGATTGAGCCATGCACACGAACAGGAAAACGGTAGGCATCGTCGGCGCGCGCGGCCATACCGGCATGGAACTGATCCGCCTGATCGCGGCGCATCCGGTGCTGCAACTGGCCTTCGTTTCCTCGCGCGAGCTGGACGGCCAGCGCGTGGCCGATCACGTCGACGGTTTCGCCGGCGAACTGCACTACGCCAGCCTGGACCCGGCAGCGGTGGCGGCGCAGGACGCCGACGTGGTGATCCTGGCGCTGCCAAACGGCAAGGCGGCGCCGTTCGTCGAGGCGATCGACGCGGCGAAGCCGGACACGTTGATCCTCGATCTCTCCGCCGACTACCGCTTCGACCCGTCGTGGTACTACGGCCTGCCGGAACTCACCCGCGACAAGTGGCGGGGCGAGAAGCGCATCAGCAACCCCGGCTGTTACGCCACAGCCATGCAGCTCTCCATCGCGCCGCTGAAGGACCTGCTGGCCGCGCCACCGGTGTGCTTCGGCGTCTCCGGTTACTCCGGCGCCGGTACCACGCCGTCGGACAAGAACGATCCGGAAAAACTGCGCGACAACCTGATGCCGTACGCGCTCACCGGCCACATGCACGAGAAGGAAGCCTCGTTCCGGCTCGGCGTGCCGGTGGAGTTCATGCCGCACGTGGCGCCGCACTTCCGCGGGCTCACCGTCACCACCAACCTGTATCTCACCCGCCCGCTGAAACGCGATGACGTGCTGCAGCGTTTCCATGCCGCCTACGACAGCGAGAAGCTGGCCGTCGTGACCGACGAGGCGCCGTGGGTCAGCCGCATCGCGCACCGCCACCATGCCGAGGTCGGCGGCTTCGTGGTATCGGCCGACGGCAAGCGCGTGGTGATCGTGGCCACGCTGGACAACCTGCTGAAGGGCGCCGCGACGCAGGCGATGCAGAACATCAACCGTGCGATCGGCGTGGACGAATTCACCGCGATTCCAGTGGGGCAGGAGTGAGGGATGAGGAGTGAGGAGTGAGAGAAAAGCTCACACTCCCAGCGCTCCCGCCCCCTCCGCTCTTGATCTCTCTCACTTCTCACTCCTCTCAACTCACTTCTGGCTCCCATGACCCAACCCCTCTGGCAAAAATCCGGCATCCAGATCGACGCAAGGATCATGCGCTTCCTCGCCGGCGACGACGTGATCCTCGACCGCGAGTTCTTCCTGCACGACATCACCGCCAGCAAGGCGCACGTGGAAGGGCTGGCCAACATCGGCGTGGTCAGCGCCGACGAAGCCGCCGCACTGAAGCGCGAGCTGGATGCGCTGGCCGACGATTTCACGAGCGGCGCGTTCGTGCTGGACGAGCGCTACGAGGATGGTCACTCGGCGATCGAGGCGCGGCTCACCGAGCGCCTCGGCGACGCCGGCCGCCGCGTGCACACCGGGCGCAGCCGCAACGACCAGATCCTGGTCGCCACCCGGCTGTGGCTGAAGGACAAGCTGGCCGCGCTGGAGGTGCATTGCCGCGCGATTGCCGAGGCCTGCCTTGAGCGCGCGTCGCAAGAAGCCGTGCCGATGCCCGGCTACACCCACCTGCAGCGCGCAGTGGTCTCGTCCACCGCGATGTGGTTCGCCGGCTTTGCCGAGGGCTTCATCGACAACGTGCTGCGCGCGCGGCAGACGCTGGCGCTGATCGACGCCAACCCGCTCGGCACCGCCGCCGGCTACGGCGTGAACCTGAAACTCGACCGCGCGCATACCACGCAGGCGCTCGGCTTTGCGCGCATGCAGATTTCGCCGATCTACGCGCAGCTGTCGCGCGGCAAGTTCGAGATGGCTGTGCTGGAGGCGATCGGCGGCGCGCTGCTCGACCTGCGCCGGCTGGCGTGGGACCTGTCGCTGTTCACCACCGCCGAATTCAACTTCGTCAAGCTGCCGGCCGAGTACACCACCGGCAGCTCGATCATGCCGAACAAGCGCAACCCCGACGTGATCGAACTGCTGCGCGCCAGCTACGCCAGCGTGGCCGCCGCGCGCACCGAGATCGAACAGCTGCTGTCGCTGCCGTCCGGCTACCAGCGCGATCTGCAGTTCTCCAAGGGCTCGATCTTCCACGGCGTGCGCCACGGCCTGATGGCGCTGGAACTGGTGCCCGACCTGCTGGCACGGTTTGAATGGAACGAAGCGGCGATGCGCGCCGCGATCGAGCCGGCAATGTACGCCACCGACGTGGCGATCGAGCAGGCCGCCGCTGGCGTGCCGTTTCGCGATGCGTATCGCGCGGCGGCGGAAACCGCGGCATCCGCGGGGCAGGGGCGCACGCCGGAAAGCAGTCTCGCCGCCCGCGTGTCGCCGGGCGCCGGCCACGACCTGCGGCTGGATGAACTGCACGCGCGATTACGCGCACTCGACGACTGAAGCGGAGACGCGGGCATGGCGGCGATAGACACGGGGAACACGCACGCCGACCTGCCTGCACAGGCCTTGCCGCCGTGGCGCCGCGCCGTGCTCAAGGTAGGCAGCAGCCTGCTTGCCGCCGACGGCGGCGGCCTCACGTCACGTTATGCCGAGGGGCTGGCCGCCTTCATCGCCGCCAGCCACGCCGAAGGCCGCGAGGTGGTGTTGGTGTCCTCCGGCGCGGTGGCGGCCGGACGCGCGCTGCTGCGCCAGCATGCGCGCGACGGCGGCGGCCTCGCCGCGCGGCAGGCGCTGGCCGCGCTGGGCCAGGCGCCGATGATCGCGCTGTGGCAGTCCCTGAGCGCGCGACCGGTGGCGCAGGTGCTGCTGACCCACGACGACCTGCGCAACCGCCGCCGCTACCTCAACGCGCGCGCCACCCTGCGCCAGCTGCTGCAGCTCGGCGTGCTGCCGGTGGTCAACGAGAACGACACCGTCTCGGTGGATGAGCTAAAGCTCGGCGACAACGACAACCTCGCCGCCATCGTGGCCGCGCTGGTCGACGCCGACCTGCTGCTGATCGCCTCCGACGTCGATGCGCTGTACAGCGCCGACCCGCGGCGCGATCCCGCGGCCATGCCGATCGCGCAGGTGGCCGCGCTGACCGCCGAGATCGCCGCGATGGCCGGCGACAGCGGCAGCGCGGCCGGCACCGGCGGCATGCGCACCAAGCTGCAGGCCGCGGCGAAAGCTGCCGCCGCCGGCATTCCCACGGCCTTGTTCAGCGGGCGCGAGGCGGCCACCGTGCAGGCGCTGCAACGCGGGCAACTGCGCGGTACGCTGATCGCCGCGGCTTCCACGCGATTGCAGGCGCGCAAGTACTGGCTGCGCCACGCACCCGCCGCGCCGGGCCGCATACGCATCGACGCCGGTGCGGCGAAGGCGCTGGGTGGCGGGCGCGTCTCGCTGCTGCCGGGCGGCGTGCTCGGCGCCGACGGCGAGTTCCACCGCGGCGACCTGGTGGAGATCGTCGACGCGGACGGTGCCGCCGTCGCGCGCGGACTCAGCCAGTACGGCGCCGCCGAGGTGCGCCGGCTGGCCGGCCGGCACAGCCGCGAGATCGACGGCATGCTCGGCTACAGCTACGGCGACGAGGTGGTGCACCGCGACGACCTCGTCAGCATGAACCGCCCGGTTGCATCCGGGCAGGAGATCAGCGCATGAGCACGATCCGCGAACAGGCACTGGCGTGCCGCGACGCCGCCCGGGTCGTGGTGGCGCTGGGCAGCGAGGCGAAGCGCGCGCTGCTGCGCGACATGGCCGCGGCGCTGGAAGCGCAGTCTGTCGCGGTGTTGGCTGCCAACGTCGAGGACATGCGCCAGGCCGCGGCGAAAGGCGTGCAGGGCGCCATGCTCGACCGCCTGCGGCTGGACGAGGCGCGCGTGGCCGGCATCGCCGGCGCGCTGCGCGAGGTGGCCGAGCTGCCCGATCCGGTCGGCGTGACGACCCGCCATGAGACGCGGCCGAACGGCTTGTCGGTCGAGCGCGTGCGCATCCCGCTCGGCGTGATCGCGATGATCTACGAGGCGCGCCCCAACGTCACCGCCGATGCCGCGGCGCTGTGCCTGATGGCCGGCAACGCGGTGATCCTGCGCGGCGGCTCCGAGGCGATCCATTCCAACCTCGCCATCGCCGCGGCATTGCATGCCGCGCTGCGCGCGCACGGCGTGCCCGAGGCCGCGGTGACGGTGTTGCAGGACCTCAGCCGCGAAGCGATGGTCGAGCTGCTGCAACTCGTCGACATCGTCGACCTGGCCATCCCGCGTGGCGGCGAAGGGCTGATCCGCTTCGTCGCCGAGCACGCGCGCGTGCCGGTGATCAAGCACTACAAGGGCGTCTGCCACCTGTACGTGGACCGCTCCGCCGATCCTGCGCTCGCCCTGGATCTGCTGATCGACGGCAAGACCTCGCGCCCTGGCGTATGCAACGCGCTGGAGACGCTGCTGGTGCATCGCGACGTCGCCGAAGCGTTCCTGCCACGCGCCACGCAGGCACTGCGTGAGCGCGGCGTCGAACTGCGCGGCGACGAACGCAGTCGCGCCCTGGTGCCCGACATGCGCGCGGCGACCGACGACGACTACGCCGCCGAGTTCCTCGACCTGATCCTCGCCGTGCGCGTGGTCGACGACCTCGACACCGCCATCGCGCACATCCGTCGCCACGGCTCCGACCACACCGAAGTCATTGCCACCGCCGACGAAGCCGCGGCGCAACGCTTCGTGCAGGCGATCCGCTCCGCCGTGGTGATGGTCAACGCCTCCTCCCGCTTCAGCGATGGCGGCGAACTCGGCCTCGGCGCCGAGATCGGCATCTCCACCACCCGGCTACACGCCTACGGTCCGATGGGCGCCGAAGCGCTCACGGTGGAGCGCTTCGTGGTGCGCGGGGAAGGGCAGGTGAGGCATCCGCAGAGCCGGATGTAATGTCGAATGTCCGCTTTCGGTGCCATTACCGGACATTGAGACTCACGGCTGTAAACCAAGGTGACGCGCCCAGGCGTATGCTTCCAGTAGGGGCTAGGCGCGGAACCTAGAGGCAACTGGGGTAAATTCTGATGGGGAAACGTTCGGTCGGGGTCGGTGTGTGGCTGGCCTTCGGGGCACTGGTGCTAGTCGCAATGGCGCCCAAGGAGGTCCGGATCTGGCTCGGGGTGATCGGCGTGAGTGCCCTGATCGCATACTTGGCCATCAAGCATCCGAGCGAAAAAGGGGGGCGTGACGCCCACCAGCATGAGCCGACTCTGGCCGAGCTGATCGCCAAGAGCGAGCCTCAGCGATCTGCCCGTCAGCCTGCGGTCCCGCCTGCCGGTCGACCCCGCACAGCCCCTGAACACCTGCTGGTGAAGAATCCTGGTCAGTCATCCGAATGGAGGGCAACTCGCCAAGCCACGATCGACGTGAACCGCGAGCATGCGCAAGCCTTGCGCGACAGCCTTCCTCCGACGTTGCCGCTAACGAATGAGCGGATAAACGCACCAGCTCATCCCGCTCCGCCGGCATCGCCTCCATCGCGCACGCCACAGAACAGTATTCCCCCAGCAGACACGCCTTCCGGTTCGCAGACGACCGAGCTGCCCGATCAGTCGGCTGAGTGGAACGCGATGCGCCAAGCCACGATCGATGCGATCCGCGAGCATGCGCAAGCCTTGCGCGACAGGCTTCCTGTGATTCCGCCGCGAGCGAATGAGCAGATAAGCGCGCCAGTTGAACCTGCGGCCTCTCCCATCACCTTGCAGCCCTCGACACCACCCATGGTGAGCGAACGGACAATCACACCCAGTTCGCCGCCAGCCCCTCCGTCTCCTTCCGGCACTACGGACGTGCTTGCGCCCAATTCCGAGCGCATCCCAGGGGACTTCATGCGTGTGCTCCAAGGCTCGTCTGAGCCCGAAGACATGTACTCGGCAACAGTGACCACGAAGCCCCCTTTGACTCACGCTCTACCTGCAACACCCGCCGGCTTTGGCGAGGGGCGCTGGGTGCCCCCTGGCGAAAGTATCGAAGTCGCCGGTGTGAACTTGCCGGGCGGAATGCTCTATGTCGGTGGGAGACTAAAAGCGCTCACTGGTGGCACCGAGCCATGCCTGATCAGTGGCCAATGCACCGTAGCGCGTGTGGGCAACTATCGCGTACGTCAGATGGGCTATTGGCCCAGCTACATCGAGGCTTCCCCAGAGGAACGTCGTGCCTACCTGAACTGGTTATCGGGAGGTCGCTCGGATCCCGATTGCGATATCGGATACGTGTTCCTGTTCTTCTACGGACTCGAACGTCGCGTCATCGTGGACTCGCGCGACGACCCCGCAGCGCGAAATGACTGGCCAGCCATCGTCGTCGAACTTCGGCGACTGCTTGCGATCTATGGCGAGAAATCGGGATCGTTCAATCGCTATGCCGGCGAACTTCTGAGTTGGATCGAGCTGGACGGAAAGTCCGGTCAGCTCTACAAGCAGCCCATCCCGGATTTTCAGAAAACCTATGAGCTGCCGCCATATCTTCGACTGGCCCTCGGCCAAGCCGCCGTCGATCGCGCTCCGCTTCCCGCGCATCTCGCGCTGGCCTGGATCCGCTTGAATCCGGAATGCTACTTGCGCACCGCAGCGACCCGTTGCCCCAACGAGTTCGAACGTTTGTTCATCGAGCGTTATCACGAAGCCCTCGGCCCTGGATTGGTCCTTCCGAAAAACCGCACCAAGCTCAAATTCGCCTACCAAGCCGCCTCGGCGGGGCTGCGCGGCGTCAATATCACGATGGCGTTTGGGGACGTTCCTGACGTCACGGCCTTGACCGCACCCATCAGGAACCTGATGGATATAGCGAGCCAGTGCACAGACGAACTTGGTTCTTATAGCCGCCTCGTCGGAAAGGACCCTGGCGCAGTTGGAACATTGGAAGGGTTGCTGCTGTTGCCCGCCACCCTCTGGCCCGCTGCCACCCAGGCAAAGTTGCGAGCGTTGACCGCACAGATGCGCGAAGGCCGACCGTCGTTGCCGCTGAAGGAGCTCCTTGGCGTATTGGGCGGCGCGAATCAAGTGGTCAATCGTGATCGCGTGCGGGGCCTGGCGCGGGCGCTTGAAGGTGCCGAGATTGGGATGGAACCGAATGTCCTCGGTGGCGCCAGGGCACCGGGCGAACAAGACGCGGTCGTGTTGTTCGCTCAGCCGCTCATGGATTCGGGCGTGGGTTCGCGTGCCGAGTATCAAACGGCCGCATTGACGCTGCAGTTGGCCTCGGCCGTGGCCCAGGCCGATGGCGTCTTCCACGATCGGGAGATCGCACACCTGCGGGCGGAAATCGAAGGATGGGGGCACCTTACCCTCGCCGAGCGCCGCAGGCTGCACGCGCATCTCCAGTGGTTGACTACCTCGCCAATGAACCTGGCGGCCCTGAAAAAGAAGTTGGAGCCATTGCCCACCACGGCGCGCGAGACGCTCGCCGCCTTCATGGCGACGCTGGCCCAAGCCGACGGCGTCGTTTCGCCCGATGAAGTGAAGTTCCTGGAAAAGGTCTACAAGGCTCTCGGTGTAGAACCCAAGCGGGTCTTCAGCGACATCCACGCGGCTGGTTCCGGTGGCGCCCCTGTGTCCACGGTCCAAGGCGAAAAGCAGGGTTTCCGCCTGGATGCCGAGCGTATTGCGGCATTGCAAGAAGACACGGTGCGAGTCTCGGCGCTGCTATCGAAGATCTTCGCCGAGGAAGACGACAGTACGCCCGCGCCTGCGGCACCCGCTCCGGAACCGGAGCTCGAAAACGAAGCCAATGCGCCGCTGGGCCTGGACGAGGATCATTCCGCTCTGCTGCGCTTGCTGCTGTCGCGACCCGAGTGGACGCGTGCCGAGCTGGAGGACGCTGCCGCGGACTTGGACCTAATGCTCGACGGCGCGATGGAACAAGTCAACGAGGCGGCTTTCGAGGCATTCGACGAGCCACTGTTCGAAGGCGAGAATCCGATTTCAGTGAACACCAAACTACTTGAGAAGATCGAAGCATGAATGCTGCCATTCGCCCCAAGGATCGCGACGCCGTTATCCAATCCTTGCGTGCCGGCGTCGTGCCACGCGCGGGCCAACACTTGATCCAGGTTGCCCGAGGTAGGGAGATCGAAGCGTTGGTCGCGGACATCGACCGCGTTGCCGACGGTGGCTCATCGTTCCGCTTCGTCATCGGCGAATATGGTGCGGGCAAGACCTTCTTTCTCAATCTGATCCGCGCCATAGCCATGGAGCGCAAGCTCGTCGTGGCCAACGCCGACCTCAATCCCGATCGACGCCTGCACGCGTCCGGCGGGCAGGCACGGTCGTTGTATGCCGAGCTCATGCGCAACTTGGCCACGCGAACCAAACCAGAGGGCGGCGCCTTGTCCGGCGTGGTCGAGAAGTTCATCGCCACGGCCAAGTCCGAAGCCAAAGCGCAGAGCGTGTCCACCGAGCAGGTCATCCGGTCGAAGCTGGAACAGCTGACCGAGCTCGTCAACGGTTATGACTTTGCCGATGTCATTGCGGCCTACTGCCGAGGCATCGAGGAAGGAAACGAGCAGCTGAAATCAGACGCCGTCCGCTGGTTGCGCGGTGAGTTCGCGACTCGGACCGACGCACGCGCGGCACTGGGCGTGCGCACGATCGTCGATGACGCCTCGATCTACGATCAGCTGAAACTCATGGCCAGGTTCGTGCGCTTGGCCGGATACGCGGGGCTGTTCGTGTGTCTGGATGAAATGGTCAATCTCTACAAGCTTGCCAACTCGCAAGCGCGCAACTCCAACTACGAGCAGATCCTGCGCATGCTCAACGACTCCTTGCAGGGCACGGCTGTGGGCCTCGGGTTCGTGCTGGGCGGCACGCCGGAGTTCCTTATGGATACGCGCCGCGGGATTTACAGCTACTCAGCACTCCAAAGTAGGCTTGCCCAGAACGCTTTCGCGACCAATGAGCTTGTCGACTTCTCGGGACCCGTGCTGCGCCTTTCTAGCTTGACGGTGGAAGACTTCTACCTACTTTTGGGGAAGATCCGCCATGTATACGCCGTCGGGGACGCCGCTCGGTATCTGCTTCCAGACCCGGCGATCGCGAGCTTCATGGAGCACTGCGCCAATCGCATCGGCGACAGCTTCTTCCGCACGCCGCGCACCACGATCACGTCCTTCATCAATCTATTGGCCATCCTGGAACAAAACCCCGGCACCGACTGGAAGAACCTCATCGGCGAGGTCCGGGTGGAAGCTGATGAAGGCGGCAAGAGTGATGTGGCCGTTGATTCGGAAGACGAGCTGGCTTCCTTCAAACTCTGATGGCAGCGTCCCAGGCCTTCCTACAACTAAACCCTCGGATACAGCGCTACCTGTGGGCCGAGGGGTGGGGTGCACTGCGCGACGTGCAGGAACAGGCCATTCCGCTGATCCTGCCAGGCAACCAAGATGTCATCGTGGCCGCCAGCACGGCCTCAGGGAAAACTGAGGCCGCTTTCCTACCGGCTTTGACCCATCTGCTCAGCCAGCCAGACGAGGGATTGATCGTCTACATCAGCCCGCTGAAAGCGCTGATCAACGACCAGTTTGGGCGGCTGGACCGCCTCTGCGAGAACTTGGAGGTGCCCGTCTGGCCATGGCACGGGGATATCACCTCGACTTCCAAGCAGAAGTTCATGCAAAAGCCGACTGGCGTGCTTTTGATCACACCGGAGTCCCTGGAAGCCACGTTGTGCAACCGTGGCACCAGCATTGCCGCCCTGTTCAAGCAGATGACTTTCTTCGTCATCGATGAACTTCACGCGTTCATCGGCACCGAACGCGGAAAGCAACTGCAGGCGCTGATGCACCGAATCGAAGTCGCACTGGGGCGCACGGTGCCTCGCATCGGTCTTTCCGCCACGCTGGGCGATATGGGCTTGGCGGCCCAATTCCTACGGCCCGACTGCTCGGTAGCGATAGTCGATGCGGCATCGACTGGTGGCCAGTTGCTGATCTTGGTCAAAGGGTTTGAAGAACCCGTGGCCGCCGACGGAACGGGCGGCAAGGACGCTCCGGAAACAGAGCGTGCGCCGCTGGCGATAGCCCAGCACATGTTCAAGACCTTGCGCGGCTCCAACAACCTCGTTTTCCCGAACAGTCGTCGGGAGGTTGAGCGTTACACGCATCTTTTGAATGAGCTGTGTGAGCAGGCCCAAGTCCCCAAGGAGTTCTGGCCGCATCACGGTAACCTGTCGAAGGAAATCCGCTACGAAACCGAAGCTGCGCTGAAACAGCGCGAGCGCGCGGCAACTGCCGTTTGCACAAGCACACTGGAACTTGGCATCGATATCGGCGCGGTCAAAAGCGTGGTGCAAATCGGCACGCCGCCGTCCGTTGCAAACCTGCGACAACGACTGGGGCGTTCCGGCCGACGCGAGGGCGAGCCCGCCATCCTGCGCGGCTATGTCATCGAAGACGCCTTGGGCGAGAAGGCTGGCCTGGAAACGCGGCTTCGACTGGACACGGTGCAGACCGCGGCCGTCATCTCGCTTTTGCTGGAAAACTGGTTCGAACCGCCTGCTGTGCACGGGGCGCACTACTCCACGCTTGTGCAGCAGCTCTTGTCTTCCATCGCGCAATATGGCGGCCTCCAGGCGGCTCAGGCGTTCCGCCTTCTTTGCGCCCCGCCTGGCCCGTTCGAGCGAGTGTCCAAAGACGCCTTTGCCGAACTACTGCGCACCTTGGGACAAGAGGAAATCCTGACACAGGATCACTCAGGCCTGCTGCTCCACGGCCGCATCGGCGACAAGATCGTCAATCACTATTCCTTCTATGCAGCATTCTCCAGCGACGAGGAGTTCCGCATTGTTTCCAGTGGCAAGGCATTGGGAACGCTACCCATCTCGCAAATGATGACGCCAGGTCAACGCATTCTGTTCGGAGGGCGCACTTGGCTCATTGAAGCCATCGACGAAGAACACAAGACGATCCATGTCGCGCCCGCCAGGGGCGGCGCTCCCCCGCTGTTCAATGGAGGCGGTGGGCGTGTACATACCCGGGTGCGACAGCGCATGCGCGATATCTACGTTGCACAAGACGCGCTGCCCTTCATGGATCCTACGGCACAGCGCTTCCTGGGTGAAGGCCGCAAGGCGTTCGCCACGCTGGCGTTGGCCGATCGTTTGCTGCTGGATCAGGGAAACCACGCGATCCTGTTAACCTGGCTGGGTGACGCAGGCAACGAGGCCATCGCTTGCCTACTGATGTCGCGCGGCGTGCAGGCATTCACCGGCCGGCTGGGGGTCGAGATCCAACGCGCTGGCCGTGGCCTCGAAGAGATCGAAGACTTGCTGAGGGACATCGGTTGGGAGCCCGCCGCACCTGTGGACGAACTGCTCGCAAAAGCAAGCAATCTCGTCCGCCAAAAATGGGACGGATTGCTTTCACCGCACCTGTTGCGGCAAAGCTATGCCAGCTCCAACTTGGATATTGATGAAGCAGTGGCATGGCTTCGTGTGACGTTTGGGTCGCGGTCATATCAAATCAGTAGCGACACCTAAACTCACCTGCCTGCCAGGTTCCTGCAACCCCTAGGGAAAGTCTGAACCACGGCCGAGATCGCCCCCATATCAAGCCCGATTTGTCGTCATTCACCAGCTCAGTGACCCGCCGCTTTGGGTAAAAGTGGGCATAGGCATCAACGTGTCGAGTGCGTCAGCCGCGACTCCACTCCCGCACAGCCTCCGCAAACGCCAGACAATCCGCAAACCGGTTGTACAGCGGCGCGGGCGAGATGCGGATCACGTCCGGTTCGCGCCAGTCGCCGATGACGCCGTTTGCCATCAGGTATTCGAACAAGGCGCGGCCGCGCTCGCGGCCGCCGGTCACGCGGATCGACAGTTGGGCGCCCCGGCGCTCGGGTTCGGTGGGGGTCACCACCTGCAGCACATCGGCCAACTGGGTCTGCACCAGCCACTCCAGGTAACCGGTGAGCTGCAGCGATTTTTCGCGCAGGCGATCCATGCCGGCGCGGCGGAAGATCTCGAGAGACACGCGCAGCGGCGCCAGCGCGAGGATCGGCGGGTTGGACAGTTGCCAGCCGTCGGCGCCCGGCGTGGGCACGAACTCGGGGCCCATCTGGAAGCGGGTGGTCTTGTCGTGACCCCACCAGCCGGCAAAGCGCGGCAGTGCGCTTTTCGCGTGGCGCTCGTGCACGAACGCGCCGCCGACGGCACCGGGACCGCTGTTGAGGTATTTGTAGCTGCACCAGATCGCGAAGTCGGCGCCGCTGTCGTGCAGTTGCAGCGGCAGGTTGCCGACGGCGTGGGCGAGGTCGAAGCCTACCGTGCAGCCGTGCTGGTGGCCGAGCTCGGTGATCGCCTTCAGGTCGAAGGCCTGGCCATTGCGGTATTGCACGCCGGGCAGCATCACCAGCGCGATGCGCGAGCCGTGTTCGGCCAGTGCGCGTTCGATCGCGGCGAGCGAGACGATGCCGTTGGGTTCGTCTGCTTCCAGCTCGATCAGCGCGGTGGCCGGGTCGAAGCCGTGGAAGCGGATCTGCGATTCGACCGCGTAGCGATCGGTGGGGAACGCGCCGGCCTCGATCAGGATCGCCGGGCGCTCGGTGGTGGGACGATAGAAACTCACCATCATCAGGTGCAGGTTCACGCCCAGCGTATTCATCGCCACCACTTCGGTGGGCAGCGCGCCGACAACGGCAGCGAGATCGTCGCGCACGAACTCGTGGTAATCCATCCACGGCAGACGGCCCTTGAAATGGCCCTCCACGCCCAGCTCGCCCCAGTAATCCAGTTCGGCGCTGACCGCTTCGCGCACCGCGCGCGGCTGCAGGCCGAGCGAGTTGCCGCAGAAGTACACACTGTCGCGTCCTTCGTGCGGCGGGATCAGGAAGTCGTCGCGGAACGCGCGCAGCGGATCGGCGGCGTCCTGGGCATGGGCCCATTCGACGGTGGCCTGGTAGTCGGGCATGCTGGTGTCCTGGGCTTTGCTTTCGTATGGGAGCGGCTTCAGCCGCGATGCTCTTGCCGACCAAAAGCATCGCGGCTGAAGCCGCTCCCACGGGTGGTGATGAGGGAGTGTTACTTCAGTTGCGCGGCGACCGCGTCGCAGCCCTTGTCGAACTGGGCTTTCCACGCGGCGCCGGCCTGGCTCTGGCTGGGGCGCACGCAGCGCAGCTGGATCGCATGGCCGTTCTTGAACCAGTAGTGTTCGGTGTAGCTGAACTCGGCGTTGTCTTCACGCGCGGTGTAGATGCTGCTGTTCGGGCCTGGCGGCAGTTCGGCCGCCTTGTAGCCGGGCAGTGCCATCGCCTTGGCGGTGGCGTCGCCCATGTACTGGTGGAAGCTGCTGATGTCCGGCACCTGCTTCACCGTCACGGTGACGCGGGCGAGGCTGACCTTGCCGGTCGGGGAGGGGTCGGGCACCTGGAATACGCGTGCTTCGGGGTCGCCTTGCGTTTCCATGATGGCGAGCCAGCTGTCCGGCGTGCTGAACTTGACGCTGCCGTCGGCCATGCTGACCTCGGCGGCGTGCACGCTGCCCGCCAGCAGCGCGCTGGCGAAGACGATCGCGATGGTGGTACTGCGCAGGAAATTCATGCTGATTTCTCGGAAATGGGATCGGGGGAGAATCGATGGCGGGGCAGCCCCAGCCATTCCAGTGCAGTGCCGTGAAACAGCCGGGCACGATCGAGGTCGTTCAGGCCCAGCGCCTCGATGCCGCTGCCGGGCTCCTGCTCCCCCAGCGGGAAAGGATAGTCGGTGCCCAGCATGACCTGTTCGACGCCGGTCACATCCAGCAAATAGCGCAGCGCCTGGTCGTCGTGCACGCAGGAGTCGAAGTAGAAGCGCTTGAGATATTCGCGCGGGTTGCGCGGGTTGTCGGTGGCGACGAGGTCCGGGCGCATCTTGAAGCCGTGCTCGATGCGGCCGATGGTCAACGGGAAACTGCCGCCGCCGTGCGCCAGCATCACGCGCAGTTTCGGCAGCCGTTCCATCACGCCGCCGAACGCCAGGCAGCAGGCCGCGCGCGATTGTTCGGCCGGCATGCCGACCAGCCACGGCATCCAGTATTTCGGCATGCTGGCCATGCCCATCATGTCCCACGGGTGCACCAGCACGGCCGCGCCGAGATCGGCGGCGGCCTCGAAGAACGGGAACAGTTCCGGTGCATCGAGGTTCCAGTCGCCGCAGTGCGAGCCGATCTGCACGCCCTGCAGGCCGAGTTCGTCGATGCAGCGTTCCAGTTCGCGGATCGCCAGCGTCGGTGCCTGCAGCGGCACCGTGCCGATGCCGGCGTAATGCCGCGGATAATCGCGGCACATGCCGGCCATGTGATCGTTCAGGTGGCGATGCAGTTCCAGCGCCTGATGGCCGGGCGCCCAGTACGAGAACAGCACCGGCACGGTGGAAATCACCTGCACGTCGACGCCGAAGCGGGCGTAGTCGTCGATGCGTGTCTGGGGATCGAAGGCCGAGTCCCACACCTCGCGGAAGAACTTGCTGTCCTTGTAGATGCGGTGTCGCCCGTCGGTATGGGTCATCACCGGGAAGCGGTCGTCGCCGTACTTGGCCGCCAGGTTCGGCCAGTCGCGGGGCAGGATGTGCGCGTGGGTATCGATCTTGAGCATCCGCGCAGTGTAAAACCTTCGCGTGGCTGCGTCCCGCCCTACGGATCGGTGGTCTCGGGAGTGCCGGGGTGGCTGCGGTTCATTACGTAGGCCAGGGTGTCGATGTTGTCGACCAGCCGGTCGCAGATGCGCACCAGCAGCTCCGCCGTGGCGGGGTTTTCGGCATCGCGCGTCAGGCCGATCAACTCGCGTTGCCGGGCGCGCAGGTCGGGCGACGCAGTCGCGGTGCGTTGTGCGCGCAGGTCGCCGGCAATGGTCTGCAGTGCATCCGCGGCATGCCGGACGAAACGGCTGATCTGGTCCTGCGCGGGCAGGGTGGCGATGTCGTCCAGGGTGGCTTCGAGGGTCATCGCGGTGCGTGCCAGCCGGTTGCCGTTGGCGAACAGCGCGCGCGCCAGCGCCAGCAGTTCCGGCGGCGTGGCCGGCTCGGTGCGCATGCGGTCGATCGAGGCTTGCGCGTTGGTGCGGGCGGTACGCGCCGCGGTGCGGGTATCGCGATGGGCGACGGTTTGTCCCGGCTGCGCCAGGGCGCGCAGGTAGTCCGCGTAGGCATCCAGCATCACCGCCAGCGCGGCGCGCGCGCGACCGCGCTCCCACGTTGGCCACGCCACGTAGGCGAGCAAGGCCATGCTGCAACCGAGCGCGGTGTTGAGCACCCGGTCCGACACCGCCAGGCCGGGGTTGACCCCCTCGAACGACAGCAGGATCACCACCGTGCCGGTCAGCGCAGCCACCGCGATGCCGTAATGCGCACTGGCCAGATAGCGGAACGCCATGCACAGCACCGCCATCAACGCCAGGTGCGCCCATGGCTCGTCCGGCGTGATGTGCAGCAGCACCGTGGTCAGCACCAGCCCCAGCACGGTGCCGAGCACGCGCAACAGGCCGAAGTTGAAGGTGGCAGCGAAGTCCGGGCGCAGCACGATCGCGGCCGTCATCGGCAGCCAGTAGCCGTGCGGCAGATGCAGCAGGCGCGAGATCCACAACGCGGCACTGAGGCAGACCGCCATGCGCACGGCATGGCGGAATGCCACCGAGCGCGGCGTGAGGTTGGCGCGCAAGGTGGCCCAGGCGGAACTGCTGCGCAGCGACTTGGGCAACCGGGTTTCCGCTGCGCTGGCGCGCAATTCGCCGCGACTGCCGGCCCAGTCGGCGTTGCGCACGGCGGCGGCCAGCTGGCCGGCGAGCGCATGGATATGCCCGGCCAGGCCATCGGCGTTGCCGCCACCGTCTAGCACGGCGCGTTCGCTGGCGCGCAGGGTCTGCAGTGCGCGATCGGCTTGTTCGGGCGAATCGCCTTGTTCGAGCGCGTCGGCGATCGCCGCCAGCACGCGCGCGGCGTCGTCGCGGAACATCGCGTGGATGGCGGGGTTGGCGTGCAGCTCGGCCATCGCGGTGAGCTCCAGCCGGATCCGTTCGGCCAGTTCCAGCAGCACGCCGAACGCCTCCATCGCGCGGCCATGGGCGCGGTGGCGTCCGAGCAGGTTGCGCTGCAAGGTGGTCATCGCCTCGGTCAGCGCGGGCACTTCGGCATCGTCGTGCGCCTGTTGCCGGGCCAGTGCAGCCAGTCCGGCATACACGTTGGTCAGCGCGAGGCGCTCCGGCCAGTAGCGCTGCAACGGCCACGCCGCCAGCGAGAATGTCGTGAGCAGCAATCCGCCGGCAAAGATCAGCGCGGCACCGCCCACCGCATGTTCGAACGAGGTTGGCGTCGATGCGGTGATCACCAGCAGGATCATGCTGGTCATGCCGACCCGCGCGGTATCGGTGCCGAACACCACCAGCAACCCGCCGAAGAAGCCGCAGGCGGCAGTGGCCAGCAGAATCGGCAGCAGCGCACCACCGATCAGGAAACCCACCAGTGACGCGATGCCCGCGGCCAGCGAGGCCAGCAGCAACTGGCGCATGCGCTGGCGATACGGGCCGGGCTGGTCGGAGAACATCGTGTCCAGCGCACCGGCTGCCACGCCGAGGCCGATCTCCGGATAGCCCATCGCCAGCCCGATACCCAGCGGCAGCACCACCGCCGCGGTATTGCGAATGACCACCCGCCACGGCACGTCCGGCCGCTTGACCTGGGTCAGGCTCTCGATCGCGTGCGCGCGTAGCGAGTAGTCGCTGGATGGCATGGGGATGTCGTTGGCTCGCTGGAGAGCGTTGATTCTGCCCTATGCCGGCGCAGACCGTCGCGGTGGATGCCGCGATGCGCAGGCGACCTGCTCAGTCGCCGGCGCCGTCGTCTTTCGGCATGCCCTCGTCGTCGAAGGCGGCCAGTCGAGCAGTGACAAGAGCATCAGCGCGATAGCGCTGGCGCAGCGTCCGCAGGTCTGCCGGCAGCGAATTGCAACGCAACTTGTCCATCGCGCGATTGACCTCGGCGTCGCGCGGCGAACCGTCGCCGCCGAACTCCCCGGCGAAGTGCTGGCAGTTCCCGCTGCGCTCGATGAACTGCGCTACGGGCCGGGGCCAGTTGCCGTCGCCAGGATGCGCAGGCGTGTGTGCGAACGCCGCCAGCGTGGCAAGTGCCGCCAGCGGCAGGCCGAGCAGATACCTCGGCCAGCGCCCGAGTCGGCGAGCAGCTTCGTGCGCGGGACGACTCACGCGCGACCGGCGAACTCGCCCGTGAGCGTGTTCACCCACACTTTTTCGTCGTTGCTGATGTACTCGGGCACCTGCACTTCGATGCCGGTGTTGAGCTTGGCCGGCTTGTTGCGCTTGGTGGCGCTGGAACCCTTCATTTCCGGCGCGGTATCGACCACCGTCAGCACCACGCTGGTCGGCACCTGCAGGCCGACCGGCGCATCGTCGATCAGCTGCACGTAGTAGCCCTCGATGCCCTCGACGATGTAGCCGGCGTTGTCGCCGACCAGCTCGGGCGAGAGCGGGTACTGGGTGTAATCCTCGGCATCCATGAACACGAACGCGCCATCGTCCATGTACGAGAAATTCGCCGCGCGACGGACCAGGTCCATCTCGCGCAACTCATCGTCGGCGCGCAGGCTGAGGTCGAACTTGCGCCCGCCGGGAATCGAATACAGGGTGAAGCGGAAGGTGACGTTGCCGCCACGCGCGCTGGGCGAGCTGCGCTCGATGTCACGCACCTGGTAGACGGTGCCGTCGTGTTCGACCACGTTGCCTTTCTTGACGTCGGAAGCTTTCATAAGTCAGGAGTGAGTTCAGAGGAGTGAGAAATGAGAGAAGAGCAAAGGCGTGTGGTGAAGCGGCATGAGGCGAGCTTTCTCTCACTCCTCACTCCTCTCCACTCACTCCTCGCTTACTTGGGCTGCAACCGCACCGCACCGTCCAGCCGGATCGTCTCGCCGTTGATATAGCGGTTGCCCAGGATGAAGGCGACCGTGCTGGCGTATTCGCCGGGCTGGCCCAGGCGCGAGGGGAACGGAATCGAGGCGCTGAGCGACTGCTGCACGGCTTCGGGCATGCTGTCGACCATCGGGGTCCAGAAGATGCCTGGCGCGATCGTCGCCACGCGGATGCCGAAGCGGGCCAGCTCGCGCGCCATCGGCAAGGTCATGCCGACCACGCCACCCTTGGATGCCGAGTAGGCGGCCTGGCCGATCTGGCCTTCGTAAGCGGCGACGGAAGCGGTGTTGATGATCACGCCGCGCTCGCCGTCCTCGCCGGCTTCATTGTTCTGCATCAATGCCGCGCCGGCCTTGGCCACGTTGAAGCTGCCGACCAGGTTGACCATTACGGTGCCGGAGAAGGTGGCCAGCGGCATCGGGCCTTCCTTGCCCAGCACGCGGCCGGCGCCGAGGATGCCGGCGCAGTTGATCACCACGTTCAGACCGCCCATCGCGTGATGCGCGGCGGCCACGTTGGTGGCAACGCCTTCCTCGGAAGTGACGTCGGTGCGGAAGAAACGCGCGGTATTGCCCAGTTCCTTCGCGGCGGCGTGGCCCTTGTCTTCGTTGACGTCGAACAGCGCGACCTGGCCGCCGTGGGCGACGAAGTGCTGCGCCACCGCGTGGCCGAGTCCGGACGCGCCGCCGGTGATGATTGCCTTGACTTGGTCGAGGTGCATTGGGAATCCTTGATGCCGATGTCGAAAAACCGCCATGGTAGCTGACCGCCGCATACGGCTGCAGGCTGAACGTGAAAACCTGTCATGGCAGCGGATTCATCTGGCATTGGGGTAATTCCAGCCATGTTGGGGTCGACCGCCGGATTCATCCGGTGACCTTCCATCCAGTGCAAAGGGAGCAACGCATGAACAAGCTATTGAGTCTGTCCGCCGCGTGTGGTGTAGCGTTGATGTTGGCAAGCGGCTCCGCGCTGGCACAGGATCACGGCCGTGGCCACGGCCGCGACCACGACCACGACAATGGCCGACATGGGCACGACGATGGCGATCGCGGGCACGATCGCGGTCATGGACACGATCGCGATTATGGGCACGACCGCGACCGGTATGTGCGAGACGATGATGATCGAGACCATGGCCGTTACAACAGCTGGCACGATCGCGGCCGCCATGAGGGTTGGTACCACCGCGGTGGTTACCTGCCGGAGGAATACCGCACCCGTTACGTGGTGACCGACTGGCGTCGCGACCGCCTGCGCGAACCGCCACGCGGCTATCACTGGGTGCGCAGCGACAACGGCGATTTCCTGCTGGTGGCGATCACCACCGGCGTGATCGTCGACCTGCTGCTCAACCAGTAAGTCGTCTCGTCGACTTGACGGCGCGTCCGCACCGCGGGCGCGCCGTTTTCATGCGCACGCGGTTCAGCCGAGAAGATTGCGCAGCGCCGCGGTATCGGCGAGCGCCGGAAACGGCTTCACCGCCGATGGAGGCGTCGCGGCTGGTTGCAATTCCTTCTGCCAGACACCCACGTCCCACCATTGGCCCAGCTTGTAGCCGCACTGGCGCCACACGCCGGCGGGCGTGAAGCCCATCGCCTCGTGCATCGCCACGCTGGCCGTGCCGGGCAGGGTGATCACGCCGACCGCCTGGGTGATGCCCTGAAGCCGCATCACGTCCAGCAGCACGCCGTAAAGCCGGCGCGCGATACCGCGGCGATGGGCGTCGGCGTGCACGTAGATCGACGTCTCGGCGATCCAGTCGTAGGCGGCGCGCTCGCGGAAGCGCCCGGCGTAGGCGTACGCCAGCACTTCGCCGGCGTCCTCCCACACCAGCCATGGGTAGTGTTGCAGGCGTGCTCGGAGGCGTTCGCGCATGGCCTCCGCGCCGGGCAGCTCGGTCTCGAAGGTGGCCACGCCGGCGCTGACCGAAGGGGCGTAGATCGCATGGATGGCGGCGGCGTCTTCGTCGCGGGCGGTGCGGATCATCGGGTTGTACGCTCCGCCGCGACATGATGTGTGGGAGCGGCTTCAGCCGCGATGCTTTTTGATAGATCAGTGAAGGGCAGAAGGCATCGCGGCTGAAGCCGCTCCCACAGTGAGGTGCGTTTCAGCATTTCTCGTACTTCCAGTTGCGCCGCTTGCCTTCGGCCACCCACTCCAGGGTGGTGGCGAGGCGCTTCTGGCGGGTGGCTTCGGTCTTCGCCTCGGCGATCCAGTCGACGTATTCGCGTTGCGCGCCGGGTCCGAAGCCTGCCCAGGTCGTGCGCGCGGCGGCGTGTTTCTTCTGCGCGAGCAGGGCGGCCAGATCGTCCGGCAGTGCCGGTGCGGGTTTCGCGGCGGCCTTCGGGCGCGCCTTCTTCACGCCGGCCTCGTTCAACGCCATTGCCTTTTTCAGGTGGGCGGCGAGTTGCCGGTCCGAGGGCAGGTCCTTTAGCGAGGCGAGCTTGCCGAACTGCCCCATGCCGTCCTCGTCGCTGCCGCCGGTGACTTCCTTCGACAACCAGAAGCCGAAGCCGCAGTGCTGCTTGAACGCGGCCATCATGCACATCGGCGCGCCCTTGTAGCTGAAGAACGGCATGCTCCACTTCAGGCTTTCCTCTACCTCGGGGCAAGCCTCGTGCACCAGCGCGCGCAGGTGTTCCAGGATCGGGCGGGCGAACCCGGCGGATTTCGCGATGTAGGCGTCGATGCGGGGATCGTGGTTCGCCATCACCTCACCTCACAGCTCGCGGATGAAGTAGCGGTCGCAGCCGTGGTGACCGGTGCCGCCCATCGCGCTGCACAGGGCGGTGAAACCGCTGCGCTTGTACAGCGCCTGCGCCGCATCCATGCCGGTCAGCGTTTCCAGGTAGCAGCGCTTGAAGCCGTGCGCGCGCGCCGCGTCGAGGCAGCGCTGCATCATCGCCGTGCCCGCGCCGATGCCGCGCGCCGTGGGCAGGAAGTACATCTTGCGCAGCTCGCAAACGTCCCGCTCGCCACCTTCCAGCGGCGCCACGCCGCCGCCACCGATCACCACGCCGTCGCGCTCGACCACGAAATAGCTGCAACGCGGTTGCGCGTAGGCCTGGTACATCGTGTCGACCTCGGTGTCGTGGATCGCGAAGCCGGGGCCGTCGGCGCCGAACTCGGGCATCACGCTGCGGATGATCGCGGCCATGGCCACGTTGTCGGATGGTTCGATCGGGCGGATCAGGAAGGTGTCGGTCATGGGGTCATGTCGGGGCTGCGGTGGGGAACGCCATCCTTCATCACGAAGACCGGTTTCTCCAAGGCGTCGATCCGCGTGCTGGGATCGCCGCTGAACGCGGCGAGGTCGGCCGCCAGGCCAGGCGCGATGCGGCCGAAGTGTTGCGACTGGCGCAGGATCTTCGCCGCTACGTCGGTGGCCGCGTGCAGCGCCTGCGCTGGCGTCATGCCGTCGCGTACCATCGCCGCGGGCTCGCGCCAGTTGGTGCCGTGCGCGAACACGCCCACGTCGCTGCCGTTGCCGATGGTGACGCCGACTTTCAGCGCGGTGCGGAACGCGCGTTCGGCTTCCTTCATGGCAGGCGTGGGTTCGGACTTGCCCGGCACGTAGTGCTGGAAATACTCCGAGGTGGCGTCGACCGCGGTGAGCGTGGGTTCATAGGCCACACCCTTCTGCCTGAGCAGGCGGAAGGTCGCCTCGCTGGCACCGTAGCCGTGTTCGATGGTGTCCACGCCGGCCTCGACCGCCATCCGCACGCCGGCATCGCTGGCCGCGTGCGCCGCGACCGGGCGGCCGATCTGGTGCGCCGTATCGACGATCGCCTTCAGTTCCGCCGGGTTGAGGGTGGGCGCGGTTTCACCGCCCGGGCCCACCCGATAGTCCGCGTACAGCTTGATCCAGTCGGCGCCGCGGGCGGCTTGTTCGCGCACGGCGGCAATGGCCGCATCCACGCCGCTGACCGGCTGCGCGCCTTGCGGCAGGTCGAGGTCCGGACGAAAGCCGCGCGGCCCCGGCCCATAGCTGGCGGTGGCGACGATGGCGCGCGTGGCGACGAACATCCGCGGCCCCGGGATCAGCCCTTCGTTGATCGCCCGCTGGATCGACACGTCGGCAAAGCCCGCGCCCTCGGTGCCGAGGTCGCGCAGGGCGGTGAAGCCCGCCATCAGGGTGGACTTCGCATGGGCGGCGGCTTCCAGCGTGCGGTAATCCTGCGGCTCGGTCAGCACCTGGTCGTTCCACGGCGTTTCGTTGTACGGATGCAGGAACAGGTGCGAGTGCAGGTCGATCAGGCCGGGGGTGAGCGTGGCGCCGGGCAGTTCGACGCGATGCGCGCCGGCCGGTGCCTGGATCGACGCGGCCGGGCCCACCGCGGCGATCGCACCGTCGTGCACCAGCACCGCCCAGCCGCTGTGCGCGGCATCGCCGTCGCCGGTCCACACGCGCTCGGGCAGCAACAGCCAGTCGCCCTTGGGCGCGGTCGCGCTCACGGGCAGGGAGCACAGCAGGAGCAGCAGGACCGCTGCCGTTTGCCACCAGGTCGTCAGGCTTGCGCGCATCGCTTCGTCCGGTCAGCCGAGGCGCCGATGATAGCGAGCTTTCAGCCTGCGGCGGTACGCGCGCGGGTGACCCGGCTGGCGGTTTCCTTGTGCAGTTGCGCGGCCAGCCAGGCGCCGGTGGCGATCAGCAGGTCGAGGTCAATGCCGGTCTCGATGCCCATGCCGTGCAGCATGTAGACCACGTCCTCGCTGGCCACGTTGCCGGTCGCGCCCTTCGCGTAGGGACAGCCACCGGTGCCCGAGACGGCGCTGTCGACCACGCGCACGCCTTCCTCCAGGCAGGTCAGGATGTTCGCCAGCGCCTGGCCGTAGGTATCGTGGAAGTGCACGGCCAGCGCGTCCATCGGCACTTCCTGCGCCACCGCGTGCAGCATCGCGCGCGCCTTCGCCGGCGTGCCGACGCCGATGGTGTCGCCCAGCGAGATCTCGTGGCAGCCCAGCTCGTGCATCCGGCGTGCCACACGTACCACATCGCTGACCGGCACCTCGCCCTGGTACGGGCAGCCGAGCACGGTGGAGACATAGCCGCGCACCCGCACGCCGTCGGCCCGGGCCTGTTCCATCACCGGGACGAAGCGCTCGATCGACTCGTCGATCGAGGCGTTGATGTTCTTGCGGTTGAACGCTTCCGACGCGGCGGTGAACACGGCGATGTCCGTGGCACCGACCTCGCGCGCGCGCTGGTAGCCCTGCAGGTTCGGCACCAGCACCGGGTAGCTCACGCCCGGTACCTTGCGGATGCCGCGGAACACCTCGGCCGCGTCGGCCAGTTGCGGCACCCATTTCGGGCTCACGAAGCTGGTCGCCTCGATCGTCCTGAGGCCGGTCGAAGACAGCCGGTCGATCAGCGCGATCTTCACCTCGGCCGGCAGCAGGGTCTTCTCGTTCTGCAGGCCGTCGCGGGCGCCGACTTCGACGATGCGGACGTGGTTGGAAGCGTTCATCGGATGCTCCTGTAAAGACATGTAGGAGCCCGCTCGCGGGCGATGCTCTTGCTCTGATGCAGCAGAAAAACCCATTCAACAACATCGCCCGCGAGCGGGCTCCTGCGCGCACGATCCATGCGTGCGCGGCTCAATCGCCGAATCGCACCAGCACGGCGTCGGCCTCGACGAATTCGCCTTGCGTGGCGTTCACGCTTTCGATGGTGCCGGCACGTGGCGCCTTCAAGGCCAGTTCCATCTTCATCGCCTCCATCACCAGCAGTTCCTGGCCGTGTTCCACCACGTCGCCGGCCTTGGCCTTGACCAGCACAATGCGGCCGGGCATCGGCGCGATCACCTGGTTGCCGCCGGCGGCGTCTTTCGATTCCCACGCGAATGCGGCGGTGCGGCTGAAGCTGTAGCGCTGGCCGGCGGCATCATGCAGCAGCACATGGGCGGCATCGCTGCGCAGCGGCACGCGGCGCGATTCGCCATCGAAGCGGGCGCTGAGGTTGTCGTCGAGCAGGCGTGCGCCGCGTACTTCGCGATCGGAGTCGCCGTGATGCAGCTGATAGTCGCCGGCATGACCGCGCGCCTCGACTTCGAAGCGTTGTTCGCGCCAGGTCAACGCCACGATGCGCTTGCCGGCGTGGCCGATGCGCCAGGCGTCGGCGCTGGCCCAGGGCGAGTACGGATCGGTGGTGGCGCTGGCCACGTGCGACTCGTCGTGCAGCAGTACGGCGGTCGCGGCGGCGAACAGCGCATCGTCGGAAGGCGCGACGTCGCCGACCAGGAACTCTTCGAGGTGGCGATCCAGATAACCGGTGTCGATGCGGCCCTCGACCACGGACGGATGGCGCACCAGCCGTTCGAGGAAACCGATGTTCGATTTCGGGCCGACGATCTCGCTGGCGGCCAATGCTTCGCGCATCCGCTGCAGCGCCTTCGGGCGATCCTCGTCCCACACGATCAGCTTGGCGATCATCGGGTCGTAGAAGATCGTCACCGTGTCGCCCTCGATCACGCCGCCGTCGAGGCGCACATGGGCCGATGGCGCGGGCAGGTGGAGCGTCTGCAATTTGCCGGAGCCGGGCAGGAAGTTCTGGTCCGGGTCTTCGGCGTACAGGCGCACTTCGATGGCGTGGCCGCGTGACACCACCTGTTGCTGGGCGAGCGGCAGCGGTTCGCCGTGGGCCACGCGCAACTGCCATTCCACCAGGTCCACGCCGTGGGTGAGTTCGGTGACGGGGTGCTCCACCTGCAGACGCGTGTTCATCTCCATGAAGTGGAAATCGCCGGCCGGCCCCACGATGAACTCCACCGTGCCCGCGCCGACGTAATTCACCGCGCGGGCCGCGGCCACGGCGGCTTCGCCCATCGCGGCGCGCTTGTCGGGGGTGAGGAAGGGCGAGGGAGTTTCCTCCAGCACTTTCTGGTAACGGCGCTGCGCCGAGCATTCGCGTTCGCCGATATGGATGATGTTGCCGTGGCGATCGCCGAAGATCTGGAACTCGATATGGCGCGGTTGCTCGATGTAGCGCTCCAGCAGCATCGAGGCGTCGCCGAAGGCTGCCTTGGCCACGCGCTGGGCGGTTTCCAGAGCTTCCGGAAACTCGGCGTCCGAGCGCACGATCTGCATGCCTTTGCCGCCGCCGCCGGCCGAGGGCTTGATGATGAGCGGGTAGCCGACCTTGTGCGCCTCGCCGGCGAGGAAGGCGTTGTCCTGGTTGTCGCCGTCGTAGCCGGGCACCAGCGGCACCGCATGTTTCGCCATCAGCTGCTTGGCGGCGGCTTTCGAGCCCATCGCCTCGATGCTCTCGGGATCGGGGCCGATGAACACGATGCCGGCCTCCTGGCAGGCCCGCGAGAAGGCAGTGTTTTCGGACAGGAAACCGTAACCGGGATGGATGGCCTGGGCGCTGCTTTTTTTTGCGGCATCGAGGATGGCCTCGATGCGCAGATAGGATTCGGCTGGCAACGGTCCGCCGATCGGCCACGCCTCGTCGGCCAGCCGCACGTGCTGGGCATCGCGATCGGCTTGCGAATACACCGCGATGGTGTGGATGCCGAGGCGGCGGCAGGTGCGGATCACGCGGCAGGCGATCTCGCCACGGTTGGCTATCAGTACGCGTTCGAACATGCAGAATCCTTGAAGCCGTTCGTGTCGATGCAAATCGTCTAAAACTAGCAGATCGCGGCGGATGTGTTGGAGCGCACCCTGTGCGTGGGGGCTGTTCGTCATATGACGAAAAGCGTCGCGCACCGGGTGCGCTCCTACGATTGCGTTACCCAGGACGGGGCGCGCTTGTCGAGAAACGCACTCAGGCCGTGCTGGCCTTCAGGCGAGACGCGCAGGCGGGCGATCAGTTCGGCGTTGGCGCTGTCGATGCGTTCGGCCTGTTCCGGATCCGTGCCGCCGATGCGCAAGGCCAGTTGCTTGGCTTCGCGTTGGGCGTGAGGGCCAGCCTTGGCCAGCAGGTACAACTGGCGTTCGATCGCCTCGTCCAGTTCGGTGCCGGTCACCACCGCATGCAGCAGGCCGATCCGCGCCGCCGTGGCGGCGTCGAACACCTCGCCGGTAACGAACAGCCGGCGCGCTTCACGTAGGCCGATCGCGGCGACCACGTAGGGCGAGATCACCGCCGGAACCAGGCCAAGTTTCACCTCGGACAGGGCGAACTTGGCGGTGTCCACGCCGATGGCGATGTCGCAACAGGCGACCAGGCCCACGCCACCGCCGTAGGCCGCACCGTTGACGCGTGCAATGGTGGGCTTGGACAGGAACTGCAGGTTGCGCATCAGCCGCGCCAGGCGCAGCGAGTCCTCGCGGTTTTCCTGTTCGCTGGCGCCGGCCATGCCGCGCATCCAGTTGAGATCGGCGCCGGCGGAGAAGCAACTGCCGTTGCCGCTCAGTACCACGGCGCGCACGGCCGGATCAGCGTCGGCCTGGGCCAGCGCGTCGGTGAGCGCGGCGATCAGGGCGTCGTCGAAGGCGTTGTGGATCTGCGGGCGGTTCAGCGTGATCCAGGCGACGGTGCCGCGACGTTCACTGGTGATGGAATCGGTCATGGATCGTCCCTGCGTAAATAACGCGATGATAAACGCAGCGGCACGCACCGACGGGTGTGGATGCAGTGGCGCGGGCAAAGGGCTACAATGCGAACAATTCTTATTTGAGGTCAGCCTGTGCGTCTGTCCGATTTGCCCAAGGGTGCTCCTGCCGTGGTCGACCGCGTGCACGATGCGCATGCGGTCGATCCGATCGCGCAACGCCTGCGCGATCTCGGCTTTGTCGATGGCGAGCCCGTGCGCGTGGTGGCGATCGGGCCGATGGGCGGCGACCCGGTGCTGATCCAGATCGGCTTCACACGCTTTGCCCTGCGCCGCGCCGAAGCGGCCCGGGTCGGCGTGCGCACGGAGCTGGCGGCATGAGCGCTTCGACCCTGCGCATCGCCCTGGTCGGCAACCCGAATTGCGGCAAGACGGCGCTGTTCAACCAGCTCACTGGTGGTCGCCAGAAGGTCGCGAACTACGCGGGCGTCACGGTGGAACGCAAGGAAGGGCGCTTCACCGCGCCGTCCGGTCGCGTGCTGCAGATTCTCGATCTGCCGGGAACCTACAGCCTCGATGCGAACAGCCCGGACGAGCAGATTACGCGCGACGTCTGCGCCGGCAACTATCCGGGCGAGATGGTGCCGGACCTGATCGTCTGCGTGGCCGACGCGACCAACCTGCGCCTTCATCTGCGTTTCGTGCTGGAGGTCAAGCGCCTCGGTCGGCCGGTGGTGCTGGCGTTGAACATGATGGATACCGCGCGTCAGCGCGGCATCGTCATCGACGTGCCGGAGCTGCAGCGCCGGCTGGGCCTGCCGGTGGTGGAAACCATCGCGGTGAAACGCGGCGGTGCCCGCGCGCTGATCGAGCGGGTCGATGGCGAAGTGCCGACCGCCGCACCTGCACAGGCGGACGATGCGGCCAGCCGCGCCGACCTGCATGCGCAGGTGCGCGAACTGCTGGCGGCGACGGTGACGATGCCGCGCGCGACGGCCGAGATCGATGACGCACTCGACCGCTGGACGCTGCACCCGGTATTCGGGCTGGCGATCCTGGCGGTGGTGATGTTCCTGGTGTTCCAGGCGGTGTACTCGATCGGCAAGCCGATGACTGACGCGATTGCCGAAGTCTTCGACTGGCTGGGCGGGCACGCCGCTACGCTGATGCCGGCCGGGCCACTGCAGAGCCTGGTCACCGACGGCCTGTTCGGCGGCCTCGGCACGGTGCTGGGCTTCCTGCCGGAAATCCTGGTGCTCTTCCTGTTCATCATCGTGCTGGAGGAATCCGGCTACCTGCCGCGTGCCGCGTTCCTCCTGGATCGGCTGATGCTGTCGGTGGGACTGACCGGCCGCTCGTTCATCCCGCTGCTGTCGAGCTTCGCCTGCGCGATCCCCGGCATCATGGGCACGCGCAGCATCACCGACCCGCGCGACCGGATCACCACGATCCTGATCGCGCCGTTGATGACCTGCTCGGCGCGGCTGCCGGTGTATGCACTGCTGATCGGTGCCTTCATCCCGATCCGCTACGTGTTCGGCGTGTTCAACCTGCAGGGCGTGGTGCTGTTCGCGCTGTACCTGGCCGGCATCCTCGGCGCGATGCTGGTGGGCTGGGTGATGAAGCACATCCGCCGCGACAAGAGCGAACACGCGCTGCTGATGGAACTGCCGTCGTACCGCATGCCGAAGCTGCGCGACGTGGGGATCGGGCTGTATGAGCGCGGCATGATCTTCCTGAAGCGGCTGACTGGCGTGATCCTCGGCCTGACCGTGCTAATGTGGTTTCTCTCCACCTTCCCGGGCGCGCCCGAGGGCGCGACGTTGCCGGCGATCGACTACAGCTTCGCGGGCTATATCGGGCGCGGCCTGCAGTACATCTTTGCGCCGATCGGCTTCAACTGGCAGATCAGCCTGGCGCTGATCCCGGCATTCGCCGCGCGCGAGACCGCGGTGGCGGCGCTGGCCACGGTGTATCTGGTCGGTGGCGAAGCGGCCGGCGGCCTGGGTCATGCGCTGGCCGGGCAGATCTCGCTGGCCAGCGCGTTGTCGCTATTGGTGTGGTTCGCGTATGCGCCGCAGTGCATGTCGACGCTGGCAATCATCAAGCGCGAGACCGATTCCTGGCGCAACGTGGCGATCTCGTTCGGCTACATGTTCGTGATGGCCTACACCGCGTCGTTCATCGTCTACCAGGTGGCGAGGATGCTTGCGTGAGTACGAGCCTGCTGGTGCAGTACGTGGTGATCGGCCTGGTCGTGCTGGCCAGTGTGCTGATCGTGTTTCGCAAGTTGGCGCCGAAACTCACCAACCGCTGGATGGCGGCCGCGTCGATCCGCTTCAGCCGTCCCGGGCGTGCTGCCTGGGTACGTGCGTTCGGTCGCCGCCTGCAGCCGAAGGAAGCTACCGGCGATTGCAGCGATGGCTGCAGCACCTGCGGTGCCTGCGGTCCGAAGCGGCCGGCGGCAGCGCGGCCGGGCGAGCCGATGCCACTGGAGTTTCGACCGCGCCATTGAGCTGCCGGGCATTCCACATGTCTGTGGGAGCGACTTCAGTCGCGATACTCTTGACTCGGACGCAAGCAAAGGGCATCGCGGCTGAAGCCGCTCCCGCAGGTATGCCGAGACTTCATCGACGCGAATACTGCGCACACGAAAAAGCCGGCTTGCGCCGGCTTTTTGCTTGCAACCCGAATCGCGCCCCGGCTTACGCCAGTTCGCGGATCTTCGCGTTGAGGCGGCTCTTGTGGCGGGCAGCCTTGTTCTTGTGGATCAGGCCGCGGGCGGCGTAGCGATCCATCACCGGCTGGGCGGAGGTGAACGCGGCAACGGCGGCAGCCTTGTCCTTGGCCTCGATGGCCTTGACGACCTTCTTCAGGGCGGTGCGGACCATGGAGCGGGCGCTGATGTTGCGCAGACGGCGCTGTTCGGACTGGCGCGCGCGCTTCTTCGCGGACTTGATGTTGGCCAAGGTAGAACTCCGGAATGCAGTGTTGAGGGTGGAAAAAGACGCCAATTATGCGGTCGATTTGCCGATGCGTCAATCATTTAGGCGGTGCTGGATCGACTGCAGGCAGCCTGCGGTCGATGCGGATGCCCGCGGCATCGGCATTTTGCCACATCGCGGGCTGTCATCCTGCCCGTCACGGCTGTCAAACTACGCGCCCTGCGCAGCGGCCCACCGAAGGTAATGACAGCCACATGAAGTCCCCCAGCATGCTCCGCGGGCTGCTCTCGTTCAGCAGCATGACGATGGTTTCGCGGGTGCTCGGCCTGGTGCGCGACATCTCGATGAGCCATGTGTTCGGCGCCACAGTGGCCACGGATGCGTTCGTGGTGGCCTTCCGCATCCCCAACTTCATGCGCCGCCTGTTTGCCGAGGGCTCGTTTTCCACCGCTTTCGTGCCGGTCTTCACCGAGGTGAAGGAAACCGGAAGCCATCAGGATCTCAAGCGCCTGATGGCGACCGTCGCGGGCACGCTTGGCGGCGTGCTGCTGGTGGTGACCGCACTGGGGCTGATCTTTGCCCCGCAACTGGCAACCGCCTTCATTCCCGGTGCGCTCGACCAGCCGCACAAGTTCGATCTCACCACCGAGCTGGTGCGCTGGATGTTCCCGTTCCTGCTGTTCGTGTCGCTGACGGCGCTGGCCGGCGGTGCATTGAACAGCTTCCATCGTTTCGCCATGCCGGCACTCGCGCCGGTCATCCTCAATGTCTGCATGATCGTGGCGGCCTTGTGGATCGCGCCGCGCCTGCATACGCCGATCCTGGCGATGGGCTGGGCGGTGCTGCTTGCCGGCGTGCTGCAATTGCTGTTCCTGCTGCCGGCGCTGCGCCAGCTGGATCTGCTGGTCTGGCCGCGCTGGGGCTGGCGCCATCCGCAGGTGCGGAAAATCATGCGGCTGATGGTGCCGACGTTGTTCGGCTCGTCCGTCGCCCAGATCAACCTGCTGCTGGACACCATCGTGGTGTCGCTGCTGGTGACCGGGTCGCAGACCTGGCTGTGGCAGTCGACGCGCTTTCTCGAACTGCCGCTGGGTGTGTTCGGCGTGGCGCTGGGCACGGTGATCCTGCCGTCGCTGTCGCGCCATCACGTGGGCACCGACCGTGCCGGATTCTCGAAGGCACTCGACTGGGGATTGCGCATCACCCTGCTGATTGCGGTGCCGGCGGCGATTGCCTTGGCGCTGCTGGCCGAGCCTTTGGTGGCGACGCTGTTCCAGAACGGCCAGTACACGGCATTCGATACCCGCATGACCGCGGCGGCCGTGCTGGCGCTGAGCTGCGGCTTGCCGGCCTATGCGCTGGTCAAGGTCGTGCTGCCGGCTTTCTACGCACGCCAGGACACGCGCACGCCGGTGAAGGCCGGTGTGGCGTCGCTGGTGATCAACATGATCTTCAACGGCTTGCTCATCGCGCTGTTCTTCGAGTTGTGGGCGCCGGCATCGGTGAAGCAGGGCGGCTGGCTTGCCGGAATCGCGCAGGTGCCGGGCCTGCATGTGGGGTTGGCTCTGGCCAGCGCGTTGGCGAGCTACGTCAATTTTCTGCTGCTGTGGCACTGGCTCAAGCGAGCGGGTGTGTACGAGCGGCAGCCGGGATGGTTGCGTCACTGGTTGCGGCTGGGCTCGTCGTGTCTCGCCATGGCGGCCGTGCTGCTGCTCGGGCGGTGGCTCTGGCCGGAATGGCTGCATGGCGTTCCGGTGGTCACCCGTCTGTGGCGCCTGGCGGTACTGGTGGTCGCCGGCGCGGGTACGTATGTCGCCGTGTTGTTCGCCAGCGGCTTCCGCCTGCGCGATCTGCGCGGGGCGTGAACCGGTCCGACACGATTATCGGCAGCCGTTCGCCCGTTATACTCAGGCGATGATGAGACTTTCCAGGGATGTCGCCGGCCCCTGCCTGGCGCCGCGCGGCAGCGTGATCGCGGTCGGCGCGTTCGATGGCTTGCATCGCGGACATCAGGCGCTGCTGACGCAGGTGCGCGAGCGTGCGCAGGCACTGGGTTGCAGCGCGGTGGTGGTGAGCTTCGAGCCGCTGCCACGCGCGTTCTTTTCCGCCGAGCCGGTGCCGCGCCTGTCCGGCGTGCGCGAGAAGCTGCGCGGTTTCGCCGCCGCCGGCATGGAACACACCCTGCTGTTGCGCTTCAACCATGCGCTGACCGCGATGTCGGCCGAGGATTTCGTGCGTCAGGTACTGGTCGATCGCTTGGCCGCACGCGAGGTGTGGGTGGGCGGAGATTTCCGTTTCGGCCACAAGCGCAGCGGTGACGTGGCGCTGCTCGAACGGATGGGCGTCGAGCTCGGCTTCAGCGCCTGCACCATGCCGGTCGTGCAACTCGATGGCGCCCGCGTTTCGGCCAGCCGGGTGCGTGCCTTGCTGGCGGCCGGGGCATTCGCCGAGGCCGAGCCGCTGCTGGGCCGGCCGTTCGTCATCGACGGCAAGGTGGAATATGGCAATCAGCTCGGCCGCACCCTCGGCTATCCCACCGCCAACATCCACCTGCAGCAACGGGTCAGCCCGATCCAGGGCATCTTCGCGGTCCGCGTGGGGCTGGGCGAGGGCGAATGCAGCTGGCCTGGCGTGGCCAGCCTCGGCGTGCGCCCGACCGTGAACGAGGTCGCCGAGCCGCTGCTGGAAGTGCACCTGTTCGACTTCGATGGCGATCTGTACGGCCAGCGCATGGCCGTGGAGTTCGTCGCCAAGCTGCGCGACGAGCAGAAGTTCGACGGGCTGGAGCCGCTCAAGGCGCAGATGGCGCTGGACTCGCGTCGGGCGCGCGAGCTGCTGGGCATGAACCCGCGGCTGGTCGAGGCGTGAAGACGCGGGCATTACGGCACGGGTCGAAATCGACTAACTTTCCCTTCTTTGCCCGCCATCTGGCGGGCGGCAACACCTCAGTGACGGCATCCACGCAATGACCCACGATTACAAAAACACGATCAACCTGCCGCAGACAGACTTCCCGATGCGCGGCGACTTGCCCAAGCGCGAGCCGGGCTGGCTGGCCGAGTGGGAGCATGCCGGGCGCTACGCGCAGATCCAGCAGAAGACCGCCGGTCGCGACAACGTGTTCGTGCTGCATGACGGCCCGCCGTACGCGAACGGTGCGATCCATATCGGTCATGCGGTCAACAAGATCCTCAAGGACATGGTGGTCAAGTCCAAGCTGCTGGCCGGCTACCGCGCGCCGTACGTGCCGGGCTGGGATTGCCATGGCTTGCCGATCGAGATCGCGGTGGAGAAGAAATTCGGCAAGCCGGGCGACAAGCTCGACGCCGCCCAGTTCCGCCAGAAATGCCGCGAGTACGCCGCCGAGCAGGTCGATGCCCAGCGCACCGGCTTCAAGCGGCTGGGCGTGCTCGGCGACTGGGATCATCCGTACCGCACGATGGATTTCAAATACGAGGCCGACATGCTGCGCGCACTGGCGCGCATCGTCTCCAACGGCCACGTGGTGCGCGGCGCCAAGCCGGTGTACTGGTGCTTCGATTGCGCCTCGGCGCTGGCCGAAGCCGAAATCGAATACGGCGACAAGGTGTCGCCCGCGGTCGACGTGGCCTACGACGCGGTCGATGCGAGCGCGCTGGCCGCGAAGTTCGGCGTGGATGCAGGCGACGCCATCGTCGCCATCCCGATCTGGACCACCACGCCGTGGACTCTGCCGGAAAGCCAGGCCGTGTCGCTCGGCGCCGATCTCGAATACGCGTTGATCGAAGGCCCGGCGCGCGACGGCAGGCGCGTGCTGCTGGTCGTCGCCAGCGCGCTGGTCGACAAGGTGGCGCAGCGCTACGGCCTGGAGCAGGCGATGCTGCTGGGGCACGTCGAAGGCAGGGCGCTGGAAGGCCTGAAGTTGCGCCACCCGTTCTACCCGCGCGAAGTCCCGGTGATCCTCGGCGGGCACGTCAGCGCCGAAGACGGCACCGGCGCCGTGCATACCTCGCCTGACCACGGCGTCGAGGATTTCGTGGTCGCACGCGAGTACGGCATCGACCTGCTCAACTACATCGAGTCGCGCGGCACCTACCGTGCCGACACGCCAACTGCCCATGGTCTCGAACTGGCCGGCATGCACATCTGGAAAGCCAACGACGCCATCGTCGACCTGCTGCGCCAGCGCGGCGTGCTGCTGGCATTCGCGAAGATCGAGCACAGCTACCCGAACTGCTGGCGCCACAAGACACCGGTGATCTATCGCACCACGCCGCAGTGGTTCGTCTCGATGGAACAGGCGCAGCTGCGCGAGACCGCGCTGACCTCGATCAAGAACGTGCGCTGGGTGCCGGGCTGGGGCGAGGAACGCATCGCCGGCATGGTCGCCGGGCGTCCGGACTGGTGCATCTCGCGCCAGCGCACCTGGGGCGTGCCGATCGCGTTGTTCGTGCACAAGGCCACGCAGGAGCCGCATCCGGATTCCGTCGCGCTGCTGGAGCAGGTCGCGCAGAAGGTGGAGCAGGGCGGCATCGACGCGTGGTTCACGCTGGATGCGGCCGAGTTGCTCGGTGGCCAGGCGAACGACTACGAAAAAGTCACCGACGTGCTGGACGTCTGGTTCGATTCAGGCGTCACGCATTTCGCGGTGATCGGCCAGCGGCCGGAACTGCAGCAGGGTACGGCGGGGCACTACAAGGTGATGTACCTGGAAGGCTCCGACCAGCATCGCGGCTGGTTCCAGTCGTCGTTGCTGACCTCGTCGGCGATTCATGGCCGCGCGCCGTACAACGAAGTGCTCACTCACGGTTTCGCCGTCGACGCGAACGGTCGCAAGATGTCCAAGTCGCTGGGCAACGTGGTCGCACCGCAGAAGGTGATGGATACGCTCGGTGCGGACGTGCTGCGGCTTTGGGTGGCCTCGGCCGACTACCGCAACGAGATGACCGTTTCCGACGAGATCCTCAAGCGTGTCTCCGACACCTATCGACGCATCCGCAACACCGCGAAATTCCTGCTCGGCAACCTGGACGGCTTCGATCCGGCCAAACACCTGCTGCCGGTGGAAGACACCCTGTTGCTCGATCAATGGGCCGTGCAACAGGCCTGCGACGTGCAGCAGGTGGTGCTGGCTGCGTACGAGCGTTACGACTTCCCCGAAGTGGTGGCGCGCATCCAGAACTTCTGCACCAACGAACTGGGCGCGCTGTACCTGGACATCACCAAGGACCGGCTCTACACCATGCCGACCGACAGCCGCGGCCGGCGCAGCGCGCAGAGTGCGATGTACCGCATCGCCGAGGCATTGGTGCGCTGGCTGGCCCCGGTGTTGAGCTTCACGGCCGAGGAGATCTGGCAACAGCTGCCGGGCGAGCGCGGCGACAGCGTGCTGTTCGAGACCTGGTACGACGGCCTCGCCGCCACCCAGAACTCGCCGGAACAGCGCCGCTACTGGACCGACCTGCTGGCGATCCGCGATACCGCCTCGCGCGTGCTCGAAGGCATGCGCAAGGCCGGTCAGATCGGCGCCGCGCTGGAGGCAAAGCTGGCGATCCACGCCGACGAGGCCACAGTGGCGCGCTACGCTCCGGCGATCGACGAGCTGCGCTTCTTCTTCATCACCTCCGACGTACGCCTCGACCTGGCCGGTGGCCAGCCGGAAAGCGCGGTGTTGACCGAACTGGAGGGTGCTGACGTCTGGGTTTCGGCTACCGTCAGCGAGGCGGCCAAATGCATCCGCTGCTGGCACCGCCGCGACGACGTCGGCAGCCATGCCGAACATCCGGAGCTATGCGGTCGCTGCATCGGCAACATCGAAGGACCGGGCGAGGACCGCCGCTGGTTCTGATTCCGAAGGCGCGCCTTTCCACGCCACCCAACACCAGCGAGCCACTTCCATGACCAAACCCAACGCAATCATCTGGCTATGGCTCTCCGCCGCCATCATCGCGCTCGACCAGCTCAGCAAATGGTGGGCCGTGAACGCCCTGCAGCCGATGGGTTTGCCGCATGCGGTGATTCCGGGTTTCCTGAACTGGACGCTGACGTTCAACAAGGGAGCCGCCTTCAGCTTCCTGTCCGACGGCGGCGGTTGGCAGCGTTGGTTTTTCGTGGTGCTGGCGCTGGCGATCAGCGCCGTGCTGGTGGTGTGGATGGCGCGCACGCCGCGCCGCGATTGGCGCACCGGCCTGCCGCTGGCGCTGATCATCGGGGGCGCGCTCGGCAATCTGATCGATCGCCTGCACGCCTCCCAGGTCACCGATTTCATCCAGGTGTACTTCCGCCAGTGGAGCTACCCGGTATTCAATATCGCCGATTGCGGCATCACCGTCGGTGCCGTGCTGCTGATCGCGTTCGGCTTGTTCGCCGGCAAGCCTGCCGACAGCGTGCGATAATCGTAACCTTCGTAGGAGCCCGCTTGCGGGCGATGTTCTCGCTAACGTGGTGACGCATCGCCCGCGAGCGGGCTCCTACAGAGTTCTGAATCGAGGTCAGCTTGGACATCCTGCTCGCCAACCCCCGCGGCTTCTGCGCCGGTGTCGACCGCGCCATCGCCATCGTCGAGCGTGCGCTGGAATCGTGGGGTGCGCCGATCTACGTGCGGCACGAAGTCGTGCACAACCGTTACGTGGTCGACAAGCTGCGCGCAGACGGTGCGATCTTCGTCGAGGAGCTGCACGAAGTGCCTGACGGCGCCACCGTGATCTTCAGCGCGCATGGCGTCTCGCAGGCGGTGCGCGAGGAAGCCGAGCAGCGTCATCTCAAGGTGTTCGATGCCACCTGTCCACTGGTCACCAAGGTGCACATGGAGGTGGCTCGACTGGGCCGCATCGGTCGCAGTGTCGTGCTGATCGGCCACGCCGGCCACCCGGAGGTCGAAGGCACCATGGGCCAGTGGAACCCGGCCAACACGGGCGAGATCCTGCTGGTCGAATCGCTGGAAAACGTCGCCACGTTGGCGCCTAGATTTCCGCACGAACTGTCCTACGTCACCCAGACCACGCTGTCGGTGGACGACACCAAGGCGATCATCGAAGCGCTGCGCGCGAAATTCCCCGACATCGAAGGCCCGCGCAAGGACGACATCTGCTATGCCACGCAGAACCGCCAGGATGCCGTGCGCCGGCTCGCTGACGCGGTCGACCTGATGCTGGTGGTCGGCTCGATCAACAGCTCCAATTCCAATCGCCTGCGCGAGCTGGCCGAGAAGCAGGGGGTCCGCTCGTTCCTGATCGACGGTGCCGAGCATATCGAGCGCAGCTGGCTGGATGGCGTGACACGCATCGGCCTCACCGCCGGCGCCTCGGCCCCGGAGAAGCTCGTGCGCGACGTGATCGCCCGTCTGCAGTCGTGGGGCGCGGGTGAAGTGCGCGAACTCGATGGCGAACCGGAGAACATCACCTTTGCCCTGCCCAAGGAGCTGCGCGTCGTCGGTGGCAACAGCTCCGCCAGCCTTTGATCAGCCGGGCGCATCCCCGTCCGCGCTTGCGCCACAACGCCCCGCACCGTAAAATCTGCGGCTCTTTGCCGGAATAGCTCAGTTGGTAGAGCGGCGCATTCGTAATGCGTAGGTCGTAGGTTCGATTCCTATTTCCGGCACCAGAACTTCAAAGGCCCGCCAACGCGGGCCTTTGTCTTTTGCGGCAGGCGCGGGACGCGCTTGCTTCCCGCCAGCTCGCCCCTGACATGCTCGCCGAGTGTGACGAAGCTCACCTTGCGACGGGTACCGTCAGCCGTTTGTCGGCCAAATCCTACCGTTTGTCGGCTGAGGGCTGGCGGCACGGGCGCCGCCCGGTACAGTGCGATCAGGGGTATCAGGGAGAATTCCATGCAAGTCTTGTCGCGTCAGCGGGGCATCTCGTTGATCGAAGTGATGATGTCCGTGCTGATCTTCAGCATTGGCCTGATCGGTCTGGCTGGCCTCATGGTCATGTCCACGCGTTCCAATCATTCCGCTTATCTGCGGACTCAGGCGACGTTTCTGGCCAACAACATGGTCGACCGCATGCGCGCCAACCCCGTGGGCGTGTGGAATGGCAATTACGACTCCACCAGCTATCCGGTGAGCGCCAGCACGGCGGCCAATGCGAATTGCAGCGCCGGGTGTACTCCGGACGCGGTGGCCGCGGCGGATCAGCGCAATTGGAGCAGCCAGCTCCGGACCTTCCTCCCGGGAGTGAGTGCGTCGATCGCCTGCGACGCATCCAATGCAGGCTTTACTCCGGGTGGTTGGACGCTCGGCTCCGTACCGCCCAGCGGCAGCACGGCACCGGCGATCCCGGCCGATCCCGGGCAGGTCGGGATGCGTCCTCCGTATGGTGGCACCTGCAAGATGCTGGTTCGCTGGAGTGAGCAGGGCGCCGGTGACGAGGACCATCGCACTGCCACCACACAAACATTTGCCTGGGAGTTCCAACCGTGAAGGTACCCGTAATGGCGCGCCACTCTCCGCTTGGCCAGCGCGGCCTCACCCTGATCGAGCTCATGGTGGCCATGGTGCTCGGTTTGCTGGTAGCCGCCGGCATCATCACGGTATTTGCATCGACGAACAGCAGCAGCAAAGCACAAAACCAGATGGCGCGGCTGCAGGAGGAGGGACGCTTTGCGATCACGCGCATCAGTGACGACCTGCGCATGGCCAATGGCCAGTACTGCACCAATAGTGGTGGCGTGGCCAGACCGGCGGCTGCCTCCCAGGTATTTCTGGACGGACTGCGGTCTCCCAAGGTGTACGCCAAGGCCATTACCGGCGCGATGTCCGACGTAACCACTCCGGTGACCACCGTCCTGTACCCATTGACCAGCGCGCCGTATTCATTTCCGTCGTTCCTTTCCATGCGCGGCTACGATTGCAGCCTGACGACGTGCCTGCCGGTTGACCCGAGTACTACGGTCACCGATATCCCGGCCATGGGCACGGACGTCGGTGATCGCGTAGAAGGTGCCGACGTGGTCACGGTGCGCTACGTCAATTCATCACGCGGCTGGACAGTCGTCGGCGGTACCGGTACGTCGATTGCCACAGGCGCGACGGTAGGCAGCCCCATCTCCAGCATTACGCTGGTGCCGGATACCAGCATCGGTGAACCGCCAGTTACAGATTTCACGGGCGACATGGCCATGCTGGCTGACTGCTCCAACGCGCAGATATTCGCCGTCACCAAATCGGGTGGCGTGCTCACGCCCGATACCGCAAACAACCTCGCGGCGCCGGTGCCGCAGCAACCGCTGTCAGCGCCCAAAGTGTTCGATTTCAGCCGGGACTACCAGACCGTCACTTACTACCTGAAGCTCGTCGATGACGGCAACGGCCAGAAAACCGGCGCCCTGGTGCGTCGGCTCAATGGCGGTACGACCAATCCCGGTGGCTCGGAGGACGAGTTGGTTCGCGGGGTCGAGCGGCTGGATTTCCGCTACGGGGTGGAAGACAAAGACGGCAAGATCCGCTTTCTTTCCGCCAAGGATGTCGATGCCGCCACCGGCATCAGCTGCCCGCCTGGCGAGCCCGACCCGATCACCACCAATGGATGTCTGTGGCGAGCAATCAGCAGCATTGAGGTCAGCCTGGTGATCGATGGGCAGATTCCGCTGCATACGCTTACCGCGAACGATCTCGTTTACAGCTACGGCATTGATGGCAACAGCACTCCGGTGGCGCCATCGGCGCACGCCATCAAGCCGACCGATCAGGGTTTTGTCGATCCGATGCTTCGTCGCGAGTTCACCGCACTGGTCTCCGTGCGCAATTTCAACCCGTGATGTCACCGACGCCTCCGACAGACCGTTCGGTGGCAAATGAGTTCGTGGAGCAAGTCATGTTGATCCCAGGCAAGCAACGTTCGATGTACCAGCCTGTACGTGCACAACGCGGCGCGGTGATGGTCGTTGCGCTGATCTTTCTGTTGTTGCTCACCATGCTGGCTATCAGTGCATCGGGGCGTTCGCTATTGCAGCAGCGGATGGCTGGTGGTCTGCGCAATGCACAGCAGGCCGAAATCAGCGCAGAGACAGCACTGCGTGGGGCGGAGTGGTCATTGTGGACCAGCACCAGCAAACTTACTTCTGCGCCATTGCTTTGCGGCAGCGGAATACTGGCAGGCAATTGCTATATCTACGATCCGAAAAACACGGCCGTTTATGGTCCGTCCGGGATAGTCACCAAGTTTCGGAACAGCGCTACCTGGATTGCGACTGGGGCGAAAGCTTATCTGGGTCCCGGCGGCACCGTTGATTACACCACGCCAAGCTCTGGCTACGAGACTTCGAAACTCTCCCACAATCCGGTGTATCTGATTGAGGACATGGGCGTGGAGTTGCCGCCCGGGGTCAGCGGCGGGTTGCACGAGTCGGGCGTGACCGGGAGCAATCATGGCGGCGCCGGAACCACCAGCCGTCATGTCTATCGCATCACCGCCCGTGCCACGGGCGGGGACCAGAACACCATGCGCGTGCTGGAAAGCACGTTTGCCGCCAAGAGCAACTGAGTCGGAGCATTCGCGCCATGCGTATCCATCGCGTTCTTTCTCATCGCAACAGCCTGTTTGCGTACACACTCGGGCTGACCTTGCTGGGCGGCCTGTCGGTGCCATTCACGCCGGTGGTGCAAGCGCAGACCAGCGTGCCGCTGGTGGTGACCGCCGACCTGCTCGCCGCGGCTCCGGCGGCTGCGACCACAGTGGCCAGTGGCGCGGTAGAACTCAGTCCGACACCGCCGAACGATACCAGCGCGGTGGCACCGAACGTCATGGTCACCTTCGACGACTCCGGATCGATGGCCAGCAACTACATGGGTGACGATCGGCCCTACGACAACGGGAGCTGGGGCGGTCCGTGGCGCTGTGCAAGCGTGGTCGATCCGGATCATTCGACCGCAACGGACAAGAAGCTGCGCGCCTTGGCGATGAATGGCGTGTATTTCAATCCGAATATCTCCTACACCCCTCCAATGTTTGCGGACGGTACATCGTTCCCCAAAGCTCCACTGGACAGCAATAGCCAACCTAGCGCGGTCTGGGTGGATGGCATGGCGGTCAACCGGCCGCGCAACCCGTCTACGGCAGACAGCACAGCCAATTATTACAACAACCCGGAACTGGATAGTCCGCGCAAGGGTGCGGTAGCCAATTTGATGGGGCAGCTGACTTCCACCACCGGTCCCGTTACAAACACCTTTTACGGATCGTCTTGCCCGGCGAGCGGCATCGATTCAGGCTCTTGCCAATGTATCGACAAGAAGTGGAACGGCACATGCAGAAGCAACAACACATCGTGGCAGTGGACGGTCACGACACAGAAAACGGTGACCACCGATAATCGATGGATGTGCGGAAACACCGGTGCCGGCTCGGGTGGAAGCGAGAGATGGACTGGCGCCAGCCCGATGGATGGTCAGGCGCACACGCTCAGCGACGGTACCGTGGCGACCTACCCCAATGGTGGTCCTTACTACTATCGGCTCAAGACCGGTGTCACCGTCACCCTCAATGCGCAAGGCAGCCCGGCCACGGCGGCCGACCGAACCACGCTGTATACGGCAGCCAATTGGGAGGCTGTTCCGGTACCTGCATCGAAATATCAGGATTTCGCCAACTGGTATGCCTATTACCGCACCCGCAACCAGATGGCACGTTCCTCCATGTCCCGGGTGTTTGGTGGGCTAGGTGGAAAGACCACCGACGGAGGTTTCGGCAGCACCATTCGTGCTTCCTGGCAAAATCTCAACGACGGCAGCTACAAGTTGCCGAGCGCTGCGATCATCAGCAGCCTCATCGACACCTCTGCGTGTACCAGTGCAGCCGATGCCGATCCAAGCGCCATCCAGTCACCCAGTGACACAGCCGCCCCACCGAGCTGCTACCGCAGCGCGTTCTTCAACTGGATATTCCAGACTCCCGCTTCGGGCGGAACACCGTCGGTCAACGCCACCAACAGGGCAGGCAAGTTCTTCCAGCGCGGTGGTTCTGCGGACACTAACCAGGCTACCAATCTCAAGACCTTGCGGGACCCTTACTGGGAAGCGGGGAAGATCCTCCCAGATGGTACGCAGGCGACGGGTTCCGAATTGTATTGCCGTCAGAATTTCCACATGCTGGTGACAGACGGTCTGTTCAATGAAGACTCGGTGGCGACGACCGATGTTGCCACGTTGCCGCAGGCCACGGTGGCCCTGCCGGATGGCACGTCATTTGTCCCAACCGCCAGCTACAACGCTATTTTCCAAGGTCAGCATTCCAACGACGGATCTGGTGGCACCGAGGCATCGCTTTCCGATCTTGCCTTCAATTACTGGGCGACCGATCTGCGTCCGGACCTCTACGACGCACCCAACGGCAAGTTTGTGCCGCCTTACATGCCGGACAAGACCACAGGTGTCGTCACCACCACCGACATCTCTGCCGATGGTTTGAACAACGCTCACGTCAACAACGAGGTCTACTTCAACCCGAAGAACGATCCCGCCAATTGGCCTCACATGGTGCAATACCTGGTGGGCCTGGGTGTCACTGGCAAGTTGAATTACTCGGACGATACCGATTGCACTGCCAGCACGTCGTCCGACGCTTGCCTGTTGCGCAAAGGTTCGGTGAACTCCAGTACGGTCGTTGGCTGGCCACAGCCCAACGATAGAAGTCCCGGCATCGCGGAAAACATCGACGATACCTGGCATGCGGCGATCGCCAGCCGCGGCAGTTTTTTCAATGCGGGCAATCCCCAGGATCTGGTCAACCAGCTCAGCACCATCCTGACCAATATCAGCGCGCGCAGCGCGCCGGCAACGACCGGTGCCGTCAATACCTCGGTATTGGTGCCCGGTGCTCTCGGCTTCAATACGGGCTACAGCTCTGCCAACTGGACAGGCGTCCTGCAGGCGGTGGGTGTCAATGCGGATGGCACGACATCGACAGCCCCGCTGTGGGATGCGAGCGATAAGCTGGACGGCACCAAGCCGGCCGATCGCAAGATTCTTACCGGCACGGAAGCATCCGATGGAAGCTTTGGCGGGGGCATCGATTTTTCGACTTTTTCGAGCCTGGACGCCGCTGGGCAAGCGCTCTTGATGAGTTCTCCCGCGAGCACTGACACCACCAACGATACCGGTCAGGCCAGGGTGGACTATTTGCGCGGTGTTCGTTCAAAGGAATCCACGACCTTTCGCCAGCGGCCGAATGTGCTTGGCCTGCTTGGAGCGATCATCGGTTCCCAGGCAGTCTATGTGGCCTATCCGTCCAGCGGCTATCGCAACACGTGGCCGGACGGTTCACCGGAGGCAACGGCCGTAGCGAACGATACGACCAACTGCGTCACTACACCTTCCGACAGCTGCCCAAGCTACGAGCACTTCGTCCACAAATACCTGAGCCGCACTCCGGCCGTGTATGTGGGGGCCAACGACGGCATGCTGCACGCATTCGATGCTTCGGAGGAGGAAGTGTCCGGCAAGGTCCAGCCCACCAGTGGGGCCGGCAAGGAGCTGTTTGCCTATGTGCCACGCTCGGTCTACGCCAATCTTGGCAACCTCACCGCCAAGGACAATTTCAAGTTCCAACCGACGGTAGACGGCACCCCGGTCATTCGCGACGTGTTTTTTGGCACGGCGAAGACGAGCCCTGCTTCCACTTCTGCAGGTTGGCACACCATCCTGGTGGGTGGGCTGCGCCTCGGCGGTCGTGGGGTGTACGCACTGGACATCACCGACCCGGCCTCCATGTCGGCCGGCAAGGTATTGTGGGAGTTCAATGCGGATCAGCCGGATCAGGGGTCATGGCTCGACGGGACGACCACCAACCCTGGCGGCCAGGCGTCCGATCTTGGTTACACTTTCGGTCAGCCGAACATAGGGCGCCTCAACAGCGGCAAGTGGGTCGTGCTGGTACCGGGTGGCTATTTCCCTGATTGCAGCAAGCCGCCTTACAACTCGAGCAATTGTTCGTACCCGGCTGCAGCATCGAACAAATTCAGCTCGCTTTTTGTGCTGGATGCGCAGACCGGCAAGTTGATAAGGGAAATCAAGACTCCGGATCCGGCCACGGTGACCGGTGCGGTCGCAAGTCATGGTCTTTCCTCGCCGGTGCTGGGTGACTACAACGACGACCAGATCGACGACGTGGCGTTTGCGGGTGATCTCGACGGCAACCTGTGGCGCTATGACCTGACATCCCCAGACCCGAGCAAATGGTCGGTGGCGCTCGCTTATCAACCGGTCACCGCGGGAGCCCAGCCGATCACGTCGATGCCGCGCTTGTTCGGCGATCCGGCGACCAACAGGTTCATCGTCGTATTCGGCACCGGCAAGTACCTCGGTGCGAGCGACAACACCAGCGGCAGTGCGTCGGTCCAGGCCGTCTACGGTATTCGCGATCTGGGTACGACGGTACAGTTTGCCGATCTGGTCAAGCAGACCCTGAGCGAGAAGACGGCAACCGACAACCTGACTGTCGCCCGGGGGCTCACCAATAATCCGGTTCCCGCAACAAAAGGCGGCTGGTATTTCAATCTGGCGCCCAGCGCCACCTCGGCCGGTGAACGAGTCGTGGTCACGCCAGCTGCCTTGTTCGATACGGGGCGCGTGGTGATCCAGACGCTGATTCCGGGTACCAACGATCCCTGCAGCGCCACCATCCAGGGCGCGATCATGGTCGTGAATGCCGCGACTGGCGGCTCGGATGGCGGCCTGTCCGGACCTTCGGTCGCTGGTTGGGGCGGAACAGGGGCTGGCGATACTTCAACCGTGGGCGGTCGCGTCAACAATCCGCGCACCAGCGGCTCGCTACCGCTGGTGACGACGATCGGCGGCGGCACAGTACTGGTTCCGGGACTGAAGCTGTCCGGCAGTGGCTCCGTGCTCAATATCAACGATGCGGTCTGGCGCCGTCGCTCATGGCGGTCCTTGAACAATGACCAGTAATGCCGGCAGGGGAATTCAGGCTATGACACGAGTACGCGGTTTTACCTTGCTCGAACTGATGATCGTGGTGGTGATCGTCGCGATACTCGCGGCCATCGCGATACCGACGTACAGCCGCTATGCAATCCGCGCCCATCGAGTCGATGGGCAGGGATTGCTGATGAGCATCGCCAACGCCCAGGAGCGGTTCTACGCGACCAACAATCACTATGGCGCATTGACCGACTTGGGCTTCGCCAGCTCCGTGTCCCCGAAGGGGTATTACAACGTCAGCATGGTTCCAGCCGCGGGCAGCACTTCACAGAGCTTTACGGCTACCGCCACGCCACAGGGAGGCCAGACCAGGGACGATTGCCAAAGTCTCCGAATCAACAATGCCGGCGTGAAGGATTCCACCGGCACCACCACCAACGGCAGCTGCTGGTGAACGCGATGACAAACCGGCCGCGAGGTTTCAGCCTGCTCGAACTGATGGTCACGCTGGCTGTGGCTGCGATCCTGCTGGTCATCGCCGTTCCCAGCTTTCGCGACTTGATGCGTCGCAGTCAGGTCAGTTCAGCCAGCAATGAATTGTTGGCGAGCCTGGCCTACGCCCGCACCGAAGCGATCACCCGTGGCCAGCTGGTTTCGATGTGCCCGAGCGCGAATGGTGCGCCCACGTGCGCCGGTGGCAATGCTTTCGAGTCGGGTTGGATCGTCTACACCTATCCGGCGGGCGCCGCATCGGCCAATGTGGCGTATGCGTCTTCGGCGATCCTGCTGCGAGCCACGATGGCGCGTAGCGGTGTGTCGATTCGTGCCAAGAGCAACACCGTCATCACGTTCGGCCAACAAGGGCAGCTCAAGCCAAGCACGCCACTGACGTTCGTGACGTGTTATCGCAGCGGCGGCAGCACCGATGCCGGTACAAGCACGACGAAGGTGCCTGGTACGCAGCTGGACGTGAACGGCTCCGGCAGTGTCATCACGAAATCGCTGAGCGACGGCGCTAGCTGCACGCCGAGCTGATCATGCGAGGAGCGTCAGTTAGCGTGCCCGCCACTCGTTCGCGTTTACTCATGCTTTGTCCAGGTGATCGGCCAGTCCCGAGTGGCGGCGGGTGCGTCGATCGATGGCGCTGGCAATAACGCGGTCCGACCCGATCAAGGTGAACCAGCGGCGGGCACGGGTGATGCCGGTATAGAGCAATTCGCGGCTGAGGATGCCGGCCGGACTCGCCGGAAGTACCAGTGCGGTATGTTCGAACTCCGATCCCTGCGACTTGTGCACCGTCATCGCATACACCGTGACGACTTCTCCCAGCCGGCTTGGCAACACATGGCGAACGCGGCTGCCCGCGGAATCGCCGGGCGCTCCATTCTGCAAAAAAGACACCACCAGCCGCATAGCCCCGGTTTCATCAGGCACGCGCAGGCAGATACCTACGTCGCCGTTGGCTAGCCCGAGGCTGTAGTCGTTGCGCGTGACCATGACCGGACGGCCTTCGTACCAACCCAGTGGCGACTCGATCAGCTTGCGGGCGTACAGTCCTTGGGCGATCAACGCATTCAGGCTTTCCACGCCATGTGGGCCCTGTTTCAGCGCACACAGCAGCTGAAAGCGGGCGAATCCGCTCAAGACCTCGCGTGCCCAGCAGTCGTACACCACGCTACAGCTGCCGGAGGCAGGCCGGTCGTTCCGCAACTGTTCCAGATAATGACGGTATCCGCGCGGCGTGCCTGCGTGTGCGCCGGCAACGAAGCCTGCGGGATTGCCGTCGATGATCAGGCTGGCCAGCGTTTGATGGTCGCTGCTGGAAATCCGGGATAGATCGGTCGAGGGCGCGCCGAGCAGGGCATGTGCACCGCTGCCATCCCCTTCGTTGACAGCACGCGACAGCCGACCGATACCGCTGTTGTCGCTGAATCGGTGACTGTGCCGCAGCATAGTCACCTGCTGATCCAGCGGCGTGGCCTGGTCGCTCACCCAGTGCTGAATGTCTTCGCCGGTGGTGGTGCGCAGCCAGGCTGCGGTATCGACGCTGTAGTGGCCACGTTCAGCGTGGCGGCACAGATCGCCAAGTACCGCGCCAGCTTCGACCGATGACAGCTGGTCCTTGTCGCCGAGCAGGATCAGTCGTGCGTTCGGCGGCAACGCTGTGAGCACGGAGGACATCATTTCCAGGTCGATCATCGACGCTTCGTCGATCACCAGCACATCGAGATGAACTGGGTTGGCATGGTCGTGCCGAAAGCGGCGCGTGTCCGGCCGTGCGCCCAGCAGGCGGTGCAATGTGGTGACCTCGGTCGGAATGGCTGCGCGCGTGGTTTCGCTCACGTCCAGTTGAGCCACCTGGGCGGCGATCGATGCGTTGAGCCGTGCCGCAGCCTTGCCTGTGGGAGCGGCCAGGCGAATGCGCAAGGGTCGCTCGTGTTCGCGCAGTTGCAGCGTTTGCAGCAGGCCAAGCAGGCGCACCACGGTAGTGGTCTTGCCGGTGCCGGGGCCGCCGGTGATGACGGTGAAGCCTCGGCGCGCAGCCAGCGCGCAGGCAATTTTCGGCCAGTCCGGAACGCAGGATTGGACTGTGGCACCTGGCGGAAAGAGACGATCGAGTTCTTCGCCAAGATTGGCCGCCGCCGGCCATGTTTGCGCGAGACGCTGACGAATGGCGCTGGCCACCGTGCGTTCGTGGTTCCAGTAACGGCGTAGATACAGACGCGTGCCGTCCAGAACCAGCGGGGCATTGTCGGGCATGCCGCTTGCGCCATCGGCCACCAGGGCAGAGGCGGCGAGTTCTTCGAGCGAATTTTTCGCGCCTTGCTGATATTGGCGCCAGTGGCGCGGCCAGTCCTGTTCGTCGCACATTGCGGCGAGGGTTGCCAGATTCAGGCAAAGGTTGCCGTCGGCCAGCTGACGGCTGAGCAGAGCAGTCAGCCACAACAGCGGTTCGGACATCGAAGGGGCTTGCTCGGCAAGAAATTTTGCCAATGCCACATCCAGCGCGCGCAGTCGGCCGTGCTCGACGTCGCGGGCGAACTGGCCGAACAAGGCGTCATGCATGGTCGGGAGTTCCTTCGGCAAACAACGCGTCCATCGCCTCGATCAGTGCCAGTGGCAGGCGTTCGGTGTGTACGCCGTGGCCTTCGCCATCGACACCGCGCAGATAGAGATAGAGCACGCCACCCACATCACGGTCATAGTTGTAATCGGGTAGACGCGCACGCAGTTGACGATGCAGGGCCAGCGTGTAGATGGCGTATTGCAGGTCGTAGCGGCTGTGCCGTACCGAGGCGTCCATCGCGTCGGGTGTGTAAGTGCTGGCATCGTGACCCAGCCAGTTGGATTTGTAATCGACGATGTAGAAACGTCCTTGGTGTTCGATCACGAGGTCGATGAAACCCTTGAGCATGCCATTGAGTCGGTCGGCCAGCAGCGGCGGCCGCGGCCGGGCGCCAAGGGTCTGCGTGCTGACCAGTCGATCCAGTGTCTGGGTATCGACGTAGCTGGCCTCGAACCAGAACTCCAGTTCGGCGCGGCAGACATCGGCATTGGCGAGGCTTGTGTTGCCTCCATCGGGCAAGGGCAGGGGCGTGCGCAGGAAGTCCGGCAGCCAGCGCGTCAGTGTCTCGGTCCATGCACTCCAGCCGCGTCGCTGGCAGCGACGTGCAATCAGCAACTGCAAGGTTTCGGGCGCGTTTGCCGAGGCAGCGAAACCTTCATTGGCAGCCCATTCCAGCAAGTCATGCAAAAAAGTGCCGGGCTCGGCGCCGCGCGGAAACGCATGCATGCCCGACGCTGCCGTAGTCGTCTGGGGCGGCGCGATCTGCTGCTCGACGGTCATCTCGGCGAGCACTTCCTGCTGTGCGGTTTCCGGTGCGCTGTGGCGTGGCGCGGCGTCATGGCTGGCGATACGCAGTGCGCTGTAGCTGGCGATCCACCATGGTTCGATCGGCTGGCCGTGATAGCTGCGCGCGGGCTGCAGAGCCAGCGGTTCACCGGACGGACGATGGCGTGCGTCGCCAGCGTCTTCCGGCACGTCATCGAGATGGATGTCGGCTTGCCCTTCGCACAGTTTGCGCAGCTGCGCAGACAGGCTGTCCCGATCGAACGGATCGCCGCCGCCGAGCACATGGCCAAACGCGGACTTGTGCAAACCGGAGGCCTTTCTCTGGCCATCCTTGATATCGGCGATGCCCAGCCAGCAGGCGTGGCGGGCGCGGGTGAGGGCCACGTAGAGCAGGCGCAGGTCTTCCTGCAGACGTACGCGGTCGGCGCTCTGGATCGTTTCGTCCGAGGGCTGCAGGTCCAGCGTGGGTTCGCCGTCATCGTCGTGCAGCACGAAACGGTCACCGCGTTTCGTTTCGCGCACCGCGCAGACGAACGGCAGCAGCACCAGCGGATATTCCAGCCCCTTGGACTTGTGGATGGTGATCACCTTTATCAGCGCAGCCTCGCTTTCCAGCCGCACGATCTTGTCGTCAGCGGTTTCGTTCTGGCCGTCACCGGTCTGCGCGATCTGGTTGGACAGATGGCGTAGCAGCGCATGTTCACCGTCCAGGGTGGCGGCCGCCTGCTGAAGAAGCTCGGCCAGATGCAGCAGGTTGGTCAGAGCGCGTTCACCGTGTGGGTGGGCGAGCAGGCGGGCGGGCAGGTCGAACCCATGCAAAAACTCGTGCAGCATCGCCAGCACGCCCTGGCGCAACCAATTCTCATGTAGCCGGCGGAAGCGCTCGCCCATCGCTTCCCATGCCGTTTCATCGCGATTGAGGCGCTCCAGCGCTGCGTAGTCCTGGGCCAGGGTCGGCGTGGCGAGTGCGGCACGCATCGCGCGGTCCGAGCCGGGCGCGGCACAGGCGTGCAGCCACAGCAGCATGTCGGCGGCTTCGGGCGAGGCGTAGACCGAATCGCGGTCGGACAGATAGACACTGGCCAGTCCACGCGCCCGCAGCGCCGTGCGCACGCAGTCCGCTTCGGTACCGCTGCGCACGAGAATGGCGATATCGCCAAGGGTCAGCGGGCGAAAGTCACCGGTTTCGCTGGAAAATCCGCATTCGCCCCGTTGGGCAGCGCTCAGCAGCGATACCAGCCATGCCGAGGCGTGCCCGGCCATCTGCAGCTGATAATCCTTCTTGCTCATCGGCTCGGTGGCGACAACCCGCGTCAGCTGCACGGCTGGCAGCGTCTCGCCATCGAGCAGCAGGCGTTCGCCACGACCGTGCGCATTCACCGGCAAAAACGGCAGCGCGTCCTCGCCCTTGCCGAAGGCAAATGCGCCCGCCGAATGCCGCTCGGCATGCCCGAACACCTGATTGACCGCATGCACCAGCGCGTGGGTGGAGCGGTAATTCGTATCCAGGGTCCAGGTTGGTGCATCGGCGCGGCGGCGTGCCTGCAGGTAGGTGTGGATGTCGGCGCCGCGGAAGCTGTAGATTGCCTGTTTGGGATCACCGATCAGCAACAGTCCGGTATGTTCGCGCCCGGCATAGATGCGCTGGAAAATGCGCCACTGCAGCGGGTCGGTATCCTGAAATTCGTCGATCAGCGCGACCGGATACTGCTTGGCGATGGTTTGCGCCAGGCGTTCGCCGCTGACACCGTGCAATGCCTGATCCAGACGCGCGAGCATGTCGTCGTAACCCATCTGCGCCAGTCGTTGCTTGGCGGCGTCCACCCGCGCCGCAATCCACGGTGCCGCGTGGGCGAGGATCAACGGACGCAGGCTGTCGCCGCTGGTGCTCGCTGGTGGCAGCGCATCGATCGCAGCGTATGCGGCATGCGTGGGCGCGCTGAACTTGACCTTGGTGGCGCTGGCCAGCTTGGCCTGGCTGTAGCGAGCCAGCACCGTGGCGTCCGGCGCTGCGCCATCGGCCCACGTGCGCATGTGCGCCAGATCGCCGTCGAGGTTTTCGGGCCTCATCATGTTGGCCTTGAATGCGCCGTCGGCCATCGCCTTGCGCAGCATGGCCTCGATGGCGTCGACGTCGGTCAGCCACGTCGTGCGGGCCTGCGTGGCCAGCGTGCGCAGCGGCAGCAGCACGGCACGTATGGCCGCGGCCAGATCGTCCACCGAAGCCGGCTTGCTGCCGTCCACACGCAACTGATCCGCTGGCTGCCGCAACAGCGGCGCGATGGCTTTCTGCAGCTGTTGCGGACTGCGCCACAGGCGGGTGACCTGTTCGGCGTCCTCGCGATCCAGCGCAAAAAAATACTGTCGCCAGTAGTCGCGCACCGCTTCGCCCAGCAGTTCGCCTTCGTCGTTGCTTACGCTCTGCTCGAACGGGTAGCCGCTGTCGAAAGCATGCTGTCCCAGCATGCGTTGACTCCAGCCGTGGATGGTGTGCACGGCGGCTTCGTCCATCCACTGCGCGGCCAGTTCCAGTTGGCGTGCGGCGACGGAGCGGGAATTGGCATCGGCATAGCCAGCGATCAGCCCCCGCAGATACTCGTCCGGCACTCGCTGGCCTCGAAACGCTTCAGCTGCTTCGGCCAGGCGCACGCGAATGCGCTCACGCAGTTCGGCGGTGGCTGCCTTGGTGAACGTCACCACCAGGATCTGTGGCGGCAGCAGCGGCATGCCGGCTTCATACTGGCCGAGTACCAGGCGCAGGTACAGCGCCGCGATGGTCCAGGTCTTGCCGGTGCCTGCGCTCGCTTCGATCAGGCGGATGCCGTGCAGGGGCAGGCTCAACGGCTGCAGCGTGGCTGTCGTATTCATATCGCGGCCTCCACCGGCAGCAAGGCCATGGTCAGTGGTCGGTACAGCGACAGCCAGCGCTCAAAACCGGCCTGATGCAACTGTTCGAATCGTGGCCAGGCGCGGGCCAGATAAGCATCCTGACGCACCTCACCGACACCTTGCCCATAGTCGCTGCCGTCGTAGCTGAGCGCGGCGGCCTTGACCGGATCCTTGCCGCCGTCGGCTGCCGCCAGCCAGGCGAAGGCGCTGCGGCGGGCGATCGGCAACGGCGAGTCCATGCCTTGGCGCAGTGCGTCCAACAGTGCATCGAGTTGGTGCGTGGCGTGCTCGCGTGACATCGAGGCAAACGTGGGTTGGGTGTCGACACCGATCAACTGCGTCTGCAGGGCCAGGCCGTTCGCATTCGCCAACAAGTGAATTACCCACGCATGGGTGAGCTTGTCGAAGCGCAGCGTGCCTGTCTTGTCGAGCAGATTGCCGCTGACCAGTTCCAGCCGCCGCAGCTGGCCGGCCTTGTCGCGACGCAGGTCGATCAGCCAGTCCTCCACTGACAGCTCGCCCCGCGCGTGGTGCAGCTCGAACTTGTCGTCCTGTGGTTGCCAGCGCAAACAGGCGCTCTGCCACAGGTCGGCCAGGCTCTGTACTTGGCGAGTGATCTCCTCCTGCAACGCGACGCCGAAACCACCGGGCGGCAGCCGGCCTTCCTCGCCCAGCCGGCGCACGGCCTTCGCCACGGCCGCATCGAGCGGGCTGCCTCTGTCATCACCGAGCACCGCGTGCAACACGTCGCGCATGGCGGCATGGCGCTGCAGGCCGTCAAGGGCGAAAGGCTCGTCGTCCAGCGTGTCGCCGTTGGCATCGGTGAAATGAACTTTCAGGCGCTGGTTGAAGAAATACGCCACTGGCCTGGCCAGAAAACGTTGCAGCTGGATCAGCGAAAGCGCCGTCTCCGGCACCCACGGATCGAGTCCAGCCGCAGGCACTGGGGTGCCGACGACGCGGTGGGCTTGTTGCCATTCATGGGCGTAGGTGAAGAGGTGCGCGGCTTGGCCGCCTTCGAAATAGCGTCGGCTGAAAGGTTGTAATGGATATTCGCAGGTCAGTGCCTCGAGCAGGCGTTCACCGGCATCGGCCGCGTCGGCGGCATCTTGCGCCCGATGCCAGCCGGCGGCGAGGTAGTCGCGCAGCTGGCCAACCAACACCGAAGGCGGCAGCTCGCTGTTGTCGCGCGCGCTGCGGCCGACCCAGCTGATATGCAGCGCATCGCGTGCCGAAAGCAGAGCCTCCAGGAACAGGTAGCGATCGTCCTCGCGGCGCGAGCGGTCGCCGGGGCGGATTCTTCCGGACTGCGCCATCAGGTCGAAGTCGAGCGGTGTCTGCCGGCGCGGATAATCGCCGTCGTTCATGCCCAGCAGGCAGACTACCCGAAACGGAATCGCGCGCATCGGCATCAAGGTGCCAAAGCTCACCGCGCCACCCATGAAACGCTGCGACAGCCGACTCTCGTCGATGGCCTGCAGCCAGTGCTCGCGCACCACGGCCAGCGGGATTGGTTGCTCGAAAGCGGCCTCGTCGCAGGCTTCCAGCCACGTATCCAGCGCATCGTGCAGACGATTCAGACGCCCGGCGTCCTCGCTGTCAACGTTGTCGAAGAAATCGTCCAGTAGTCCATGCAGGCGCTCGGCCCACGCCGCCGGCGTGGCGTGGGAGCCAAGCCATTGCCAGGCCGCTTCGAGACGATCCAGCAGCGCGCTAAGCGGACCGAGCAGGGTGGCATCCAACCCGCCGACTTCGCCGTAGGGTGCAATGCCGTCAAATGTTTCGCCATCGCCCGCCGCATAGCCGAGCAGCATGCGACGCAGGCCGAAGCGCCAGGTGTTCTGTTCCAGCGCGGGGAGGTCCAGACTGCGCTTCTGCGCGCCATCGAGTCCCCAACGGATGCCGGCGCCTTCGATCCAGCGTCGGAGGGTGGGCAGATCGTCCTCGTCCAGCTCGAAGCGGTGGCGCAGCGCCGGCACATCGAGCAGGTCGAGAACATCGCTGACCGCGAAGCGCGACTCGGGCAAGGCCAGCAGATGCGCCAGCGCCACGATCAGTGGCGCCGTGGCACGGGCTGACTGGTCGGCCACGCTGTAGGGCAGGTGACGTGGGTCTCCGATGGGCAAGCGGCCGAATACTGCCTGCACATGCGGCGCATAAGCCTGGATGTCAGGCACCATCACGATCACGTCGCGAGGCGCCAGCGGACGACCATCGCCCGCGGCCTGCTCGAACATCGCCAGCAGTTGGTCGTGCAGCACTTCGACTTCGCGTTGCGGGTTGTGCGTCACATGGAAGCGCAGCGAGTTGTCTCCGGACTGCCACGGTCGGCGTTGTGCGGGTTCGGCCGGCAACGGCCGCAGGTCGAGGATGTCTTGCTGTACTTGCTGCAGCAGACCGTCGCCTTCGACATCCTGGAAGATGTCAATGCTGCGCCCGATCTCGGCGAAGTGGCTGCGGTAACGCTCGGGCTGGTCGAAGCTGTCGAGCAGCCGGATGTAATCGCGGCCTTGCTTGCCCCAGGCTGCCAGCAGCGGGTTGGCATGCAGATGCAGGTCCTCGTAGCGTGGGAGGGCAGGCACGCCGGGCTTGTCTTGCTGGCGACGGTTATCCGCACGCAGCAGCTCGCGGTCCTCGATGATGTCAGCCCAGTAATGCCGGCACGGGTTGGCGATCACCAGCAGCACCTGGCTGAAGCGCGCCATCGCGGTCAGGGCCTCCAGCGTCTGCTGCGGTAGCGAGGAAATGCCGAATACCACGATGCGCCGCGGTAGCGCTGCAGGCCGTTCAGCCAGTTCGCCGATGCGCGCGATGAAGGAGCGATGCACGGCGGCGCGATGACGCTCGCGCTCGGTGGCACCGATATCCGTCAGCAGCAGGCGCCAGAGTTTTGGCTGCCACCGCTGGTCGGCGCTGACCGGTGTGGCGTCGACGCGCAAGTCGTCACGCAGCACATCGCGACCGCGTTCCCAGTCGTCCAGCCAATCGGCGCGATAGACCTGGTACTGATCGAAAAGGTCGGCGATCTGCATCGCCAGCTGATAACGTTTGATCCAGGCCGGCTCTTTGGATGGCGTCTCCGACCCTGACCGGAGAAAATCCCGCAGCGGCTCGAAACCGTCGTCTTCCAGATGCAGGGGAAGCAGTCGCAGCAAGAGCCAGGTCAGACGCGACTTGTCGAACGGTGACGTCACCGCTACCGCGTCGCGGCCCAACACCGCGCGGTAGGCGGTCCACAGGAACCGGCCCGGCAATTGCATGTTGATGGCCGCGCTGATGCCCAAGCCGCCTTTTTCGGGTGAGCGCGCAAGCGCAAGCTTCAGCCACTGGGCAATGCCGTTGCTCTGCACCAGCATCAGCTCATCTTCCAGCGGCCGCAGTGGTGTGCGGGCCAGCCATGCGGCCAGCAGATCGCGCAGATCCTCGAGTCGATTGCCATGGAGCACCATCAACCCCGGTTCGATCGGTGGAGGGCAGGAGATCGGCCGAGTTGCATTCACAGGGGACAGTGCTCGTGTTTGATCATCGGGGATTGTCTCCGAGTGCGCCGGGAATGTCGTGCCGATGAGCCGGCGCGAAGTGTTTCATTGAACAGCATAACGGGCCGTCGTCGCGTCGTTTGAGAATCGCTGTCGATGACACGATCTCCTGCGTGTCGATCTGGTCCACTCTCATTCGTCGTCTGAGCAGAGCAGGGAAATTCGTGACGCGGTCCCGGCTCACATTCTTCGAACTTAACGGGAGAACGACGATGCGATTCATGGTGATGGTGAAGGCAAACGAGGACTCCGAAGCCGGCGTGATGCCAAGCGAACAGTTGCTGGCCGAGATGGGCAAATACAACGAAGAATTGGTGAAGGCCGGCATCATGCTGGCGGGGGATGGCCTGCACCCCAGTTCGAAGGGCGTGCGGGTGAAGTTTTCCGGCAACAAGCGCACGGTGATCGATGGGCCGTTTGCCGAGACGAAGGAGCTGATCGCCGGCTTCTGGTTGTGGCAGGTGAAGTCGATGGAGGAGGCGATCGAGTGGCTCAAGCGCTGTCCGAACCCGTTCGAGGGAACATCCGAAATCGAGATCCGTCCGATCTTGGAGGCGAACGACTTCGGAGTTGAATTCACGCCCGAACTGAGGGAGCAGGAGGAGCGGTTGCGCGCGCAGATGGCGGCGAAGCCGTAAGCCCGATTCAAGGGATGCACCCTCAATCGCTCGTCACAAGAAGATCCCTTGCGCTTCGCGTGAGTCCGGAACAAGGCAAAACAGAAGCGGGTCACCAGGCGCATTCCCCCAGCCCAGGCCCGCATCGCTTCACTACCCCTCATGCGGGACCAAGCCAGGCCCGACGCGGGGATCCTCCTCAAAGGCGTCTCAGCTACCGATCGCGTATCACGAGGAACACGCCGGCCTTGATTGAGACTATCCTGCCTTGCGTCGAGCCGATACGCAGGCTCGGCCGGGATGGATAGCCATGGCGTGCCTGTCGTTGCGTCGGTTTGGGCGGGCTTGCCGGGTTCGAGAATGGTCTTGCCGAGGAGCTGGTGCCTCGATGTCGTGGATCGCGCGCTCGAAAGGTTCCGGAGTTCTGCAGCCTCTGATGGCATCGCCGTCGAGAACGGTCGTTGACACCGGCGGGCTGGGGACGTGCAATTCATGACGTGTTGAGGGCTGCGGTTGTTCTCTTGAGGCGACTTGGGGCGGTCGATGGCGAGTCGGGAACAGGCACGGGGTGAACTTCGCGAACGCTTTTACCGAAGCGTGGCGGAAACTTTGGCGCTTCTTCATACGGCGCCGGGTTATGACCGCCGAGCCGCCCTGGCCGAGATCGCCGAGATTCTCGCCTCCACCATGGGTCTCCCCCTGGTCTGGATCGGACGGCGCGAATCGGAGTGCTCCGAACTTGGAGTGGTAGCGGCAGCGGGCCCCGCCGCTGATTACGCCGCGTCGCTTCGGCTCAGCGCGGACGAACATGATCCGGGTGGACGCGGCCCGGTGGCCATCGTGCTTCGTGAGGAACGTGCCAGGGCAACGTCGATCGATGCGCCGGAGTTCGCGCCGTGGCGAGAAGCGGCCCGGCGCCACGGGTTTGGATCGTGCATCGTGGCTGCGGCCAGGACACGTGACGGTGGCCAGTTGGTGTTGGCGGCCTACTCCCGTGATGGGGGCCCCGAGCTGAGTGACGAATTGCTGGACTGGGCGCAGCGGCTTGCCGATGAGCTTGCACGCTTCTGGGATCACCAGGCGCTGCTCGAGCGCAACATCCGGATGAGCCGTTATCGCGATGCGCAACGCACGATCCAGCGTGCCTTGCTCGAGCAGCCCCATCCGGAAGCGGTTTACCGCACGCTGGCCCAGGCACTGGTCGACATTGCGGGCGCAGCGGCGATCGATGTGTTTGTTGCCGACGGGGACGACGGCATGCTGCGCCGAACCGCGCTGGCAGGTCCCATGGCGGACGCCATGCGCCGGCTGCCCATGCCTCCGATGCATGCTGATGGCCCGGCGATCCCCGCTCCCACGCTCGCCTTCATGCAGGGCAGCCCCGTCGTCCGGATTCACCCGGCCGATCACGCCGAAACATCCTCGATGTGGTGTACGGAACCGCTGGCCCGGATGGGGGCGGTCGGGTGCTGGCCGCTTTTTGCGGTGCCGGGTGGCGGGCCAGAAACAGCGCGCGTATCGATCGGCGTTTTCGTCGTCGTGACCGCCGAGCCGGACGTGTTTGACGATGAGATGTGCAGGCTGCTGGACGAGATTGCCGGCGTCGCCGGTCTTGCGCTGGAGCAGCACGACCAGCGCAGGGCCCTGGTGCTGGAACAGGAGCGCCAGACGTATCTTGCCCTGCACGATGACCTCACTGGTCTCCCCAATCGTCGTGCACTGGATCAATACCTTGAAGGCGTACTGGTCAGGGCAGCGCGGCGCGGACGTCTGGTGGCCATCGGGTTGCTCGACCTGGATGACCTGAAGCCGATCAACGATCGCCATGGTCACGCGGCGGGCGATCGCGTCCTCGCCGAGGTGGCGGCGCGACTTCGCGAGGCGCTTCGCGCCGAGGATTATGTCGCACGCCTCGGTGGCGACGAGTTCGTGCTGGTGTTCGAGGATCTTGAAAACGAAGAGGACCTGAATCCTTTGCTCGATCGCGTATGGCAGGCGTTGCAGCAATCCATGGTCATCGACGGCACGACCTTGCTGATGTCGGCCAGCCTGGGTATTGCCTTGTATCCGATGCATGCCGAAGCAACGGCAAGCGGCGCGCAGTTGCTGCGCCTCGCCGATCAGGCGATGTATCAGGTCAAGGCGCATAAACGACAACGCGCCAGATGGTGGTCGTTGCCGCCGCGGGATGGCTCGGTGGAACTCCCCGACGAACACGACGATCGCGATCTGCCCCCGTACGGCAAGCTTGCGGCCGAGCTGCTCGGTTCATGCATGAGGCTGCTGGAATCCTGCATGCCCACAATGATCGAGACGTTTCACGCCCAGTTGATGACGCATGCCGGCGTGGCCAAACTTCTCCGCGTGCTTCCTGCCGATGGCACGAATGTCATCAAGCGGCGCTTGTCACGGCACTTGCTGGCGCTGCTGCGCCCGGGTCTGGATCTGGCCAGCCAGCGAGCCAAGGCGAGCCAGACAGGATTCTTCTACGCGGCTTGCGGTGTGGAAGAGGTGTGGTTGCTGGAGGCAGTCGAGCGGCTTCGCGACCTCTTTGCCATTGCCTTGGGCGCCGGGGTGCATCGCGACCAGCGCCCGTTGAATATTGTGCTGCAGCGACTTGCGCTGGAGCGGCAATGGCAACTGGAGAGCATGCGCGAGTTGCAGCGTCGTCGTGTTGCGGTCCTTGCCAGACTCAATACGCTGGCTTGGTCGGCCGAGAGTTATCTGGAGTTGATCCAGGGTGCGGTCGACACACTGGTCGCCCACGATGAGATCGTCGCCTGCGCGGTGGGGCGCCCCGATGCGTTCGGTGAACTCACCTATGAGGCCGTGGCTGGCGTGGCTTTTGCGGATTATCTGCGGGCGCTGCGGCGAGGTGATACCTCGCCTGTTCGCGCGAATGCAGGCAGCCCGGAGGGTGCAGGGCCGAGCGGGCGCGCGTGGCGGACGGCGACTATCCAGCGATGCGCGTACTACGACAGCGATCCGGCGATGGCGAGCTGGCGCGAGATCGCCGCCACTGTGGGAATCGTTTCCAATGTTGCCGTGCCACTGTGTCCGTTGCCGCGCACACCTGCCGTGGTGCTCACCATCTACAGCTCCTATGCGGGCGGGTTTCAAAGCGACGACCAGCAGGCGTTCGTCGAGCAGATCAAGACGGTACTGGATCTTGCCCTGATGCGGCTGGCGCCACCCAGGCCCGGTACCGCGTTGCTGCCGTTTTTCGTGCGTGAGTCCTGGCGCGCGATGGTTGTCACCGAGGCGGTCAGGATGCATTACCAGCCAGTGGTCCTGCTGGCGAACGGCCATGTCTCCGGGCTCGAGGCGTTGGCACGGCTGCACGAGGAAGACGGGACCATCCGCTTGCCGGGAAGTTTCCTGCCTGCCCTGCGCGATGATGACCTGGTATTGCTGTTTCGTCAGGGGCTGTTGCAGGCGACGGCCTGTCGCGAGGCCCTGGCGCAGGCGGGCTATCCGCTGAAAATGTCGGTGAACGTGCCGGCTGCGGCGCTGGAGGACTCGCGCTATGTCGAGACCGCCGCCGCCATCCTGGCGATGAGCACCTGCCCGCCGAGTTCGCTATTGCTGGAGATACTGGAATCACCGATTGGCACCGAGCACTCGACGCCGCTGGCGCTCGCCGGCATGCAGGCGCTCAAGGCACTCGGATTCAGTCTGGCCGAGGACGATCTGGGAGCCGGCTACAGTTCGCTCATTCGCCTGCGTCAGTGGCCGTTCGACCGGGTGAAGATCGATCAGGGCATTGTCAGGCAGGTCGCCGACGATCCGCTGCGGAGCCTGCACTTCATCCGCCAACTCATTCGTCTGGGCCATGATCTTGAACTGGAAGTGGTGGTGGAAGGACTCGAGACTCCCGGGCTGATCGAGGCCGCGCTGATCCTGGGAGCCGACTTTGGACAAGGTTATGCCCTCGCGCGGCCGATGCCGCCCGAAGCTTTGCTGGGCTGGCTCTCGGAATTCCGTTGCAGTTGGGATGCAGCTTGCCCCAGGACAGCGCTGGGAGCCCTGGCGGCGGTGCTGTTGTGGGAGGAGCAATTTGTCGCGTTGCCGGTCGATCCGGTTTTCTGGCGGCGTCATGCCGAGACAAGTCGCGTACCAGGTGGCTACCCGCACCGCGACGGCCGTATTTCCGACGCGCTGGTCGACAACTACGCCGCAATGCATGCGGCATCGGTCGACGGGCCGGGACACGCAGCCTACCGGACGGCACGAGCGAAGCTGGTTGCCTCGCTGGTCGAGCATGTGCAGGTCGAAGAACATTACGGCGATGAGTAAGCTTCGGATGCAGTTTCTCCATCTCGGTTCGGGACCGACCTGGCGAACCTGAAGGCCGCAGCCGGGAAATGGAATCGGCGTTGCTCCGGCCTTGCACCGACGCAGTGGGGATGGTGTGATCGGTCGCCATGAGTCTGATCGACACCCATCGCACCATCGACGCCGTCTGGCGGATCGAATCCGCCCGGCTGATCGCCGGTCTGGCGCGCATGTTGCGCGATGTGGGCCTGGCCGAGGAGCTGGCGCAGGACGCGCTGGTGGTCGCGCTGGAGCAGTGGCCGCAAACCGGCGTGCCGGACAACCCCGGCGCATGGCTGATGACCACCGCCAAGCGTCGCGCGATCGACCGGCTGCGGCGCAGCAAGCTGCTTGAGCGCAAGCATGCCGAACTGATGCACGAACTGGAGACGGAACAGCAACAGCAGGTGTCGGCCGTGGAAGCAGCGCTTGACGATGCGATCGGTGACGATTTGTTGCGGTTGATGTTCACCGCCTGCCACCCGGTGTTGCCGATCGAGGCGCGCGTGGCGCTGACCCTTCGCCTGCTGGGCGGCCTCACCACCGGCGAAATCGCGCGGGCGTTCCTGCAGCCGGAGGCGACGATCGCGCAGCGCATCGTGCGCGCCAAGCGCAGCCTCGGCAAGGCCCAGGTACCGTTCGAGGTGCCGCGGGGCGATGAGCTGGCCGAGCGCCTGTCGTCGGTGCTCGGCGTGATCTACCTCGTCTTCAACGAGGGCTACTCGGCCACCGCCGGCGAGGACTGGATGCGTCCGGCACTGTGCGAGGAAGCGCTGCGCCTCGGCCGGGTGCTGGTGGGCCTGATGCCACGGGAGCCCGAAGTGCACGGCCTGCTTGCGTTGATGGAGATCCAGGCCTCGCGTGCGCATGCGCGCGTCACTGCGGCAGGCGAACCGATCCTGCTGCTCGAACAGAATCGCGCGCAGTGGGATCAATTGCTGATTAGCCGCGGGCTCGCCGCACTCGATCATGCGGAAAAGCTGGGTGGCGCGCTCGGCCCCTACGCGCTGCAGGCGGCGATCGCCGCCTGTCACGCCCGCGCACGGACGGCCGATGCCACCGACTGGAACCGCATCGCGACCTTGTACGGCATATTGGCGCGGGCCACGCCATCGCCCATCGTGGAATTGAACCGCGCGGTTGCCGTCGCCATGGCAGCCGGCCCTGCTGCGGGCCTCGTACTCGCCGATGCACTGATCACCGAGCCGGCGCTGGCGCACTATCACCTGTTGCCCGCCGTGCGCGGCGACCTGCTGTTCAAGCTGGGCCGCACCGATGAAGCCCGCGCCGCCTTCGAGCATGCCGCGGCTCTGGCGCAGAACACGCGCGAGCGCGAACTCATGCTGGGACGGGCGGGAGCATGCGGGGGCAACGTGGCATAAAGGCATCTTGCGGATCCTCGCCATCGTTCACGCCGAGCGTGGTTCGCGCCGGCGAACGAAGTCGAAGGCGCTGCCTCACGGGGCTTCGACTCCGGCCTTGCGGCCTGCGCTCAGGGAGAACGGAGTGAAGAAATGTTCCACGGCGAAAGGGTCCATTCCCCATGGCGGGAACTGCAAGGTCCTCCTGTCTGGCCCGCCAAGCCCTTGATCTTCCGGCAGATGAAACCCGACACTTCATTTTCACCAAAAAAGGTGAAAATATGGCGGCATGAGCCTGCAGCTGACCACCCGCCAATCCAACATCCTGGACTTCATCCGGGATCGCCTCGAACACGCCGGCCAAGCGCCGACACTGGAGGAAATCGGCCAGGCGATGGGTCTGGCCAACGTCAGCGCGGTGCTGAAGCACGTCCGTTCGCTGGAGGCGAAAGGGCGATTGCAGATCGAGCCGAACCGCTCGCGCGGCATCCGGCTGGTGACCGCGCCGGACCCGGCCGATGCGGACACGATGGAACTTCCCCTGGTCGGGCGCATCGCCGCCGGTGAACCGCTGTTTTCCGAATCGCGGATCGAACGCACGCTGCGCGTGTCGCGCTGGCTGTTCCGGCTGAAGCCGGATTACCTGGTGCGCGTGGTCGGTGATTCGATGCGCGACGAAGGCATCCTCGACCAGGACATCGTGGGCGTGCATGCCACGCCGGTGGCCCGCCACGGCCAGGTGGTCGCGGCCCGGGTGGGTGGCGACCGCTTCACCATCAAGCGGCTGTATTGGCAGGGCGACGTGATCCGGTTGTTGCCGAACAGCCCGGGCTATCAGCCGATCGTCCCCGACCCCAGCGACGACTTCGCCATCGAAGGCCTGTTTGCCGGTTTGTTGAGGGGCGGCTGATGGGCGCCGTGGTCGCCTTGTCGGGCATGCTCGATGCGCGGCAGGTCTGGCGCGGCCGGGCGATGCCCGTACCGGCCGGCGAGCAGCCGACCGGCTGGGCCGCGCTGGACGCTGTGCTTCCCGCGGGCGGCTGGCCGGATGCCGCGCTGTCGGAAATCCTGCTGCCGGTCGATGGCGTCGGCGAGCTTCGCCTGTTGTTGCCCACGCTGGCGCGCCTGAGCCACGGCGCGCGTCCGGTGATCGTCGTGGCACCACCCTATGCGCCGTGCGTGGCCGGCTGGCAGCAGCACGGCGTCGACATGCGAAGGGTGGATATCGTGGCGGCACCGGAGGCCGAGGTGCTGTGGGTCACCGAGCAATGCCTGCGCTCGGGCAGTTGCGCCGCCGTGCTGGCGTGGCCGCGCAAGGCCGACGACCGCGCCTTGCGTCGCCTGCAGGTGGCGGCGGACACGGGCAAGGCGCTGGCGTTTGCGTTCCGCGATCGCCGGCATCTTTCGAGTGCCTCGCCGGCGGCCCTGCGGCTGGAGATCGAAACCGCTCCAAGCGCCCGGGTATGGGTGCGCAAGTGTCGTGGCGGTGCCGTGCCGGCGCAGCCTTTCGCGCTTTCCCGCTCCCTGCATTGATGGCCGGCGATCATGTTGTGGGCCTGTATTTTGCTGCCGCACCTGGCACTGGATGGCATTCTCCGCCGCCGGGCGAGTGACGATCCGCTGGTGCTGGTGGACGGCGCCGTCAACGCACGCAGCATCGTGGCGGTCAATGCCTCGGCACGTGACGCGGGCCTGCGCGTCGGCCAGCGCCTGACCGCCGCCCATGCGTTGCTCGCACGGTTCGATGCGCTGCCCCACGATCCGCAGGCGGCCGATCGCTGGCAGCGCTTCCTGGCGGCGGTGGCGTATCGCTACAGCTCCGAGGTGAGCCTGCTGCCGCATGCGATCGTGCTGGAGGCAAGCCGCAGCCTCGCCCTGTTCGGTCCATGGCCGCGCTTCGAATCCATGCTGCGCGCCGACTTCGCCGCGCTGGGCTTTCGTCATCGCATCGCGCTCGCGCCCACGCCGCATGCGGCCTGGGTGCTGGCCGGCATCGCAGATGGTCGCGCGGTGCTGACGCCCGATGCTCTGCGTCCTGCGCTGCAGGCCGTGCCCATGCGCAAGAGCCGCTTGCCGGCGGCTTCGATCGAGGCGCTGTCCGGCATGGGCATCCGCACGCTGGGGCAATTGCTGACGTTGCCGCGCGACGGCTTGCGCCGGCGTTTCGGGAATGAACTGCCGCAGATGATCGACCGCCTGCTCGGCGAGATACCGGCCGGACTCGACGCCTATCGTCCACCGGATGCATTCGATCTGCGGATCGAACTGAGCCACGAAGTGGAAAACATCGCCGCGCTGGTGTTTCCGCTGCGTCGCATGACCGGCGACCTCGCCGCCTACCTGGCGGGCCGGGACGGTGGCGTGCAGCGGTTCCTGCTGCGGCTGGAACATCGCGAAGGCAGGGCGACCGAGGTGAAGGTCGGCCTGCTGTCGCCCGAGCGCGACGCCGGCATGCTGTTCGAACTGGCGCGCGGACGGCTGGAACAGGTGCAACTGCCCGAGCCCGTGCTGGCCATGCGCCTGGTCGCACGCGACCTGCCGGACTTCGTGCCGGCCGGGCGCGACCTGTTCGACGAACGGCCGGCCAATGCGCTGCCGATCGAGCAGTTGCGCGAACGACTGCGCGCGCGGCTCGGCGATCGCGCCGTCTACCGGTTGGGCGGCACCACCGATCCGCGCCCTGAACGCGCGCAGGCAGTGGCCGACGAAGGTGCCGGTTACGAAGAGTCACGCTTGCGTCCGACCTGGCTGCTCGATCGTCCGATTCCGCTGCGCGGCCCGGCGCCGCGCATCCTGGCCGGTCCCGAGCGGCTGGAAACCGGCTGGTGGGACGGCGCCGAAGCGTGCCGCGACTACTACGTGATCGAGACCTCGCTGGGTCAGCATGCGTGGGCATTCTGTCAGCCCGGCGAACAGGGCGGCTGGATGCTGCAGGGCTGGTTCGCATGAACCATGCTTGCATGAGTTCGTATGCCGAACTGCACTGCCTGTCCGATTTCTCCTTCGGTCGCGGCGCATCCAGCGCGGGCGAACTGTTCGAACGCGCGAAGGCCTGCGGCTATGCCGCGCTGGCGATCACCGACGAATGCTCGCTGGCCGGCATCGTGCGCGCGTACGAGGCATCGCGCGAAACCGGCATGAAGTTGATCGTGGGCGCCGAGTTCCAGCTCGACGATGGACCGAAGCTGGTGCTGCTGTGCGAAAACCGGCAGGGCTATACGGCGCTCTGCGGCCTGATCACGCGCGGGCGTCGTGCCTCGAAAAAAGGAACCTATCGGCTGACTCGAGCCGACTTGGACGATGGCCTGCCGGGTACGCTGGCGCTGTGGTCGCCCGGGCCGCAACCCGATATCGCGCAGGGTCGCTGGGTGCGCGCGACCTTCGACAATCGCGCGTGGCTCGCGGTGGAACTGCATCGGGGTCCCGATGACGCGGCGCGCCTGCGCGATCTGCAGGCGCTGGGTCGTGCACTGGATCTGCCGCTGGTGGCCGGCGGCGACGTGCACATGCACGTGCGCCGCCGGCTGGCGCTGCAGCACACGCTCACCGCGATCCGCCATCGCGTGCCGATCGCCGAGGCGGGCGCGCTGATCTTCCGCAACGGCGAACGGCACCTGCGCCGGCGCGATGTGCTGGCGGCGATCTATCCTGCGGCACTGATGCACGAAAGCATGCGCATCGCCGAGCGCTGCGCGTTCGACATGGCGGACCTTCGTTACGACTATCCAAAGGAACTGGTGCCCGACGGACATACCCCCGCCAGCTGGCTGCGCCACCTTGCCGAGGAGGGTCTGCGCTGGCGTTGGCCCGGGGGCGCCAGCGAAAAAGTACGCCGGCTGGTCGATGACGAACTGGCATTGATCGAACTGAAGGAGTACGAACCGTTCTTCCTCACCGTGCACGACATCGTCCGTTTCGCGCGCAGCGAGGGCATCCTCTGCCAGGGCCGCGGCTCGGCCGCCAACTCCGCCGTGTGCTTCGCGCTAGGCGTGACCGAGGTGGATCCGGAAATCAACAACCTGCTGGTGGCGCGCTTCATCAGCGAGGACCGCGACGAGCCGCCCGACATCGACGTCGATTTCGAACACGAGCGGCGCGAAGAGGTGATCCAGTACATCTACCGGAAGTATGGACGCGAGCGTGCCGCGCTGGCCGCCACCGTCATCTGCTATCGCGGCCGCAGCGCGGTGCGCGACGTGGCCAAGGCGCTCGGCCTTCCATTGGACCAGGTCGACCAGCTCAGTGACATCTTCGCGCGCGGCTGGGGCGACAGCAGCGCCGAGGAACGGCTGCGCGAACAGGGCTTCGATCCGGACAGCCCGATCATCCGCCGCGTGCTGAAGCTGACCCATGAGCTGCTCGGCATGCCGCGGCACCTGTCGCAGCACGTCGGCGGCTTCGTGATTTCCAGCGTGCCCCTGCACGAGATGGTGCCGGTGGAAAACGCGGCGATGCCGGATCGCACCATCATCCAGTGGGACAAGGACGACCTGGACACCATGCGCATGCTGAAGGTTGATTGCCTGGCGCTGGGCATGCTGACCTGCCTGCGCAAATGTTTCGGCTTGCTGGCCAGCGAACACGACGTCGTCAAGACGATCGCGACGATCGAGCCGGACGACGACGATACGTACGCGATGATCCAGAAAGCCGACACCGTCGGCGTGTTCCAGATCGAAAGTCGTGCGCAGATGGCGATGCTGCCGCGGCATCGGCCGGCGAATTTCTACGACCTGGTGATCCAGGTGGCGATCGTGCGGCCCGGCCCGATCCAGGGCGACATGGTGCATCCGTACCTGCGGCGTCGGAATGGCGAAGAGCCAGTGGTATATCCGTCGCAGGCTTTCAAGGGTGTACTGGAACGCACGCTCGGCGTGCCGCTGTTCCAGGAACAGGTGATGAAACTGGCCATGGTGGCCGCCGACTTCAGCGCCGGCGAGGCCGACAAATTGCGCCGCTCGATGGCCGCGTGGAAGCGGCATGGCGGGCTGGAGCCGCATCGCGAAAAGCTGATGCAGGGCATGTTGAAGAATGGCTACACGACGGAATTCGCGGCGCGCATCTTCGAGCAGATCAAGGGTTTCGGTTCCTACGGTTTTCCCGAATCGCACGCGGCCAGCTTCGCGAACCTCGTCTACGCCTCGTGCTGGCTGAAATGCCATTACCCGGCGGCGTTCGCCTGTGCGCTGCTCAACTCGCAGCCGATGGGTTTCTATGCCCCGGCCCAGATCGTGCAGGACGTACAGCGTCATCGCGTGGCCGTGCATCCGGTCGACGTGCGATACAGCGACTGGGATTGCACGCTGGAAACCGACCCGCGCGGCGCAGTGGATTCGCGTGCGATCCGGCTGGGCCTGCGCATGGTGCGTGGATTTTCCGAAGCCGCGGCGCTGCGCCTGATGGCGGCGCGCGGGCAACGCGCCTTCGCCGACATCACCGACCTGTGCGCACGCGCCGGTCTCGATCGCCGGCATCAGGCTCTGCTGGCGGATGCGGCCGCGTTGCGCGGGCTGGCCGGTCATCGCCATCGCGCGCGTTGGGCCATCGCCGGTATCGAGGCGCAGCTGCCGTTGTTCGGCATGGACAGTCCGGCCGAAACGGCCGTCGCGCTGCCGCTGCCTACGCAGGCCGAGGACACGCTGGCGGACTATGCGCGACTCGGGCTCAGTCTCGGGCCGCATCCGCTGCGGCAGATCCGCGCCCGCTTGCGCGCGGCCCGCTGCATCGATGCAAGGGTGTTGCGCACGCGGCCGCACAACAGCCGCGTGCGGGTGGCCGGATTGGTGACGTCGCGCCAGCAGCCGCAGACGGCCAGCGGCATCATCTTCCTGACTCTCGAGGACGAACATGGCCTGGTCAACGTGGTGGTGTGGCGGCACGTGGCCGAAGCGCAGCGCCGCGCATTGATCGAGGCGCGCCTGCTGGCGGTGGAGGGCCAGTGGGAACATGTGGATGGCGTCAGCCACCTGATCGCGCATCGTCTCCAGGACCTGACGCCACTGCTGGGTGCGCTGGATGCGCGGTCGCGGGATTTCCACTGAGCCGGAAAACTCTGTAGGAGCGACTTCAGTCGCGATGGCTCTGCAGGCCCCACAAAAACTCCAGAGCATCGCGACTGAAGTCGCTCCCACAGCGGAAATTCCATCGCCTAACCGGGCAGGCTACGTTCCGTCGCGCAATGGCCCGCCGTCCTCCGGCGAGGGGCTGTGCTGGGGTTCGGGGTTGCGCGGCATCGGCGGAGGCTCCGGTGCGTGGCCGCCGCGTTCCAGCTCGCCGCGCCAGCGCGGCAGGGCTTCGGGATGATTGGCCTGGACATAGGCGATGAGTCCTTCGCGCACATGGCAACGCAAATCCCATCCGCGGCCGGAGTCGGAGGAGCTGACCAGCGCGCGCAACTGCATGGCGTGTTCGTTGGCGTCGGTGACCTGCAGCACGCAGACGCGGCCATCCCATTCCGGCGCCTCGCGGCACAGCCGCTGCAGTTCCTTGCGCAACGGCGCCAACGGCATGCGGTAGTCCAGCATCAGGAACACCGTGCCGATCAGCTGCGAGCCGGTGCGCGTCCAGTTCTGGAACGGGTTCTCGATGAACCAGTTCAGCGGCACCACCAGCCGCCGTTCGTCCCAGATGCGCACCACCACATAGCTGCCGGTGATCTCCTCGATGCGGCCCCATTCGCCTTCGATGATCACCACGTCGTCCAGCCGGATCGGCTGGGTCAGCGCAATCTGCAGGCCGGCGATCAGGTTGCTCAGCACCGGCTTGGCGGCCAGCCCGATCGCCAGTCCGGCCACGCCCGCAGAGGCCAGCAGGCTGGCGCCGAGCTGGCGCACGCCGGGAATCGTCAGCAGGATGATCGACATGCCGATGACGATCACGATGACATCGGCGGTGCGTCCGAGCACGCGCACTTGGGTCACCACGCGGCGTGCCTGCAGGTTGTCGGCCACGTCCATCGGATAGCGCCGGATGGCCGCCCCTTCGAACGCGCCGATGCAACGCACCACCAGCCAGGTGCCGACCGCCAGCAAGGCGATCCGCAACAGGTGTTGCAGCATGGCGAATGGCGCGGAGGTGGTCGGCGGCCATGTGTGCAAGGCAATCGTCACCGTCAGCAGCGGCAGCAGCCATTCCATCGGCGCACTGGCGCGACCCATGATGTCCGCTGCCACCGGATGCGTTTTCGCCAACCGCCGCCGCAATGCATGGGCGCCGGTGCGAAGCACCAACGCCAGCAGCAATCCGGTGATCACCGCCGACCCGAGCCGTATCCATACGTCGTGCTGCCACAGTGTGGAAAACTCATGCACCATGTGTTGCAGTCTGCCGCAGGCGATGTGGACAGGATGTCGGTCCGTTCACGGCGCCGTGAACGCGGCCGGGTGTCAGCCTTGCGGGCCGGTGGTCGCCGGTGAATCGGAATCGGTCGGACGGGCTTCCTGATGGGTGGCGCCGAGATAGAACCCGGTGGCCAGGATCGCGATCAGCGCGAGCAACAGGAACCAGAAGGCCAGCCGGCGCGGGCGCTTCATGACGAGGTGTTCGTGTCGCCGCCAAGCCCGGCCAGCGCGGCCGCGATCTCGCGCAAGTCGGTGACCAGTTCGGCATAGGCCGCATCACGCCGATCCGCGCGCGGCATCCGCAACACCGCCGACGGATGCCAGGTGGCAAAGCCGCGGACGCCTTCGCCCATGTCGCGCCATTCACCGCGCTGCAAGGTGATGCGGAATGCATCGCCGAACAGTGTCTGCGCGGCCATTGCGCCGAGACCGACCACCAGCCGCGGTTGCACGCGCAACAACTCCGCCGCGAGCCATTGTCGGCAGGCGGCCTGCTCCGAGGCATTCGCGCGCTTGTGCAGTTTCGCCTTGCCGCGTACTTCGTACTTGAAGTGCTTGACCGTGTTGGTGAGGTAGAGCGTGCTGCGATCGAGGCCTGCCTCGACCATGGCCTTGTCCAGCAAGTGGCCGGCGGGGCCGACGAACGGTTCGCCCGCCAGGTCTTCCTGCGCGCCCGGCTGTTCGCCGATCAGCATCGCCGCCGCGTGTGCAGGGCCCTTGCCAAACACCGTGCGAGTTGCCCCTCGCCACAACGGACAGTCGCGGCAGCCAGCAGCCTTGCGACGCAGCGTCGCAAGGCTGCCTGCGGGAATAGTCCCCGCAGGCTTGGCTAGCGGAACCGTGGCATGGACATCCATCGATCACATCAATGAAACACGCCCAGCAACCACAGCACGATGACGATGACGAGGATGAGGCCCAGCCCACCCATCGGACGATAGCCCCAGGAGCGGCTGTAGCCCCATGTCGGCAAGGCACCGATCAGCAACAGCACCAGCACGATGACGATCAACAGTGAAAGTGACATGTTCGTTTTCCTTTTGGACGAAGATTCGGAGCCGTTACAAATGACCGCAACTTCGCGCGTGAGCTGCCAGCGCGACCACCGCACGATCGCAATCTGCCGGTGCACGGGCCGTCAACGCCAAGCTCCGGTCACGACATGCTCACGACGAACTGACGCCGACTGCATGCGCGAGGGACGAAGATGGGTCTTTGTTCAGCGGAGCGCATCATGTCCTCACCCGATTTGACTGGCCTGCGGGTCGCCATTCTCGCCACCGACGGCTATGAACAGTCCGAGCTCACCGAGCCAAAGCGCCTGCTGGAACAGGCCGGCGTGCAGACGGACGTGATCGCACCCGGTGGCGCCACGCAGATCCGCGGCTGGCACAAGAAGGACTGGGGCGATGCGGTGAAAGTGGACGTGGCGCTGCGGGACGCGCGCGTCGACGACTACGACGCGCTGGTGTTGCCTGGCGGCGTGATGAACCCGGACAAACTGCGGCTGGAACCGGCGGCGATCGCCCTGATCAAGGCGTTCGACGATGCCGGAAAGCCGCTCGCGGCGATCTGCCACGGACCGTGGACGCTGATCGATGCCGGCTTGGTCAAGAACCGCAAGGTCACCTCGTGGCCTTCGTTGCGCAGGGATCTGGAAAATGCCGGCGCGCAATGGCAGGACAGCGAGGTCGTGCGCGACGGCCAGCTGATCACCAGCCGCAAGCCGGACGACATTCCGGCGTTTGCCGCCACCATCATCGACGCGCTGGCCAGTGCTTCGATGTAGCGAGCCTTCCGTATGCGGTGCTTCGGCACGCCACTTCAGCCCGATTTCTCCATCAAGTCATCCAGCCCCTGCCGCACCTCGTCAATCCCGGCCCACGGATCCGAGCGCAACCGCGCCAGCCGTTTCGGCGCGGAGCGGATGTCGAAATCGTGTCCGCTCTTCAACTTGCCCAGTTCGCTCCAGCGCAGCGGCATGGCGACCGGTGCGCCGCTGCGCGCGCGCAACGAATACGAGGCCACGCTGGTCGCGCCACGGCTGTTGCGCAGGTAGTCCACGTAGATCACGCCGTTGCGTTGCGACTTGCTGGCGGTCGCGATGAATTCCAGCGGATGCGCCTGCGCCATCGTGCTGGCAAACGCATGTGCGAAATCCTTCACCTGCGGCCATGGACAAGCGGGGTTGAGCGGCACCACCACGTGCAGCCCCTTGCCGCCGGTGGTGCGCAGGAATGATTCAAGGCCCAACTGCGCGAGCAGCTTGCGTACCAGTCGCGCGGCGGCCACGACGCGATCCCAGGCGACACCGTCGCCGGGGTCCAGATCGAACACCACGCGATCGGCCAGGTCCGGTTGTTGGACGGTTGCACCCCAGGGGTGGAATTCCAGCACGCCGAACTGCACCAGCTCGATCACCGAGTCGGCATTCAGCGGGTAAATGTAGGTCGCCTGCGCGCCGGATTCCTCTTTGAGCCTGGCGCTGCCCACGTGCTTCAGTCCCTGGATCATGTGCTTCTGGAAGAAGCACGCCTTCGCCGTGCCTTCGGGACAACGGATCACCGAAGTGGGCCGGTCGACCACGCCGGGCAGGAACCACTTCATCACGCTGGCGTAGTAATCGGCCACGTCCTGCTTGGTGTATCCGTCGTCGGGAAACACCACGCGATCGGGATGAGTGATCGTGATGGCCTCTGGCTTCGCTCTGGCGGATTTTCGGCGCGTTGCCGCGGGCTTGCCGCGCGGCGTGGGCTCAGCGCGGTCCGAATCGGCCAGGTCGGCGGCGGTCTTGTCGGTACGCATGGTCTTCAGGCTCGGTTGGCGCAACAGGTTCTTGTTGCCGATGCCGCGGTAATACACCTCGGCAACGGCGACTGGCTTCACCCATCTCGCGTCGCGCAGCAACGGGTCGATCGCGGTGAGTTTCGCGGTGGGTTTGCGGCTGCCCTTGCCGGCGATCGTCTTGCCGAGTTGCCGCAGCTGCTCGTCGGAGAAACCGGTGCCGACGCGGCCGACATAGACCCAGCCGTTGGCCACGTCCGGGTCGGGCCGGGCCAGCAACAGCGAGCCGAACCCGTGGCGACTGCCCTTCGGCGGCGTATAGCCGACCACCGCGAACTCGTCGCTTTCCAGCCGCTTGATCTTCAGCCAGTCGTCGCCGCGACCGGCGTGATAAGCGGAGTCGACGCGTTTGGAAACGATGCCCTCCAGTTGCTCCTCGGTGGCCATCCGGAACGCGCCTTCGCCGTCGCCGATCGCGTGCGTGCTGAAGGCCAGGTGCTTCGGCGCATGTGCCAGCAACTGCTGCAACAGCTGCTTGCGTTGCAGCAGGCCGACCCGTGTCAGGTCGCTTCCTTCGAAGTAGGGCAGGTCGAACAACATGTAGACCAGCGGCAGTTGCGCCTCGCCCGACAACGTCTGCTGCAGAGCGTTGAAGTCGCTGTGGCCATGCGCATCCAGTGCGATCAGCTCGCCGTCCAGCCGCGCCGAGTGCAGTCCCAGCGATGCCAGCGACTGCGCGATGTCCGGCAAGCGATGGTTCCATGGCAACGCATTGCGCGACCACAAGTTCAACTCGCCATCGGCAATCGCGGCGAGGATGCGATAGCCGTCCCATTTCACCTCGTGCAGCCACTGCTCGCCCTCTGGCGGAGACTCGCGCAGGCGGGCCAGTTCCGGCTTGAAGAAATCGCTGCTGGCAGGCGCCGCCCGGGCGCCGGCCAGCGCGGCAGCGGCTCGCGCCAGTTGCGCCCGTGGGGTCTTTTTTTCCTGCGGAACCGGCTTCTTGCGGGCCGTCGATTTCTTCGCCGCGGCCTTCGTCGCCGGCGTCTTCGCGGCGGCACGGGTGCTGCGGGTCATTTTCGCGTCGAGCAGATCATCGGCCTCGACGTCGCCGGCGAACGCATCCTTCGCCTTGATCAGGAACCACGACGGCTGGCGCTCCTTGCGGCCGCTGCGCACCAGGTGCCAGCCGCCCTTGAGCCGCTGGCCGAACAATTCGAAGCGCAGATGACCTTTCTGCAATTGGGCTTCGGCGTCGCCGGTCGTGGTCCACACGCCGGCGTCGAACCGGTCGACGTGACCCTTGCCGTAACCGTGCTCGATGTCACCCTCGAAACTGGCGTAGGACACCGGATGATCCTCCACCTCGACCGCCAGCCGCTTGACCTGCGGGTCGTAGCTAGGCCCCTTGGGCACCGCCCAGCTCTTCAGCACGTCGCCGACCTGCAGGCGAAAGTCGAAGTGGCGGCGGCTGGCGTGATGCAGCTGCACCACGAAGATCGCGCGCTGGTCCGGCGCTACGCCGTCATCGGCAGCCGGTTCGCGCGTCTTCGAGAAATCGCGTTTGCGCTGGTAGTCCCGCAGGCTGTTCATGGCTCAGGGGGTGGGGCCGCCCATCACCGGCAATACCGCGCCGGTGATGTAGCTCGCGCACGAAGGGGCGGCGAGAAAGACATAGGCGGGTGCGAGTTCCTCCGGCTGCGCCGGCCGGCCCATCGCACTGGACTGGCCGAACTCGCGCACCCTTTCCGCCGGCTGGTCGGCCGGATTCAGCGGTGTCCATACCGGGCCAGGCGCCACCGCATTCACGCGGATGCCGCGCGACACCATGCTGGCAGCCAGCGCCTTGGTAAACGCGTGGATGCCACCCTTGGTCATCGAGTAATCCAGCAGCCGGTCATTGCCGAACAGGCCGGTTTCCGAACCGGTGTTGATGATCGAGCAGCCGCTGCCAAGATGCGGTGAGGCGGCCCTGGCCATCTGGAAATAGCCGTACAGATTGGTGCGCAGGGTTTCGTCGAAATGCTTGTCGGTAATGTCCTCGATCGACTCGGCGTGTTCCTGGAACGCGGCGTTGTTGACCAGCACCGAGAGCTTGCCGAACTCCTTGACCGTCCTGGCGACCGCCTCGCGGCAGAACGCGGGATCCCTGACGTCGCCGGGGATCAGCAGGCAGCGCTGGCCTTCGGCTTCCACGTAGTCGCGAGTCTCCTTCGCGTCGGAGTGCTCGCAGAGGTAGACGATGGCCACGTCGGCACCTTCGCGGGCAAACAACACCGCGACGGCACGACCGATGCCCGAATCGCCGCCGGTGATCAGGGCCGTCATGCCAGCCAGTTTGCCGCTGCCGGCATAGGTCGGCGCCAGGAACTGTGGACGTGGATCCAGATCGCGTTCCAAACCCGGCTTTTTCTGGTGCTGGGCGGGCAGCGGATTTTCCGGCTTCCCGGTTTTTTTTGCTGCCGATTTCTTCGACGAGGCGCGTTTTCTCAATTTTGCCTGCGCATCGTCGCGTTCGATGGTGGACTGGATGGCGCGCTGGCGCTTGACTGTCGCACTGGTCGTGCGGGGACCGTTGGTGGAGGGCATGTCGCAGCTCCGTCGTGGACTCCGCCGCACCCTAGCCGGCACCGCGTGCGCCGCGGGTGAAGCATGGCCATGGCGGTTTTGACAACACGTCCACATCGAAATCGGAATAGTCGCCGGACGGGGATCCTCTTCACTGCCGGAGATCTGCCATGCCTGAAGAAAAGACGCGCCGCGCAGCGGCCAGGGACAAGAAGGAAGGGAAGGCTCCCAGCACCCAGGCTGGCGAATACGTGCACGAGGAAATCGAACACGTGCGCGAAGGCAAACACGGCGCGCGATCGACCAAACAGGCCATCGCGATCGGCCTGTCCAAGGCGCGCCGCGCCGGGGTGAAGGTGCCGGCCGGCAAGAACGCCAGCAAGTCGACGAAGAAGAAGGCCGCGCACGACGAAGCCGCTTCGAACGATCGCCACAAGCCCGCGGCGAAGCGCTCGCGCGCGACCACCAAGGCGTTGAAGAAGGAAGGGCACAAGGCGACGTCGAAATCGGCGTTGTCCGCCCAGGCGAAGAAGAGCGCTTCCAAACGCAGCGCGGGTTCGCGGTCGGCGGCAGCCAAGAAGGCAGCGCATACCAAAGGTGCGGCCGGCCGCTCCGCGGCGGCAAAGAAGGCGGCGAAGACCCGCGCGAGAAACGCATCCTGATCGCAGCTCCACTGCGGGAGAACCCACGCCATGGCACGTCCCATCTGGACCGGAACACTCTCGTTCGGCCTGCTCAATGTTCCCGTGTCGCTGATGTCGGGCGAGCGCAGCGTCGATCTGCATTTCCGCATGCTGGACAGCCGCAGCAACACCCCCGTGCGCTATGAACGCGTGAATGCGGAAACCGGCGAGGAAGTGCCGTGGAAGGAAATCGTCAAGGCGTTCGAGTATCAGAAGGGCAGCTACGTCGTGCTGGAGCCGGAGGATATCAAGTCGGCCGCTTCGGAGGGACGTGAAGCGGTCGAGGTCAAGGCCTTCGTCGAGGCGGATTCGATCGGCGTCGAATACTACGAGAAGCCCTATGTGCTGGTGCCCGGCAAGAAGGCGGAGAAAGGCTACGTGCTGCTGCGCGAAACGCTCAAGCGCACCGGCAAGGTCGGTATCGCACGGGTGGTGATCCGCACGCGCGAATACCTGTCGGCGGTGATGCCGCGCGGCCATGCACTGATCCTGATGCTGCTGCGTTATCCGCAGGAGCTGGTCGACGTGGACGACTACAAGATCCCCCAGGGCGCGGCAACGGAATACCGCATTTCGCCGAAAGAGATCGACATGGCCGAACAGTTGATCGCTTCGATGAGCGACGAGTGGAAGCCCGAGGATTACCGCGACGAGTTCCGCGACCGTCTGCGCAAGGTCATCGAAAAGCGCATGAAATCCAAGGGCGTGGTCACGCCGCCGGCCGAAGATGAAGCCGACATGCCGGAAAACGCCGCCACCAACGTGGTGGATTTCATGGCTTTGCTGCAGCAGAGCCTCGCCAGCAAGAAACGCACGCCGGCGAAGAGCTCCGCGGCGAAGCCGACGCGCAAGACGGCGGCAAAGAAAAAGGCTGCGCCGAAGAAAAAGACGCCGGCGAAGAAGACCGCCAAACGCGCACCTGCCCGCAAGGCCGGCTGAGCCGGCTGACGCCGCGAGAAGATCAGTCCGGCTCGCCGCGCCGCAATGCTTCCTCGACAATGCAGTCGGAGTGACCGCAGGCACATTCCGCGTCGGCGTCCGTTTTCGCCGCTTGCTCGCGGCACTGGTCGCTGCAGAATGTCTGTGCGTTGCTGACCTTGCAGCCACAGCCAGGGTGCGCACACGGTTCGCTGGGAAGTGCGGTATTCATCGTGGGTCTTTCCTCTCCGGGTTCGCTATGTCGCCGGTCCGGGGCATCGCATTCATCGGCTGCCGTCGCTCGCTACGGATGCGTAGCGAGCGACGGCCAGGATCATTCGGCCGCGTGGAACGCCTTCTTGATGTCGCGCATCTGGTCGTGGCCGTTGCGCACCGAGGTGTAGACATCGGCGATCACCGACGCGGTGGACGGTGATACATCCTTGTCCTTCATGGCGTCCTCGAACTTCGCCTTGATGTGGTCCTCTCCGCGCTCGACCTCGTCCACGACCGCCTTGTTGTCGGCCGAGGTAAGGCTGGTGCGCAGGTTGACGAACATGCGATGGGCGGAGGCGAGTACGGTGCCATCGTCCTCCGGCTTGCCTCCGAGCGAGCGAACGCATTGCTGCAATGTCGACGCCACTGTGCGGCGTTCGCCGGAACGTGCGCGAAACAGCGAGATCAGCTGCTCGCTCTTGGCATCCTTGGCGGCTTCGGCGTAGCCGTCCGCGCTGTCCAGCGTGGTTTCGATCAGGCTGTTGAGTGTGCTGATGTCATGCTTGTTGTTCATCTGGTGCTCTCCTTGGGAATCCCGGTGGGTAACCGTGGTTGGGCAGGGAATTGCGCCTGAAAACAGTAGATGGCAGCGAGCGTGACGGGCGCGACACGGATTTGTTCAAGCGTGCGGCGTGCATTCATGTCGCCGTTGAAACACGGCTTGTCCCCATGCGGGGAATGCCCCGTCCGTCCTCACGCATTGGTCACCGGGCGGTCGCGAAAATCGCGACAGCAGTGGCAGCAGGAGCGAACATGAAGACTCGCCATGTATTCAGCACCCGCGACGTCGACGCCGCCGAAACTGCCGTCAATGCGCTGCGCCAGGCCGGCATACCGTACGACGACGTCTCGCTGATCGCGCGACATGACGTGGAGAATCTGCAGATCCCCGATGAACAGCAGGATTCCGGCGACGACTTCGGCCACGGCGGCATGAAGGGCGTGCTGGCGGGCGGCGGAAGCGGCTTGCTGGTGGGACTCGTCGCCATCGCGGTACCGGCACTGGGTCTCACGCTGGCCGGTGCCGCCGCGATGACGCTGGTCGGTGCGGCGGTAGGCGGCTGGGTAGGCATGCTTACAGGGACTGCCGAGCCCAGTCCGGTGAGGCGCCGGTTCGAAGCCGAGATCGAAGCGGGACGCGTGCTCGTCGTCGTCGACGGCGAGCCCGACACGCTCGCCGTTGCCGATGCAGCCATGCTTGTCGTCGACGCCACGCCGCTGCCGTTCCACGCGCACACGGTGATGTCCTGATCGGCACCATGGCAACCCGTATGCCCTCGCCGCATTCGTGATGCGGCGCGTCCACCTCGCGAAGACGGCGCCTGGACAACACTCCGAACGCGCCGGATTTCCCGGCAAGCTACGGAGAACAAGATGGGCAACACCAACCTTCCCCAATTCGGTGCCGCCGGCGTCAAGAACAGCAGGGACACCCTGAGCGGCGAGCAGCAACTCACGCAAGACGAGCGCAAGGCGGCCGGCATCGGTCCGTCGCCAGGCCGTCCAAAAAACGCGCCCGAGCGCATTCCCGGTCAGCAGCGCGACCCTGACGATGCCGACGATGTGGAAGGCGGAGCGGATGACCGGGAAAAGCGCGACCACGATAACGACGTCGAGCGGCCCGGCGAGACAGGGCAGCCGGAAGATGTCACCGGCAGCGAACCCGTTGCAGCTTTCGGCGGACATGCCAATACGGGGCATTCGCCGTCTGGCGCCACCTGAGCCGTTGGCGGGCAGCTGACCGGCGCATGCAGCAACTGGTCCGGCAACTTCTGCGTCGACGAGGCGTCCGGCTCGCGTTTGAGCGTGCAATTCATGCCCAATGCACGAAGTGCCGACGATGCTCGTTCGCCTTGATTCATCATGGTGGGCGCCCGTGCAGTGTGCGGCGGCCAGGCGTGGCGGACACGTCGTGGTGCGCCGATGACGATCAGGCGAGGCAGGTATTGTTTTGGACGATGAGGTGGGCTATCCGCGCTTTGCCAGTCGAGGGCGCACGTTCGTCTACGTGCTGCCGTGCCGCGAGACGGACATCCTGAAGGTGGGTTTCTCGCGCGATCCGCTGGATCGCCTGCGCACGTTGCATCGTCGCTTCTTCGAGTTTTTCGATCTGGATCGGGGCCTGCTGATCGAAACCGATCATCTGCGCGACGCGCGTCGCATCGAACGCCTGTTCATCACCACTTTCGCCGGGGACAGGGCGCCGGCGCCGCTGGTGGTCAGACAGTCGGCGGCCGGGTACACGGAGTGGTTTCGTGGTGTGTCGCCAGCGGTGGAAGCGTTGGCGCGCCAAGTCTGCGCGGAGCAGGGCTATCCGCTGCATGCGCCGCTCGGTGCGTGGCTGCGCGAGCGCTTGAACGACAGCAGCGGGTTGCTGTACGACTGGTCGGCCCGGATGCTCGACATGATCGAGTACGCACGTTTCAACGTCGCCCCGGAACCGGGCTGGCGGCTCGGCGAAAAAGCGCTACGCGACGCCCTCGACGCCTGTGCGGCGCTGGGCCTGGAACTGCGGGCGCTGGTGCCAGCGGCGGTATTTGCCTGGTATCACGGCGATGGTCATTTCGGGTCGGGTTGAACGCGGCGTGGCTGTTCCATCCGCTGGCCCTCGTCGCGCGCGGCCGCGCACTGCGCATGGCCACACTGGCAACCTTCCTGCTGATCCGACAGCGGCGACTCCACCCGCTTGCGACAGTGCTCGCTGCAATAGGCTTCGCCGGCCGTCGTCGTGCAGGTACAGGCGGGGTGGGCGCATCGCGGGTCGATGGCTGTGTTCATTTGATGGCTCCGGTGACGACCGCAAGGTGGTGCCGCCCAAGGAAACCCGACGCCAGGCGAATTTGACGTGATCTTCCATCGCGTGGATGCGTCAGCCCCGCACGTCCGCCGATCCGCGGGCCTTGAGCCGCGCCTGGCGCCACGCCATCAACGGCGGCGTGGTGATCCCGTGCACGACCACGCTCAGGGCGACCAGGGTCAGCACGAAGTTGGCCAGCAGTGACGCCTGCGGGCCGTCGAGTCCGTGGGTGATCGCATAAGCCAGATAGTTCAGGCTGCCGATGCCGCGGACGCCCAGCCAGCCGATCAGCAGACGCCGTGCGAGCGGGACGCCCGACCCCATCGTGGCCAGGTGGACCGCGAGCGGACGGACGATCACGAAAAGCAGCAGCGCGACCAACATGCCGGTGGGATGCCAGTAGCTCGCGAAGGCCGCACCCAACAGCAACACCAGTGCCGCGGCGATCAGCCGCTCGAGCGTTTCGCCGAAGGAAATCGCATCGGAGACGACCATGCCGACCGAGGCGGCAGGTTCTCTCGCATCCTCGGCGGTGCGATCGTTCGGGTTGACCAATAACTCCGCCGGTGGATGTGTCGCGTCGTGCCGGTCGTCGTCCCGGATGCGCGGGTGCGGATGGCGCTTGACCACATGAAGCTCGGCGTGACGCAGCCCGACCCCGGCGGCAAACGCCGCAAGGAAGCCGGAGGCGGAAAGCGCCTGCGCCGCCGAGTACGAAATCGCCATCAGTGCGAGCGCGAGAAAATCGCTGGGCGCGATGTCCCTGCTTTGCGTCTTCAGCCAGGCGCCCACCCGGCCGATGGCCCAGCCCAGGACGAAGCCGATACCAAGCCCGCCAGCCAGCGACCAGACGAAATCCACCCCGAGCCAGTGTGCGACGTCGGCGGTGGCGACATGTCCATCGAGCAGGAGCAGGGCCAGTCCGACAAAGGGAAGCGCGGTACCGTCGTTGAGACCGGCTTCCCCTGAAAGCGCTATGCGCAGCTCGTCGCGATCGTCGGCGTCGTTCACCGCCACCATGCTTGCCAGCACCGGGTCGGTGGGTGCGGCGATCGCCCCCAGCAGGAGCGCCAGCGGCCACGGCAGCGCGAACGCCCAATGCGCAATCATGCACACCCCGGCCACCGTCAACACCATCGCCGGCAGCGCCAGGCGGCACGCCATGCGCCATCCCGGTGCGCGAAAACCCATGCGCAGTTTCAGTCCAGTCATGAACAGCGAAATGACCAGCGCGATCGTGGTTATCCGGGCAATGCCGACGGCGTGGCCGACGACGTCGATGTGCAGCAAACCGAGCGCCCACGGGCCGGCCACGATGCCGGCGACCAGATACAGGGTGAAGGTGGTCATCGGCAGCTGGCGGATCCAGCCCGATGCCATCGACATGAGCAAGAGCAGGCCACCGATTGAAGCGATCCATCCGACAAAACCCATCGAGTTCGCCTTTCGAAATGCCCGGCGATGATGCGGCAGTGCGGATGAAATCCGCGGCAAGCCGTCCAGGTGCATCGCTCAAATGCAGGAGCTTCGCTGCGTCAGGCTGCCTCGTGGCGTGTCAGGACCTCCTCGGTAAAGCGTTCCGGCAGCCTTGCGCCGGTATCCGCCCAGGGGAGTCGCGCCTCCACGCCGTCGTGGCGGGTAGGCTCGAGTTCGGCCGCACGATCGAATGCGCCGACCATCAGCGCAAGGCGGTTGTCGCGATCGTGGCGGAGCAGCAGTGGCGTGCCGCATTCGGAACAAAAGCCGCGTTCGGCCATGCTCGACGAACGCAGGATGCGTGGCCGTCCGCGTGTCCAGATGACGTCGCCGGTATCGAACCATGCCAGCACCGCGAACGCGCTGCCGGTGGCCCGGCGGCACATGCTGCAGTGGCAGTAGTGCACTTCGATCGGGGGCCCTTCGGCCTCGAAGTGGATCCGTCCGCACAGGCAGCCGCCGAGATAGGTCATGTGTGCGAGGCTCCCGTCGTCGACGCCTGCAATGCCGCCGCCAGCGCCGCGTCACCGTTGAGCAGGTCGACCCAGCTCAGGGTCACGCCGTTGCGGCGCCCTTTCTCGGAAAGCTTCAATCCGGTCGGGTCGATCGTCAGCGTGAACGTCTTGCCGGCAACGTCCAGCTCTCGCCGCAATGGTCGATCGAGTCTGGTCATGATGGGGCCTCGAATCAGTCGCGGCTGGCCGCGGGAAGGTGTCTTGCAGCAACCTTCGGGATCGGCGTTCGCCGGTCGAAGGACATTCGCGTCGATGGCGGCCCGTCCCGGCGCCCGGGAGTCGAAGATACCCATTCGCCGTGAAGCGGAGGTCAGTCCTTCGACAACGGGAAATCACATCCGCTTGCGCGGTGGTCGGGCATTTTTCGACGGATCGGAAAATTGGGCGTGGCGCCGCCTTCATGGAACGCGCATGATCGGTTTTGCAGAATCCCGAAGTCAGGTTCTTACCTGCCCATACATCAGGTTCGAGAGGCTGTGATGGCAGAGCTTGAGAATGCGCATGGAAGTCCCGCGGACGCGAATTCGGCGTCACTGGGCGAGTTTGGCCATTCCCTGCTGGAGGCCATGCCGTCGGCAGCCTGGGTGTGCGATGCCGACGGACTGATCGTGGCGTGCAACGCGGGCGCCAGGCAATGGTGGGGCGACGCCCTGCGCACGGGTTCGCGTGCGGAGCAGCTTTTGTGCCCCCTGCTGCCGAGTCGCTCCGACAGCGTGCAGGAGTCTTGCGCGGAAACCCCGCTGGCGCAGGTCCTGCGCAGCGGGCAGCCGATATGCGGAATCGAGGTCGGCATTGCCTTGGCGCCGGGCGGGCCACGCAGGGCTCGCGGCGCCATCTCGCCGCTGACGGACAGCACGGGTGCGCTGTGGGGCGTGCTCGGCAGCTTTCAGCCCGAGGAGTCGACGGATGATCTGGAGGATCTGTTCGAGAACGGCGCCGTGGGCATGCACTTCGTGGCTCCGGATGGAACGATATTGCGCGCCAACGAGGCCGAGCTGGATCTGCTTGGCTATCAACGGGACGAATACATCGGCCACCACATCGACGAATTCCACGCCGACCCGGAGGTGTTGTCGGACATCATGCAGCGCCTTGCCGCAGGTCAATCGCTGGACAAATACCCGGCGCGGCTGATCGGACGGGACGGCTGTATCCGGCACGTGCAGATCAGTTCCAGCGGCCGTTTTCGCGAAGGCAACTTCGTGCATACCCGCTGCTTCACGGTGGACGTTACCGAACAGAAGCGCCTGGTCGAGGCCACCCAGGCGAGCGAACGGCTTGCGCACCAGTTGCTGCAGGCACTGCCGGCGGCGATCTATACCACCGACGCGAACGGCCGCATCACGTTCTACAACGAAGCGGCGGTTGAATTCTCCGGGCGGCGCCCGGCGCCGGGAGACGAGTGGGGCTCGGTCTGGAAGCTTTTTCATCTCGATGGCACGCCGCTTCCGCCTGACGAATGCCCGATAGCCATTGCCATCCGCGAAGCGCGGCCGGTGCATGGCGAGGAGGTGCTCGCCGAGCGGCCGGATGGCAGTCGGATCGCCTTCGCGGCCTATCCGACACCGCTGTTCGACGACGAGGGCGTCATGACCGGCGTGGTGAACATGCTGGTGGACGTCACCGAACGCAAGAAAATCGAACGCGCGTTGCAGAAGCTCAACACATCGCTGGAGCAGCGCATCGCCAAACGTACGCGCGTGGCTGAAACCGCGTTCATGGAACTGCACAGGAGCGAGCGAAACTTCGAGCTGCTGGTGGGCGCCATCGTCGACTATGCGATCTACATGGTCGATCCGCAGGGCAACATCAGCAACTGGAATACCGGTGCCGAACGCCTCATGGGTTATCGCGCAGAAGAAATCGTTGGCAGGCATTTTTCCTGCTTCTACACGCCGGAAGATTGCGCACGCGGCATGCCGAACGAGGCGTTGCAGGCCGCACTTGCCGAAGGTCGCCATGACATGGAGGGCTGGCGCGTACGCAAGGACGGCAGCCGTTTCTGGGCCAGCGCGGTGACCGATCCGATCATCGATGACGGCGCGCTGATCGGCTTCGCCAAGATCACCCACGACATCACCGAGCGGATGGAGAGCGGCGTGGCGCTGGTCGAGAGCGAGCGCCGCGCCCGCGGCGTGATCGACACCGCGCTGGACGGCTTCGTGCAACTGGACGAAGCCTGCCTGGTGGTCGAGTGGAACCCGCAAGCGCAGGCGATGTTCGGCTGGCCGCGCCGCGACGTACTGGGCCAGCCGCTGGAGGCGCTCATCATCGCTCCGGAGGATCGGTCGCGCTTTGCCGACAGTCTGCCTCCGCACACGCGCGACACATCCCGCGGCCGCAACAGGCAGATCGAGGCGATTACCCGTGACGGACGAAAGCTTCCGGTGGAGCTGAGCATCAGCACGCTGCCGTTGACGAGGGGGCACTGCTTCAACGTGTTCCTGCGGGATCTCAGCGAAAAGAACTCGATCGAGGCGCAACTGCGCCAGTCGCAGAAGATGGAGGCGGTCGGCCAGCTTACCGGTGGCCTCGCGCATGATTTCAACAACCTTCTGCAGGGCATCATGGGTTCGCTCGACCTGATCCAGCTGCGGATCGAGTCGGGTCGCACGACTGACCTGGACCGCTTCATCAACGGCGCGCTGACCTCGGCCAATCACGCCGCTGCGTTGACCCATCGCCTGCTGGCGTTCTCCCGTCGCCAACCGCTGGACCCGCACGCAGTGTCGGTCAACGCGCTGGTGGCTTCGATGCGTGACCTGATCAAGCGCACGATGGGCGAGAAGGTCCAACTGGAATTCGAGCTGGACGGAAATCTGTGGTCCGCGCTGTGCGACCCGAACCAGCTGGAAAGCGCCGTGCTCAACCTCGCGATCAACGCGCGCGACGCGATGCCCGGCGGCGGCCGGTTGATCATCCGCACCCGCAATATCGATCTCGATGAGGTCAGGGCGGCACCCAGGGGCATGGTCAGCGGGCCGTATGTCTGCATCGAGGTGGTCGATACCGGCATCGGCATGCCGGCGGATGTCATCGAGCGCGCCTTCGATCCGTTCTTCACCACCAAGCCGGCAGGGAAGGGTACGGGATTGGGCCTGTCGATGGTCTACGGTTTCGCGCGGCAGTCGAACGGCTATTGCGATATCCGCAGCACCCCTGGCGAGGGGACTACGGTCAGGCTCTATCTGCCACGGCACCAGGCGGTCGCTGGCACCGGCATCGAGCCGGTGGTCGCGCCGACACCCATGCCGACACCCGTGCCGACGGCGGCCCACGGCGAGGTGGTGCTTGTGGTGGAGGACGAGGCGGTGGTGCGCGAAGTGGTCGTTGCGGTGCTGCAGCAGCTCGGTTACCGGGCACTGGAAGCCACCGACGGAAAGACGGGACTGAAAATGCTCCACTCGAGCGAGCCCATCGAGCTGGTTGTTTCGGACATCGGATTGCCGGACATCAACGGCCGCTTGCTGGCCGACGCGGTGCGCGAGGTGCGGCCGGGGCTGAAAATCCTGCTGATGACCGGCTATGCATCAGAGGCGGCCGTGGCCGGCGGGTTCCTTGCGCCGGGCATGGAGTTGATCACCAAGCCCTTCACCGTGGAGGCGCTGGCAAAGCGCATGCGCGACATGATCGAGAATTCTGTCTCGACCACCCGGCAGGGGACGGAGGATCCTCGGTGACACGATGCCGGCGACGCAAGTAACGGAAAACGTTCGAGGCAAAGAGCCCTGCGGCAGCGAAACCTTGCGATCCTGGCGATTGCTGTCTGGGAGCCGGGGCATTGGAAATTCAAGCGACTTCTACCGACAAGGCTCCTCGCGCGGTACCGGAGCGTTCAGCAGCTCTCGCACTATCTGCCTGAGCGTCTTGAGGTCCAGCGGTTTCAGCACGGTGCGGACCTGCGGAAATTCCCGCGCGAGTTCGGCTTGATCACGGCCGGACATCACCACAAACGGAACGCCGCGCGCCAGCAAGGCGAGTACCACCGGCCTGCTGGTTTCGCCGCGCAATTCCATGTCGATCAATGCAGCGTCGAACTCGCTGGCCTCGATCTCGGCCAGGGCGTCGGGGAGGTTCAGGTTGACCAGTGCATTCACGCCCATGTCGCACAAGGCGTCTTCCACCACCATGGCTACGACCGGATCGTCCTCGACGACGAGTACACGACTTTTCCCTTTTCCCTGTGTCGACATACAGATGCACCCCATCCAGAGTCCGGTGGTTTCCGGGAAGTCTATGCTTTATGCGTAACAAAGAAGTGTCATCAGGTTGAAGCTGGACTTCGGCCGATGGTTTCGCCTCCCCCGATCCGCCCCCGCAGATCCTCCGTCGGCTCTGCGGGGCTGGCCATCGGCGAGCTCCAGCGGAGCCTGATCGCAGTGGCTGATGGTATGGACGACGAAGCCAGGCCAGCACGCTGGCCCGTCGAGGCATCGCCCGTTCTCCATTCTTCGAGCCGCGATCTTGCCAGGCGAGGCCGTTGGATAGCTTGCCGGCGAACGATGCCTTCGATGCCATGCGCTTGCGCAGTCACCGAGCCCGGCGCCGGCGTTCTCGGGGATCCACACGCGCGCCACTGCAGTTATGGCGACGGTCGATCGCGCTGACGGCCGCCAGCAACGCCCGGCGGCCATAGGGCTTGGGCAGGAACACCGCATCAATGCCTTGCGCGGCAATCGCGCCCTCGAGATCGCCGGAAATCATGATGATCGGGATGTTCAGGCCTCGGCGTCGAATCTCCAGCGCCATCGTGACTCCGCTTCTGCCACGCCCCAGACAAATATCGGCGACGATCAGGTCAATGCCGGGGGGGCAGTCTATTGCGGCGAGCGCCGTCGCGGCATCGTACGCCTCGATCACTTCATATCCTTGCGAGAGCAACAGAAGGCCTGTGATCTCGCGCGTGTCGGGATCGTCCTCCACCAGCAATATTCGGGTGTTGGCTGCCATGCGGATTGCCTTGTGCGTCCGTTCTCGTTGTTGTTACCTGCGCAGCGATCAATGGCCATGCAACAACTGCGGTCTCACTCTTGAAATTCGAAAACTTCACAAAGACCCCACTTGAGTCCTTGATTTAACTGCAATTACGTGATGGCGTCGTGAAATGCACCGTTCTGCGTTTAGCTTTTTTCGTAGACGGAACCGACATGGGCTCTTAACCCCGGTCTGCACATGCTGAAACGCCACGACAGAGGCGAGGCGCCATGAGCAGCAACGACCGCAAAGACCCCAGCCATCCGGACGAGAAGAATCCATCCAGGGCTCCCGAAACCGCGGAGGAACGAGCGCGGCGCAAGAAGAACGAGAGCGACAACCAGGATGAGGCGCTGGACGAGACATTTCCGGCCAGCGACCCGGTCTCGCCGTTCATACCGTCCAAGCCTCCCGAATCCGATTGAATGCCCGGCCGCGGGCGCCGACGGAAACCTTCCATGCGAATCCTGGCCGCCATCGCGAAAAATACAGCAAGCGTTTTACAGCCCGGCGACGGCGGCCCTTTGACAACAGTCTTTTTCGCCTGACGAAAAAGGCCACCCGGTGAATGAAGTACCCGTTGCTACACGCAACGCTGTGCCTTTCATGGAGCCAGGACGAAAAAACCGGCCTCGTGGGCCGGTTTCCTCGATCTATTGGTGGGCGGTACAAGGATCGAACTTGTGACACCTGCCGTGTGAAGGCAGTGCTCTACCGCTGAGCTAACCGCCCGCCGGAAACGCGAGATTCTAGGGGGAGTCGCCGGGCGGGTCAATGGTTGTGCATGCCGAACGGCCCGTCGAACGGTGGGAGCCGCGCGGAGGTTGCTAGACTCTGCGGCTTCCCATACGCCGATGTGCCCGACCATGGATTTTTTCTCCACCCACTTTGCCCACATCCTGCATGCGCTGCAGCAGTTCCATCTGACACCATGGAAGATGGTCGGTTATGCCGGCACGCTGATGTTCACCAGCCGCTGGTTCGTGCAGCTGTACTACACGCGCAAGTACAAGCGCGTGGTGATGCCGCTGTCGTTCTGGTGGCTGTCGGTGTTCGGAAGCATGCTTTTGCTGGCGTACTTCATCGTGGGCAAGAACGATTCGGTGGGCATTCTCTCGAACTTCTTTCCGGTATTCGTTTCGGTCTACAACCTGATCGTGCACCTGCGCCACCGCAAGAACAGCATTACCGGCGACGCCACGGTCTGACGGGTGCGCTCCTGCAGGTGATGCGCGGTTATTCGGGTTCGTAATCCAGGTTCGATGCGAGCCAGCGTTCGGCTTCGGCGAGGGACCATCCCTTGCGTCGGGCGTAGTCCTCGACCTGGTCCTTGCCGAGACGGCCGACCACGAAATACTGGCTGTCCGGGTGCGAGTAGTACCAGCCGGAGACCGCGGCGGCCGGGTACATCGAGAAGCCTTCGGTGAGTTCGATGCCGGTGTTTTTCGTGACGTCCAGCAGTTGGAACAGGGTGGCTTTCTCGGTGTGTTCGGGGCAGGCGGGATAGCCGGGGGCGGGGCGGATGCCGCGGTATTTCTCGGCGATCAGCGCGTCGTTGTCGAGCGACTCGTCCGGCACGAAACCCCAGAATTCCTTGCGCACGCGCTCGTGCATGTGTTCGGCGAACGCTTCGGCGAGGCGGTCGGCCAAGGCCTTGAGGATGATCGAAGAGTAGTCGTCGTAGTCGGCCTGGAAGCGGGCCAGGTGTTCCTCGATGCCGAGGCCGGCGGTGACCGCGAAGCCGCCGATCCAGTCGGGTTTGTCGAATTCCTTCGGCGTGATGAAGTCGGCGAGGCAGAGGTTGGGGCGCTCGGGTGGCTTGTCGGCCTGCTGGCGCAGGCTGCACAGCCTGGCGAGCCGCGTGGTGCGGCCGGTGTCGGTGTAGACCTCGACGTCGTCGCCGATGTTGGCGGCCGGCCACAGGCCGATCACGGCGCGGGCGGTCAGCCACTTCTCGGCGATGATCCTGTCCATCATCGCCTGCGCATCCTTGAACAGCGCGCTGGCCTGCGGGCCGACCACCTCGTCGGTGAGGATGGCGGGGTAGTGGCCGGCCAGTTCCCAGGCCTGGAAGAACGGGGTCCAGTCGATATAGCGACGGATCGTGGCGAGGTCGTAGTCGTGAAATACGGTGACGCCCGGCCGGTTCGGTTGCGGCGGATCGTAGGCCGCCCAATCGCAACTGAAGCGGTGTGCGCGCGCATGTTCCAGCGATACCAGTTTCTTGCCGGGGCCGCGATTGCGGTGGCGCTCGCGCACGTCGGCGTATTCGAGACGGATTTTTTCGAGGAACGCCTCGACCAGATCCTTGCTGACCAGCGACTGCGCCACGCCGACCGCGCGCGAGGCGTCCTTCACCCAGACGCATCCCGCCTTGTAGTGCGGCTCGATCTTCAGCGCGGTGTGCGCGCGCGAGGTGGTGGCGCCGCCGATCAGCAGCGGGATGTGGAAGTCCTGCCGCTGCATCTCGCGGGCGACCTGGCCCATTTCCTCCAGCGACGGCGTGATCAGGCCGGACAGGCCGATCATGTCGGCGTTCTCGGCGATCGCGGTTTCCAGGATCTTCTGCGCCGGCACCATCACGCCGAGGTCGATCACCTCGAAGTTGTTGCAGCGGAGCACCACCGCGACGATGTTCTTGCCGATGTCGTGCACGTCGCCCTTGACCGTGGCCATCACGATCTTGCCGTTGTTCTTGCCGGTGTCGCCGGTGCGCAGCTTTTCCGCCTCGATGTAGGGCAGCAGGTAGGCTACGGCTTTCTTCATCACGCGGGCGGACTTGACCACCTGCGGCAGGAACATCTTGCCGGCGCCGAACAGGTCGCCGACCACGTTCATGCCGTCCATCAGCGGGCCTTCGATGACGTCGAGCGGACGCGTGGACATCTGGCGCGCCTCTTCGGTGTCCTCGACCACGAACTGGTCGATCCCGTGCACCAGCGCATGGCTGAGCCGCTCGCGCACGTCCTTCTCGCGCCAGGCCAGCGTCTCGACCTCGGCCGCGCCGCGCTTGCCCTTGTAGTTGTCGGCGATCTCCAGCAGGCGCTCGGTGGCGTCCTCGCGGCGGTTCAGCACCACGTCCTCGACGCGCTCGCGCAGCGGCGGGTCGATGTCGTCCATGATCGTCAGCGCACCGGCGTTGACGATGCCCATGTCCATGCCGGCGCGGATCGCGTGGTACAGGAACACCGAGTGGATCGCCTCGCGCACGACGTTGTTGCCGCGGAACGAGAACGACACGTTGGAGACGCCACCGGAGATGTGGCAGTCGGGGAAACGCCGCTTCAGCTCGCGCGTGGCCTCGATGAAATCCACCGCGTAGTTGTTGTGTTCCTCGATGCCGGTGGCGATGGCGAAGATGTTCGGGTCGAAGATGATGTCTTCGGGCAGGAAGTCGAGTTCCTTCGTCAGCAGCTCGTAGGCACGCGCGCAGATCGACACCTTGCGTTCGCAGGTATCGGCCTGGCCTTGTTCGTCGAACGCCATCACCACGGCGGCGGCGCCGTACTGCTGCACCTTGCGTGCCTGTTCGAGGAAGGCCGCCTCGCCTTCCTTCATCGAGATCGAGTTGACGATGCCCTTGCCCTGCAGGCAGCGCAGGCCGGCCTCGATCACCGTCCACTTGGACGAGTCGATCATGAACGGCACGCGGGCGATGTCGGGTTCGGACGAGATCAGGTTCACGAAGCGGGTCATCGCCGCCTCGGAGTCGATCAGGCCCTCGTCCATGTTGATGTCGATCACCTGCGCGCCATTGGCAACCTGCTGGCGGGCGACTTCGACGGCCTCGTCGTAGCGGTCTTCCTTGATCAGCTTCTTGAACTGCGCCGAGCCGGTGACGTTGGTGCGTTCGCCGACGTTGATGAACAAGAGGTCGGGCGTGATGACCAGCGGTTCGAGGCCGGACAGGCGGGTATGACGTGCCATTTATGCGGCCTCCGCTTGGTCGGCGGAGGGCAATACACGCGGTGCGAAGTTGTGCACCGCTTCGGCGATCGCCCTGATGTGCGCCGGCGTGGTGCCGCAGCAACCGCCGACCAGGTTCAGCAGGCCGTCGCGGGCGAAGCCGCCGATCACGCTGGCCATGTGTTCGGGGGTCTCGTCGTATTCGCCGAACGCGTTGGGCAGGCCCGCGTTCGGATGCGTGCTGACGTAGGTCTCGGCGAGGTTGGCCAGGGTTTGCACGTGCGGGCGCAGGTCCTCGGCGCCGAGCGCGCAGTTGAAGCCGACCGACAACGGCCGCGCGTGGCGCACCGAGTAGTAGAACGCTTCGGCCGTCTGGCCGGACAGGGTGCGCCCGGAACGGTCGGTGATGGTGCCGGAGATCATCACCGGCATCCGTGCGCCGCGCCGATGGAACAGCTCGCTCAGCGCGAACAGCGCCGCCTTGGCGTTGAGGGTGTCGAAGATCGTCTCGACCATCAGTACGTCGGCGCCGCCCTCGATCAGGCCGTCGGCGGATTCGGAGTAATTTTCGGCCAGTTCCTCGAACGTGACGTTGCGGAAGCCCGGATCGTTGACGTCCGGCGACAGCGAAGCGGTGCGGCTGGTGGGGCCGAGCACGCCGATCACGAAGCGCGGCTTTTCCGGCGTTTTCGCGGTCATCGCGTCGCAGGCGGCGCGGGCGAGACGAGCGCCGGCGAGGTTCAGCTCGTGCGCCAGATGCTGCAGCTTGTAATCGGACTGGCTGATGCGGGTGGAGTTGAAGGTGTTCGTTTCGATCAAGTCGGCGCCGGCTTCCAGGTAGGCATCGTGCACGCCGCGGATGATCTCCGGTTTGGTCAGCGACAGCAGGTCGTTGTTGCCCTTGAGGTCGCAGCCGCCGGGGTGGGCATGATTGTCGTGGACCTGCGCATGGCCATCGTGGCCATGCTCGAACCGCGCGCCGCGAAAGCCCTCTTCGTCCAGCTCATGCGCCTGCAGCATGGTGCCCATGCCGCCGTCGAGGATCAGGATGCGCTGACGCAGCGCCTGCTCCAGCAGGGCGACGCGATCGGGGTGGAGCCAGGGCAGGGTACTCATGGAGTGTTCTCGAATCGACGTGTATTTGCGTGAAGATCGGTGCTCATGCCGGCTTGCGTGCGAGCAGGCTGATCACCTCGAAATGCGGTGCCTTGCGCTCGCGACTGAGGCGAGTGCAGCTGAGCACCTCCAGGCCGGCAGCTTGCGCGAAGCCACCAAGCTGCTCGCTGCGGAAGCCGAGGTTGCGATGGTCGAACGGCTCGACCACGGCGCGGTGATCGTGCTGGCCCAGCGTGACGGCAAGCAGGCGACCACCGGGACGCAGTAGCCGCGCCGCTTCGGCGACGGCTTTCGCGGGGTGTTCGGCATAGGTGAGGGCGTGCAGCATCAACACCAGGTCGAAACGCTGCTTGCCGAGATCCAGTGCATGCATGTCGCCCTGGCGCACTTGCACGTTGGCGAACGACTTGAGTCGCTTCGCCGCCGCTTCCACCACGCGTTCGCTCGAGTCGACGCAGACGATCGAATGCGCGTGGGGGGCGAGCAACTCGGCGGTGATGCCGTCGCCGGAAGCGATATCCAGCACGTCGCCGGTGCCGAGCAGTTGCAGCAGCGAGCGCGCCAGTGTTTCCCAGGTGCGACCGGGCGAGTAATGGCGCTCCATGTCGCCGGCCACGGTATCGGCCCAGCCTTCCTCGCGAGCCCGATGGGCGAGCACGCCGGGCAAGCGGGCGGTATCTTCGTGCAGCAGCGCATCGTCGATGCTTTCGCGCAACGAAATGAGCAGGCTGTGGCGGGTTTCGTCGCCATCGTTGTTGGCGCGGTAATAGGCCGATACACCGGCGCGGCGGTCGCGCACCAGACCGGCTTCCTTCAGCTTTGCCAGGTGGGTGGACACGCGCGGCTGCGCCAGGTGCAGCACGGCTGCCAGTTCGGCCACCGTGAGTTCTTCATGTTCAAGCAGGGCCAGCAGGCGAACGCGGGTAGGGTCGGCCAATAGCCGGAGCACGCTGGAGGCAGTCGCCAGATCCATCGAGCATCCTTTTATCGCGATATAAAGATGTATAGGCTAGGCCGCGCTTGCGAAGGCGTCAAGCGCCGCGTGGCAAACCTGCGGCTGCGACTTCGGCGGCGACGTTCTTGCCTGCCGTCACGCTGCACCATCGCAACCGAAGTCGCTCCCACAAGGGTGAACGACTACAATGGGCGGCTCGCTTTTTCTTGATCAGCCGCTGCGCGCGGTGCCGGGAGTAGTGCATGGATTTCCGATTTACCGAAGACCAGTTGTCGATCCAGTCGATCGCCCGCGACTTTGCTTCCAGGCGCATTGCGCCCGTGGCCGCCGAGCTCGACGCCAAGGGCGAGTTTCCGCTGGACAATATCCGCGAAATGGGCCAGCTCGGCTTGATGGGCATCGAGGTTCCCGAGGAATACGGCGGTGCCGGGATGGACCCGGTCGCCTATGTGCTGGCGATGATCGAGATCGCCGCGGCCGACGCGGCGACCTCGACCATCATGTCGGTCAACAATTCGTTGTTCTGCAACGGCATCCTCAAGCACGGCAACGAGGAACAGAAGCAGAAGTACGTGCGCGCGATCGCCACCGGCGAGGCCATCGGCGCTTACGCGCTGACCGAGCCGCAGTCCGGTTCCGACGCCTCGGCGATGCATACCCGCGCCGCGAAGAACGACAACGGCGACTGGGTGATCAACGGCAAAAAGAGCTGGATCACGTCCGGCCCGGTCGCGCGCTACATCGTGCTGTTCGCCATCAGCACGCCGGGCATCGGCGCGAAGGGCGTGTCGGCCTTCATCGTCGATACCCAGCTGCCGGGCTTCCACGCCGGCAAGACCGAGCCGAAACTCGGCATCCGCGCCTCGGCCACCTGCGAGATCGAGTTCACCGACTACGTGCTGCCGAAGGAAAACCTGCTCGGTGACGAGGGCAAGGGGTTCTCCATCGCAATGGGCGTGCTCGACGCCGGCCGCATCGGCATCGCCTCGCAGGCCGTCGGCATTGCCCGCGCAGCGTACGAGGCGACGTTGCAGTGGGCGCGCGACCGCAAGGCCTTCGGTGCGCCGATCGGCACGTTCCAGATGACCCAGTCGAAGATCGCCGACATGAAGTGCAAGCTCGACGCGGCCACGCTGCTCACTTTGCGCGCGGCATGGATGAAGGGCGAAACCGAGAAGCATGGCGGCCGTTTCGGCACCGAGGCCGCGGTAGCCAAGCTCACCGCGTCGGAAGCGGCGATGTGGATCAGCCACCAGGCGGTGCAGATCCATGGCGGCATGGGCTACTCGAAGGAGATGCCGCTGGAGCGCTACTTCCGCGACGCCAAGATCACCGAGATCTACGAGGGCACCAGCGAGATCCAGCGGCTGGTGATCGCACGGGCGGAAACGGGGTTGCGCTAGGACGCGAGGAGTGAGTGTGGAGGAGTGAGAAACGAGTAAAGGCCAGGGTAAAAGGACACAGCCTGTTTCCCGTCAGCCTCTACATCGGTTCCGACGGTGTTGGAAAGAAAAAGGCCCCGGCACAAGCAGGGGCCTTTTTCTTTCTCTCATCGAGTGCGCATTCTCATGCAGGGAGCGGAGTGGCTCTTGCTCGTTTCTCACTCCTCCACACTCACTCCTCGCTTCACGCCCCGCGGTGCGGGTCCGAGTCGAACGATTGCATGCCGTTGTGGCTCGAGACGGCAGCCGGCGCATCGCCATCCAGCTTGTCGCCCAGCAGGCGGCGGACTACCACGTAGAACACCGGGATCAGCAGCACGCCGAGGAAGGTGGCGAACAGCATGCCGCCGATCACGCCGGTACCGATCGCGTGACGCGCGTTGGCGCCGGCACCGCTGGAAATGAACAGCGGGAACACGCCGAGGATGAACGCCAGCGAGGTCATCAGGATCGGCCGCAGTCGCAGTCGCGCCGCATCGACGGTCGCCTCGCGCAGCGTGCGCCCGGCCTTCTGTTCGGCCACCGCGAATTCCACGATCAGGATCGCGTTCTTCGCGGCCAGTCCGATCACGGTGATCAGGCCGATCTTGAAGTAGATGTCGTCGGGCAGGCCGCGCAGCAGGGTGAACACGACGGCGCCGAGCAGGCCCAGCGGCACCACCAGCAACACCGCGACCGGGATCGACCAGCTTTCGTACAGCGCAGCCAGTGCCAGGAACACGATCACGATCGACAGCACCATCAGCAGCGTGGCGGCATTGCCGGAAAGGATTTCCTGGTAGGACTGGCCGGTCCAGTCGAAGCCGAAACCCTTCGGCAGGTCGTCGTTGACGATCTTCTGCATCTCGTTCATCGCCTCGCCCGAGGCGTGCCCCGGTGCCGGCGAGCCGACGATCTCGACGGCGGAATAGCCGTTGTAGCGGGTCAGCGAGGGTGACGAGACATCCCAGCGCGTGTGCACCACGTTGGACAACGGGATCATCTGCGGCGTGCTGCTGCCGGCAGGCGTGGGGCCGGGGGTGAAGATGTGCTGCAGGGCGTCCGGGCCCATCCGGTACGGTGCATCGGCCTGCATGATGACGCGCTTGACGCGGCCGCCATAGGTGAAATCGTTGACGTAGACCGGTGCCAGCATCAGGCCGATCGCGTTGTAGATGTCGCCCACCGACAGGCCCATCGACTGCGCCTGCACGCGATCGACATCCAGATGCAGCTGCGGCGAATCTTCCAGCGAGTTCGGTCGCACGCCGGTCAGCACGGGATCCTGGCTGGCCTTGCCGAGCAGGGTATTGCGCGCCTGGGTAAGCGCCTCACGCCCGGCACCGCCACGATCCTGCAGGTACATGTCGAAGCCGCCGAACTGGCCCAGGCCCTGCACGGTGGGAATGTTGGCCACGAAGATGCGCGCGTCGTGGATCTGCTGCATCTCGCCGTTGGCGCGCTGGATGAACTCAGCCGCGGTGGTGTCGCGCTTGGCCCAGTCCTTGAGCTTGATGAAGGCCATGCCGGCGTTCTCGCCCGAACCGATGAAGCTGAAGCCGGTGACCTGCAGCACGCCTTCCACGGCGGGATCCTTTTTCAGGATCTCGCGCATCTGCGCCATCACCCTGGACGTGCGCTCTTTGGTCGCCCCCGGAGGCAACTGGATCACCGACAGGGCATAGCCCTGGTCCTCTTCCGGCAGGAAGCTGCCGGGCAGGCGGGTGTAGAGGAAGCCGCCGAGCGCCGCGACCAGCAGGAAGGCCAGCATCCAGCGCGGCGCGTGGCGGATCGCGCCGCCGATGTGGCCGGTGTAGGTATGCGTGGTCCGGTTGAACGCCTCGTTGAACTTGCGGTAGACGATGTTCTTTTTCTTTTCGTGTTCCGGCTGCAGGAAGCTGGCGCACAGCGCCGGCGTGAACGACAGCGCGAGGAACGCGGAGAAACCCATCGATACCGCGATGGTCAGCGCGAACTGCTTGTAGATCACGCCGGTGGCGCCGGGCTGCAGCGACGACGGCACGAACACCGCCGCCAGCACCACGGTGATCGCGACCACCGCGCCGGTGATCTGGCCCATCGCCTTGCGCGTGGCGTCCTTCGGCGACAGATTTTCCTCGGTCATGATGCGTTCGACGTTCTCGATCACCACGATCGCGTCGTCGACCACGATGCCGATCGCCAGCACCATGCCGAACAGGGTCAACTGGTTGATCGTGAAGCCGAGCACCAGCATGCCCAGGAAAGTGCCCAGCAAGGCGACCGGGATTACCAAGGTCGGGATGATGGTGGCGCGGATGTTCTGCAGGAACAGCAGCATCACCAGGAACACCAGGATGATCGCCTCGATCAGCGTGTGCACTACTTCGCTGATCGAGATGGTGACGAAGCTGGTGCTGTCGTACGGGCTGAACCAGGTCACGCCCTGCGGGAAGCTCGTGGCGAGCTCGTCCATCTTGGCGCGCACCGCGGTGGACACGTCCAGTGCGTTCGCGCCGGGCAGCAACTGGATCGCAAACGCGCCGATCGGCTTGCCGTTGTACTGGGTGTCGAAGCCGTAACCGTTCGGTCCGAAGCTGATTCGTGCCACATCGCCCAGCGTGACCGTGGTGCCGTCGGCGTTGGCGCGCAGGATGATGCCGGCGAACTGCTCGGGCGTCGTGAAGCGACCCTCGGTCGACACCGTGGCATTGAACCCATGGCCGGGCACGGCCGGGTCGGCACCGAGCGAGCCGGCGGCGAACTGCACGTTCTGCGCCTTGATCGCCGCGAGCACCTGGCTGGCCGACAGCCCATAGCCCTGCAGCTTGTCCGGGTTCAGCCAGATGCGCATGGCGTACTCGGAACCGAACTGCTGGGTGCTTCCGACGCCGGGCACACGCGAAATCTGGTCCAGCACCTGCGAGCCGACGATGTCGTTGAGGCGGTTGCGATCGATAGTCGGGTTGCTCGAGGTCAGCGCCACCACCATCAGGAAACCGGCGTTGGCCTTGGCCACCACCACGCCCTGCTGGGTCACCTCGGACGGCAGTCGCGGGGTGGCCAGTGCCACCTTGTTCTGCACCTGCACCTGGGCGATGTCCGGGTCGGTGCCGCTTTCGAAGGTCAGCGTGATGCTGGCGCGGCCACTGGCGCTGGACGACGAGCTGAAATACAGCAGGTGATCGATGCCGGTGAGTTGCTGCTCGATTACCTGGGTGACGGTTTTCTCGGTGGTGTCGGCGCTGGCACCGGGATAGCTGGCGGACACCGTCACCGACGGCGGCGCGATCGTGGGATACGACTCCACGCCCAGGTTGAGGATGGCCAGCACGCCACCCAGGGAAATCAGGATGGCGACCACCCAGGCGAAGATCGGGCGGTCGATGAAGAAACTCGGCATGGTCTTCGCTCCGTTACTTGCCGCGCGGGACTTTGCCCGGAGCTTTGGCTGGGGATGATCCGCCGGGGGTGGCGTCATGCCACGGACTGGCCTTCGCCGGCTCGCCGGCCTTCACGTTCTGGATGCCCGACACCACCACCTGGTCGCCGGCAGCGAGCCCATCGGTGACGACCCAGTTGCTGCCGGCCATGTCGGTTGCGGTGATGTCCTTGCGTGCGACCTTGCCGTCGGCAGCCACGGTCATCACGAAGGCACCGACCGTATCGCGCTGGACCGCGGCCTGCGGGATCAGGAACACCTTGTGCTGCTGGCCGAGGTTCGCCTTCAGCGTCACGTACATGCCCGGCAGCAGGCTGTGTTTCGGGTTCGGGATGGTGGCACGCAGGTTGACCGAACCGGTGGCCGGGTTGACCGAGGCGTCGGAGAAATCCAGCGTGCCGGCTTCGGCGTAGGCGCTGCCATCGGGCAGGGTGATCTGCACGCTGGCCTTGTCCGGTCCGGCCAGGGTGACGTTGCCGCTGTTCTGCTCGCGGCGCATCCGCTCCATCGCGGCCACGCTCATGGTGAAGTTCACGTACAGCGGATCGATCTGGTCGACCGTGGTAAGCAGGGTTGCATCGCCGTTGCCGACCAGCGCGCCCTCGGTGACCTGCTGCTGGCCGGCGCGACCGTCGATCGGCGAGGTCACGTTGGCGTAGCCGAGGTTGATGCGGGCGGTCTGCAGGTTCGCCTGCGCGGCCTGCACCGCAGCGGCGGCGCTGCGCTCGGCGGCCAGTGCGTTGTCCAGGTCCGACTTGGAGACGTAGCCCTTCGGCGCCAGTTCCCGCACGCGCTTGGCGGTGATCTTGTTGTTGGTGTAGGTGGCCTGGGCTTGGGCCAATGCCGCCGAACTGGCGGCCAGCGCGGCCTTCAACGGAGCAGGGTCGATCTGGAACAGCAACTGGCCCTTCTTGACGTCGGTGCCTTCGTCATAGGCGCGCTTGAGCAGCACGCCCGGCACGCGGGCGCGCACATCGGCGCTTCGATAGGCAGACAGCCGGCCGACCAGGTCGCGCGTCAGCGGGGAGTTCTGCGGTTGTGCCTTGATCACGCCGACTTCCGGTGGCGGCATCTGTGGCGGGCCTTGCTCCTTGCCTTTGCCGCAGGCGTTCAGCGCCAGCAGACTCAGGCACAACAATGGCGTGCACAGTACAGAGGACTTCATGGGAGCTCCAGATCTTGTCTTTGAATCGGGGATTGAGGTGTAGCCGGAGCGCGTTGCAACTGATCGGTAATCAGATACTGCATTGCAATCCGTGGTGTGTCGTGTGTCATTGGTTGGCCGGGCCGCGGAGACGTCCGCAAGCGTTGCCGTGCCGTACCGGAAAGCGCTGTGCCAAGCGCTTCGCGGATCAGACTATACCGGCCAGTTTACATTTTAATCGCAACCGGAATCCAGTCATTGACAGGCCTCGCTGCGATGTGAACAGCGCGATGGTGACTTCCATTCTCGCGATTACGGGTTCCCACATTTCGAAAGCCGAAATGTGTGGACAGGAAAATCGCGAGTGGCGGCGACGTGCAGATCGATACGATTCAAATGCATGTCGAAGGCGCTCACCATGCCCCGTCGAAACACTCACGCGAGCGCACGGCATATCGCCGGAGCCTCGCCGCGGGTATTCGCGCATGGCGCGAAAGAGAGCTTCTCGCCTGAAGGGACAAGGGGACGGGCTTGCCAAAAAACATCCTTGCTTTTTAGACCCGCGGAGCATAGGCGAGTGCCGGCAAGAAAGTCCATGCGGCAGGCGATGGCATCGGCTCAAGTCGTTTCGATCGGTTGCTGCCGCCGGTTCGCTGAATCCATGCGCAAGGGCATGGTGGATGTCGCGTGGCTTGGCTGGATTCGCCATGACGCGCGGCGTATCCTTTGAGGGCTTTTTTACCCACATTCTCAATCCCTGTCTCCACTGACCAGTAGATGCCATGAATGCGACCCATGCGGCGAACGATGTCTCCCTTCCGTCTGTAGTGCTTGCAGAGTTGAAAAAGGGCGGCTTGTCGCCCCAGCGGCTGAGTGAGGCGCAGGTTTTCTGTGATGCGTTCTTCGCGCGCATAGGCGGCAGCGACGTCAACCTGCATACGCCGGTGCAATGGGCGGCACTGGTCGCCAGCCTGCTGGAATTCATGCAGCAACGCCAGCCGGGTCGGGCGTCGATCCGCGTGCTCAATTCCGCCGAAACCCACGCCGGCCGCAGCCTGCTGCAGATCGTCACCGACGACATGCCGTTTCTGGTCGACACGGTGAGCATGATCGTTTCGACGAAGCTGCAGATCCATGCGGTCATCCATCCGGTGTTGAAGGTGACGCGCGATGCGTCGGGCAAACTGCTGGGGCTCGGTGACGCCACCGGCAGCGCCGAGTCGCTCATGCATTTTGAAGTGGACCGGGTTGCCGACGATGCGGAGCAGGCGCAGCTGAAGGCGCAGGTGGAAGCCGCGCTGGAGGACGTGCGTGCCGCGGTCAACGACTGGGCGGCGATCCGCGACAAGGCGCTGGCGATTGCCAACGAGCTGCCGAGGCGCGAGTTGCCGCTGGATGCGGCGGCCGTGCAGGAGGCCAGCGAGTTCATGCGTTGGATTGCCGACGACAACTTCACTTTCCTCGGCTATCGCGAGTATGAGGTTGCCGAGACCGATGGTGACCGCGTGCTGCGCGCGGTCGACGCGTCCGGGCTGGGCATCCTGCGCGGACATGAGCGCTCGATGGCTCCGCGTTCGCTGCGCTCGCTGGCTGCCAGCGACTTGCCGCAATCCGGCGCGACCGACGCGATCATCCTGACCAAGACCAACGCGCGCTCGCACGTGCACCGCGCCGGCTACATGGATTACATCGGCGTGCTGCAGTTCGGCGCCAATGGCAAGGCGGTAGCCGAGCAGCGCTTCCTTGGCCTGTACTCCTCCAATGCCTACATGGCACGCCCGCAGGACGTGCCGCTGGTGCGACACAAGGTCGAGGCCGTACTGGCCCGTTCCGGGCTCAAGCGCGATTCGTATTCCGGCAAGTCGCTGCGCCACATCCTCGAAACGCTGCCGCGCGAGGAGCTGCTGCAAAGTACCGAGGACGAGCTGTTCGCCACGTCGATGGGCATCCTCGAATTGCGCCAGCGCGCCCGTACGCGATTGTTCGTGCGACGCGACCGCTACGGCCGCTTCTTCACGTGCATGGTGTTCGTGCCGCGCGACCGCTTCAACACTTCGGTGCGCGAACGCATCGAGGCGCTGCTGGGCCAGGCCTTGCATGCCGAACAGAGCGACTCATCCGTGCAGATGGGCGAGGCCGCGCTGGCGCGACTGACCATCGTGGTGCGACCGCGGATCGGCGACCAGCCCGTGTACGACCTGGCGACGCTGGAGGAAGGCGTCGCCGGCATCGTGCGCAACTGGCACGACGAGGTTCGCGATGCGCTGGTGCGGCTGCGCGGCGACCATGAGGGTGTGGTGCTGGCCAATCGTTACGTGAAGTCCCTGCCGGCCGGATACGTCGAGGAGGTAAGTCCGGCGGTGGCTGCCGAGGACGTCCATCAGTTGGCCCAGCTGGCCGGCGACAACGGGCTGCGGATGTCGTTCTATCACCCGCCGAAGGCACCTGACACGCTGCGCTTCAAGGTTTATCGCTCGGGCGGCGACATCGCCCTGTCCGAAGTGCTGCCGCAACTGGAAAACCTCGGCTTGCGCGTGCTGACCGAACACGTCTACGAGGTCGGCGGCGACAGCACGCCGTTGTCGATCCAGGATTTCGAAGTGCAGCCGGTGGGTGCGCTCACCTTCAGCGTCGAGCAGGTCGGCGCGCTGTTCGAGGATGCGTTCGAGCAGATATGGCGCGGCAACGCGGAGAACGACGGCTTCAACCGGCTGGTGCTGGGCGCCAAGCTTGGCTGGCGCCAGGTCGCGATGTTGCGCGGCTATTGCAAATACCTGCTGCAGACCGGCGCGACGTTCTCGCAGGCGTACATGGAGGAAACCCTCAACCGCTATCCGGCAGTCGCCGGCCTGCTGGTGGAGCTGTTCCTGGCGAAGTTCGATCCGCGCCGCGAAGCGCTTTCCGGCGACGAGTTGAAAGTCGCCGGTGCCACTCTGGCCACCGAGATGCGGGCGCTGATCCCGGCCACCGTACAGGCTGCGCAGCCGTCGCTGGTCGACGGCTTGAGCGTCGCCTTGTCCAAGCCGCGCGACGAGCAGATCAAGACGATCGAGGCGACCATCCACCAGCTGCTGGAAACCGTCGGCAGCCTTGATGAAGATCGCATCCTGCGCAGCTTCGTGGCACTGATCCGCGGCACCTTGCGCACCAGTTTCTTCCAGCAGTGGGATGGCGCGCATCGCCCGTACATCAGTTACAAGCTCGATGCGCACAAAATGCCCGACCTGCCCAAGCCGGTGCCTTACCGGGAAATCTGGGTGTGTGCGCCGCGCGTCGAGGGCGTTCACCTGCGCTTCGGCCCGGTCGCCCGCGGCGGCTTGCGCTGGTCCGACCGGCGCGAGGATTTTCGCACCGAAGTGCTCGGCCTGGTCAAGGCGCAGATGGTCAAGAACACCGTCATCGTGCCGGTGGGTTCCAAGGGCGGTTTCTTCGTCAAGAAGGCGCCCGTCGGCGGCGATCGCGACGCGCAGCTGGCCGAAGGCATCGCCTGCTATCGCATGTTCATCAGCGGCCTGCTCGACATCACCGACAACCTGATCGAAGGCAAGGTGGTCAATCCGCACGACGTGGTGCGCCACGACGCGGACGATCCCTACCTCGTGGTGGCGGCGGACAAGGGCACCGCGACGTTCTCCGACATCGCCAATGCGATCTCGATCGAGCATGACTACTGGCTCGGCGACGCGTTTGCTTCCGGTGGCTCGCACGGTTACGACCACAAGGGCATGGGCATCACCGCCAAGGGTGCGTGGGAGTCGGTCAAGCGCCATTTCCGTTCGCTCAACCGCGACTGCCAGACGCAGGATTTCACCTGCGTCGGCATCGGCGACATGTCCGGCGACGTGTTCGGCAACGGCATGCTGCTGTCCGAACACATCCGCCTGCTGGCGGCGTTCGACCATCGCCACGTGTTCCTTGACCCGAATCCGGATGCGGCACGCACGTTCGCCGAGCGCCAGCGTCTGTTCAAGCTGCCGCGTTCGAGCTGGGACGATTACGACAAGTCGCTGATCTCCGCCGGTGGCGGCGTGTATCCGCGCAGCGCCAAGTCGATCCCGATCTCGCCGGAAGTGCGCACCGCATTGGGTCTGAAGCCCGATGTGGAGCATCTGGCGCCGAGCGACCTGCTCAGTGCCATCCTCAAGGCGCCGGTCGACCTGCTGTGGAACGGCGGCATCGGCACTTACGTGAAGTCCTCGGCCGAGACGCATGCCGATGTGGGCGATCGTGCCAACAACGCGCTGCGCGTCAACGGTGCCGACCTGCGCTGCAAGATCGTGGGCGAGGGCGGCAACCTGGGCATGACCCAGAAAGGCCGCATCGAGGCGGCGCAGAAGGGCGTGCTGCTGAACACCGACTTCATCGACAACTCCGCCGGCGTGGACACCTCCGACCACGAGGTGAACATCAAGATCCTGCTGAACGATGCCGTGCAGCGCGGCGAGCTGAGCTTCGACGCACGCAATACCCAGCTTGCCGCGATGACCGATGAAGTCGGGCAACTGGTGCTGTGGGACAACTACCGGCAGAACCAGGCAATCACCCTGATGGAGCACCAGTCGGTGCATCGCCTCGGTTCGATGGCCCATTTCATCCGCACGCTGGAGGCCGAAGGCACGCTCGATCGCCAGGTCGAGAACCTGCCGTCCGACGCCGAGCTGACCGAGCGCAAGAGTCGCGGCCTCGGCCTGACCCGGCCGGAGCTGGCGGTGCTGCTGTCGTACGACAAGATCCGCCTGTTCCAGCAGTTGCTGGATTCGGACGTGCCGGAGGATCCGTACCTGTCGCGCGAACTGGTGCGCTACTTCCCGATGCCGTTGCACGAAAAGTACGCCGAGCACATGCAGCGCCACCGGCTGAAGCGCGAGATCATCGCCACCGCGGTGACCAACTCGACGATCAACCGCATGGGCGCCACCTTCATGATGCGCATGCAGGAAGACACCGGCCAGCGTCCGGCGGCGATCGCCAAGGCGTACACCGCCGCGCGCGAGATCCTCGACGCCCGCGAGCTGTGGGCGCAGATCGAGGCGCTCGACAGCCACGTCGCCGAGGACACCCAGATCGATGCGATCAAGCAGATCTGGTCGCTGCTGCGGCACATGACACGCTGGTTGCTGAATCGCCCGGGCGGTTCGCTGGACATCGCCGCCAACGTCGAGCGTTACCAAGCCGGCGTGTCGGCCTTGCGGCAGGCCTTGCCGGACGTGCTGACGTCGACCGGCAAGGGCGATTTCTCGTGCAGCCAGGAAAAGTGGGAAGGCCTCGGCCTGCCCGCCGAACTCGGGTTGCGGCTGGCCCGCATGCCCGAACTGCGTGCCGCACTGGACATGGTCGAAGTGGCACAGCAGAGCGGCCAGCCGATCGAGAAAGTTGCCGCCGTGTTCTACGAACTGGGCGAGGCGCTCGACCTGGAGTGGCTGCGCAACCAGATCGAGGCATTGCCGGTCGAGGGTCACTGGCATGCGCAGGCCCGCGGCTCGCTGCTGGACGAACTCAACCACCAGCATCGCGCACTGTCGTTGCAGGTATTGAACCTCAGCGGTGACAGCAAGGGCGTCTCGCCAGTGCAGGCCTGGCTGCAGCGCGACGACCCCACGCTGCAATACACCCGCAGCATGCTGGCGGAAATCCTCACCCAGAACGCGGATTATCCGATTGCCTCGGTAGCGGTGCGCCGGCTGGCGCAGCTGGCGCAGGTGCCGGTCTGAGCAAACCTGCATCGTAAAGCGGCATGAAGCGCCCGGCACCCGCAAGGTCGCCGGGCGTTTCTTTTTACAGGATCGCCGCACTTTCTCCGTAGGAGCCCGCTGGCGGGCGATGTTCTTCTGTCGGTATTCAAGAGCATCGCCCGCCAGCGGGCTCCTACGGTAAGCTGATCGGATCGCCACCACGGGCCGAATCCCATGCGCTTTGCCTTCGTCGCCAGCGATACCAGTGTCGCCCAGCAGGCACAGCGCAAACTGGTGGAACGCTACGGCGACGTGCCGCCGGAGCGGGCCGAACTGATCGTGGCGCTGGGCGGCGACGGCTTCATGCTGCGTACCCTGCACGCATACCGCGAACTGGAAGTGCCGGTCTACGGCATGAAGCTGGGTCGGGTCGGCTTCCTCATGAACAAGCACAAGCTCGACAGCCTGCCCGAGCGGATCGCCCGCGCACACACCGCGTCGCTGTTTCCGTTGCAGATGCAGGTCGTCGACGCTGCCGGCGATGTGCATACCGCGCTGGCGTTCAACGAAGTCTCGTTGTTGCGCCAGAGCAACCAGGCCGCGCATCTGGAAGTGCAACTCAACGACATCGTGAAGCTGCCGAACCTGATCTGCGACGGCATCATGGTCGCCACGCCGGCCGGCTCCACCGCCTATAACCTGTCCGCGCATGGCCCGATCCTGCCGCTGGACGCGAACGTGCTCGCGCTTACCCCGATCAGCCCATTCCGCCCGCGTCGCTGGCGCGGCGCGATCCTGCCGCATCGCACCGAAGTGATCCTGCGCGTGCTCGACCCCGGCAAACGTCCGGTCAGCGCCACTGCCGATTTTCATGAAGTGCGCGACGTTCGCACGGTGGCGATCAGGCAGTCCGGCGGGCAGGGCGTGCGGCTGCTGTTCGATCCCGAGCACAACCTCGAACAGCGCATACTGGACGAGCAGTTTGCGGCGGAGTGAGGAGCAAGCTCTTGCTCAACCGCCGCCACAACCACAGCACGTTTGCTAGATTCAATGCCATCTTCTGACCAGGCACACGACGCATGACCACTTTCCCCGTCGATGCGCACGATCCCGCCGCCGTCGGCGACAACCGACTGGTCGTCGCCATTTCCTCGCGCGCGCTGTTCGACCTCGGCGACAGCCACGCGCTGTTCGAGCGCGATGGGCTCGACGCTTACCGCTCGTTCCAGATCGATCACGAAAACGACATCCTTCAGCCCGGCGTGGCGTTCCCGCTGGTGCAGAAGCTGCTCGGCCTCAACAAGCTGGCCGGCGACGTGCCGCCGGTCGAGGTGATCCTGCTGTCGCGCAATTCCGGCGACACCGGCCTGCGCATCTTCAACGCGATCCAGCACTACGGCCTGGAAATCAGCCGCGCCGCGTTCACCAGCGGTGCGCCGACGTCCGACTACATCGCGCCGTTCAAGGCCGACCTGTTCCTCTCAGCCAACGCCGAGGATGTGGGTCGTGCGCTTGCCGCCGGCGTGGCCGCGGCGACGATCCTGCCCAGCACCGCGCCGCCGCGCATGAGCGAGCAACTGCGCATCGCGTTCGACGGCGACGCGGTGATCTTCGGCGACGAGGGCGAGCGGGTGTCGCGCGAGGAAGGCCTGGAAGCGTTCCATCGCAGCGAAACCGAACACGCCACCGAGCCGCTGTCGGTGGGTCCGTTCCGCGGCTTCCTCACCGCGCTGCATCACCTGCAGACCGCGTTCCCCGCCGAAGACTCGCCGATCCGCACGGCCCTGGTAACCGCCCGCTCCGCACCCGCGCACAAGCGCGTGATCCTCACCTTGCGCAAGTGGGGCGTGCGCATCGACGAGGCGCTGTTCCTCGGTGGTCGCGACAAGGGTCCGTTCCTCGACGCGTTCGGCGCCGACATCTTCTTCGACGATTCGCCGGCCAATGTGGAGTCCGCGCGCAAGCACGTGGCGACCGGGCACGTGCCCCACGGGGTGAGCAACCGCTGACTTGTCGTCAGGCGGGCATGGTTTCAGGGTGAGCACGCTGGTGAGGAACTGGCGGACCACGAAGGACGATGCGGCCCCGGAGCCGATACTTTCGGTCGGATGATTCCAGCTTCGATGACTAGGATCGAACTCTCACCGGTTCTCAGTGCACGTAATTGATCGCGATCGCCGGGGTGATCGTGGTCGGCGTGTGGCAACCGGTGATTACCCGGGTGCCGAACAACACGCCCAGGTTGGCGCGCCAGCTGTATTCGATCGCGGGCGCGAAGCCGAATGCTTCGCTGGAACCCGAGCTTCGACGGATATGCGCATCGCCGGGCAGCATCACGCCGTCCACGCGGGTACCGTGATTGCGGCGCCAGGTGAGGTCGAACGCCAGCACCCAGCGCCGGCTCAGGCTGTATTCCCAGGCCGCGTTGACGAAGAACGAGTTGCCGGGTCTGGCGTGGCCGCGAAAGCCGTTCGCCGTGCCGTAGACGCTGACGTCTTCGACCTGCGCCTTGCCGGAAACGGACTGCGCCACGTTTAGGCGCATGCGCAGGATGCGGCCGTTCGCGAGCCAGAAGTATGTTTGCGTGTTGAGCTGCAGCGTCGTGGTGCTGGCACCGCTGCCGAGCCCGTTGCCGGGCCGGTTGCCCAGCCGGTCGTATTTTCCGCTCGGCAGCGTTTGCTGCAGTTGCAGCGAGATCGTCGGCAGCGGGCTGCCCTCGTGGAATTCGGTGAGCCGGTATTGCGCCTGCACGCTGACGTCGCCCAGCCCGATGCCGGAACTGTCGCCCGCGCCGTCCATCCGGTTGTAGCCCAGCACGGGAATCAGGCCGACTGTCAGCCGGTCGGTGAGTCCGTAGAGCATGTAGGTCAGCGAGCCGAAACCATCCGAATGCGGCGAGGATGCATCGTAGAGATAGGGCTCGATCAGGAAATGGCCGCGCGGCAAGGTCGCGGCCGAGTTCGCCAGCATCGGGCCTGTCCACCACGCGTCGTCCAGCGACTGGCGTGGAGGCGGTGGCGGCGCGGCTTCCGAGGGCGTCATCGGGTGATCTGTTGCGGCCTGGGCCCGTGCCGTCGGCGACAGCAAGGTGCCGACCAGCATGCAGAAGCAAGCGAAGCATCGTCGTTGCGACGACATGATTTTTGCGAACTGCATCTTCATTGCCTCATGCCCCTGGTTCCGCCATACGATCCATTTCTCGCATCGCCATGGCCAGCCGTTTCTTGCTCAGATCCGGTGCCAGCCTTCAAATCCGGTGAACATCGCCGCAGCAATCAGGAGGCCGCCCACGCAGCGCGTCGCCATCATTCCGGATGCCGGTTTGCGTTGCAGCCAATGCCGGGCTCGATCGGCCATCAGTGCCACGCTGCCGTAAATGCATAGCTGGTTGATCGCGATGATCAGCCACATCACCAGCGCCTGCAGCCAGATCAGGCCGTATTCCGGGCGCAGGAACTGCGGGAAGATCGCCAGCATGAACAGGTAGGCCTTGGGATTGAGCAGGCAGGTCAGCATGCCTTGGCGAAAGGTCGCTGCACCTGAACGCGGCTGGATGTCCGGGCGCAGGCCGAACGAGGATTCGCTGCGCATCAGCGAGATGCCGATCCAGGCGATGTACAGCGCGCCGGCCAGCAGCAGGGCATTGAACATGCCCGGGATCAACCTGATCAGCATGCTGATGCCCAGCGCCGTCATCAGCACATGGCAGACGCCGCCGGCAATGATGCCGGCGACCGCGGCGAAACCGCGGCTGCGCCCGCCGGCAAGGGTGCTGCCCATGACGAAGGCCATGTCCAGTCCCGGCAGCACGATGATGCCGAAGACCAGCGCGAAGAACAGCCACAACTGCTCGTAGTGGATCATGGCGACATGGGCAGCCAGCGCAGGCGCGAGCGCGGGGTCGGGTCCATCACCACGCGTTCCGGTGCGCTGCGCAGCAGGCCGCCTGCAAGCAGCGACTGTTCGGCGGATGCGAGGCGTGGCGCAAGGCCCTTGTCCAGCGTCGAGTTGTCGCGGACCACGCCAAGCCACACCAGGAACGGGCCATCCGTGCGGATCGGCAACTGCGGAAAGTTGTTCGGCACGTCCAGTGACACCAATACGCCCGCGGGATGCACGCCGTCGATGCGATAGGCCCCGAAGGCGGCCTCGGCCTGCTTCGCAAACGCTTCCTCGCTGCCTTTCTTCACCGCGAAGATCTGTGCGACCACGACGCCCTGCGCACCATGATCTTCGGTCACCGGGTCGACGGCCGGCAGCACCGTGATGCCCTGGTCCGGATGCAGCGGGCGCAGCAGTATCACGTTGTCGCTGTCCGGCAGGATCGCGTTGACCTTGACCCGATGCTCCTTCCACAGCGGCCCGTAATAGAACGCCGCGTTGACGATCGGCCGCGCATTGATGTCGTGGAAACCGCGCAGCCAGGTGAAGTGGTTAGGGTGGTCGCGCTCGGTGAACTGGCCGAACACCATCGCGCCGAGCTGCTCGAAAGCTTCGGGGAAATAGGTGTCGAAATACTTGACGAACTTTGCCAGTTCGCCGTCGCTGGTGACGTAGCGGCGGAATTCGACGACCTGGTAATCCTGCAGATGTTGCACGCTTTCCATGGTGGATGCCTCGCTGGCTGGTTTGCCGTATCCGGGGGCCGCGATGCCGAGCGCAACACAGGTGGCAAGCGCTGCCAGCCATGATCTGAAGTTCTGCATGGAGATCCCCCGTTCCGGTGCGTGGTTGGAGCCAGCACGATAAAGCCGATACAGGTCAAAATTCGCCCTGATTGGCTACTACAATGCCGCCATGGCGAAACCCACCACCCGCGTGCTGGCGGTGCTCGACCTGCTGCAGAGCCACGGCCGCATGAGCGGGCCGGAACTGGCGCGCCGGGTCGGCGTGGACGTGCGCACTCTGCGGCGCTACATCGTGATGCTGGAAGATCTCGGCATTCCGCTCACCACCGAACGTGGCCGCCACGGTGCCTACATGCTGGTCGCCGGATTCAAGCTGCCGCCGATGATGTTCACCAACGACGAGGCGGTGGCGCTGTCGGTGGGCATGGTGGCGGCACGCGGCCTGGGCCTGGCCGATGCGGCGCCGGCGGTGGCCAGCGTGCAGGCCAAGCTGGCCCGGGTCATGCCGGACAGCCTGAAGCGCCACGTGCGCGCGATCGCTGATACCGTCAAGGTCGACCTGCTGCCTGCCACGAATACACCTGTCAGCAATGCCGCGCTGATCGCGCTGACCACGGCGGCACAGGCGCAGCAGCGGGTAAGCATGGGCTACGACTCGGCTCAGGGCAGCCACACCGAGCGGGAATTCGATCCTTACGGGCTGGCCTGGCGCGCCGGCGCCTGGTATGCGCTGGGCATGTGTCACCTGCGCCACGGCCTGCGCTCGTTCCGGCTGGACCGTATGGGTGAGGTGACACTGCTGGAGCAGCACTTCGAACGACCCGCGGATTTCGACGCGCTGGAGCAACTGGCGCAGAGCATTGCCGGCATGCCGCGAGGCCGCAGCATCGAGGTGCTGCTGCATGCCGACCTGCCGACGGCGCGCCGCGCGTTCTCGCTCGGCTTCGGCCTGCTGGAGCCTGTGGATGGCGGCGTGTTGTTGCGCAGCAGTGCCGACGATCTGGCCTGGTTCGCGCGCCAGCTTGCCGGTGTGCCGTTCGACTTCGAGATACGTGCGCCGGTGGAATTGCGTGCCGAGCTTGCGCGCTGTGCCACGCGCCTGCATGCCATGGCGACGGTTGCCGGTTGACGGCGCCCTCAGATCATCCGGATGCGCTTCCACCAGCGCGTGACCTTGTCCTCGCGCAGGAACGTGAACAGTCCTGCGCCAAGGATGATCGCGATGCCGATCGCCATCGGCCAGTCCAGTCGATCGTGGAAAAGAACATAGCCAAGCAGCACCGCCCACAACATCTGGCTGTACTGGGTCGGCGCCACGTGGTTGGCCGGCGCGTTCTGCGTGGCCAGCATCAGCAGCACCGAACCGAGCGCAGCGAGCAGGCCGTAACCGAGCAGGAGCAGCCATTGATGCAGGGACGGCCAGACGAAGGCCGGCAGCATCAGCATGCCGGTCAGCAGGATCGAGCCGATCACGCCGGCGCCGTACAGGGTGACGCGCTTTTCGTGCGAGCCGGACAGGCGCATGGCGATCATCGAGATGGCGCCGGCAAGCCCGCAGACGATGGCTGCCAGGTGGCCGATGCCGAGTACGCGAAAACCCGGTCGCAGCACCACCAGCACGCCGATGAAACCGGCCACCACCGCCGACCAGCGGCGCCAGCCGACGTGCTCCTTGAGCACCAGCACCGACAGGATGGTGACGAAGACCGGCAGCAGGAAGATCAGCGCGAATGCCTCGGCCATCGGCAGCGCGGTGAATGCAATCACCGCGGCGACGCTGCCGATCGCGCTGGCGACGGCACGCACCACCCACAGACCCTGTCGCTGCGCGAAAATCACCTCATGCCAGCGGTCGCCGCCGCCCTTGATGAAGGGCAGCGCGGTCAGGCCGAGCGCTGCCCCGAAGAAGACCGCCTCGTAGGCCGGCAGCGAACCACGAAGCGACTTCACGAATGCGTCGCTGAGCGCGTAGGCGGCGAAGGCCATGAAACCGAGCAACACACCTTTGAACATGAACTTCCGGCGATGAGTGAGGGGCGGACCTGGCACGGGCAGTTTTCGCCACGGCCCGACCGGCGCCGGGGCGCCTGTGCACCGCCGGGTCCCGCGCTACAATAGCGGCTTTTACGCGCCCGTCTCCGGAGTTTCCATGGCTGTCAGTCTGAATCCGCTCGATCTGTACGATGTCCGCTCGCTGCTCACCGACGAGGAGCGCATGGTGCAGGACTCCGTCGGCCGCTTCGTCGACGAACGCGTGCTGCCGATCATCGGCGACTGCTTCGATCAGGGCCGTTTCCCGAAGGAACTGATCCCGGAGATCGCCGGCCTCGGCCTGCTCGGTGCGACGATTCCCGAGGAATACGGCGGTGCCGGCATGAACGGGGTCAGCTACGGCCTGATCTGCCAGGAGCTGGAGCGCGGCGATTCGGGCTTGCGCAGCTTCGCCTCGGTGCAGAGCTCGCTGTGCATGTACCCGATCTTTGCCTACGGCAGCGAGGAGCAAAAAAAGCGGTACCTGCCGCAGATGTCCGCCGGTGAAGTGATCGGCTGTTTCGGCCTGACCGAACCGCACGGCGGCTCCGATCCGGCCAACATGAAGACCCACGCCAAGAAGGATGGCGGCGACTGGGTCATCAACGGCGCCAAGATGTGGATCACCAACGGCAACCTGGCGCACATCGCGATCGTGTGGGCGCAGACCGAGGACGGCATCCAGGGCTTCGTCGTGCCGACCGACACCGCCGGCTTCAAGGCACAGGAAATCCACAAGAAGATGAGCCTGCGCGCTTCGGTCACCAGTGCGCTGTTCTTCGACAACGTGCGCGTGCCGGACAGTGCGCGGCTGCCGAACGTGAAAGGCCTGAAGGGTCCGCTGGGCTGCCTCACCCAGGCGCGCTACGGCATCACCTGGGGCCCGATCGGCGCGGCGCAGGCCTGCCTCAAGGAAGTGCTGGACTACACCAGGGAGCGCATCCTGTTCGGCCGTCCGTTGGCGTCGAACCAGGCAGTGCAGCTGAAGATGGCGGACATGGCCCGCCGCATCACCACCGCGCAGCTGCTGTCGCTGCAGCTCGGCCGCCTGAAGGACGCGGGCAAGATGCAGCCGACCCAGGTCTCGCTGGCGAAGTGGAACAACTGCCGCATGGCGATCGACATCGCCCGCCAGTGCCGCGACATCCTCGGCGGCGCCGGCATCACCACCGAGCACGGCGCCATCCGCCACGCGCTGAACCTGGAATCGGTGATCACCTATGAAGGCACCGAGACCGTGCACGAGCTGGTGGTCGGCCGCGAGCTGACCGGCATCAACGCGTTCTGATGATTTTCTCCTTCCCCCTTTGGGAGACAAATCGGCAGGACAGCCGATTTGCACGGCGAAGCCGCCCGAAGGGTGAGGCACAGGGATGTGCCGAATGAAGATGGTGCGAAGCGACGGATGAGGGTTCGGGCGAAACGCAATCTGGATGGCTTGCGCAAGACCCGAGCCCTCGCCCCAGCTCCTCTCCCGATGGAGAGGGGCTTCAGGAGCCTGGCCTTGCAAGTTCCCGATATCCGCATTGAAACCGAACGCCTGATCCTGCGCCCGCCGCGGGCGGAGGATTTCGATGCCTATGCGGCGAAGATGGCCGATGCCGAGGCGGCCCGTTTCATCGGCGGCGCACAGGTCCGCGCGGTGGCATGGCGCAGCTTCCTGGCCAAGGCCGGGGCGTGGGCGATTCAGGGCTTTTCGATGTTTTCGGTGATCGAGAAAGCCAGCGGTCGCTGGATCGGTCAGCTCGGCCCCTGGTATCCGGAAGGTTGGCCCGGTACCGAGGTGGGTTGGGGGCTGGTACGCGAGGCGTGGGGCAGGGGCTATGCCTGCGAGGGAGCCGTTGCAGCGATCGACTGGGCCTTCGACCACCTTGGCTGGAGCGAGGTGATCCATTCCATCGATCCCGAAAACCACGCGTCGCAGGCGCTGGCCCGGCGACTCGGTTCGACCTGCCACGGTCCTGGCCTCCTTCCCGCGCCGCTCCCTGATACGCCGATCGAGATATGGGGCCAGACCCGTGATGAATGGCATCGCCGCCGCGCAGCCATGAAGGCAGTCATCCAGTGTGGGGAGAGCAATTAAGTGATCACGATCTACGGCATGCGAGCCTCCGGCAACTGCTACAAGCTGCAACTGCTGCTCGACCAGCTTGGTCGCGAGTACCGCTGGGTGGATGTGGACAGTGCGCATGGCGAGACGCGCACCTCCGGCTATCTTGCGAAGAATCCGAACGGCAAGGTACCCCTGCTGGAACTGGACGACGGACGCCGGCTGGCCGAGTCCGATGCCATCCTGTGTTATCTCGCCGAAGGCACGCCGTTCCTGCCGGACGACAGCTGGCTGCGCGCGCAGACGCTGCAGTGGTTGTTCTTCGAGCAGTACAGCCATGAGCCTTGCATCGCAGTGGCGCGCTTCATTCGCGGCTGGCTTCCAGCGGATCACCCGCGTCAGGCCGAAGTGCCGGCGTTGTTGCAGAAAGGCGCGCAGGTGCTGACGGTGATGGAGCAGCACCTGACCGGGCGCGACTGGTTCGTCGGCGACAGCTACGGCATTGCCGACATCGCGCTGTACGCGTATACCCATTGCGCGGGCGACGGCGGGTTCGAGTTGTCGGCGTTCCCCCATATTTGCGCTTGGCTCAACCGCGTGCAGGCGCAGCCCGGCCATACTCCGATGCAGCACTCGCCGTCGTAGGAGCCCGCTGGAGGGCGATGCTCTTCAAAGGCATCGCCCGCCAGCGGGCTCCTACGCGAAACCTTTCACTACCTTGCCGATAACCACCATGTCCCTACCGTTCACCATCAGCGCTCGCCACAAGGGTTTCAACCGTGCCGAGGTCGTCGACCAGAACTTCATCGAGTTCGTGCAGTTGTGGCAGGGCGAGGTGCGCGCCGCGCCGCGCGACGATGAGGCGGTGTCGCCGGGCAGTGCGCTGGATGCACGCGGTTTCCGCGAATTGCTGGAATCGCAGCTGATCTCGCGCCACCTCGACCTGATGGCGCGCGTGCTGCGCGTGCAGAACAAGGTGTTCTACACGATCGGTTCGTCCGGCCACGAGGGCAACGCAATGGTGGCGCGGCTGGCGCGGCATACCGATCCGGCATTCCTGCATTACCGTTCCGGCGGCTTCATGGCCGAGCGCTTCCGCAAGATCCCGGGGATGGACCCGGTGATGGATTCGGCGCTCTCCTTCGCCGCCAGCAAGGATGATCCGGCCTCCGGTGGCCGCCACAAGGTGTGGGGAAGCAAGCCGTTGTGGGTGCTGCCGCAGACCTCGACGATCGCCTCGCACCTGCCCAAGGCGCTGGGCACCGCGGTGGCGATCGAGCAGGCGCGGCGTATCGGCCACGCACTGCCGATCCCGGATGACAGCATCACCATCTGCTCGTTCGGCGATGCCTCCAGCAACCACGCCAGTGCGCAGACCGCTTTCAACACCGCGGCATGGACGGCGTACCAGAAGCTGCCCGCGCCGGTGCTGTTCGTGTGCGAGGACAACGGCATCGGCATCTCTGTGAAGACGCCGAGCGGCTGGGTGGCGAACAACTATCAGCATCGCGCGAACCTGGATTATTTTTTCGCCGACGGCCTCGACCTGGCCGAAGGCTACGCCCAGGTGCAGCGTGCGGTGGAGCATTGCCGCACGACGCGTCGGCCGACCTTCCTGCACCTGAAAACCACTCGCGTGATGGGTCACGCCGGCACCGATTTCGAGATCGAATGGCGCAGCATCGAGGAACTGTTCGCCGTCGAATGCTCCGATCCGCTGCTGCGCTCGGCCGGCATCGCGCTGGAGTCCGGCCTCTATTCGAAAGACGACCTGCTGAACCTGTACGAAGCCACCCGCAAGCGCTGCTTCGCCGCCGCCGAGGATGCGGACTCACGCCATCGTCTGACCACGCTCGAAGACGTGATGAAACCGCTGGCACCGTACACGCCGGCTGCGGTGAAGGCCGAGGCCACGCGTTCCGATTACGCCGAAAAGCGCCTGGCCGTGTTCGGCGGCGAGGCGAAGCTGCCGGAAAACCTGCCGCCGCGACACATGGCTATCCAGATCGGCCAGGCCCTGCACGACCTGTTGGCGAAGTATCCCGAGGCGCTGCTGTTCGGCGAGGACGTGGCGCAGAAGGGCGGCGTGTACACCGTCACCAAGGGGCTGAACAAGACCTTCAAGGGCAGTCGCGTGTTCAACACGCTGCTGGACGAGACGATGATCCTGGGCCTCGCCCAAGGCTATGCCAACATGGGCATGCTGCCGTTGCCGGAGATCCAGTACCTGGCGTATTTCCACAACGCCTGCGACCAGATCCGCGGCGAGGCGGCGTCGCTGCAATTCTTCTCCAACGACCAGTACCGCAACCCGATGGTGATGCGCATCGCGTCGCTGGGTTACCAGAAGGGCTTCGGCGGACACTTCCACAACGACAACTCGATCACGCCGCTGCGCGACATCCCCGGCCTGGTTGTCGGTTGTCCCAGCCGTGGCGACGACGCGGCGATGATGCTGCGCACGCTGATGGCGCTGGCCAAGGTCGACGGTCGCGTGTGCGCCTTCCTCGAACCGATCGCGCTGTACATGACCAAGGACCTGTACGAAGCCGGCGACGGCCAGTGGCAGTTCGACTACCCGGCACCGGACCAGGCGATGACGCTGGGCGAGGGCCGCATCTACAACGACGCGGCGAGCGACCTGGTGGTATTCACCTTCGGCAACGGCGTGCCGATGGCGTTGCGTGCCGCGCGCACGATCGAAAAGGAACTGGGCTGGCAGGTGCGCGTGGTCGACCTGCGCTGGCTGGCGCCGCTCAACGACGCCTTCATCGCCGCGCAGGCATCGAGCGCCAAACGCATCCTGGTGCTGGACGAGGGTCGCAAGAGCGCTGGCGTAGGCGAGGGCGTGATCACCGCGATCGTCGAGGGCGGTTGTGGCGCGACGCCGATGCAGCGGGTGGTCGGTGCCGATACCTTCACTCCACTGGCGGGTGCGGCTCTGCTTGTCCTGCCGGGCGAGGCAGACGTGGTGGCCGCGGCACGGGACCTGGCGCGGCGCTGAGCAGGATCAGCTTTCGCTGCCGCGCCTCTCCACGACGTGCAGGTGCGGCGCCGTTGATGTCAGCAGTTTGGTGTCGCCGTACATGCAGACCTGGTTGCGGCCGTTGAGCTTGGCGTTGTACATCGCCTGATCGGCGCGTTCGATCAGCGACTCCAGGCTGTCGCCCTGCTGACGCATGGCGACTCCGATGCTGATGCTGAGCAGCAGCGAGTCGCCATTGGCGGGAATCTCCAGCCGATGCACCCGGCGGCACAGGCGGGTCGCCACGTGCATGGCCTGCTCGGCCATGGTGGCGTCCAGCAGCGCGACGAACTCTTCGCCGCCATATCGCCCCAGCAGATCCGCGGGACGAAGTTCGGCCACCAGGGCCCGGGCCACCGCGACCAGTGCACGGTCGCCGGTATTGTGACCCTGGCGGTCGTTCAGCAGCTTGAAATGGTCCAGATCGAGAAACAGCAATGCCATCGACCGGGCGGGATCGCCGGCCATCGCGGCGCCGGCACGTTCGCCCCAGGCGCGCCGGTTGAGCACCTCGGTCAGCGCGTCGTAGTCGGCCAGCCCTCGCACGACATCGCGATCCAGCCGCAGACGCAGCGCACGATCGGCCAGTCCCAGCGACAGCACGACGGCTTCGAACGCGCCACCGGCAAGGCTGGCATCGTTGAGCCAGTCCAGTTGCGGCAACGCGCCGTTGACCTGGGCGCTGGTCATCGCGGTGAGCAGCAGCAGCGGTGTCCAGCCGGCCAGGAAAAACCACGCCTGACGCGATCCGCGTGCCGCGGCCACGATCGCGGCGATGAGCAACAGCGCCGCGCCGATCATCAACAGCGGGTTGAGCAGCACCTGCGCGACCTCGACCAGCAAGGGAACGTGGCTGCAGCGCATCAGCACCAACTGGATCATGCCGACCGCCAGCGCGATGATCGGCACCCGCAACAGGCGTGCGTAACGCTGCAGTTCGCAGAAACGCATCATGAACATCGACGCGAACGCCACCGACAACGCGATCGCCACCGTGCCGGCCAGCATCGCCGTTCCGGCCATCCATTCCCACTCCAGCGGGTGAAACAGGAATCCGGTCTGGATGCCCTGGATCAGCGTGTAGCAGAGGATGTAACCGCCGTACCAGGCATAAGTGACATCGCGCAGCATCCATGCAAAGCACAGTGCCATCAGCACCATCGCCAGCATCACGGCAAAAGATGCGCTCGCAAATACCAGCCATTGCGCGTCCTGTTGCGCGTAGGCGCTCCATGGCTGCAACTGGAATCGCACCGGCGCGCTCAAATTGGTCGACGGCTCGAACTTGAGCAGGATCGGCGCCGATGCCGCCTGCGTGGCCGGCACGCGCCAGGCCAGCCGGCCATGACCATGTTCGGGTTCGCTGAAATCGTCCAGCGCCAGCGATTGCTTCCCGTCCGACCCGTATACCGTGACCGTGCCCAGTGTCGGCGGGTAAATGGTCAGTACGCGCTCGTCGTTGTTCCACGGTGGCTGTGGCGCGAGCACCACCCAGCTTCCCAGGCGAGCGTTCGGAAACCGCTGCAGCAAGGACGGATCGAAGCTCTTCAGCAGTCCACTGTGATATTCGTCCAGCACGATTTGCGGTGTGTCGCTGGCACTGACCTCACGCCACGCGCCATTGAGGGGCGTGGCTGCCCGGGCGGCACCCAGCGCGAGGCACAGCAAGCCGAACACAAAGCCGACCCGTGACCGCCAGTGGCAGCCTGATGCCGGTATCGTGATCCGCATCTGCATCCGCGTCTCCCGGTTCTGCGAGAGTTTGCGGGTAACGGCGAACGTTGGATTCGTCGTCACCCCTGGCCGCCACACGCCACCCTGCGGCGCTGCAGTATGCAGGCCGCCCGACTGTCTGCTTGCTTGCCGGCATCGGACCATTCAGTGACCGTGGTCGCGCGCCTGCCCTTCCCGATTCGCTCATTATGCCAATGGATCGAACGGTCGGCATGTGAAGCCGCACCGCTCCTGACCGGTCCCCAAGCAGGAGCCGTGCCAGCATCGATGGCGCGCATTCCCCCACACCGGGGACTGACGGCCCCGGCGGCACAACCGATCGGGTTCAAGATGGACGCGCAACGGCACAAGGTGCGTCCGCATTACCTGGCGGCAGCGCACGCTGCTCCGGAAACATCCTCGGTCGTCATTCCGGCGAAGGCCGGAATCGCACTTTCCGTGGTGCAACCGGATGCCGTCCCGCGAAAGTGCGACGACTCGTTTCGTTCTTGAAAGCCGATGACCAGCTTCGCTGCCGAACGGCTTTTCCGGCCCTGGCCGGAATGACGAGCCTCAAGTTCGGTGCAGTGGGCGAGCGCCGAGCAGCACCAGCACTTCCTGTGCGCTGCGGATACGTTCGCTGGCGCCAGGCAGGTCGAGGATCACTTTCAGCTTGTCCTGGCCATCCAGCTTGTACACGCGCGGCAGTTGCTGGATCAGCTTGATGATGGCCATAGGATCGACCTCGGGTTTTTCCCGGAACACGATGCGGCCGCCGTTGGCGCCGAAGTCCAGCTTGCGGATGCCGAGCGGGGTGGCCATCTGTTTCAGGCTGGCCACCGCAAAGAGCTGCTTGGTGCTGTCCGGAAGCAGGCCGAACCTGTCGATCATCTCCACCTGGAGGTCGCGCAGCTCATCCTCGCTGCGCGCGCTGGCGATGCGCTTGTACAGGGTCAGTCGCGCGTGCACGTCGCCGAGGTAATCGTCGGGAATCAGCGCGGGCAGGTGCAGCTCGACTTCGGTTTCGTGTTCGCTGCTGAGGTCGAAGTCCGGCACCTTGCCCGATTTCAGTGCGCGCACGGCGCGGTCCAGCAGCTCGGTATACAGGCCGAAGCCGATCTCCTGGATCTGGCCGGATTGTTCGTCGCCGAGCAATTCGCCGGCACCGCGGATTTCCAGGTCGTGGGTGGCCAGGGTGAAGCCGGCGCCGAGCTCTTCCAGCGAGGCGAGTGCTTCGAGGCGTTTCTGTGCATCGGCGGTGATCGACTTGCGATCGGGCACGACGAGATAGGCGTAGGCGCGGTGATGCGAGCGGCCGACGCGGCCGCGAAGCTGATGCAGCTGCGCCAGGCCGAAACGGTCGGCGCGGTTGATGATGATGGTGTTCGCTGAAGGTATGTCGATGCCGGTTTCAATGATCGTGGTGCACACCAGCACGTTGAAGCGCTGGCGATGGAAGTCCGCCATCACGCCTTCCAGCTCGCGCTCCGGCATCTGGCCGTGGGCAATGCGGATGCGTGCCTCGGGCACCAGCTCTTCGAGTTCGCGCACGGTGCGTTCGATGCTCTGTACTTCGTTGTGCAGGAAGTACACCTGGCCGCCGCGCGACAACTCGCGTTGCAGCGCTTCGCGGATCGTCGCCGGATCCCACGCCGAGATGAACGTGCGCACGGCCGAGCGATGCGCCGGCGGCGTGGCGATCAGCGAGAGGTCGCGCAGGCCGGCCATCGCCATGTTCAATGTGCGCGGGATCGGCGTGGCGGTCATCGTCAGCAGGTCGACCTCGGCGCGCAGCTTCTTCAGCTGCTCCTTCTGGCGTACGCCGAAGCGTTGCTCCTCGTCGACGATCACCAGGCCGAGGTTCTTGAACTTGATGTCCGGCTGCAGCAGCTTGTGCGTGCCGACGATCACGTCGATCTGGCCGTCGGCGAGACGCTTCAGCGCGTCGTTCACTTCCTTCGTGGATTTGAAGCGCGACAGCACGTCCACCCGCACCGGCCAGTCGGCGAAGCGGTCGGCGAAATTGCGGTAATGCTGCTGGGCGAGCAGGGTGGTCGGCACCAGCACGGCGACCTGCTTGCCGGCGGTGGCGGTGGCGAACGCGGCGCGCAAAGCGACTTCCGTCTTGCCGAAGCCGACGTCGCCGCAGATCACGCGATCCATCGCGCGCGGCGCGGCCAGGTCGCCAAGCACGGCCTCGATGGCGGTTTCCTGGTCGGGGGTTTCCTCGAACGGAAACGTGCTGCCGAATTCCTCCACCAGTTGACGATCGATCGGCATCGATTCTCCGCCGCGCGCCTCGCGCTGCGCGTAGATCGCCAGCAATTCGGCGGCCACGTCGCGCACTTTCTCGGCGGCCTTCTTGCGCGCTCGTTCCCACGCATCGCCACCGAGCGAATGCAGTGGTGCGAGCTCCGGCGCGGTGCCGCTGTAACGGCTGACCAGGCCCAGTTGCGACACCGGCACGTAAAGCTTGTCGCCCTTGGCGTATTCGATGGTGAGGAACTCGCCATCCATGCCGCCCACGTCCATCGAGACCAGCCCCTGGTAGCGGCCCACGCCATGATCGACATGCACGATCGGTGCGCCGAGGGTGAGCTCGGTGAGGTCGCGGATGATGCTTTCCGGATCGCGTGCCGTGCCGCGACGGCGCTTGCGGTCGCGCTCGCTGCGCACCCGCTCGCCGTAGAGTTCGCGCTCGGTGAGCAGGGTGATCGTCGGTTTGTCGAGCGCGAAACCCTGTTCCAGTCCGGCAATGGTTATCGCGAAGCGCGCAGATGCTTCTGTGGGAGCGGCTTCAGCCGCGATGCTCTTGCCCGCATGCGGCGACGCGGTCGCGGCTGAAGCCGCTCCCACAGGCGCTTGTGGCGGCAGAAATGCCGCCCAGCTCTCCACGACTTGCGGTTTCAACCCGGCTGCCGCCAGCGTCTCGATCAGCGCCTCGCGTCGTCCCGCCGAATCCGCGGCGATCAGTACGCGCCCCGGATAGCTCGACAGAAAATGACGCAGCGACGTGCCTGGCTCTTCGCCCTTGCGGTTGAGCGGCAATTCCGGTGCCGGCTGCGTGCCGGTGTCGATCGCATGTTCGTGGCCGGCGTCGACCACTTCCACCCGCAGCCGCTTGTTGAGCTGCTCGCGCAACTGTTCCGGCGGCAGGTAGAGTTCGGCCGGCGGCAGCACCGGGCGTTCGATGTCGTGCGCGCGCTGGTCGTAGCGTTCGGCGGTCTGCGTCCAGAACTGGTTGGCCGCCTCGCCGGCACCTTCACCGAGCACGAACAAGGCATCGTCGGCGAGGTAGTCGAACAGCGTGGCGGTCTCGCGGAAAAACAGCGGCAGGTAGTACTCGATGCCGCCGGGCGTGACGCCTTCCTTCATGTCCTGGTACAGCGGGCAGCGGCGCACGTCGATCGGGAAGCGCTCACGCAGGTTGCCGCGGAAATTCTTCGCGGCCTCTTCGGTCAACGGAAACTCGCGCGCAGGCAGCAGCTCGATCTTCTCCACTTGCTGCTGCGAGCGCTGGGTCTCCGGATCGAAGCTGCGGATCGATTCCACCTCGTCATCGAACAGCTCGATGCGGTACGGCTCGGCCGTGCCCATCGGAAAGATGTCGAGCAGCGAACCGCGCACGGCGAAATCTCCGGGTTCGGCCACCTGCGGCACATGGCGATACCCGGATGCTTCCAGCCGGCGTTGCTCGGCTGCCAGGTCGAGCTTCTGGCGTTTGGCCAGCACCAGCCCGGAACCGGTGATGTGCGCACGGGGCGCGATGCGTTGCATCAGCGTCGCCACAGGCACCACCAGTACGCCGCGTTGCACACTCGGCAACTGGTACAGCGTGGCGATACGCTGCGAGACGATCTCCGGGTGCGGGCTGAACGCGTCGTAGGGCAGCGTTTCCCAATCCGGAAAATGCAGCACGGGCAGCCCACCGGCGAAGATATTCAACTCCGCCTCCAGCGCCTGCGCGCGCTGGCTGTCGCGTGTCACCGCCACCAGCAGGCCCGCGTGCGTGCGCGCCGCCTCGGCGATCAGCAACGCCCGGCTGGAACCGTGGGGCGGCGTCCAGTAGCGGCGTTGCCTGGGTGTGGTCGGCAGGGGCGGGTGTTTGATCAGGCTGGACATAGGCGCGCGCGTTGAAGGCGCTGCCATCGAGCCGCGCCGGGGAAAGCGGGCAAGTGTAACGCGACGGCTCCGACAGGCTTCGTCGCCATCTGCAGGAACGCACCTTGTGCGCGATGCTCTAGCCGTTGATGGAAGGCGTGCAATGTCCGACGTTCGCGCACAGGGTGCGCTCCTGCAAGGTCTAAAGCTTCAGCGTGATCTGCGCCGTGCCCGGTTCGTCGGGCATCATTCGCTGGGTGAAGCCAAGCTCGCGGCAGAGTTGCAGCATCGGCCGGTTCTCCAGCAGCACGTAGCCCCACAACTCGGCGAGCCCGCGGCGGCGGCAGTCGTCGACGAGCCGATTCATCAGCAAGGCGCCGAGGCCGCGGCGGCTCCAGTCCTGCTCCACCAGCACCGAGAACTCGGCGCTGTCGATAGCCTCGTCGACGTAGATCCGGCCCACGCCGCGCATCTCCGCCGGTTGCACCGATTCGTCCATCAGCACATAGGCGGTCTCGAGCGCGGGGTCGATGCGGCACAGCCGCTGCGCCATCGGCGCGGGCAGCTCGGACATCGCATGCAGGAAGCGGCGGCGGATGTCCTCCGGCGACAACCGGGTGAAGCAGCGCTGCATGGCGGCAATGTCACCAGGCTCGATCGCGCGCAGCACCAGTTCGCGGCCATCCTGCGTGCGCACCCGCTCACCGTCGGTCGACGGCACCACCTGCGGGTGGGCAAAACGCTCGCTGCTGCGCGGCGGCAACGAGGCGAAACGGGAGGGCGCAGCGAAGTCGATGGCAGGGATCATGGCAGTTCCATACTTTTGCGTATTGTGTGCATCGCAACATGAATTTGCAATGACGAATGCAGGCCCGTTCAGCATGCGCAGGGGCGGGGCGAGTGCGATGCCGCTGGAATCGTGCTGCGGTACGGAATGCCGCAGGCGGGGAAGACAGGCACGCGGCCAGCTCGGCACAATGCAGCACCCAAGGGACATCCCATGAGCAAGAACAGGCGCCCCACCGGCATGTCGGTGACCCAGCTGGAAGCACTCTGCGGCGGTTGGCCAGGCGTCACCCGCGACATCAAATGGGGCGACAATCTGGTCTTCAGTGTTGCCGACAAGATGTTCGCGATGATCCACATGGATGGCCGGGAAGGCGGCCGCCTGGCATTCAAGGTGGCGGACGAACGTTTCCTCGAGCTGACCGACCAGCCCGGCGTCATTCCCGCAGCGTATCTTGCGCGTGCGCGCTGGGTTTGCGTCACCGAGCCGTCGCGCTTCACCACGCTTGAACTGCAGGCGCTGCTGCTGGACGCCTATGCCACGGTGCGCACCAGGCTGGCGAGAAAACGGCAGGCCGAACTCGGCCCGCTGCCGACACTGAAGGACAAACAATGATGCAGTATCTGAGTGCACTGGCGCTGCTGGTTGCCGATTACGACGAGGCGATCGCCTGGTACACGGGCATCCTCGGCTTCGAGCTGATCGAAGACACCGAGATGGGTAACGACAAGCGCTGGGTATTGCTGGCGCCGCCTGGTTCCAGCGAAACGCGTCTGCTGCTGGCCAGGGCCAGGGGAGACGAACAGCTGTCACGCGTCGGCAACCAGACCGGCGGCCGCGTTTTTCTGTTGCTCCACACCGACGACTTCCAGCGCGACTGGCAGCGCATGCGTGCCGCCGGCGTGCATTTTCGCGAGGAACCGCGCCACGAGGCCTACGGCACGGTGGCGGTGTTCGAGGATCTGTATGGCAACGGCTGGGACCTGCTGCAGCCGGCCGGCTAGGCGTGGCGCCAATGCGGCCGCAAGCAGCCGCACTGGCGCCGGTCGATCAGCCGAGCATCTTCAACAGCGCCTGCGCGGCCGGGGCGGAGGAGGCCGGGTTCTGGCCGGTGATCAGCAGGCCGTCGGTCACCACGTATGGCTGCCAGTCGCCGGCCTTGCTGTAGCTGCCGCCGTTCTGCTTCAGCATGTCCTCGACCAGGAACGGCACCACCTGGGTCAGGCCAACCGCCTCTTCTTCGGTATTGGTGAAGCCGGTGACCGACTTGCCTTGCACCAGGGCGTTGCCATCGGCCGACTTCACATGGCGCAGCACGCCCGGCGCGTGGCATACAGCGGCCACCGGCTTGCCTGCCGCCACGGTGGCTTCGATCAGCGCGATCGAAGTCGCGTCTTCGGCCAGGTCCCACAGCGGGCCGTGGCCGCCCGGATAGAACACGGCGTCGAAATCGGCGGCTTTCAAGTCCTGCAGTTTGTGCGTGCTGGCCAGTACGACTTGCGCTGCCTGATCATCCTTGAAACGACGCGTCGCGTCGGTCTGTGCCGACGGATCATCGCTCTTGGGATCAAGCGGCGGCTGCCCGCCATGCGGCGAGGCCACCGTGATCTGCGCGCCAGCGTCCTTGAACACGTAGTAGGGCGCGGCGAATTCCTCCAGCCAGAAACCGGTCTTCTGTCCGGTCTGGCCAAGCTGGTCATGCGACGTGAGCACCATGAGAATTTTCATGCGGGTTCCCGATTGATTGGTAGGAGCGATGGCGGATGCAGGCCTCCCGGTGACCCTGAGATGGGGATGGCGGAAGCGCAGGCCAAGTGGTCTGCAGCGAGTGGGTGTTCGTGCGTTGGACCGGGAGCTCGCTTGCGCAGGGCAAATGGCAAAGGCGTGCGCCGTGACGAATGTCCCCCGCGATCGATCACCGGGACCTAAGGCTGCGCCACCGTGCTGGCCCGGGTTTGGAGTAGACGATTCGCCGGTAGGCCATTACGCGCGGTAGGTCAGGTGATCGAGCGCCGCGATGTCCGCCAGCAAGCGCCTGGCGCTACCAGATCAAGTCATCCGGCACTTCGAACTGCTTGTAAAACTCATCGTCAGCGGCGTTGCCGCTGCCGGTTTCGGCGCGGCCGTGGTCGAGCACGATCATCGTTGCGTCGCGCTCGACCACCTTGTCGGCAGCGACCCGCGGCAGCAATTCGTAGCCCTGCCCATGGCGCACGATCACCAGCGTGCCGCCGGCGAGCTGGGCACGCAGGGCTTCGTTCACCAGCACGTCGCGGATCCTGTCGCCGTCGGTGAAACGGTAGGGGATCTCGCCTTCGCGCTTCACCTTGTGGGCTTCGACGATCTGCTGGATCTGCGCCCGCGCCTCGTTGGCCCGCGCCAGCGCATTGCGCTCGGCCGCGATGGCGCGATCGCGCTCCGCCTTCTCCGCCTGCAGCCGGCGCGCCTCCATCTCTTCGGCGCTCGGTGCCGCCGGTCCCTTGCCCTTGTGCTTTTTCGCTTGCTCGCGCACGACTTGCGCGGCCTTGGTCTTGTTGACCAGTCCGACCTTGAGCAGTTGTTCCTGCAGGGGATTGCGCATGGGCATGGACGAGAGGCCGGGCGGAGTGTCGGTTCGGGATTGTAGCGCGGGCCTGCAAAGCCGACCGTTATGGATCAGTCCGCATTGTCCGGCTCGAAGAAACTCCAGCGCACATCGCCGAACTCCGTCTTCATCGCCTCCTCGACCGTGTTGATCGCCGCGATCAGTTGCTCGCCGCTGGCGGTCGGCTGCATGCGTGCCTTCACCGCCACCATCACGTCGGGCCCCATCTGCAGGGTGATCAGGTTCAGCACTTCGGCGACCTCCGGGCGCGTCTTGAGGAAGCCCATCAGTTCGTCGCGGCGGCGCGGCTCCATGCCCTGGCCGATCAGCAGGGCCTTGACCTCGATCGCCACCAGCACCGCCACCACGATCAGCAAGGTGCCGATGGCGATGGTGCCGGCGGCGTCGAACATCAGGTTGCCGGTGAGCATGGTCGCGCCGATCGCGAGCGCGGCGAGGCACAGGCCGACCAGGGCCGCGAGGTCTTCGCCGAAGATCACCAGCAGCTCGCTGGAGCGGGTTTCGCGGAACCAGGTCCACAGTTGCTGATCGCCGCGCGCCTTGTTCACTTCCTGCATGCAGCCGCGCATCGAGATGCCTTCGACCACGATGCCGAAGACGAGCACGCCCATCGCCAGCCACGGCAACTTCAGCGGTTCGGGGTTGGTGAGCTTGTGCACGCCTTCGTAGATCGAGAACATGCCGCCGACGCTGAACAGCAGGATCGCGACGAGGAACGACCAGAAGTACAGCGCGCGGCCCCAACCGAGCGGGAATTCGTCCGACGGCGGGCGTTTGGCCTGGCGGATGCCTAGCAACAGCAGGCCCTGGTTGCCGCAGTCGGCGAGCGAGTGCACCGCCTCGGCCATCATCGCACCGGAGCCGGTGACGATCGCGGCGAACAGCTTGGCGACGAAGATGGCGAAGTTGGCGCCCAGCGCGAGCAGGATGGCCTTGATCGGGTTGGCGGCGTGGCCGGACATGTTCGGTTCCTTCGACAGGGTCGTGAAGTGTAAGCCACCGCAAGAAAATCCGGCCAGCACCCTTTTGCGGCATGGCAAGATGCTCGCATGAGCTACCGGGAATCCTCGCCATCGCCGTTTTTGCATGAGTGGATTGCCGCTTACTGGAGCATCGACAGCGCGGCCGACGGCGCGCCGGCCACGCAGCGGATTCTCCCTGATGGCTGCGCCGATCTGATCTGCGACTTTTCCGGCATGTCGCCGCGGATGCGCTGGGTCGGCACGATGACTCGCGCCATCGAGGTTCAGGCCGCCGGCCGACAGGATCTGTTCGGCATCCGCTTCGTGCCAGGCGGATTGTTTCCGCTGCTGGGCGCGCCGCTGTCGCTGCTGACCGACGACAGTGCCGAGTTTGCCGCGCTGCCCGCACAGGCGTGGCGTCCGCCGCTCAACGGGTGGTGCGACGATCGGGACTTTGCCGCCCGTTGTTGCCGCCCGTTGTTGCCGCGCCGATGCGAGTCTGATCGCCGCTTTTTCGCCGTTGCGGTTGGACAGCATGACCGGGTTGTTGCAGCGCTTGCAGGGGCGACCGGCACTGCCGTCGGCGGCCGCCTTGGCCGACGAGACGGGTGTCGGCCTGCGCACCCTGCAACGACGTTTCATGGAGCACGTCGGCGTCAGTCCAAAGCAACACCTGCGCTGGCTGCGCTTCGAACGCGCGCGGCAACTGTTGCTGCGAAGCGATCGGCGGTCGGTGGAAATCGCCATGGCGGCGGGCTACAGCGATCAGGCGCATTTCGTGCGTGAATTCCGTCGCTTCGCCGGAGTGACACCTGGGCGCTGGCGCTGATGTGGTCCCTATCGGTGTTGAACAATCGTGCCAGGTCGACGCCGAAAAGACTGCCAAATAGCGACCATCAAATCCGCACGCTGACGCGTTCGTTCAATACAGCCACGGCAAACTCGGACATGCTGGTTCCCCACGTGCCCAAGGAGTCCCGTCATGGCGTTACCCGTTTGCCGCAAGGCCACACCCGTGTTGTACGTCGAAACCATCGCGCCCAGCCTCGCGTTCTGGCGCGACCGGCTGGGCTTCGCGATAAGCGCCGAGGTGCCGGGCGAGGGAGGGCCGGCGTTCGCGATCCTGGTTGGCAACGGCATCGAGTTGATGTTGCAGACCACTGCCTCGCTGGCCGCCGATCCGCATGCGGCGGGGATGTCGTGGCGGGGCGACCGCAGTTGCCTGTTCGTCGAGGTGGATGACATCGACGCGCTGGCCATGGCGCTTGAGGGTTGCGAGATCGTGGCGTCGCGGCACGCAACGTTTTATGGCGCGACCGAGATCGGTTATCGCGAACCTGGCGGCCACTTCGTCACGTTCGCGCAGTTCCAGCGCTGAGTTCCGGGACGGAGCGAGACCGCAAGGCGTCAGCGGATGCCGACGCCCAGGCCTACGCCGAAGCGGATGTTGCTGCGGCCCTTGCGCATTTCCTCGGCCGTCCAGACGTGCGATTGTGCGGCGCTGACCAGCGGGAACACGTAATCGGCTTCGCCGACCTTGCCGGCGCGGCTGCCGTTGAGCTTGCCGCTGACGGTCATCATCGCGCCTGCCGGGTAATCGAGCGGCTCGGCGTAACCGGGCAGCAGCGCGATGAAGCGGCCGTTGCCGCTGTCGTTGGCCTTGGGGCGCTGCGACGAATCCAGCGGATAGGCGAGCAATTCGATTTCGCTGTGATCGGCCAGGTTGATCACCTGCACGATGCGGCCGCCCCAGATCACGTCACCGCCGGCAAAGCGTTCGGGTGTTTGCGCCACCTGTTGCGGGGTAGCGGCAACCGCCTGCGGCGTCGTCTTGTAGATCGGCGCCGGGGCGCAGGCCGCCACGGTCAACAGCACCAGCAAGGCGGGCAGGCGGAGCAGGGAGCGGGCGACGTTGCGCATGGCAGACTCCTGTGATGACTGGACCGCACGGCGGTCGGGGATGGCTACGCTACAACAAGCGACGTCTGCGCTGCGTGTGCCGCGACGTCAGCGTCGTCGTGGCGGCGGCAGGGGGCGCAGCAGCCGCGAAGCCGGCAACGGGCTCGGCGTGGCGGGCTCGGCACCTTCCTGCCGCAGCCAATCCAGCTTCCATTCGGCCGGGCGATCCTGCGACAGCAGGCTGGCCAGCGCGTGCAGCGGTTCTCGCAGCACGTCGTCGAGATTCCATGGCGCATTGAGTATCACCATGCCCGATCCGTTCAGGCGCAGCGGCGAATCGTCCGGATGCACCAGCAGTTCGACGCGCAGCACGCGCTTTGCATCGCTGCGCTGCAATCCGCGCAGGAAGGGTTGCACCTGGCTGCGCAGCTTGATCGGATACCACACGGCATAGACGCCGCCAGGCCAGCGCTGCAGGGCGGATTTCAGCGCCTGTTCGATCTGCTTGTACTCCGCTTCCTGTGCCTCGTACGGCGGGTCGATCAACACCAGGCCGCGCTTTTCCTTCGGCGGCAGCAGCGCCTTGAGCGCCTCATAGCCGTCGCGCTGATGCACGTGCACCTGCGGATTGCCGCGGAACAGGTCGCGCAGTTTGGACGCTTCTTCGGTGTGCAGTTCGCACAACTGCGCACTGTCATCCGGGCGCAGCAGCCGGGCGACCTGCAGCGGTGAGCCGGGGTAATGTTTCAGGCCTTGCTCGTTGCCTTCGCCAGCGAGGATGCCGGCGCGCCAGCGTTGCAGCAGCGGCGGCACTTTTTCGGCGGGGTGCAGGCGTGCGATGCCGTCCTTGTGCTCGCCGGTCTTGCGCGCCTCGAAGCCATCCAGCAGATAGTTGCCGCTGCCGGCATGCGTATCGATGTAGCAGAATGGCGCGGGTTTGGCCTGCATCGCCTCGATCAGCGCGAGCAGCACGGTGTGTTTCAGGACATCGGCAAAATTGCCGGCGTGATAGGCGTGGCGATAATTCATGGCAGTCACGGCGGGCGGGTTGGGCAAGTATAGACGGGCAGGCGGCTTGCCCTGTGCGGCGGGCCACGGAACAGCGCACGGATTGCCAACGCGATCTGCACTGCCTGTACACGTCGCCGGGGGCAGGCTTCGCCTGTTGCGCACCCGCAACCGATCGGCGCTGGGTCCGATTGCCTCATCAAGACGGAGAGTCATCATGAGTTTTTCAGCGAAAGCCATCGCCGCATCGATAGCACTGGGTCTTTGCATGTCGGTCACCGCGGTATACGCGCAGGATTCCGGGGCAATGACGCCTGCATCGTCGTCCAGCAGCATGGGTTCCATGCACAGCGGCAAGATGCACAACAAGATGATGCACGGGATGAGCCGGAGCATGCACAAGATGCCTGCCACCGTGACCTCGGTCGATGCCGCCACCGGCCTGGTCGGCGTGGACGCCGCCGGGATGGCGCTGACGGTGCATTTTCCGCCGAAGTCGATGGCGAACCTGCAGGTCGGCGACAAGATCACGCTGCACATGGGCTTCAGCAAGCCGTGAGCCAACTGAACCCACCTCCAGAGTTGAGGACGTCAGGTCGCACGGCTAAGCTCACCTCATGACCCTGTCGCTGCGCCCGCTCGCCCGATCACCTCGCCTCCGGGCGATGGGCATGCTCGCGTGGCTGATGCTGGTCATCAACTCATTGGCCGCTGCACCGATGGGCATGGCGGGGATGCCTCAATCCCATCCCATGCGGACAACGCTTGCGGCGGTCAGTGAACCCTGTCATCACCATGTCGCCGCCCGGATGTCCCGATCCTGTTGCGGCGATCAGGCCGGTTGCCGCGATGGAATGGCGGGTCACGCCTGCAGTTGCATCGCGCTTTGCAGTACCACGCTGCCACCCGCCGCAGCGGATGTCTTGACTGGGGTCGCGCTGACCGCCAGCTACGCCATGCCGCTGCCCGTCAGCGCGCCCTCGTTGAATACTTCCCCTCCGTTGCGACCACCGGAGATCTGACTCTCTCCCTCGTTTTCGATGAGCTTTGCTCGTATTGGCCGCTGGACGGCACTCGTGGCAATTGGCCATGGTCGGTGTCGTCATGCGGCGATGCCGGATGTCCCGGAGAGATCCCATGTACTTGTTTCCCCCGCGCCCTGCAGATTTGTCGCGGCGTCGTTTCGTCCAGGGCATGGCCCTGGGCGGTGCCGTGGCTGGCCTGGGCCTGCTGCGCTCCTCCAACGTCTGGGCGTTGACCAGTCCCGGTCAAGCCGCCGTGTTGAGCGGCACCGACTTCGCGCTCGACATCGCCGAGACGCCGGTCAATTACACCGGTGCCACACGCCTGGCCACCACCGTCAACGGCGGTATTCCCGGCCCGATCCTGCGCTGGAAGGAAGGCACCACGGTCAATTTGCGCGTGACCAACCGGATGCGCGTGCCGACCTCGATCCACTGGCACGGCATCATCCTGCCGTTCCAGATGGACGGCGTGCCGGGCCTGAGTTTCGATGGGATTGCTCCCGGCGAAACCTTTCTCTACCGATTCCAGGTGCGCCAGAGCGGCACTTATTGGTACCACTCGCACTCGGGCTACCAGGAACAGACCGGGCTGTACGGTCCGCTGGTGATCGAACCGGCCGGTCCGGATCGCCATCGGACCGATCGCGATTACGTGGTGATGCTCAACGATTGGACCGACGAAGATCCCGAGCGCATCTACGCCAGGCTGAAGAAGCAGAGCGACTACTACAACTTCGCCCAGCCGACGGTGCCGGACTTCTTTCGCGACGTGCGCGAGAAGGGCCTGGGCCAGGCGCTGGCCATGCGCAGGATGTGGAACGAGATGCGCATGGACCCGACTGACTTCGCCGACGTCTCCGGCTGCACCTATACCTACCTGATGAACGGTGCGGCGCCGGCCGGCAACTGGACCGGCATCTTCAGGCCCGGCGAAAAGATCCGCCTGCGTTTCATCAACGGTTCGGCGCAGACGATTTTCGACGTGCGGATTCCCGGGCTGAAGATGACGGTGATCTCGGCCGACGGCCAGGATGTCGAGCCGGTATCGGTCGACGAATTTCGCATCTCGGTGGCCGAAACTTACGACGTGATCGTCGAGCCGCAGGATGAGCGCGCCTACACGCTGTTCGCCCAGTCGATCGACCGCTCCGGTTATGCCCGCGGCACCCTGGCACCGCGTATAGGCATGGAGGCGGAAGTGCCCAGGCCCGATCCCGTCCAGTGGCTCGCCATGCAGGACATGATGGGTGCGATGGCGATGAACGGGTCCGCTCATGGGGTCGCGCACGACATGCCGGGCATGCAAGGCATGGATCACGGCGCGATGCCGGGCATGGCGCACGCGGCCCCGGTGGTGCGCCACGCCCGCACGGAATACGGTCCCGGCGTCGACATGCGCGTGGACATGCCGCGCACGAATCTCGACGATCCGGGCATCGGCCTGCGCGACAACGGCCGCCGCGTGCTGACCTACGCCGACCTGCACACGATCGGCGGCCCGATCGATGCGCGTGAACCCGGCCGCGAAATCGAGCTGCACCTGACCGGCAACATGGAGCGCTTCATCTGGTCGTTCGACGGGGTAAAGTTCTCCGACGCCAGGCCGGTGCATTTCAACAGCGGCGAGCGCCTGCGCATCGTGCTGGTCAACGACACCATGATGAACCATCCGATTCATCTGCACGGCATGTGGAGCGAACTGGAGGATTCGGACGGCCGCTTCCAGGTGCGCAAGCACACCATCAACGTGCAGCCGGCGCAGCGCATCAGCTATGCCGTGTCGGCCGACAATCCGGGCCGCTGGGCGTACCACTGCCATCTGATGTATCACATGGAGGCGGGCATGTTCCGTGAGGTGGTGGTGTCATGATCATGCGTCGTCGCAACACCTCATCCGTTCCGCGATGCCCGGCGTTGCTGGCCGCGCTGCTGTTGGCATTGCCGCTGGTGGCCACGGCGCAGAGTGCGCCCGCGCCCGGTAGCACATCATCGATGGACATGAGTGCGATGCCCGGCATGGACCACGGCGCGATGTCGAACACGCCGATATCCGCCGATCCTGACGCATCGGCGACACCGCAGGGCAACATGCCGGGGATGGATCACTCATCGATGCCCGGCATGCGTCCGCAAGCGGTGGATCACCACGGCATGGCCGGAGTCGACCACGGTACAAAGCCCGAGGGGCAGGGCGACATGAGCGGCAAGGGGGCGATGCCGGAGATGACGATTGGCCCCATGCAGGGCGGAAGTCCGCCCCCCGACGCGCGCAGTCCCGACTATTCCGACGGCGTCGCGGGCAGCGCTGTGCATGGATTGCACATGCACGGCAGCAAGTCGTTCGGCATGCTGCTGATCGACCAACTCGAAGCGTTTCATGGCCGCGATGCCAATGGCCAGGCCTGGGAGGTGGAGGGCTGGTACGGCGACGACGAGAACAAGTTGTGGGTACGCACCGAAGGCGAGCGCAGCGGCGGCAAGCTGGAAAACGGCGACCTGGAGGCTTTCTGGAACCACAATGTCGCCACGTTCAGGAGCACCCAGCTGGGTGTGCGGCAGGATCTCGGCGAAGGTCCCGGCCGCACTTGGGCGGCCTTCGGCGTGCAGGGGCTGGCGCCGTACTGGTTCGACGTGGAAGCGACGGGTTACGTCGGGGCTTCCGGTCATGCGGCAGCGCGCTTGCGGATTGATTACGACATGCTCTTCACCCAGCGCCTGATCCTGCGGCCGGAAACGGAGATCAATTTGTACGGCAGGAACGATCCGCAGCGGCGGATCGGCAGCGGCGTGTCCGATGTGCAATTCGGCCTGCGCCTGCGCTACGAAATCCGCCGGCAGTTCGCACCGTATATCGGCGTGAACTGGGTGCGCCGCACCGGTACCACCGCCGACTACGCAAGGCAGGATCATCAACCCGTTCTCGACCGGCAGATCGTTGCCGGCGTCCGCACATGGTTTTGAGGGAAACATCATGAAAGAACAGATCAAGCAATACGGCATCACCGTTGCCGTCGTTCTGGTCGTCCTCGCCCTGGCTGGCGGCGTGTTCGTGTACTCGGGCCTCTACAACATCGGTGCCGACGCCCCGCATACCAGGCCCGTCTTCGCCGTGATGCAGGCGCTGCGCGACCGCTCGATCGAAGTGCACTCGAAAGACATCGCGGTACCCGACCTCGAAGACCAGCAGCTGATTCTCAAGGGCGCCGGCCAGTACGCGGCGATGTGCACGGGGTGTCATTTGAAGCCCGGCGCAAAGGATTCCGAGATCCGCCCGGGCTTGTATCCGCAGCCGCCGAACCTGTCGCAGGTTCGTGTCGATCCGAAGGCTGCGTTCTGGGTGATCAAGCACGGCATCAAGATGAGTGCGATGCCTGCGTGGGGCGGCAGCCACGACGACGCCACGATCTGGAGCATGGTGGGGTTCCTGCAGAAACTCCCGGGCATGACGCCGGCGCAATACGAGGACATCGTGGCGAAGGCTCCGCCGGATGAGGACATGGACATGGACGAAGACGGTCATGACCACAGTCACGGTGGAGACTGACGAGACGCAGGTCGTGTCATCCGTTGCATCGGCAAACCGAAGGAGCAGGATTGGCTTTTCCACGCTGCCGGCAAGCACTCGACATGATGCGGGGCAACGCGCAGGTGCTGTCGAAGAATGACATTTCGGACACGATCAGCTTCGCGCGAATCGCGCTGATCGCCAATCCGGCGATTGTTGCGTGTTCTGCTCCTGGGGCAAGCCGTGCCCGCCGATCCAGCAACAGAAAATCCTGTTGCGAACAAGCGGTTCGCGCGTTGCCGCGACCGAAGACGGGTGATCGCTTCGTCGCGAGACGATCGCGTCAATCGATCATGCCGTGGCTTTCCGTGGTGCCGAGCAACTCTGGCTGTGCCGTCGCGCGTCGCCGCCGATTCAGCAGCGGATGCATGAACACTGCGGCCAGGATCACCGCCACGCCAGCGTAGAACCAGCCGTCCAGTTCGCGCTGCTCGCCCAGCAGCACGATCGCCAGCACGATGGCGTAGACCGGTTCCAGGTTGGTCACCATCTGCGTGCCGAATGCGCTGAGGTGGCGCAGCGCAACCAGCGCCAGCGTGAACGGCAGCAAGGTGCAGCCGATCGACAACGCCAACAGCAGCAGGGCGTCGTGCATGCCCGGCAGCATGAAGGCCGGACCGGCGTGCGGCAGCAGCGGCGCGAGCACGGTGAGGAATGCGGTGCCGGTGCCCAGTTCGATGAAGGTGACCGTCAACGGATCGCCATGCTCGACCAGCCGCTTGTTGAGCGAGCCGAAGAACGCCACGAACAGCGCCGACAGCACACCCACCGCAATGCCCATGCGCATGTCGTGCGGTACGCCGCCAACCACCATCACCACGCCCGGCACCACGGCCACGCCGATCATCAGCTCGCGCGGGTCGAACTTGCGCCTGGCAATCCACGGTTCGATGAAGGCCAGGAACACCGGGCCCAGCGCGATGCAGGTTGCTCCCACCGAGGCATTCGACAATTTGATCGCCGCGTAGAAGCTCAGCCAGTGCAGCGACACCAGCACGCCGATCCCGGCATATGCCCAGATCAGTCGCGCCGGCATCGCGCGCAACCCGCGCCAGACCCGCGGCATCGTCAGCAGCGCCAGCACCACCAGCAGCATGCGCCACCACACCAGCGGCAATGCAGGCAGCGTGATCAGTTTGCCGAGGATCGCGGTGAAACCCCACAACAGCACGCAGAAATGAATCTGCAGACGGGCCTGGTTGACGGCTTGCATGGGGGCATCGCGCGGGAAGGGAAGCAGGCATTCTAGCGCTGGATCCTTGCGCGATCGCGCCTGCGCCCTTGTGGGAGCGGCTTCAGCCGCGATGCTCTTTGTCAGTTCGGAACAAGAGCATCGCCACTGAAGTCGCTCCCACAGGAGTGAGCTGCTATTTCCTGGCCGCCGGCATCACCCGCCCGGACCTGCGCAACTGCTGCAGCACCGTGCGGCAAGTATTGTCGCCGTCATTGTCGTGACTGGGTGCGACCAGGGCCAGCAGGGCGACGGCCGGTGCGGCGACCACGCCAAGCGCGACGGCGCCGGCACCGCGCAACAACAAAGGACCCTTCTGCACGCCGACATCCGGATGCTTCAGCGTGCCCTGGACATACAGCGGCGAGCGCAGCGAGAAGATGCGCATGCCCTTGGTATGCGGCTGCACGTCGAGATCGAGCTTCTCGGTCGCCATGTTCACCGTGCCGGTGACGTTGATCACCGCATCGTCGGTATCGAACACGAACAGGCGCATGTCGAACAGGCCGTTCGCCGCGGTCATGTCCGAAGCGGCACAATTGATCTGCACCGTCTTGTCGCCGAACAGCTTGCCGATGACGATGTTTCCCACGTTGAGGCCGGCCGTTTCCAGCAGGTTCTTGCTGATCGCGCCGTCGTTCATCAGCAGCTTCAGTTCGCCGTCCGCGCTGCCGAGCAGGGCGGCGATGGAGTTGCCCCGGGCGCTGAGATCGGCGTTGCCGTTGATCTCGCCGAAGCTGGTGCGCATCGGCTCGAAGGTCGGAAACAGCTGTTTCAACTTGAGATGGCGTGCGTCGAGTTTCAACAGGCCACGCATCGGTGCCCGGCTGCCGTCGAGGGTGACATTGCTGCGCACGGTGCCGCCGGCCATGCCGAAACTCAGCGGGTCCAGGTACAGCGCGCCGTTGTTCAGGACCATGTGCGTGCTGAGCGAATCGATCGGCAGAGCCTCGCCGCGCACGATGCGCGCGCCTGTAAAGGTCACGTCCGCATCCATCGCCTGCCAGCGATCGGTGCGGAACGGCTCGACCGGCAGCAGCTTGTCGGCGGGCTGAAGCGTGCCATCGCCGCGCTGCTTTTTCGCCGTGTTGGAATCCGCACCGATCAGCGGCGCGAGGTCGCCGAACTGCAGCAGTTTCGAGTGCAGGTCGCCGCTCAATTTTGGCCGCGTGCCACCGGTGACGAAAAGCAGGTTGCCGGACAGATCGCTGCCGCCGACGCGACCGTGGAAGTTTCGATAACTGTAGCGGCTGCCGCCCCGATGCAGTTCCGCCTGCAGGTGGCCCTCGGTCGCGTATGGCGGCGTGTCGGGCAGGGTGATGCCGGTCAGCGGATACAGGCCGGCCATGCTGGAGCCGGAGAACCACAGCCGCACATCGAGCGCACCAAGTTGCAACGGATCGGTCAGTGTTCCGACCAGCGCGATGTGGCTGTCGCCGATGTGCATGTCCGCCTGCACCGGGAACGGTGCGGTCTTGTCCTGCAGCGCCAGCACGGCGCCGGTCTTGCTGTGACCCTTGAGCGGACTGCCTTGATAGCTGCCTTCGGCGTTCCAGCTGAACTGATAGACGGTAGTGGGCGTTGCCTGGCCGATCCGCTCGGTCCGATCCTCCGTGGCGCTGTCATTGGCATTGCGCTTTTTCGCCGCCGTACCGACCCTCTTGCCGGCCTGTTCGCGTGCCGCGGCGGATTGTTCGGCCACGATCTGGTCGTAGGGAATCGCACCCTGCAGCGGTGCCAACGTGGCCTTGAGCTTGATCTGGCTGACCGCATCGTCAAGCGTGATCACGCCCTGGTCGAAGCCGATGCTGCCGAGATTTAATTTCCATGCGGAAGGTGGCCTGCCTTGCGGCAACGTGAAGTTCCAGGTCGCGCGCGACGACTTGTCGCGCTCCAGGTCGATGCTCGGATGCACCAGCTGCAGCGAAGGTACGTCGACGCGATGGATCAGCAGCGGCAACGGCGACAACCGGAAACGCAATGCATCCAGTTGCGCAAACTCGGGCTTGGCCGCCCATTCCGGATTGCCTATGCTGACATCGCGCGCGGTGAACTGCGGCCACGGCAGCAACGATGCAAGCCAGTTGCCGCTGCGATCGCGTTGCCAGTCCACCGTGAGGTCGCCATTGATCGCGAATGGCCGGCCGATGGCCTGGCTCACCTTGTCGTTGATGAAGGGCTTCAACCGATTCCAGTCGAACAGGGCAATGACGAGTATCGCCACGACGATGAGTGCCAGCGGCACGCCCGCGATCCAGGCCAGTACCTTCCGGCTTCGCTTCATGTTTCTCTCCTGCTGCGGGTTCAGCGTGAGTCATAGCTGGTCCCGTGGCAAGGTTTTGTGGTGAAGCCATGGATGCCATCAGGGGAGATTCATGCGCGCGTCGTTTTGCCGACGTCATTCGTCGTCGTCCGCGTGGAGTTTCCAGTAGTCGGTGGCGCGGATCGAACCCTTCCGCATGCCGCGCTCGTCGACGAGAAACAGGCGCATGTCGCGTTTCGGCGACTGTCAGGCGGCGACCTGGATATCCGCCCGGCTGATGCAGTACACCGCCGCTGGCGGCAGGTTGAGCAGGGCGCTGCCAACGCGGCGGGACTGCAGGTTCAGCCGCATCATCAGCGTCTCCGGCAGCGGGCAGCGCGGACCGTAGGTGAACTGGTAGAACATGCCGCCGGCACGCAGGTGGCGCTCGAACACGCCTTGCACGATCGCGGCGACCTGGACCGTCGACATCGACAGCAAGGGCAGGCCGCTGATGACGGCGCAGGCGCGTTCTTCGCCAAACAGCGAGTCGGTATCGCCGAGCCGGGCGGCGTCCATGCGTAGGATCGTTGTCTCGGGATAGCGCTGGCTCAGTGCCTCGGCGAAGTGCGGGTCGGCTTCGATCAGCGCGAGTCGATGCGGCGGCACCCCGCGCGCCAGCAGGGCGCGGGTCAACACGCCGGTGCCGGGGCCCAGCTCGATCACCGGACCATCCAGGATGCTGACGTGGCTGGTCATCAGCCTGGCCAGCGCGGCTCCGGAAGGCAGGACCGCCCCAATGCCGCGAGGGTCGCGCAGCCAGGCACGCAGAAAGGCCAGGGTGTCGTTCAATGCCATGCCATGGTTTTCGCGTTCGGCCATAACCCGCACGATAGCCGCAGCGGCTGAACAGGATGTTCGCGGACGCAGCGCATCGTCATCAAGGTGCCGACGATGTCTCGCGCACCGGCACGTCGATGTCGCACAAGCCAACCTTGCCGGCCGACACGGCATAGAACGCATCGTGGCGATGGCGCTTGGCGTCGAGCAGGGCGGCGAAGGTCGGGCTGTCGGTGCGCAGCACCTGCAGCGGATGCTGTTGCGCCGCCGGCAGCTCGGCGGCCAGCCGCACGGACTTGATCAGGGTTCGCTGCGCCGGCCGGGTATAGAAACCCATCGGCCCGTCGCCGCGCGGCAGACCGGACAGCAGCGGCATGCCTTCGAGTACGCGACCGGCAATCGCCAGGTTGCGGTCCAGCCGGCGCGGGGCCTGGCCGATCACCGCATACAACTCGCTGCCATTGCCGGTCTCCGGGCCGTTGTCGCGGCCCACGCCCACCATGCCGTAGCAGTGGGCCAGCCATTCCTGTCCGCTGGCCGGATCGCGCGCCACCGGGAAACCGTTGGAAAAGCCGACCTCGGGCGCGTAGACGTCGCCATCGGGCAGCGGCGTCCACGCCAGTTTCGGATCGATCGGGCGGGTGTATTCCGGCGGCAGCGTGCTGCTGGCCTTGCCCAGCGGGCGCAGTTTGGTCTTGTCGCCGTTGTCGTCGCTGGCCGGGTCGCCCCACTGGGTGACGAAGTTGTCCTGCACGCGCACGATCGCCAGACCGTCGAAATAATGCTGCCGCGCCAAAGTGCGGATGTTGGCGGCATGCAACGGCGTGAAGTCCGGCGCCAGTTCGATCACCACGCGTCCGGTCGCCAGTTGCATGACCAGCAGGTTCTGCGGATCGGGTGTGCGCCATTCGTCTGGTGCCGATGTCGCCAGCAACTCCTTCGCGGTCGGTGTGGGCTTGATCTGCTCCGCAGCGATCGCGGGCAGCGCCAGCAGTGTGATGAGCGCAAGTGCGGCAATGAGGTGACGACGACGCATGGCATTCCCCTTCGACAACGGTTGGACAAGAGCGCAACTTGACAGGTGGTTGTGGGCCTGACTCCAGGGTGTGGATGGATGGTTCTCCCTGTTGACGCGGGCACTTCCAGGAAGGCCGATCATGGTCAAAAACGGGTGTCATGTCCAAACGAGGAAAGTTCAGCGAAGAGTTCAGGCGCTAGGCCGTTGGTCTGACCCGACGCCGGGTGTGCAGCTCAGTCAAGTGGCCCGCGACATCGGCATGGCCTGCCGGCGTTCTGGGCTTTTACCGGCTCGGGTAGAGTTGCTGCCTGACTATCTTGAGAACCCACATGGAATCCTCATCCTTGGATATACGCCCCGCCGAGTTGGAAGATCTCGACGCCATCGCCACGATCTGGGCCCGCGGTTGGAAAGAGGTCCACGAGGGTGTCGTACCGGATGCGCTGTTGGCGCATCGTCAATCCGGAACTTTGCGTCATGCCGCAGAGGAACGACTGGGCGAAATCCTCGTTGCCGCACGCGGGCTCGAGATCGCGGGCTTCATCATCGTCCACCGAGACGAAGTCGAGCACCTCTATGTCTCGACAGGAGCGAGGGGTGCCGGCATCGCCAACAGGCTTCTGGCCAGGGGGGAGGCATTGATTGCGACGTGCAGCAGCAGCGCATGGCTGGCAGTCGTCGAAGGCAATGCTCGAGCGCGTCACTTCTATGAGCGAAACGGTTGGCACTGCCGCGGCGAATTCTTGCATCAGGCGCGAGTCGCCAATGGCACTGTTGGTGTTCCCACCATGCGGTATGAAAAACAACTGCGCTAGTGGGTGTGCGCAGCACCGGCGCAACGACTCTTGCGCCGGGTGGGTGACAGACGCATCGCGTGACACTCATCGATGATGTTCGCCCATGAAGACATACGGCTTCAATGACCGTGGACATGATGGCAAAGTCTGTGCGGGTCAGAGCACCAAAGTCAGTTGCCGTAGACGTATACCACGCTCGTACTTTGCTGGGCGCCGAAGGGCAAAGTTTGTACGTTGCTTGTTGGATCAGTGACTTAGTTCGCCGTATTTGTGGCGACAGCCTCATTTTGTCAAGCAAAGTGCGTACGTAAACGGGGACGCGCCAACCACCTTCACCTAGACCGCTGACCGTGGAGAGCCCGCCCTTTGCAGGCTCTTCTGCGGTCCGGACTCCGGATCCACGTCCGAACCATTGAGGCGGTCACGAGTCTCATCCAGCATCCGAGCGAGAAGCACTGCAGTGGACTCAGTGGGCCACTGGACCCAGTGCCGACCCTCGGCACCGCTCAAGCGAAGTGGGGTGCCATACGCCGCGAGCTTCGTGGGTGACAGATAGCTCCCGCAGCGGACCATTCCGTCACGGATCGATAGACGAAGGTTCACCCGGCCGAGAGCCGGTGTCTCCTTACGACGTAGGTTCTTCGAACCAGTACCGATCCTCACCTCTGGCCCAGGGCTCCTGACGGTTACGCAGCGCCAACCCAGCGGCTCACTTATGCGCGACGCCAGCGCGAAGAGCTGCTGAAACTCCGACGGGTGTGCACCTTCTGCCGTCCCGAAGGCCCCCTTGAGGACGCGGTCCAGGTCGACCACCACGCCTCCCTCGTCGTGGTCCGGGTTCAACTCGTCGCACCAACGGATGTAGTGGCGCTGAATCTCCGGCTGCAGCCAGCTGGCAAGTTGATCGCGTTCGGCCGTCTCGAACCGTTGCCCATCGATAACCGAGATGACCTCCATGACGTCAATCGTCCGTGAGCCTCGGCGGACTTGGTGGCCATTGGCCAGCGTCCGCCGAGCGCCGTAACACACCACCTTTCCCTGGGGTTGGTATCGAACGTCCAGCAGGACCACGCCCGGCCCAAGGTTCAGCAGGTCGCCCCACTCGTGGTAACGGTCCAGCTTCTTCCAGTGAGGATTGTTCGGACTCGAGGTGCCAGGAGCAAGCCCATCGGGCAGTTCGCCCTCGCTGGCTATTTCCTCTGCGGTGGGGCGCCGCCGCCAGATAACCAGCTTCGTGTCTCGCCCCGTATATGAGCGCCAATTTTCTGGGGTAATGATGAATCGATCGCCGGCCGGTCGTGGGCGCCCCCTCTGACGGCGCGCCCAGTTAATTGACGCCTGGCTGAGAAGGTCGGCTGTGATTTCCTCGGAGAGCTCCCAGTAGCGTTTGAACCAGGTCCTGATGTGGTCGAGCTGGACATCGTCAGTCACGCGGCAGCCGGCTTCGATGAGATTGCCCGGCATCCCGTCGTGCCACCCCACTCCATTGTCGGAGAAGTTTGCGGAACCGACGAGCGCATACGAAGGAGCGAGCATCACCTTGGCGTGCAGGTTGTCGACATGTCGAATCTGGACACCTGCAAGGGCCTGGATCTTGGCAACCTCATTTGGGTTCGTCCCGCCACTGAGCAGATCGCATAGGATGCGCGTGGCCTTGTGACCGCCGCCAAGCTGTTCCGCGGCGCCGCTCCCGACGTATGCGACGGCCATGTCGACGGGATCCTCATGGCTGGCTAACGCGCGGGCGGCGTCACTGTAGCTAGATCCATCAATGAACACGTTCTCTCCGGTGTGAGTGGTGATCTTGCTTCCGCTGAGACCCGTGGACTTCCCCCGGTTCGGCAGGCATTCCGAGCCTACGACGCTATCAGGTGTGTACCGAATCGGGGCGTACAAAATCGTTGCGCTACTCAAAGTGGGGCCGTCGACACCAAGCGCGATCGCGCAAGGTTGTTGCCACCCAATGTTGGGGGACGTCGCAGGTACTCAGCCCGAGAACGGCGCCCCGCATCCATCCCTCAGCGGCGGCGGCAGCTCGTGCTGCTGTTGTGGCACTGGACCTACACCGAAAAGGCAGAATAGCTCGTCGCCTAGATCGTCACGCCGGCCAAAGGCGTAAGTTGAGAGGTCTGCGTTCGCTTCGATTACCGTTTCGTGAGCAGCGGCCACAATGGCGAATAGGTCCGCACGTAGTAGCAACAGCAAAACCTCGCCTTCGCTCCACCCCGGAGCGCGCCTGACAAGCTGCGCGGTACCGCCGTGGGTGTATTTGTGCAGCCAGGTCGCAGGTCCACGATCTTTCAGGCCGTCCACGAGTGTCTTGATAAGTGGAAACGTCGGCTCCAACCCCCGCGCCAGCTCATCGAGCAATGGAAGATCGCGGCGCCGTCCCTCAGCTGTTTCGACGTCAGTCGCAAGTTCCCGCACACGATCGCAGCTCGCGACGTATAAAAGCCACGAGGCCGAGCTCGATGCCTCTAGCAACGGGCGAAGCAAGGCGGCCGCAGAACCATATTCGCCCGTGCACACGAGTCGGATGATCGCCGAGTGATGCTCGCAAGCGAGATCAATCGCGCACCGCGCAAAGTCTCCGCGTAGCGATGGTGCCGGACCGTATTGGCGTAAGGCTTTCACTCGGTCGTTTTGCAGGCGTGATGCCCGTGCCCGCTGTCCTACAGCGCAGAGTGAATCGGCGTCCATTGCTCCCCCAAGTGTCCATGCCGGATCGACTTTTGTCCGTCGAGCTTGCCTAGGCATCGTCGAGACAGCAAGAGCCATGACCAGCCGGATTCGTCCACGCGAAGGTATCTGACAAGGCGGCGGCCGCCGGGTGTCGTGAATGCTCCGTCGTGTCGTCGTCGCTCAAGGTCCCAGGAGTTGGGGCTTTTTTGCACAGGTTTCCACCACGGCGAACAAGTGAATCCGATATGGCTTATCGATCTAATGGGTTGCCCTCTCTCAGCCCGAGCCACACCTCGAGAGAGTTCTGCAACGTCCGCAGGGCTTCCTCGTGCTCGGGGAATTGGGCGGGATCGAGCGCATCGGACCTCGCCTTTGCCACGTTGATGCCGATGAAGTCCTCGATTGTCGCTCTGTTGAAACTGTTGCGCAGAGTGGCGACCCGATCGCCCCAGGAGTGGCTCGTGCCCCGGCTCATCATGCGTGTGGCCATGGTTGCGAAGCCCTTGTCGGTCTGTATCGCGCCTGCGACCCATTCGCGGGGCTCGTCCAACAAACCCGCGTAGTCTCTCCATCGGTAGAGCAGGGGCATGAGATCCGGTTCGCGGATCAGCGCGTCGCCGTCCGCGGCATAACCCCTCATCAACCGGAGCCATTCGGCCTTCATCGCTTCCACGGTGTCGAGATCGAGCGCCGGGTCGAATGCGCCGCCCTCATCCTCCTTCCGGTCTGCGGGATCGCTTAGGTGGATCAGGATCGCTGCGACGGACAGCGCTCTTGTCCGTTGGAGCGCATCGAGCGCTCGGCCTCCTCGTGTCTCCTCCGGAATCCGTTTCAGGAACCAACTCGTCGCCCGCCATGCTGAAAGCCAAGGGGAATTGAAGGGGTCGACGTCACGCCCACCCGCAAGCTTCTGGGCGATTGCAAACATCCCTGGCAGCAGCACAGCAGCGTTCTCAACCGGGAGACGCTCGACGGACTCGTCAAACCTCGCGACGAGCGAGGCCAATAGGCCGTCGGCCTCGACTTCGGCAATCGCGGCAGCAAACCGATCCTCTGTCGCCGTCGCAGCAAGGAACGCCACAAAGCGGCGTTCCGACATTTCACCGGCCGCCGTCTGGAGTTCGAAGTACCTTGGGAAGTAGCGCGGAGAACAGACCCGCTTTGCCGCCAGCCAGCTGCTATGGAAACTGTCGGCGTAGTTCGTGCCTCCGTATGCCCATTCGAGAGGCGGAAAGAGCTCCTTAAGAGTATCCCGGGCGACGACGCGTCGCTCCTCCGACACGATATCGAGAAGCCGCTCGGCCGCCGCCTTGTCCGCATCTCGCCCGCCATAGCCGGGGAAGCGTCCCTTCTGGAGAACAAGCTCCCTCTCTCGAAACATCGCCTCGTGAAGGTCTGGTTCGAAGACCCGGAGCGCCTCCAGAAGAAGGAAGTCGATGATGTTCACCTCGAACACGTCGCCAGCTGCCTGCAAGGGGATGTGCACGGCGACCGACGAGATCAGCCGGCGCGCGTCGCGCATGTTACGCAGAAGGGGCTGGATGCAGCCGATGAAAGCATTACCCCAGCGCGTCTGTGAGAACCCGTTCGCCTCGGTTGCGTAGGGTGCGGCCAGCTCGGAAAGCTCTTCTCCGAAGATACGATGCACAATCGACACCGGGACCGCAGGTAGATCGAAGCTAGTCTGCACGACTTTCTCGAGGAAGGCGCGACCATCACCGTCAGCGACCGGATCGAGTGCCCTCTCTACGATGCTGGGCTGGAACAGGAGCACAAAGACGATGTTGGGCAGGTTGGCGTTCACTTTCACCTGTCGGAGAAGCATCCTAATCTGCTCTGGCTCGAGCCGGTCGATGTCGTCGACGAATACCACCAGTGGCCGGTCGAGTTCGCGCAGGCGACCCTCAAGCGCTTCGCGCACCTTGTCGAGCGGGTCGTTGGCGTGGTCATGACCGAGGTGCGAGAACGCGCGTCCAAGTAAGGACATGCCGACCGAGAGGACGGCAAGAACAACTGCCACCTTCGCTACCGTGGGGAGGTTGAAGCCTATGGCCGACGCGATGGCGATCACCGACGCATTTGTCAGCACCGCCGAGACCAGATGGTTAGATCCCCCGGCTTCCTTAATCGGGGCGGCTGCTCCAGTGAGGATCGCGCCATAGCGTCGCAGCGCTTCGGCGCGGGCGAGCGCGGCTTTTGAATGCGCGCCCCCGAGGTGATCCGCTATCTGGCCAAAGAGGGCGCGAGCGATCGCGTTCCCGTCGCCCCACTGCCAAGGATTGAAGTCGAGCCAGTCCGCTCCATTGCTCTTCGCGTTGAGCCGCTCGGTGATCAGGTTCTTAAGGGAAGATTTGCCGAATCCCCACCCGCCGCGGATTGCGAAAACCCTGCCTTCGCGCAGACTGAGTTCCGAAAGCACGCCCGCTATGCGGCCCGCAAAGTCGGCCCTCCTGAGGCGATCCTCGGACGCTGTCCGAATCGGCATATCCGCCCCAATTCCGCCGTCCAGCGGTTCTGCCTTCCCAGCCTCCGCACTGAGTCTCGCACGGCGACGGGCGCGCCATGCGGAGAGACGCACTAGTAGTCCGATCATCGCGCAGGGATCCCGCAGAGCAGCAACATCAAGTCCTCTAGGCCCATATGCCTGACCTCGCCTTCGATCGCGACCGCGTGTTCATGGCCGAGGAAATCGCAATGCCGGTCGCCGCAGAGAAGTGGTATTGGGCCTGTTCGAAATCCACGCAGGAGCCTTCGTCTTTGTAGCGCAGTTGCTTCAAGTTCTCGATGCTGACCACCTCTACCCCCAAAGCACGGCGCTCTACCCCCAAAGCACGGCGTCATCCGTATCGGCAGTTTGCCGCAATAAGGGATCCGTCGCCCACGTGAGCCATGACCGGAGACGTGCGCCTGACGGAGTTGAATCAGGGTGACCCCTCTTGTGAGCCGATATCCGATTGATTCCGGCTATCGCGGCGCTGCGGCGAGGGACATTCTCAACAGCCTGCTAGGTCGGGGAAGCTTGTGGGTAATATTGCATTACTTTGTACCCGAGTCTCGGCCCGAGGACACCATCATGACGACATTGACCGTTACTGCACGGGGACAAGTCACCTTTCGGAAGGATGTGCTGCAACACCTCGGTATCAAGCCAGGGGGGAAGATCGAACTAGACTTAGTGCCTGGTGGTCGGGCTGTACTGAAGGCAGCACGGCCTACCGGATCGATGGCTGGATTTGTCGGTCTGCTGGCAGGGCGGACGGCCAAGGTCGCCACCATCGAAGAAATGAACGAAGCCACGGCATTGGGCGGGACGGATCGCGAGTGAAGGTCGCTATCAACGCCAATGTGCTGGTTCGGGCTGTGGTGCACGACAATACGAATCGGACTCTGCCTGTTCAGTGGACACCATCCTAAGCTGATTGGACTGCTCCCGGAATCGTAAGCAGTGAACCCTACGGAAGGAGATACTGATCATGTTCGAGAAGCTTCTGAGCTTGCTTCCCTCGTTGCACGGAACACGAGGATTTGTGTACCTGTCGATCACCGTCAGCGTCTTCGTCCCTACGATCGTGGTCGCATATTTGGTGAGCCCGCAAGATTTCCAGTCCGGCGATTTAACGCACTTACTGGTGGTTGCCGCAGCTATCGGCGGTGCGTCGCTACTCATCGCCGCGGTTGGCTATTTATTGTTGGAGTTGGGTTCGGCGTTGGGGAACATTGGGCGCATGCTTCGAGATGGCGAAGTACCGGACGAATTCACGAGGAAGACTAACTCGCCGGACGCTCTCGCGCGGACTTCGTTGAGTCTGAGCGGTTTCGGGTCACTTATCGTGCAGGCATGCGCAGCAACCCGGGCGGTTGCGTCGCACTTGGACCTAAGCTCTTTCGTTGCCGGCGTTTTTATCGTTTGGTGGCAAGTTGCCCCCTACCTTGGAATTTTCATCGCTGCATCTGTTTCCGTGGGGTTGACTCGTTTCGTCCTCGGTAGGCGCGCCGCAAAGAATCGCAGGCTGCCCGTCACCGGCTAACTTCCAGGCGATGGTCGGTTGACGGCGGCCTGTTTTTTGCGTCGCTAGTGCGCAGCGACTGCAGCGTGGTCGGAGCAAAGGTCATCGAGGAAGAGATGAAACAGTGGACCTACAAACGTGCGGCACCGGGGCATCAGGACGCGGCTGGCCGTGAGCTACTGGTCGCAAGCGCCGAATGACCACCCCGGGCACTCCTGGGCTGTCACCAAGTCAGCACGATCTGCTTCTGGTGCTGGCGGCCCGTTATGTCTGGTGGAAAACACCACAGGAAGCGATGAGATATCCGCAACGGGTCATCGCCCAAGTTATGAATATCGGGACGCAGGATGATGCAAACCTGCTCACGCGCGCCCTTAGCGATGAGACCCTGCAAGAAGTGCTTCAGGCAGCGGAAGGCGGGCAATTCACGGAGCAGGCCTGGCAGTACTGGCATTACCGGCTCCGCTTGGCTCACATCCCCGCGGATGTTCCACCTCTTCCTAAGAGGTTCATTCCCCCAGGCGATTGAGGTCGTCGCACCAGCCCGATCATTCGGCGGCAGGACTGGTCGAATGCAGGCGGTGCCCAACAACGATAGGCCCAGGTGAAGCCACGGTCGATCAACTGCCGGTACCAGTAGGCCTGCATAGCTATCTCAGCAACACCATATGCAAGCGTCAGCTGTGCCTGCTGACACCAATGTTTGTACATACCCTCTGACACCAATGTTTGTACAACGCGTACATACATTGGTGTCATGCCCAACCGTGGGCATGACGACAAAGTCTGTGTGGATTCGGATACCAAAGTCTGTACAGCAGGAGCCGCTCCTGCACACACTTTGCTTGGAGCCGAAGAGCAAAGTTTGTGTGGCCATAGGAGGATCAACGGCTTAGCTGTCGCGACCGCGGGCGATGGCCTCGCCTTGACAGGCAAAGTGTGTACGTAGCGGGGCGCGCCACATCCAGGCTGATAGGAAATGTCCTACCGGAGCCCGCGCACACAAAATTCTGCACACGCCCCTTTAGGAAGTGTCTTCTATTCGTGATCCCAAAGCATTGTCACCCCCACCTGATCTAGAAGGTGCCGAAATCGAGTCTTTGACCCTTGCCCGCAGGGCTCTCTGCTTTCGTGGCGGGTGCGTACAAATGCCGCTCCGACAGCCAAGGCCAGCCTGGGCACTGGCGAACAAAGCGGGCCGCTCAACCTACTTTGACTGCGCTTTCCGATCTGCAATTGCCGCGGTGCTAGTTGCTGGCGCCGAAACCTTTGGTCGCTGCGAACGGATCTGGCTGTCGCTTGGCCCCTGGGATTGTTCGAGAGGCGTTCTAGGCATGTGTTGTTTCATCATCTCCGGGCATTTGATATCCGGGAGCAGTGATGAGCTGACGGGATTCGTGCTGGTGCACTTCGCTATGTACAGGGCATCCTTCGCGTATTCGGCCTGCTTACCAGCAAAGTAAGCCTGTACGCAGTATGCAACTAGGGCTAGGGACGCAATCCAGGCCGTGGCCTTGGTCAAGGTTTTGGTCGCAGCTGCCGATCGGTCCATGCTCTGGGTTGCTTGGGTCGTAGCTCGGCTCAGCTGAAACTGCGCCCTTTCTCTCAGGATGGCCTCGGCTTTGTTGCCGAAGTCGACGCGCTGCCAGGATGCCGCTTGAAGCATGTGTGCATCAAGCTCAGCGGACCTTGCGACGAGCAGTTCCTTACGCTTGTCGTCTTGCTGATAGGCAGCTTGTATTAGAAGATAAGTCTCGACATTGGTCGCCCAGTCAGCCTTCACAGCATCTGCTACTGCATTTAAGCGGGTGGCGAAGGCGGCCCGCACTTCGGTCGAAGCAGGCCCGCTGTCCACTTCCGAGTCGGTCACTAGGAAGCTCGTAAGGACAGACATTTCCTCTGCCACAAGTCGTTCGTACATCACGTTGTACGCATGGACGACTTTCGGGAGATCGTTGAAGGTTGCCAGCAGTTTGATTGCCTCTACCGTCTTCTTCGCGTCTGAGAGGCACGTGTTCTGCGCTGCTGTTTGCCTCAACTTGAATCCCTCCGCGGCGGCGGTCTCAAGACGAACTTGAAAGGGACGGTGTTCTTTTGGCGTGGTTGGATTTGTCGGGGTCATATCTACTTATTTGTAGTGGTTGTAGAGCGTCCCGGTGTGATCTGACCTATGTGCTACTCAAAATCAGGGGGACGTCGCGTTGTGAGCCAAAGTATGTGCGTCGATAGTAGGGTCAATGGCTTAGCCCAGTCGTGTTTTGCACGACGGCTCATTTTGGCAAGCAAAGTGTGCGCAACATTGGCGGTATACCAATGGTAGGTGCGACCCATTGAGATTGACGCAGCTCTATCGCTCGGGTTGGGTGCCGGTGATCCGCATACGTGCTGGCAACCACGGGGTTCTACCCCGTTAACGCGGACACTTCTAAGAAGACCGATCATGGTCAAAAAGGAGTGTCATGTCCAAGCGAAGAAAGTTCAGCGACGAGTTCAAGCGGGAGGCCGTCGGCCTAACCCGTCAGCC
>NZ_NPKN01000004.1 GCF_008329435.1 Rhodanobacter sp. T12-5
TCTGTGCTGCCGTTCGACTTGCATGTGTTAGGCATGCCGCCAGCGTTCAATCTGAGCCAGGATCAAACTCTTCACTTAAGTTTTCGATCGTCACATCGCCTTTGCAGACCATGATGACAATCTATCTCTCTGAAGCGTTCTTCCCAACCAATCAAAACTCATTACTGACTTTTTACTTGGTGGGACGCTTGCATTGCTTGGACAGGTCGTGACCCATTCAACACAAGACGTCCACACAATTCACCTGCGCACACTGTCAAAGATCGTTCGCTTGGTACCGGTTTTTCCGGTACCGTCCCAAGACGTTTCGTCCTGGGTGAGCCGCCCATTCTACATCGCTTTTTGCGACCGTCAACACCCTCGGTGAAGCTTTTTTCGAGGTCCCGGCGGTCCGTCTTTACGACGTTGGGCGACTGCGGGCCGCGAATAATACGGCCTGTGCTTTTTTTGGCAAGCATTTCTTCAGAACAATTTTGCAGATGTGCCGCAAGACGCTGTGCAGGCGAGTAATTTTTTTTCCGCAGCAGTGGCGTTTCGACCCGCCAACCCCAGGATCCCGTTCGGCTCAGCCACTCACCAGCCTTACGCGGGCAAAATTCCGCTTGCCCACCTGCAATACGCCCTCGAAGCCGGCGTTGAACACGCGCTGCGCGTCCTCCACGACTTCGGCGTCGATGCGCACGGCCCGCTCCTTCAGCTTGCGATTCGCCTCGGAGTTGCTGGCGGAAAGTCCGGCCGCCGTCAGCAAGGCGGCGAGGCGCATGCCTTCGGCGGGCACGATGATGTCCGTTTGCGGCAGCAACGAGGTGTCGCCTTCGCCGCGCACCACCGCATGCCAGCCAGCGATGGCCTGCTCGGCCGCCGCCGCGCCGTGGAAACGCGCGGTCAGTTCGCGTGCGAGGCGCAGTTTCGCATCGCGGGGATTGAGCGTGCCGCTGGCGATGTCCTGCTTCATCTGCTCCAGTTCATCCAGCGACACCTCGAAGCTGAGCAGCTCGAACCACCGCCACATCAATTCATCGCCGATCTTCATGGTCTTGGTCACCATGTCGATCGCCGGCTCGTTGATCCCGATGTAATTACCCAGCGACTTGGACATCTTGTTGACGCCGTCCAGCCCTTCCAGCAGCGGCATGGTCAATACGATCTGCGGCGGCTGGCCGTGGTGTTCCTGCAGCGCACGCCCCATCAGCAGGTTGAACTTCTGGTCGGTGCCACCGAGTTCGACATCGCACTTCAAGGCGACGGAGTCGTAGCCCTGCACCAGCGGATACAGGAATTCGTGGATCGCGATCGGCTGCTGCGCCGCGTAGCGCTTGGTGAAGTCGTCGCGCTCGAGCATCCGCGCCACCGTGTGCTGGGCGGCAAGCCGGATCATGTCGGCCGCGCTCATCCGGCCGAACCATTCGGAATTGAAGCGCAGCTCGGTCTTCTCGCGATCGAGCACTTTGTAGACCTGCTCCGCATAGGTCTCGGCGTTGGCCAGCACGTTTTCGCGGGTAAGCGGCTTGCGGGTGACGTTCTTGCCGGTGGGGTCGCCGATCATTCCGGTGAAGTCACCAATCAGGAAGATCACCGTATGGCCCAGATCCTGGAACTGGCGCATCTTGTTGAGGAGCACGGTGTGCCCCAGGTGCAAGTCTGGTGCAGTCGGATCAAAACCAGCCTTGATCCGCAATGGCCGCCCGCTCTTGAGGCGCTCGGCAAGATCTTCACGCTTGATGATTTCGTCGGCGCCACGCGCAATAGTGGCCAGCGCCCGCTCAAGCTCGCTCATGCATTTCTCTCTGGAATGACGGTAGTGGGCAGCAGTCGGGAACGCGCCCGTGCTGTCGGCGTTAATTGTGTGTTAACCAGGAATGTCTTGCAAACCCTTGATGGAAAAGGCGTTGACGCCATTTACACATGGCCGTTATGGTACGCGGAGTTTGTTGTTTTGTACCGCAGGGCATACGCAGATGGCTGAAGAGAATCAGGGGGCGCGACAAGCGCGCAAGCAGGCGATTTGCCGCAAGGCACAGCGCCGGCACTCGCACTTCTACGAGCGCTGCTCACACTGGTCGTTCAACCGTTCCGGCGAAGTCGAGCCGATTCACTGGCATCGCGAACGACTGGTACTCGCCGGCACCGCCTTGCTGATCACCCTGCTTTCCGGCTTCATCATGCCTGCCTGGGCCAGTGCGATGCGCCCGGCTCCCGCTCCGGCAGCGCATTCCCTGTTGCCCTTGGCGCTGCCCAAGTTCGAGCCGGCCAAGACCATCGCTGCCACCGTGGACGACTGGCAGGTCGTTCGTGTAGAGCCAGGCCAAACGTTGTCGGACATCTTCAACGCGCGCGGCCTCGGCATGAGCGATTTGCAGAAGGTGCTGGACGCTGCCGGCAGCGCAAAGTCGGCGCTGCACAACATTCGTCCTGGCGAGGAGTTCGATTTCCTGCTTGACCGTGACGGCAGCCTCAAGGGCTTCCGCTTCGACCGGGACCAGGCCAGTCGCGCGATCGTCCGTCTCGACGGTGCACAGCCCACTCTCGCCATCCAGAAACGCGACATGGACCTGCGCGAACAGGTGGCGCACGGCGTCATCCGCAGCAGCCTGTATGCCGCTGGCGACCAGGCCGGGATGAACGCGGCGATGGTTGGCAAGCTCGCCGACCTGTTCAAGTACGACGTCGATTTCGTGCAGGATCTACGCGTCGGCGACAGCTTCACCGTGATCTATGACGATATCTATCGTGACGGCGTGCGCTACGGCGAAGGCAACATCATTGCCGCCGAATTCATCAATCAGGGAACGCGCTACACGGCCTATCGTTTCAAGAAGGCCAATGGCGACTACGGCTGGTTCAGCGAGGACGGCCGGCCCATCGAAAAGTCGTTTTTGCGCATTCCGGTGGACTTCACCCGCATCTCCTCGAAATTCACCGCGGCGCGCATGCACCCGATCCTCGGCCGCATGCGCGCGCACAAGGGCGTGGACTACGCCGCCCCTCAAGGCACACCGATCCACGCTGCCGGTGATGGCGTGATCAAGTACCACGGCTGGGAGCGCGGTTACGGCAACTTCGTGGTGATCCAGCACAATACGCACATCAGCACGGCCTACGGCCACATGTCGCGCTTCGTCAAGGGGCAACACGTGGGCGAACATGTGCGGCAGGGCGAAGTGATCGGCTATGTCGGCATGACCGGCCTCGCGACGGGTCCGCATCTGCATTACGAATTCCGCGTCAACGGCGTGCAGCGCAATCCGCAAACCGTAACCTTGCCGAAGCCTGAACTCCTGCCTCCGGCGCAGCTGGCACGTTTCAAGTCGCAAGTCGTGAAACCGCAGCTGGCACGGCTGACCGAACTGGATTCGCGCATCAAGCTGGCACAAGCGAACGCTCCTGCCAATCACGACAACTGAGCGTCCGATGAGCGCGGAAGACGACGCTTCGTCGCTCTACCTCGGGCTGATCTCGGGTACCAGCGCGGACAGTATCGACGCCGTGCTGGTCGGCTTCAGCCGCGGTGCTCCGCAGCTGCAGGCCAGCCTTGCCCATCCATGGCCGAGCGATTTGCGCGAGCGTCTGCTGGCACTGGCCCAGGGCGGAGCCGTGCCAGACCTGGATGCATTTGGACGGCTGGACGTCGAAATCGGCCAGAGCTTCGCCGACGCTGCCCTTCACCTGCTCGAACGCAGCCGCACACCGGCACAAGCGGTACGGGCGATCGGATCGCACGGCCAGACCTTGCGCCACCGCCCCGGCGGTGACCACCCTTTCACGCTGCAGCTGGGTGACCCGACGGTGATCGCCGAGCGCTGCCGCATCGACGTGGTCGCGGACTTCCGGCGTGCCGACATCGCCGCCGGAGGGCAGGGCGCACCGTTGTTGCCGGCATTGCATGCCATGCTGCTGGCCCGACCCGGTCACGCGCGGGTGGTGCTCAATCTGGGTGGCATCGCCAACATCACCGTGCTCGGTGCCGATGGCAGTGTGCTCGGTTTCGACACGGGCCCGGCCAACGGCTTGCTCGATGCATGGTGCCAGCATCATCGCGGGGAGCCGTTCGATCGCGGCGGCGCATTTGCCTTGAGCGGCCTGCCCGACCCTGGCCTGCTCGATGCCCTGCTGGCCGATCCCTACTTCGCGCTGCCACCGCCTAAAAGTACCGGGCGCGAATATTTTCACCTGGACTGGCTGGCTGCCCACACGTCGCCGGGTACTTTGCAGCCAGCCGATGTACAGGCAACCCTGCTTGAACTCACCGCACGCAGCATCGCCGCAGCGATCACCCAACAGGCACCCATGGCAGAGGAAGTACTGGCCTGCGGTGGCGGCGTGCACAACGATGCATTGATGCGGCGACTGGGTGAGCTTTTGTCACCCAGCGTCCTGCTGAGCACGTCGCGCTACGGGATTGATCCGGATTTCCTCGAGGCCACGGCGTTCGCATGGCTGGCGCGCCAGCGCCTGCTCGGCCTGCCCGGCAACCTGCCCGCCGTCACCGGCGCGCGCGGCCTACGGGTGTTGGGCGCGATCTACTCTGCACCACCTCGGGAATCCCCGTAGCGGATGTTTTCCGGCGCCAGCTGAGTCGGGCGCGTCTGCGCCAGCGCATGCAGCGCCTCCTCGAAGGCTCCTCTTTCGGCCGCCTCCCATTGACCTTCCAGCAGCGCCGGTGCTTCTGGATCACGCTGCGTTTCGCTGAAATGCTGTGCCGCCGAGATGCCCAGGCCATTGCGCAGGGCATGCAGAAGTACATCATTGACCGACCACTGACGCTCCTTCGCCAACGCCTTGATGCGATCGGCCAGCAAGCTGTCGACGTACTGCAGGATCATGTCCGGCACTGGCGTCACTCCATGTTGCAGCTGCCCCCTGTGGCACCGGATGTTTGCACAACCATGATGCACGCGGACCGGGCCGCCTGCGATTCCGTGGATGATTTGGCAGTTCCACTGTGAGCGCCACCACGCCAGGCATCGCTTCCACCTGAAGCGATAGCCGGAAAATCGGACGGGCTGGACCTAGTCGGCCTCCGCCGAAACTCGCTCGATGCCCCGGAAGCGCGGCCACAGGTAGGCAAAGATCATCATCGCGGGCAGCACGGCCAGCACCGTGATCACGAAGTAGCCACCGTACCCGGTCGTCATGGCGATGCCGCCGGCAAAAAAGCCAAGCAATTTGCCCGGCAGATTGACCAGCGAACTCAGCAATGCGTACTGGGTTGCCGTGTGTTGGCGGTTCACCAATGAGGAAAGGAAGGCCACCGTCGGCGGCCCCAGCATTCCGAGGGTGAGATTCTCACCGGAGATCACCAGGGTCAGCGCCACCAGATTTCCCGGATGGGCGATCAGCACCAGATAGAGCAGGTTGCTGCATCCGCACAGCACGATGGTCACCCCCAGCGGACGCCACGCACCCCACCGGGCTACCGCCGCACCGCCGATGAACACGCCGACGATGCCGATCCAGATCCCGTAGATCTTGGTGATCGCGCCGATCTCGGTCTTGGAAAAACCCATGTCGCGATAGAACGGACTCATGATGCCGCCGATCGTCGCCTGTTCGGGCATTTTGAACAGCAGCAGGAACAGCAACGTCACGGCGGCCAGCGCCCAGCCATAACGCCGGAAGAAATCGGCGAACGGGTCGATCACGCCTTCGCGCATCGCGTCGCGCCAGCGCGCGGGCCGGCGCCGCAAGACATCCGGTTCGCGTGCCATCAAGGTGGCCGCCAACGGTATTGCCATCGCCGCCGCCATCAATGCGTAAACCACCCGCCACGGCGCGTGGTCGGCCAGAATCAGCGCCACGGCACCGGCCAGCAGCAAACCGATCCGATAGCCCAGCGAGTAGGTGGCGACCAGCGCGCCCTGCGCCTCGATCGGCGCGATTTCGATGCGATACGCGTCCACCGCGATGTCCTGGGTCGCACCGAAGAGCGCCACCAGCAGCGTGGCGACGACGAATGGGGCCAGTTGCACCGGCGTCAGCAACGCCATCGCGAGCAGGCCGACAACGACACCGAGCTGCGCGAACAGCAGCCAGCCGCGGCGCTGGCCGAGCCGTGCGAAACCGGGGATCCGCCAGTGGTCGAGCAGCGGCGCCCACAGGAACTTGAGTGCATACGCCATGCCGGCGCTGGCAATCATCGTGATGTCCTTCAGCACGATGCCGTTTTCCTTCAGCCAGTACGCCAGCGTGCCGGCCACCAGCAGGAACGGCAGGCCGGAGGAAAAGCCGAACAGGAACATCGTCCACGCAGCCGGCTGGGCGAACGCCCGCCAGACCGACGGCTTCGCCGACCTGCGCGCCAGCGGATCAGTCGGCATAGTCGACGGTGTATGGCGCGTGGTCGGAGAATCGCTCGTCACGGTAGATCGAGCATTCCTTCAGGCGTTCCCGCAATGACGGTGTGCAGACTTGGTAGTCGATACGCCAACCCACGTTGTTGGCGCGCGCCTGCCCGCGATTGGACCACCACGTGTATTCGACCGCCTCGGGCTTGATCGCGCGAAAGCTGTCGACCCAGCCGCGCTGCTGGAACAACAGGTCCAGCCACGCGCGTTCTTCCGGCAGGCAGCCGGAATTCTTCTGGTTCGAACTCCAGTTCTTGATGTCGTCTTTGGTGTGCACGATGTTCCAGTCGCCGCAGATGATGTAATCGCGGCCACTTTTCAGCCATGCATCGAAGATCGGCGTGATCCATTCCATCGCCCTGAACTTGAACTGCTGGCGCTCGTCACCGGAAGATCCTGACGGAAAGTACAGCGACACCACCGACAGGTTGCCGAAACGCGCCTCGATGTAGCGCCCCTCGTTGTCGAACTCGTCCCAGCCGAGCTCGGTCAGCACCTGATCCGGCTCGCGTTTCGTGTAGATCGCCACGCCGCTATAGCCCTTCTTGCTGCTGGCATCACGATAGAAACAGTGATGGCCATCGGGGCGGAACATCGCATCGGTGAGCTGGTGTTCCTGTGCCTTGGTTTCCTGCAGGCAAACGACGTCGGCATGCTGCCCACGCAGCCAGTCGAACACGCCCTTGCTGGCGGCCGAGCGGATGCCGTTGGCGTTCAAACTGATGATGCGCATGGACTCTCCCGATCTCGTGATGGGTGATCATAACAACCACCGCCCCGGCGTAAGCGCACATGCCCCGCCGCGCCTGTCATTCCAGTTCACCCGGCGGGCTGCCGTTTACGGTGAACGGCGAAACCGTGCGGCGCGGCAATGATCTTCGCGCGCCGACTCGGTGACCGTGGCGGGCTGTACCATGATGACCGTTCGAATCCGCCGCGGTTGCTGTTGCGGACTCCCCTGATTCCACCTGTTTGCGAGACGACCCGTGCAAGATTACCAACGCGACTTCATCGAGCTCACCCTGCAGCGCGAGGTGCTGCGTTTCGGCGACTTCACCCTGAAATCCGGCCGCCATAGCCCGTACTTCTTCAATATGGGCCGGATCGATTCGGGCGCTGCGCTGGCGCAACTCGGGCGCGCCTACGCCGCTGCCGTGGTCGACTCCGGCATTGCCGTCGACATGCTGTTCGGCCCCGCCTACAAGGGCATCGCGCTGGCCGCAGCCACCGCCATTGCATTGGCCGAGCAGCATCGGCGCGACCTGCCGTGGGCGTACAACCGCAAGGAGGCAAAGGATCATGGCGAGGGCGGCGCCCTGGTCGGGGCGCCGCTGAAGGGCCGCGTGCTGATCGTTGACGACGTGATGACCGCCGGCACGGCAGTACGCGAATCGCTGGCGCTGATCCGCGCCCACGGCGCCGAGCCGGCCGGCGTATTGATCGCGCTGGACCGGCAGGAGCGCGGCCAGGGCGAACGCTCCGCCGCGCAGGAAGTGGCCGCCGACCATGGCATCCCGGTGATCGCGATCACCGGCCTTGCCGATGTACTGGCCTACGCTGGCGAGCGTGCCGAGCTGGCTACCGAATACGCTCGCTTGCTGGCCTATCGCGAACGCTACGGTGTGCACGAGTGAACATGCCGGCGCGGACCCGTTCATGCCAACCTCGTCACAATGACCGAGGCCTTGACCAAGCGGAGCTAGGCACGACGATGACGATGGATATACTGCGGGGCCAGGGGGATTTCATGCGCAAGTCCAGGTTACTGTTTGCCTTTGCCACCGCGATGCTGGTCGCCGGCGTGCCTGTGCACGCACAGGACAAAGGCAGCATCCGCTATCGATGGCACGATGCCCAGGGCCTGCCGCATTACAGCGACAGTCTCAGCAGCGAGGCGATGAAGTACGGCTACGACCTGGTCAACGATCGGGGCTTGGTCGTTCAACATGTGCCGCGTCAATTGAGCCCCGCCGAGCGCGCCGCCGCGAAGAAGCTGGCCGACCAGCAAGCCGAGCAACAACGCATCGAGCGGGACCGCGCCAATGCCGAGGCACAGATGATGTCGGCCTATCCGGACGAGAAATCATTCCTGGCTTCGCAGCAGCAGTCGCTGGATACCATCGACCAGCAGATTCACACTACCCAGATCAACCTGCGCAGCCAGGAAAAAGCACTGACCGACCTGCTCGGTCGCGCCGCCGATATCGAACGCAACAAGAATCCCATTCCGAAGTTCCTGGTCGACGGTATCGCCAAGCAGCGCGACGTGATCGCCGGGCAGCGCCATGCTCTGCAACGGCAACAGGAGTTGCGCGCACAGACCGTGCAATTGCAGGCACGGCAGCTGGCTCGTTATCGGGAACTCAAGGCGGCGCAGGAGCAGCCGGCGGACTAACCAGGGCGTCTCCAGGGTGGCGTGAGTTCTCTCATCTGTTCCGCGGACATCTTTTCCCCACGGGAAGAGGATATCTGCAGTGGGCCTCGACTTTGTCGAGGCCCACTGCTTTTCAGAAGGGCATTTTCAGCGTGGAGTCGACCGCCAGCAGTTGCTTGCGGAAATCCTGCTGAATACGCTTGAGCGCCACCGCATTGTCTGCCTCGAAGCGCAGCACCAGCACCGGCGTGGTGTTGGACGCGCGCACCAGACCCCAGCCGTCCGGCCAGTCCGCGCGCACGCCATCGATGGTGATCAGGGTGGCGTCGCCGAAGTCGGCCTGCTGGCGGAACTTGTCCATGAACTGGTAATGCTCGCCCTCGGCCAGCTCGATCTTCAGTTCCGGCGTGGACACGCTCTTCGGCAACGTGGCGAAAATTTCCTCCGGCGTGCGCCCATGCAGGTCGCCGGCCAGGATCTCCAGCAATCGCGCCGCAGCGTAGATGCCGTCATCGAAACCGTACCAGCGCTCCTTGAAGAAAAAGTGGCCGCTCATCTCGCCGGCCAGCTCGGCCGCGGTTTCGCGCATCTTCGCCTTGATCAGCGAATGCCCGGTGCGCCACATCAGCGGGCTGCCGCCCGCGTCGAGGATCTGGCTCTTCAGGTGGTTGCTGCACTTGACGTCGTAGATGATCGTGGCGCCCGGCTGGCGCGACAGCACGTCGCGCGCGAACAGCATCAGCAGGCGGTCCGGATACACGATCTCGCCGCTTCGGGTAACCACACCGAGTCGGTCGCCGTCACCGTCGAAAGCCATCCCCAGATCGGCGCCGGTCTGCCTGACCGCGAGGATCAGATCCTCCAGATTCTTCGGGTCGGACGGATCGGGATGATGATTCGGGAACGTGCCATCGACGTCGCAATACAGCGGGACCACTTCGCAGCCCACGCCCTCCAGCACCTGTGGCGCCAGCTCGCCCGGAATGCCGTTGCCACAGTCGACCACGATCTTCAGGCGGCGCTCGGCCAGCACATCGGAGACGATCTTCTCCATGTAGTCCGGTGCCACGTCGACCTGCCGCAGGCTGCCTTTGCCGTCACTGGCCAGCTCGCCGCCGGCAATGCGCCGGTACAGGTCCTGGATCGCGCCCTCGGACAGCGTCTCGCCGCCGACCACGATCTTGAAGCCGTTATAGTCGGGCGGATTGTGGCTGCCGGTGACCGCCACCCCGCAACCGGTATTGAAACGGAAGGCGGCGTAGTAGACCACCGGCGTCGGCACTGCACCGACGTCGATCACGTCGATACCGGCCGCGCGCAAGCCTTCGGCCAGCGCCGCCGCCAATTCCGGCCCGGACAGACGGCCATCGCGGCCGACCACGATTTCACGCAACCCCTTTTCCGCCATCAGCGTGCCGATCGACTGACCGAGCAGGCGCGCCACATCGGCGTTCAAGGTCTTGCCCACCACACCACGCACGTCGTACGCGCGGAAGATGCTCGCATCCACCTTGATCGCGGGTGGTGCGGGCGCCGCGGGCGTCGCAACGGGCGGCGGCATCGGCTTCGTTCGGGGCAGTGCGGCCACCGGCTCGGCGGAGGGCATGGGCGTTTCCGTTTGTGTCGGCAACGGCGATTCCCAGGATTCGGATTCGAAACCACGCGCTCGGCGCAGGCGCAGCCATAACAGATACACGCCGCCACCCAGCGTCAGCAAGCTCAACAGCGCGCCCAGCAACGAAGAGCGGGGAAGTATGATGAAAGCGCCCGGCAAACCGGCCACCACGCTGAACACGCTGCCGGCAACCGGCTTGCCTGTCGCCTCGGCCTGCGCCGACCCAGCACCGTGCGACACCAGCTGGGTGCTGCCGCCATCGTCGCCCTGGCGCAGGACAAGGCGTCCGCCTGCCGGCGAAATCGACTCGAAGCGCTGCTGCAACGGCGCAAACGGCAGCTCGATCCAGGCCCAGGCCTGGACCTGCTGCACGGAACCCAGCGGAATGACCAGGCTCAGTCGGCGGTCGCCGTTGCCGTAGGAAACGCTTTGCACCAGCGGTACGCCATCGTCGCTCTGCGCCTCCATCAACTGGGCCGCCTTGGCGTAGCCGAATTCGCGGTAGTTGGCGCGCAGCACCTCCTTGAGATCGCCGCTGTACAACTCCAGCTTGCTCGCCTGCGGCAGTTGTCGACGCAAGTTCGCAGCGGAGCCGGCCGGGTCGCTCATCAGCGTGGCCGGATCCACCTTGCCCAGGACCTTCTCGATCTCGCTGCGCTGGCTGGCGAGTTGCGCGGCCAGCACCTTGGCGGCCTCGTCCCGGGCGGCGTGCACTTGCTGGTTGGCGTGGTCCTCGTCGGCAATCAGCCAGGTCTGCCAGGCGCAGAACAGCCCCAGCAGCAGCAGCAACGTACCGCCGGCCAAGGGCAGCAGCGCCCGCCAATCGATACGCGTGCCCCGCAGCCGTTCGTTCGCCATCTTCAACGCCATGTCCCGCCCCCGCGGCTGTACCTGTGGATTGGCCCGGCTTGGCCGGGCCAAAGCGCGTGTCTACTGGATCCCGGTCGAACCAAACCCTCCGCTGCCGCGCTCGCTCGGCGCAAAGTCGTCCACCACCGTCAGCCGCGCCTGCGCCACCGGCACCAGCAGCAACTGCGCGATCCGGTCGCCCACCGCGATGGTGTACGACTGGCTGCCGCGATTCCAGCACGAAATCATCAACGGCCCTTGATAGTCGGCATCGATCACCCCGACCAGGTTGCCCATCACCAGCCCGTGCTTATGGCCCAGTCCCGAGCGCGGCACGATCAGCGCGCACCAGCCCGGGTCGCCGATATGGATCGCGATGCCGCTGGGCACCAGCGCGCTTTCGCCCGGCGCCAGCGTCAGCGGTTGTTCCAGCGCGGCACGCAGGTCCATGCCGGCGCTGCCCGGTGTGGCGGCCTGCGGCAACGGGATGCTGTCGCCGAGGCGGGGATCGAGAATCTTCAGCTCGACATCGATCGTCATCCGCGCGCCGCCCGGTAACGTTCCGCCACGCGGGTGATCAGCTGGCGCGCCAATTCGGCTTTCGCCGCCCGCGGCAATTCGACCGAGCCATCGGCCCAATACAGGGTCAGCGCATTGTCGGCCGCCTCGAAACCGAGACCGCCGCCCACCTGATTCGCCGCAATCATGTCCAGCCTCTTGTGTCGCAGTTTGCCTTGCGCATAGCTCGCCACATCATGCGTCTCGGCGGCGAAACCGACCAGGAACGGGTGTGCGGTTTGCGCCGACAGACTGGCCAGGATGTCCGGGTTCTCGCTCAATTGCAGCACCAGGTCGGCACCATCTCGCTTCTTCAGCTTCTGTGCGGACACTTCCTGCGGGCGATAGTCGCCAACCGCCGCCGCGCCGATATAGATGTCGGCCTGCGCCGCGGCGGCAAGTACCGCCTCGTGCATCTGCACCGCGCTGCGCACGTCGATGCGCCGGGCGACGCCCGATGGCGTGGCCAGACTCACCGGCCCGGCCACCAGGGTCACCACGGCGCCGGCTTGTGCCGCTGCCGCGGCCACCGAAAAACCCATCTGGCCCGAGCTGCGGTTGCCGATGAAACGCACCGGATCAATGTCCTCATGGGTCGGTCCGGCGCTGACCACTACCTTCAATCCGGCCAGCGAACGATCGCCGAACGAAGCTACGAGCGCATCGCGCAACTCGAGCGGCTCCAGCATGCGGCCGCTGCCGACATCGCCGCAGGCCTGGTCGCCCACCGCCGGTCCCAGCAATTGCGCGCCATGTTGGCGCAGCGTGGCGATGTTCGCCTGCACCGCCGGGTGCGCCCACATCTGCTGGTTCATCGCCGGCGCCAGATACAAGGGCGCGGCACTGGCCAGGCACAACGTGGTCAGCAGGTCGTCGGCCATGCCATGTGCCAACCGCGCCAGCAGATCGGCACTGGCCGGCGCCACCAGAATGCGTTCTGCCCAGCGCGCCAGTTCGATGTGGCCCATCGCCGCCTCGGCCTGTGCATCCCACAGGCTGACCCGTACGGGCTGGCCGGAAAGTGCCTGGAATGTGGTCGGGCTGACGAAATGGGTGGCACCCTCGGTCATCACCACGCGCACCTCGGCAGCAAGATCACGCAGACGGCGGACCAGTTCGCAGGACTTGTAGGCGGCAATGCCGCCGGACACTCCCAGCAGGATGCGGCGTTGGGCGAGACTCATGTAAGGCGGGCCTGACAATCGGGCAGACGCGTAGCTTACCGGATTCAATCACCCCGACCGCTGCCGCGACGGAAGGATCTGCGGCAAGTTGGACTGCATGAGCATCCGCGATTGGCCCGAAGGGGAACGTCCCCGCGAAAAACTGCTGGCGCACGGCAGCGCCACCTTGTCCGACGCCGAGCTGCTGGCCGTACTGCTGGGCAGCGGCAGCCGCGGCAAGGACGCACTGGCGCTGGCCCGCGACCTGCTGAACGCCGCCGGCAGCCTGGGTGCCTTGCTGGGCCGACCCGACCGGCAGATACGCATCGGCGGGCTGGGGCCGGCCAAGCGCGCGCGCATCGCCGCCGCGCTGGAACTGGCGCGACGCAGCCTGCGCGAAGAATTGCAGGATCGACCGAGCCTGGGCAATCCGCGCGACAGCGGCAACTACCTGCGTGCACGCCTGCGCCACCTTCCGTATGAAGTCTTCGGCTGCCTGTACCTGGACAATCGTCATCGCGTGCTGGCGTTCGAGGAGTTGTTCCGCGGTACCGTCGACGGCGCCAGCGTGCACCCACGCGAGGTGGTGCGGGCGTGCCTTCACCACAATGCCTGCGCGGTGATTTTCGCCCACAACCACCCCTCCGGCGTGGCCGAACCCAGTGCCGCCGACCGCGCGATCACCCATGAGCTGCGCGACGCGCTGCAGCTGGTCGGCGTGCGTGTGCTCGATCATCTGGTGATCGGCAGCGGCGAACCGGTGTCGATGGCATCCCGCGGTCTGCTCTGACCATCCGGCGAAAAAAACGGCGTGGCACAGAGGCCACGCCGCGAGCCGATTGGGGGAGGGGAGAGAGCGGCGTCTCCAGTACCGATTCATGGAGGGGAATCATGTCGGCAAGAACAGTGTCGCAATGCCGCATGACGAACCCATGACAGCTATTTGCCTCGAATGACATCGCCAAGTCGCCGAAACTTATACACAAAGTGCGGTTACCGGCACTTGCGGGGCTCATTGACTGTTCCTTCACAAATGAATCGCGTAACTGCATGAATTTTATTGGTTAATCGACATGTTTGATTGCGTGGCATCGAATTCGGTTCGACTCGCGCCACAGGCACGCCGCGTTCTTCACAGACTTATCCACAAGGGCGCCGCGGCGGTGCATCAAAAACGCTGACCGTACGCGGCGCCGCACCCGGCCGCGCCTTCACCTGCCGGCCCTCTGTTAGGATTGGCGGTTCCATTCCGAAACCGATCCCCTCCGTGAAAGAACAGCTGCGCGAACTGGTGCTGCAGGCGATTCAGGGCCTGCAAGACGACCTCACCCTGCCTGCCGACTTGAGCCTGCCCGGGTTCGTGATCGAGCGGGCGCGCAACCGCGACCACGGCGATTTCGCCTGCAACGTGGCGCTGCTGCTGGCCAAACCGGCGCGCGCCAAACCGCGCGAGCTGGCCGAGAAACTGGTCGCCGCGCTGCCGGCAAACACGCTGGTGGACAAGGTCGAGATCGCCGGCCCCGGCTTCATCAACTTCTTCCTCGCCGCCGACGCCTATCACGCCGAAGTGCGCCGCATCCTGGCCCAGGGCGACGCCTACGGCCGCAATGCCAACGGCGCCGGCAAGACCGTGGGCGTGGAATTCGTCTCCGCCAATCCGACCGGCCCGCTGCACGTGGGCCACGGCCGCAATGCCGTCATCGGCGACTGCCTGAGCCGCCTGCTCGATGCCAGCGGCTGGAACGTGAAACGCGAGTTCTACTACAACGATGCCGGCGTGCAGATCGCCAACCTGGCCATCTCGGTGCAGGCGCGCGCGCGCGGCATCACCCCGGAAGACAGCAACTGGCCGGAGAGCGGCTATCGGGGCGACTACATCGCCGACGTGGCGCGCGCCTACCTCGACCGCGAGTCCGTGGTGGCCGATGGCGAAACGGTCATCGCTGCCGGCGACGTCGACGACCTCGACGCAATCCGCCGCTTTGCCGTAGCCAGCCTGCGTCGCGAGCAGGACCTGGACCTGCAGGCGTTCGGGGTCGGCTTCGACACGTATTTCCTGGAGTCCTCGCTGTACAGCGACGGCAAGGTGGAGGAGACCGTGCGCGAGCTGGTCGCCCACGGCCACACCTACGAGGAAGGCGGCGCGCTATGGCTGCGCACCACCGATTTCGGCGACGACAAGGACCGCGTGATGCGCAAGTCCGACGGCACTTACACTTATTTCGTGCCGGACGTGGCTTACCACCTGAGCAAATGGCAGCGCGGCTACGCTCACGCCGTGACCGTGCTGGGCTCCGATCATCACGGCTCGCTGGCCCGCGTGAAAGCCGGTCTGCAGGCGCTCGACTGCGGCATCCCCAAGGGCTGGCCCGACTACATGCTGTACCAGATGGTGACGGTGATGAAGGGCGGCGAGGAGGTGAAGATCTCCAAGCGCGCCGGCAGCTACGTCACCCTGCGCGACCTGATCGACGAGGTCGGCCGCGACGCCACCCGTTACTTCCTGATCGCGCGCAAGAGCGACTCGCAGCTGGTGTTCGACGTCGATCTGGCCCGCTCGCAGTCGAACGACAACCCGGTCTACTACATCCAGTACGCGCATGCCCGCGTCTGCAGCGTGCTGCGCCAGGCGCCGGAGAAGGGCTTCACGTTCGATCTCGCCGACGGCCTTGCCAACCTGGCCCGGCTGGACAACGAGCACGAGCAGATCCTGCTCACTGAATTGTCGAAGTACCCCGAACTGGTCGAGGCCGCGGCAGCCAACCTGGAGCCGCACCTGGTCGCCGCCTGGCTGCGCGAACTGGCCAACGCGTTCCACACCTACTACAACTCGCACCAGTTCCTGGTCGAGGACGCCAGCCTGCGCAACGCACGCCTGGCGCTGGTGGTGGCGACGCGGCAAGTGTTGAAGAATGGTCTGGATTTGTTGGGCCTCGGCGCCCCGGAGAAGATGTAATGGCAGCACGCAAGGGCAAGGGCCGGCAGGCCGTGCGCAACGGCAGCAACGGCTTTCCGGGCTGGGGATACGTCGTCATCGGCCTCGTCGCCGGTGCCATCCTGATGGCGTTGATGATGCGCGGCAGCCTGCTGACCAGCCTGCGCAAAGCCGACGGCCCGCAGGCCAATCCGCAGGCCACCGCCGAGCGCGGCAGCGCGCCGGGCGTGCTCGAGTCGGCCGCCGGCGACAGCGCGGCCAAGAAGCCGCAATTCGACTTCTACTCGGTGCTGTCGGAGAAGGAAGTACGCATCCCCGACGCCGAGATCAGCGCGCAGGCGCGCGTCGAGCAACAGCAGAAGCAGCAGGCCGCGCAGATGCAGGCCCAGCAGGCAGCTGCCCAGCAGCAAGCGCAGGCAGCGGCAGCAACCAACCCGCCGCGCGCCATCAGCGAAAACATCACCGCGGCGCCGGCCGCGGCCGTACCGCAACCTGCAGCCGGCAGCGGCTACCTGCTGCAGGTTGGCGCCTTCCCGAACGCCGGCGACGCGGAATCCCTGAAGGCCAAACTCGCATTGCAGGGTTTCGTGGCGAACGTGCAGTCGGTCAACATCGGCGGCCAGACGTACCACCGCGTCCGCCTCGGCCCGTTCCGCTCGGCCACCGACCTGGAATCGACCAAACAGCGCCTGGCCAGTGCCGGCATCAACGCGATCGCGCTGAAAGAAGGCAAGTAACGCACCCTGCGCATTACCCAACCGCCGCGCCGCGACTTGTCCGGCCGCAGCGCGCAACCATCCGTCGAGCGAGACTTTCCCCATGACCACCCGAACCGTCTGGATCACCGGTGCCACCTCCGGGTTCGGCGCCGCCACCGTGGAACGTTTCGTGGCCGGCGGCTGGCGGGTGATCGCCAGCGGCCGTCGCGCCGATCGGTTGCAGCAGCTGGTGGAACGTCACGGCTCGGAGCACGTGCATGCCACCGCGTTCGATGTCCGCGACGAAGCGGCGATGCATGCGGCGCATGCCAGCCTGCCACCGGCCTTCGCCGGCATCGACCTGCTGGTCAACAATGCCGGACTGGCGCTGGGCACCGCACCGGCGCAGCAGGCCGACCTGGCGCAATGGAAGCAGATGATCGACACCAACGTCACCGCGCTGGTGTCGCTGACCCACCTGCTGCTGCCCCAACTGATCCAGCGCCGCGGCGCAATCGTCAACATCAGCTCGATCGCGGGCAGTTACGCCTATCGCGGCGGCAACGTGTACGGCGCGACCAAGGCTTTCGTCACCCAGTTCTCGCAGAACCTGCGCACCGACCTGCACGGCACAGGCGTGCGGGTCAGCTCGATCGAACCGGGCATGGCCGAGACCGAGTTCACCCTGGTGCGCACCGGCGGCGACCAGGCGGCGTCGGACAACCTCTACGCCGGCGCCCACCCGATTACTGCCAGTGACATCGCCGACACCATCTGGTGGATCGCCAACCTGCCGCCACACCTCAACATCAACCGCGTGGAAGTGATGCCGGTCAGCCAGTCGGCGGCCGGGCTGCAGATCGCGCGGGACAGTTGAGCCCGGTCGCACGACGACCTGAGGGAGCGGCTTCAGCCGCGATGCTTCTACTCTGGAGCTCTACCAAAGCAAGAGCATCGCGACTGAAGCCGCTCCCGCCGTCGCACCGCTCTTCATTCGGGCGAGTGTCGTCACCGCCGCCTCGAAGTGACAAAGCCATTCAGCCGGCATCACCACGATGCACGTCGTGCGCCACGAACGGATGCTCGGGATCGGGAGCGGCCAGCCACTGCGGACGCGCCAGGGTGTGACGCATGTCGTCCAGGCCGCTCTGCCAGTGGCTGCGCATGCTGGCGGCGCTGAATTCGTAATCCTTGAAGTGGCCCTCGTGCGGCTTGTTTCGATAGATCAGGTGGATCACGTTGGTCAGTGCCTCGGCCGCGCTTGCCTCGGCATGCCGGTACACCGGGTGGTCGCGGCGGTCTTCCGGCACCAGCGCCATCACGTCGTGCAGCAGGCGGCGTTGCTCCTGCGTGCGGCGCATGAACTCGGTGACCAGCCGGGTACGGCTGGAGTACTGGATCTCCTTGCTGCGCTCGGCCACGTCGGCAAGGTCGCGCGGCAGCGTGCCGCGGGCGCTCCACAGATCGACCTGGAACACCAGCGTGTCGCAACCCGGGCGTTCGCTGAGCACCTCGTACAGCGGCGTGTTGGAGACCATGCCACCGTCCCAGTAGAACTCGCCGTCGATCTCCACCGCGGGAAACCCCGGCGGCAACGCGCCGGAGGCCATGAAGTGCTCGGGCCGCAGGCGCTGCCTGCGCTTGTCGAAATAAGCGAAGTTGCCGCTGCGGGTTTCGTCACTGCATGAACCAGCCGTGGCTGACCACGATCGACTGACCGGTCAGCGCCGCGGACGGGAAGGTGGCCAGGTACAGCGCGGTCTGCGCGATGTCCTCGACGGTGGTGAAGGTGGCGTCGACGGTGTCCTTCAGCATCACGTTCCTGATCACGTCCGCTTCGCTGATGCCCAGCTCCTTCGCCTGTTCGGGAATCTGCCGCTCGACCAGCGGCGTGCGCACGAAGCCCGGGCAGATCACATGCGAGCGTACGTTGTGCGGCGCGCCTTCCTTCGCCAGCGTGCGGGCCAGGCCGAGCAGGCCGTGCTTGGCGGTGACGTAGGCGGACTTCAGCTTCGATGCCTCGTGCGAGTGCACCGAGCCCATGTAGATCACGATGCCGCCTCGGCTCTTGCCGGTACCGTCGTCCTTGTACATGTGCTTCAGCGCGGCCTTGGTGGTGAGAAAACCACCGTCGAGATGGATCGCCAGCATCTTCTTCCAGTCGGCGAAGGCGAACTGCTCGATCGGGTTGATGATCTGCACGCCGGCGTTGGAGATCAGGATGTCCAGACGGCCAAACGCGGCGACCACCTTGTCGGTGCCGGCGTTGACCGCGTCCTCGCTGGTGACGTCCATCGCCACGCCGAGCGCCTTGCCGCCGGCCGCATTGATTTCGGCCGCCACCTTGTCCGCGGCATCCTGGTTGATGTCGGCGACCGCCACGCTGGCGCCGTGTTGCGCGTACAGCTCCGCGATCGCCTTGCCGAGGCCGCTGGCCGCGCCGGTGATCAGGGCGACCTTGCCGTTGAGACTTGTCATGCGTTGCTCCTACGTGTTGCGTCGGATCTTTCATGTAGGAGCCCGCCCGCGGGCGATGCTCTTGTCTTGGATCTTCGTGCGGACATCAAGGCAAGGGCATCGCCCGCGAGCGGGCTCCTACGCGCCGGATTCAGTGGGTGTCTTCGGCCAGGTAGGTGTACGCGGTCAGGCCGCCGTCGAGCGCGTCGTACAACTTCCCGGCTTCATCACCGCGAACGCCCGCACTGGCGATGCGTTCGCGGTAACTCTGCCGCAATGCTTCCAGGTCGTAGCCGACGTAGTCGAGCATCAGGTCGGTGGTGTCGCCGCGGCGCACGTGGGCGAAGGTGTAGCCGTCGCCGTCCACGCGCACGTTGACCGCGTCGGTGTCGCCGAACAGGTTGTGGATGTCGCCCAGCGTCTCCTGGTAGGCGCCGACCATGAAGATGCCGAGCCGGTAGCTTTCGCCATCCTTCAGCGCGTGCAGCGGCAGGCTGACGTCGACGCCCTCGGCGTCGACGTAGTGGTCGATGCGCCCGTCGGAATCGCAGGTAAGGTCGACGATCACGCCGCGTCGGGTCGGCTCTTCGTTCAAGCGGGCGATCGGCGCGATCGGGAAAATCTGCCCGATCGCCCACACGTCCGGGATCGATTCGAACACCGAGAAGTTGACGAAGTACTTGTCGACCAGCTTCTCGTCCAGCTCGTCGAGCGCCTGCCGGTGCGAGCGCTCGGCCGGCAGCAGGCGCGCGCGCACGGCATTGGCGATGGCGTAGTACATCTCGTCCAGCCGCGCGCGGTCGGCCAGCGCCAGCTGGCCCAGCGAGTACAGCGTCTGGCCTTCGTTGAGATGGTGCTGGGCCTCGTGGAACAGCTCCAGCGCGGGACGCCGGTCCAGCTCGTCCCAAGTCTCGCGCAGGCGACGCAGCACCGCCGGTTCGTCCGCGCACGGCGGCGGGATCGCGCCGGCCGGCACCTCCTCCACCTCGGTCACGTTGACCACCATCACCGCGTGGTGCGCGGTCATCGCGCGGCCGGCCTCGGTGAGGATGTGCGGCGCGGGCAGGCCTTCTTCAGCCACTGCCTCGGCCAGCGACTGCACGATGGTCGAGGCGTACTGCTCGATCGAGTAGTTGATCGAGTTGTGGCTGCGCGAGCGCGAGCCCTCGTAGTCCACGCCGAGGCCACCGCCGACGTCGACGATCTCCAGCGGCACGCCCATCCGGCTCAGCTCGACGAAGTAGCGCGTGGCCTCGCGCATGCCGTTGGCGATGTCGCGCACGTTGGAGATCTGCGAGCCCATGTGGAAGTGCTGCAGCTTCAGCGTGTGCTTGAGGCCGGCCGCGTCGAGGCGTTCGATCAGGGTCAGCACCTGCTGCGGCGACAGCCCGAACTTGCCCTTGTCGCCGCCGGTGTTCTGCCACTTGCCGGCGCCGATCGAGGCCAGCCGCACGCGCACGCCAAGCAGCGGCTCGACGCCCAGCGCCCTGGCCTCGCTGAACACATGGTCCAGCTCGGACAGCTTCTCGATGACGATGTGCACGCGCAGGCCGAGCTTGCGGCCGATCAGTGCGAGGCGGATGTATTCGCGGTCCTTGTAGCCATTGCAGATCACGATGGAACCGGGCCGCGCCATCGCCAGCACGGCCATCAGTTCGGGCTTGGAACCGGCTTCCAGGCCGAAACCGTGCGTGCCGGCGGCAACCAGCTCGCCGGCCACGCCGCGCTGCTGGTTCACCTTGATCGGATAGATGGCCGTATAACCGCCTGCATAGCCATGGTCGGCAATCGCGCGGGCGAAGGCATCCTGCAGCCGCGCCAGACGATCGGCCAAGATGTCGGGAAAGCGCACCAGCAACGGCAGCCGCAAACCTTCCGCGCGGGCGCGGTCGACGATCTGCGGCAACGACAGGGCAGGGCCGTTCGCCCCGCGCGGGTGCATCACGATTTCGCCGCCGCCGTTCACGTCCACGTAGCCGTCGCTCCAGTGCGGCACGGCGTAGGTGTGGCGGGCAGAGTCGGTATTCCAGTGGTTCGACATCAACTAGTTCCTTTTGACAACGGATGATGTCGTCGCAGCGGCGAGCCTTGACGGTACTGCTCTGAGAGAGAGCACGAAGCCCGAGCGACCGGAAGCCTCGCACGCCGCGGGGCCGATCGGGCTTGTCGGCCGCCGACGCGCGACGCCGGCCGTGCCAGAACGCCATTGTAACGGGCACCTGTGACGATATGCGCAAGACGGCACGTCGCGCCGGCAGGACGTGCACTACCGTTGCCGCTACAATTGGCGGTCTTTGCCCTTCCACCCGGTTCGCCAGGAACACCCGCCATGTCGCAGCAGTCCACTCCGAATGAAGCCAGCTGGTTCACCGAGGCACACCAGGCCTCCGGCTCCTCCATCGGTTTCCGCACCGAGCAGCTGCTGCACGCGGAGAAGACGCCGTTCCAGACCATCGAGATCCACAAGACCACCGACTGGGGCAACCTGATGGTGATCGATGGCTGCGTGATGCTCACCACGCGCGACAATTTCTTCTATCACGAGATGATGACCCACCCGGCGCTGTTCACCCATGCGCGCGCCAAGCGCGTGGTGATCATCGGCGGCGGCGACTGCGGCACGCTGCGCGAGGTGCTCAAGCACGAGGAAGTCGAGTCCGCGGTGCAGGTGGAGATCGACGAGCGCGTGACCCGCCTGGCCGAGGAGTATTTCCCCGAGCTGTGCGAGTCCAACAACGACCCGCGCGCCGAGCTGCTGTTCATCGATGGCATCGAGTACATGGCCGAGTGCGAGCCGGAATCGCTGGATCTGGTCATCGTCGACTCGACCGACCCGGTCGGCCCCGCCGAAGGCCTGTTCAACGCCGCGTTCTACGCCAGCTGCTACAAGGCGCTGCGCCATGGCGGCCTGCTGGTGCAGCAGAGCGAGTCGCCGCTGGCCCATCTCGACCTGATCAAGTCGATGCGCTCGGCCATGCGCACCACCGGCTTCAGCGCGGTGAAGACGCTGCCGTTCCCGCAGCCGTGCTATCCGACCGGCTGGTGGAGCTGCACGATGGCGCGCAAGGGCGGCGACCTGTCCGGCTTCCGCGAACGCGGCGCGCTGAGCAAGAACTTCCCTACCCGCTACTACAACGCCGACATCCACAAGGGCGCGCTGGCACAGCCGGAATTCATGCGCGAGGCGTTGGGCGAGTAACGGGGAACGGCCAGAGCATCGCAACTTCCGCCTTTGTTCCCCATTCCCTGTTCCCCATTCCCTGTTCCCCGTTCCCGCCCTCAAAACATCTTCGACCGCACCTTCGGCAGCAGCACCAGCAGCAGGGTGGCCAGCGGCCCGAACAGCAGCGACAGCAAGAACCACAACAGGCCGCTGCGGTTCTTGCCCTGGGCCAGGGCGGCGTTGATCAAGGCCAGCGTACCCCAGCCGACAAACCAGGGTGCGCCGTCGGCGAATGTCGACAGATGATTCACTACGCGTCTCCCGAAACCATGAGGCGGCGCGGTCCTGCGCCAAAACGGACATCCTAGCAAGGCTTGCGGTGGCTGCCTGTCTCCACGTGCAGGTGGATCAGCCACGCTTAATCCGTGCAGGGTATGCTGGGCGCTTTGATCGCGGACCCAAGCCCATGATGCGCGGATTGCGTTGTCTTGCCCTGACTTGCGCGTTGTCGCTCGTCGCCACGTCGGCTTTGGCCGCCCAGAAAGTCACCGCCGGCAAAAGCCCCGAGCCCGGCAAGGCGGCCAAGGCTCGCGACAAGGCCCAGCTGGCGTTCCAGCGCGACCTGGTCAGCGTGCTGGCACCGCGTGCCGATGCGCTGCCGCTGCTTGGTGCCGCGTTGCTCGCCCGACCGTTGTTCAACCAGCCGCCAGGCAACAGCTTTCATTCGCTGATCGCCCGCGCCGCGCAGACCGACGGCGCCGGCGTCGCGATCAACTGGGTCAGGCTGGCAGACTGCGACGAGAAAGCCGATGCCTGTCCGAACACCGCCGCGCTGGACCAGTTGCTCACCGAAGCGCCGGACAATGCCGCGGTATGGCTGATCAAGCTCGGCGTGGATGCCCGCAACATGAGGCACGAAGCCGCCCGCGAGGATCTGCGCAAGGCCGCCGCCGCGAAAATGTACGATGACTACACCGGTACCAGCCTCAAGGCGCTGGCCACGTCGGTAGGCGTGCTGCCGCCGCCGTCCGATACGCTCGACCCGGCACGTGCAGGCGGTGCGGTCGGCATGCAGACCGTACTCGCCTACGGCTTGGCCAGTACCCAGCCGCAACCGAGTCTGCAGCTGATTGCCAAACTGTGCGAAAACTCGGCGGAGGATGCCTCGATCAAGGCCGATTGCCTGAACCTGGGCAAGGTTCTCGAATGGGGTTCCAGCCCGCTGGCCCGCTCGCTCGGCCTGCATCTGCGCGAAGTGCTTGCGGACGATCCGGCGCAGAAGGAAGACGCACAGCACGCCAGGCTCAATCTGATCTGGCAAGTGCGCAGCTTCGCCAAGTTGCTGGCGCGCGCCCAGGACGACGCGTCGCAAGCGCAGCACCTGCTGGCGCTGGCACGCAACGGCGGCACGGAAATGAGCCTGATGCTGGCCGCCCTGCGCGACAACAGCATTCCCATCGACGCACCAGCCGACTGGAAGCCGCACCCGGCGGAGTGAAGCAGGGGCGGGGACTCGCGGCGGACGGCACCGCGGGTTCCCTGTTTCCCTTTCCCCGGTCCGGGCCAGGAGTCTGGGCGGTGGAGACCGAGCGAGCGAGGCAAAGCGCTCTTGAGTCGGGTTTTTCGATCGTTTGAGGCGAATGGCCGTGGCCATTCGACGAAAAGGCGCGGAAAACCTGGCCATAAAGAGCGAAGCCGCAGCCGCTTGCGTTTCTACCGCCCGGACTCCTAGGCTTGAGCCACCTTCCGCGGCAAGGGGTCAGTCGATGCTTACGACGCTGGTGGCAAGCAGCAAGGGCGGTTGCGGCAAGAGCACGCTGGTCACCCAGTTGGCTGCGCACTGGGCACAGGCGGGGCAGAACACAGCCATCGTCGACGCCGACCGCCAGGGCTCCAGCTTTCGCTGGGCCGCGCTCAGACCGGACAACGTTCCCGGCGTTCTGGCCTTCGAAGGCGGACGCCGATCGCTGCAGAAACTGCCGCCGGATACCCGGCAACTGTTGATCGACACACCGGCCGGCTCGCGCGAGCGCGACCTTGAACCGTACCTGGAGCAGGCCGACGTGCTGCTGGTGCCGGTGCTGCCATCATCGTTCGACCTGCATGCCACGCTCGGTTTCCTCGACGAGTTGCGCTCGATCAACCGCGTCCATCGCGGCAAGCTGCCGGTGGGGCTGGTCGCCAACCGGCTCAAGCCGTGGACCCACGCCAGCCAGGACGCCGTGAACCAACTCGCCGAACAGTCCCCGTTCCCGGTCGTCGCGCAGTTGCGCGACAGCCAGGCTTATGTCCTGCTCAGTGCACTGGGCAAGGGCATTTTCGATTACCAGTCCGAACAGGTGCGCAACCACCAGCAGGACTGGAAACCGCTGCTGCGCTGGACCAAGCGCCAGCACTGAAGCGGATGTCCATCGATACAGCGCTGGCGCACCCGCGCCGGCACAACCCCGCCGGAGTTCCCCATGCACGAACTGATCCTGTTGCGACACGCCGAAGCCGTACCGATAGAGACCGCCGGCGATGACCTGCAACGCCCGCTCAGCCCGCGCGGCGAACAGGAGGCGCAGGCCGCCGGACTGTGGCTGACCGCGCACGGGGTGCAACCCGATCGCGTGCTGTGCTCGCCGACCCGGCGCACCGACGAAACCACCCGCCTGGCGCTGGCCGCGATGGCGAACGCGCCCGTGCCGCAAATCGCCGGCGAGATTTACGATGCCTCGCCGGGTGAACTGCTGGCCCTGCTCGACCAGCATGCCGACGCCGGCACCGTGCTGCTGGTCGGCCATAACCCCGGCATCGAAAGGCTGGTCGCGCTGCTGGTCGAAGGCCGCTCCGACGAGTTTCGCGGCATGCCGCCCGGCGCGCTGGCGGTGCTGCACCTGGATGGCGTACTGGAACCGGGCAATGCCCGGCTGGACGCGTTCTGGTCGCCTTGATGCCGCTTTGAACGTCGCGGCGCGACGGCAGCGCATCGCCATCACGGACGTGGCACGCTTCCCCCGTATCATTCACGCATGACCTTGCGCCGACTCGTCCTCCCTTTCCTGCTGATATCCGTGTTGCTGCAAGGCTGCACGCTGTCGCGGGCGCAGATCCGCCGTGCCGACGCGGTGGTCGCCGCCAGCCCCGGTCACGCCACCACCTGCACCCGCAGCGATCACTGCGCGATCGCCTCGCCACTGCTCGCCGCGGCCGACCAGGCGCTCGCCGCATCCACCCCGACCGTACCGCACCATGTGGTCGCCCTGCTTGGCGAGAGCGAGGCATCGCTGGCGGCGCGAATCAACCTGATCCGCGCCGCCCATCGTTCGGTCGACGTGCAAACCTACATCTGGGACGAGGACGACGCCGGCTCATTGGTGCTGGACGAACTGGTGCAGGCCGCGCGGCGCGGCGTCGAGGTGCGCATCCTGGCGGACCAGTTGTCCTCGTTCGACGACATGGCGCTGCTCAACCGGCTGGCGCGGGTCAGCCCGCATCTGCAGGTGCGCCTGTACAACCCGACCTTCCACGACGCACATACCTCGCCGCTGCAATGGGTCGCCGGCATCGCCTGCTGTTTCTTCAAGTTCAACCAGCGCATGCACAACAAGGTGCTGGTGGTGGACGGCAGCGTCGGCATCACCGGCGGCCGCAACTACCAGGACCGCTACTTCGACTGGGACGACGACTTCGATTACGTCGATCGCGACGTTCTCGTCGGCGGGCCAGCGGCGCAAGCCATGGTCGACAGCTTCACGCTGTTCTGGCGGCACCGGCGGTCGGTGCCGCTGACCCATCTGCGCGACGTGAACCACTATGTCATCGCGCACCCGGATGCGCCGGGCTGGCCGACGCCGCAATACGACCATCCACAACGCGTCTATCGCGTGCAGCAGGAGGCCACCGACGCCGACTGGCTGCGTGCGCACGTGCTCGACCACAGCATCCAGACCGGCAACGTGAAGTTCTTCAGCGATCTTCCATCCAAGACCGACGAACCGCAACGCCGCGACGCACGCGAATTCACCCGGCACGTGATGACGATGGTCGGCGATGCGCAGCGCGAGGTGGTGTTGCAGACGCCCTATCTGGTGATGAGCAAACGCGCCCGGCGGATATTCAAGCGACTGCACCGGCAGACGCCGGAACCGCGCATCGTGGTGTCGACCAATTCGCTGGCTTCCACCGACGCGTTTGCGGTGTATGCGATGTCCTACAAGCATCGCAAGCGCTACCTCAAGGACTACGGCTTCGAGATCTACGAACTCAAGCCGCACGCAATCGGTCCGGCCGAGGCCAATGCGTACGCCAGCATGGAGTGGGACGGCAGCAGCGACACGCACGACACCGGCGGCCCGGCCGGCCGGCCATCGCACCACTTCATCGATACCGAAAGCCACGGCCTGCTCGGCAGCCACGGCCGCAACCGGCGCCCGGCACCACTGGTCAGCAAGGGGCGTCGGTTCGGCCTGCATGCAAAGTCGATCGTGGTCGACGACAGCTTCGCCATGGTCGGTTCGCACAACTTCGACCCGCGCTCGGATCACTACAACACCGAGGCGGGAGTGATCGTTTACGACCATCGCTTCGCCGACCAGCTGCGCTCGGCGATCATGCGCGACACCGAGCCGCAGAATGCATGGGTGATTGCGCCACGACGACCTAAGGTTCCGCTGCTGAGCAGCGTCAACGAGGTCATCGGCGACATTTCCGAAAGCCTGCCGTTGTTCGATTTCTGGCCGTACCGATACGCCACCAGCTTCGAGCTCAAACCCGGCTGCCAGCCGTTGAGCGTCAGCAACCCGGGGTTCTACTCATGCTACGAACCGGTCGGTGATTTCCCGGACGTGGCGCTGTCGCCGAAACTGATCTACACCCGCCTGATCACCGCGTTCGGTGTGGGCGCAGCCGGCATCCTCTAGCGCCGGGCCGATGGCTCACGGCGAGGCAGCCTGCGAGACGAACCGCATCGGCAGTTCGCCGCTGAAGCCGCCGGGATGATCGGCAGGCACGGCGAAACGCCAGCCGCGCGCACTGCGCAAGGCATGCTCGTCGAGCACCGGATCGCCGCTGGATACGGCGAGGCGAGCGGCGCTGACCCGGCCGCTGCCGTCGACATCGACATGCAGCAGCACCTGGCCATCCAGATGGCCGCGCAAGGCCTCCCAGGGTTGCGAGGTATCGCTCGGCGCTGCCAGCGGCACCAATTCGGGTTTGGACGGGTAGGCGAGTGCGGCCGCTTGCACGGCATCGTCGGCGCGATGGGGCAGCGTGCGGTGCGGCCGCACGACGCTGACCGGACCATGCCAACGCGTTCGGGCGGGCAGGGCGTGACGCGCCGGCTTCACCGTCGCCACGCGTGACGTCGGTCCGTGCCAGCCCGCCGTCAACGTGCTCAGCCAGCCGGTACCGGCGATCCCGATCGCCAGCGCCAGTACGCTCAGGCCGGTGGTGGTGCGCAGACGCAGCATGCCGACGCCGGGCGCGCGCTCACGGCCGTTCGAGGATGGCGGTGACGCCCATGCCGCCGGCGGTGCAGATCGAGATCAGGCCGCGACCGGAGCCCTTTTGCTCCAGCATTTTCGCCAGCGTGGCGAGCAATCGCGCTCCGGTGGCGGCAAACGGGTGACCGACCGCCAGGCTGGAGCCATGCACGTTGAGCCGGGCCGGGTCGATCGCGCCCAGCGGCGCGTCCAGGCCGAGCCGGTTCTTGCAGTAGTCGGCCGATTCCCAGGCGCGCAGCGTGCACAGCACCTGTGCCGCAAACGCCTCGTGGATTTCGTAGTAATCGAAATCCTGCAGGCTCAGTCCGTTGCGCGCCAGCATCCGCGGCACGGCGATGGTCGGCGCCATCAGCAGACCTTCGCCGTGGACGAAGTCCACCGCGGCGACTTCGGCGTCGCGCAGGTACGCCTGGATCTTCAGGCCGCGCCCTGCGGCCCAGTCGTCGCTGGCCAGCAGTACCGCGGCCGCGCCATCGGACAGGCCGGTGGAGTTGCCGGCGGTCAGCGTGCCGTGGCCGGAGGTCTTGTCGAAGGCCGGCTTCAGCGCGGCCAGTTTCTCCAGCGTCGAATCCGGGCGCAGGAAGCCGTCGCGCTTCACGCCGCGGAACGCCACCAGCAGATCCTCGAAGAAGCCGGCGTCATAAGCGGCGGCGAGCTTGCGGTGACTGTCCAGCGCCAGCTGGTCCTGTGCCTCGCGGCCGATCTTCCATTCCTTCGCCATCTGCTCGCAATGGTCGCCCATCGACTTGCCGGTGCGCGGCTCGGCCACGCCCGGAAACGACGGCTTCAGCTCGCCCAGGGAGAATCCGCGCAGCGCGACTTTAAGCTTGTCCAGCGGCGTCCTGGCCCGGTTCATCGCCAGCAGCCGCTTGCGCAGTCGCGTGCCGTAGACGATCGGCACGTCGCTGGTGGTGTCCGAGCCGGCCGCGATGCCGGCATCGATCTGGCCTACGGCAATCTTGTTGGCGACGATGATCGCGTTGTCCAGCGAGGTACCGCAGGCACGCGCGGTAGTGATACCGGGTGTGGTCGGGGCCAGCCCCGAACTGAGCAGCGCCTCGCGCGCCAGGTTCCAGTCGGACGGGTGCTTGATCACCGCACCCAGCGCCACCTCACCCAGTTCCACGCCATGCAACCCGAACCGTTCGACCAGCGCGCCGAGCACTTTCACCGACATGCCGAAATTGCCGACGTCGGCATACGCGGTGTTGTTGCGGCAGAACGGAATGCGAACCCCGCCGATCACCCCAACGCGCCTTTGCACCTTTTCCATGCTCAGAACAGTCCACGACCCAAGTCACTCAAGGCTAACCCGCCCTGCCGCGCGGCGAAAGCCCAAAACGCTGAATGGTAGAATCGATGATCTTTGTCGTTGGGAAGTGCCGCCCGTGGAAGCGCAAACGCTGCTCGCCCTGCCTGTCGTGCTGGCGCTGGAACCGGTCGCTGGCGCACCGCCGCCACGGATGACGCTCACGCGCGAGGAAGCCGCCGAACTGGTCGAACGGGTAGCCGCGGATCTGCACACGCTGGTGCCGCAGGTCGACGGCGCGCGGCTGGCGCTGGCCGGCGCGCTGTTCGATCAGGTCGAACTGCTGCGGCCGGGTTTTCCGGTGTGGGCGACGCTGGACGAACTGGCCCGGCGCGTACCGCGTGGCCAGTTGGACAACGTGGTTGCCTTCGGCAGCCATGACGGCCACATGCCGGCGCCGGCACTGGAACCGTCCGCCATCTTCGCCGACGGCCCGATGCGTTTGCTGCCGCTGAGCCTGCTGGCGCCGGCGGCACTGGCCGAGGAGCTTTCCGGGCAACTGGAGATCCAGCTGGTCGGTCGCGGCGAAGCCGGCACGCTGACCGCGGACTGGCTGATGCGCACGCTCGGCATCCAGCTGGAGCACGTGCGCTACCTCAGTCGCAACGACCTGATGGCCCTGACCTGCGTGCAGTACGAGCACGTCAACCTTGCGCCGTTGTGGACCTTGCTGGAAGCGGCACTGCTGACCCCGACACGCAACGAATCGGGCATGACCGCGCGCGGCCTGCCGTTGCAGTACGCCGACGGCAAGGTGCTGGTGCAGTCGCCGAGCGAATGGCTGGCGACGCAGACCGGCGAGCCTGCGCAGCGCGAGCATGCCTTTGCCGGCATCGTGTTCGAACTGCGCCAGTACGCCGCGCTGCTCGACGCACATCAGCTGCCGCTGCTGCTGCAGCCGTCCGGTCGGCACACGGTTGCCGCCGGTACCGGCTATCTGCTGGAAACCCTGGCCGAGGCCGCGCCCGAACATGGCACAGCCACGCTGCTGGCGCATGAAGCTCCCGGTTTGGGCGTGATCGCGATCACCGTGGCCCAACGCGGGGAGCACGGCATCGCGCGCATGCTGGCGCATGCCTATCCATTGCAGCCGCAGGCGCTGGGGCCGTTGTTGGCACTGCTGGCCGAGCGCTACGGCGTGGCCGGCGAACTGCATGCGCTGGGACGGGTCGTGCTGGATGACAACGGCGAGCTCGGCGCACCGATCGCCCTGCTGCATTGAGGGGCTGATCCGTCCGTGCATTGACACGGATCTGTGCAGCGGCCGAAACTCGGCGCATGCTGGGAGGGCGCCTAGGGGGGCGTCAAGCTGACGGAACGATCATGCGCCCGCACAAGCCTGCCGAGTTGCCACCGTCATCCCTGCACCAGCCGGACTGGCCGGCACGGGTGGTGCAAGGTGCGCCGGTGCTGCTGGCCTATCTCGACAACGAGCAGCGCTTCCGCTACGCCAACCCGACGCATCGCGCGTGGCTTGGCGTCGAGCCGCAGGCGTTGCTGGGCAAGCGCCTGATCGAAGCGGTCGGTCACCGCAACTACGAGCGCGCACGCCCGTCGCTGGAAAGAGCCTACGCCGGGTTTGCGTCCAGCTTCGAAGGCGAGCTGTACAACGGCGACGAGCGGCGTTACGCACACGGCAATTTCCAGCCCGACCTGGACGCCGATGGGCACGTGCGTGGCGTATTCACCGCGCTGATCGACATCACCGAGCGGCGCACCCTGGAACTGCAGCTGCACGAGAGCGAACAGCGCTTCTTCGGCGCGTTCCAGCATGCCGCCATCGGCATGGCGCTGATCCACCCCGATGGCCGCTTCCTGCGCGTCAACGCGGCGGTTTGCCGGATGCTCGGCTATCGCGAGAGCGAGTTGCTGGAGCTGGACATCACCGCGCTCACCCACCCCGACGATCTGGCCATCGACATGGAGCTGATGGCGCAGATACTCAGCGGCAAGCGCGACTCCTATCAGCTGGAGAAGCGCAATTTCCACAAGGACGGCCACGCCGTGCACCTGCAGCTGAGCGTGTCGGTGGTGCGTGACGAGAACGGCGCGCCGCGCTATTTCGTGTCGCAGGCGCAGGACATCAGCGAGCGCAAGGCGTTCGAGGACGCACTGCATCGCGAGCGCGAGCTGGCCGAGGTGACGCTGCGCTCGATCGGCGACGCGGTGATCACCACCGATCCGCAACTGCGCATCACCTCGCTCAATCCGATCGCCGAGGCGATGACCGGCTGGACCGGCGGCGAAGCGCAGGGCCACGCGATCGAGGAAATTTTCCAGCTCTTCGATGCGCAGAACGGCAACCCCGTCGCCAATCCGCTGCGCGCGGCGATCGAACACAACACCATCGTCGATCTGGCCGGCAAGACCTTGTTGCGGCACCGCCACGGCTTCGACACGCCGGTGGAGGATTCATCCGCGCCGATCCACGACCACGCCGACAATGTCATCGGTGGCGTCCTGGTGTTCCACGACGTCAGCGAAACCCGTGCGCTGGCGCTGAAAATGATCCACCTGACCCAGCACGACACGCTTACCGGGCTACCCAACCGCAGCCAGTTGCAAGGGCACATCGAGCAGGCACTGGCGACCGCCACGCGGCGCCAGCAGCGTGCCGCCGTGCTCTACATCGACATCGACAACTTCAAGCAGGTCAACGAGCTGTATGGCCATGCCGCGGGTGACCGGGTGCTGTGTGCGTTCACCACGCAGATCCGCAATTGCCTCCCCCCCGACGAGTTGCTCAGCCGGCACGGCGGTGATGAATTCGTGGTGGTACTGACGCACACGGAAAGCGTCGGGGAAATCGCCAGCATGTGCCAGAAACTGGTGATCCACTGCGAGCAGACCAGTTTGCCCGAACTGCCGGAGCTGAGTCTGCGGGTGAGCATCGGCGTCAGCATTTTCCCCGACGACGCGGTCGAGCCGGAAAGCCTGCTGCAACACGCGGAAACCGCCACCTACGCTGCCAAGGCGCAGGGTCAGCATGGCTACCGCTTCTTCACCGCCTCGATGAACGAACGCGCGATCGCGCGGCGGCGGATCGAGGTGGCGCTGCGGCAGGCGTTGCCCCGGCACGAACTGAGCCTGCACTATCAGCCGAAGGTGGATGCACAAAGCCTGCGCATCGTCGGTGCCGAAGCGTTGCTGCGCTGGTTCGTCAACGGTCGCCAGCTGCACGTCCCGGATCAATTCATACCCGTCGCCGAGGACAGGGGCCTGATCCTTCCGATCGGGGCGTGGGTACTGCGGCAGGCCTGCAGGCAGGGCCGCCTGTGGCAGCAGCAGGGTCGACCCATGCCGATCTCGGTGAATGTCTCGCCGCTGCAGTTCCAGCACGCGGATTTCTACACCTGGCTCGATGACGTGTTGAACGAGAGCCAGCTCGATCCCGGCCTGCTGGAGCTGGAATTGACCGAGCGCATGGTGATGTCCGGCGGCGACGCCACCACCAGCCTGCTGCGGCGGATCAAGCAACGCGGCGTACGCCTGTCGCTGGACGATTTCGGCACCGGCTACTGCAGCCTGTCCTACCTGAAACACTTCCCCATCGATGCGTTGAAGATCGACCGCACCTTCGTGCGCGACGTCATCAACGATGCCGACACCGCCACCATCACCAGCGCGATCATCGCGATGGCTCGCAGCCTCAACAAGGAAGTCGTCGCCGAAGGCGTCGAGACCATCGAACAGAGCGATTTCCTGCGCGCCGCCGGTTGCTCGCAATTGCAGGGTTTCCTGTACGGCGCAGCCATGCCGGCGGCAGAGGTCGAGCTGCTGGCCGCGTCGGCCTGATGCGTCAGTCGACCGCGCTGGCCGGCGCCTCGCTTTCATACATCCAGTAGTGGCAACGCTGCATGCCGAGATCGGCGTATGTCGACTGCGCACGCCGGTTTTCCGTTTCCACGTAGAGCCGGATGCCCACCGCGCCCGCGGCCGCCGCGCGACGACCGACTTCGCCGTGCAGCGCGCGGAACACACCGGCACGCCGCGCGGCGGGATCCACATAGACGCTCTGGATCCACCAGAAATCGCCGGCGCGCCAGTCGCTCCATTCGTAGGTGACCAGCAGGCTGCCTAGCGGCACGCCGGCGCGCTCGGCCATCAGGTAGAAGCCGCGCCGCGGCTGTTCGAACACGCCGGCAATGCCACGCTCCAGCACCGCCGGATCGAGCCGCTTGCGCTCGGTTTCCCACGCCATCGCCACGTTCCAGGCGAGCAGGTCGGGCAGGTCGGCGATGACGGCCGGGCGTATCAGCAATGGGGACACGGTGCGCTCCTCCGATGGGCAGGTGCGCATCGTAACCCGTGTACATCGCGTGGGCCGATCACTGCCGTGTTCGTTCGCGCGCAAGATAATGCGCTGTTCACCTCGGCCTCGCGGCATGCTCTTATGCATCGACTTAACCTGGATGCGCGCAATCTGAAAAGCGACAACCCGATGCCTGCAACGCCGATGCCACTGCTGCATCGGTGGATCACCGCTCTCATGCGTGATGCCCGCCGACATCTGCCAACCCCAAGGAGAAAACAAGCGCTATGCCGATATCCCGCTCGGATGCCCTGGTCTTTTTCGGCGCCACTGGCGACCTGGCCTACAAGAAAATCTTCCCCGCGTTGCAGGCGATGATCCTGCGTGACGGACTGGACCTGCCGATCATCGGCGTGGCGCATTCGGGCTGGACGGTGGAGCAGTTGCGCCAGCGCGCGCACGACAGCCTGGCGCAGGCGGCGAAGGAGCACGGCGCAGATGTCGACGAGGCCGCCTTTGCCCAACTCTCTGCACGCCTGCAGTACGTCGATGGCGATTACAACGACCCGACCACGTTCCAGAAGCTGAAACAGGCGCTCGGCAAGGCCGCCCGCCCGCTGCACTACCTAGCGATACCGCCGAACCTGTTCGGCGTGGTGGCCACCGGCCTGAAACAGGCCGGCTGTGCCGCCGACGCGCGCATCGTGGTGGAGAAACCGTTCGGTCGCGACCTGGCATCGGCGCAGCAACTCAACCACACGTTGCACCAGGTATTTCCCGAATCGGCGATCTTTCGCATCGACCACTACCTGGGCAAGGAGCCGGTGCAGAACCTGTTGTATTTCCGCTTCGCCAACACGGTGCTGGAGCCGGTCTGGAACAACCGCTACGTCGACAGCGTGCAGATCACGATGGCCGAGGCTTTCGGCGTGGAGGGCCGCGGTTCGTTCTACGAAGGCGTGGGTGCGATCCGCGACGTGCTGCAGAACCATCTGCTGCAGGTGACCTCGCTGCTCGCTATGGATGCGCCGATCGGCAACGACCCGCAAGCGCTGCGCGCGGAAAAGCTGCGGCTGTTCCGCGCGATGCGCCCGCTGGATCCGGCCGAGGTGGTGCGCGGCCAGTTCAAGGGCTACCGCGACGTCAAGGGTGTGGCCGCCGACTCGAACGTGGAGACCTTCGTGGCCCTGCGCCTGCACATCGATACCTGGCGCTGGGCCGGCGTGCCGTTCTACATCCGCGCCGGCAAGAACCTTCCGATCACCACCACCCAGGTGATGGTGGACATGAAGACGCCGCCGCTGTCGATCTTCGACGAGATCACCCCGTCGCGGTCGAATTACTTCCGTTTCCGGCTCAGTCCCGAGGTGGTGATCGCCGAGGGTGCGCGGGTCAAGAAGCCGGGCGAGGCGATGCACGGCGAGCCGGTCGAACTGGTCGCGCGGCATGCGTCGGAGCCGGAGAAGTCACCGTACGAGCGACTGCTGGGCGATGCGATCCAGGGCGACAACGCGCTGTTCACCAGCGACGAATGCGTGGAGGCGGCGTGGGCGGTGGTCGACCGGGTATTGACCCATGAACACGCGGTGAGCATCTACGAGCCGGGCAGCTGGGGTCCGGCGGCGGCAGCCGACGTGGTCCGCAGCGCCGAAGGTTGGCACGATCCGAAGGCCGAGGCGAGCACGCCATGTTGAGCACCCCGACATCCGCTACGGCGTCGATCGTCTTCCTGCTCGATGTCGACAACACCCTGCTCGACAACGACCGTTTCACCGCCGATCTGGGCGACACCCTGGAGCAGGCGTTCGGCGCTGCCGAGCGCGAACGCTACTGGACGATCTATGCCCGGCTGCGCGACGAACTCGGCTATGCCGACTACCTCGGCACGCTGCAGCAATTCCGCAAGGGCCTGGACAACGACCCGTCGCTGCTGCAGATGTCGAAGTACCTGCTGGAGTATCCGTTTGCCGACCGGCTGTACCCGCAGGCACTGGACACCATTGCGCACCTGCGCTCACTGGGGCCGACGGCGATCCTGTCCGACGGCGACGTGGTGTTCCAGCCGCGCAAGATCCAGCACGCCGGGCTGTGGGATGCGCTGCGCGGAGAGGTGCTGATCTACCTGCACAAGCAGCAGATGCTGGTGGCGATGCAACAGCGCTATCCAGCCGCGCATTACGTGATGGTCGACGACAAGCCGCATCTTCTCGCCGAGATGAAACAGCGCCTCGGCCACAAGCTGAGCACGGTGTTCGTGCGCCAGGGACATTACGCCGCGGCGGCCGCGGGCGAGACGATCGATCCGGCGCCGGACATCACGACCGCGTGCATCGGCGATCTGCGCGAGCGTAAGCTTGCCGATTTCGTCCGGGCGGCACCCACCATCAACCTTCCGGCAGATTGAAGCCACCATGGAGCCACGCATGAAAGCAACCCGCCAACTGCATCAACTCGGCCAGAGCCTGTGGCTGGACAACATCACCCGCACGCTGCTCGACGACGGCACGCTGGCGCGCTACATCGCCGAGGATTCGATCACCGGACTGACCTCGAACCCGAGCATCTTCGATGCCGCGATCGGCGATGGCGACGCCTACGACGCCGGCGTGCACGCCAAGACGCTGGCCGGGTTGTCCGGCGAGGGGCTTTTCATCGAGCTGGCGCTGGAAGACCTGCGTCGCGCCGCCGACCTGTTCAAACCGGTATTCGATGCCACCGGCCAGGTCGACGGCTGGGTCTCGATGGAAGTGTCGCCGCTGCTCGCCGCCGACACCGCCGGCTCGATCGCGGCGGCCCGCCACATCCATCACAAGGCACAGCGCGACAACCTGTTCGTGAAGATTCCCGGCACCCCCGAAGGCGTGCCGGCGATCGAGGAGGCGATCTTTCTCGGCATCCCGATCAACGTCACCCTGCTGTTCTCCTGTGCCCATTACCAGGCCGTCGCCGAAGCGTACATGCGCGGCATCGAGCGCCGCCTTGCTGCCGGGCTGGATCCGAACGTCGGCTCGGTCGCCTCGCTGTTCATCAGCCGCTGGGACGTGGCAGCCAACAAGCAGCTGCCGGACGAGTTGCACAACAAGCTGGGCATTGCGGTGGGCCAGCAGACCTATCGCGCCTATCGCGAGCTACTGGCATCGCCACGCTGGCAGAAGCTGGCTGGCGCCGGCGCGCTGCCCCAGCGCCTGCTGTGGGCCAGCACCGGCACCAAGGACCCGAACGCGCCTGACACGCTGTATATCAGCGCGCTCGCTGCACCGGACACCATCGACACGATGCCGGAGAAGACCCTGCACGCCTTCGCCGATCACGGCCAGCTGCACGGCGTGATGGCGACCGACGGCGGTGACGCCGACGCCACGCTGGCGCAGATACGCAAGGCCGGGGTCGACATCGACGCGTTGGCGTCGAAGCTGCAGCAGGACGGTGCCGAGGCGTTCGTCAAATCCTGGAACCAGCTGCTGCAGCGCATCGCCGACAAGGCCGCCGCGCTGGCCGACAAGTCGAAAGGACCCGCGCTGCCATGAGCCAACCGCAACTCACCCGCCTGCCGCAGTGGCAGGCACTGCAGCAACACTTCGCCACGATCGGTCCGAAACACCTGCGCGAACTGTTTGCCGCCAACCCGCAGCGCGGCGAACTGCTCACCGTCGAAGACGTCGGCCTGTACCTCGACTACTCCAAGCAGCGCGTCGACACCGACACCCTGCAGCTGCTGCGCGAACTGGCCGAAGCGCGCGGGCTGCCGCATCGAATCGAGGCGATGTTCCGCGGCGACAAGATCAACACCACCGAGGACCGCGCCGTGCTGCACGTGGCGCTGCGCGCACCGGCCGGCGAGAAGATCCTGGTCGACGGCCACGACGTCGTGCCGGAAGTGCACGAGGTGCTCGACCGCATGGCCGCGTTCTCGGACAAGGTACGCAGCGGTGCCTGGCTCGGCCACGGCGGCAAGCGCATCCGCAACATCATCAGCATCGGCATCGGCGGCTCCGACCTCGGTCCGGTGATGGCGTACGAGGCGCTGCGCGACTACAGCCGGCGCGACATGACGTTCCGCTTCGTCTCGAACGTCGACGGCACCGATTTCGCCGAGGCAGTGCACGACCTGGACGCCGCCGAGACCCTGTTCATCATCTGCTCGAAGACCTTCACCACGCTGGAAACGCTGACCAATGCCCATGCGGCGCGCGCGTGGAGCGTGGCCGCGCTCGGCGACGAGAGTGCTGTCGCGAAGCATTTCGTGGCGGTATCCACCAACGCCGACGGCGTGGCGAAGTTCGGCATCGACACCGCCAACATGTTCGGCTTCTGGGACTGGGTCGGCGGTCGCTACTCGATGGATTCGGCGATCGGCCTGTCGACCATGCTGGCGATCGGACCGGACCGGTTTCGCGAGATGCTGGCCGGCTTCCATGCGATGGACGAACACTTCCGGCACACGCCGCTGGAACGCAACCTGCCGGCGCTGATGGGCCTGCTGGCGGTGTGGAACGCGAACTTCCTGCGCGCGGCCACCGTGGCGGTGCTGCCCTACGAGCAATACCTGAAGCGCTTCCCAGCCTACCTGCAGCAGCTGACGATGGAGAGCAACGGCAAGCACGTCACCCTCGACGGCAGCCACGTCGACTACGCCACCGGGCCGATCTACTGGGGCGAGCCGGGCACCAACGGCCAGCACTCGTTCTACCAGTTGATCCATCAGGGCACGCGGCTGGTGCCATGCGACTTCATCGGCTTCGGCCAGACGCTGAATCCGCTCGGCCAGCAGCACGACCTGCTGATGGCCAACCTGATCGCGCAAGGCGAGGCGCTGGCATTCGGCAAGACCGCCGACGAAGTGCGCGCCGAAGGCACACCCGAAGCGCTGGTGCCGCACCGCACGTTCGAAGGCAACCGGCCCAGCACGACGATCCTCGCCGCGAAGCTCACCCCGCACGTGCTCGGCACGCTGATCGCGCTGTACGAGCACAGCGTGTTCGTGCAAGGCGTGATCTGGGACATCGACTCGTTCGACCAATGGGGCGTGGAACTGGGCAAGCAGCTGGCGAAGACCACCATCGCCGAGCTGACCGCGACGGACGAACCGAAGCTCGCGCACGACAGCTCGACCAACCAACTGATACGCCGCTATCGCCAGTTGCGCGATGACAAGTCTTGAACCCCGTTGTGGGAGCGGCTTCAGCCGCGATGCCCTCCTCGACCAAGGCATCGCGGCTGAAGCCGCTCCCACAAGGTCGGTGACTCGCCACAACATGAAAGGTCAACAGGAAAAATGAGTCAGAAGATCAGTCCCCTCGCCGGCAAGCCGGCACCGAAATCGATCCTGGTCGACATCCCGAAACTGCTGGCGGCGTATGCCGACCTGAAGCCCGATCCGTCGGTGGCGGCGCAGCGCGTGGCGTTCGGCACGTCGGGCCATCGCGGCAGCTCGTTCGAGCGCAGCTTCAACGAGTGGCACATCCTGGCGATCAGCCAGGCGATCTGCGAATACCGCAAGTCCAAGGGCATCGACGGTCCGCTGTTCATCGGTGCGGATACACACGCGCTGTCGCAGCCGGCGTTCGAGAGCGCGCTGGAAGTGCTGGCCGCGAACGGCGTGCAGGCAATGATCTCCAGCGGCGGTGAGTTCACCCCGACCCCGGCGATCTCGCACGCCATCCTGGTCCACAACCGTGGCCGCAAGAGCGGTCTTGCCGACGGTATCGTGATCACGCCGTCGCACAACCCGCCGGACAACGGCGGCTTCAAGTACAACACCCCCAACGGCGGCCCGGCCGATACCGACATCACCGGCTGGGTGCAGCAGCGAGCGAATGCGCTGATCGAAGGCGGCCTGAAAGAGATGAAACGCGTGCCGTATGCGCAGGCGCGCAAGGCCGCGACCACGCACGAGCACGACTACCTCAACACCTATGTCGCCGACCTCGCCAACATCGTCGACTTCGATGCGATCCGCAGCGCTGGCGTGCACATGGGCGTCGATCCGCTGGGTGGCGCCGGCGTGCACTACTGGGCGCCGATCGCCGAACGCTACAAGCTCGACCTTACGGTGGTCAGCGCGGAAGTCGATCCGCAATTCGCGTTCATGAGCGTGGACTGGGACGGCAAGATCCGCATGGACCCATCCTCGTCGTACGCGATGCAACGGTTGATCGGCCTGAAGGAGCAGTACGACGTGGCGTTCGCCTGCGACACCGACCATGACCGCCATGGCGTGGTCACCCGCTCCAGCGGTTTGATGGAACCGAACCATTACCTGTCGGTGCTGGTCGACTACCTGTACCGGCATCGGCCGCAATGGAGCACGAACGCGGCGGTCGGCAAGACCGTCGTCACCACCGCGTTGATCGACCGCGTGGTGCATCGTCTCGGACGCAAGCTGTATGAAGTGCCGGTCGGCTTCAAGTGGTTCTCCGAAGGCCTCTTCGATGGTTCGCTCGGCTTCGGCTGCGAGGAGAGCGCCGGCGCGTCGCTGCTGCGCCTGGACGGTTCGGTGTGGACCACCGACAAGGACGGGCTGGTGCCGGCGCTGCTCTCGGCCGAGATCACCGCGCGCGAAGGCAAGGACCCGGGCGAACTGTTCGCGCAGCTGACCAATGAACTCGGCAAGCCGTTCGCCAACCGGGTCGAAGCGGCCGCGACGCCGGCACAAAAAGCGAAACTCGCGAAACTCTCGCCCGACCAGTTGCAGAGCCAGCAGCTCGCCGGCGAGAAGATCGAACAGGTGCTGGACAAGGCGCCGGGCAACGGCGCCGCGATCGGCGGCATCAAGGCCATCGCCGCCAGCGGCTGGTTCGCCGCCCGCCCGTCCGGCACCGAGGCGATCTACAAGATCTACGCCGAAAGCTTCAAGAGCGAAGACCACCTGCAGAGCTTGCTGAAAGAAGCCCAGAGCATCGTCGACGCCGCCCTCGCGTAGGAGCCCGCTTGCGGGCGATGCTTTTCTGCAGAACAGGACAAGAGCATCGCCCGCGAGCGGACCCCTACATGCACACACAGACATCCAGTCATCACCGGGAGAAACCTCATGTCCAGCGACCTCGACCAGCAATGCATCAACCTGCTCCGCTTCCTATCGGTGGACATGGTGCAGAAGGCGAACAGCGGCCATCCCGGCCTGCCGCTGGGCGCCGCAGCGATGGCGTATGCGTTGTGGACGCGGCACATGAAATACCACCCGGCCGATCCGCACTGGGTCGACCGCGACCGTTTCGTGCTGTCCGCCGGGCATGGTTCGGCACTGCTGTACAGCCTGCTGTTCGCCACCGGCTACGACGTCTCGCTGGATGACATCAAGCAGTTTCGCCAGTGGGGCAGCAAGACCCCAGGCCATCCCGAGTACGGCCACACGCCGGGCGTCGAAGTCACCACCGGGCCATTGGGTCAGGGGCTGGCGAATGCGGTCGGCATGGCCATCGGCGAGGCGCAGCTTGCAGCCAGCTACAACCGCGACGGTCACGCCATCATCGACCACCACACCTGGGCCATCGTCAGTGACGGCGACCTGATGGAAGGCATCGCCAGCGAGGCCGCCTCGCTGGCCGGCCACCTGAAACTGGGCAAGCTGATCTGCCTGTACGACGACAACTACGTGACGCTGTCCGCCGGCACCGACATGACGTTTTCGGAGGATCGCGGCGCGCGTTTCGACGCCTATGGCTGGCAGACCATCCACGTCGACGACGGCAACGACGTGGACGCCATCCACGCCGCGCTCCGCGCCGCCCGCGAGGACACCAGCCGGCCGTCGCTGATCCTGGTGCGCACCCACATCGGCTACGGCTCGCCCGAGCAGGACAGCTACAAGGCGCACGGCTCGCCGCTGGGCGTCGAGGACGTGAAGAAGACCAAGCAGAAACTCGGCTGGCCGGTGGAACCGGACTTCCTCGTGCCCGAAGCGGCGCTGGCGCACCTGCGCGAAGCAAAGGACCGCGGCGCGAAAGCGCAGGACGAATGGAACGCCCGGATGGACGCCTATGCGAAGGCGTTCCCGGAACTGGCGAAAGAACTGCAGGCGCGCCTGCGCGGCGAGCTGCCCACCGCTTGGGACGCCGACATCCCGGTATTCCCCGCCGACGCCAAGGGCATGGCCACCCGCGTCGCCGGCGGCAAGGTGATGAACGCCTTTGCACAGAAACTGCCCGCGCTGTGCGGCGGCTCGGCCGATCTCGACCCGTCCACGCACACCGCGCTGAAAGGCCTGGGCGACTTCAACCCGGCGATCGAACCGAAGGACGAGGACAAGCAGGGTTCCGACGGCGGCGGCTGGAGCCGTGCCGGCCGCAACTTCCACTACGGCGTGCGCGAACATGCGATGGCCGCGATCAGCAACGGCCTGGCCGCGCACGGCGGCTTCATCCCGTTCGACGCGACTTTCCTGATCTTCTCCGACTACATGCGCCCGGCGATCCGTCTCGCCGCGTTGATGGGCATCCACGTCGTGCACGTGTTCACCCACGACAGCGTCGCCCTGGGCGAGGATGGCCCCACCCACCAGCCGGTGGAACAACTGGCCAGCCTGCGCGCGATCCCCAACCTCACCGTGATCCGCCCCGCCGATGCGAACGAAACCGCGGTGGCGTGGAAGGTCGCGGTCGAGTCGACCAGACACCCGGTGCTGCTGGCGCTGACCCGACAGAACGTCCCCACACTCGACCGCAACCGCTACGCCGGCGCCGACGGCCTGCGCAAGGGCGCCTATGTATTGAGCGATGCGAAGGACGGCAAGCCGTCGCTGATCCTGATCGCCACCGGCTCCGAAGTCGGGCTGATCCTCGAAGCCGCCGACAAGCTGCAAGCCGACGGCATCGCCGTGCGCTGCGTGTCGATGCCGAGCTGGGAGCTGTTCGACGCGCAGCCGCAGAGCTACCGCGACCAGGTGCTGCCGGCCACGGTGACCGCGCGCCTGGCGGTGGAACTGGGCGCATCGCAAGGCTGGGACCGTTATGTCGGCGCCAAGGGCGACATGCTCGGCATCGACCACTTCGGCGCCTCGGCACCGGCCGAGGTGCTGCTGCGCGAGTTCGGCTTCACCGTGGACAACGTGGTGAAGCGGGCGAAGGCATTGCTGGGCGGTTGACGATCTGCCTGTGGGAGCGGCTTCAGCCGCGACGCTCCGGCTGCGCCGTTGAAAAGCGTCGCGGCTGAAGCCGCTCCCACAGGACCACGCTCAGTTGCGCGACTGCAGCTTCGACAGCAGCCGCAGCATTTCCAGGTACAGCCACACCAGCGTCACCACCAGCGCAAACGCGCCGTACCATTCCATGTACTTCGGTGCACCCTGCTGCACGCCCGTCTCGATCATGTCGAAATCGAGGATCAGGTTCAGCGCCGCGATCACCACCACCACCGCGCTGAACGCGATGCCGATGCCGCTGCTGCCGTTGATGAAGCCCATCGAGTGGCCGAAGAAGCCCATCGCGAAGTTCGCCAGGTAGAGCAGCATGATGCCGCCGGTGGCCGCGACGATGCCGAGCTTGAACTTCTCGGTGGCGCGGATCAGGCCACTGCGGTAGGCCAGCAGCAGCGCGGCCATGGTGCCGAAGGTCAGCCCCACCGCCTGCATCACGATGCCGGGATAGCGCAGCTCGAAGATCGCCGACAGCGCGCCGATGAAGACGCCTTCCGCCAGCGCATACAGCGGCGCGGTGACCGGTGCCCAGGTCTTCTTGAACGCAGTGACCAGGCCGAGCACGAGTCCGCCGATCGCGCCGCCGAGCACCAGCGGTGCCATTGCCGGGATGCTGGCCACACCGCCGAACTGGCTCCAGCTGTACATCGCGCCGACCAGGACCAGGATCAGCAGGAAGCCGGTCCGGTTGATCGTGCCGTTGATCGTCATGACCTGTTCGCCATGCGCGACGACCGAACCGCTGGCGGCGTCGAGGAAGGTGTTCTTGTTGAGTGCCGGGTTGCCGCTTTGCATGAGATGAACTCCCGTGAGATGCCGACCATCGTAGCCGCCACGGCGCGGGCTTGACAGTCGCCCTGCGCCGATACGCCACATGCCGCCGCGCGCACGGCTGCACCCGCGCGCGAAAACTACGCGACAATGGGACCTTGCCGAATCCCGCGGAGTTCCGATGAACCCTTCCACCCTGCGTATCGCCACCCGCAAGAGCGCGCTGGCACTGTGGCAGGCCGAGCACGTCGCCGCCCTGCTGCGCGCCGCACATCCGGGGCTGACGGTGGAACTGGTGCCGATGAGCACGCGCGGCGACGAGATCCTCGACCAGCCGCTGGCCACCATCGGCGGCAAGGGGCTGTTCCTGAAGGAGCTGGAGGTGGCGATGCTGGAAGGCCGCGCCGATCTGGCCGTGCATTCGCTGAAGGATGTGCCGGCCGAGCTGGAGCCCGGATTCATGCTGCCGGCGATCCTGCCGCGCGCGGATGCGGCCGATGCGTTCGTCAGCAACGATCATGCGGACTTGGCCGCCCTGCCCGACGGCGCCCGCGTCGGCACCTCGTCATTGCGTCGGCAGGCGCAGCTGCGGGCACTGCGTCCGGATCTGGAACTGCTCGACCTGCGCGGCAATGTCGGCACCCGTCTCGGCAAACTCGACGCCGGCAACTACGACGCGATCGTGCTGGCCTGCGCCGGTCTCGAGCGCCTCGGCCTGGCATCGCGCATACGCTCACGGCTGGCGGCACCGGATTGGCTGCCGGCGCCGGGCCAGGCGGCCATCGCGATCGAATCACGCACCGACGCAGCGGCCGTGGCGATCCTGCTGGCGGCGCTCGACGATCCCGACACGCGGCTCACGGTCAGCGCCGAGCGCGCCATGAACCAGGCACTCGGCGGCAGCTGCACGGTGCCGGTCGGCGCCTGGTGCATGCGGAGCGAACATGGCCTGCACCTGCGCGGGCTGGTCGGCAACGCGGCCAGCGGCCAGCTGTTGCACGCCGAAGCCAGCGCACCCGTCGACCAGGCCATGGCGCTGGGCCACCGTGTCGCCGCGGCATTGCTGGAACAGGGTGCCGGCGACTTGCTCGGTTCCTGACGCGCGGTGCGGAATGCGACTTTTGTGGGAGCGGCTTCAGCCGCGACGACCCCTCTGCGCAAAAACAGGCAGAGCCAAAGGTATCGCGACTGAAGTCGCTCCCGCAGCCAAGGACAGGCTGACTAGAAGCTGTAAACCAGATTGGTCGTGGTCAACGTATCGGTCTTCTTGACGCCCGGCAGCACATCGCTGTTATGGCGGACCTGGAAACCGACCTTCAGCGCCAGCTTCCTGGTCATGCTGACCGCCAGACCTGCATCGTTCTGCAGATAGGTATTCTTCGAGCCCGCTTCCATCAGCAGCGTATCCTCGAACGCGGTATTGGCGGTGAGCTTGTACTTGTAGTTGATCAGGCCGCGGGCGACCAGCTCGCTCTCGGTCGGCTGTTGCTGCGGCACCAGCACGCCGCCGACGACCACGTCGACGTCGGCCGGGCGGTAGCGTTTGTAACCCGGACCGATTTCGAACGACAGCTCGTTGCGTTCGTCCTTCAATGCGATGTAGCCGTAACCGAGCGAGACGATGCCCTGCCACAGGTTGGCGCCGAAGTCGTCGTGTTCGTAACGGGCCGCACCGACAATGTAGCTGCGCGGGTCCAGCTTGTAGCCGACCGAGGCACCGCCGTCATAACGGTTGGCGGTGGTATTGAACTGCTCGACGGTATTGCCGGCCGAGTCGACCACTTTCTGCTGGCTCTTCGAGCGCAGTGCGTCGACGAAGAAACTGTTCTTCCACTGCTCGTTTTCCTGGTTCAGGCCGAGCTTGGCATTGATGTTCTGCGAACGCGAGTTGCCGGTGGCCGAGGCAAAACCGAACTCGCCCGAACCGCTCCAGCCACCATGATTGCTGGCCGTGTCGGTGGTGTCCTGCGCCTGCGCGGCGAAGCTCGCAAACGCCGCCAGCAGCAATCCGGCGATCAGGGTCTTTTTCATCGGGGACAATCCATGATGTTAAGTAATAGTAAGTCGGCTACCTTAACGGGATGCGTTGAACTCGCAATGAACGGTGCTCACAAAACCGGCAGTCGGGGCGATGATGCACGGACGACTTGCGGCCCTCACAAGCCGCCGCCATGCTAAGCAACGCCCCCTGACGATGCCGACGAAACCATGGATCGCTACGAACGCATACTGACCCTGCACCGCCTGTTGAAGTCGGCGCACTACCCGGTTCCGCTCTCGCGCCTGCTCGCCGAACTGGAATGTTCGCGCGCCACCTTGTACCGCGACGTGGCTTTCCTGCGCGACGCGCTGGGCGCACCGATCGAAAGTGCCGGCATCGACCAGGCCGCCTTCCGCTACGAGGTGGGCGAGGGCGAGAAATTCGAACTGCCGGGGCTGTGGCTGACCTCCGACGAGCTGGCTGCGTTGCTGGCTCTGAACGAGCTGATCAGTCGCTCCGGTCCCGGCGTGCTCGCGGGTTCGCTGGCGCCGTTCAAGGCCCGCATCGAAGGCCTGCTGACGGACCAGGGCAGCGGCAAGGCGTTGCCGATCGAGCGCATCCGGGTGATCCCATGGGGTGAACGCAAACTCGACCAGCAGGTATTCCGCATCGTCGCCGGCGCGGTGCTGGAGCGCAAGCAGCTGCGGTTCCGCTATCGCGCCCGCACCACCAATGCAGACAGCCACCGCACCGTGTCGCCGCAGCGGCTGACCCATTACCGCGACAACTGGTACCTCGACGTGTGGGATCACGACCGCGAGGCGCTGCGCAGTTTCGCGGTCGACCGTATCGCCGATGCACACGCCCTGGACGCCGAAGCCGTCAATGTCGGCGAGAGCGACCTCAACGACCTGCTCGCCTCCAGCTACGGCATCTTCGCCGGCAAGCCGAAGGCCTGGGCAACGATCCGCTTCTCGCCCCACGCCGCCCGCTGGGTCGCCGACGAACACTGGCATTCGCAGCAGAAGGGCGAGTGGCTGCCCGACGGCAAGTACGAACTGAAAGTGCCCTACTCCAACTCGAAGGAGTTGCTGATGGACGTGCTCAAGTACGGCCCGGATGCGGAAGTCATCGCCCCGCTGTCGCTGCGCGAGGAGATGAAGATCCTGCTGCAGCTGGCACGGGACAGCTACCTCTGAGCCGGGATTCGGGATTCGTCAGGGCATGGCCCACGGGATTGCTGGTGCTTTGCCCAATCCCGGCTCTCACGGATGAAACGGCCAGAACACCGGGATCAGCCACATCGACAGCGCGCAGAAGATCAGGATCAGCGGTATGCCGACTTTCATGAAATCGGTGAAGCGATAGCCGCCGGCGTAATAGACCATGGTGTTGGTGGGGTAGCCCACCGGGGTGGCGAATGACGTGGCGGCGGCGAATGCCACCGCGACCACGAACGGACGCGGGTCCACGTGCATGGCGTGTGCGACCGAGGCGGCGATGCCGACCATGAGTACCACCGACGGGTTGTGGCCCATCAGTTCGGTGAGCAGGGCTGTCAGCAGGTACACCATCAGCAGCGCGGCCAGCGGACCGTGCGGGCCGACGAGGTCCAGGCCCAGGTGGACGAGGATCTGCGACAGGCCGCTTTTCTCGATCGCGATGCCCAGCGGAAGAATTGCGCCGAGCAGGATGATGATCTTCCAGTCGATGCCTTCGTAAACGTCTTTACGGCCAAAGCAGCCGGTCATCGCCATCGCGATGGCGCCGGAGATCGCCGCAACCGGAATCGGCAACCAGTGCATGCCCGAGACGATCACCACGGCAGCCATGATCGCCGCGGCATACCACGCCTTGCGCGAGGTGCGATGGGACTCCTCGCGTTCGCTCAGCACCACGAACGCCTCGTCGTTGCGCAGGTTGGACATGGCCTTCTCGTCGACCAGCACCAGCAGCACGTCGCCCACCGCCAGGCTGACATCGCTCAGTTTGTCGCGCAGCAGCTGGCCGCGGCGGTGGATCGCCAGCGCCACCGCGTCGTAACGCCAGTTGAGGCCGGTCTCCTCCAGCCGGCGGCCTTCCATCGGGCTGGCGGGCGCAATCATCAGCTCGACCATCACGCGCGGGTGGCCGGCGCCCTGCACGTAACGGCTGTCCGGTGCATTGCGCAGGCCGGCGCGGCGCTGGAAATCCTCGATCTTCTCCCAGTCACCGCGTATCAGCAGCACGTCGCCCACGGCGATTTCCTGGCTGCGCGGCGACCACATGCGCTTCTCGCCACGCAGCAGCTCCAGCGGGTAGATGCCGAAGCGCTCGCCCAGCCTGGCGTCGGCGATGCTGCTGCCGAGCAGCGAGGATTGTTCGGTCACTTCCAGTTCGGTCACGTACTTGCCGATGTCCTCCTGCTCGGGCGCCTGCGCATCCACCTGGCGCGGCAGCAGCCAGCGGCCGATCAGCATCAGGTAGACGATGCCGACCACGGCCAGCACGACACCCATACGGGTGAACTCGAACACGCCGAAGGCCGGCATGCCGTGCTTCTGCGCCAGGCTGTCCGCCAGCAGGTTGGAAGACGTGCCGATCAGCGTGCACACGCCGCCCATCTGTGCGGCATAGGCCATCGGCATCAGCACGCGCGCCGGCGAGGTGCGCGTGCGCTGGCACACGCGCAGCGCCAGCGGCAGGAAGGTGGCGACCAACGCGATGTTCTTGATGAAGGCGCCCAGCGGCGCGATCGCCAGCATCAGCGCCAGGGTCAGCACCCACGGTCGCTTGATCCGCATCAACTGCCGGGTCAACGGTTCGAGTGCGCCGGAGCGTTCGATGCCAAGGCTCAGCGCGAACATCGCCGCCACCGTCACCGTGGCTTCGTTGCTGAAGCCGCTCAGCGCCTCGACCGGGCTGACGATGCCAAGGATCACCAGCGCCGCCAGCACCAGCAGCGCGACCAGGTCGATGCGCAGCTTCTCGCTGGCGAACAGGCCCATTGCCGCGACGATCACCGCCACCGTGGCCCACGCCTGCCAACTCATCCGCAAGCTCCGCGGGAGATCGGCGCAAGTGGCACGCAGCGAGGCAGCGGGTCGATCGAAGGCATCCGTGGCTCCAGGTTTGTGTCGGTAGAGTGGGAGCTTGGTTTCTGCAGTCGAGGCTCCTAGGCTTCATCCTAACCGGCCGCCGCCTCCCGGGGCGACGTCCGGCACGGCTCGCGCGGCGCGCACCGCTGCGATGAGCGGCAACGCAGGCACTTGTGATCGAAGGTTCACCATGACAGCTGACGATATTTCCGTCCCGGCGACACCGCCGGAACCGGCCGCCGAAGCACGCCAGCCTACCGTGGCGCTGGCACTCGGTGCCGGCGGCGCGAAGGGGCTGGCGCATATCGGCGCGATCGAGGAGATCGAGGCGCAGGGTTACCGGATCACCGCGATCGCCGGCACCTCGATGGGCGCGCTGATCGGCGGCGTGTATGCGATGGGCAGGCTCGACATCTATCGCGACTGGGTCTGCACGCTGGCCAGACTCGACGTGTTCAAGCTGCTCGACTGGACGTTTTCCGGCGGTGGCCTGATCAAGGGCGAGCGGATCATCGGCACCCTGCGCGACCTGATCGGCGACATCCGCATCGAAGAGCTCCCGCTGGCCTTTACCGCGGTCGCCACCGACCTCGATCGCGAACGCGAAGTCTGGCTGACCCGCGGCTCGCTCTTCGATGCGATCCGCGCCTCGATCGCGATCCCCACGGTATTCCGCCCGTATCACCTCGACGGCCGCCGGCTGGTCGATGGGGCGCTGCTGAATCCCGTGCCGGTGACGCCGTTGATCCGCGATCCGGCCGACTATCTGATCGCGATCAGCATGGACGGCCCCGCGCAGATGATGCCCGCCACGGTCGATGCCGGGGACGAGGACGAGGACGAACGTGGCTTTCGCCATCGCGTCGGCGAGTTTTTCGGGCGCATGCTTCCGCACAGCGAAGGCAAGCCGCGCGAGCCCGGTGCGTGGGACCTGCTCAACCAGTCGATGGATCTGATGCAGGCGAACCTGTCGCGCCTGCGGCTGGCCGCGTACGAACCGGACCTGCTGATCCAGCTGCCGCGCAACATGTCGACCGCGTACGAGTTCTACCGTGCGCGCGAGCTGATCGAGTGCGGGCGCGAGCAGGCGCGCGAGGCGCTGTCCAACTGGCCGAAAACCGGAACGCCGCTGCGCCAGTCCTGAGTCCGGCCTCAACGCGGGCCGTGCGTGTGCAGCCAGTTTTCGAGATACGTCTTCAGCACGACGGCATTGTTGTGTTCCTCGTCGTGCGCGCCATAGAGCAGTGTGACCGTGTGCCGCGCCGCCCGTTCGGCCAGCGGCTGCCAGTGCGCGGCCAGCCCGTCCAGCTCGCTGGCGTAGCGGTGGCGGAAGCCATCCCATAGCGCCGGGTCATGCCCGAACCACTGGCGCAAGGCGGTGGAAGGGGCAAGTTCCTTCGCCCACAGGTCCAGCGGCACCGCTTCCTTCTTCAGCCCGCGCGGCCACAACCGGTCGATCAGCACGCGATAGCCGTCAGCCTTCGCGGCCGGTTCGTAGACACGTTTGATGGCGATGCTCATGAGAGTCTCCCGAAAGGAAGACAGCCAGCATACGGCCGCTGCGCCGTGGCGGGGTATCTCCGGGAGCTCTTGTGGGAGCGGCTTCAGCCGCGATGCCTTGCCCTGCAACGGAAGCGTCGCGGCTGAAGCCGCTCCCACAACAAGGCGTTACAGCTCTTCGACCCTGGTCACCTTGCCGCGGCGCATCAGCCAGGCCACGCCGCGCAAGTCGGCCAGGCCGACCCACAGGCGATCGAGCATGCCGTACTTGGACACGCCGGCCGTACGCGGGCGGTGGCCGACCGGCACGCTCTGGCTGGCGAAACCGGCGCGCTTGACCAGCGCCGGCAGGTAGCGGTGCATGTGGTCGAAATAGGGCAGGCGCAGGAAGACCTCGCGCTCGAACAGTTTCAGGCCGCAGCCGGTATCCGGGGTGGCGTCCTTCAGCATGCGCGAGCGCACCGCGTTGGCGACCTTCGAGGAAATGCGCTTGTTGAAGCTGTCGCGGCGAGTGGTGCGCCAACCGGCGAACAGCCGCGTTTCGGCCGGTGCCGCAGCGCGCGCGGCGAGCAGCTTGGGGATGTCGGCCGGATCGTTCTGGCCGTCGCCGTCCAGCGTGGCGATCCATGGCGACGCGGCCGCGCGCACGCCGTTCCACACGGCCGTGCTCTGGCCGCTGCGGGTGACGTGGTGGAGCACGCGCAGCTCCGGGTGCAGCGCCTTCTGCGCCGCCAGCACGGCACGGCTGTCGTCGCTGGAATCGTCGTCGACGTAGACGACTTCGTAGTCGACCTGGCCGCGCAGGGCGGCAGCGATCTCGGCCAGCAGCGGCGGGATGTTGTCGCGCTCGTTGAAGACGGGGACGACGACGGAGAGTTGCGGCATGGGGGAGGCCCTGACTATTTACGTGAACGTGAAGCGGGGAGCGAGGATTGAGTGGAGAGAAGTGGGAAACGGGAGAAATCATCCAGGCGCGGCGTACCCGCTCTCTCTCGTTTCTCACTTCTCTCCACTCGTTTCTGCCTTCAGCGAATCTTGCCGAGGATGCCTTCGAGCTCGTCGTTGCTGTGGTAGTGGATCACCAGCTTGCCGCGGCCGCCGCGGCTCTGCGCCAGTTCGACGCGGGTGGCGAAGCGTTCGGCCAGTTCGCGCTCCAGCGCGGCAATGTTCGGATCGTGCGGCGCAGCGCTTTTGGCCTTGCCCTTTGGCGCGGTCTGCGCGCGGCGCGCGGCTTCCTCCAGCTCGCGCACCGACCAGCCCAGGGTCGAGGCCTGGCGCGCCAGCGGCACGGCGATGGACTCGTCCAGCGTCAGCAGGCAGCGGGCGTGGCCCATTTCCAGCTTGCCGTCGTCGAGCAGGCGCTTGATCGACTCCGGCATCTCGGTGAGCCGCAGCATGTTCGACACCGACGCGCGCGAGCGGCCGACCGCGTCGGCGGCCTGCTGGTGGGTGAGGTCGAAATCATCGATCAGGCGCTTGAGCGCGTCGGCTTCTTCCAGCGGGGTGAGGTCCTGGCGCTGGATGTTCTCGATCAGCGCCATCGCCGGCACGGCTTCCTCGGACACCTTCTTGATCAGCGCCGGGATCTCGGCCAGCTGCGCGCGCTGCGCCGCGCGCCAGCGGCGTTCGCCGGCAATCAGCTCGTAGCTGTTCCTGCCCAGCTCGCGCACCACCACCGGCTGGATCAGGCCCTGCGCCTTGATCGAGGCGGCCAACTCGTCGAGCGCCTCGTCGTTCCAGTGCCGGCGCGGCTGGTACTTGCCAGGCTGGATCTGCTGGATCGGCAACATGCGCAGCTCGCCTTCCTGGGTCAGTACCGACGGTGCGGCATCGCCGTCGCCACCGAGCAGGGCGTCGAGCCCGCGTCCCAATCCACGTTTTTTCGCAGCAGCCATGTCTCAATCCTGATGGTTGGCGGCCGGCGCCTTGAGCGTCGGGCCGCTGTCGCCGTGCGCGGGTGCTGCCGCAGGCGGTTCGATGTCTTCGACCGGATCGACATGATCGGTGCGGGTCAGCGCGCGTTCGCGCCGGATGATTTCGCCGGCCAAGCCGATGTAGGCAATCGCGCCGCGCGAGCTGCGGTCGTACAGGTGGATCGGCTGGCCGTGGCTGGGCGCCTCGGCCAGGCGCACGTTGCGCGGGATGATCGAGCGCAGCACCTTGTCGCCGAAATGCTGGGTAAGCTGGGCGGAGACTTCATTGCCGAGGTTGTTGCGCACGTCGTACATGGTGCGCAGCAGGCCTTCGATCTCCAGTTTCGGGTTCAGCCGGTGACGCACTGCCTTGACCGTATCGAGCAGGCTGGACAGGCCTTCCAGCGCGAAGTATTCGCACTGCACCGGGATCAGCACGCCATCGGCCGCGGTCAGCGCATTGAGCGTGAGCAGGTTCAGCGAGGGCGGGCAGTCGATCAGGATGGTGTGGTACTTGTCCGCGACCTTCGCCAGCAGCTCCTTCAGCCGGTGCTCCCGCGCCAGCGCATCCATCAGCTTCAGCTCGGCCGCGGTGAGGTCGCCGTTGCCCGGCAGCAGATCGTAGTGCGCGTCGGTGGGCACGATCGCTGCGGCGATCTCCACCTCTTCCAGCAGCACCTCGCAGCCGCTCGACGTGATGTCGCGCTTGTTGATGCCCGAAGCCATCGTGGCGTTGCCCTGCGGATCCAGGTCGACCAGCAATACCTTGCGCTTCGCCGCGGCCAGCGCAGCGGCGAGATTGACGGCAGTGGTGGTCTTGCCGACGCCGCCCTTCTGGTTGGCGACAGCGATGATGCGGGCCATGGATACAGGGTTTTCCGTTCGCGAGGTGGGCTAGATTAGCATTGCGGCCCGGCCTTGCCTGCCCCGGCGGGGCTCGCCGACAGGCGGGCACGAGGTTGTCGTCGGTTCGCGGCTCGTTCGTTGCCGAGCGGAAACGCGATGACTCGCTGCGCTCGCCCCTCCCTCCATCCACGGCCCGTGACCATCCGCTCCAGGCCGTCGCATGCAAGCACCTCAGGTGCCGATCCGTGCCCCGTCGGTGGCGTCGAACAAGTGCAGGTGCCGGTGTGCCAAACCCAGCGGCACGAGGTTGCCGGGCTCGGGCAGGGCGTCCGGGGCGACCCGCGAGATCAGCACCAGCTCGCCGCAGCGCAGATTCAGGAAGGTTTCGTTGCCCACCGGTTCGAGCACCTCCAGCTGCGCGTGCAGCGCCGCTTCACCCGCGTCCCGCGGCTGCAGATGCTCGGGCCGCACGCCCAGCACCACCTCGCGGTCGATCCAGGCTTGCCAGGCCGGGTCGGCCAGGGTGTCGCCCAGCACCCATTCGCCGTACGCGCCCGCCAGCCGCCAAGTGCCCTGCCGGCGCAGCGTGCCGCGGATCAGGTTCATCGCCGGGCTGCCGATGAAGCCGGCGACAAACAGGTTGGCCGGCTTCTCGTACATCGCCATCGGCGTGTCGATCTGCTGGATCACGCCGCCGTCCAGCACCACGATGCGCTGGCCCAGGGTCATTGCCTCGACCTGGTCGTGGGTGACGTAGATCATGGTGGCCTTGAGCTGACGGTGCAGCCGCGCGATCTCCACCCGCATCGACAAGCGCAGCTTGGCGTCCAGGTTGGACAGCGGCTCGTCCAGCAGGAACACCCTGGGGTCGCGCACCAGCGCCCGGCCCAATGCAACGCGCTGGCGCTGGCCGCCGGACAGCGCGGCCGGGCGCGAGGCCAGCCGCGCTTCGAGCTCCAGCGTCTTCGCCGCCGCGGCCACGCGCCGGTCGATATCGGCCTGCTTGTGGCCACGCAGCTTCAGGCCGAAGCCGAGGTTCTCGGCCACTGTCATGTGCGGGTACAGCGCGTAGTTCTGGAACACCATCGCGATGTCGCGGTCCTTCGGCGCCACCTCGTTGACCACGCGGCCGTCGATGCTGAGCGTGCCGCCACTGATCGATTCGAGCCCGGCGATCATGCGCAGCAGGGTGGTCTTGCCGCAGCCGGACGGCCCCACCAGCACCAGCAGCTCGCCGTCGGCGATCTCGAAACTGGCGTCGGCCACCCCGACGTGACCGTTGGGGTAGACCTTGCGCAGCTGGTCCAGACGCACGGCAGCCATGGACATCTCCTGTGGGTTGGCCACGACGGCCGCCATCGCCGCAGCATGCACTTGTCTGCACATCGGCGAAACATTCGGCTATTCTGCCGATGTAATCGTTTACATCAAGCACTTTGGCTGCAGGAACACCCATGACCCGCCCCAGCTTCCGCTTCCCCGACGGTTTCCATTGGGGCGCGGCCACTTCGGCCTATCAGATCGAGGGCTCGCCGCTGGCCGATGGCGCCGGCCCCAGCATCTGGCAGCGCTTCGCGCATACGCCAGGGATGATGGCCAACGGCGACACCGGCGATATCGCCTGCGACCACTACCGTCGCTACAAGGACGACGTGCAGCTGATGAAGGCGCTCGGCCTGCACGGCTACCGTTTCAGCATCAACTGGGCACGCGTGCTGCCCGAGGGCACCGGCCGGGTCAACGCCAAGGGCCTGGATTTCTACTCGCGACTGATCGACGAGCTGCTGGAAAACGGCATCGCGCCGAACGCCACGTTGTTCCACTGGGACTTGCCGGCCGCGCTGGACGATCGCGGCGGCTGGCTCAACCGCGACATCGCGCACTGGTTCGCCGAGTACGCCGAAGTGATGTTCAAGGCGCTGGACGACCGCGTGCCGCGCTGGTCGACGATCAACGAACCCTGGGTGGTCACCGACGGCGGCTACCTGCACGGCGCGCTGGCGCCGGGCCACCGCAACAAGTTCGAGGCGCCGATCGCCGCGCACAACCTGATGCGCGCCAGCGGCGCCGGCATCCAGGCCTATCGCGCGCATGGAAAGCACGAGATCGGCGTGGTGTTCAACATCGAACCGAAGTACCCGCACTCGGACAGCGCCGAGGATCTCGCCGCCACCCGCCGCGCGCATGCCTACATGAACCAGCAGTTCGCCGATCCGGCGCTGCTGGGCAGCTACCCGCCGGAGCTGAAGGAGATCTTCGGCGAGGCGTGGCCGGACTTCCCGGCCGACGATTTCGAGCTGACGAACCAGCCGGTCGATTTCGTGGGCATCAACTACTACACCCGCGCGGTGGTGAAGCACGACGCGAACGCGTATCCGTTGCAGGCAGTGTCGGTGCGTCAGCCGAACAGGACCCACACCGAGACCGGCTGGGAAGTGTTCGAACAGGGCCTGACCGACACGCTGACCTGGTTCAAGCAGCGCTACGGCGACATCCCGCTGTACATCACCGAAAATGGCTCCGCGTTCTACGATCCGCCGGTAGCGGAGAACGGCGCACTCGACGACCCGCTGCGCACGGACTATCTGCGCCGCCACCTCAAGGCGCTGCATCGCGCGGTCGAAGCCGGCGTCGACCTGAAGGGCTATTACGCGTGGTCGCTGATGGACAACCTGGAATGGTCGCTGGGTTTTTCCAAACGCTTCGGCCTGTACCACGTCGACTTCGCCACTCAGCAGCGTACGGCCAAGACCAGCGCAAAGCTGTATGCACAGGTGATCGAGAGCAATGGCGGGGTGTTGGACGACGACGCGTAGGAGCCCGCTGGCGGGTGATGCCTTTGGCGCTGGATTCACAAGAGCATCGGGCAAAGCCGCCACGTTGAGGCTCTACCGTTCTCGCTGAGCATAGCCGCGCAGCGGCGAAGTCGAAGGGTTGTGCAAGGCTTCGACTTCGCGCCTTCGGCGCTACGCTCAGCCCGAACGGAGTGGCAATTCGAAGCGCGCGGATTTCAAGCGCGCCCAAGCACCAGCAAATGCCGCTCCGCCGGCAAACCCGGCACGATCAGCTCATGCGTGTCGCGCACCTCGAAGCCGGCCGGAATGCCCGGCAACTCGTCGTCCGGCCGCTTGCCCTTCATTGCCAGCCAGATGCCGTCCGGGGCCAGCAGATGGCCGCCCCAACCGAGCATGTCGGCCATGCTGGCGAAGGCGCGCGCGGTGATGCAGTCGTACTGGCCTTCGACGTCTTCCACCCGCGACTGCAGTGCGCGCACGCCGTCCAGCTTCAGCGCGCGGATCGCCTCGCGCAGGAAGCGCACCTTCTTGCCGTTGGAATCGACCAGCAGGATCTCGCGTCCCGGCGCGGCGATCGCCAGCACGATGCCGGGCAGGCCGGGGCCGGTGCCGAGGTCGGCCAGGGTCTGGCCTTGCACGTACGGCAGGATCGCCAGCGAATCGAGCAGGTGGCGGGTGACCATCTCCGCCGGATCGCGCACGGCGGTGAGGTTGTAGGCCGCGTTCCAGCGTTCCAGCAACGCCTGGTAATCGAGCAGCCGCGGCACCGCGTCGGCCGGCAGGCTGAGGCCCAGTGCGGCGATGCCTTGTTCGAGTCGTGCCTGCAAGGCGTCGCGGATGGTCATCGGGTTGCTCGAAGTACGTGGGGCGCAAAGTATCCGCGGCCTTGCCGACAAAAGAAAACCCGCCGAAGCGGGTCGAAGGCTTTCAAATCCCCTGCCGCGTGGGCGCTCTGGGGCGCCATGACGCGATTTCGTGGTCAGGTCGCGTCGAGTTCGACCCGGGTCACCATCATGCCGCGTTCGCGCAACGCGCTGTTCAAGGCCTGCTTCACCCGGGCGCCCAGATCGCGGCGATCGGCCTGCGACTCGCCACGCAGGGCCTCCTGCGCACCGCGACGGATCAATTGGTCGACCTGTTCGAACACCGCGTCGGCACGTTCCGGCTCCAGCACTTGCCAGTACACCGTGCCGCGCATGTCGCGCGCATCGGCTTGCGGCCCTTCGAACCGCAGGGTCTGGCCGGCCAGGTTGATCTTGTGCGCGACGCGGTCCAGCAACGGCAATACCAGGTGGGTACCGGTCTGCAACAGGCGCACCAGCTTGCCGCGGCGGTAGACACTGTAGACCTGACCGGCGGGCACGTACCGCACGGCGCTGGCGATCAGCGCGGCGGGAATGGCGAGCAGCAAGGTCAACAGAGTCATCATGGTGTGTAGAAACAGCAACTTGGCCGTGATTGCTTCAATATCGCGAGAACTTGAGCATACAGTTGCCTGAGCCCGCGAAGATTAACGCTGATTTAACGACAAAACGAAACTTTAAACAATGGCGCCGATTTGGCTCCCTCAACGGGTTGTCGGCTGAACATGGGGCGGCTTTAAGGTTGCCGCCCCGGCAGGGTTTGAATAGCGGCTTTACAGGCACTTTACAAATCGCCATGAAAACGTTTACGTTGGCGCGGTGGCATGGTTTCAACGCATTCGGCCATTGCAAGTGACGATAACCACATGACGTCAGCAACCATCAAGGATGTCGCGCGAGCCGCCAACGTGTCCGTGGCGTCGGTGTCGCGCGCGATGAACGGGGGCAGCGGGGTGACAGCCGAGACTCGCCAGCGCATCCGTGCCGCCGCCGAGCGGCTGCAATACATCCCGCACGCGGCCGCGCGCATGCTGATCACCCGGCGCACACGGACCATCGGCGCCCTGTTGCCGGATCTGTACGGCGAGTTTTTCTCCGAATTGATCCGCGGCATCGACCTCGCCGCGCGCGCGCGCGGCCTGCATCTGCTCGTGTCCAGTTCGCACGACGGCGTTGCGGAGGCGGCAGCGGCGGTGCGTTCGATGCAGGGCCGGGTGGATGGCCTGCTGATCCTGTCGGCGCGCGTCGATGCGCCGTTCCTGCGCGCCAATTTGCCGGTCGGATTGCCCGCCGTGCTGCTGAACAGCTCGGTGGAGAGCGCCGAGTACAGCGTACTCAACGTCGACAATTACACCGGCGCGTGCGCCATGGTCCGGCACTTGCTCGAGGCCGGTCATTCCGACGTGGCCTTCATTGCCGGCCCGGAGAACAATTTCGATGCGCAGCAGCGCGAGCTGGGCTATCGGGCCGCCATGAAGAAGTACGCGCCGAAGGCGCCGCTCATCATCGTGCCCGGCGATTTCACCGAGGAATCAGGCGGCCGTGCCGGCCGCGAATTGCTGGCCCGGAAGGTTCGCCCGCGTGCGGTGTTCGCGGCGAACGACATGATGGCGGTGGGTTGCCTGTATGCGTTCAAGGAAGCAGGCCTGGATGTGCCGCGCGACGTGGCGCTGGCCGGCTTCGACGACATTCCGATCGCCCGTTATGTGACGCCCGCGCTGACCACGGTGCGCGTGCGCATCGTCGATCTTGGTCGCAGCGCCCTCGAACAGTTGGCCGACCGTATCGAAGGCGTCGACCCGTCGCCCGCATCCGCGCAGACGCTCGGTTGCGAAATCGTCGTCCGCGATTCCTGCGGCACGAACTTCACCTGAGCCTCATCCACAGGGGGCAATCGTCGCATCGAATTTTTCGCCGGGGAGAGTAATCATGAAAGTGTCTGTGCATCTCAGAAAGAAAATGCTGGCTGGCCTGGTCAGCACATCGGTGGCGGCGATGGCCTGCGCACCGGCGGTGTCATGGTCGCAGACGGCCAATGCCACCTTGCGCGGCAGCGCACCGGCGAATACGGACGTCACCGCCAAGAACATCGCCACCGGCAGCACCCGCCGCACCAGGTCGGCGACTGACGGAAGCTATGCGCTGGTCGGGTTGCCACCGGGCACTTACCAGGTGGATGCCGGCCCGGGCACCGGCAAGGTCGTCACCTTGAGCGTCGCCTCCACCGCAACCCTCAATCTCGCCGCGGGCGCCGCCGCACCCACCGGGCCGGCCACCACGCTCGCAGGGGTCACGGTCACCGGGATGAATCTGGTGGAAGTAAAGACGTCCGAAGTGGGCGCGACGATTTCGCAGCACCAGATCGAGACGATCCCGCAGGTCTCGCGCAACTTTCTGGAGTTCGCCGACACCGTGCCGGGCATGGTCTTCAGCGTGGATTCCTCCGGCCACACGTCCTTGCAGGGCGGTGCTCAGAACGCCAGTGCTGTAAACGTTTACATCGACGGCGTCGGCCAGAAGAGTTACGTCAAGCAAGGCGGCGTCAGCGGCCAGTTCAACAGCCAGGGCAACCCCTTCCCGCAGCTGGCGATCGGCCAGTACAAGGTGATCACCTCAAACTACAAGGCCGAGTACGACCAGATCTCCAGCGCCGCCGTCACGGCCGACACCAAGTCCGGCACCAACGAATTCCATGGCGAGGTGTTCGGCACCTACACCAACGACAGCCTGCGCGCCGCGACGCCTGCCGAGGATGCGGCACACAGGAAATCCAAGTCGCACGAGAAGGAGTACGGCTTCGCGATCGGCGGCCCGATCATCCAGGACAAGATGCATTTCTTCTTCACCTACGAGGCGAAGAAATTCAATACGCCGGTGACGGTGGTGCCGGGCGTCACCGACACGATCGGTTACCTGCCCGCAGACGTTGCTGCCCAGGCCGGCCCGTCGAACCTGCCGTTCAAGGAAGATCTCTACTTCGGCAAGATCGACTGGGAACCGACCGACCGTGACCGCTTCGAACTGAGTGCGCAGAAGCGCAAGGAGGACCAGTACGACAACATCGGCGGCGTGACCGCTCCTGCGGCCGGTATCGACACCCTCAACAACGACACCCGCATCGCCTTGCGCTGGCAGCACAGCGGCGACATCTATTTCAACGAACTGCTGTTCACCCACGAAAATGCCTACAACAATCCCTCGCCGCTGAGCAACGGCAACGGCGCGGTCTACACCTTCGACCCGATGAACAACCAGACCATCCTGATCACCGGCGCGGCCAACGCGCTGGCCACTCAGAAGAAGGGCCAGAAGGGGCCGGCGCTGCAGGACGACCTGACCTTCAACGATCTTGAATGGCACGGTGACCACGTGGTCAAGATGGGCGTGAAGTACAAGGCGGTGGATCTCAACGCACAGGACGCGGGCGAGAGCAATCCGCAGTTCTATTACAACGTCAACACGACCGGCACCTCGGCGACGCCGTACAAGGCATTCTTCCCGAACCCGGTGCCCGGCCTGAGCCCGGTGGCGAAATCGTCGGACAAGCAGCTCGGCATGTATATCCAGGACGACTGGGCGGTCAACGACAAGCTGACCTTGAACCTCGGCGTGCGCTGGGACTACGAGCGGAACCCTTCTTACCTCAACTACGTGACGCCGGCCAACGTGGTCGCCGCGCTGAATGGACCGAACCCGGACCCGACCGCACCGGCGGGGCAGACCTATGCCCAGGCGCTCGCGCTGGGCGGCGTGGATGTCAACGACTACATCAGCACCGGCCACAACCGCAAGGCGCAGAAGAACGAATTCCAGCCGCGCCTCGGCTTCTCCTATGACATCAACGGCGACGAGGAACACGTGATCTTCGGCGGGGCTGGCCGCGCCTACGACCGTGACCTGTACGACTACCTGCAACTGGAGCAGACCAAGGCCTCGCTGCCGGAATCCACGGTGTACTTCCGCCAGCCTGGTGCCACGGGCCCGTGCTACACCAACGGCACGCCCTGTTTCGACTGGGATCCGGCATACCTCAATGGCCTGGGCAACCTGCAGGCGTTGCTGACGACGTCTAACGCCGGCCAGGAAGTGGATGCCATCAACAACCGCCTGAAGGCGCCGTACTCGGACCAGTTCAGCCTCGGCATGCGCAACAAGTTCGGCGACTGGAACACCAGCGCCGCGATCGCGCGCATCGTCAGTCACGACGGGCTGGTGTTCACCCTGGGCAACCGCTATCCCGACGGAAGCTTCTACAAGAACGGCAGCCAGCCATGGGGCAACGGCGTGCCAGGCTTCGGCGGCCTGATCATCGCCAACAACGGCATCGAGACGCGCACCACCCAGTTGCTGCTGTCGGCCGAAAAGCCATACACCAAGGAATCCGGCTGGGGCGTCACGCTCGCATACACCTTCACCGACGCGACCCAGAACCGCGACATCGGCGAGCATTACGCGTTCGATGAAGCCACCATCAAGCAGTACCCGTTCATCGACTCCAACGCCGCCGCCAGGCATCGCCTGGTTGCCACCGGCGTGATCGATGTGCCGTGGGGCATCACGCTGTCGGCCAAGCTGACCCTGGCCACACCGACGCCATTCAACGGGATCGCCTGCTATGGCGCGACCTTCCCGAACGGCAGCGGATGCATTCCGGCGGCGGCCACGCCGGGCGGCAACGGCAAGTTCCTCGTCGGTGGCAAGGTGTTCGGCTATCGCGACGTCGACTTCCAGGCCACCAAGGATTTCGACATCGGGCACGGGATGGTCATTTACGGACGCTTCGACCTGCTCAACGCGTTCAACTTCAGGAACTACTCGGACGTCCTCGTCAACTGGGGCGCCAATGGCGTGGCGAACCCGGACCCGGCGATGTACAACTCGACCGGCAACATCACCTTCGTGCCGCGTACGATCAAGTTCACCGTAGGCATGAAATTCTGACGCGGCAGCGCCGGTTGGAACCCGTCCGCTGATCGAGACACCCGCAAAGCCCGCTTCCCTCGGCGGGCTTTGTTTTTCGCCCACCCTCTCGGGGTACGCCTCGAGGCACCTCGTACCATGTGAAAAGCATGTCCAACAAGTTTTCGCGAATCCTGTCTTTCACCTTGCTCACCTTCGTGCTGGCGCTCGGCACGAACTGGTCGCCGCCGGCCACGGCGCGGACGCCGGAGCATGTCTCCCTGTCCGGCCAGCAGCAGGCGCTGGTCGATGATCTCCAGCAGCGCACCTTCCGCTTCTTCTGGGACAGCGCGAATCCGGCCAATGGCTTGATCCCCGATCACTATCCCGGCGAGTCGTTCTCCAGCATTGCCGCGGTCGGCTTCGGCCTGACCGCCTACGGCGTTGGCGTGGAACGCGGCTACATCACGCGCGAGCAGGCGATCGAGCGCACCCTCGCGACGCTGCGCTTCTTCGATACCGCGCCGCAGGGCGACAGCGAGGACGGCGACAGCGGCTACCAGGGCTTCTTCTACCACTTCCTCGACATGCAGAGCGGCAAGCGCTTCGCGCGCTGGACCGAGGTGTCCACCGTGGATACCACGTTGCTGCTCGGCGGCGTGTTGTTCGCGCAGTCCTATTACGACCGCGACACGCCGGCCGAGCGCGAGATCCGCACGTTGGCCGACCGCATCTACCGCCGCGTCAACTGGAACTGGGCGCAGGTGCGCGCGCCGCTGATCAGCATGGGCTGGACGCCAGGCGGCAAGTTCATCCCGGCCGACTGGAAGGGTTACAACGAAGGCATGCTGGTCTACATCCTCGCGCTCGGCTCGCCAACCCATCCGGTCGGGCCGGAAGCGTGGACGGCGTGGCTTTCCACCAACCCGCTGACCTGGGGTACCTTCGAGGGACAGACCTTCCTCAATTTCGGGCCGCTGTTCGGGCACCAGTACAGCCAGGTGTGGATCGACTTCCGCGGCATCCGCGATGCCTGGAGCCGCGAACACGGCCTGGATTACTTCGAGAACAGCCGGCGCGCGGTGATCGCCCAGCGCAACTACGCGATCGCCAACCCGGGCGGCTGGACCGGCTACGGCAAGAACGTGTGGGGACTGACCGCCAGCAACGGCCCCGGGGGCTTCATCGTGGAAGGTCACGGCCGCCGCGAAAAATTCCAGGGCTATACCGCCCGCGGTGCCGGATTGGGCGATATCGTCGATGACGGCACCATCGCACCGACCGCCGCCGCAGGTTCGATCGCATTTGCGCCGGCGCTGGTGATCCCCGCGCTGGCGGAGATGAAGCGGCTCTACGGCAAGGACATCTACAACCGGTACGGCTTCGTCGATGCGTTCAACCCGAGTTTTCACATCCATACCCTGCTGCGCACCGGCAAACTGGTGCCGATGGGCTGGGTGGACAACGAGCAGTTGGGTATCGACCAGGGCCCGATCGTGCTGATGATCGCGAACTGGCGCCGCGATTTCGTGTGGAACGTGATGAAGAAGAATCCGTACATCCGCAAGGGACTCGAGCGCGCCGGTTTCGAAGGCGGCTGGCTGGGTACCCGATGAGCTTTCGCCGATCACGACGCTGGCGTTCCGCCGCGTTGCTGATCGGCGCGCTGGCCGGCCTGTGCGCCTGCAGTCGCCCGCATGACGATGGCCAGACGCTGACGCTGTGGGCAATGGGCCGCGAAGGCGAAGTGGTGGCGCAGCTGATGCCGGCATTCGAGCGCGCGCATCCAGGTATCCATGTCGAGGTGCAGCAACTGCCATGGAAGGTGGCGCACCAGAAGCTGCTCACCGCGTTCGCCGGCAACACCACGCCGGACGTGGCCCAGCTCGGCAATACCTGGATCGCCGAACTCGACGCGCTGCACGCGCTGGAACCGCTGCAGCCGTACGTCGCGCATTCACGCGTGGTGCAACCGGCCGATTACTTCCCCGGCATCTGGGCCACCAACGTGATCGACGGCACGCTGTATGGCGTGCCGTGGTACGTCGATACGCGGCTTCTGTTCTACCGCCGCGACCTGCTCCACGCCGCCGGTTTCGACGCGCCGCCGCGCGACTGGGCCGAGTGGTCGCGGCAGATGGCCACGCTGCAGGTGCACGACGGCGGCGGCCGTTACGCGATCCTGCTGCCGACCAATGAATTCGAGCAACTGCTGTCGCTGGCGCTGCAACAGGACGAGCCGTTGTTGCGCGACGGCGGCCGCTACGGCAACTTCGAGAGCGCCGGGTTCAAGCGTGCGCTGGCGTTCTATGTGGGCATGTTCCAACAGCATCAGGCACCGCTGGTGGCCAACACCGAAGTGTCCAATCCGTGGACCGAGTTCGGCCGCGGCGTGTATGCGTTCTATCTGTCCGGCGCGTGGAACATCGGCGAGTTCCGTCGTCGCCTGCCGGCCGCGCAACAGGGCGACTGGGCCACCGCGCCACTGCCCGGCCCGCACGGTACCGGTACCGGCATCGCCGGCGGTTCCAGCCTGGTGATCTTCCGCGCCTCGCCGCACAAGGCGCAGGCATGGTTGCTGATCGAGTATCTGTCGCAGCCGCAAGTGCAGCAGCAGTTCTACGAGCTGCTCGGCGACATGCCGCCGCGACGGGCGTCGTGGCAGGGCAAGGCCTTGCGCGACGACCCGGCGGCGCAGGCCTTCCGCGAGCAGTTGGAGCGGGTCAAGCCCACACCGGCGGTGCCGGAGTGGGAACGCATCGTCACCGAGATGCAGCTGGTCGCCGCGCGTGCCGCGCATGGCGAGGTGACGGTGGATCAGGCCGCCGCCGAGATTGACCGGCGCACCGATGCGATCCTCGAAAAGCGACGCTGGATGCTCGATCACCATCGAGGCAACCGGTGAGCGCGCGCCGCACCGCGTGGTGGTTCCTGAGTCCGGCCCTGCTGGTGCTCGGGCTGTTCTTCGTGCTGCCGGTGATCGCGGCTCTGGCGCTGAGCCTCACCGATTACGACCTCTATGCGCTGGCCGACATCCGCAACCTGCGCTTCGTTGCTCTGCAGAATTATTGGGATCTGCTGCATCGTCCGCTGTTCTGGTCGGCGCTGGGCAACACGTTCTACTTCGTGGCGGTCGGCGTGCCGCTGTCGATCGGCGCGTCGCTGGCCAGCGCGCTGCTGCTGAACTCGCCGCTGGCACGGATCAAGCCGTTCTTCCGCACCGCGCTGTTCGCGCCGGTGGTGACCACGGTGGTGGCGGTGGCGGTGATCTGGCGCTACCTGTTCAACACCAAGTACGGCCTGGTCAATTACGGCCTGGCCGAGCTGGGCATCCACCCGATCGACTGGCTCGACGATCCGCACTGGGCGATGCCGACGATCATCGCGTTCGCGGTGTGGAAGAACTTCGGCTACAACATGATCATCATCCTGGCCGGGTTGCAGGCGATCCCGGCCGACCTGTACGAAGCGGCCCGCATCGACGGCGCATCCGCGCCGCGACAGTTCTGGCACATCACGTTGCCGATGCTGAAACCGACCATGCTGATGGTGGCGATCCTCACCGTGGCCGGTTATTTCCAGCTGTTCGCCGAGCCCTACGTGATGACCGAGGGCGGCCCACTGCAAAGCACGATCAGCGTGCTGTACCTGATGTACGAGGACGGCTTCAAGTGGTGGAATCTCGGCGTCGCCTCGGCGGTGGCGTTCCTGCTGTTCGTGATCATCTTCGTGGTGACGATGCTGCTGTTGAAGCTGGCGCGCCGCGGCGAACAAGTCGATGGTGCATCGCCATGAACACGCGGCTGGCGAAGGTGCTGGTCAACGGCCTGCTCTGCGGCGCGGCGCTGGTCGCCCTGCTGCCGTTGCTGTGGATGCTGTCGGTGTCGTTCATGGCTCCGGGCGAAGCGAGCTCGCTGCCGCCGCCGTTGCTGCCCGCGCATGCCACCTTGGCCAACTATCGCGAGCTGTTCGCGCATGCCGGCATGGGCCGCTACCTGCTCAACAGCCTGCTGGTCTCCAGTGCGATCACCGCACTGTCGCTGGCCTGCAACCTGATGGCCGGCTACGCCTTCGCCAAGCTGCGCTTCGCCGGCCGCGAGCGATTGTTCCAGGCGCTGATCGGCGCGCTGGTGATCCCGGCTCAGGTGGCGATGCTGCCGCTGTTCCTGCTGCTGAAATACATCGGCCTGGTCAACAGCTATGCCGGCGTGATCGTGCCCGGCATGGCGACCATCTTCGGCATCTACCTGGTACGCCAGTACGCGCGCGGCATCCCCGACGAACTGCTGGAAGCGGCGCGCATCGACGGCGCCGGCGAGTGGCGCATCTTCACGCTGATCGTGCTGCCGCTGCTCAAGCCGATCATCGTGACCCTGGCGATCTTCAGCTTCCTCGCCGCGTGGAACGATTTCATGTGGCCGCTGATCGTGCTGACCGGACAGGAGCATTACACCCTTCCGATCGCGCTGGCCTCGCTGGCGCGCGAGCACGCACAGGACAGCGAGCTGATGATGGCCGGCTCGGTGGTCACCGTGATGCCGGTGCTGCTGCTGTTCCTGTCGCTGCAGCGGTATTACCTGGAGGGGCTGTTGCTGGGGAGTGTGAAGGGGTGAGGCCGCTTCGATGAAGCAACGCGCTTCTCGCATTTTCCCCTCTCCTCTCGGAGAGAGGGGCAAACGCTAGAAGCGATTTTCTCCAGTCAAAACTTGCCTGCCCGAAAATCGGCGATCGCTTCGTGGATCTGCTCGGGCGTGTTCATTACGAACGGGCCGTAGCGGGCCACCGGTTCATTCAGCGGTTTGCCGGCGACAACCAGCACCCGCGACGGCTGATCGCCGCCGGCCAGTTGCAGTCGATCGCCCTCGGACAGCACGCCCAGCTCACTGCGCCGCAGTTGCTCGCCGCCGACCAGCGCCGACTCGCCTTCGAACACGTAGGCAAAGCCGTGATGGCCAACGGGCAGGTCCAGGGTCAGCGTCGCGCCCGGCTGCAGGCTGATGTCCATGTACACCGGCGCCGTGACGATGCCTTCGACCGGGCCGGTGGCGCCGGCCAGTTCACCGGCGATCAGCTTCACCTCGACGCCGTCGGCCGGATGCACCACGGGAATCCGCTCCGGGCCGATGTCCTGGTAGCGCGGCGCGGTCATCTTGTCGGCCGCCGGCAGGTTCACCCACAGCTGGAAGCCCCACATCAGGCCGTCTTCCTGCTGCGGCATTTCCGAATGCAGGATGCCGCGGCCGGCGGTCATCCACTGCACGCTGCCCGGGGTGAGGTCGCCGCGGTTGCCGTGGTTGTCGTGATGCTGCATGTGGCCGGCCAGCATGTAGGTGACCGTCTCGAATCCGCGGTGCGGATGCTCCGGGAAACCGGCGATGTAGTCGCCGGCCTGGTCGGAGCGGAACTCGTCCAGCAGCAGGAACGGGTCGAGCATGTCCAGCCCGGGCTGGCCGATCACGCGCTTCAGTTTCACGCCGGCACCGTCGGACGTGTCCATGCCGCGAATGCGGCGGGTGATGTGGCGGTCGTTCATGACTTGCTCCAGTGAGGAATCCCTGGCCGCCAAGATGGCCCCGTTCGCGCACATAGCCAAGCACCGGCGCGGGAACGGATCGTTCCCGTCGCGCAACGCCCGACTCAGTCGAGCCAGCGGAATGCGCGGGCCAGTTCGGCGGCGGCGTTGTCCAGATAGCAGCGGCCATGCGCCAGGATCACCCGCCGCGGCTGCCACGCCAGCATCCGCGCGAGGCAGGCGCGCGCCTCCGCCTTGTGGCCGAGATAGCTCAGGCGCATGTCGAGCGGGGCCTTGCCGTCGGGGTCGATCACGCCTCCGAGGCGAGCGATCCAGCGCATCGTTGTCGGCAGCTTCGCCGCTTCGAAATTCTCGATCAGGTCGGCGACGATCAGCGTGGCGCTGGCCCGATGCAGGAACACGATCTCCTGCAAGACCCGGCTGCCGCGAAAGCGCAGCTGGTCGATCGTGCCGGCCCAGTCGGCCGGCGGCGCGTCGTCCAGATCGGCATCGAAGTGCACCTCGATGTGCTGGCTCGCCGCACGCTCGCGCACGCCGGGCGAGGCCCAGGCGATCGCCTGCGGATAGCGTCGTTTCCACGCGGCGATGTGCGCGTAGTGCAGCAGGTTCGGGGAGACCAGGTGGCGCACCGGGCCGAGCGCGTCGATCGCCGCGAACAGCGCCTGATCCGGTGCGATCGGGGAGTGGCACCACAAACCGCCGTCGGCCAGTTGAACCACCGTCATGCGGGTTGGGAACGGCGCGCGCAGGCCGAGCGCGGCCATGTGCACGAGCGGGCCATCGGCGATCCAGATCGCGGGCGCCAACGGCTTGAGCGTGTTGAGCGGGGTGTACAGACCGATCTCCGACACGGATTCTCCAGCAGTTGGTGGCTTTTCAGTGCACCCAATGGCCGCTGCGCTGGCGCGGCGGCGAATGGTCGTCGTCGCTGCCCGGGCGCTGTTGCAGCACCATGGTTTCCACTTCCGCCTCGGTGGCGGGTCGGGCCTGCCAGTACTGGTTGACCGCGCCGAGCACGGCCGGCACTTGGGCCAGGCATTCGTCGTATTCGTCGTCGCTGAGCTTCTCGAACTCGGTGTCGGCACTGAGGATGCCTTCGTCCACCGCCAGCGCCATGACCGGCCCGAGCAGCTCCATCAGCTGCGGATCTTCGGCCAGGCGGTTTTCCCACAGTGCGGCGCGCAGGTCGATGCCGCGGCTGAAGCCTTCGCACCAGCCCGCGGCGGACAGCATCGGGCCGCCTTCCATCTCCACCTCGCCGAGGATCGGCTCGTAGGCGTCGACGTCGAGCTCGGCGCTGATCGAATCGTTGAGCTTGGCCAGCAGCGCCAGCACGCGATTGCCCTCGTCCTCGTCGGCGAACGGTTCGTGCAGGACTTCGTGCAGCCATTCGTCGGGCAGCACCAGCAGCGGGCCGACCGCCAGCGCGCTCAGCAGGCCGTGCACGCCATCCAGCAGCAGGTCGCCTTCGCCGGTGTGCGCGCGCAGGTAGCGGTCCAGTTCATCCAGTTCGCTGTCGTCCAGCGAGCTGGGCCATTCGGTCTTTGCAGTCATAGATCCAGTTCCAGCGTCACCGGGGTGTGATCGGAGGGTCGCTCCCAACGCCGTGGTTCTCGGTCGATCGCCGCCGCGGTGGCGGCTGGTTTCAGGGCCTCGCCAATCAGGATCAGGTCGATGCGCAGGCCCATGTTGCGACGGAACGCGGCTTGCCGGTAGTCCCACCAGCTGAAGTGCCCGTGGTCTGCTTCGAACAACCGGAAGCTGTCGTGCAGACCCAGGTCGGTGATCGCCTTGAGCGCGGCACGCTCCGGCGGCGAGCACAGGATGTCCTCGCCCCAGGTGGCCGGGTCGTAGACATCGCGATCGTCCGGGCAAATGTTGAAGTCGCCCAGCACGACCAGGTTGGGGTGGCGTTCCTGTTCGCGGGCCAGGAACTCGCGCACCTTCGCCAACCAGTCCAGCTTGTACGCGTACTTCTCGTCGCCGACCGCCTTGCCGTTGACCACGTACAGGTCCACCACGCGCAAACCGCCGATCGTGGCGGCGAGGATCCGCCGCTGCGGGTCGTCCAGTCCCGGAATGTCGGTGACGATGTCGGTGGGCTCGTCGCGGGCCAGGATCGCCACCCCGTTGTAGGTCTTCTGACCCGAGTACACCGCCCGATAACCGGCGGCGGCCAGTTCATCGACCGGGAATTTCGCGTCTTCCAGCTTGGTTTCCTGCAGCGCCACGACGTCCGGTTGCGCGTCGGCCAGCCACTGGGTCAGATGCGGCAGGCGCACCTTCAGCGAATTGACATTCCACGAAGCAATTTTCATCGCCGCATTGTAAGGGATGCGCTGGCGCGGGCTGGCCGGGTCAAGGCGAAGAACGTGGCGCCCGACCGGTCCGGTAGGCCGGAAGCGGCCGGCCAGGACATTTTGCAAATCGCCGAAATGGCTTTGCAGCGCCGTTTGTCGCCCCAAAACAGCCAAATGACGGCTTCGGCGACCCCTGCTGCACGAATTTTTGCGGGAAACCCGACAAATCCCCACATTCCAGTGTATGCTTACAAAGCAAGAGTCCGAGGCAACTCCGATTTCCTGCTCTCATTGCGGTCAAGTGCGTTACGCTCCGAGCCGCAAACCATCACTGCTTCAAAGGTAATGTTACATGTCGGATCGTCAGAGCGGTACAGTCAAGTGGTTCAACGACGCCAAAGGTTTTGGCTTCATCACCCCGGAAAGCGGTGACGACCTGTTCGTGCATTTCCGCGCGATCCAGGGCACGGGCTTCAAGTCCCTGCAGGAAGGCCAGCGCGTCACGTTCGTCGTCACCAAGGGCCAGAAAGGCCTGCAGGCTGAGGAAGTCCAGGTTGCCTAAATCCTTCGGGATTTGAGCGATCTTGAAAGGCCCGCTTCGGCGGGCCTTTTTTATGGTTTCAATCCTGGCAAGGATCTCTCGTCTCGGCGGGCTTTTTTTCGTCCCTGGAAAGTGCTGATCCTTCGGGACTTGCCTCGACATGGATGCGACGCAATCATCTTGAGCATCAAATGATGCTTTCCCCGGAAACCCAGTCATGACGGACAAACTCGACCTCAGTGCGCTGCGCAACGCCTTGGCATCGCTCGAGGCGAGCATTGCGATTGTCGATCAGGCCACCTGGTTTGCGCAGCAAGCGCCGGCGCTGCAGAACACCATCATCGCCGGCGTGATCCAGAACTTCGAGTTCGTTTACGAGCTCGGCATCAAGATGATTCGCCGGCAACTTGAACTGGAAGCGGCCAGCCCTACCGAAGTCGATGAAAGCAGCTTCCGCGACCTGATCCGCGCCGCTGGCGAGAAAGGCCTGATCGCCAATGTCGAGGCATGGTTCGGCTATCGCCGCATGCGCAACATTACTGCGCATACCTACGACCATGCCAAGGCGCGACAGGTGTACGAAGGCAGCCTCGTTTTCGTGAAAGATGCGCGCGCCTTGTTGGCGGCACTCGAGTCCCGACATGGCTGAGCCCAAGCTGGACATGCAGCCGCAGCATTGGGCCATGGTGCGGAGCATCCTGCAACGGCACGCCGCAGGCCATGAAGTATGGGCGTTCGGCTCGCGCGCGAAGGGCACGGCCAAACCCTATTCCGACCTTGATCTGGCGATAATTACCAGCGAACCGCTGAGCCTTGCGGAAGGTGCCGCCTTGGCCGACGCGTTTGCGGATTCGGAATTGCCGTGGCGGGTGGACCTGGTGGATTGGGCAACCACGGGAAGCGCGTTTCGCAGACTCATTGAACGGGACAAGGTGGTGGTGCAGACCAACGCGAAAACCCCATCCTCTACCGACTGAATCCGCGCCGCGTTTCACGCGCGACCTGGAAGGTGTGCCTGTGTCTTCAAGCCGTCCGTGCCAGACCCTGACGGCTCCATTCCATCAACACCTTGTCCACCTCGCGCAAGCCGTTGGTGGGCGCATGCCTGAGTACCTCCGCACGCAAGGGCAGGTAGTCTGCTTTCAACGCCGCATCGTTCATGCGCTCACACCAACCCGTGACTGCGCAGCAGCGCCTCCGGCTCCGGCTTGCGGCCGCGGAAGGCGATGAAGCTTTCGAGCGCCGGGCGGCTGGCGCCGACCGACAGGAACTCGCGGCGGAAGCGTTCGCCAGTAACGGAGTCGATCACGCTGCCGCTTTCGGCGACCTCCTCGAAGGCGCCGAACGCATCGGTGGACAGCAGCTCGGCCCAGAGGTAGCTGTAATAACCCGCCGCGTAACCACCGGCGAAAACGTGACTGAAGCCGTGCGGAAAACGCTGCCAGGCTGGCGGATACAGCACCGCAACCTGCTTGCGCACCTGCTCAAGCACCGCCAGCGTGCGTGCGCCCTGCGCCGGGTCGTACTCGAGGTGCAGCAGAAAATCGAACAGCGCGAATTCCAGCTGGCGCACCAGGAAAAGGCCGGCGTGGAAGTGGCGCGCGGCCAGCATGCGCCCGAACAATTCGTCCGGCAGCCGCTCGCCGGTTTCGTAGTGGCGGGCAAACAGGTCCAGCGCCTGGCGGTTCCAGCCGAAGTTCTCCATGAACTGGCTCGGCAGTTCCACCGCGTCCCATTCGACGCCGTCGATGCCGCCGATCGAGGGCAACGTTATCTCGGTAAGCAAGTGGTGCAGGCCGTGGCCGAATTCGTGGAACAGGGTCAGCACGTCGTCGTGGGTGAGCAGGGCGGGCTTGCCTTCGGTCGGCGGCGCGAAGTTGCAGGTGAGGAAGGCCACCGGCAATTGCGATTGTGCGCCATCGTCGAAACGGGCGCGGCAGACGTCCATCCATGCGCCGCCGCGCTTGCCGTTGCGCGCATACAGGTCGACGTAGGCGCCGGCGAAGACGCGGCCGTCCGCATCGCGCACGTCGTAATAGCGCACGTCCGGATGCCACACATCGACGCCTTCGCGCAGGGCGTGGGTGATGCCGTAAAGTTTTTCGGTGAGGCCGAACAGGCCCTCGATCACGGACGGCAGCGGAAAATACGGCTTCAATTGCTCTTCGTCCAGCGCATAACGCTGCTGGCGCAATTTCTCCGAGGCGTAGCCGACGTCCCACGACTCGAGGTTGTCGAGCTTCAGTTCGCTGCGCGCGAATTCACGCAGCGTGGCCAGCTCCTGCTGCGCGACCGGCCGTGCGCGCGCGGCGAGATCATGCAGGAACTCCATCACCTCGGTTGGCGAGGCGGCCATCTTGGTCGCCAGCGACTCCTCGGCGGCGTTGGCGAAACCGAGCAGCTGCGCGGCCTCGTGGCGCAACGCCAGGATCTTCTCGATACGCGCACTGTTGTCGAACTTGCCGGCGTTCGGGCCTTGGTCCGATGCGCGGGTCTGATAGGCCCAGTACACCCGCTCGCGCAGGCCGCGGTTGTCGGCGTAGCTCAACACGGCATGCACGCTGGGCTGTTTCAGGGTGACCAGATAGCCGTCCAGATCCTGGTCCTCGGCGTACTGGCGCAGCACCGCGCGGCCGGATTCGGGAATGCCGGCGAGATCGCGCTCGTCGGTGATGTGCTCGTGCCACGCCTCGCTGGCGTCGAGCACCGCGTTGGAGAATTCGGTGGAAAGTTTCGACAGCTCCACGCCGATCTCGCGAAAACGTGAACGGGCCGGTTCCTCCAGCGCGACGCCGGAGAGCCTGAAGTCACGCAGCGCGTGTTCGACCAGGGCGCGTTCCGGGCGCGGCAAGCCGGCGAAGTCCGGCGCGTCGGCGAGTGCCTGCACGGCGGCGTAAAGGTCGCGATTCTGCCCCAGCTCGATCGCATGGTCGGTGAGCTGTTCCTCGGCCGGGCCGTAAACCTTGCGCAAGGCTTCGTTGTCGGCCACCGAGTGCAGATGGGAAACCGGCGCCCAGGCCCGTGCCAGGCGCTGCTCCAGCCGTTCCTGCGTCAGCATCACCGTGGCAAAGTCGCGCGGCGCACCGGGCGCGAGCAGCGCGTCGATGCCGGCGCGATACTCGGCCAGGATCGTCTCGATTGCCGGCGGCACGTGCTCCGGACGGATCCGCGAAAACGCCGGCAGGATGTCGTCGGCCAGCAGGGGGTTGTCGTGACTCATGAACGCTCCTTTTCCAGACCGTCAGCGTGGCGATGGCGCGGGGCGAAATCAAGCTCCGGCATGTGACGGACACGGCAGATGCCTCGCGTGCCGCTATCGCAAAGCCATTACCATGCGCGGATGAGCAATCTGCGTACCTTCAAGGGCGCCGCGCCCATCCTCGGCGAACGCGTCTACGTCGACCCGGCCGCCTGCGTGATCGGCGACGTCGTGCTTGGCGATGACGTCTCGATCTGGCCCGGCACGGTGTTGCGCGGCGACGTGAACCATATCCGCGTCGGCGCGCGCACCAGCATCCAGGACGGCAGCATCGTGCACGTCGCCCATGCCGGCCCCTACGGTCCGGGCTTTCCTTGCCTGATCGGCGAGGGCGCCACCATCGGCCACGCCGCCGTGGTGCATGCCTGCACGATCGGCGACTACTGCCTGATCGGCATGCACGCGACCGTGATGGACGGCGCGATGGTGATGAAGCACGGCTTCGTCGGCGCCGGCGCGCTGATCCCGCCGGGCAAGGTGGTCGGCGAGCGCGAGCTGTGGCTGGGCAATCCGGCGAAGTTCGTGCGCCTGCTCAGCGATCGCCAGATCGAGCATTTGCACTACTCGGCCGACCACTACGTCCGCCTGAAAGACGAGTACCTGGCATCGGCTCGGTGACACGGTTGCGCCGATGCGATCGCGCCGTCATATCCCCGCAGCGGTCGTCTGTCGCATGCGCGCGGCTTCCGCCTCGTGCTGCTTCGTCACGATGTTGCGTGCGGCGGAGAGCTTCCCACCGAGCAGGGCCAGCGTGAAATTGTCGCGGTCGAATTCGCGCAGCAGGTCGATCTCGCGGCGCGCCTCCTCCAGTTGCTTCTGGTTGATGGCTTGCTCGATCTCCGCCGCGGCACGCGGGAACGACTCGCGCAAGGCCTCCCGGGCGCTGCGGTTTTCCGGCTCCAGTTGCAGCACGCTGAGGTAGAACTCGTACGCATTGCTGCCGGCGGGCGCCACCAGGCGTCCGTCGCGCATCGCGTCGCGGGCCAGCCCGAGCAGGATGGCGGTGCCGCTTTGCGCGTCGTCGACTGGCGTTGCTGCCGGTTCGATCGACGTCGAGCCGGCATCTTCGGACGGATGGGCTACTGCAAGGCCATGGCGGTAGATCCCGGCGGCGGCCAGTACCAGCAGGGAAACAAGAACGAGCGCGTACCGGTGCGATACGGCAAAACGGACTCGGGACATGGCACCTGCTGCAAAAGTGATGGGCCGCGCGCTGGAATGCCGTCATCGACGCTCCCGGCGGATCCCCTTCACGTTAGCGGCACCGTGTTGCAACCATATGGCGTTGCCACCTCAGCGCGTTGCCGCCTCCAGCGCACCCAGCCAGGCCATCGCATGCACTCGATCGTTGCCGCACATCGCCGGCTCGGCGCGCAGGCTGGCGCACACGGCAGGTCGCTCGGGCCGACCGAAGATCGCGCAGCGATTGTCGGCGGTCAGTTGCACACAGCGCACGCCAGCTGGCTTGCCATCGGGCATGCCAGGGATCGGCGAACTGATCGACGGCGCAATGCAACACGCGCCACAGCCGATCCGGCATGCCAGTGCGCTCACGCGGCTTGACGACGCAGCAACTGATACACCGATTCGGTATCCGGGCGCTGGCCGTGCCACAACTCGAACGCATCGGCGGCAGTTTCCAGCAACATCCCCAGCCCGTCGAACGCGTACCGCGCGCCGGCCGCCTGCGCCCAGGCCAGAAAGCTGCCGGCCGCGGCGCCATAGGACAGGTCATAGCACAACGCGCGTGCACCGATCAGCGAGAACGGCAACTGCAGCGCCGCGCCCAGCACGCCGGCCGAGGTGGCATTGACGATCAGGTCGTAGCTGCCGATGTCGGCCAGATCCTCCCAGTAGCGCGTGTGCGCCCGAGCCGGATCGCCGATCGCATCCGCCAGCTCGTCGGCCGCATTCGGCGAGCGGTTGACGATGGTCAGCGTGTCCACGCCGGCATCGAGCAGGTTCCACGCCACCCCGCGCGCCGCGCCGCCGGCGCCGAGCAGCAAGGCCGTGTGACCACGCAGATCGACGTCGTGGCGTTCGGTGAGATCGCGCACCAGACCATCGCCATCGGTGTTGTGCGCGGCCAGCCCGCCGTCGGCCAATCGGGTCAGGACGTTGGCGCTGCCCACCCGCGTGGCCGCCTCGCTGTGCCGGTTCGCCAGCGCAAACGCAGCCGCCTTGTGCGGCAGGGTGACATTCGCGCCGCGGCCACCATCGCCGAAGAAGCGGTGCACCGCCGCGGCGAAATCGTCCGGGGCCGCGTCGATCGCACGGTAATCGAGTTCGATGCCGAACTGCTGTGCGAACGCCCGATGGATCTGCGGCGACAGCGAATGACTGATCGGATGGCCGAACACGGCGAACTGGGCGGGTTGCATGGGGGTTCCTGGTGGTGGCCGCCAACGATTCTACAAGCCGCCCCTGCGCGACGCGCCTGCTTCGACCTGCAGACAAGAGCTTTCGCGGCTGGAGCCGCCGCCATCAAGTCCGCGCTGCAAACGTCTGACGACAGCCAAGGGTCGCAATCGGTGAGATGAGGGCACGGCAATCTCCAGCTACCTCTCGGGAGATCGCTCATGCACGCACAAACCTCGTCCTCCGTGCACCACCAACGCCTGTTGGGTGCAGCCGTGCTGTGGTTGCTTGGCGGCAGCGCGTTGCTGCTGACCACGCTGATACCGGCACATACCGAACTGCTCGGCTGGACGCCGGCGTTCTGGCTGCTCGGCGCGCCGCTGGTCACGCTGCTGGCACTGGAACCCGCGTTGCCGCGGCAGTTGCTGGCGTCTTGCCGGCCGCGGCGGCGGATCGTTCGCAGCGCGATCTGGCATTGACCGGTGCCGCGCCCGTGCGGCGAATGCCGATCGGTCAGTGCGCGTTGCCGCCCTGGCGCTTGCGCTCCATCCGGCGCAGGAACTCCTGCATGATGCGCAGGTACAACTCGTCGCCCAGGTGCGCGTCCTCGACGCCGGCGTCGATCGACGGGTTGTCGTTGACCTCGATCACCACCGGCTTGCTGCCGACCTGTTTCAGGTCGACGCCGTAGAGGCCGTCGCCGATCGGCTGGGTGGCTTTCAGCGCCAGCTTGACCACCTCGGCCGGCGCGTCCTTCACCGCGATGGTCTCGAAGCCGCCGGATTTCGCCGTGCCCTTGGCGCCGTGGTTGTAGATCTGCCAGTGGCCACGCGACATGTAGTACTTGCAGGCGTACAGCGGCTCGCGGTTGAGCACACCGATGCGCCAGTCGAATCCGGTATAGACGTATTCCTGCGCCAGCAGCAGCGCGCTGTGCTGGAACAGGCCGCTGGCCGCCTGCGCCAGCGCCGCCTCGTCCTCCACCTTCACCACGCCGCGCGAGAACGAGCCGTCGGGGATCTTCAGCACCAGCGGAAAGCCGAGCTTGGCGACGACTTCCTTCATGCCCTTGCTGTCGTCGCGGTAGAGGATTTCAGTACGAGGGACAGCGAGCTTGCGCGAGACCATCAGGTCGTTGAGGTAGATCTTGTTGGTGCAGCGCAGGATCGAACTGGGGTCGTCGATCACCACCATGCCTTCCTTCTCCGCACGATGGGCGAAGCGGTAGGTGTGGTTGTCCGAGGCGGTGGTCTCGCGGATGAACAGGCCGTCGTACTCGGCCAGGCGCTGGTAGTCGTTCTTGCCGATCGGATCGACCTCGATGCCGAGCTCCTTGCCGGCGCCGATGAACGCCTTCAACGCCTTCTTGTTCGACGGCGGCATTTGCTCGGCCGGATCGACCAGCATCGCCAGGTCGTAACGGAACTGACGGCGCGCGCGCGGCTTGCGCCACAGCTTGCGCGAGAAGCGGTCGAGCTCCTCGGCGAACGCATCCTCCTGCGCATCGTCCAGCGTATGCAGGCCGACGGGTTTGATCGAGCTGACCTGCCACACGCGATCGCGCTCGAACTCGATGCGCAGCAGCGGGCAGGGGAACATTTCGAACACCTGCCGGGCCAGGTCCTGCAGCGCGGGATAGGCGGTCTCGCCGAAGTAGACCAGGATGCCGAAGTCGGTGGTATCGCGACCGCCGGCGGGCAGGAAGTGGGTCAGCTTGGAGTTGAGATCCTCGATGTCCAGGCCATACAGCGAGCGCCGACGCAGGTCGTTCACGGTGCGCACCGACGGCATCACCTTGTGCCCGCGCGCCTCGGCCAGCAGCGACACGTAATAGCCGGTGCCGAGGTACTTGTAGCTGCGGCACAGATTGATCACGTGGGTGCGTTCGTCGTCGCTGTCGACCGGCTTGCGCAGGTAATCCATCGCGCTCATGACGTCGACGGAAGGATAGTAAGAGCCCCAGTCGGAGGCTTTTTCGACAACGATGACCAGACGGGTCATGACACCACTCGGGCGATGCAGTTATGGCGGAGCGCCCGGCAAGGGCAGTTGGAAGACACAAGGCGCGCAGTTTGGCACAGGGCTGGCGCGGCACAAGGGAAAGCGCTGAAGCGCGAGTAAACGCGCCGCGGCACCGACGGATTCCGCGGGAAAGTGCACCGCTGACTCGCCGACTGCTAGAGTCCGCGCGTGCCGACCATCACTCCCCAGCGATCACCCGACTCCGCGCGCCGCGTTGCGGCGAAACCTGCCGACGCCCGACCCGTGCCCTCCAAGTTGCGCGTCCGTCGTGCCGCGGCGTCCGATCTGGACGACCTGGTGGCGCTGGAGCAGTGCAGCTTCAGCAGCGATCGGCTGAGCCGCGCGCAATACCGCCGCCACCTGGACAGCGATTCCGCCTTGGTGCTGGTGGCCAGCAGCGGCGACCGCCACTGCCTCGGCAACGCGGTGCTGTTCTTCCGCAAGGGCAGCGCGGTGGCGAGGCTGTATTCGTTGGCGACCCAACCCATGGCCCGCGGCCAGGGCGTGGGCGCGGCGTTGCTGGAGGCCGTTGCGGCAGCTGCGCGTCGCCGTGGCAGCCACGCGCTGCGTCTGGAAGTGCGCACCGACAATGCCGCCGCGATCGCCCTGTACGAACGCGAAGGCTTCCGCCGCATCGGCCGCTACGTGCGGTACTACCAGGACGGTGCGGATGCCTGGCGTTACGAGAAATCACTGGACTGAGCCCGTCGAGACCTCGCTGCCGAGAGGCGGGCTTCAGCCGCCCAGCGGCTGGTTGATGCGACGTTCGGTGGCCTCGTCCGGCCGCGCCACCAGCGCGCCGGTGCGCATCAGGCTGACGCTGTAATGGCCCTGGTCGACCAGCGGCAGGAATGCGCCGCTGCCGTAAACGGTGTCCACCTCGGGCAGCCACTGCGGATACTGCTTGTGAAGGTTGAGCAGGTCGAACGCGCCGGCTTCGGAGAAGCTGATGACCGTGCGCGGCGCCTCGGCTTCCTGTGCAGGATCGTCGTAGCGGCCGGACAACCGATCCAGCCGATACAGCGGCGGCACGCCGGCCAGCAAGGCGGGCAGCTTCCATTTCAACACGATCGCCTCGACCCGCCAGTCGTCGCCGTAGAGTTGCAGCTGCCGCGTGCTGCCATCGGGCCAGGTCAGAGTCAGTGCCCAGCGCTGTGGCGACAGGATGTGCGCGTCGATGTCGACCACCGGGGCTTCCTCGCCGAGCAGCCGATAGCCGCGCAGCGCGTAACCGGTCCCCGCCAGCAGCAGGGTGAGCGCGAAACAGACCAGGCACAGCAGCGCGCGCCAGCTGGCGGCGAAGCGGCGGCCGGCGTGCAGGTGCCGGCGCAATACGACCAGTTGTACCAGCGTGGCCAGCAGCAGGATTCCCGCCAGCACCAGCAGCACGGTCATCGGCATGCGCAACAGGGTGTTCCACTCCATCAGGGTGTCCTTCACCGCATCGATGCGCGGTTTGTACATGCATCATAACGGGCCTGCCCCGATGCCGCGGCCCACGCCGCGCGCGTCGCTATACTGCGATGGTCTTGAGGAACCTCTGTCATGCGTCGAACATTCTTGCTGCTGCCGTTCTGCCTCGCCTTTGCCACGCTTGCCGGCTGCGGCAACAAGGGCCCGCTGGTGCTGCCGCCAAGCCGGCCAGCTCCGGCAACCAGCGCGCCGGCACCGGTGGTTCCGGCCACGGCTGCCACCAGCACGACGCCAGCTGCCAACCAGCCCTGAGCGCCCGCCGCATGCAGCTGCGCTTCTCGAAGATGCACGGCATCGGCAACGACTTTGTCGTGCTGGATTGTCGGCAGCGCGAATTCGCGCTGGATGCAGCGCAGATCCGCGCACTGGCCGATCGTCATGCGGGCGTCGGTTTCGACCAGTTGTTGAGCGTGGAACCGGCACGCGATCCATCGTGTGCGTTCTACTACGGCATCTGGAACGCCGATGGTTCGCCGTCCGGCCAGTGCGGCAATGGCGTGCGCTGCGTGGCGGCATGGCTGCATCGTGCCGGCGCGCTGGCATTGGGCGACGACGTAAGGGTCGAGAGCCCGTCCGGCCCGGTGACGGTAAGCGTGCTGGGCCCGAACGAAGTCACGGTGGACATGGGCGAGCCGGTGTTCGAACCAGCGCGGATTCCGTTCGTCGCGGTCGGCACGGCCGACCATTACGCGATCGACGTGGCTGGCGAAATGCTGGACATCGGCGCGGTGTCGATGGGCAACCCCCACGCCGTGGCAATGGTGGACGATCTGGCCGATCCCGTGCTGCAGGTGCTCGGCCCCCGGCTGACGAATCACGAGCGCTTCCCCGAAAGCGCCAATGCCGGCTTCGTGCAACAACTCGATCGCAGCCACCTGCGACTGCGCGTGCACGAGCGCGGCGCCGGCTGGACGCTGGCCTGCGGCACCGGTGCCTGCGCGGCGATGGCGGTGCTGCATCGGCGCGGCGCGGTCGACGACAGCGTGGCGGTCGAGCTGCCCGGCGGCACACTGCGGATCGACTGGGCCGGTCCCGGCCACCCGTTGTGGATGACCGGTCCGGCCGCCTTCGCTTTCGAAGGCGAATGGCCGGCTCCGGGCAACACCGCCTGACGCAGCGGTTGAAGCGCGCCGGCGTCCATCGCACACTCCAGCCGGATGGCGTGCCTCTTCGCGCGCCGCAATGGTTCGAGGACACCCGGCATGACCGCAACACTGCTCGATGACGCCACCCAGGCCCGCGTAGTCGCCGCCTACCTGAAACGCCATCCGGAATTTCTCAGCGAATATCCCGAACTGGCCGCAAAACTGACCATGCCGCGCGAACAGGGCGCCGTGTCGTCGCTGGCGGTGTACCAGCTGCAGAGCCTGCGCGACAAGAATGCCGAGCTGGAACGGCGGCTGGCCGAGCTGATCGAGATCGCCGCGCAGAACGAGCAACTGATGGAGCGCGTGCATGCGCTTACCGTGGCCTTGCTGCGCGCAAACACCATGGAGGTCACCGCGCGCACGGTGATCGCCCGCCTCAGCGCGGATTTCCACACTGAACAGGTGCGCTTACTGTTGTTCGGAGACCAGCCGCGCCTGCCGCGCGCCGACTGGCTGCAGCAGGTGTCCGGCGGCGCCGAGGCACTGCCGGAGTTCGCCGAGTTCCTGCAAAAGAACGAGCCGGTCTCCGGCCGCCTGTCCACCGAAAAACTCCAGCGCCTGTTCGGCAACGAGGCCGAACAGATCCGTTCGGTGGCGATGATGCGGCTGGGCGACAGCGGCATCCTGGCGATCGGCAGTGCCGACCCGGATCGCTTCCAGCCCGGCATGGGCACCCTGTTCCTGAAGATGATCTCGGCCACCATCACCGCCGCGCTGGCACGCTCGCGGGACGTCGCCTGAGCCGGCGATGACGCCCGAACAACAGATCGATCGCTGGCTCGATCGTCTCGCCGACGAGCGGCACGCCTCGCCGCACACGGTGGCCGGCTATCGGCGCGATCTGGCCAAGCTGTTGCGGTTCATGCAGGCGCAACAACTGGCCTCGTTCGATGCACTGGACGCGAACCGGATGCGGACCTTCGTGGCCGGCGAACACCGCGGCGGCCTGGCACCGAAAAGCTTGCAACGCCTGCTGTCGTCCTGCCGCAGCCTGTTCCGCCAGCTCAACCGCGAAGGTCAGCTCGCCGGCGATCCGCTGCTCGGCGTGCGCGGCCCGAAGGTGCGCCGCAAGCTGCCGCAAGTGCTCGACGTGGACGAAGCCGGCGCACTGGTAGAAACCGACAGCGGCGGCAAGCTGGCGGTGCGCGACCGCGCGATGTTGGAGTTGTTCTATTCCAGCGGGCTGCGCCTGTCCGAACTGTGCGGCCTGCGCTGGCTCGATCTCAACCTGGACGACGGCGAGGTGCGCGTGCTCGGCAAGGGCAGCAAGACCCGCATCGTGCCGGTCGGCCGCCACGCCGTCGCCGCGTTGCGCGCGCTGGGCGCGGAAGAAGGCATGGCGACGGACAGCCCGATCTTCCGCGGCCGCGGCGGTGCGCCGATCAACCCGCGCTCGGTGCAACTGCGCATGAAGACGCTCGCGTTGCAGCAGGGCATTCCGAAGCATATCCACCCGCATCTGCTGCGCCACACCTTCGCCAGCCACATGCTGGAATCCTCCGGCGACCTGCGCGCGGTACAGGAGCTGCTCGGTCACGCCGACATCGCCACCACCCAGATCTATACCCATCTGGATTTCCAGCACCTGGCCAAGGTCTACGACGCCGCGCATCCCCGCGCCAGGCGAAAGCCGTAGGAGCGCATTGAAGCCCGCCAACCCATCCCCATCTCGTTCGCTCAACCTTTGGAGCTTCGTATGGAATCCTTCCACGCCACCACCATCGTCTGCGTGCGCCGCGACGGCAAGGTCGTGATCGGCAGCGATGGCCAGGTCACGCTGGGCAACACGGTGATGAAGGGCAATGCGCGCAAGGTGCGCCGGCTGGGCAAGACCGGCGAGGTGGTGGCAGGGTTCGCCGGCGCCACCGCCGATGCATTCACCCTGTTCGAGCTGTTCGAGCAGAAGCTCGAAAAACACAACAACAATCTCACCCGCGCCGCGGTGGAAATGGCCAAGGAATGGCGCACCGACCGCCGCTTCGGCAAGCTCGAGGCGATGCTGGCGGTGGCCGACAAGGAGGTTTCATTGCTGATCTCCGGCAACGGCGACGTGGTGGAACCCGAGCACGGCCTGATCGCGATCGGCTCCGGCGGTCCGTTCGCCCAATCCGCCGCGATGGCCCTGCTGGAAAACACCGAACTGGATGCGCGCACCGTCGTCGAGAAGGCGCTGAAGATCGCCGGCGACATCTGCATCTATACCAATCACAACGTGTCGATCGAAGAGCTGTGAATCGGGAACGGGGAATCGGGAATGGCCAGGAGCCAACCCGGTGATCCCACGCCTTTCCGATCTCCCATTCCCGACTCCCCATTTCCGGCGAAGCCCATGTCCGAATTGACCCCTCGCGAAATCGTCAACGAACTCGACCGCTACATCATCGGCCAGCACGACGCCAAGCGCGCGGTGGCCGTAGCGCTGCGCAGCCGCTGGCGGCGCATGCAGTTGCCGGCGGAGATGCGCAACGAGATCACGCCGAAGAACATCCTGATGATCGGCCCCACCGGCGTGGGCAAGACCGAAATCGCGCGGCGCCTGGCGACGCTGGCGAATGCGCCGTTCGTGAAAGTCGAGGCGACCAAGTTCACCGAAGTCGGTTATGTCGGCAAGGATGTCGAATCGATCATCCGCGACCTGGCCGACGTGGCTTACAAACTCACCCGCGAGCAGGCGGTCAAGCGTGTGCGCACGCAGGCCGAGGATCGCGCCGAAGACCGCATGCTCGACGCCCTGCTGCCGCGCCGGCAACAGCCGACCGACTGGACTCACGACACACCCGCACCGGCCATCGAGAACGATACGCGCCAGAAACTGCGCAAGCAGCTGCGCGAGGGCGCGCTGGACGAACGCGAGATCGAACTTGATTTCGCGATGAACGTGGGCGTGGAAATCATGTCGCCGCCGGGCATGGAAGAGATGGGTGCGCAGTTGCGCCAGATGTTCCAGAACATCGGCGGCGCCAAGACGCAAAGCCGCAAGCTGGCGATCAAGCTGGCACGGCCGCTGTTGATCGATGAAGAAGCCGGCAAGCTTCTCAATGACGAGGAATTGCGCGCGCAGGCGATGGAATCGGCCGAACAGAACGGCATCGTGTTCATCGACGAGATCGACAAGGTCGCCCAGCGCGGCGACCACGGCCATGCCGGAGTCAGCCGCGAAGGCGTGCAGCGCGACCTGCTGCCGCTGGTGGAAGGCTCCACCGTGTCGACCAAGTACGGCCCGATCAAGACCGATCACATGTTGTTCATTGCCTCCGGCGCGTTCTCGCTGGCCAAGCCGTCCGACCTGATCCCGGAACTGCAGGGCCGGTTGCCGATCCGCGTCGAGCTGTCCGCGCTGAGCGTGGACGACTTCAAGCGCATCCTGCGCGAGCCGCACAACGCGCTGACCAAACAGTACGTGGCCCTGCTCGGCACCGAGGGCGTCACCATCGAATTCACCGACTCCGGCGTGGACCGGCTGGCCGAGGTCGCGTTCCAGGTGAACGAGCGCACCGAGAATATCGGCGCACGCCGGCTGCATACCGTGATGGAGCGCCTGCTGGAAAAAATTTCCTTCGAGGCTGCGGACAAATCCGGCGAAAATTACCTTATCGACGCCGATCATGTAGACAAAAGTCTCGGTAGCCTGGTCCAGAACGAGGACCTTAGCCGCTACATCCTTTGAACAAGCCAGCCAGGCCGGTCTGCTAAAATGGGCGCCGTGAACAACGTTATCGAACTGAAAAACACCGGCCAGCGCGCCCTGTTGCGCGAAGCACAGCAGAAGCAGACGCTGGTACGGCTGTGGCGCGAAGAACTGGAGCACGGCAGCTTCTGCGGGTACGTGGGCGGCGTCGGCCGCGAGTTCTTCCTGCTCTGGGTGGTCGGCGACGGCATCACCTACGACGGCATGTACGTGATGCGCCACCGCGACATCTCCGAACTGGAAGCGCCGGACAAGCACCATGCCTTCTTCGAGAAGGCGCTGACGCTGAAGCACATCCTGCCGCGCCCGCCGCGCGGCTTCCCGCTGGACAACATCCGCGAAGTCATCCAGGCCGCCGGTGCGCAGGCACCGGTGATCGGCGTGCACGTGGACAGCGAGGACGAGTCCGAGGTCTGCTACATCGGCCGCCTGGTCAGCGTCGAGGAAGACGGCTTCAACATGCAGGAACTCAGCCCCGACGCGGAGTGGATGCGCGAGGCCTCGTTCTTCAGCTGGGACGAAGTCTCCACCGTCAGCATCGAGGACAGCTACGCGCAATCCCTGCTCGCCGTGGCCGGACCCGCTCCGGACCTGCTGGTACCCGGCGACGCCGGCTTCGGCCTCGCTCCATCCCCCCTAGAGACCGGACTCCCAGTAGGAGCGACTTCAGTCGCGATGCTTTCGGGCAGCGACGACCGACTGGACGCGCAGTCCAACAGTAAGCTCTCAGACTCACCCTGAAAGCCCGCAAACCGGGGATTGCTCATGACCCGCATCGTCGTCGTCGGCAGCATCAACATGGATCTCGTCACCCTGGCGCCGCGCTTCGTCGGTCCCGGCGAGACCATTCTCGGCGAACGCTTCCTCACCGTGCCCGGCGGCAAGGGCGCCAACCAGGCCGTGGCCGCCGCCCGGCTCGGTGCCGACGTGGCGCTGGTCGGCGCCACCGGTAACGACGCCTTCGGCAAGCAACTGCGCGACGGCCTGGCCGCCGAAGGCGTCGACCTCAACCACGTCGCGCAGCTCGACGACAGCGCCAGCGGCACCGCCTCGATCACCGTCGCCGGCGGCGAAAACCAGATCATCGTGGTGCCAGCCGCCAACGCTCGCGTCACTCCCGCACAGGTCGAACGCGCGCAGTCATTGATCGAGCGCGCCGATGCCGTGCTGGTGCAGATGGAAATCCCGCTGGAAACCGTCGAAGCGACCCTGCGCCTGGGTCATCGCCTCGGCGTGCCGGTGATCCTCAACCCCGCCCCCGCGCAGCAACTGCCGACCGACTGGCTGCAACTCGCCCGCTACGTCACCCCGAACCAGCACGAACTGGCGATCCTGCTCGGTGCCGACCCGCATGAGGATTTCCGCACCCTGATGCAACGCAGCCCATGCCCCGTCGTGCTCACCTGCGGCGGCGAAGGCGCCTGGTACCGCGAACAAGGCGAGCCGCTCCATCAACCCGGCTTCACCGTCGACGTCGTCGACAGCACCGGCGCCGGCGACACCTTCAACGCCGCTCTGGCGGTATTCCTGCACGAAGGCCTGCCCGAAGCCGTGCGCAAGGCCTGCGCCGCCGCCGCGTTGTCGGTTACCCGGCTCGGCGCACAGGGCGGCATGCCGCGGCTGACCGGAGTGCAGGCCCTACTGGCACAACAGGCCGGCTAGTCGCACCGACCTCTGCCGACTTCAGTGTTTATCCAGCCTTGGCGTATTCCAGGGTGCGCCGGTCGGGTGAGGTCAACCTCCGGACCCAACCCGGCCTGCGCCGTGCATTCGGGCATCATTTGCCGATGCAGAACGAACCGAAAATCGCGCCGAGCAAGTCGTCGCTTGAATAGTTGCCGGTAATTTCGCCCAGTGCATGCTGGGCGTGGCGCAATTCCTCGGCAGCCAGTTCGCCGGCGCGGGCAGCGGCGAGTACGACAGCGGTGTGATCGAGGTGGGTGGCGACCTGCTGCAATGCGAGTACATGGCGGCGGCGCGCGCTGAAGGCGCCTTCGCCGCTGCCCGCGCCGGCGAGGTGCTTGAGGCGATCGCGCAGGGAGTCGAGGCCTTCGCCGGTTTTTGCCGACGCCCACAGCCAGTGGGCGTGGTCGCGTTGTTCGGCGTACGGGGCGAGGCCGTCGCGGTCGATCTTGTTGACCAGCACCATGCGTTCGACGTTTGGCGGCAATGCGGAGAAAAAGGCGAGGTCGGCGTTGGCGTGTTCGATGTCGGTGACCAGCAGGGCGACGTCGGCGCGTTGCAATTCGCCGTGGGCGCGGCGCACGCCTTCGCGTTCGACTTCGTCGTCGGTCTCGCGCAGGCCGGCGGTGTCGGCCAGTTCCAGCATGATGCCGTCGAGGCTGAGGTTTTCGCGCAACACGTCGCGGGTGGTCCCCGCGACGGCGTTGACGATGGCGCGGTCGCTGCCGGCCAGCGCGTTGAGCAGGCTGGACTTGCCGGCGTTGGGGCGGCCGATGATGGCCACGCGCAGGCCGTCATTGAGGCGCAGGCCGCGTTGGGCTTCGCGCAGCAGGTCGGCCAGTTCTGCGCGCACGGCATCGAGTTGGCGGGTGATGGCTGGGTCGGCGAGGAAATCGATCTCCTCTTCGGGGAAGTCGATCGCCGCCTCGATGTGCACGCGCAACGCGATCAGCGACTGCAGCAACGCCTCGACCTTGCGCGAGAACACGCCTTCCATCGACTGCAGTGCGGCACGCGCCCCGGCTTGCGAGCGGGCGGCGATCAGGTCGGCGACGGCTTCGGCCTGGGCCAGGTCGAGCTTGCCGTTCAAGAACGCGCGTTCGGTGAATTCGCCAGGGCGGGCCAGCCGCGCGCCGAGTTCGCAGACGCGGCGCAGCAGCAGGTCGAGCAGCACGGCGCTGCCGTGACCTTGCAGTTCCAGCACGTGTTCGCCGGTGTACGAGGCGGGGGCAGGGAAATGCAGCAGCAGGCCGCGGTCGATTAGCTCGCCGGCGACGTCGCGGAAAGCGGCGAAGTGGGCGTGGCGCGGTTGCGGTGCACGGCCGAGCAGGGTTTGTGCGATGGCCAGCACGGCGGGGCCGGAGACGCGCACCACGCCGACGCCAGCGGCACCGGGGGCGCTGGCGATGGCGGCGATGGTGTCGTTGGTTGTGGTGGGCATGGGCAGGACTTTACAGGTCGGACCCGGGTTTGCAGGAAGCCATGGTCGCGCGATGCCCGTTGACTCCGCGCAGCGGCGGGGTCGAAGGGACAGCAAAGCCAGGTCCGCGAACGAAAACAGCCACGACGGTTGCCCTGTCGCGGCTGCTTTTGTCGACTTCGCCGAAACGAATCAGGCTGCCTTGAGCTTGGCCACGTCCTCGCGGTCCACGTGGTGGGTGATCCACCACTGCTGGCCGAGGCCGACGATGCCGTTGACGGCGTAGTACAGGCACAGGCCGGCGGGGAAGAAGGCGAACATCACCGTGAACAGCAGCGGCATCACCTTCATCATCTTCGCCTGGGTCGGGTCCATGCCCGCGGCGACGGGGTTCAGCCACTGCGTGCCCAGCATCACGATCGCGTAGATGATCGGCAGGATGTAGAACGGGTCGGGTGCACTGAGGTCGGGGATCCACAGGAAGGCGGCGTGGCGCAGTTCCAGGCTGTATTCCAGCACGTAGAACAGGCCGTAGAACACCGGCATGGTGATCAGCACCGGCAGGCAGCCGCCCATCGGGTTCACCTTCTCCTTCTTGTACAGCTCCATGGTGGCCTGCTGCATCTTGACCTTGTCGTCGCCGTAACGCTCCTTCAGCGCCTGGATGCGCGGTGCCAGCTTGCGCATCTTGGCGCTGGAGCGGTATTGCACCGCGGTCAGTTTCCAGGTCAGGCCCTTGATCGTGAGTACCAGCAGGATGATCGCCAGGCCCCAGTTCTTGACGATGCCATGGAAGAACGACAGCACCGCGTGCATCGGCACCGCGATGATCTTCAGCATGCCGTAGTCGATGCTGAGGTCCAGTCCCGGCGCGATCGCGTCGAGTGTGCCCTGCACGTTCGGACCCACGTACAGGCGTGCCTGGCTGTCGATGCTCTGGCCCGGGGCCACGCTCAGCACCGGGCCGACGGTGCGGATCAGGTAGCGCGGATGGGCGCTGTCCGGGTTGATCGTCTGGGTGACGTAGTGGTCGGTCTGGTTCGCCGGCGGTATCCATGCGGCGAAGAAATACAGACGCAGCATTGCCGCCCAGCCACCCTTGATCTGGCTGTCGAGAGCGTCCTTCTTTTCCGTGAAATTCTTGAAGGCCAGCTTCTCGAATTTCTCGCCGGTGTACCAGCCTGCACCCTGGAAGCTGCGCGCCTCCGGATCGGTGTAATTTTTCAACCAGCTGCCCGGTTTCGGCGGCTCGACCCGCAGCAGCTGTCGGTAGGCATTGCCCTGCCATGTTTGGGCAGTGCCGTTGTCGATGTGCTGGTTCAGGCCGATCACGTAACTGTTGCGCTTGAAGCTGTAGGTCTTGGTGACCTTGAGCCCGGCGGCGTCCTGCCAGGTCAACGCGACATTCAGCTCGTTCTGACCATCGGCCAGCGTGTATGCGGTCTGCTCGCTGTGGAACAGTGCTAGGTGATTGGGCTGATCCTGCGGCGCCGTATCGCTGCTGCTGACCAGGCCGTTCTGGGCCACGAAATAGTGCGCGTCGTCATTGGCGAGCAGCACGGTCGGCGGCGGATTGGGCGTCTTGTGCGTGCGCGGGGCCTGCGGGTAGTTGAGCAGGTCGGCATGCACCAGGCTGCCGCCGCGCGTATCGATCACCAGGTGCAGCACGTCGGTGTCGACGGTGATCAGCTGCGACGGTGCCTGTGCGGCGCGTCCGGCATCGCCGGCGATCGCCGCCGTGCCGGTGCTGACGGCCGTGCTCGCCGCGGCCGGCAGCGCACTGGGCACGCTGCCGTCAGCCGCAGGGATCGCTGCGCTGGATGCGCTGGCGACCGTGGCCGGCGGTGGCGGTGCGTAATCCTTTTCCCAGGCCAGGAACAGAAAGTAGGCCACGGCCAGCAGGGCGAACATGAGGAAGGTGCGCGTTTGATTCATCGCGTAGCAAATCCGGGTAACGCCACGACACGTGTCAACGCCGCGGAGACAGAATAGGAAAAGGTCAACGCACGATTGTGGTGGTGTCGTCAGCCCGCTTCAATGGTTCGGACGTCGCCGGTCGGCCGGCCAGCAGCTTTTTCCACAGGCCATCGATCTCGGCCAGCAATTGCGGACCGGGTACACCGGCGGCCTGTTCGCGCGCCATCACCATCAAGTCGACCGGCGGCAGCTGGTGGCGCACGCGCCGGAACGATTCGCGCAGCAGCCGCTTGATCCGGTTGCGCTCGACCGCGCGCTTGGAGACACGCTTGGAAATGGCCAGGCCAAGCCGGGCATGGCCCAGCTCGTTGTCCCGATAGCGCATATGAAAACAGCGGCCGCCTGCGCGTCCGCTGCTTGTCCGCAAGGCGGCAAAGTCACCCGGCCGACGTAACCGCGCATCGCGCGGCAGCCCGGCGGTGGACATCGCTCCCGCCCTGTTTACGGGATCAGGCGCTTGCGGCCCTTGGCGCGACGGGCATTGATGATCTTGCGACCGTCGGCGGTGGCCATACGGGCACGGAAACCGTGCGTGCGTGCGCGCTTGAGCTTGCTGGGCTGGAAGGTCCGCTTCATGGCTTACTCCGAAGGGAATGTGAATAAAAAGGTTGGAGAGTATGTCCGGTATTTCTCGCCGCTGTCAAATCGCACCTGGCGGAAACCTGTGGATACCCGTGTGGATATGTCGACCCGGCGGTGCGGAGGCTGCTGCTAGACTAGTCCATCCCACGCGCGCAAGCGCCCAAGCTGTGGTTGATTTATTCATGAGTGATCTGTGGCGGCGCTGCCTTGAGCGTCTCGAAGGCGATGTGAGCGCTGAAGACCTGCACACCTGGCTGATGCCATTGCAGGCACGCGACGATGCCGGTGGTCTGCTGTTGTTTGCACCCAATTCCTACACCCTGGACACCGTCCGCGAACGCTATCTCCCCCAGATCGAGACCGTGCTGCAGCAGCTGACCGGCAAGGGCTGGCCGGTACGGCTGGACGTGGGTTCGAATTCCGCGCGACCGGTGCCTGCGGTCAAGTTGCCTGCCGCCGCACCGACCAGGTCGCCCGCGGCGGCACCGGCGCCGGCGTTCCTGCACAATCTCGATCCGCACTACACGTTCGAGACCTTCGTGGAGGGCAAGTCGAACCAGCTTGGCAAGGCCGCCGCCATGCAGGTGGCGACGAACCCAGGCCGCGCCTACAACCCGTTGCTGCTGTACGGCGGCACAGGGTTGGGCAAGACGCATCTGATGCACGCCGCCGGCAACCTGATGCTCGAACACAACCCGACATTCAAGGTGATGTACCTGCGTTCGGAGCAGTTCGTCGGCTCGATGATCGAGGCGTTGCGCGCCAAGAGCATGGACGAGTTCAAGCGGCGTTTCCGTTCGGTCGATGCGCTGCTTATCGACGATATCCAGTTTTTTGCGGGCAAGGACACGACACAGGAAGAATTCTTCCATACTTTCAATGCTTTGTTCGAATCCAAGCAGCAAATCATCCTCACCTGCGACCGCTATCCGAAGGAAGTGGACAAGCTCGAACCGCGGTTGAAGTCGCGCCTCGGCTGGGGTCTTTCCGTTGCCATCGAACCACCGGACTTCGAGACGCGCGCGGCCATCCTGCTGGCCAAGGCGCACGAAAAAGGCGTGGCGGTGGACGAAAGCGTGGCGATGCTGCTGGCCAAGCGCATCCGCTCCAACGTGCGCGACCTTGAAGGCGCGTTGAATACCCTGGCGGCAAGGGCCAATTTCTACGGCAAGCCGATCACTACCGATTTCGCCGAGGAAACCCTGCGCGACCTGCTCGCCACGCACGCGCAGGCGATCACGATTGCGAACATCCAGAAGATCACCGCCGAATACTTCAACGTGCGCCTGCAGGATCTGCTCTCCAAGCGTCGCGTGCGTTCGCTGGCGCGGCCGCGGCAGATCGCGATGACCCTGTCCAAGGAACTGACCGAGCACAGCCTTCCGGAGATTGGCGAGGCATTCGGTGGGCGCGATCACACCACGGTCATGCATGCGTGCAAGACGATCCGGAAGTTCATTGAAACCGATCCGCGGATGCGCCAGGACTGGGAGCAGTTGATCCGCACGCTGACTGGCTGAGACGGCAGTCGAAGAGGAATATCAAGTCGGGGAAAAGTACGGTTCAAGCTGTGGATAATGGGTGGACGAAATGGCATCTGAAGTTATCCACAAATGGCACACAGTCAGCCAACCCCTTCAGGCACAGCCCAAAAAACGCTCAAACATTTGATTTCAAAGCAGAAATTCCGATATAAAAGTTACCCACAGCACCAACAACAACCACTAAACTTCTTTTAAAGACAGAACAGCAGGTATAGGGGAAGCAAACCCATGCAATTCAGCATCCAACGAGAAGCTCTGCTCAAGCCGCTGCAGCAGGTGGTCGGTGTTGTGGAACGTCGCCAGACACTGCCCGTGCTGGCCAACTTGCTGGTCAAGGTGGCAGGTAACAGGTTGTCGCTGACGGGAACCGACCTGGAAGTCGAAATGGTCGCCACGGCCGAAGCGGAAAAGTTGGTCGATGGCGAGATCACCATTCCGGCGCGCAAGCTGTTCGACATCATTCGCGCCTTGCCGGATGGAGCGCGAATCGAGCTCAAGCTCAACGGCGATCGCGTAGCGCTCAATGCGGGGCGCAGTCGCTTCACGCTGACGACGCTGCCCGCGAGTGAATTCCCCACCATCGACGAAATCGAACTGGTGGAAAAAGTAAGCTTGCCCGAGGAAGTGTTGCGCGACCTGATGGAACGCACCTCGTTCGCGATGGCGAACCAGGACGTGCGCTATTACCTCAACGGTATGCTGCTGGATCTGCAGGAACATACACTTCGCTGCGTGGCCACCGATGGTCATCGATTGGCCATGAAGGAGACCGAACTGCAAAGCTCGGTGAGCACCCGTCGACAGATCATCATTCCCCGAAAGGGCGTCAACGAACTGATCGGCTTGCTGGAAACTGGCGATGGCCAGGTCGAACTGGAATTCGGACGCAATCATCTGCGTGTCCGCCGCGGCGACGTGGTGTTCACCTCGAAGCTGATCGACGGCCGCTTCCCGGATTACGAAGCCGTGATCCCACTGGGCGCGGACAAGACTGCCACGCTGGATCGTGAGGTACTTCGCGGCGCGCTCCAGCGCGCAGCTATCCTGTCGAACGAGAAATACCGAGGGGTGCGACTGGAGCTGTCGCCTGGAAAGTTGCGCATTGTGGCGCACAATCCGGAACAGGAGGAAGCGGTCGAGGAGGTCGAGGCCGAGACGCACGTGTCGGATCTGGCGGTCGGCTTCAATGTGGGTTATCTGCTTGATGCCCTGGCAGCCCTGCGGGGCGAAAAGGCCCGGCTGAGCCTGCGCGATGCACAGTCCAGCTGTCTGGTGCAGGAGCACGACAGCGAACATGCCCGCCACGTGATCATGCCGTTGCGGCTCTGACGTTTTCCTCATGATCTTGGCCGTGTGCGGCAAAAACCGCCGACGCCGGGTGTCCCAGCTGGGATCCCGGCGTTACTGTTTGTGGGCCTGTTTCGCGTGAGGCTGGAAGAGCTGCGCATACGCGGTCTACGCTGCCTGACCGACGTCGAGATCGAGCTGGATCCAGGAATCAATGTTTTCGTGGGTGCCAATGGGGCAGGCAAGACCAGTGTGCTGGAAGCCGCGTTCTTGCTGTCGCACGCTCGATCGTTTCGCAGCGGAGCGAAGGAGGCACTCCTGGCTCGAGGCGAATTGCGGCTGTCGATCTTCGCCGAGGTGCGTCACGCGGACGAACGGGTATGTCGACTCGGCCTGGGGCGCAGCGGCGCTCGCTGGGAAGCAAAAGCGGATGGTGCGAACGTGGCGATCGGCCAGCTCGTGCGCGAATGTGCGGTGGTCTGCTTCGAACCCGGATCCCATGCATTGATCGCCGGTGCGGCGGAGGAACGGCGGCGCTATCTTGATTGGGGCGTGTTCCACGTGGAACACGATTTCCTTTCCGGATGGCGCCGCTATCAACGGGCACTGAAACAGCGCAACAGCTTGCTGCGAGCTTCATCGACAGCAACAGACGAGCTGTTCGTACCGTGGGAATCGGAACTGGCGCAGGCCGCGCAGCAACTCGACCGACAGCGCCGTTCCTATCTCGACCTTCTCCGCCCGAAATTGGTCGAAAGTGTCGCCGGCCTCCTGCCCGAACTGGGTCCCCTGGATCTGCGCTACCGTCGCGGCTGGTCGGACGAACAGGAACTTGCGCGGCAATTGCGCGAGCAGCGGCCCAGGGATCTGGCCCGGGGTCATACCACGCTGGGCGCGCACCGGGCGGATTGGTCCATTGCCTTCGAGGGAGCCCCCTTGCGCGAGCACCTGTCGCGCGGACAGGAGAAGCTCACCGCCTTGGCTTGCCTGCTCGCGCAGGCTGAACTGTATGCCGAGCATCGGGGAGAGTGGCCGATCGTCTGTCTCGACGACCTGGCATCCGAGCTCGATCAGGCTCATCAGGCCGCGGTGGTCGCTCAGCTTCTGTCGGCCAAGGCCCAGGTGTTATTGACCGGTACGGATATTCCGCACGCTTTGCACTCACTTTCGACCCGCGTGTTCCACGTGGAACAAGGCCAACTGACGCGCCTGCTATAATCGAAAGGTTGCATCATTCAAAGATTGCATAACCCTTTCCGACCTTTCACGGTGCCGAGTCGGACGGGTAGCTGGCGCCAGGAAAACGGTCAACGCATGAACGACTCCACCAACGAATCGCACTACGACTCAAGCAACATCAAGGTGCTGAAGGGCCTGGAAGCGGTACGCAAGCGCCCGGGCATGTACATCGGCGATACCGATGACGGCACCGGCCTGCATCACATGGTGTTCGAGGTCGTCGACAACGCGATCGACGAAGCGCTGGCCGGTTATTGCGACAAGGTGGTGGTCACCATCCTCGAGGATGGTTCGGTCAGCGTCAGCGACAATGGCCGCGGTATCCCGGTCGACATCCATCCGGAAGAGGGGCGCTCCGCCGCCGAGGTGGTGATGACGGTGCTGCATGCAGGCGGCAAGTTCGACGCCAACTCGTATAAGGTGTCCGGCGGCCTGCACGGTGTTGGCGTGTCGGTGGTGAACGCGCTCAGCGACCACCTGTGGCTCACGATCTACAGCGGCGGCCAGGAGCATCAGCAGGAATACTCGCTGGGCGAGCCGTTGTATCCGCTCAAGGTGGTCGGTCCGACGACCAAGCGCGGCACCCTGGTGCGATTCCTGCCGAGCCCGGCCACATTCACCAACAACATCGAGTTCCATTACGAGATCCTGGCCAAGCGCCTGCGCGAACTGGCGTTCCTGAATTCCGGCGTCACCATCGAGCTGAAGGACGAACGCGGCGACGGGCGGCAGGACACGTTCGCCTACGAGGGCGGTATCCGCTCGTTCGTGCAGCACCTTGCCCAACTGAAGACCGCGCTGCATCCGAACGTGATCAGCCTGACTGCGGAGCAGGACGGCATCGTGGTGGAAGTGGCGATGCAGTGGACCGACTCCTACCAGGAGACGATGTTCTGCTTCACCAACAACATTCCCCAGCGCGACGGTGGCACTCATCTCACCGGCTTCCGCGCCGCGCTGACCCGTTCCCTGCAGAACTACATCGAGAAGGAAGGCTTGGCCAAGACCGCCAAGGTCGCGTTGTCCGGCGACGACATGCGCGAAGGCATGATCGCGGTGCTGTCGGTGAAAGTGCCCGATCCGAAGTTCTCCTCGCAGACGAAGGACAAGCTGGTTTCCTCCGAGGTGAAGACCGCGGTGGAGCAGGCGGTCAACGAAAAACTCGGCGAGTTCCTGCTGGAGCATCCCAACGAGGCCAAGGCGATCGCCTCCAAGGTGGTCGACGCGGCACGTGCGCGCGAAGCCGCGCGCAAGGCGCGCGAGATGACCCGGCGCAAGGGTGCGCTGGACATCGCCGGGCTGCCCGGCAAACTGGCTGACTGCCAGGAGAAGGATCCGGCGTTGTGCGAATTGTTCCTGGTCGAGGGCGACTCCGCCGGCGGCTCGGCCAAGCAGGGTCGCAACCGCAAGACCCAGGCGGTGCTGCCGCTGAAAGGCAAGATCCTCAACGTCGAGAAGGCGCGTTTCGACCGCATGCTGGCCTCGGCCGAGGTTGGCACGCTGATCACCGCGCTCGGCACCGGTATCGGCAAGGACGAGTACAACCCGGACAAGCTGCGCTATCACCGCATCATCTTGATGACCGACGCGGACGTCGACGGCTCGCACATCCGTACGCTGCTGCTGACGTTCTTCTATCGCCAGATGCCGGAATTGATCGAGCGCGGCCACATCTACATCGGCCTGCCGCCGCTGTACAAGGTGAAACAGGGCAAACAGGAGTTGTACATCAAGGACGACACCGCGCTGAACGACTACCTGATCTCAAGCGCGGTCGACAATGCCTCGTTGACCTACAGCCCCGACGCACCACCCATCACCGGCGAGGCGCTGGAGAAACTGCTGCGTGGCTATCAGCATGCGCTGGACCAGATTGCCAAGCTGGCCCATCGTTTCGATGCCATGGTGCTGAACTCGTTGCTTGAACACACTCCGCTGGAACCGGCGCTGTGGACCGACCCGGTGGCCATGCAAGGCTGGCTCGACACGGCCACCGAACGCCTGGCTGCCAGCGGCTTGGGCAAGCCGCACTACCGGATGTCATTGCGCCCGGCGCATGACGAACAGCCTGCCGCGATCGAGGTGGTGAAGGAGCAACACGGCCTCAGCCATACCTGGTTCTTGCCACAGCCGTTTTTCAGCAGCAACGAATTCCGCCCGATCCTGGCGATCAGCCAGCAGATTGCCGGCATGATCCAGCCCGAGGCCGTCGCGCGTCGCGGCAATGCCTCACGGGGCGTGCTCAGCTTCGTCGAGGCGCGCAACTGGCTGCTGGACGAGGCCAAGAAAGGCCGCAGCATCCAGCGCTTCAAGGGCCTTGGCGAGATGAACCCGGAACAGTTGTGGGACACCACCGTGAATCCGGAAACCCGGCGCATGCTGCAGGTCGGCATCGAGGACGCGATCGCTGCCGACCAGATGTTTTCCATGCTGATGGGCGAGGCCGTGGAGCCACGCCGCGACTTCATCGAGGCGAATGCGCTGAAAGTCGCGAACCTGGACGTCTGAATTCGACCCGGATCGCCGGCGGTTCAATGCTGCCGACGATCCGTTCCTCCAGCAACATAGTCAGGTTCAATCGGCCATGGACGGTCCTTGCAGGCTCCGCGGCGCATGGTCGGGGCAGGTCATTCTGTTCCAAACAGCATATAACTCGTTGAATTTCAACGATCTTCTATGCGGCACTGCGACTTGTTATCACTTGCCTACTCGGGTTAGGCTCCCGAATCCCCCGCGACGTTCAATGCGCGCCCGACCTATAGACGAGGAACATCATGAAGCATGCCCGAAGGTTCACGATGCTGGCGAGCGCGGCCTTGCTGCTCGGTTTGGCCAGCAGTCCGTTGCTGGCGCGCGCCAACCACGCCGACAAGGACAAGAAGGAGGCGCTCTACCCGAATGCCACGCGCCAAGAACCGAAGCTCGATCTGACCAGCGAGAAGGAATCGAAAGCCCTCAACGAGGGGCTGGACGCGGTCAATGCGGGCGACAAGGCCAAGGCTGAGCAAATACTCCAGCCCATCATCGATGGCAGCAAGAGCAAATACGCCCAGGCCCTGGCGCTGCAAGGGTTGGCCTCGATCCATTTCAACGATGGCGATTACAAGGGGGCGATCGCCCTGTTGCAGCGCGCGCTGGCCAATGGCGTGCTGCCGAACGACACCTACTTCCAGCTCGAATACATGCTCGCCCAGTTCCAGCTCGCCGATGAGCAATACCAGCCGTCGCTGGACACCCTGGCCAAGTGGCGCGCCGAGGGCAAGAAGGAAACCGCCGATTCCTATGCGCTCGAAGGCAATGCCGACTATCGCCTCGGCAAGTACCCCGAGGCGATAGCCGCGATCGAGAAGGCGAAATCGCTGACCGACAAACCGAAGGAAAACTGGAACCAGATCCTGATGGCCAGCTATTCGGAATCCGGCCAGACCGAGAAGGCCGCAGCGCTCGCCCAGCAGCAAGTGACTGCCAATCCGAACGATCCGAATGCGCTCAACAACGCGGTCGCCGTATTGATGCAGGCACAGAAATACCCCGAAGCGATCCAGTTGCTGGAAAAAGCCCGCGCGGCCGGCTCGCTGACGAAAGAGGCGGATTACGTGAATCTGTCCAAGCTGTACCTGATCACGGCCCAGTCCAGCGACGATCCCAAGCCAAACGCCACCAAGGCCGTCCAGGTGCTTGAGGAGGGCATGAGCAAGGGGGTCGTCAGCACCAGTTCCGAGAACTACATGTTGCTCGGCGAGGCTGCCGAAATGATGGACGACGTCAAGAAGGCCGTCGCCTCCTATGGCAAGGCACTGCCGAATGCGAAGGACGGCGAGGCGGGCATACGCGGAGGCCACTTGCTGTTGATCGACCGCAAGTTCAGCCAGGCCAAGAGCATGATCCAGCAGGGCATCGACAAAGGCGTCAAGCACAAGGGTTCGGCCTACATGTTGCTGGCCGAGGCCGAGCGCGGTTTGAAGAACAAGCCCGCAGCCGTGGCCGCCATGAAGCTCGCCGCCAAGCAGCCGGAAACCGCCGAGAGAGCCAAGGCGTGGCTCAAGAAGGCAGGGGCCGGCAAATAACGAAATAACGAGATTCATTCCTCCTGCGGAGCAGATGGACGTCCATTCTTCTGCCCCGCGGGTGCTATACAAAAGTCATGCGCTGTTGTACCGTTGAAAATCTTTCCCCGCGTCTCCCCAGCGGCAAGCTCCACCCGGTTCCGTCCAGACAACCAGACGGTTTCGGATATGCCACTGCGGCAACGTCCTCTTCCGATTGACTAGCTTCAGATAGTGACAGATGGCCTCAAGTAACGAAGAAAATGGGCGCGAGCCGTTCAGTTGGAAACGCACCTGGGCATTGGCAGTTGCCATCGGGCTGCACGCCTTTGCGTTTCTGCTCCTGGTGTCGCCGATGGCGCCGCCGGGCCAGAAACATGCAGAGAAAGAGCATATCGTCCAGGTGAACTTCATCGAGCCGCCGCCGCCGCCACCGCCGCCGCCACCGCCGCCGCCGGAGCCGCCGAAGCAGCCGCCGCCGAAGATCATCAAGCAGATCAAGCCGCCACCGACACCTCCGCCGCCCACGCCACCACCACCGGTGGAAGAGGTTTCGCAGAACGCGGTGCAGGCGCCGCCGCCGGCTCCCCCGGCTCCGCCAGCGCCACCGTCCGACATCACGGCGGCACAGGATCTCAGCTACAACAGCAAGATCACCCCCCGATATCCGCCGCAGGCACTACGGCAGCATGAAGAGGGCACGGTCATACTGATGATTCTGGTTGGCGTGGATGGCCTGCCGAAGGATGTCAAGGTGGAGAAGTCCAGCGGACACCGCGATCTCGATCGTGCGGCCATGGAGGCGGTAAGAAAGTATCGTTTCAATCCAGAAATTAGAAACGGAAAGAAGGTCGAGGGGTACGCACGCGTTCCCATCACTTTCAATCTCAGCGGCCTCTGATGTAATCCGGCCTATCAATCAGCTGTAACCCGGGTCCAGTCGGGTTACAGTTACAGTTCACGCTTGACTTCCCTAGGGTAGCGTTATGTTCCTACAGACTCCTGCAACGACCGATGCCGCACAGGCCATGGGTGGCAATACCAACGCCGAAGCCATGAAACAGATGGGCTTCGCCAACCTGATGCAAAACTTCGACTGGCTCGGCTGGGTCGTCTTCGTCACGCTGGTCGTGATGTCGTTCCTGTCGTGGTACTTCATCATCGCCAACGGCATCCGCAATGCCACGGTGAAGGGACGCGCCGACAAGGTCATCGACGGCTTCTGGGGCAATGCCTCGACCCAGGACGCGATTCGTGAACTGGAAGCGCAGCCCAAGGGCGAACCGTTCTCCAAGATCGCGCTCGATGCCGCCTCCGCGGTGGCCCATCACCAGCAGGCCACCAGTGGGACGACCGGTCGTCTGGCCGAGTCGCTGAGCCGTTCGGAGTTCATCGACCGCGCCCTGCGCCAGGCCGTGGCTCGCGAAAGTCTGCGCATGGAAGGCGGCATGACCCTGCTCGCCACGGTCGGTTCCGCCGCGCCGTTCGTCGGTCTGCTCGGTACCGTGTGGGGCATCTACCACGCGCTGATCGGTATCGCCGCCACAGGTAACGCGTCGATGAACGCGGTGGCCGGTCCGGTGGGCGAGGCGCTGATCATGACCGCCTTCGGTCTGTTCGCGGCTATCCCCGCGCTGTTCGCGTACAACTTCTTCAGCCGTTCGAACCGCCTGACCTACGCCCGTTTCGACGAATTCGCGCATGACCTGCACGACTTCTTCGCCACCGGTTCGCGCGTCGAAAGCCAGAAGTGAGGGATTGACCCATGGCAGTCAGCCTAGGTGGCAAATCCGGCGGCCCGATGTCGGAAATCAACGTCACGCCGCTGGTCGACGTGATGCTGGTGCTCTTGATCATCTTCATGATCACCGCGCCACTGATGTCGCACTCCATCACGATCGATCTGCCTACCGCGAATCCCAAGACCAAGGACGAGGAAGTGAAGGTTCCGCCGCTCGATCTGGCGGTCAAGGAAGATGGCAGCCTGTACTTCAATGACCATCAGGTCACCGCGGCCGAGTTGCGGGCACAGTTTGCAGTCAACGCGCAAAAAGTGCCCCAGCCGGAACTGGAGATCCGCGCGGACAAGGCGACCCAGTTCAAGATCGTGAAGAAGATCATCGGCGATGCCAAGGATTCGGGCATGGTGCATGTCGCCTTCATGACCACTGACGCGCCGAAGGGGTGATTTGACATGTCTTTTTCGACCAACACCAGTGGGCCCATGTCGGAGATCAACGTCACGCCGCTGGTCGACGTGATGTTGGTGCTGCTGATCATTTTCATGATCACGGCGCCAGTGCTGGCACACAAGATCAAGGTGGATCTGCCGCAGCCGAATCCGAATCCGCCGCCGACTACGCCGCTGGAGCCGATCAATTTGAAGATCGACTCGAGCGGGGCGTTCTACTGGAACGACACGCCGGTCGACGAGTTGGGTCTCAAGGCGCAACTCGCGGTGATCGCCCAGCAGACCGACCAGCCGGAAATCCAGATTGCCGCCGATGACGCGGTCGCCTACCAGTACGTGGCGCGCGTGCTCGCCGACGCGAAGAGCTACAACCTGGTCAAGATCGGGTTCACCGAGAACTTCTGAGGCGGTGACGTCCAGGCGGCATCAGTGAATGCAAAAACCCCCGCATCAGCGGGGGTTTTTGCTTGCGTCGGAGCGAGCTCTGGAAGCGACTTTCAAAGCAGGATCTGCAGATAGCGGCGTACGGTCGTGGCCAGTCCCTGGTACAGCGCCTCGCCGATCAGCGCATGCCCGATCGATACCTCGGCCAAGCCGGGGATCGCCGCCTTGAACGTGCCCAGGTTGGCCTGGCTCAGGTCATGGCCTGCGTTCACCGCCATTCCTGCCTGTTGCGCTCGTCGGGCGGTGTCGGCGCATGCGGCCAGCGCCGCCGCAGGCTGACCGTCCGCGAACGCCTGCGCGTAGGGGCCGGTATAGATTTCGATGCGCTGCACGCCGATCGCCGCGGCAAGCTCAAGCTCCTGCACTTCCGCGTCGACGAACAGGCTGACCCGGCAACCAAGCTCGCACAGCTCCGCTACCAGCGGCCGCAGCCGTTCCAGGTCGCGCCGCAGGTCGAAGCCGTGATCGGAGGTGATCTGGCCGTCGCTGTCGGGTACCAGGGTCACCTGGGTCGGGCGTACTTCACGCGCCAGCGCGATCAGTCCCGGGTATGCGTCCCGGGCCGCGGCAAACGGGTTGCCCTCGATGTTGTATTCCACCCGGCCCCGCAGCATGGCGGCCAGCGCGCGGACGTCGTCGGGCCGAACATGACGCTGATCCGGTCGCGGATGCACAGTGATGCCGCCACAGCCAGCTTCGATGCAGGTCTGCGCCGCCTGGCAGATGTCCGGTTCGTGGCCGCCACGCGAATTTCGCAGCACGGCGATCTTGTTGAGGTTGACGCTGAGCACGGTCATGTCGGGCTGGCGATCCGGGCAGTTGAAGATCATCGGCAGCAGCGTGGACGAGCGCCGGTGGGCCGGAAACATTGCACCGATCAGGCGTCGCTGGCAAGCGTCCCCATGCGCAATCGCCGCGAGTTGCCGCGCCAGGCCAGCGCAGCGAGCAGCTCCGGCCCAACCGGGAGCCGACGCAATTGCCACGCGCGCGCGTCGTCGCCCGCCAACCGCTGCAGAACCAGCCGATCGGCGACACGCGCGATGTTCAGGCGATCCAAGCCAAACGCCAGGCCGCGGCCGAGCGCCTTGAGCACCGCTTCCTTGGCTGTCCACAGTTCGAGAAATCCGGCATCGCGATCGGCCACCGGCAGTGCCGCGAGCGCCGCCGCCTCCTCGGCACTGAAGTAACGCTGCGCGATCTCCAGCGACCGCGGTCGCGGTCGCAGTCGTTCGATATCGATGCCCGGTGCGATCCCCCGAGCGACCGCGATCAGCGCCTGATCGCCGCTATGCGACCAGTTGAAACCCAGTGACGGATCGTGCGTCGCCGCGAGTACCGGACGCCCGTGCTCGCCAGCGGTAAGCGTGACGCGATCCGGATCGGTACCCAGATAGGCGGCCAGCACCCGATGCAGCGGCGCGCGCCCGTGCGCTGGGCGATAGTCCAGTTGCCACACATGAATCTCGTCTTCGAGCAGGTGCTCTGCTACGTTGGCAAGCGTCGGAGCGTGCGTGGCAATCATCCGTGCATGGTGGCGCCGGCGCCGGCACCGCACAAGACGCGCCGCCGTGCGAACGGCGCCGACCGCCACGGATCGGAACCCTTCGTTGCTCCGGGGAGACAAGACGTGATCCAGGGTTGGCTGCTGTTGCTGGTATCGCTGCTGTATGTCGGGCTGCTGTTCGTGGTCGCCTATGCCGGTGATCGCCGACCGCTGTATCCGCGCCAGCCGCGCTTGCGTCCGATCGTCTACAGCCTGGCGCTGGCGGTGTACTGCTCGTCGTGGACGTTCTACGGTGCGGTCGGCACGGCGGCGCGCGACGGCCTGGCCTATCTGCCGATCTACCTCGGTCCGATCCTGTTGTTCGTGTTCGGCTTCGGCCTGTTGCGCCGGCTGGTGCAGGTGGTGAGGCAACGCAACATCACCTCGATCGCGGATTTCATTGGTGCGCGTTTCGGCAAGTCGCACGGACTGGCGGCGCTGGTGGCGGTGATCGCGGTGATTGCGGTGGTGCCGTACATCGCGCTGCAATTCAAGGCTGTGGCGATGTCCTTCGGCGTACTCGGCGGTGCCGGCTACGGCGCTGCGTCTGCCGGTGGCGTCGACAGTGCGTTGTGGTGTGCGCTGCTGCTGGCCATGTTCGCCATTCTGTTCGGCACGCGCAGCATCGATGCAACCGAACACCATCACGGCCTGATGCTGGCGATAGCGCTGGAATCCCTGATCAAGCTGCTCGCCTTCGTCGCGCTGGCCGGCTATGCCTTGTGGCGTGGGCCGGGGCTGCTTGCCACGGTGCAATTGCCAGCGACGCAACTGACGCATGGACTGTCACCGGGGTTCCTGGCCCAGACGATGCTGGCGTTCTGCGCGATGTTCTGCCTGCCCCGGCAATTCCAGATCGGCATGGTCGAATGCGAGGACGCCAGCGACCTGACGCGTGCGCGCTGGATGGTGCCGCTGTACCTGGTCATCGTCAGCCTGGCGGTATTGCCGATCGTGGCGGCTGGCGCGCACATGCCGCTGGTGCGCGATGGTTCCGCCGATGCGTGGGTGCTCACTCTGCCGATGGTCCATGGCGATGGTGGCATGGCGCTGCTGGCTTTCATCGGTGGGTTTTCGGCCGCGACCGGCATGGTGATCGTGGCCTCGGTGGCGCTGTCGACGATGATCAGCAACGACCTGGTGATGCCGGCGCTGCTGCGAATCCCACGATTGCGGCTGGAGCAGCGCAGCGACCTGTCGAAGCTGGTGCTTCGTGTGCGCCGGGTGGCGATCATCGCGCTGGCCGCGATGGCCTATGGCTACTACCGGGTCGCCGCCAACGCGGAGAATCTTGCGGCTACCGGCCTGTTGGCATTTGCTGCGGTGGCGCAGTTCGCCCCGGCATTGCTGGCTGCGCTGTACTGGAGCGGCGCCAGCCGTCGCGGCGTGATGGTGGGTCTGGCCGGCGGCTTCGTGGTGTGGTCGTACACCTTGTTGTTGCCGGCGGTGATTCGTTCCGCCTCCTGGTTGCAGAACGGACCGTTCGGATGGGACTGGCTGCGCCCGCAGGCGCTGTTCCATCTTGGTGGCTGGGATCCGGTGATGCACGGCACGTTCTGGTCGCTGCTGGTCAACGTCGGTTGCCTGGTGTTCGTCTCGCTTCGGTTGCGGCCAAGTCTGGAGGAACGCCTGCACGCGGCGATGTTCATCGATATCGATCCGGCCGGCCGCAGTGGCGCCGGTGACTGGCGTGGCCGCGTGGCCGTGGCGGACCTGCGCACGCTCGCCGAACGCATCGTCGGCGAACGCACCAGTGCGCGGGCATTCGACGACTACGCCCTGCGCCGCGGGCGGCCCCTGCTGGCCGGCGAGTCGGCCGATCGCGCACTGATCCAGTACACCGAGCGCCTGCTGGCTTCGGCGGTGGGCGCCGCCAACGCGCGACGGATCCTGATCAGCGCGTTGTCCGGCAGCGGCCTGGATCTGGCCGAGGCGATGGCGCTGATGGACGAGGCCTCGCAGGAGTTGCGCTTCAACCGCGAATTGCTGTCCACCACGCTGGAAAACGTCTCGCAGGGCATCAGCGTGGTCGATGCGCAGATGCGCCTGGTGGCGTGGAACCGGCGCTACCTGGAGCTGTTCGACTACCCCGATGGCATGGTGCACGTCGGCGTGCCGGTAGCCGACCTGATTCGCTGGAATGCCAGCCACGGCGAATGCGGGCCCGGTGAATTGGACGGCCATGTGGCCAAACGTATCCACCACATGCAGGCCGGTTCGGCGCACCTGTTCCAGCGCGTCCGTCCGGACGGCACCGTGATCGAGTTGCGCGGCCGCGCGCTGCCTGCCGGAGGCTACGTCACGACCTACAGCGACGTCACCGCTTACAAGCATGCCGAAGAGGCGCTGATCGAGGTGAACGAGACGCTGGAACAGCGGGTCGAGCAGCGCACTGCCGAACTGTCCGAGGCACTGGTCGCCACGGCGAACGCGCGGCGGGCCGCCGAGACAGCGAACGTTTCGAAGACGCGCTTTCTCGCCGCGGCCAGCCACGACCTGCTGCAGCCATTGAACGCAGCGCGGCTGTTCACTTCGGCACTGCGCCAGCACCCGGGACTGGACGCGGAGGCCAGCGGCCTGGCCGAGCGCATCGATGCGTCCTTCCGGTCGGCCGAAGATCTGCTCGATGCACTGCTGGACACCTCGCGGCTGGATGCCGGCAGCTACCATCCGGAAGTCGGCGGCTTCGCCCTGGCCGAACTGTTCGATTCGTTGAAGGCGCAGTTCGCGGTGGTCGCCGAACAGCGCGGCCTGCGCCTGCGTGTGGCGCCGACCACGCTGGCGGTGCTCAGCGACCCGCAGCTGTTGCGCCGGATCCTGCAGAATTTCGTCTCCAATGCCCTGCGCTACACCAGCAAGGGCGGCGTTTTGCTGGGCGCGCGGCGCATCGGCGAGGAAGTGCGCATCGAGGTGTGGGACTCGGGCCCCGGCATCGCCGCGGAACAGCGTGCGCGGATCTTCGACGAATTCCAGCGGCTCGAGCAGCCGTCGCCATGGGGCGAGAAAGGCCTGGGTTTGGGCCTGTCGATCTGCGACCGCCTCGCCGGCATCCTCGGCCACCGGCTGGGCCTGCATTCGCAAGTCGACCGCGGCAGCTGCTTTGCGGTAACCGTGCCGCGCGGCGAAGCGGTGCCGGCTCGCCGCCAGCGGGTCCAGCGTGCCGGTGCAGACAAGCAACTGCCATTGACCGTGCTGTGCCTGGACAACGACGCCACCATCCTCGACGGCATGCGCGCCCTGCTCAGCCGCTGGGGCGTCGATTGCCGTCTGGCGCTGAACGTGGAGCAGGCCCGTCACGAACTGGCACATGGCCCGATCGACCTGATCCTGGCCGACTACCACCTGGCCGACGGTGTCGATGGCCTGCAGGCGCTGCAACAGTTGCGCGAGATGACCGGCCAGCTTCCACCGGTGGCGATGATCACCGCCGATGGCAGCAGCGAACTGAAACAACGGGCGCGGGCGTCGGGATATCCGGTGCTGCACAAGCCGGTGCGGCCGGCCGCCTTGCGTGCGTTGCTGACCTCATTGCTGCGGATGCAGCCGGACAAACCCGCGGTCGGCGACCCGATGGAGAAGGCTGGCAACCCGGAAGGCACCGGGCGACCAGCATCGCTGTCGTGATTCGCACGAATGAGCGGAAGCGGGAGCGTTGCGCGCCCCGGCAGGCTCATTCAATCCAGCGGGTCGGTCGTCGTCATTGGCGGCGTCTTTGGCATGCTCTCCTGCTCGACCGCCAGCTGGCTGGCGATCAGGGCGACCTGGGTGCGGTTGTTGACTCCGAGCTTGCGCATGATCGCGGTCATGTGTGCCTTGACCGTGGCCTCGGAGACGCCGAGGTCGTAGGCGATCTGCTTGTTCAGCAGGCCTTCGGCGATCATCGTCATCACGCGGAACTGCTGCGGCGTCAGCGCGGCGATCTGCGCGGCGGCGGCGGCTTCGTCGGGCCGGAGTTCGCCGGGGGCGCCGAGCAGGGCCGGCGGCAGCCAGACGTCGCCGTCGAGCACGGCGCGGATCGCCGCGACGATGCTTTCGCCCGAACTGGATTTCGGAATGTACGCCGACGCGCCATGCGCCAGCGCGCGGCGCGCCACCTGCGCCTCTTCGTGACCGGACACCACGATGGTCGGCAGCCCGGGGTACTGGCCGCGGATATGCGCCAGTGCGGAGTAGCCGCGCGCGCCCGGCATGTGCAGGTCGAGCAGCAGCAATTCGGCGTCGGGGAATTGTTCGATCAGGCCGAGCAGGGTGTGCACGCTGTCGGCGCTGTGCACGTGCGCCTGCGGCAGCGCGGTCAGCACCGCCCGCTGCAGCGCGTCGCGGAACAGCGGATGGTCGTCGGCGATCAGGATGTCGGACATAAAGCCAGTGGAGAGTGGAGAGGAGCGAGAAACGAGAGCTGGAGCTGAGCCTGCCTGCATTTACTCATTTCCCACTCCTCTCCACTCACTTCCGGTCACTTGATCAGCCGCTCGTCGACCAGACTCTTCACCACGCCGGGGTCGGCCAGGGTGGTGATGTCGCCGAGCTGGTCGGGCAGGTTCTCGCCGATCTTGCGCAGGATGCGGCGCATGATCTTGCCGGAGCGGGTCTTCGGCAGGCCGGGCGCCCACTGCAGGTAGTCCGGCGTGGCGATCGGACCGATCTCCTTGCGCACCCAGGCGATCAGTTCCTTGCGCAGCTCCTCGCTGCCGGTCTCGCCGGCGACCAGGGTGACATAGGCGTAGATGCCCTGGCCCTTGATCTCGTGCGGGCAGCCGACCACGGCGGCCTCGGCCACCTTCGGGTGCGCCACCAGTGCGCTCTCCACCTCGGCGGTGCCCAGGCGGTGGCCGCTGACGTTGATCACGTCGTCGACGCGGCCGGTGATCCAGTAGTAGCCGTCCTCGTCGCGGCGCGCGCCGTCGCCGCTGAAGTAGTTGCCGGGGTAGGCGCTGAAGTAGGTCTCGATGAAGCGCTGGTGGTCGCCGTAGATGGTGCGCACCTGGCCCGGCCAGGAGTCGGTGATCAGCAGGTTGCCCTCGGCCACGCCCTCCTGCACGGTGCCTTCGGCGTCGACGATCGCCGGCTTGATGCCGAAGAACGGCAGGGTGGCCGAGCCCGGCTTGGTGGCGATCGCGCCGGGCAGCGGCGAGATCATGATGCCGCCGGTTTCGGTCTGCCACCAGGTATCGACGATCGGGCAACGGTTCTCGCCGACCACGCGGTAGTACCACTCCCACGCTTCCGGGTTGATCGGTTCGCCGACCGAGCCGAGCAGGCGCAACGACGCGCGCGAGGTCTTCTTCACCGGCTCCTCGCCTTCGCGCATCAGCGCGCGGATCGCGGTGGGCGCGGTGTAGAAGATGCTGACCCTGTGCTTGTCGATCACCTGCCAGAAGCGGCTGTGGTCGGGATAGTTCGGCACGCCCTCGAACATCACCGTGGTGGCGCCGTTGCAGAGCGGGCCGTACACCACGTAGCTGTGGCCGGTGACCCAGCCGACGTCGGCGGTACACCAGTAGACGTCGTCCTCGCGCAGGTCGAATACCAGCTCGTGGGTGTAGCTGATGAACACCAGGTAGCCGCCGGTCGAGTGCTGCACGCCCTTCGGCTTGCCGGTGGAGCCGGAGGTGTACAGCACGAACAGCGGGTGCTCGGCCCCGACCGGGGTGGGTGCGCAGTCGGCCGACTGGCCTTCCATCAGCGTGTGCCAGTAGCGGTCCCGCGGCGACTGCATGTGCACCGCGCCGCCGGTATGGCGCACCACGATCACGGTCTCCACGCTGTTGGTGCCGGGCCGCTCCAGCGCCGCATCCACGTTGACCTTGAGCGGGATGCGCTTGCCCGCGCGCAGGCCCTCGTCGGCGGTGACCACCACCTTGGCGGTGGAGTCGGCGATGCGCCCGGCCAGCGAGTCGGGCGAGAAGCCGCCGAACACCACCGAGTGGATCGCGCCGAGGCGGGCGCAGGCCAGCATCGCCACCGCCGCCTCGGGGATCATCGGCAGGTAGATCGCCACGCGGTCGCCCTTGACCACGCCGAGGTGCTTCAGCGTGTTGGCGAACTTGCACACCTCGGCGTGCAACTCGCGGTAGGTGATCTTGCGCGACTGCTTCGGGTCGTCGCCCTCGAAGATGATCGCCACCTTGTCGCCGCGCTTTTCCAGCTGGCGGTCGAGGCAGTTCGCCGACACGTTCAGCTCGCCGTCCTCGTACCAGCGGATGTGCAGGTCCTTCGGATCGAACGAGACATCCTTGATCTTCGTCGGCGGCTTGATCCAGTCCAGGCGCTGGCCGATGCGGCCCCAGAAGCCTTCCGGGTCGTTGACCGACTCGGCGTAAAGGCGTGTGTAGTCGTCGTGGCGCAGGCGCGCCGCGGCGGCAAACGAGGGGTTGACCGGATAGAGCTTGGACATGGCTGGGCTCCTGCTGGCTCGACATGGAAGGTGGCGACAGGGATACCGCGGCAGGCGTCAACGCCCGGCGGTGTGCGGACTTCGAGTGTAGCCCGATCGATACGGAGGCGGCGGCAAGCAGCCGGCTCGACTTTGGTCGAAGTTCGACCAATGGCGAATAGTCGCCCGCGCTGCAGCATGGCCATGCTCGGCCCGTCATCGATCTCGGGGAGACGCACGCATGACCACGCGACACACCAACCGTTATTCCACGCTTGCCCTGAGCATGGCTTGCGCGCTGATGCTCCCGCTGGCCGGCCACGCGCAGAGCGACACGCGCGAGCAGCAACTCGAACAGCGCGTGGCGCAGCTCGAGCAGCAGTTGAACGAATTGAAGGCGATGATCCAGGCGCAGAAAGCCGCGCCCGCGCAGCCCGCGGCACCCGCGCAGAACGTGGCGGCGGCGCAGAACGTGGCGGCGGCGCCGGCCGCCGCGATGCCGGTGTTCAGCAGTGCCCCCGGCGTGTCGGTGGCGCTGCACGGCTTCGTCAGCGCCAGCGCGTTCAGCCAGAACAAGAGCTTCACCTACGGCAACGGCCAGAATGCGTTGTTCCCGATACCCGGCTCGAAGGGTTCGCTCTCCGGCGTCGACGTGCGCAACACGCGCTTCTGGCTCGACTTCAAGGGCGCCAAGTTCGCCGGCAACTGGAGCGGCGGCGGGCGCATCGAGATGGACTTCTTCGGCGGCTTCAACGGCACCGGCGCCTACAGCCAGCAGCAGCCGACGCCGCGCCTGCGCCAGGCCTACATGGACCTGACCAATCCCGAGAGCGGCACCACGGTACGCATCGGCCAGCAGTGGGACCTGATGTTCCCGGTCGACAACACGCCCACCTCGCTGGCGCACATCGCGTTCCCGCTGGGCTTCGGCTCCGGCTCCGGCGGCTGGCGCTTCCCCGGCGTGGTGGTGATGCAGGACCTCAACCACGGCAGCACCGGCGCGCAATGGCGGCTCGATGTGGGCGTGTTCGAAGGCACCTGGAGCGGTCCCGGCAACAACGTCAACTACCTCACCGCCGGCAGCGCCGGTTTCCGTCCGCAGGTCGAGGCGCGATTGCACGTGCAGGACAAGAACTGGCTGGCGTACTTCTCGGCGCATTACAGCAAGGTCGACCTGCGTGGCGTCGACGGCACCGCACCCACGCCGATCCGCTCCGACGTCAAGAGCGTGGGCTACGAGATCGGCGGCCAGTGGAAGCCCGGACCGTGGACGTTCAAGGGGCTGGCCTACGCCGGCAACGGCCTCGGCGAGATCTTCGGCGCGATGTCGCAATTCGGCGACATCAACGAAACCGGCGGCTTCGTGCAGGCGGGCTACAGCTTCACGCCGAACTGGAGCCTGTATGCGTTCTACGCGTACAGCAAACCCGATAGCGGCGACGTGATCACCTGGCTGGGCAACGGCGCGACCGGACTGCTGCGCAACCGCCAGACCGCGCTGAGCCTGCAATACACCGCCGGCTCGTATGACCTCAGCGCCGAATGGATGCACGACAAGCTCGACTCCACCAGCAATGGCACGGACCGCAAGACCACCACCGGCAACCAGTTCAGCCTCAACGCGCTTTATCGCTTCTGAACTTCACGGCGGCGTACCGCGCGTACGCCGCCCGTCGACTACCCTCCCGTCGCGTCGGGAGGATGACGGGGTGCGGTCCAGATCGAGGGACGGGTCGCACCTCCCAACTTCTCCCCGGGGTTTCCGGGAGAGGCATCTCACTATCTCGGGAGGGGAAACATCATGGCCACAAATGCGATTGACGCGACCGGCGGCGGGGTTGACGCCGCGCTCGACGTCAGCCACAAGCGGGTAATCCTGGCGTCCAGCCTGGGCACCGTGTTCGAGTGGTACGACTTCTACCTGTACGGCTCGCTTGCCGTGATCATCGGCCACCAGTTCTTCTCCGGGTTGAACGAGGCGAGCCAGCTGGTGTTCGCCCTGCTCGCGTTCGCGGCCGGCTTCGCGGTGCGCCCGTTCGGTGCGCTGGTGTTCGGCCGGGTCGGCGACCTGGTCGGGCGCAAGTACACGTTCCTGATCACCATCGTGATCATGGGCCTGTCGACCTTCTTCGTGGGCTTGCTGCCCAGTTACGGCTCGATCGGCATGGCGGCGCCGGTGATCCTGATCCTGCTGCGCATGCTGCAGGGTCTGGCGCTGGGCGGCGAGTACGGCGGCGCAGCCACCTACGTGGCCGAGCACGCGCCGAAGGGCAAGCGCGGCCTGTACACCAGCTTCATCCAGATCACCGCCACCTTCGGCCTGTTCCTGTCGCTGCTGGTGATCCTGGGCTGCAAGTGGCTGCTCGGCGACAAGTTCGACGACTGGGGCTGGCGCATTCCGTTCCTGCTGTCGTCGCTGCTGCTGGCCGTGTCGGTATACATCCGCCTGCAACTGGCCGAGTCGCCGGTGTTCAAGCAGATGAAGGACGAGGGCAAGCACTCGAAGGCACCGCTCACCGAGTCGTTCGCGCGCTGGGGCAACCTCAAGCTGGTGATCCTGGCCCTGTTCGGCGCCACCGCCGGCCAGGCCGTGGTGTGGTACTGCGGCCAGTTCTACGCGATGTACTTCCTCGGCAGCACGCTGAGGATCGACGCCACCACCACCCAGCTCCTGATTGCCGCGGCACTGCTGATCGGCACGCCGTTCTTCGTGGTGTTCGGCTGGCTGTCCGACAAGATCGGCCGCAAGCCGGTGGTGCTGGCCGGCTGCCTGCTCGCCGCGCTGACCTACTTCCCGATCTTCAAGGGACTCACCCACTACGGCAACCCGGGAGCGGAGACGGCGCGTGCGACGGCACCGGTCACCGTGCTCGCCGACCCGGCCACCTGCCACCTGCAGATCAACCTCACCGGCACGCAGGTCTTCACCAGTTCCTGCGACGTGGCCAAGAGCTATCTGGCCAAGCGCGGCGTGCCGTACGACAACGTCGCGGCGCCGGCCGGTTCGCTGGCAAAGGTGACCGTGGGCGGAGCCAGCCACGATGCGTTCGAGGGCAGCAGCCTGAGCAAGGCCGACTTCGCCGCGCAGAACAAGGCGTTCACCGCCAGCCTCGGCGCCTCGCTCGACCAGGCCGGCTACCCGGCCAAGGCCGATCCGGCGCGTAGCAACTATCCGATGCTGATCGTGCTGCTGACCTTGCTGGTGCTGTACGTGACCATGGTCTACGGCCCGATCGCGGCATGGCTGGTGGAGATGTTCCCGACCAGGATCCGCTATACCTCGATGAGCCTGCCGTATCACATCGGCAACGGCTGGTTCGGCGGCTTCCTGCCTTCGGTGTCGTTCGGCATCGTGGCGCTCACCGGCAACATCTATTCCGGCCTGTGGTACCCGGTGGTGATCGCGATGATGACCTTCGTGATCGGCCTGCTGTTCGTGCGCGAAACCAAGGACGTCGACCTGCGCGGTTGAGTGCAGCCAGCGCACACGGAAAACGCAGCGGCACCAGCCGCTGCGTTTTTGTTTGGCCGCCGCGAACCGGGCGGATCGTCAGGCGCGCTTGATCAGGCCGATGAGCACCAGCAACACGATCGCGCCGATCATCGCGTAAACGATACTGGTGACGATCGGGCTGCCGAGACTGAAGCCGATGCCCAGCATCGGCAGCAGCCAGCCGGCGAGGAACGCGCCGATGATGCCGACCACGATATTGCCGAGCAGGCCGAAGCCGAAGCCACGCACGATCAGGCCGGCCAGCCAGCCGGCAATCGCGCCGATGAGAAGAAAGACAATCAGGGCGGTGGCAGTCATCGGCGAACTCCAGTGTGAACGGGTGAGGCGCTGCGTCAGCCGCAGTCGCTCCGGGCAAGCGTCCGTTTTCCAACGTGCAGTGTTTGTGATGACGAGCGCGCGGCCGACGGTGGCTGGGCGGCAACCGTGTTCAGGCAGGCGTTGCCTCCGCCGCGCACTGCTGCATCCGCAGCTTCTCCAGGGCCAGGTACGGCGCTTGCGCCCAACGATCCACCTGCGTGCGGGTGGCGTCGTCCGCGGCCTGGCGTTTGCGCTCGAGGTCCGGCTCGAACAGTTCGCCGCGCCGCTTGGCATGTTCGTGCAGGCCGGCCTGCGCAATGATCGCGTCGCTGGCATCGAGCCCGAGCACGCCGGCCAGCCGACCGCCGACAGCTTGCGGCAACTCGGTGTAATTGACTGCCAACCCGCCGTGATTGGCGCAATGATCGAAGCCGGCGGCGAGCACGCTGCCGAGCGTGCGGGCGATGAATTCGGGGCGCGACAGCGACGCTGCCTGCCCGGCCGACATGTCCAGCGGCGAGGCGCCAATCAGTCCGGGCACCATGTGCCGACCGGGCGAATGCAACTGCGAGATGACGATCTCCAGCGGGTCCCGGTAGAGAAAGATCCACGGCGTCGCAGGAAAGCACCGGCGCAGCAGCGGCAGTTCGAAGATGTTCCAGGCATCGAGCTTGACCACCAGCGCTCGCTCGCCACCTTGCCGGGATTGCGCCAGCGCCGACAGCAGCGCGCGAATCCGCGCCGGTTGCCACGCGGCCGCCGCGGGATCGTGATGGTGGGCACGCAGCAACGCGTCGAGCGGCGGCGGCTCGGACAACACGACGTGGCTGTCGAGTCGTGCCAGCATCTGCGCCATCAGGGTGGAGCCGCAGCGCGACGCGTGCAGGATGAAGGCCGTGGGCGGCAGCCCCGGGCTGCGCTGTTGCCATTCGAGCAAGGCATCCATTCCGGTGTTTTGCCGGAACGCCAGGTTGAACGGCCGCCGCAAGGCCAGTTCGACGCTGTCGCAGAAGAACGGTTCGCGCAATGGCCGATGGCCGAAGTGACACCAGTCGACCGACCAGGCGTCGGCGTCCCGCCAGATCCGTATCGGCAGCCAGTCGCGCCAGTTCCCGCTGAGCGTCAGACCCGCCATTGCATGCTCCAGTCGCTGCGACCCCGGCTCATGGCCGCGCGCAGGTCGTTGTCGCTGAAGCGATAGCCGCGGGCTGCCGCGAGAGCCAGCACGGCAGCCGTGAACGCGGCGCTGTCTTCATGCGCGGCAAGTTCGGCCTGCAGCACCGGATCGGCATGCATGTGCGCGCTGAAGGCGGCGAACGCCACGCTGCCACGGCTGGGCTGGCTCGCCGGCGTGTCGGCCAGGCCCGCCACGATCTGGGCCTCCAGCCATGGCCCGCGACAGCAGTCGATCACCAGATGGATCCGGCTCGAACCGCCGTGGTTCTCGACCCGGTGCGGTCGGCTCAGGTCGAGGAACCAGCACTCGCCGGCCTGCATCGGCACCTTGCGGCCGTCCAGCAGAAAATCCACCTGCGCGTCGGTGACGATGGGTACGTGCAGGCGCAGGTTGCCGTCCGGCGCGCCGAGATCGTAGTCGCGATGTTCGCGGATGCTGCCGCCTGGGCCAAGTCGCAACAGGCGCACGCTGCACAGTCCGACCTTCAGTCTGGCCAGCTGGGCCTGCCAGAACTCATCGCAGTACCCGGTGGCCTGCGTTTCGCCCTGGCCTGGTGCCAACGGCGTCGAGGCGTCCTCATACGCACGCAGGGCGATACCGCTCCAGTCCCCGTCGTAATACCCGGTGTTGAAATGCGGCTGCCACGCCTGCAACGGCAAGGCTTCGACGGCGGCACCGAGAGCCTGGCTGTCGAAGCGCATGGGCAGCCGCGCGCACGCTGGCAGAATGAAGCTCATGCAGGATCCTGGAGAGGCATGCGTGGGTTGCGCCGGGGCTCGTTCGGAAGGCCATTCCCGGCCGTACAACGAACCCGCCGGAGTGTACATCCGCGTCTCCGCGGTCGCGATCGCTGGGGATGTCGCCCCGGCTGAGACGTCGCCGCGGCAAACTGCGGCGATGGATGATTTCCAGCCATCACCCGAACCGCCTGCAGCCGCGCGCATCGCGACGATCAAGGGCCGCGGCGCCGCCTCCAATCCGGAAGGCCGCTTCGAGAGCGTCCGCCACCAGGCCGAGGACGACGGCTGGCAAAGCGCGCTGCTGGACGAGGATGCGCCACGCCCGCGCACCGAGGTCACCGAGGAACGCGCGCGCAGCGTGATCAGCCGCAACGACTCGCCGGATATCGCCTTCAGCCAGGCGATCAATCCCTATCGTGGCTGCGAGCACGGCTGCATCTACTGCTTCGCGCGGCCTTCGCACAGCTACCTCAACCTCTCGCCCGGGCTGGACTTCGAAACGAAGCTGCGTGCGAAAGGCAACTTCGCCGAAGTGCTGCGTGCGGAACTGGCGAAGCCCGGCTATGCGATCAGCCCGATCAACATCGGCAGCAACACCGATCCCTACCAGCCGATCGAGAAGCGCTGGCGACTGACCCGCGCTGCGCTGGAACTGCTGGCCGAATGCCACCACCCATGCACCATCGTGACCAAGAACGCGCTGGTCGAGCGCGATCTCGACATCCTGGTGCCGATGGCACGCGAGCAGCTGGTGCAGGTGTTCGTCTCGGTCAACTCGCTGGACAACCATCTCGCCGCGAAACTCGAACCACGCGCCAGCGCGCCGCACCGGCGGATCAAGGCGATCCGCACCCTGGCCGAAGCCGGCGTGCCGGTCGGCGTGCTGGTGGCGCCGATCATCCCGGCACTGAACGACCGCGACATGGAAGCGGTGATGGCGCAGGCCGCCGAGGCCGGTGCGCGCTGCGCCGGCTACACCACGCTGCGGCTGCCGTACGAACTGAAACAACTGTTCCGCGAATGGCTTGCCCTGCACGCGCCGCAGCGTGCCGACCATGTGATGAGCCTGGTCCAGCAGATGAACGGCGGTCGCGACTACGACAGCAACTTCGCCACCCGCATGCGTGGCCAGGGCGTGTTCGCCGACCTCCTGCGCCGCCGCTTCGACGTGGCGTGTCGCAAACACGGCTTCGGCCGCGCCCGCGAACTCGTCCTCGACACCTCGCGCTTCGTGCCGCCGCGCAAAATCTCGCCGCAAGGCGAATTGTTCTAGCGCCGACGGCGGGCGCCCCCGAACACCAGGCCGATCGCCACGCCAAGGCTGATGCCGAGGGCAAGGTCGTGCAGGGCGATGCCGAGCGCCGAGCCAATGGCAAGGCCGAGACCGAGGCCGAAGGACTGCTGCGGATGATTGCTGCGAACCTTGCACATGGGACTCTTCGGTGACGATCGGTCGGCGATGAGGCGCATGGCTGCGCTCAACCCGGCAGGAACGGATGCGGCCGCTGCATCAGTTCGCGCCAGCCGCGCCGCGCCAACCAGACCATGCCCGCGGCCAGCAGCAGCCATGCGGCAACCAGCGGCGGCAGGGCCATTTTGACCCCGACGACGGGATCGCGGCCCCAGCTCATCGCCGGCAACACCAGGCTCAGCAGGGTCAGCACGAAACTCGCAGCCAGCACCGAGCCGTTTACCCAGATGGAGAGATGGCGACCGCCGAACAGGTTGAGCAGCACCGCCACGGTGACCGCCGCGGCACCCAGCTGCGCCAGCAGCAGGAACGACAGCATCGCGACATGGCCGTGCCAGCACAGCATGACGATGCCGGTCAGCATCACCAACAAGGCATGCAGGATCAGCGGCAAACCAAACCCGGCGCGCAACACCCGGCGCCGGGCTTGCGCAGGGTCGCCCAGGCCCGGCAGCAGCGCCAGCAACGGCAGTTCGGCATTGGCCCGCTGCCAGCGTTTGCTCAACCACGCCAGGCTGAGGATGCCAATTGCCGGTCCGGCGCAGACACCGGTCATGCCGAGGCTGCCGATCAGCACGCCTTCCAGTACATCGGCGGTTTGCTTGTCATGCTGTCCCCACTGGATCAGCAGCGCGAGGCCGAGCAATGGCAACACGGCAAAGGCGAACAGCAAGCCCAGCTGCCTGGCATAACTGCGCGCGGTCTGCGGCAGGTACCAGCCACCAAGCGCCACCCGCAACGCCTTGCACGGCGTGGCCGGGCCGACGTCGCCGAGGTTGACTGCAAGCTGCAGCCAGTCCGGTCGCTGGCGCAGCTGGCCCAGGTCGCCGATCGTGTGCCAGTGACCCCAGCTTCCGTTGCGGTATTGCAGCACCATCGGCGAGCTCCAGCCTTGCGCGCGGCTTGAGCCGGCGCGCATCAACCGCCGCCAGCAGACCACGATCACCAGCAGTAAAAACACGGTCATCGGCAATGCTGCGTGGACGAAGCGTGGATCGCCGATGCCGGGCAGGTGCAGGCGATGCCACAACGTGTTGACCAGCGCGGGCGTGAGGCCGATGAAGATGGCGATGTAGCGGGGCACCAGCGCAAAGGCGAGCCCGCCTGCACCGGACAGCGCCAGCACGATGGCGGCATTGAAAACGGGCGCGCCGATCATGCCCAGCAGCACCGTGGGCACGGCGATGCTGAGCACGGCGTACAGCAGCAGGCTCGCGATGATCTGTCGCTGGACACCCGGCACGCGCAGTTGCCGTGCATCGATCGCCAGCAGCAGACTGGTCGACAGGAAGAACGCCCACAGGAACAGCACGCCACCGCCGAAGACCGCGATCGCCATGTCGAGGTGACCGGTCCCACCACCGAACAGGCCGACGCCGATGGCAGTGCCGCCGCACAGCACCAGCACGACCGGTGCCAGCCAGCGCAGCAAGCGATAGGTCGCATGCCAGGGAATCTGGAGCAGCTGCAGCAGGTTCATTCGGCCACCTCCACGAACAGATCCTCCAGGCCCAGCGCGTCGACGCGCGCGCCGGCCAGGCTGGCCGCTTCCGGCCAGGCACCGCGCGCGTCGCGTTCGACTACCAGGCTGAGGCTGCCATCGTCATGCCGACGTCGGCTCAGGCTCTGCGTGGGTGCGGCAGCGCTCATCCGTGCCGGCAGCCACAATCGCGCGTAACGCTCCTTGGTTTCATCGACACTGCAACGCATCAGCAGCTTGCCCTGATGCAGAAACGCGACTTCCGAAGCGACCCGTTCGAGGTCGGACACGATGTGGGTGGAGAACAGCACCGTGGTACCGGATTCACCCGCGCGCAACGCCACCTCGCGCAGCAGTTCACGGCGGGCGACCGGGTCGAGCGCCGCGGCCGGCTCGTCCAGCACCAGCAGTTCCGGTTGCGAGGCCAGCGCGCGGATCAGGTCGACGCGCTGGCGTTCGCCCGGCGACAGTTTCGCCAGCAGCTTGTTCGGCTTGATCTGCCAGCGCTCCAGCGTGTTCGTGACAAACGCCTTGTCCCAGCGCGGGTAGAAGCGGCCGACGAAGTCGAGCATCTGCTGCGCGGTGAGCCAGGCGAGCGCCTCGGGTTGCTGCGGCACGTAGGCGATGCGCGCCTTGGCCGCATCGGACAGTTGCAACGCCGGTTCGCCAAACAAGCGCGCTTCGCCGGCCAGCGGTTCGAGCAGGCCGAGCATGGCGCGGATCAGGGTCGACTTGCCGGCGCCGTTGCGGCCGATCAGTCCGAGCACGCTGCCAGGTTCCAGCGCGAGGTCGATACCGTTCAGCGCGTTGCTGCCTTCGTAGCAGTGGACCAGGCCGCTCACGGCGAGCGGGGCGATGGCGGATTCCGTTTCACGCAGCATGGCGTTCATCTCATTCTCCCAGCAGTTTGGTCAGTCGCCGCAGCACCGGCGCGGCGGGCAGTTCGAGTTCGTTCGCATGGCGCGCCAGCGCCTGCAGTTGCGGTTCCAGCAAGGCCAGTCGATGGCTTTCGCTCTGCTCGGCCTTGCGCATCGCGATCACCGCCATGCCCTTGCCGCGCAGCCGCTCGACCAGCCCTTCGCTCTCGGCGATGCCGTAGGCACGCGACACGGTCATCGGGTTGATCGCATGGAAGCCGGCGACGTCACGCACCGACGGCAGCAACTCGCCGTGCTCGAGCTGGCCGCCGGCAATCAGCCGGCGAAGCTGCTCGACGATCTGCCGATAGATCGGCTCGCTGGTGGTGGGCTGTATGTTGAGCAATGATGCATCCATGTGTATCAGTACAGCAATACACATGGGCGATGTCAAGCATGACCAAGGGCATGCACGCCAAACCCGCACGGTTGCGGCCTGGCGCCTTCACACCTCGCTGATGGCGACACGTGTCTGCTTGCAGTCCCCGCCGGGTTGGATGTGAACTCGCGCACCCGCAAACCATACGGAGGCAACGATGTCCTCATTCGCGCTCTATCTGATCGGCATGATCGTCGTTATCGGTGGTCTCGCCTACGGCGCTTATCTGCTGCATGCACCTGGGCAATGGATCGGCGTCGGCGTGGTCGTGCTGCTGGGCATCGGCATCGTCGGCGCGGTCACGCACACGCGCCGGCGCGACCCGCCCGAGTCATGATCGTCAATCCATTCCGGCATGACGCCGGAATGGATTGCATGCCATCAGTTGCTGGCCGGCAGGTATTTGCCGAACCACTCCAGCGCCCGCTGCAGCACGTCGCGCTGGTGGGCCGGGTCGACGAAGTGGTGGCCTTCGTTCGGGTAGACCACCAGCGAGGTCGGCACGCCTTGCGCGCGCAGCGCATGCCACATCTCGAACGATTGCGGCGCGGGGCATTCGGCGTCGCGGTCGCCGACCACGATAAGCATCGGCGTCTTGACCTGCTTGATGAAGTTGATCGCCGAGCTCTTCGCGTACACCGCCGGGTCGTCGTAGACGCTGGCGCCGAAGAACGGCGGCATCCACTGGTCGATCAGGTTCTGGCCGTAGTAGCTCTGCCAGTTCGAGATACCCGCGCCGGCCACCACGGCGCGGAAGCGCTGCGTCTGGGTTGGCGCGAACATGCTCATGAAACCGCCATAGCTCCAGCCGGTGAGGCCGAGGCGCTTGTCGTCCACCGGGACCTTCTTCTCCACCGCGTCGATGCCGGCGAGGGTGTCGCGCAGGTCGCCGTAGCCGAAGTCCTTGCGGTTCGCCTGCACGTATTTTTCGCCCTGGCCGAAGCTGCCGCGCGGGTTCGGCATGAACACGAAATAGCCCAGCGCGGAAAACGGCGCGGCACCGTAGCCCACGCCGGGCCAGCGTGGAATCACCGCGCTCGACGGGCCGCCGTGGACCACCACGATCATCGGGTAGGTCTTCTTCGCGTCGTAGTGGGCCGGGTACAACAGCCAGCCCTGCACGTGGAAACCCTGGTTGTCCCATTCGACCGACTCGGCCTTGCCCCAGGCCGGTGTGAGTCCTGCGTTTATCGAGGTCACCGCGGCCGGCGCGGCGTCGCCCAGCACACCGGCGTGCACCTCGGCGGCGGCCGCGTACGAGCTCTGCACGAAGGCGATGCCGCGATGGTCGCGCGAGGTCGCCATCGCCATCGCGGCGCTGCCGTCGCCGATGCTGGCCGCGACCGTGAAGTGCACGCGCTGCTGCTTTGCGCGCGTGGCGGAAACCGCGTAATCCGCCAGCTGGCTCTGGCCGTTGCTGATCTGGCCGACCAGCATCGACTGCGGCCCGCTCCAGTCGAGCCACGACGGCGTGACATGGGTGCCCGGGGTAAGATCGACCGACGCGCCGCCACTGGCCGGCACCGCGTAGATGTCGCCGCCGGTGGCGCCCTGGTCGCTCATCAGGCCACCGATGAAGGCGATCCGCGCGGCGTCCGGCGACCAGCGCGGCAAGGCGATCTGCAGGTGTTGCAGCGAGCCACTGTCCTTGCTGCCCGGATCCACCAGCATGGTCGCGGCCGCGTCCGGCCGCGCCGGCTGCACGTAGAGCTTGGCGATCCACCAATTGTTGTCGCCCGGCGGCAGCGCGGCGGTGTAGGCGATGCGCGAGCCGTCCGGCGACCAGTCGAATTCGTACGCGTACATGCCGGCCGGAGTCAGTTCATGCAGCGCGCCGCTGGCGATGTCGAGGCTGGCCACGCGCTGCACTTCCACGCCGGTCACGCCGACTTCGCCGGCCGCCGGCTTGGCCGCCGCCACCGCGCTGGCGTGGCGGGTCGCGCCGGCCACGTAGAGGAACCCGAGCGACTTGCCGTCGGCCGTCCATTGCAGCGCGCGCACGTAACCTTTCAGCTGGGCCAGCCGCGTCGGCGTGTCATGACCGGCGGTGTCTGCCAGGTAGATGTCGTTCTGCATCACCCGGGTACTGGTGAGGTCGACGTTGCAGTTGGATACGAACGCGAGGTGGCGCGAATCCGGCGCCCACGCGATATCGGATTCGGCGCAATTGCCGGGCTGGGCGGCCGCCGTCACCGCGTGGACGTGACGGCCTTCGGCGTCGGCGACTTCGATCGCCGGCTTGCCGTGGCGCTCGATCACCCAGGCCAGTTGCTTGCCGTCGGGCGACATCGCCACCGCCTGGATCGACTGCGCCTTGCCCAGCTGGGTCAGCAATTGCTCGATGCGCGGATCGACCGTGGGCGATGCGGCGAATGCGTTGGGGGCCAGCGCGAAGACCAGCAACAGCGGGGCGCAAAGCAGCGAGCGTTTCGGCATGGCGGTATCCGGCACGGGAAAATCGCCACGCTACAACCGCACGTGATGTCGCGTCATGTGCAGGACGGCACGGAAACGGCGTTTCAGTGTGCGGCGACGGCTGCCTGCCGCGCCGCCGCCATCGCGGCGAGCTTCGCGCGAATCTGCGGGATCGCGGCTAGCGTCGCCTTCTCGCCTTCCAGGATGGCCTGGTTCTTCTGCTCGAAATCGGTCGGCCCGATGCCGGCGAGGCGGGGCCGGATCACCACGTCCGCACGCGCGGTCTCCTGCGTGGCCAGTTGCTGGCCCATGATGTCGATCGACTGGCTGACGATGTTCATCATGCCCTGCGGATTGCTGCCGTCCGGCCGGGCCGAGATATCCACCGCGATCACGAAATCGGCGCCGAGCTGGCGTGCCGCATCGACCGGTATGGGGGCGACCACGCCGCCATCGACGTAATGCCGGCCGCGGATTTCGGTGGGCTCGAACACCCCGGGAATGCTCGACGACGCGCGCACCGCCTGGCCGGTGTTGCCGCGCACGAACACCGTGCGCTTGCCGGTTTCCAGTTCGGTGGCGACGGCGGCGAACGGGATCTTCAACCTCTCGATCGATTGGTTGTGCACCAGCCGGTTGACGTAATCCTGCAACGCCTGGCCCTGCACCAGCCCGCCGGAGAACAGTCGCACATCGCGGATCTTCGCTTCATCGAGACCGAACGCCGTCTCCTGCAGCGCGAACGCATCCATCCCGCTGGCATACAGCGCGCCGACCACGCTGCCGGCGCTGGTGCCGGCAACCACGTCCGGGTGGATGCCGCTGGCCTCCAGCATCTTGATCACGCCGATATGCGCAAACCCTTTGGCCGCACCACCGCCGAGCGCGAGGCCAATCTTCAATTTCGCCGGTGCCAGCGGCGGCACCACGACAGGCGCGGGGGTGGGTTTGCCGGCATGGAAGCAGGCGCTCAGCAGGAGCGCGGCGAGCAGCGGAAGCAGGCGGCGGAAGGGCATGCGGTGATCGCGTCGGAAAGGGGAATGGTTGGCAGTCTATGGTTGAAACATGGCGCGGATAGGGCAGCAGGTCTGACACCATCCTTGCGCTTGTCCGGTTCCATCCTCGAAGGCAGGCGACCGAATGGCTCGATGCCCACCGTTGGCCCTGAGCGCAGGCCCAAAGGGCCCAAGTCGAAGGGCTGGCCGTCGACTCCGCTGCGCTGCGTTCAGGGCGAACGGTGGGTGTCGGGCGACACGATTCGTTCCCTTCAACCCAGCGCGCGGTCGGCTTCCCGGTGGTAATGCGTGGCCAGTTCGACTTCCTGCTTCGAGCCGAGGAACACCGGAACGCGCTGGTGCAGTCCGGACGGCTGGACGTCCATGATGCGCTCACGGCCGGTGGTCGCCGCGCCGCCGGCCTGCTCGATGATGAAGGCCATCGGGTTGGCCTCGTACATCAGCCGCAGCTTGCCGCCCTGCTTGGCGATCTTCGCGTCCAGCGGGTAATAGAACACGCCGCCGCGGGTCACGATGCGGTGCACGTCGGCGACCATCGAGGCGACCCAGCGCATGTTGAAATCCTTGCCGCGCGGGCCCGTGGTGCCGGCCAGCAGCTCGCCGATGTAGCGCTGCATCGGCGCCTGCCAGTGGCGCTGGTTGGACATGTTGATGGCGAACTCGGCGGTCTGTTCCGGAATGCGGATGCCGCGCCGGCTCAGCACGAAGCTGCCCACTTCACGATCCAGCGTGAACTCGTGGGTGCCATGGCCAAAGGTCAGCACCAGCACGGTGGCCGGGCCGTACACCACGTAGCCGGCGGCGAGCTGCTCGGTGCCAGGCTGCATGAAGTGTTCGACCTTCGGCTCGGTGACGTCGTCGGGGCAGCGCAGCACCGAGAAGATGGTGCCGACCGAGATGTTGACGTCGATGTTCGACGAGCCGTCGAGCGGATCGAACAGCAGCAGGTGGTTGCCCTTCGGATAGCCGTCCGGAATCTGCTGCGGGTCCTCCATTTCTTCCGAGGCGCAGGCGGCGAGATGGCCGCCCCAGGCGTTGGCTTCCAGCAGGATCTCGTTGGAAATCACGTCGAGCTTCTTCTGCGCCTCGCCCTGGATGTTCATGCTCAGCGTGCCGTCGTTGCCGGCCATGCCGAGCACGCCGCCGAGCGCGCCCTTGTTGGTGGCGACCGCGATGCGCTTGCAGGCGCGCGCGACCACTTCGATCAGCAGCGAAAGTTCGGCGTTGATGTGGCCGGCGCGGCGTTCCTCGATCAGGAACTGGATCAGCGAGATGGGCTTCATGTCGGGTCCGTGGCAGAAGGAACGCGTATTGTCCCGGCTCCGGCTGAACCGCGCCAGCGGCTGCTGACAGCACGTTGGCAGCAGGGGGCGACCAAGCTGTACCTCCATAGCGGAGGGACACGGCATGCGCGACACGGTTTATTTCCTGGTATTCGACGGCTTTGCGGACTGGCAGGCTGCGCTGGCACTGTGCGAGGTCCGTCGCCCCGGCGATTGGCGGGTGCAGACGGTAGGCTTCTCGGCGGCGCCGGTGATGTCGATGGGCGGCCTCATGGTGCAGCCGGATTCGACGCTGGCCCAATTCGACTTCCAGCGCGCGGCGCTGCTGATCGTGCCTGGCGGCCACCTGTGGCAACGCGGCGAGGGCGAGGTGGCGGTCGCCGCGATTCGTCATCTGCACGCGGCCGGCGCACCGGTGGCCGCGATCGACAGCGGCGTGCTGGCGCTGGCCCGCGCGGGCCTGCTCGACCATTGCCGCCATACCGGCAACTGGTCCGGCCAGATCGCCACCCAGGTGCCGGACTACCGCGGTACCGACCAATACGACAGCGACGTGCTGGCGGTCAGCGACGGCGGCGTGATCAGCGCCAGCCACCTCGGCAGCGTGGAGTTCGCCCGCGAGGTGATCCGCACGCTCGACCTGTACAGCCCGGCTGACCGCGAACACTGGTATCGCCTGTTCAAACACGCCCAGCCGCCGCCGTGGTGCGTCGGCGAAACCCTGGCCGCCTGAGGAGAACGCCATGCATGTCACCCTGCAACGCGTCCTGATGGCGTATCGACCGCTGTACCTCAGCGGCCTGCTTCGGGATGGGCAATACCGGCTGCCGAAGGCCGACCCCGATCATCCGGCGGCCTCCGCCAGCCCCGGCCGGACGCGCCAGCGCACCCTGCTGGCCGCGCTGATTCACACCGTCGCGCATCCTCGGAGCAAAGCATGACAAGGACCTTTCACGGCAGCTGCCACTGCGGCGTCGTCCGCTACGAAGCCGACATCGACCTCGCCGCCGGCACCGGCCGCTGCAACTGCTCGATCTGTACCAAGACGCGCCATTGGGGCACGGTCGTGAAGCCCGGCGCGTTCCGCCTGCTGGCCGGCGCGGAGGCGCTGTCCGACTACCAGTTCAACACCCGCAGCGCGCATCACCTGTTCTGCCGGCACTGCGGCGTGCGCCCGTTCGGACGCGGATATATCGAGGCGATCGGCGGCGAGTACGTGTCGATCAACCTGGCCTGCCTCGACGACATCGAACCGCAGGCATTGATCGACGCACCGCTGCGTTTCTCCGACGGTCGTCACGACAACTGGATGTCGACGCCGGTCGAGACCAGGCATCTTTGATGACACCCGCCGCAACGTCAGGAACCTCGCCATGAACCAGCCACGCGTCACCTTCTTCCATGCCCCGCAAAGCCGCTCCGGCGGCACCCGCGCTCTGCTCGAGGAGCTCGGTGTCGCCTACGACCTGCACGTGCTCAACTTGAAGAACGGCGAGCAGCGCGAACCGGCCTACCTGGCCATCAACCCGATGGGCAAGGTGCCGGCGATCCGCCATGGCGACGCGCTGATCACCGAACAGCCGGCGGTATTCATCTATCTTGCCGATCTCTATCCCGAGGCGAAGCTGGCGCCGCCGATCGGCGATCCTTTGCGCGGGCCATACCTGCGCTGGCTGGTGTACTACGGCTCGTGCTTCGAGCCGGCGATGGTCGACAAGTCGATGCAGCGCGAGCCGGCGCCGCCCTCGACCTGCGGCTACGGCGACTACGACACGATGCTGAAGACGCTCGTCGACCAGCTGGAAAAAGGCCCCTGGCTGCTCGGCGACGCGTTCACCGCCGCCGACGTGCTGTGGGGCACCGCGCTGAACTGGACGACGATGTTCAAGCTGGTGCCGGAACTGCCGGTGATCCGTGCCTACATCGATCGCGTGCTGGCGCGCCCGGCGATGCAGCGTGCGGCGGCGAAGGATGCCGGGCTGGTCGCCGCGCAGTCGGCTTGATCGCAATCGGCCTGATCGCAAGGGGCATGACGGGATGAGTCGTGACGTTCGACGCTGTTCGTCATCGCCGATCCCGGCGATGATGCGCGGATGCGTCGAGCCGATCGCCTGTTCCTCATCATCCACGCCCTGCGCGGCCGCCGCACCGCGTTGCAGGCGCGCTCGCTGGCGCAGACCCTGGGTGTGTCGCTGCGCACGGTCTACCGCGACGTCGCCGACCTGCAATTGTCCGGTGTGCCGATCGAGGGCGAGGCCGGCGTCGGCTACGTGCTGCGCAAGGGTTCGGACATCCCGCCGCTGATGTTCACCGCGAACGAACTCGAAGCCCTGGTGGTCGGATCGCGCTTCGTGCGCGCGTTCGCCGGTACACGGCTGGCCGAAAGCGCGCAGTCCGCCCTGCTGAAGATCGAGGCGGTGTTGCCGCCCGAGCTGCGCGAACGCGCCATCCGTACGCGGATCTTCGCGCCGGTCTGGCGCGACCAGCACCGGGATGATTTCGCCGCCCTGATCGACCGCCTGCACACCGCCATCGTCGGCAACCAGGTGCTGCGGCTGGACTATCGCGACGAGGGCGGCAGCGCCAGTACGCGCGAAGTCGAGCCGCTGTGCCTGTCGTTCTGGGGCGGCAAGTGGACGCTGGGCGCATGGTGCCGGCTGCGCCAGGATTTCCGCAATTTCCGGCCCGATCGCATGAACGCGGATACGCCGACCGGCGAGGTCTTTGCCGAAGTCGCCGAGCGCAACCTGTCCGCCTACCTGCGGGCGGTCGGCGTGGACATGCTCGACCTGGGTTAGCCGTCCATATCCCCGTGTCGACGCGTTCGGCCGGATGTGTTCAAGCAGGCGCGGGCGCGGTACGCTCGAAGACCCTGCCCGGACGATGGCCACATCGCGCAAGCGCGATTCCCGTGTGTCCCTGTCGGTGCCTCCCCGCCATGCAAGGAGTACGCGTGAACAAGACCAAGACCCTGAAGTTCGTCCAGCTGGCCGGCCTCGTGCTTGCCATCGGCCTGTTGCCGGTCGCACGCGCGGAGCCCCCAGTGCCGGCCGGCGACGGCAGCTCCAGCGCGGATGCGCGCTTCAAGACCATCTACAGCACCGAATGGGCCTGGCGTACCGGCAGGGCCGGGGTCAGTGCGTCGGGCGAGTCGCAGCCCGACAACGGTCGCCTCGATGATGTCGATGCGGCCAGCCAGCAATTGCGGCTGGACTACTGGAAACACGTGCGCACGCAACTGGACGGCATCGACGTGGCGCAGCTGTCGCCGGCCAACCAGGTCAACTACGCGGTGTACCGCGAGCAGATCGGCAACTTCATCGCCGACCAGAAATTCCGCAATTGGCAGATGCCGTTCAACAGCGACTCGGCGTTCTGGTCCGACATCGGCTACGAATTGGGCGGAGGCAAACTGCGCACGAGCGCGGACTACGACAAGTACCTCGACCGCCTCGGCCAGATTCCGGCGTATTTCGACCAGCAGATCGCGAACATGCGCGCCGGCCTCAAGCGCGGTTTCAGCGTGCCGCGCGAAGTGCTCAAGGGCCGCGACGCATCGATCGCTGCCGTCGCCGAACTGAAAGACCCGACCCTCAGCAGCTTCTACGAGCCGTTCAAGCAACTGCCGGCATCGATCCCCGCCGACCGCGCGCAGGCGCTGCGCGGCCAGGCGGTGCAGCGCATCCGCGACCGGGTGATCCCGGCCTATGCGAAGTTGCTGAAATTCTTCCACGATGAGTACGTGCCGCAAGCGCGCACCACGCTGGCGGCCGAGGCGATGCCGGACGGCAAGGCGTTCTACCGCCAGCAGATCCATGAGTACACCACGCTCGATCTGAGCCCCGACGCGATCCACAAGATCGGGCTGGAGCAGGTCGCGAAGATCCACGCGCAGATGCTGCAGGTGATGCAAGAATCGGGCTTCAAGGGCAGCTTCCCCGAGTTCCTGAAGTTCCTGCGCACCGATCCGCAGTTCTACGCGAAAACACCGCAGGAGCTGCTCGACAAGAGCGCCTGGGTAGCCAAGGAAGTGGACGGCCAGATGGCCAGATACTTCGGCCACCTGCCGCGCGCGCGCTTCACCATCGTGCCGGTACCGGCTGCCATCGCGCCGTACTACACCTCCGGCCGCGGCGGCCCGGACGAATACATGGTCAACACCTTCGACCTGCCGTCGCGCCCGCTTTACAACATGCCGGCGCTGACCCTGCACGAATCCTATCCGGGCCACGCGCTGCAACTGGAACTGGCCGACGAACGGCATGACCAGCCGGCGTTCCGCCGCAACGGCTACATCTCCGCCTACGGCGAAGGCTGGGGCCTGTACTCGGAATACCTCGGCAACGAGATGGGCATCTACAAGACGCCGTACCAGCGCTTCGGCTACCTCACCTACCAGATGTGGCGTGCCTGCCGGCTGGTGGTCGACACCGGCATCCACCACCTGGGCTGGACCCGTCAGCAGGGCATCGACTTCCTCACCGTCAACACCGCGCTGTCCGCGCGCGAGATCGCCAACGAAGTCGACCGCTACATCAGCTGGCCGGGCCAGGCGCTGTCGTACGAACTGGGTTACCTGAAAATCCGCGAGTTGCGCGCAAAAGCGGAAAAGGCACTCGGCGAAAAATTCGACGTCCGCCACTTCCACGACACCGTGCTGTCCACCGGCTCGGTACCGCTGCCGGTGCTGGAAAAACGCATCGCGCGCTTCATCGCCGAGGGCGGCCCGGAGCCGGATTACGGCTGCGATTGCGCGAAGGAAAAGGGCGATTCAGGGCACTGAATCCGAGGCGGCTGGCTCGTTGGATTTACTGCATGAATGGAGTATTATTTTAAATAACTTCACAGGGAGAGTAAGCGTCATGACTGCTCATTCGACCCGAATCGCCGAAGTCGCGCCTGGTTATGCGCCGCCGGATACGCTTGCCGATCCGGCGCTGCGCGCGTTCTTCAAGCTTGCCGAACACTGGAATCTGCGCGTCGCCGACCAGCGCCGGCTGCTCGGCGACCCGCCGGAGTCGACGTTCTACAAGTGGAAGCGTCAGCAGGCCGGCGCGCTCGGTCGCGACACGCTGGAGCGGATCAGCTACCTGCTCGGCATCTGGAAGTCGCTGCAGATCCTGTTTGCCGATCCGGCCCAGGCCGACGCCTGGCTGCACAAGCCGAACACCTCCACGCTGTTCGGTGGCCACTCCGCACTGGAACGCATGCTGTCGGGCAACGTCGCCGATCTGTACGTGGTGCGCCAGTATCTGGATGCACAGCGCGGCTGAACCGGGTTGCGCCTGCGCTCGTCGCGGTGGACGAGACGACTGCTTGCGATGCTGTCGCGGGCTCCAGCCGCGATGCTCCCGGGCAAGCAAATCCAAAGTCCACAGCGTCGCGACCTGAAGTCGCTCCCACCAGAGCCGAGTTCCCCGGACCCCCATGCCGCCCAACCCACCGCCCGTCAAACGCGTCCGCTGGACCCACGCCTACCGCATCGTGCCCAGCCGCTTCCCGCCGGTCGGCGTGTACGACCGCATCGCCGATCCGGCGGATATCGACGCGCTGTTCGCGATCGAGGCGTTGACCAATCCGCGCCTGCGCGAGGAGGCCGGCGTGCTGAAACAGGTACCCAGGGAGCATCGCATCAGCGGCCCCGGCTCCACCCCGGTAATGGCTGCGTTCACTCATTTGAATCCGGAAGGCAGCCGCTTCTCCGACGGTACGTGGGGCGTGTTCTACGCCGCACACAGCGTGGCCACCGCGGTCGAGGAAACCGTCTACCACCGCGAACGCTTTCTCGCCGCCACCGCCGAGCCGGCGTGCGACATCCAGATGCGCTGCTACCGCACCAGCGTCGACAGCAAGCTGCACGACATCCGCGGCGGCTGGCCGGCGGCGCATGATCCGGACAACTACGCGGCCAGCATGGCCCTGGCGCTCGAGCTGCGCGCCGCGGGCTCCAACGGCATCGTCTACGACAGCGCGCGCCACCGCCACGGCGAATGCCTGGCCGCGTTCCAGCCCGACGTGGTGGCGCCATGCGTGCAGGCGCAGCACCTGATCTATCGTTGGGACGGCGCGTGCATTGCGCAGGTGCTTGAAGTGAACGAACTGAAAAGGTCGGCACCGGGCAAACCGTAGAGCGGTGTCCAGCGACGCGCACGCCCTCCATCAACCTGAAGCGGACGTTGGAGCATCCAGCCCCGGCCTCTTCCGGTGACCCTTCCGGCTGGACAAGCGGGGAACGACTCGGCTGTCAGGCTTCCGGTACGGCCAAATGGCAGGTTCGGTGCCGCTCCTTGGGGCTGGGCTCATCATGGATGGCGTCTAATGCTCCTTGTCCCTCCATACTCGTCCCTTGGGTCGGCAGCGTTTGCCGGCGTCTTCTGCAACAGCAAGTCGTTTCTCCGGAGCACGCAACTACATGCGATTGGCACAGTTCATCCTGATCCACCGGGAGGCCATCCTCGAAGCGTGGGACAGTTTCGCAGGCACTATTCAGCCGGAAGCCCGTGTCATGGGCGCAAGGGAACTGCGCGATCACGCAGAGCAGATGCTGATCGAGATCGCCGCGGACATCCGCACTCCGCAATCGATCCAGCAAGGAGTCGACAAATCCCGCGGCGAGGGGCCCAAGACCAGGATCGATACGGCGTCGGAGGCGCATGCCGGAACCCGCCTGCGTTCGGGCTTCAGCATCGACCAGCTGGTAGCCGAGTACAGCGCACTGCGGGCCAGTGTGTTGCAGCTGTGGTCGCAGTGGCCCGATCGGGACGCCGAGTCTCTCGAACACGATACGCTGCGTTTCAACGAGGCGATCGACAAGGGACTGGCCGAATCGGTCTCGCGCTACTCGCAGACGGTCAGCGAATCGCAGGACGTTTTCCTTGGCGTGCTGGGGCACGATCTGCGCACGCCGCTTGGCGTCATCCTGCTGTCGGCCGAATTCTTTCTCTACGCCAACGAGCTGGACAGTCGCTATACCAAGGTCGCGGCGGGCATCTACACGAGCGTGCGGCGCGCCGAGAAGATCGTGGAGAACCTGCTCGACTTCGCGCGCACGCGGATCGGTAGCGGCATTCCGGTGGACCGCGTCGAAGCCGACCTCACGACGATGTGCGAGGACGTCGTGGAGGAGGTGCGCCTGTTGCATCCCGATTGCACCGTGGTGTTCCAGCCGGAGGAGCGCATCGTCGGCAAGTTCGACATCTCGCGCATGGGGCAGGTTTTCAGCAACCTGATCGAAAATGCCACCAAGCACGGTTCTTCCGGCTCACCGGTAACCGTCAGCCAGCAACTGGATGGCGACCATGCCGTGTTTGCGATCCACAACGACGGCGAACCCATCGCAGCCGAAGACACGCTCCGCATCTTCAACCCGATGACGCGCCATTCGCAGTTTGCCCTCGGAGAGCGGGGCCCTCGCGCGGGCCTGGGGCTTGCCTGTTCATCACGCAGGAGATCGTCACCGCCCACGGCGGCACCCTCAAGGTCGCGTCCTCGGCGGCAAGCGGGACGACTTTCCGGGTGAGGCTGCCCATGTGCAGCGATGAGCCGGTCATTGGCTGATCCGCGTCGGGGCGGCTTCCGGGCCGCAGGCATTCACGTGTTTTCTGCACTCGACCTCAGGGCCGCCGCCAGCGTGCAACGAAAAGGGCCGGCTCCTGGCCGGCCCTGGCGCGTCGGGCGAACCGGGGATCTCAGGTATCCGCGTTCGTCGCCCAGCCCTCGCGGTTGCCGCGGGTAAACACACGGTCACCCTTGAGCACGTCGCCGGCGGCATGCGCAGGCGACTCATGCAGCTTTGCGTAGATCGGGGTGAAGTCCGGATGCGTCGCCTCGAACAATTGTTCGAAGCTGTCGATCACGAAATAGGTCTGCTGGTAGGTGTCGATGCGGTAGCGCGTGCTCATCACCCGTTCCAGGTCGAAGCCGATGCGGTTCGGCGATGGCGAATCCAGGCAGTAGATCGACTCGCCCTTGGAGCTGACGATGCCGGCGCCGTAGATGCGCATGCCCTCGGCGGTGTTGATCAGCCCGAACTCCACCGTGTACCAGTACAGCCGCGTAAGGTTCATCAGCGCGTCGGGGCCGATCGCGAACGCCTTCATGCCACCGCGGCCGTAGGCCTGCATGTAGTCGGCGAACACCGGGTTGAGCAGCAGCGGCACGTGGCCGAACAGGTCGTGGAACAGGTCCGGTTCGCTGAGGTAGTCGAGCTGGTCGGGCTTTCTAATCCACCAGCTGACCGGGAATCGGCGGTTGGCCAAGTGGTCGAAGAACACCTCGTCCGGCAGCAGGCCTTCCACCGCCACGACGTTCCAGCCGGTGGCCGCGCCAAGCACCTCGTTCAAGTCGGCGAACTTCGGGATGCCGCCGTCACCCAGGCCGAAGCGTTCCACGCCGGCCATGAACTCCTTGCACGCGCGGCCGGGCAGCATCTCGCGCTGGCGCTTGTACAAGGTGTCCCACACCTCGTGGTCGGTCTTGCTGTAGCTGGCCCACGGCTGCTCGACCACGCCGGTGGCGTACACCGGCACGTAGCCGCGATCGGTTTGCTGGTGTTCGACCTTGCGGGGCGTGGTGTTTTCCATGGCGTACTCCGGTGCAGCGCGGGCAGACCAACAGCTTACGGCGGTTTCGCCGCACAGAAGTTGCTTTCTTGTCAAAAAGTGGGGAACAGGCGCACTATTCTTGCGTACATACCGGTACATAAAAAGGATTGTTGCGCATGAATGCCCTGGATCGCACCGACCTGCGCATGCTTGCCGTGTTGCAGGGCGAGGGCCGCATCAGCAATGCCGAGCTGGCCGAGCGGGTTAGCCTGTCGCCGTCGGCATGCCTGCGCCGGCTGCAGCGACTGGAGGCGGACGAGATCATCACCGGCTACGCCGCGCAGATCGATCCGCAGGCGATCGGCCTGGGTCTGCAGGCGTTCGTGCGGGTGCAGTTGAGCAAGCACGAAAGCGTGGCGATCGAGAGCTTCGTCGAACGCGTGAACGGTTGGAACGAGGTGGTCGCCTGCCACGCGCTGACCGGCGACATGGACTACCTGCTGCACGTGTATGTGGCCGACCTCAAGGATTTTTCGCGCTTCCTGCTCGATCATCTGCTGAACGCGAGCGGGGTCGCCGATGTCAACTCCAGCTTCGTGCTGCGCACGGTGAAGCGCTCGCCGTCATTGCCGCTGGCCCAACTCGAACGTTGACCCTCGCGAGCATGCCAACTAACGCTAAACTAATCGACTGATGAGCCTCGACACCGCCACCGCCGCCGCGCCCGAGCGAGACCTGCTGCGCCCACTGCGCTACTTGTGGCGGGTACCGCTGTTGCTGCTGCACATCGTGCTGGGCATCGCGCTGTGTTCGCTGGTCCTCAGCTGGAACCAGCACGCGGTGATGAAGAACGGCCGCGAACCATTCGTGCACCGGATGATCCGTTGGTGGTCGACGCAGTTGCTGCGCATCTTCGGCATGCGTTCGGTGCGTTTCGGCGAGCCGCTGGCCGATCCGGTGCTGTTCATCGCCAACCACACCTCGTGGACCGACATCGAACTGCTGCACAGCCAGCGGGCGACCTGTTTCGTGGCCAAGGCGGAGATCGCGCGCTGGCCGCTGGTCGGGTGGATGGCCGCCACCGGCGGCACCATCTTCCACCGGCGCGGCAACAACCACTCGTTGTCGACGGTGATGCAGGCAATGGTCGAGCGCCTGCGCAGCGGTCGGTCGGTCGGCGTATTCCCCGAAGGCGGTACCGGCTACAACGGCGTGCTCAAGGTGTTCCATGCGCGCATCTTCCAGGCCGGGCTGGATGCCGAGGTGCCGGTGCAGCCGGTGGCCCTGCGTTTCGCGCGCGGCGGGCGGCGGCTGATCGACGCCGGCTTCCGCGAAGGCGAGAGTTTCGTGCACAACATCGTGCGTTTGCTCGGCGAGGCCCCGATGGACGCCGAGGTGCATTTTCTGGTGCCGGTGCCGGCCAGCCCGGATGCGCGTCGGCGCATGGCCGAGTTGTCGCGCGAGCGCATCGCCGCGGCGCTGGAAGATCGCCCTGCATGAGCCTGCCGTACGGAAAGGATTTCCGTCCGCCCTGGCCGCTGCGCAGCGGCCACATCCAGACCATGCTTTCCTCCAGCGGCGTGCGCCGCGTGCTGTTGCCGCGGACGGCCAGGAGCGTGCTGCAGGATGCCGAGGCCGTGGTGGTCGACGGCGGCGGTGGTGTGCGCCTCACCGGTGCGTATACGGCGCAGAAGACATTGCCGCAATCGCGCGGCCTGGCTGTGCTGTTCCATGGCTGGGAAGGCAGCGTCGATTCCACCTATGTGCTGCAGACCGGCAGCCGCCTGCTCGCCGACGGCTGGGACATCTTCCGGCTGAATTTCCGCGACCACGGCGACAGCCACGGCCTCAACGAGGCGCTGTTCCATTCCTGCCGCATCGACGAGGTGCTGCACGCGCTGGGTGACATCGCGCAGCGCTGGCCGGCACGGCCGATGGCGCTGGCCGGCTTCTCGCTGGGCGGCAACTTCGCGCTGCGCGCGGCGATGCAGACCTCGCGCGTAGGCATTCCGCTGAGCTACGTGCTGGCGGTGTGTCCCATCATCGATCCCGGCGAAGGCCTGTTCTCGCTGGAGGAATCCGCGCCGTGGTTCTACCAGGCGTACTTCATGCGCAAGTGGCGGCACTCGCTGCTGGCCAAGCAGAAGGCGTTTCCACAGCACCAGTACTTCGAGATGTCCGAGCTGAACCAGCATCTGCGCGGGCTGACCGAGTCGATGGTACGGAGGCACACCGACTTCAAGTCGCTGCAGCAATATCTGGACGGCTATTCGGTGGCCGGCGACATCATGCAGGCTATGCAGATCCCCGCCACCATCCTCACCGCGAAGGACGATCCGGTAATTCCGGTCAGCAGTTTCGAGAAGCTCGAGTTGCCGGCGAATGTCGAGCTGGACATTGCGCCGTTCGGCGGCCATTGCGGCTTCATCCGCGGCTGGGGCATGACCAGCTACACCGACGACTACATCGCCGCGCGCTTCAACGCGGTGGCGGACGCGGCAACACCGACGAGCTGAGCATCGGCGCGGCCACAGGAGTGCGGGTGCCACGGATGAAGCGCACCATCACCGTGAGCAGACGCGAGGTGGCGGGATGACGGATACACGGGAGACGATCAGCCGGCGCGCGACCCGCGGCCTGCGCCTTGGCCTGTCACTGGCCTGCCTGCTGCCATGCCTGGCGATGGCGGCTGCAGCGGAAACCACCTTCCTGCGCTCGTTCGAACCGGCCGAGCCGGCACCGTTGGCGTTATCCGCCGACGCTCGTTTCAGCGTGACCGTCAGTGGCGGCCCCAGCCAGGCAGCGGCGCTCACCGCCAAGCCCGGCGTCGGTTTCAGCGGTATGCACGCGCTGCACTACCGCGGCAATGCGGGCGGACAGCAGCAGGTCGCGTTGTACGCGGTGAACCTGCCGGTGCATGCGGATACGCAACTGTCCTACCTGCTGTTTCCTGTCTCCAACGCAGGCGACCTGCGCAATCCGGCCAACTACGTGGCGGTGGATCTGCTGTTCGACGACGGCAGCCGGCTGTCCACCCGTGGCGCGCTCGACCAGCACCGGATCGGTGCCACGGCGCGCGCGCAGGGCGAAGGCCGCACGCTGTATCCGGACCAGTGGAATGACCTGTCGATCGACGTGGGTGCCGTCGCGGCCGGGCGCACGATCAAGCGCGTCGTGCTGAGCCACGACGGCCCGGCCGCCACGTTCGAAGGCTATCTGGACGATTTGCGCATCGGCGCTGCGCCGATCGATGCACGCCGGCGTCCGAGCGATTTCGTCGAGACCCGCCGCGGCACGAACTCCAACGACCGTTTCTCCCGCGGCAACAACTTCCCCGCCGTCGCGGTGCCGCATGGTTTCAACTTCTGGACGCCGGTGACCGACGCCGGTTCCAACTGGATCTACCAGTACCAGCAGCGCAACGGCCCGCACAACCGCCCGCGCCTGGAGGCGTTCGCGCTGTCGCACGAGCCGAGCCCGTGGATGGGCGACCGGCAGACCTTCCAGCTGATGCCGGCCGCCGTCGCCAGCGGCGCGCCGAGCGCGAACCGTACGGCACGCGCGTTGAGCTTCAGCCACGCGAACGAGGTGGCGCATGCGCACACCTATCGCGTCGCCTTCGACGACGGCATCGTCACCGAGATCGCACCGACCGACCACGCCGCGATGTTCCGCTTCACCTTCACCGGCGACCGTTCGCAACTGGTGTTCGACAACCGCGACGACCATGGCGGCATCACGCTCCACCCGGCCACGCGCAGCTTCAGCGGCTGGTCGGACGTGAAGAGCCGGCTGTCCGCCGGTGCCACCCGGCTGTTCTTCTACGGCGTGGTCGACCAGCCGGTCAGCGAGAGCCGACGCCTCGCTGGCGAAGGGCGCGACCATGTCGCCGCGTGGTTCGGTTTCGACACCACGAAGACGAAAGTGGTGAACCTGCGCATCGCCAGCTCGCTGATCGGCGTGGCACAGGCGCAGCACAATCTCGCGCTGGAGATCGGGCCGGGCGACAGCTTCGACGACGTGCGCGACCGTGCGCAGCGGCAGTGGGACAATCAGCTCGGCATCGTCAAGGTGGCCGGTGCCAGCCGCGACGAGCTGACCACGCTGTACTCCAGTCTCTACCGCCTGTTCCTGTATCCGAACGAAGCGTACGAGAACACCGCCAGCGCCGCGCAACCGCACTGGCAATACGCCAGCCCGTTCTCCGCACCCCCCGGCAATGACACACCCACGCATACCGGCGCCCGCCTCGTCGAGGGCAAGGTGTTCGTCAACAACGGCTTCTGGGACACCTACCGCACGGCGTGGCCGGCCTACGTGCTGCTGACCCCGGGCAAGGCCGGCGAGATGATCGACGGCTTCGTGCAGCAGTACCGCGACGGCGGCTGGATCGCGCGCTGGTCGTCGCCCGGCTACGCCGACCTGATGGTCGGCACCAGCGCCGACGTGGCGTTTTCCGACGCGTGGCTGAAAGGCGTGCGGAACTTCGACGTGCGCGCGTTCTACCAGTCCGCGCTGAAGGACGCGACCGTGGTCAGCCCGCTGGCGGGCACCGGCCGCAAGGGGCTGGAACGCTCGATCTTCAACGGTTACACCGACACCGGCGTCGACGAGGGCCTGTCATGGTCGATGGACGGCTATATCAACGACTTCGCGATCGGCAATCTCGCCGCCGCGCTGGCCGCACAGCCCCCGGCGGGCGATCCGTATGCGGCGAACTACGCCGATGACGCGGCGTATTTCCACAGCCGCGCGCTGGGCTATGTCAACCTGTTCGATCCCGCCGTCGGCTTTTTCGTGGGTCGCGACGCGGCGGGCCACTGGCGCTACGACGCGAAACAGTTCGATCCGCTGCGCTGGGGCGGGGACTACACGGAGACCGATGCCTGGAACATGGCCTTCCACGCGCCGCAGGACGGTGCCGGCCTGGCCGCGGTGTACGGCGGCCGCGCCGGTCTGGCCGCGAAGCTCGATGCGTTCTTCGCCACGCCTGGCGCGTTCCACGTCGGCAGCTACGGCGAGCCGATCCACGAAATGCTCGAGGCGCGCGACGTGCGCATGGGCCAGTACGGCCACAGCAACCAGCCGTCGCACCACATCCTCTACATGTACGACGTCGCCGGCCAGCCGTGGAAGACACAGGACAAGGTGCGCGATGCCCTGTCGCGCCTGTACGTCGGCAGCGAGATCGGCCAGGGCTATCCCGGCGATGAGGACAACGGCGAGATGTCGGCCTGGTATGTGTTCAGCGCCGCCGGCTTCTACCCGCTGCGCATGGGCACGCCGGCATACGTGATCGGCGCGCCGTACTTCCCGCACATGGACATCGCGCTGGAGAACGGCAAACACATCGTGATCGATGCGCCCGCCGTCAGCGACCGCAACCGCTACATCCAGAGCCTGCGCGTCGACGGCCAGCCGTGGAACAAGCTGACCCTGCCGCACGCGCTGCTGGCGCAGGGCGCCACGCTGGAGTTCACGATGGGGTCGAAACCTTCGCGCTGGGCCAGCGACGACGCGGCGTTGCCGCCGTCGCTCACTGTGCAGGGTGCACCATCACCGTTGCGCGACATCACCGATGGCGCCAAGCCCTTGGCCACACCCGCGCTTGCCCAGCCAGCCGCGCTGTCCGACAACGACAGCAGCACCGAGGCCGCGTTGCCCACCGGAACCACCACGATCAGCTGGCACTTCGCGCAGCCACGAGCGGTGACCATGCTGACACTCACCTCCGGTGCCATGGCGATGATCCCGGATGGCTGGCAACTGCAAGGCTCCGCCGATGGCCGGAGCTGGCGCACGCTGGACACCCGTCGGCACGAACGCTTCGCCTGGCCGCGCCAGACGCGTGCGTTCGCGGTGCATGCACCGGGCGCCTATGCCTACTACCGGCTGCGCCTGGAAGTCGACGACACGAAGCGCGCACTCGCCGAAATCGAACTGCTCGGCCCGCCGCGATAGCCGCGCGCACTCCTGTGGGAGCGACTTCAGTCGCGATGGCTTTTTCGCAAGGTGGCAAGAGCATCGCGACTGAAGTCGCTCCTACACTTCTACGCCGACCATCCGGGCGTTCGTTGCCGCATCCAGCACGCCACACTCATGCGATCGCGAGTCGCCGGCAGCACCTCGTGCTCGAACTGCGCCGAAAGAAACAGCAGCAGGTTGCCGGCGCGGGGATAGATGTCGCGCGATGTTCCATCGGCCAGATACAGCCGCAACGCGCCGCCTTCGGCCTCCTGCCACGCGTCGTTGAGGTAGAACACCGCCGACACCACCCGCGCGTCGCTGCCACGCAGGCGATCGAGATGGCGCGCATAGCCGGCGCCGGGTCGATACACCGCGTAATGCGATTCGGCATCGACCAGGCCGAGCATCAACTCGCGGCTGAGTGCCACCCGCAATGCGTCGATGCGATCGGTGAAAGCCTGCTGCGGCGCACTCATCGCGCCGGTCAGAAACCAATGGGTGCTGTCTCCGCGAAGTACGGAGGCCGTGCGCGCGGCGCCGGTGCGGGCCGGCAGCAGCAACTTCGCGTCGTGCATCGCCGCGCACTCGCTGGCCAGTGCCTGTGTCTGCTCTGCGGACATCAGGCCCGGCTGCACGCACCAGCCATCGGCAGCGAGGGCGCTCGCCGCAGCTTTGAAATCGAACCGGTCGGTGGACATCGGACGCCTTGGGACGCACGGGACAGTGGAGTTGCCGATCCGGTGCAGGCGCCAGTTGCGACCGGCACAGAAAGGGGGAAGGCAAGGCGGCAGAATACGCTGAAAACCGTACCGCGAAACGCAGTCGGCGACTCAGCGCGGCGGCTGGCGCAGCGGATCGAGCAACCGCGACAAGCCGTTGTGATCGATCTCCAGTGCCAGCGCCAGCAGCCGGCCCAGCTGCCCCGGCGGGAAACCCTTGCGCGCGAACCAGGCCAGGTATGCGCCGGGCAAGTCGGCGATCAGCCGCCCCTGGTACTTGCCGTAAGGCATGCGCACAACCACCAGTTGCTGCAGGTCCTGAGCCTCCATGCTCATTTCGCAAACAACAACATGGCGCGATCCGCGAACGCCTTGAACTCCAGCGCATTGCCGCAGGGATCGAGCAGGAACATCGTGGCCTGTTCGTCGGGCTGGCCCTCGAAACGGATATGCGGCTCGATCACGAAACGCGTGCCGGCTGCCCGCAGCCGCTCGGCCAGTGCGTGCCACGCATCCATGTCGAGCACCAGGCCGAAGTACCGCACCGGCACGTCGTCCCCATCGACGTCGTGCGCCGTCATCGTGCGCGCTTCTTCCGGCGCGAGGTGCGCCACGATCTGATGACCGTGGAAATCGAAGTCGACCCAGGCATCGCTGGAGCGGCCTTCGGGGCAACCCGGCAGTTCGCCGTAGAACGCGCGGGCATTCGCGAGGGAGGTGACCGGAAAGGCGAGGTGAAAAGGCGGCAATTCATGCATGGTGGCATGTCGGCACGGGGAGGGGCGAAGAGCCAGCCCCTCACGGCTTCACGAATTTCAACGTCATCCGGTCCGACTCGCCGATCGCCTTCATCTGCGCGTGTTCGCCGTCGGGTCCGGACAGATCCGGCGGCAGGCGGTGCACGTTGACGTCTTCCGGGTCGTTCGGGTTGGCATTGATCTGCGATACGCCAGCCACGCGGAAACCGGTCTTGAGGGCCAGCGCGATCAGGTAATCCTCGGGAAGGCGGTGCAGCGCCCCGGCGCTTTCCACGCCATCGGCGAACGGTCTGGCGCGGTGTTCGGTGACGCCGAACACGCCACCGGGCTTGAGCACCTTGAATGCTGCCTGGAACACCGCCGCGAGCGTGGCCGGACTGTGGTTGAGCCAGTCATGCGTGTTGCGGAAGGTGAGCACCATGTCGGCGGAGTGGTCAGCGCCGAGCTTCACCTGCTCCGGTGGGGCGAACGGGATGACCTTCGCGATGTGTCCGTAAACCGCCGGGTCGGCCTTGAGTTTGGCGGCGAACTTCGTGGCTGATGGTGGAGCCGCTTCGATCAGGTGGCCGTGCGCGTGGAGGAACGGCGCGAGGATTTCGGTGTACCAGCCGCCGCCGGGTGCCAGCTCGATCACCGTCATGTTCGGCTTGATGCCGAAGAACTGCAGGGTCTCGACCGGATGCCGGTATTTGTCGCGGGCCCGGTTCGCGTCGGAACGCCATTGGCCGTTCACCGCCTGCTGCAGCGCCGCGGTGGTGCTGTCCGGCGCGGTGGCGGGAGTGGCGCTGGCGGCGACAGGGAGCAGCAAGGTCGCGAGCAGCGGGATGAGCAGCTTGCAGGTACGACGAAACATGGTTCGACCCTCCTGACGATGGGCGTTCAAGACTACGCCGAAATCGAGGGTCGGGTCAGGGCCGCGCCAGAGCCGTCCTCGCCGCAACCGCCGCGCTATTTCGCAAACAACTGCGAGCGATCGGCAAACGCCTTGAACTCCAGCGCATTGCCGCAGGGATCGAGCAGGAACATCGTGGCCTGCTCGCCGGACTGGCCCCGGAAGCGGACGTGCGGCTCGATCACGAAACGCGTGCCGGCCGCCCGCAACCGCTCGGCCAGTGCGTGCCACGCATCCATGTCGAGTACCAGGCCGAAGTGCCGCACCGGCACGTCGTCCCCATCGACGTCGTGCGCCGTCACCGCGCGCGCTTCTTCCGGCGCGAGGTGCGCCACGATCTGATGGCCGTGGAAATCGAAGTCGACCCAGGCATCGCTGGAACGGCCTTCGGGGCAGCCCAGCAGTTCGCCGTAGAAGGCGCGTGCATTCGCGAGCGAGGTGACCGGAAAAGCGAGGTGAAAAGGCGAGAGGTTCGACATGGCGAGTGCAAGCGCGAATGGGAGTAACGATGATGCCTCATGCCGGGGTGGTGCGTGTGCGCCTTCGTCGTTGCACCGCGGCGCCCGTTGGTCTCAATCCGCCGCCACGCACCGCCCCTGCGCCCACGCGCGCAGTGCCTCCACCTGTTCACGCATCAGCACGGACAATGGCCGCGTCTGCCCCAGCGCATTGAGCAGGGTCGGCTGATCCGGTGGCGTGCCGCTGCCCGCCGCGTCGTACAGCGCGCTGACGATGGTCTGCTCGATCTCGGCACCGGAGAAGCCGGCGCTGGCGGCGGCGAGGACGGGCAGGTCGAAGCTGGCGGGGTCGAGCTGGCGGCGGGTGAGGTGCATCGCGAAGATTTCGCTGCGTACGGATTCCTTGGGCAGGTCGACGAAGAAGATCTCGTCGAAGCGGCCCTTGCGCAGCAGTTCGGCGGGAAGCTCGTCGACGGCATTCGCGGTGGCGACGACGAACACCTTGGCCTTGCGTTCGGCCATCCAGGTCAGCAGGTAGCCAAGCACGCGGCGCGACACGCCGCCGTCGTCGCCGCCGCCGGCCAGGCCTTTCTCGATCTCGTCGATCCACAGCACGCATGGCGCCAGCAGCTCGGTGCTGGCCAGCGCTTCGCGCAGGTTCTTCTCGGTCTCGCCCTGGTACTTGTTGTACAGCGTGCCGAAGTCCAGCCGCACCAGCGGCACGCCGAAGCCGCCGGCGATCGCCTTCGCCGCCAGGCTCTTGCCACAGCCCTGCACGCCGAGCAGCAGGACGCCCCTGGGCGGATCGAGCGCGGGGTTGGGGGTGGCGGCGAGGAACACCGCGCGCCGGCGCTGCACCCATTCGCGCACGCGGCTCGCCCCGGCGATGTCGGCGAAGCTGGCGGTGGCGTATTCGTAGTGCAGCAGGCCGGAGCGGTTGAGCAGGTCGAACTTCGACTGCATCAACTCGGGAAGGTCGGCGTGGTTGAGCGCGCCGTCGTTGTAGATCAGCTTGCGCACGATGCGCCGCGCATCCGGCGCGGACAGGCCGAGCAAGTTGCGCACGATGGTGCGCGCGGCATCGTTGTCCACTTCGATCTTGCGGCCCTGCTCGCGCTGCCATGCGGCCGCCTCGCCGCGCAGGATGCCGGCCAGCTCCTTGATGTTCGGCAGCGCCAGCGGCACGCGCAGCGCCAGTGCCTCCAGTTCCTCGGGCAACTCGACCTTGGCGCCGACCAGCACGATGACGTGCGCGGCCGAGCGCTGCCGCTGCACGATTTCGCGCATCTGGCGCAGGCTCATCGCGTAGCGCAGCAGGCTGTGGAAATCGAACATCAGGTAGATGCCGCGCTCGCCCTGCGCGCGGATCGCCTCGAGCGTGGCGGTGGCGTCCGGCGCCACCTCGCCATCGGCCTGGGCGAAGTCGAGCCGGGTCAGTCCGTCGGTGAGGGTCCAGCGCCACAGCGGATGCAATGCCTGCGCGATCACGTGGCGGAAGCACTCGATCACCCGCTGCTCGTCCACCGTCTCGATCACCAGCAGCGGCGTGGCTGCGCGCACCAGCGTGGTGAGGTCGTCCAACTCGCTCATGTCGTCCCCTTGCGAAGGTCGCCACGTTAGCAGAGCGCCGATGCTTCTTGCTTCACGCCGTCCGGTATACGCTGGGCGTTCTTCGTCAAGGAGCACCGCCATGCGTCTGTTGCTGTCGTTGTTGCTGGCCGTCGTGTCGCTGCCGCTGCTGGCCGCGCCGCAGCTGGACAAGCTGACCCTGCCGACGGGCTTCCATATCGCGCTGTACTCCGGTCAGGTGCCGGATGCGCGCGAGATCGCCCTGGGCGCGAAAGGTACCGTGTTCGTCGGCTCCAACAGCGCCGGCAAGGTCTACGCGCTGACCGACGCGAACGGCGACGGCGTCGCCGACAAGGTGCGGGTGATCGCCAGCGGGCTGAAGCTGCCGGTGGGCGTGGCGTTCAAGGGCGGCGATCTGTACGTGTCCGCGGTGAGCCGGATCCTGGTGCTGCGCGACATCGAGAACCATCTGGACGATCCGCCGAAGCCCGAGGTGGTCACCGACAAGCTGCCCACCGAGACCCACCACGGATGGAAGTTCATCGCGTTCGGCCCCGACGGCAAGCTGTACGTGCCGATCGGCGCACCGTGCAACATCTGCGACCCGGCGCCAGCGCACGGCAAGCTGATCCGCATGAACGCCGATGGAAGCGACTGGCAGGACGTCGCCCACGGCATCCGCAACACGGTCGGCTTCGACTGGCAGCCGGGCACGAAGCACCTGTGGTTCACCGACAACGGCCGCGACCTGATGGGCGACGACATGCCCAGCGACGAACTGAACGAGATCACCCGCGCCGGCGAGCACTTCGGCTATCCGTACTGCCATCAGGGCGACACGCTCGATCCGGAGTTCGGCAAGGGCAAGAGTTGCAAGGATTACGTGCCGCCGGTGCTGAAACTCGGTGCGCACGTCGCTTCGCTCGGCATGCGTTTCTACGAAGGCAATCAGTTCCCGGCCGGCTACAAGGGCGCGATCATCGTGGCCGAACACGGCTCGTGGAACCGCACGCACAAGTCCGGCTACCGCGTGATGACGGTGCGCCTCAAGGGCAGCAAGGTGCTTTCGTACGAGCCGCTTATCACCGGCTTCGAGCAGGACGAAAGCGCCTGGGGCCGCCCGGCCGACGTGCAACCCCTGCCCGACGGCAGTCTGCTGGTCAGCGACGACCTGGCGGGGGCGGTGTATCGGGTGACTTACAGGCCGTGAGTGCCGCGCCATTTTGTTGCAAGGTGCGGTGACCAGCTTCGCTGTTGAAAAGCGCCTCCTGCCTTCGCAGGAATGACAAGATAAAAAGAGGCGGCCCGCCCGCAACCTCCAGGTCGTCATTCCTGCGAAGGCAGGAATCGCAGTTCAATACGAGGCATAGCCATGGACAGGCGACAACCCTGCGTCTACATACTGGCGAGCAAGAAGAACGGCGTCCTCTACATCGGCGTCACCAGCGACCTGACCAAACGCATCTGGCAGCACAAGAACGACGTGGTGGAGGGCTTTACCCATCGCTACGGCAGCCACACTCTGGTCTGGTACGAGCTTCACCCGACGATGGAGTCGGCGATCCTGCGCGAGAAAGCGCTCAAACGGTGGAAGCGCGACTGGAAGATGCGCTTGATCGCCGAAAGCAATGCCGACTGGCGGGACTTGTATCCGACTATTCTGTATTGAAGTGCGATTCCTGCCTTCGCAGGAATGACGAGACAAAAAGCCCCACCGTCGTCATTCCTGCGAAGGCAGGAATCGCACTCCACGCAACACGCAACCCGAGCGGAGACACACCATGCAACTGCGCAGCGACAATTTCGAGAACGGCCACTCCATTCCGCCTGAGTTCGCCTTCGGCAAGCGCGCCGATCCGTTCGCGCTGTCCGACAACCACAGCCCGCACCTGGCCTGGAAAAACGCCCCGTCCGCCACGCGTTCGTTCGTGCTGACCTGCATCGACACCGACGTGCCCAGCCGCGGCGATGACGTGAACAAGCAGGGCCGCACAGTGCCGGCGGACCTGCCGCGGGTCGAGTTCGTGCACTGGCTGATGGCGAATATCCCGGCCGAGTGCGGCGAGCTGGCGGCCGGCGCCTGCAGCAACGAGGTCACGCCGCGCGGCAAGCGCGATCCGTTCGGGCCGCCGGGCAGCGTGCAGGGTGTCAACGACTTTACCGGCTGGTTTGCCGGCGACGCGGACATGGGCGGCGAATATCTCGGTTATGACGGCCCTTGCCCGCCATGGAATGACGCGTTGCTGCACCATTACCACTTCAAGATTCATGCGCTGGACGTTGCCTCGCTGCCCCTGATCAAGGGTTTTTCGCTGGCCGAATTGCGCGCGGCGATGGTCGGTCACGTGCTGGCCGAGGCCGAGCTGGTCGGCACCTTCAGCTTGAACCCGGCCGTGGCCGGTTGATCGTGCGCAGGCGCAAACGTCGGCTTCGCGTGCAGGGCGATACCGACCGTCTTCACACTCGCATGGCGCGCGCTGTGGGTGAATGAACGCACGCGGCTGACCGGCCGCAGCCGTCACAACTACATAGAGGACGCCTCCATGCTTCATTACGCGCTGGTTTTCCTGGTCATCGCGATCATCGCGGCCGTACTCGGTTTTGGCGGTATCGCCGGCGCCGCGGCCGGCATCGCGAAGATCCTTTTCGTGGTATTCCTGATCCTTGCGATCATTGCGTTCTTTCGCCGTGCCAGATGATCAACGGCTCTAGACAGGGCGGCGCCACACTGAGATTTTTCCGGAGCTGAGCAATGAACAACCCTATCGAACACCCCGAACAGCCCGCCGGCAGCCGCATCGATGAGCGTGCCGAGCGGATCAAACAGGCCACCTCCAATGCGGTAGCCAGCACGAAGGAAACGGTGGAGCGCACTGCCGATACCGTCGAGGAAGGGCTGCATCGCGCCACCGACAAGGCGGCCGACGCCGTCCACAAGGCCAGCGACAAGGCCGCCCACGTCAGCGAGCGCAGCCGCGAGGTCTACGACGAAACGATGGATCGCGCAGATGCGTGGCTGGAGCAGGCGCGCGAATACGTCCGCGAGAAACCGGTACAGTCGGTGGCCATCGCGTTGGGTGCCGGCTGGTTGCTCGGCCGCATCCTGCGGCGTTGACCCATACGACGCGGGAGTCGGGGATGCACGACGAGGGCGAGCCACCTCGCGAAGCGACGGCGCCGGAACCGGCGCCGTCTTCGTCTGGGTTGCTGACGGAGATCGGCCAGCTCGGCCGGGCGGTCAAGCGACTGTTCGGTGCGCAGATGCATCTGCTGGCGGCGGAACTGGGACTGGCGCGCAGCGCCATTTCCTGGATGCTGCTGGCGGGCTTGGCCGCCACGGTGGCAGGGGTCGGCTTCGGGCTTACCGTGCTCGGCCTGATCGGCCTGCTGCTGGCCTGGTGGCTGGGCTCGTGGACCTGGGCGCTGCTGGCGCTGGCCGTGCTGCAGGTGCTGTTCCTGCTCGGTGCGATCGGGCTGTTCCGGCGCTGCATGCACTGGATGAGCCTGCCGGCCACGCGCGGCGAATGGCATGCCATGATGCGCGACACCATGCACAAAGCCGAGGCCGAAGCTCCAGCGGATCGGTCCACCGAAGGGGAACATCGCCCATGAGCCTGACGAAACAGCGCGCCAAAGTGCAGGAGGCAAGACTGCGCATGAGCATGGTGCGCCGCGAATTGAGCACGCCTGCCGCGGCCCTGCTGGCGCGCGGCCGCGAATATCCGCTGACCACGGTGGGCACGGCGGCCGGTGCCGGCTTCGTGCTGGGCAGCCTCAACGTGCATCCGCTGCGGATTCCGGGACTGGGCAGCCTGCTCGGCGGCGGATTGGCCGAAGCGGTCGCCTGGGGCACGCGGCTGGTGGCCGAGCTGGGAGTGGCCGGCATGGATCGTCGGCCCCGTACCGACGAACGGGATCACGGCGACCGGGCATGAGCGAATCCGAGAAAGTCCCTGCGCCCGCGGATGCCGTGGCAGACGACGGCGTGGCGGCGATCCTGCTCGACGCGGAGCCACCGCCGGAAACGTCTGCGCTCGAGGATCCAGCCTCCTCGAAGGCGACGCGTCGGCTGAACGTCGGGCGCGCGACGCGCCGACACCTGCGCGCGATCCGCATGGTGCTGAACGCGCTGATGTTGCTGGCGCTGATGTACACCATCACGCTGACCAAGGCCTTGCTGATTCCGCTGGTGCTGGCCGCGTTCATCGGGCTGGCGCTGAACCCGATCGTCGCCTTCGGTACACGCATCCGCCTGCCGCGCTGGCTGACCGCCAGCGTGCTGATGATCGGCCTGATCGTCGGCATCGGCACCGGCGTGGGCCTGCTGGCGCAGCCGGCGATCGGCTGGTTCCATGGCGCGCCCACCGCAATCCGCAGTTTCGTGCCGAAGTTGCGCAGCTTCACCAAGCCGCTGGAAGCGGCCAACCGTGCCACGCAGACCCTGGTCAGCGGCAACAGCCGCGCCGTGGTGCCGCAGTCCACGCCGATCTCGATCAGCGCCTGGGACGTGGTCTCGACCGCGCCGAAGGTGCTGGCGGCCGTGCTCAGCGTGATGTTGCTGGTGTTCTTCTTCCTGATCTACGGCGACTCGATGCTGCGCCGACTGGTGGAGATCACGCCCAGTTTTGCGTACAAGCGACACGCAGTGACGATCGTGCGCGGGATCCAGACCGAGGTATCGCGCTACCTGCTCACCGCGTTGCTGATCAACGCCAGCCTCGGCGCGGTCACCGCCGGCATGCTGTGGCTGTACAAGGTGCCCGACCCGCTGCTGTGGGGCGCGGTGGCGATGTTCGCCAACTTCATCCCCTACGTCGGCGCGATCGTCACCACCACCGTGCTGGCCCTGGTGTGCATGCTCTACGCGAACGACGCCAGCCTGGAAGTGTTCCTGCCGGTGCTTACCTTCGCCGGCATCACCGCGGTGGAGGGCAACCTGATCACCCCGCTGATCCAGGGCGCCAGCATGCGGCTCAGCCCGATCGCGATCCTGCTGTGGCTGCTGGTGTGGGGTTGGCTGTGGGGCATCCCCGGCGCCCTGCTGGCGGTGCCGATGCTGACCTGCACCAAGCTGATCACCGAACGCGTGCGCGGCTGGGAATGGTTCGCGCACATCGTGCAGCGCTAGGGCGCCCTGCCTTGGCGTCGTAGGACCGGCTCGGCCCGTCGGCTCGTCGACGATGCGCATGGCCATTGCCTGGTCGCCGCCCGGCCTCGACCGGCGCGGGCGCCGTCCCCGGTCATGTGGCCCGCGCCAAAAAATTCTGGATCGACTTGTCACGATGGCGGCTTCCCACGCGTCCTGGTGTCTGGCGGCCGCACGCGGCGGCCGCGAAGCCAACGCACGTGAGGAGAACGCCATGAACAGAAATGCCAGCCTGGTGATGCTCAAGGCCAAACCCGGCCAGCGCGACGAGGTCAGGCGCGTCTGGGAAAAATACGCCCGCGACTACATCGCCGGCAGCACGCTCGGTTTCTACTATTGCTACGATGACGGCGATCCCGACCGGATCATCGTGTTCGGGCTGGGCGACCCCGCCAGCATCCGGGAGTTCGCGCAGCAACCCTGGTTCTCCGACTATCAGCGCGACACGCATGCGCTGCTTGCCGAGCCGGGCGAGATCCGCAGCATGACGCCGCAATATGTGAAAGACAACGCGTGATCAGGTGTGCCATGACCGACGGTGCGATCAATCTCCAGGACAAGCTCGCCCGGTTCTCGGAACACTGGTCGCCCCGCGTCATTGCCGAAATGAATGACTACCAGTTCAAGCTCGTCAAGCTGCAGGGCGAGTTTGTCTGGCATGCGCACGCGGACACGGATGAAGTCTTCATCGTGCTCCAGGGCACCATGACGCTCGAGTTCAGGGACAAGGCCATCCCGCTCGCTGCCGGGGAAATGTACGTCGTTCCCAAAGGCGTGGAGCATCGCCCCGTGGCCGCGCAGGAATGCTGCGTGATGCTGGTCGAGCCACGCGGCGTGGTCAACACCGGCGATGCAGGCGGTGCCTATACCGCGCAGAACGACGTGTGGGTGTAGCGCACCCCGCGGTCACTTCAGCAGCGGGAATTCATGCAGGCTTCTTCGCGGAAGCGGGATCGGCCGGGGCGGCGTTCGCCGCCGGCGCTGGTCAACGCCGAGAGCGACGTCAAGCCGATGGCAGAGAAAGCTCTCTCAGTGCTTGGAGTCCATCAAGAATCAAAGGGGACGGAGGACGGAGGTAATTAATCCAATTTAACTACCTCCGTGCCCTTTGCTAGCGTCCCTTTGCTAACTCAGCCCCGCGGACGAGGCTTCTTCGGCGGTGGTCCGAGTTCGACCAGGGCCATGCCCACGATGGCCGCTTCAGCGATGATGGTTTCCAGTGCTGCCTTGCCCGCTTCGTTGACATACAGCACAGCCGCGGCTGTCAGCGGGTCCTTGAACACGGCAGCACTGACCGGCAGCCTGTCCTCGAAGAATGCCTCCTTCACGATCGAGCCGCTCGGACGCTTGGCCGAGCGAGCCTCGTCGATGCAGGGAATGACGTTGGTCACGTTGTAGAACCAGCGCGGCTCGCCCGCGCAATCCATCTCCAGGAACTGCCCGAAGCGCGACAGGAAGGGCTCGAGCGCAGCCTTTGCCCTGTCGTTCATGGCCAGGGCGCCAGGAGTCAGCGCACTGACATCTGCCAGCGGTTTGGGTTTCTTCTTTCCAGGTTCGACGAAGACTTCGACCTTGGGCTTCTTTGACCAGGAGAGGCTGGCACCAGAGGTGTCGAACATGCCCGACTCGACGTCCTTGTCACTGGCAAAGACCAGTGGCGCATAGTCATTGACGGAGCCGCTTTTGAGTTCCCATACCTTCACTTCCATCACCTCAGTAGTCGAAGTCGTCATTGAGGATGTCGTACCGGATGTCCTGCAGCGCTTTCCGGCCGTTTGCCTGGTTCGAGGGCTTCGCGAGCGTCTTTACCGAATTCCGCGCGGTTCTTCAGGGCAACCCCAGCACCACCCGCGCACCGGCACGAAACCGCCGACTCAGATCCAGCCGCGTACCGTCATGCAGCACGATCTCCGCCCCACCCTTGAACAACGGATGCACCTCGCGGATGCGCGCCAGGTTGACCAGCGTGCCGCGATGGATGCGCAGGAAGCGCGCCGGGTCGAGTTGCACCAGCAGGTGGCGCAAGGTGTCACGATGCAGGTAGCGGACCGGGCCGATATGGATGTGCAGGTAGTTGCCGTCGGCGCGGATCCAGTCGATGTCGTCGACGGCGAGCACGCGGATGTGTTCGCCGTGGCGTACGCTGAGGCGTTGCACGTAGCCGTTGGCGGGTGCCGGTTCGGTCGCGGCGCCGGTGCCGGCATGCAGGCCGTGCCAGTGCTGGTTCACCCGCGCCATCGCCTGGTCGAAGCGGGCCTGGTCGATCGGCTTGAGCACGTAGTCCAGCGCCATCGCGTCGAACGCGCGCAGCGCGTGTTCGGCGAAGGCGGTGGTGAACACCACCAGCGGCAGGCGGTCGGGCGCGAGTTCGTGCAGCAGTTCGAAGCCGTCCATGCCGGGCATCTGGATGTCCAGGAACAGCAGGTCCGGCTGCAGTGCGCGCACCGCCTGCATCGCCTCGGCGGCGTTGCCGCATTCGCCGACGATCTCCACTTCGGGGTGGCTGGCCAGCGCCTGGCGCAGCGCGAGGCGCGCCAGCACCTCGTCGTCGACCAGCACGGTGCGCAGGCGTGGCGTGTTGTTCATGCGACGTGCTCGGTGAACGGCAGGCGCACCTCGGCGCGCGTGCCGCCGCCGGGGATCGGGCTGAGTTCGAGTTGTGCCGCGTCGCCGAACAGCATGTGCAGGCGCGAGCGCGTATTGCCCAGGCCGATGCCTTCGGCCGTGCCGGCCGGCGGCAGGCCGAGCCCGTCGTCGTCCACGCGCAGTTGCAGATGGCCGCCGTCGCGGCGCGTGGAAATGCGCAGGGTGCCGGCGCCGGGCTTGTCCTGCAGGCCGTGGCGCAACGCGTTCTCCACCAGCGGCTGCAGGATCAGGTTCGGCACCGCCGCGGCCAGCGTGTCGTCGTCCACATCGAGTTGCGTGCTGAGCCGGTCCTGGAAACGCATCTGCTGGATGCCGAGATAGCAGGCGAGGAATTCCAGCTCGCGCGCCAGCGGCACCTGCGGCGCGTGGCGTTCCTCCAGGGTGAGCCGCAGGAAGTCGCTCAAGCGCGCGATCATCAGCCGCGCCTGCAGCGGGTCGGCCAGCGCCAGCGCCGAGATCGCGTTGAGCGTGTTGAACAGGAAGTGCGGCTGCAGCTGCATGCGCAGCGCCTGCAGTTGCGCCTGCGCCAGTTGCGTTTCCAGTTGCGTGCGGCGCAGCCTTTCGTCGCGCAGGTGCTGGCGCGATTCCATCCCGCGCAGCACCGCCAGGATCACCCAGTAGGTGAGCACGGCAAGGTGGAAGCTGTAGGCGAATTCCATGCCCATGTATTGGCCCAGCGTGCGCGCTTTCATCTGCCCGGGGCCGCTCAGGTTCCAGAACAGCACCAGGTGCGCCGCCATCTGCAGCAGCGCCACGCCCAGGCTGGCCGGTACCTGCACGGCGAAGAAGCGGCGCCAGCTGCGCCCTGCGGTCTGTCGCCCCAGCCAGCCCACCAGCGGCACGAGGGCCATCCACAGCCAGAAGTTGCCGAGGTTCCAGCTGAGCGCGCGCAGCCAGTTCGCCGGGTAGCCTTCGCTGATCGAGGACAGTCCGCTGCTCAGCGCATACGACAGCGCCAGCAGCGTCCAGAAGCCGAAGCCCAGGGTGAGTCGTTGCCAGCGCGGGGTGTCTTGGATGATCACGCGATACTCCCGTGCCGGCGGTGGGTGCGTGGCACGCTGTCGCCTGGAATCAGCGGCGGCCCGTCAGGGGCCGCCCGTTGCAGTGAGTCGGACCGAGGCACCCGCAGGGGCGTCTCGGCCAGCATCCGACCTGGCCGCAATGAAGCGGCGAACGAATGGTCAGGCAGCACCCGAGAGTTTTATGTAGGGAGCCAGGAAATGCATGTAGTCGGCCTTGCCCAGCGGGACGCCGAGCTTGCGCAGGATGGCGTATGCCGTGGTGACGTGGAAGTAGAGGTTCGGGAGAAGGTAATCGCTCACGTATTGCCGACCGGGCAGTTCACAGTACCTGCCCGGGCCAAGACCGATGCGCTTGACCTCGTCCAGCTTTTCATCGCCTACACGGATGCCGGAAACGAGTTCCCTGGTCTGCCGGATATGCGCGCGTGCCACGGCCACGGAGTCGACGTCCGCCGCCAGATTCTCCACCGGCTCGCCGGCGCACCATTGCGAGAAGCCACGCGGCTGATTGCACGCAATGGCGATCTGGCTCCCGAGCGGGAACATGTCCGGCGCAAGGCGTTCCTGCAGTGCTGCACCGAGATCGGCGAAGTGCTTTTCGCCGACATCGAGAATGTGGTCGAGGGCGTCGAGTCGCGACAGGAAGACACGCTGAAGCTCGACGATTTCCTGAGTGGCCATGTGGACTCCTGGAGGGTTGGCGTTGATGGTCGACGCCACAGTGTGCGGCCGACGCGCCGCATGCAACAGTGCTGGAGGCCATGCCCCGGCGACCGCATCGCGTTCAGTGGATCGGCCGATGGAGCAGCCAGGGAGCCAGCGCTACGCGGTGGATGCGCTGGCCACCGCCGCTGAAGTACAGCGTCCGGTGATCCGGGCTCAGGCGCGCTTCGTCGCCGGCCACGCCGAGGTCGCGCGGCGTGCTCCAGCCGGCGGGCGTGGCGAAGGCGATGAACAGGTCGTCGCCGTTCGGCGACGACGGCGCACGATCGGAACTGAAGACAAGGAAGGAACCATCGGGCGCCACTGCCGGGTCGTAGTCGGAATGTGCCTTGCCGCCGCCGAGCGCCAACGGTTGCGCCGCCGTGTAGTGGCCCTGCACGAAGCGGCTCCGATAGAGCCGGAACGCGCCGCTGGCCGGATCCGCGCGCATGAAATACACGCTGCCGTCGTTGGCCACCGCCGGCGAGAAGGTCGAGCTGTCGGCGTTCACTGTCGCGGGCAGGCGGGTGGGCGTGCCCCAGCCAGCGCCGACGCGATCCACTCGCCACAGGTTGCCGCCGCGACCGGGCCACGCCTTGCCGCCCCATTGGCCATCCAGCGCAGAGCCACCGCCAAGCGCCGGGCGGTTCGAGACGAACACCAGGTAGCTGCCGTCCGGTGCCATGGCCGGCTCGATGTCCATCCAGCGATGGGAGAACGGCGCGGGAGCCGGCGTCGACCACGCGGTGCCGTGGCGATGCGCCACGTACAGATGGCGGTCCGCACCGCGGCCGCGGGTGAACACCACCGTGTCGCCGTTCGGCGTGAAGGCGGGCGAGGCGTCGTGCGCCAGCGTCCAGGGCCCGGCCGCGGGAGGCGACCCGACGGTCGTGACTGCCCGCGCCGATACGGCGAAAGCACTGCCCAGGATCAGGGCGAGGATCCGCAACAGGTAATGGCTACGCATCGGAGCGCTCCGTGGCAGAAAACGCGATGAGGATTCGGCAGGTCGTCAGTGGCGCGGCCCGGCATGCGCATCCAGCCACGTTGCAAGCGCCACCTGCCAGATGTGGTCGTCGCCGTTGTTCCATGCCGCCGACGCGTGCGGATCGGATGGCGGCAGGCGGCGGTCGCTGTAGAAATACAGCGTGCGATGGTCGGGGCCGAGCTGCGCCCCCATGCTGTGCTTGCCGCCGTTGACGCTGTCTCCGAGATCGCGCAGCGCGCTCCAGCCCGCGGTCGTGTGGAACGCGATCGCGAGGCGATACGGTTGCTGCGCCGCGTGCTTCGTCGCCACCACGATGAAGGAGCGGTCGGGCGCGATCGCCGGGTCGCGGATCTGCGCATCCGCATCGCCCAGCTTCACCACGTACGGTGCCTGGTAGCTGCCGTCGCGATATGTCGTGCGCATCAGCCGCAGGCTCTCGTCCGGCGCAGCGCAGCCGATGAAATAAATGCTGCCGTCGGCGGCGACGCTGGGCGCGAACGTCATCGAACAGCGGTTGACGATCTCGGGCAGGCGCACCGGCGTGCCCCAGCCGCCGCCGCGCCGATCCACCCGCCACAGATTCATGCCCTGGCCGGCGCGGCGCTGGCCCGCGTGAACCGCATCGATCGGCTGGCCGCCGGGCGCGGCCGGCCGGTTCGAAACAAACAGCAGGAACGAGCCGTCCGGTGCCATCGCCGGATCGAGGTCGCGCCATCGCCCCGAGAACGGCGCGGCCTTCGGTGTCGACCAGCGACCGCCCCGGCGATGCGATTCCACCAAGGTGAAACTGTCGGTACCGCGCATGAAATACACCGTCGCGCCGTCCGGGGTGAACGCGGCCGCGCCATCATCGGCGTCGCCGGCGATGCTGTCCGGCGCGAAGATCGTCGGCACGGGCGGTGCGGCATGCGCGGCGGCAGCGAGCAGGCACGCGGTGATCATGAAGGTAGCCGGCAAGCGCATGGGATCTTCCTCGCCGCCTGCGCGGCGGCATCGCGGTGGATGACCGGTGCAGGATCGCGTGCCACATCGGTGTCGTCGCGGAGTGTGTGACGACCGGCGCAGCGGCGGTGACGAGCGGCATCCGTGTCCATGCAACCGGCCGGGAGGCGATGCGGCACGGGTGTCGCGCGATCCGGCGTGGCAGAACCGCCGCCGCCTCGGCAGGCCCGGCGCCGCCGGCCGCGGCATTCCGGCCGCTTGTCACGTCGCCACGGGCGTTTGTCACCGGAACGATGCGGCCGACCGCCCTGCGCGGCAATCTCGACCGGCGGCAAATCCGCCGCCGACGAGGGCAGCGACATGCGCAGGCAACACATCTTTCAGGTCAGCATGGCGTGCCTCGTCGTGCTGGTACTGGCGGCCGAGATCACCATCGCGGCGACCTCCGCCGCGAACGCGGCCGGCATCGACGAAACCGGCAAGACCGAGGCAGCGGTGATCGCGGTCGACCAGCACTGGCTGGAGGCCGAGCTCGGTGGCGACACGGCCTGGCTCGACGACCTGCTGCTGCCCGAGTACCGCTCGGTCGGTGCCGACGGCGCGGTGCATCCGAAGGCCGCGATCATCGCGCACGCGGCGAAGAACCGCGGCAACGATGCGGAGCGGCGCAAGGTCGAGGCATGGCTGAAGACGCATCCGTCCGGCAAGGCCGTGGTGATTCACGGCGACACCGCCATCCTCACGTTCTACGACCCGGCCCTGGGCGCGAGCAACGGCGTTCGTTCGTCCGACATCTTCGTCTACGTCGACGGCGGTTGGCACGCGCTGTATTCGCAGCACAGCGCCGTCGGCAAGAGCTAGCTCCTACAGCGTGCCGGGGCAATTCGGGTCGGGCCGATTCATTCGGTCCGATTCACCACGGAATCACGTCGCGGTCGCGGAAGAATCGTCCGGTCGGTGCGGGGACGGGCAGGCTGGCGGCCCAGACGATGCCGGCGGCACCGACGGCGACGGGACGGCCGCCGGGGCCGCCGAGCTCGGTGGCGACCCAGCCCGGGCATACCGCGTTGACCGCGATGCCGCTGCCTTCCAGCTCGGCCGCCAGCGTGCGGGTGTACGCGTTGAGGGCGGACTTGGAAGTGCGGTAGGCCACGCAGTGGCTACTGTTCGAGCCACTGGCGCCGCAGCCGCTGGAAACATTCACGATGCGACCGTAGCCGTGCCGGCGCATCAACGGCAGCAGCGCGCTGCACAGTCGCCAGGTGCCGAACAGGTGGGTCTGCATCGCATCGATTGCCGGTGCGATGTCGGCGCTGCTGGCCTGTGCGTCGTGGTCGTAATGGCCGCCGGCGTTGTTGACCAGCACGTCGAGCCGGCCGTAGGTGACCTCGATCCAGCGCACCAGCGTGTCGACCTGGTCCTGCTGCGTGACGTCGAGCTGCACCGCGATCACCTCGCCGGGCGCGCCGGTCAGCTGGCGCGCGGCATGCAGCCCCTTGTCCAGGTCGCGCGCGCCCAGCAGCACGGTCATGCCGCGTTCGCTGAGCTGGCGTGCCACCTCGAAGCCGAGGCCGCGGTTGGCGCCGGTGACCAGCGCCACGCGATAGACCGGTGCGGTAGCCGTCGCCGGTACGCGTCGGGCCGGCCGGCTCATGGCGCGCTGGCGGTATCGGCGTGGGCGACGGCGCTGCAGTGTTCGTCGCCGCACGCCTGCCAGCCGCCGCCGAGCGCCTTGTACAGCGCGACGGCGCGGGTGTTGATCGCCGCCTCGGCCTGGGCCAGGTCGTCTTCGGCGGCGAGCTGGGTGCGTTCGGCATCGAGCAGTTCGAGGAAACCGGTGGCACCTTCCTGGTAGCGCACACGGGCAAGGTCGGCGGCGCGCTTGCTCTGCGTGCCCTGCTCGATCAGGTGGTTCACGCGGATGCGTTGCTGGTTGAAGCCGGTGACCGCGTTGTCGATGTCCTCGATCGCTTCCAGCACGGTGCGCTGGTAGTTCGCCTGCGCCGCGTCGGTGCGTGCCTCGCTGGCGTGCAGGTTCGCCCGCACGCGTTGCACGTTGAGGCCGGGCCAGCTGATGCTGGGTGCCAGCGTCCACGCGCGCGTCGACGGGCTGCCGAAATCGTTGCTGCGTCCGGACAGGAAGCCGAGGAAGCCGCCCAGCGAGATGTGCGGGAAGAAGTCGGCCTTGGCCACGCCGATGCGCGCATTGGCGGCGGCGTATTCGCGTTCGGCCATCTGGACGTCCGGACGGCGTGCGAGCACGTCGCCGGCATCGCCGATCGGCAAGGTCGTTGCAATCGGCGTGAAGCTCTTCGGCGACACGTCGATGTCGAGCTCGCCCGGTCGCTCGCCCAGCAGTACCGCGAGGCGGAATTCACTGGCGCTCACCGCGGTCTGCAGCACCGGCAGCTGCGCCTGCACGGCGCTGAGGCGCGCTTTCGCGCTGGCCACATCCTGTTCGGAGCCGGCCCCGAGCTGCTGGCGCACCGCGGTCAGGTGCAGGGTCTGTCGCTGGTTCTCGATGTCGCGCTGGGCGATGTCGAGCCGCGACTGGCTGCCGCGCAACTCGAAATAATTGCGCGCGACCTCGGCCAGCAGGCTGACCTGCGCGTCGTGCAGCGCGGCCTCGCTGGCGCCGAGGTCGGCACCGGCCGCTTCCACCGAACGGCGTATGCCGCCAAACAGGTCCAGCTCCCACGACGCATCGAAGCCGGCCTGGTAGGTCGTGGTGGTGCGGCGCTGGTCGCTGAAGCCCGGCTGCTGGCCGCGGCTGCGGGTGTAGTTCACGTCCGTGTCGATCGTCGGCAACCGGGCGGCCTTGCTGCCGCTGAGCAGCGCACGCGATTCATGCAGACGCGCCACCGCGATGCGAAGGTCGAGGTTGTTCGCCGCGGCGCGCTGGATCAACGCGTCCAGCACCGGGTCGTTGAACTGCTTCCACCATGCGGCCTGGAATTGCGCGTTGTTCTCCTGCGTAGCGTCGAGGCCCTGTAGCTGCGGTGCGGCGATCTTCGCGGCGTGGTAGTTCGGTCCGACGCTGGCACAGCCGGCCAGTGCGAGAGCGGCGGCCAGCAACGACGCTCGAAGAACTACCACCGTCATCCCGGCGAAGGCCGGGATCGCACTTGTTCGTCTGCCGGGGTGTGCGGTGGTGCGATTCCTGCCTTCGCAGGAATGACGGCCAAAGGTTTCCTGCATCGTGTTGTGAATGAACGTTTTCATCAGTGGTTCTCCAGCGCCGGCAGCGCGTGCGCGGCGGCGCGTTCGGCTGCGCGCGCCTCGCGACGCTCGACCAGGGCGCGAATCAATACGTAGAACAGCGGTGTGTAGATCAGCCCGAAGATGGTCACGCCGAGCATGCCGGAGAACACCGCCACGCCCATCGCATGGCGCATCTCGGCACCGGCGCCGTGCGAGGTGACCAGCGGTACCACGCCCATGATGAAGGCGAACGACGTCATCAGGATCGGCCGCAGGCGCAGCTTCGCCGCTTCCAGCACGGCTTCGTGGCGGGCCATGCCTTCATGCTGGCGTTCGCGGGCGAACTCCACGATCAGGATCGCGTTCTTGCACGCCAGTCCGACCAAGACGATCAATCCGATCTGGGTGAAGATGTTGTTGTCGCCACCGGACAGCCACACGCCGGCGATCGCGGACAGCAGCACCATCGGCACGATCAGGATCACCGCCAGCGGCAACGACCAGCTCTCGTACAGCGACGACAGCACCAGGAACACCAGCAGCACGCACAGCGGGAACACCAGGATCGCGGTATTGCCGGCGAGGATCTGCTGGTAGGTCAGCTCGGTCCACTCGAAGCTCATGCCGTTGGGCAGGTTGTCCTTGGCCAGCTTTTCCATCGCCGCCTGCGCCTGGCCGGAACTGAAGCCGGGCGCCGGGCCGCCATTGATCTCGGCGGTCGGATAACCGTTGTAGTGCTGCACGCGGTCCGGGCCGGCACCGTGCTGTACGGTGACGAACGAGCCCAGCGGCACCATCTGGCCCTGCGCGTTGCGCGTCTTCAGTTGCAGGATGTCCTCGGGCGTGTGGCGGAACGCCGGGTCGGCCGACACGTTCACCTGGTAGGTACGGCCGAAACGGTTGAAGTCGTTGACGTAGAGCGAGCCCATGTAGGCCTGCATGGTCTGGTAGACGTCGCCCAGGTTCACTCCCTCGGCCTTGGCCTTCTCGCGGTTCACGTCGGCGTCCACCTGCGGCACGCTGACCTGGAAGCTGGAGAACAGCCCGGCCAGTGCAGGGTCTTTGCGGCTGGCGGCGATCAGGTTCTGGGTCTGCTTGTACAGCTCGTCGAAACCGCGATCGCTGCGATCCTCGATCTGCATGCGGAATCCGCCGATCGTGCCCAGCCCCATGACCGGCGGCGGCGGGAACACCGCGATGTAGGCGTCCTGGATCGCGCCGAACTTCTGGTTCAGCGCACCGGCGATCGCGCCGGCGGAAAGATCCGCGCTGCGCCGATCCTCGAACGGCTTCAGCGTGACGAACACGATGCCGGAGTTGGTCGAGTTGGTGAAACCGTTGATCGACAGGCCGGGGAAGGCGACGGCATGTTCCACGCCCGGCTGCTTCAGCGCGATTGCGCTCATGCGCCGGATGACGTCGTCCGAACGATCGAGTGACGCCGCGTCGGGCAGCTGGGCGAACGCCACCAGGTACTGCTTGTCCTGGCCCGGCACGAAACCGGTCGGTACGTGCGAGAAGCCGAACCAGGTCAGCGCGATCAGGCCGGCGTAGACCACCAGCGCCAGCTTGCCCTTGCCCACGATGCGCTTGACGCCTCCCACGTAACGCTCCGAGCCGCGGTGGAACATCCGGTTGAACGGGCGGAACAGCCAGCCGAACGCACGGTCGATCCCGCGGGTGAGGCGGTCCTTCGGCGCGTTGTGCGGCTTCAGCAGCACGGCGGCCAGCGCCGGGCTCAGGGTCAGCGAGTTGAACGCGGAGATCACCGTGGAGATCGCGATGGTCAGCGCGAACTGGCGATAGAACTGGCCGGTGAGGCCGCTGACGAAGGCGGTCGGGATGAACACCGCGCACAGCACCAGCGCGGTCGCCACGATCGGGCCGGTGACTTCGTGCATTGCCTGGCGCGTGGCCTCCTTCGGCGCCTGGCCGAGCTCGATGTGGCGCTCCACGTTCTCCACCACCACGATGGCGTCATCGACCACGATGCCGATTGCCAGCACCAGTCCGAACAGGCTCAAGGCATTGAGCGAGAAGCCGGCCAGGTACATCACCGCGAACGTGCCGATCAGCGATACCGGAACCGCCACCAGCGGGATGATCGAGGCGCGCCAGGTCTGCAGGAACAGGATCACCACCAGCACCACCAGCAGGATCGCTTCCAGCAGCGTGTGCACCACCGCCTCGATCGAGCCGCGCACGAACACAGTCGGGTCGTACACGATCGAATAGTCGACGCCTTGCGGGAAATCCTTCTTCAGCTGCGCCATCGTGGCGCGCACTTCGTCGGAGATCTGGATCGCGTTGGAGCCGGGCCGCGCGAAGATCGGCAGCGCCACCGCCGGCTTGTTGTCGAGCAGGCTGCGCAGCGCGTAGTTGTTCGAGCCGAGGTCGACCTTGGCGACATCACTCAGATGCGTCACGCCGCCGTTCGCGTCGGTGCGCACGATGATGTTGCGGAAGTCGTCCTCGCTGACCAGCCGGCCGCGGGTGTTGATGTTGAGCTGGAACGCATTGTTGCTCGGGCCGGGCGGCGCATTCAGCGCACCGGCGGCGACCTGCACGTTCTGCTCGCGGATCGCGTTGATCACGTCGCCGGTGGTAAGCGAGCGCTGCGCCAGCTTTTGCGGGTCCAGCCACACGCGCATCGAGTACTCGCCGGCACCGAAGATCTGCACGTCGCCGATGCCGTCGAGCCGGCCCAGCACATCCTTCACGTGCAATCGCGCGTAGTTCGACAGATACAACATGTCGTAGCGCTGATCGGGCGAGGTGAGATGCACGACCATGGTCAGGTCGGGCGAACTCTTCTGCGTGGTGACGCCGAGCCGCTGCACTTCCTCCGGCAGTTTCGGCAGGGCCTGCGCCACGCGGTTCTGCACGTCGACCTGGGCGTTGTTGAGATCGGTGCCCAGCGCGAACGTCACGGTCAGCGTCAGGCTGCCGTCACTGGTGGCCTGCGAGGAGGTGTACAGCATGCCTTCGGCACCGTTGATCTGCTCCTCCAGCGGCGTGGCGACGGTCTGCGCGATCACCTTCGGGTTGGCACCGGGATAGCTGGCGTGCACCACCACGGTGGGCGGTACCACTTCCGGGTATTCGCTGATCGGCAGCTGGAACACCGCGATGGAGCCGGTGATCACGAACAGCAGCGACAGCACGGCGGCCATGATTGGCCGGTCGACGAAGAACTGGGCAATGTTTTTCATGCAATGAATCCTCGACGAAGCCGCTGCGCGGCCTCGGTCTTCTTTGCTCCTCCCCCTGCACGGCAGGGAGCGGGAGAGTGTGTTCAGCCTTGCGGGGTCTTTGCGGTCGCCGTGTTGGCCTGCGCGGTGCGCGAATCGGCGTTCGGTGCATCGCCCCGCTCGACCAGCGCCTTGTCCGTGCTGTCCAGCCGGTAGCTCATCGCCACTTTCTGCGGATTCACCTCGACCCCGGGGCGCACGCGCTGCAGGCCGTTCACCACCACCAGGTCGTTGGCGGTCAGGCCGCTGTCGACCACGCGCAGGCCATGCACCAGCGCGCCGGTGTCGACCTTGCGGTATTGCACCTTGTTGTCCTTGTCGACCACGTAGACGAACTGGTTGCCGAGGTCGGTGCCGATCGCGCGGTCGTCCACCAGTACGCGCGGGCGCGCCTGGCCGCTCTGCAGCTGCACGCGGGCGTACAGGCCGGGCGTGTACAGCCCGTCGGCGTTGTCGAACACCGCGCGCAGGCGCATCGTGCCGGAGCCGGTGTGCAACTGGTTGTCGACGAAGTCGAGGCGGCCCTCATGCGGGTAGCCCGTCTCGTCGGCCAGGCCCATCGCGGCCTCGATCCGCGCGTTGCGGCCGGCCTGCTTCGCGCTGGCGCGCAGATGGTCGAGCTTGAGCCAGGTCTGCTCGTCCACGTCGAAGTAGACGTAGACCGGGTTGACCGAGACCACGCTGGTCAGCACGTCGTTGCTGGTGACCAGGTTGCCGGGGGTGACGCGGGCATTGCTGACGCGACCGTCGATCGGCGAGCGCACCTGGGTGAAGTCCAGGTTCAGCCGCGCCGCGGCCAGTGCGGCGGTGGCGGCACCGAGCTGCGCCCGCGCGCTTTGCGCGGTGGTGGCCTGGCGGTCGGCTTCCTGCTGCGCGATCGCGTGCTGGGCCAGCAGCATCTCGGCGCGGCGCTGGTTGGTCTCGGCCAGGCTCAGTTCGGCCTTGGCCTGTGCCTGGTTGGCGACCAGCCGGTCGACCTCGGCCTGGTAGGGGCGGGCGTCGAGCTGGAACAGCACGTCGCCCTTGTGCACCAGCGCGCCCTCCTGGAAATGCACCGACTCCACGAAGCCGCCGACCCGCGGCTGCACCTGGACCGTGTTGACCGCCTGCAGCCGGCCGGTGAACTCGGCACTGTCGCTGACCTTGCGGCTCAACGCCTGCGCCACGGTCACTTCCGGCGGCGGCCCACCGGCGGGGCTTTGCGCATGGCTGTCGTCGCCGTGCAGGAGAACCCAGCTGCCCAGTACGGCGACGGCGATCAGGGGGACCAGCATCCATTGTTTTTTCATCTTTCGCTCCCAACACCTTGTTTGCCGGGCAGGGGATTCCCCGGCGAGGGTCGAGAGAATAGGTGTACTTACGGGTATAGAAAATCCGTTTCTTGCGCATTACACTCGTGCGCCGCAGTCACGAATCGACGAGGAATTGAAACAATGGAAGACTTTTCCGCCATTTCGACCTTCGTCCGCGTGGTCGAGGCCAAGAGTTTCGCTGCCGCCGCCAACCAGCTCGGCATGACCCCGTCCGGTGTCAGCCGGGCCGTTTCCCGGCTGGAAGCCCAGCTCGGCGCCCGGCTGCTGTTCCGCTCCACCCGGTCCCTGCGTCTGACCGACGATGGGGCCTCTTTCCACGCGCGTTGCAAGGAGATCCTCGCCGACCTGGCCGAGGCGACCGAGGCGCTGAACTTTGCCAACAGCAAGCCGACCGGCAAGTTGCGCGTGGGCATCTCGCTATCGGTGGGCCGCGCTGCGGTGATCCCCCGCCTGTCCGAGTTCGAGCAGCGTTACCCGGACATCCGGCTGGAGTTGTCGATGAGCGACACGCCGGCGGACCTCAACGGCGAAGGTCTGGATTGCGCGATCCGTGTCGGCCAACTGGAGGATTCCAGCCTGATCGCGCGCAAGATCGGCTACCTGAGCAACGTGGTGTGCGCCTCGCCGGAGTACCTGCGCAAGCACGGCGCGCCGCGCAGTATCGAGGACCTGAAGGATCACCGCTGCATCAACTACGTCTATCCGAACGGCCGTCCGCGCCAGTGGCAGTTCGACACGCCAGGCGGGCAGGTGAGCGTGGACATCGACGCGCACATGCTGATCAACGACGGCGAATCGGTGTTGCAGGCGGTGGCGGCCGGCCTGGGCATCACCCAGATGCCGCGCATGATGGCCGCATGCATGCTCGACAAGGGCATGCTGCAGATGGTGATGACCGACACCAATTCCACCGGCAAGCCGGTGTGGCTCGTCTACCCGCAGAAGAAACACCTGTCCGCCCGCGTGCAGGCCTTCATGGAATGGGTGCGCGAGCTGTTCGACCGCACCAATCAGTGCACGGTCGCCACCCCGAAAGCCATGCCGAAACCGGTGCGCAAGGAACTGCTGGCCGAAGTGGCGTAGACAGGCGCCGGCCGCGGCAGGTTTCAGCCCCCGGCCGGCACCAGCAGCAACAGTGCCACGCCGAAGGCGATGCGGTAGATCGCGAACGGGGTGAAGGTGTGGCTGCGGATGTAGCCGAGCAGCCACTTCACCGCGACGAACGCCATGACCGCCGAGACCACGAAGCCGACCAGCAGGGCGGTCCAATCCTCGTGCGCGGCGCCGCCGTCCTTCACCACCTTCAGCAGCTCGTAGCCGGTGGCCGCGTACATCGTGGGTATGCCGACGAGAAACGCGAATTCGGTGGCCGCCGCGCGGTTGCTGGTGCCGAACAGCATCGCCGCGAAGATCGTCGCGGCCGAGCGCGAAGTGCCGGGGAAAATGCCGGCGAGCATCTGCGCGATGCCGACCAGGATCGCCACGCGCCAGGTCACCTCGCTGCGATCGGGCTGGCGCGCGGCCAGCCGCTCGGCGGCGATCATCCACAAGCCGCCGATCACCAGCGCCCAGGCTACCGGCGTCACCGTCTCGGGCAACTTGAAGCCCAGCTTCACTGCGACAAAGCCGAGCACGGCGGTGATCGCGAACGCCACCATCAGCTTCAGCAGGTAGTCGCGGTTGGCCGGATCGCGCCACTGCGTCAGCAGTTGCCAGATGCGTTTCCAGTAGATCAGCGTGACCGCGAGGATCGCGCCGGCCTGGATGCCGATGTTGAACAGGTCCGAGCGGGCGCCCAGGCCGAATTTCTCGGCGATCAGCAAATGACCTGTCGAGGAGATCGGCAGGAATTCGGTGATGCCCTCGATGATGCCAAGCAGGATGACGTGGAGCAGGTCGGTCACGGGCGGGTCCGTTGCAAGGTGGGACAGCGCTGGCGCACACGTCGCCGGCATGACGCCATAGCTTACGGGGTTTGCCGTCGCGCCGGACGGCCGCGGGCCGGGCGGGCTCGCCGGAACAGTGCAGACGCAGCCGCAGAAGGCTGTGGCTGGTGCCGACGCCGAGCGGTCGTGTCGTCGCCGATGGTGCGGCGGCTACGGCTTTCGCCAGTGGCGCATGGTCTGCCGGGGCCATGGGGAGGCTGCAGCCGCTTGGCCATGTCATGGCGCATGGACGTCTGGACGGCCATCGGCACAACAGCATTGCTCGCGGTGCGTGGCCGTTCCGGATTCCGGCAAAGCGGTTGCCTGGCTTCGGCGTGCACGGCATCGGCGGTGCGTTGCCGACTGCGTGATCGGCGCGCCGGTGCCGGGGAGCGCCCGGTGGTCACCGGCTTGGCGTGTGGCTGGCGGGCGGGGCATCATCGTGGCGTGGGGCGGGCTGACTGAAGGTCAAGGTGGTGTTCGGCCTGCGCCTGCCGCACGAGGCCGGCGCACGAAGGGCGGGGCATTACCTCGCGTTGGCGAAAGTACCTACGATGGGCGTGCCGGCGATCAAACCGGAAATGCTATGACTCACGATGGTGCAATCACGTTTGCAGATTGCACTATCATGAAGCCAATTTGCTTGCCGAGCTGCCCCGGAAGCCCCTCAGTCGTTGCCGCGGCGCGGGTTCGCCCCGCTGGCACGGGCCTTGCTCAGATCACCCAGATCACCCATCCCAACGAGGTTGCTCCATGTCCGCCGCCAACACCGTGCTCGACCTGATCCAGGAACACGAGGTCGAGTTCGTCGACTTCCGTTTCGCCGACATGCTCGGCGTGCATCACCACGTCACCTTCCCGGCCCACGCGATCGACGAGTCGACGTTCGAGGACGGCAAGATGTTCGACGGCTCCTCGATCACCGGCTGGAAGGGCATCAACGAGTCGGACATGATCCTGCTGCCCGATCCGGACACCGCCCACCTCGATCCATTCAGTGCGCACGTGCAGTTGATCCTGCATTGCGACGTGCTGGAGCCGAGCACCATGCAGGCTTACGGCCGCGACCCGCGCTCGATCGCCAAGCGCGGCGAGGCGTTCCTGAAATCCACCGGCATCGCCGACACCGCATTCTTCGGCCCCGAGCCGGAGTTCTTCATTTTCGATTCGGTGCGCTGGCAGAACGACCCGGGCCGCGTGTTCTACGAGATCGGCTCCGAGGAAGCGGCGTGGTCGTCGCGCTACAAGTACGACGGCAACAACACCGGCCACCGGCCCGGCGTGAAGGGCGGCTACTTCCCGGTCAGCCCGGTCGATTCGCTCGGCGACCTGCGCGCGGACATGTGCAAGGTGCTCGAATCGCTCGGCCAGAAGGTCGAGGTGCATCACCATGAAGTGGCGAATGCCGGCCAGTGCGAGATCGGCGTGCGCTTCAACACGCTGGTGAAGAAGGCCGACGAACTGATGACGATGAAGTACGTCATCAAGAACGTGGCGCACCAGAACGGCAAGACCGTCACCTTCATGCCCAAGCCGCTGGTCGGCGACAACGGCAGCGGCATGCACGTGCACCAGTCGCTCAGCAAGAACGGCGAGAACCTGTTCGCCGGCGACCTGTACGGCGGCCTGAGCCAGACCGCGCTGTGGTACATCGGCGGCATCTTCAAGCACGCCCGCGCGATCAACGCGTTCGCCAACTCCACCACCAACAGCTACAAGCGCCTGGTGCCGGGCTTCGAGGCGCCGGTGATGCTGGCCTACTCCGCACGCAATCGTTCGGCGAGCTGCCGCATCCCGTACGTGGCCAGCCCGAAGGGCCGCCGCATCGAGGTGCGCTTCCCCGACCCGATGAACTCCGGCTACCTGGTGTTCACTGCGCTGATGATGGCCGGTCTGGACGGCATCTTGAACAAGATCGACCCGGGCGCACCGGCCGACAAGGATTTGTACGACCTGCCGCCGGAAGAAGAAAAGAACATCCCCCAGGTCTGCTCCAGCCTCGACGCCGCGCTGGAAGCGCTGGACAAGGACCGCGACTTCCTCAAGGCCGGCGGCGTGTTCACCGACGACTTCATCGACGCCTACATCGAGGTGAAGATGAAGGAAGTCACCAAGTACCGCGCCAGCACGCATCCGCTGGAATTCCAGATGTACTACTCGCTCTGAGCGGATGGTTCATGCGGTGAGAACAACGGGCGCCTCGGCGCCCGTTGTGTTTGCGCGGTCCGTACCCGCCCATGCACTGCCGCAGTCGGCGCGTGGAGTCGGCGCGCGAGAACGCGACGGATCGTCGACACGGCAACCACGCCGGCGCGTTGGCGTGTCGAGCAAAACCGTCCGACCTCGTGGCGCGGGCGCGCGCTCCGGTCAGCGCAGCGCGGCGGAGTTGCCGTCTGTCTGCGGCGGCCATTGGGCCGCGTGGTATTTCGTCGCGATGCCCTTGAGCAGGGTCGCCAGGTCATCAGCATCATGCCAGTGGCCCGCTGCCATGACCCCGAGCGGATGTTCCAGGGTCCGGAGGTCGTCCAGCGGATTGACCGCCGAGAGCACCAGGTCGGCGCGGCTGCCCACCGCGACGGTGCCGAAATGCTGCGCACCTGGTTTGGCTGTCGCGATCAACTGCCCCGGCACGCGGGTGGCCGCCGACAAGACCTCGAAGCGGCTCAAGCCAGCCTGTTCCAGTGCATGCAGGTCCTGATGCAGCGAAAAGCCCGGCACCAGTCCCGGCAGCGAGGGCGCATCCGTGTCTGTGATCAAGGGAACGCCGGCGTCGTCGAGCGCCTGGACGAACCTCCCGGGTTTTGCTGCCGCCCGTCATGGCCGGCGCCTGGTGCTTGCGGGAAGCAAGCTCGCCCCGACGGCGCCGACGCCGATCAGGGCTATGTTCATCGTGTTCTCCCGGATCTGATCATCGACCTCATTGGCGACGACGCTCGCCATCCCCGGCGATCATGGCGCGACGCTGGCTATCGGGTCAGACTGACACCGTGAATGTCCGCCATGCGCGGGCATGAACCGTCCACCCCTGCGGAGTTCTTCCGATGCCTGAGCAAAGTACTCCTGCGATCCGCATGCCGACGATCTTCTTCGGCCATGGCAACCCGATGAACGCGCTGCACGACAACGACTGGAGCCGCGGCTGGGCCGCGATCGGCCGGCGCCTGCCGCGCCCGCGCGCGGTGTTGTCGGTATCGGCGCATTGGTACCTGCCCGGCACCGCGGTGACCGCCATGCCATCGCCACGCACGATCCACGATTTCGGCGGCTTTCCGCGCGAGTTGTTCGAGGTGCAATACCCGGCGCCGGGTGACCTCGAGCTGGTGCGTCGCGTGCGCGAACTGCTGCAGCCGCTGGACGTGGGCGAGGATCGCTCGTGGGGGCTGGACCACGGCACCTGGTCGGTGCTGCGCCACGTCTATCCCGACGCCGACGTGCCGGTGGTGCAGCTGTCCATCGACGAGTCGCAGCCGCCTGCGTTCCACTACGGCCTGGGCCGCCTGCTGCGGCCGCTGCGCGACGAGGGCATCCTGCTGATCGGCAGCGGCGACGTGGTGCACAACCTGCACGCCTACGCCTGGGGCCGGCACCCGGCCGAGCCGTTCGACTGGGCGCTGCGCTTCGAGGCGAACGCGCGCGAGCTGATGTCGCAGGGCGATCACCAGGCCCTGGTGAACTACGAGACGCTGGGCCGCGACGCCGAACTGTCGATACCGACGCCCGACCATTACCTGCCACTGCTGTACGTGCTCGGCGCCAGCGACGAGGGCGAGCCGGTGACGTTCCCGGTCGAAGGCATGGACGGCGGTTCGATCTCGATGCTGAGCGTGCAGTTCGGCTGAGCGTGTCCGCGCATGCCGCGGTTCAGCCGGCGAATGGTCCGGCTGTGGACGATGGCGCGTCAGCGACGGGTTTCGCGCTGACCTTCCTCCTGCACGGTGAGGATCGCCTCCGGCGTGGTCTCCAGACGGCTCAGCGGGATCGGCTCGCCGCTGAGGTCGGACAGACCATAACTGCCTTCCTCGATCTTCTGCAGCGCGCGTTCGATGTTCGCGACGCGGCGCTTGTTCACGTCGTGCAGCGCCTGGTCGATTTCCCGCTGCGCCATGTCCTGCGCATCCTCTTCTTCCTCCGCGGCCTCGTCGCCGTGTTCCAGCCGGAACGCCCGTTCGTGTTCCAGGCTGTCTTCCTCGCCGCGCATCAACTGGTTGCGCAGCGCGATCAGCTGCTGGCGCTGGCGCTCGATGAATTCCCGGCTCAGGCCGGCATGCTGCTGCGAGGACATGGATGCTTCCGGTCGCGGCGCCCGTTCGCCATATCTGCCGACGATGAAATTGCGCCAGTGAATGCGCCGTAAAAGCTCGTTCGCGGGCAGAGCGGGAAAACCGGGGTGATCGCAGCCGCCATTCGAGCGATCGATCGACAGGGGGTCAGTCAGGCATGCGCGCATGTAGCCCTTGCTCGGTGAGCCATCATTTGCACCAAGTCGACGCATTGCCCATCATGGTGCAATGAATGCACGGGCATGGCGGACGTGGGCGGAGCAGATGGCGACCGGGCTGGCCCTGGTCGACGCACGGTTGCGCCTGCGCTGGCTGAATCCCGCCCTGATCGAATACCTCGAACTGGGTTTTCGCGGCGTGCTGGGGCAGCCGCTGGGGTTGTTGCTGGACGATGCCGAACAGGGCATGGCGCAGGCCGCGAAGGTGCTGGCGGAACAGCGCCCGGCACAATGGCGCGCAGTGGCGCTGGTGGCCGCCAGTGGCCGCGAAGTCATCGCGGACATCGCGCTGCAGCCATTCGACGGCGGCCTGCTGCTGGAAGTGCACGCACTGGCCGAACCGTTGGCGAACAGCTCGCCGCTGTCGGCCACCCTGCGTGGCTTCGCGCACGAGGTGAAGAATCCACTGGCCGGCCTGCGTGGCGCCGCGCAGCTGTTGCAACGGCGGGTCGACAACGACGACCTGCGATCGCTGGCAGGCCTGATCATCGACGAGGCGGATCGACTCGGCACGTTGGCGAACCGGCTGCTGCATCACGGCGGCGCCGCGCAGATCGGGCCGGTGAACATCCATCAATTGCTGGAGCGGCTCGCCGACCTTCTGCAGGCCGAACCGGCGCCGCCGCAACTGCGCCACGACTACGACCCCAGCGTGCCGGACCTGATCGGCGATGCGGATCGGCTGCAGCAGGTATTGCTCAATCTCGCGCGCAATGCACTGGAAGCTGGTGCGCGCACGCTGACCTTGCGCACGCGGGTCGAGCATGGCTTGCGCCTGGGCGAACGCGTGCGCATGGCATTGCGGGTGGACGTGATCGACGACGGCGCCGGCGTGCCGGCCGCCCTGCGCGACACGCTGTTCCAGCCGCTGGTGTCCGGCCGCGCCGACGGCACCGGCCTGGGCCTGGCGCTGTCGCGCGAGATCGTGCACGAGCACGGCGGCGAATTGCGCTGCACGAGCCGACCGGGCGCGACGGTGTTTTCGCTGTACCTGCCGCTGGAGCGTGCACATGACTGACCGATCCGCCGACTGCGCAAGAAACTGCGGGAGCGACTTCTGTCGCGATACCTCCGCCCAGCCTCGTCGGGAAACATCGCGCCTGAAGCCGCTCCCACATCAAAGAAGGTTTCGCGGAGGTGACGCATGACTGGAGACATCTGGATCGTCGACGACGACCGCGGCGTGCGCTTCGTGCTGGCCGAAGCCTTGCGCGATGCCGGCCTCGTGGTGCGTGAATTCGGCGACGTGGCCGGCGCGCGCAAGGCGTTGCACGAAGCACGCCCGGCCTTGCTGCTCACCGACGTGCGCATGCCCGGCGAGGATGGCCTGGCCCTGCTCGGCGAGCTGCAGGCGCGCGCCATCGGTCCGGTGATCGTGATGAGCGCCTATACCGACGTTGCCACCACCGCGGCGGCGTATCGTGCCGGCGCGGTGGATTATCTGGCCAAGCCGTTCGATCTCGACCAGGCGGTGGCGGCAGTGCAGCGCGCTCTGGCCAGCGTGGCGACGCCAACGCCGGCAAGCAGTCAGCCGATCGCGCCGAATCATGCGCTGCTCGGCGAGAGCGCACCGATGCGCGAGGTGTTCCGACTGATCGGCCGCGTCGCGGCCAGCGATCTGAACGTGCTGGTCACCGGCGAAACCGGTACCGGCAAGGAACTGGTGGCGCGGGCGCTGCACGAGGAAAGTGCGCGCCGCGACAAACCCTTCGTGGCACTGAACACCGCGGCGATCCCCAGCGAACTGCTGGAGAGCGAGCTGTTCGGCCACGAAGCCGGCGCGTTCACCGGGGCCACCCGCCGGGTAGCCGGCCGCTTCGAGCAGGCCGATGGCGGCACGCTGTTCCTCGACGAGATCGGCGACATGCCGCTGGGCTTGCAGACGCGCCTGCTGCGCGTACTGGCCGGCGGCGAGTTCTATCGCGTCGGTGGGCGCGAGCTGATCCGCGGCAACGTGCGCATCGTTGCTGCCACGCATCAGGATCTGGCTGCGCGCGTGACGGCCGGGCAGTTCCGCGCCGACCTGATGCATCGGCTCGACGTGGTGCGCATCGAGCTGCCCCCGTTGCGTGCGCGTCGCGACGACATCCCGCTGCTGGCGCAAAACTTTCTAGCGTCGACCGCGCACGACCTGAAGCTGCCACCGAAACGCTTTTCCCGCGCCGCACTGAAACTGATCGCGCAGCGCGACTTTCCCGGCAACGTGCGCGAACTGGAAAACCTGTGCCGGCGGCTGGCGGTAATCGCGCCCGGTGCGGAAATCCTGCCGGCCGACCTCGGTGCCAGCGCGATCGCGCCGGCCAGCGGCGAGTGGACCGACGCGCTGCGCGAGTGGGCCGTCGCGGCGCTGGCCCAGGGCGAGTCGGACATCCACGCGCGCGCACGCGAGGCGCTCGACCAGACCTTGCTGCAGGCGGCACTGCAGGCCAGCGCAGGGCATCGACAGCACGCGGCCAACGCGCTCGGCGTAGGGCGCAACACGCTGACCCGCAAACTTGGCGCATCGCGGACGCGGCGTCGCTGAAGCGGGCGCCGGAGCGACAGCCGCATGCATTCATCCCCACGTGACGTCATCGCGATCATCATGTGGATTTTCCGCGCCGGTTCGAGCCGCGTGTGATCCATCGATCTGCCATCAACGTGATCCTGCGCATGGCGAAACGCGGCGACCGTGGCAAGCTGCAACGAGCCGACTGTCGCTGTCCATCGATCGGATCCGGTTGAACGCAGGTCGCCGGCCGCGGTCGCAATCACTGTCCGACGTGTCGCGCCGCTGGCGTGCCGCGCCAACGCTTTCGTTTTTTCGCTACGGAGTAACGCAATGGAACTTGGTATGGTGGGTCTCGGGCGCATGGGCGCCAACATGGCGGAGCGGCTGGTCAAAGGCGGCCACAAGGTCACCGGCTTCGATCCCAGCGCGGATGCACGCAAGGCCGCCGAAGCCGATGGCGTCGCCGCAGCGACCTCGCTCGAAGCCCTGGTCAAGGCACTGCCGACGCCGCGCGTGGTGTGGTTGATGGTGCCCTCCGGCAAGATCACCGACGATACCGTCAACACCTTGCTGCCGCTGCTGGCCAAGGGCGACACCGTGGTCGACGGCGGCAACTCCAACTACAAGGACACCCTGCGCCGTGCCGCGCTGTACGCCGAACACGACCTGGGCTATGTCGACTGCGGCACCAGCGGCGGCGTCTGGGGATTGAAGGAGGGATACAGCATGATGATCGGCGGCGACAAGAAAACCGTCGACGCGCTGAATCCGATCTTCAAGACGCTGGCGCCGGCGAAGGACCAAGGCTGGGGCCACGTCGGTCCGGTCGGCTCGGGCCACTACACCAAGATGGTCCACAACGGCATCGAGTACGGAATGATGCAGGCCTATGCCGAGGGCTTCAACATCCTCAAGCACAAGCAGGATTTCAACCTCGACCTGCATCAGGTGGGCGAGATCTGGCGCTACGGCAGCGTGGTGCGCTCATGGCTGCTCGACCTCACCACCGACGCGCTCGGCAAGAACCCCAACATGGACGGCATCGCGCCCTATGTGGTCGATTCCGGCGAAGGCCGCTGGACGGTCGACGCCGCGCTCGAACTCAGTGTGTCCGCCCCGGTGATCACCCTGTCGCTGATGGAACGCTACCGCTCGCGCGACGACGACTCGTTCGCCGACAAGCTGCTGTCCTCGATGCGCAACGAGTTCGGCGGGCATGCGATCAAGAAGGAGTAGTGTGGTCGCGCCGCGATGCGTGCGAAGGCAGGCATCGCACTCCCACATCCTTCGCGCTGCGAAGGCAGACATCGCCCCACATCCGCAGCGCGGTTGCGAAAGCAGGAGAGCCGGGATGCCAAGCGCTCAATCGGGAGTGCGACCCACGCTGCCACGACGGTCTGCTATCGGCCACAACCCGTCAGTCGACGCTTCAATCAAGTCGCCCCGGAGCTGACGTTCGCCGTGCGTGTAACGGCGCCGATTCCGGCATGGGAATCTCGCTTGCGCAGCGCTGCTCGTGATGTGCCACGGCGTTCGAGGCACTCGTTTGGCCGAGTCCGCGTCGCTCACTGCTGGCTCGAACCGGCTGCCGCGGGAACCGTCGGCCCGGGAGTGGCAAACCGGCCCGCGTGCGCAAGGTTGCGAAGTGCGGGTCGTGCTGGCCGGCCCGCGTGATGAAGGGGGCCCCGAGCACAGATGGCTTCGCTTGAGTTCGGCAAGGAGGCGGGATCGGTATTATCGGCACGTGAATGCGTTCTCGCCTGCGCCTGGGGCCGGCTTGCACAGGTCCGGCCAGCCGTTGCGCTTCCAGTAGTCGACCATGCCCAGCCGCTGGGCGAAGCCCTGGAAGGCGACATCCTGACGCGCCTTGCGCGACCACGGCTCCGGCTGCCACAACCAGTTGAGGTAGGCATCGGACAAGCCGCTGCGGCCGTGCTCGTACAGGTCGAACGAGCGCCCCGCTGCGCCCAGTTGCAACAGCAAGGTGGGTGCCCACTCATCGTCCGTGTGCGCACCGACGATCTTCAGCGCGATTTGTCTTTGGCTGACGGTGCCAAACGTGCCGAGATAGATCAGCTGCAATTCCTGCTCAGGGATTTTCGAGCCCATGCGGGCGGCGGAACTTGCGAAGTTCCGCTTGGCTCCCTCTTTGTCACCGTGAGCCGCATCGTAATACCCGAGCATCAGTTCGCCGAATGGAGAGTCGGCCGTCCCGCTACGGTGGATGAAATCGAGTGCGCCCGCCTGGTCGCCTTCGCGCCAGCGAAGCATGCTCTTGTAAAACAACAACAGGGGGTTGGCGGGGTCGTTGGCCAGCGCGGCATCGAGCCGTGTTTCGGCATCGCGGGTACGACCCATTGCGGCCAGCTCGTTCGATGCCCAGTAACTCACTGCGGAGTTCTCTGGAGCCAGTTCCAGCGCGCGCTGCATCGGTTCCACCATGGAGCTGTAGTGCCGCTGCGAGAACTGGTTGTAGCTCAGGGCGGCGTAAGCATCCGCATCATTCGGATTGAGCGCGAGCGCGTGCTGTGCTGCTTGATCAGACGCCAGCCAGCTCGTCTGCCAGTCGGCGTTGCGGTATTGGGGAAGCACGGCGTAGGCCACGGCCAGCGTCGACCAGGCACGTGCGAAACGCGGGTCCAGCCCGGTCGCTTCATCCAGCAGGGCGATCGCTCGCGGCAGGCTGTCACCCACCCGTCTCGTCACCAGTTCCTGCGCCTCGATGAACTTCGCATAGGCCTGCGAATTGTCGGTCACCTTGTCGACCAGACGTCGGGCACCGGCATCGCTGAGGGTGATATCCAGCTCGCTGGCCACGTCTCGTGCGCAGGCGTCCTGCAGCCTGAACACATCGGCCAGGTTGCCGTCGTACTGGTTCGACCACTGCTGCACGCCGTCACTGGTGCGCACCAACTCCACCGTGATGCGCAGTTCATTGCCCTGCTTGCGCACCGAGCCAGTCAACACATGGGCCACGCCGAGTTGCTGGCCAACCGTTTGCGGTGGGATGTCCTTGCCCTGGAACTGGAATGACGAACTACGACCGAGCACGCGCAGGCTCTTGACCCGGGTAAGCGCGTTGAGGATTTCCTCGGCCATGCCTGCGGAGAACAGTGCCTGGTCCTGCGCTGCGCTGAGGTCGGCAAACGGCATCACGGCGATCGAATTTTTCGCCGGGGGTTCGGCGGCATGGGCCTTGGCATCAACGGTGTTTACCGCGCTGCTGTCCACCGCCATGGCTCGCTGCGCGGGCGGCGCCAAGCGCCACAACAGCACACCACTCACGACAATCAACCCCACCAGAATCAACTTCTCCGAGCGGGGCATTTTCTGGGCCCCGCGCTCACCGTGATACCAGGCCAGCACCAGCACCACGAAGAAACCCATGATCAGCACCAGCGTAATACCGCGACGCAAACTCTCCGGCCAGCCAAACTGCGCCGCAACGATATCCAGCACGGGTATCAAGGCTACTGCCACCGCCGCATAGCCCAGCAGCCATTGCACCAGCTTGTGTTCTTTCAGTCGTGCGAAGAATTCTTCCACCGCATGCCCCCGCTCCCCAGCCTCGGCGAGTATAGCGCCGGCCCGCGGCAGCACGGCCGGGCCGGTCGGCGGACGAGGCTGGCATGCGCGAGATCGGCTGGAGCCGCCCGTCATAGGCAGCCCCCGCCTAGCCGAAAGCAGCCGTTCGTCACCATCAGCGACGGGTCGATGTGCGACGCCGAGGCTCCATCCGTAGCGCTACAGCAACTCCCCCTGCGCCCCCGCATAACTCAACCTCCCATCCACGATCCGCGCCGGCGACGTATACGGATGCACCGTCGTGTGCGTGGCGTCGATGATGTGGATCACCTCGATCCCGCGCAGCTTCACCACGTCGGAAACGATCGAACGATGGCAGCGCCACCACAGCACCTCGGCGCACATCATCGCGGTGCGCTTGCTTGCGGCCAGCTTCAGCAGTTCGGCGAGCCCTTCGGCGAATTCCGTGGTGGCGGTGTAGTCCGCGTAGCCCTGGAAGGAGGCGTTGCGCCACGCGGTGTTCGGTGATTCCGGTTGCACCTTGCGTCGCCCGCCCAGCTTCGGGATCCATTGGTAGGCGATGCCGTGGGCGGGCAGCGATCCGGCCAGGGCTTCGCTGGCGAAGTGCGGGTATCGGCGCGAGCCGGGGAAGCGGCGCACGTCGGCGATCGCTTCGATGCGGTACTCGACCAGCAGGCCGAGGAACACCTCCAGCGTGCGGGTGGAGTGGCCGATCGTCCAGGTCGTGGCGGGGTCGACGGGCATCGTTCAGTCGATCTTGTGCAGCGCCGCGCCCTTGTGCATGGCGATGTGGTCGGTCTTGTCGCTCTTGATCTCGTATTGCGGATCATCCTCGCTGCAGCGGTGCGTGTGACCCTTGTAGTCGGTGTCGCGCGTGTGCACCTTGATGATCTTCCCGCTGACGTGGCCGGCTTCCGAATTCCAGCGCACGTGGTCGCCGACCTTGAATGGATGGCTCATGGTGGTCCTCGCGAGATTGCCGAAACAACGCCATTGCAACGCATCGCGCGTCTACGCAAGGTGCAGCCGGCGATGGCAGACCGGGCGAACTCAACCCAGCCGCAGCAGCTTGCGTACCGCCGGCAGGTTGCGCCGGCTGATCTCGGGGCTGAGTTCGGTGCCGTCGAGCCGCGCCAGCACGCGGCCGTCGGCGAGCGTTTTCACGCCCAGCAGGCGCAGCGGTGGCACCAGGCAATTGCGATGCAGGCGGATCAGCTGCTCGGGGTAGGCATCCTCCAGCTGGCGCAGCGATTCCTCGATCAGCAGTTCGCCGTGGCGATGATGCACGACGACGTATTTCTCGTCGGCGAGCAGGCAGATCACCTCGTCGAGTGCGATGCGGATCTCCTCGCCGCGCATCCTGCCGTGCAGGTAGGCCATCGGTTCGCGCGGTGCGTCGGCAAGCCGGCGTTGCGCGCGCTGCAGGGCATCGCGCAACCGCTCCAGCCGCACCGGCTTGAGCAGGTAATCGACGGCGCCCAGTTCGAACGCCTTCAGCGCGTGCGCTTCGTAGGCGGTGCAGAAGATCACCTGCAATCGCGCGTGGCCGGCCAGTCGGCGCGCCAGCGTGACGCCGTCGATGCCGGGCATGTTGATGTCCAGCAGCAGGGCGTCCACCTGCGATTCGCCCAGCGCGGCGAGCGCCGCCTCGCCATCGCCGACGCTGCCGGCGATTTCCACCCCGGCGCAATCGCCCAGCAACGCGGCCAGTCGCGCCCGCGCCAGCGGCTCGTCGTCGACGATCAGCACGCGCATCACGAAGCCGTGCCCGGCAATTGCAGCAGCACCACGAAGCGATCGTCCTGCGCACCGGCGTGCACTTTCGCCAGTGGTCCGTAGCGGTAGGCGATGCGTTGCCGCACGCTGTCCAGTCCGTGCCCGTTGCCGGGCTTGGCCGGGGTGTCCGGTAGCGGATTGAGGATCTCGATGCGGATGCCGTTGCCTTCGCGCTGTCCGCGCACGATCACTTCACCGCCCTCGCGCAGCGGCTGGATGCCATGCCGCACGGCGTTCTCCACCAGCGGCTGCAGCAACAGGCGCGGCAGCGGAAAGTCGGCCGGCAGGTCGTCCAGCTCGCGCCGCACGCGCAGGCGCGCGCCCAGGCGCAATTGCTCGATGGCGAGGTAGCGCTCGACCAGCGCCAGCTCCTCGGCCAGCGTGCCGTCGCCGATGTCGTGCGGGCCGAGCGCGGCGCGAAACAGTTCGGACAGATCCTCGACCGTGCGTTCGGCGGCCGCCGGATCGACCCGGATCAGCGCCGCCACGGTATTCATGCTGTTGAACAGAAAGTGCGGGCGGATGCGCGCCTGCAGCGCCTCGACCTGCGCCCGCGTGACCGCGGCCAGGCGTGCCTGCCACTGCGCCAGCACGTAGAAGTAGCGCAGCATTGCCGCGCCAAGCAACGCTGCGATCACCACGTTGTCGCGCACGAACGCGTGCATGCTGCCATCGATCAGGCCCATCTGCAGCGCGCCGTCGAGCCAGCGCGCCAGCGTGCTGGCCAGCAGCACGACCAGCACGATCAGCAGCCACACCCCGACATACGGACTGCGCCCCGGCAGCCGCTGCAGCAGCGGACGCAACTTGCACAACATCACCGCCACCACCAGCGCCAGCCAGGTCACGAACAGCATGCTGACGCTGTAGGCGGACCAGTCGCGCCGGGCATCGCCGGCCAGCCACATCACCGTCACCGTCAGCGCGCCGACCACGAACAGGGCGAACAACGCCGGCAGCCGGCAGAAGTCCGGCAGCGGGCTTTGTTCGGCGCGGCGCAGCGGGCCGCTGTGGGGCGTGGTTTCGCGCATGCGGGCAAGTATGCCGTAGCGCGGGCATGACGCGTGGCTATCCCAGGCGCTGGCCCAGCCACAGGCGCAGGTCGGCGATCTCTTCGGCGCAGACCGCGTGCGCCATCGGATAGGTATGCCACTCGACCGCGTAGCCGAGCGCCTGCAGCATGTCGCGTGAAGCGACGCCGCGCTGCAATGCCACCACCGGGTCGGCGGTGCCGTGGCCCCAGAAGATCGGCGTGGCGGCGTTTGCTTCACTGCGCTCGGCGGCGAGCGCGGCATGCAGCGGCAGATAGGCCGACAGCGCGATGATCCCGGCCAGCTTGTCCGCATGGCGGAGGCCGGCGGCCAGCGCCATCGCGCCGCCTTGCGAGAAGCCGGCCAACACGATCCGCTCGCTCGGCACCCCGCGCTGGTGCTCGCGCGCGATCAGGACTTCCACCTCGTCGATCGAGGCGCGCATGCCAGCTTCATCCTGGCGCGCGTTGAGGTCGAACGCGGCGATGTCGTACCACGCGCGCATCGACATGCCGTTGTTGATCGTCACCGGGCGCACCGGTGCGTGCGGAAACACGAAACGCAGCGCCGGCCACGCCGGGTCGACCAGTTCCGGCACGATCGGCGCGAAGTCGTTGCCGTCGGCGCCGAGACCGTGCAGCCAGATGATGCTGAAGCGCGGTTTCGCCGCGGTTTCCCGTTCGATGCTGGGCAGGGTCATGGACTCTTCGCGGTGAGGTGGGTCTCGCATCGTAACAGCCGTTACTCCGGGCATGATCAGAGTGACTGAAGCTGTGTGGGTGGTCGGGCGCGACGTCGTTTCTCTGTCCCAATCAGGGCTGAAAAGTCACTGTATCCACCATGCTCGGCTTGAGCACGCTATGGCTTTGCAATGCATCCTGATAAGCAGCACTGGGACCCATGGCTTGGGCGGCCGCTGCCTGTTGGGGATTCGGCCGAAAGTCGGCACCGTGGACTCCATTGCCGGAGGAGAAAACGGGCATTTCGATGGCCGGGCCTTCCGGGAAAAGCGAGATAGTCACCGATTGCTGCACGCTTGCGGCGACGGCTTGTCCATCGACCAGTTCCGGCAGGACTGAGCCTTGCAGGAAGTAATGCTTTATTGCAGCAATCAGAGTCAGCTTCTCGCGCATGGTCAATTGGGCGTCGGTCAAGACGTGGGCATCCGTGGCCGCCAGTTTGCCGTCAGCGGGCAGCGCAAGATCGACAACGACGCGGGTGTCATGTCTGCGGCCGCCATCGACCAGCGCCTGCAATATCTGCAGCGGATAATCCGGGCCCTTTCCGGTATTCGGCTTTTGATACTCGGGACCAACTCCGACATAGCTGACCTGGATGATGAATTTGCCCGTTCCAGCCGGCAACGCCTGTACGTCGGCGACCAGATAGCTGTGCACGGATGTTTTCTGGCCGTCCTTCATGATCGGGGCGAAGTGCCATTGCTTCAGCGCCTGCTCCAGCACGGAGACAACGGATGCCGGGGTGTCGGCAGTGGGCTCGGTTCGCACCACGTCGCCTTTGGCATCGACATCAATGGCTACGGTGTAGAGGTGGGCGAAAGACTTGGCGTTGGTAGCCGAATGCACATTCCCGCTCACCAGCAGCCAGGTCGTCATGGCGATGAGTCCAATGACTACTTTCATCAAGCATCCCCCGACAAACGTTGTTATGGCTACTTGCGTATCGCTGTGCGCATGCGTCGCTCAGCTTAATGAATCAGGTGGTCGAAGGGAACGGGACTGGTGGCGGTTGCGATCATGGCCGTGCGGGCTATTCTCACCAATTTGAACTTGGGGACTTGATCATGCGTCGATTGCTGCTTGCTGGCCTGGTAGTGTTTTGTCTGATGCCTGCGGCCAGCATCGCTGCGCCTGCAGCAGCAACCCCGCTGGACATGGAAACCATCATGGCCAATCCCGACTGGATCGGGCAGGCGGTGCAGGACCCGTACTGGAGCGTGGACGGGCGCAGTCTGTACTACTCGCTCAAGCGCGATGGCAGCCCGGTGCTCGATCTGTACCGGGTCGATCCCGCCAGCGGCCACAGCGTGAAACTGGATCCGGCGGCGATGGCGCAGGCCGAGGGCCCGGCGGTGTTCGATCGCGCGCATCGGCATGCCGCGTTCATCCTGCATGGGGATGTTTTCCTGGTGGACTTGGGCGCGGGTCGCCGCTTGCAGGTCACGCGCACGCCGCAGAAGGAATCCGCGCCGCAGTTTTCCAGCGACGGTCGTGCCCTGCAGTTTCGCGAAGGCAACGACTGGTACAGCTATGACCTGGCCAGCGCGGTCACCGCGCCGGCCGCGGTGCTGAAATTCGCGGACGACCCGCATGCGAAGAAGCCCGATGCACTGGGCCAGCAGCAGCTCGATTTGTTCAAGACCCTGCGCGAGATCAAGGCCGACAAACAGGCCATGCGCGATGCCGACAAGGCGCTCGACGCCGCCGACCCCAGCCGCGCACCGGCGCCGTTCTGGCTCGGCGACGGCATCGAACCGGTCGACACCGAACTGTCGCCGGACGGTCGCTGGATGCTGGTGGTGACCACGCCGAAAGACTACAAGGCCGGCAAGGCGCCGCAGGTCACCCACTACGTCACCGACAGCGGTTACGCCGAACAGCAGGATGCACGCGTCTACGTCGGCCACAACGATCCTGCGCCGCAGTCGTTGCTGCTGCTGGACCTGGCCAACCACAAGCAGTATCCGCTGAAGACCGACGCGCTGCCGGGGATCAAGGATGACCCGCTGAAGGCGATTCGCGAGCATACCGTCGCCGCGCTGGAGAAAGCCGGCAAGACCGACCAGGCCAAGGCGTTGAAGGCGCCGGACGTGCGTCCGCTCACCGTGTTCAGCGCGGACAACGGCGGCGGCATCGTGTGGAGCGACGACGGCAGCCAGGCCGCCGTGCAGCTTCGCGCGATCGACAACAAGGATCGCTGGATCGCCAGCGTCGACTTCAGCAAGCACGCGCTGGTTACCCAGCAGCGCCTGACCGACAACGCGTGGATCAACTGGAACTTCAACGATTTCGGCTGGCTCAGGAACAGTCACACGCTGTGGTACCTGAGCGAGCAGACCGGCTTTTCGCAGCTCTACAGCAAGCCGCTGGACGGCAAGGCGACGGCGCTGACATCCGGCACGTTCGAGGTCAGCCATCCGCAACTCAGCGAGGACGGCAAATGGTTCTACCTGCGCACCAACCAGGCCGCGCCCTACAGCTATGACGTCTACCGCGTTCCGGTCACCGGCGGTGCGCTGACCCGGGTCACCCGCTACCAGGGCATGGAGGAATTCAGCCTGTCGCCCGACGGCAGCCAGCTCGCCGTGCTGCACTCCTCCCCGTACATGTTGCCGCAATTGGCCGTCCAGCCGTCCTCCGGCGGTGCGCCGCGCAAGCTGACCGACACCATGAAGCCGGCGTTCACCGCGCACGCCTGGATCGCACCGAAGATCGTCGAGGTGAAATCCAGCCACGGTGCCGGCAGCATCTATGCGAAGTACTACGGCCCGGCCAACGAGAGTGCTGCATCAGAGCCGGCTGGATCGAAACCGGCGGTGATCTTCGTGCACGGTGCCGGCTACCTGCAGGACGTCACGCTGTCATGGGGCCACTACTTCCGCGAGCAGATGTTCCACAACCTGCTGGTACAGCAGGGTTACGTCGTGCTGGACATGGACTATCGCGCCTCCGAAGGCTACGGCCGTGCGTGGCGTACCGCGATCTACCGGCAGATGGGCCACCCGGAACTGGAAGATCTGCTCGACGGGAAGGCGTGGCTGGTGAAGAACCACCACGTCGATCCCGCGCGCGTGGGCATCTACGGCGGCAGCTACGGCGGCTTCATGACCGAGATGTCGCTGCTGCGCGCGCCCGGCGAATTCGCCGCCGGCGCCGCGTTGCGCCCGGTCAGCGACTGGACGCTGTACAACCACGAATACACCGCCAACATCCTCAACGATCCACAGCTCGATCCGGAAGCGTTCAAGACCAGCTCGCCGATCGAGTACGCCGACCAGCTGCGCGACCCGCTCCTGATCGAGCACGGCCTGATCGACGACAACGTGCTGACCGAAGATTCGATCCGCATGTACCAGCGCCTGGTCGAACTGCACAAGAAGAACTTCTGGATGTCGCTGTACCCGCTGGAGCGCCACGGTTTCGTGCATGCCGATTCCTGGTACGACGAATACCGCCGGATCGACGAGTTGTTCGAAACGTATGTGAAGCCGGTGAAGGCCGCGGCTGTCGGGAGCTGATCGATACATCGCCGTTCAACGGCGAGGTCGATGCTGACGACCACCAGCAGCGTTGCGGCGCCGTGTGAGGGCACGGCGCCGCAACCTCCGGAACGGGTCCAGAGTCCTTGCCGGGTTACTCGACCACCACGGTAGCGGTCATGGTCGGGTGGAACTTGCAGAAGAACGCGAGCGTGCCGGCCGTGGCGGTGATGCGTCCGCTTGCGCCGGGTTTCAGGTCGACATCGAAGCGGCCATCGCGTGCGGTGGCGCTGTGCTCGAGGATGTCCTTGTTGGTCCATTCGATGATGTCGCCGGCGCGCACGCCGGTCGGCATCGGGCCGTACTGCATTTTGTCGATCACGATCACATGCACGCGTGCCTTTGCCGCGCTGGCGGCCGAAGCCGGCGGGAAGCCGCCGGTTGCCGCGAGCAGGCCGAACATGAGAATCATCATGCGGAACATGGAGTGTTCCTTACTTCAGGCTCTGCGCCAGATGCTCGGCGTGCATCTGGTGCGACTGGAACAACTTCAGGCCGGTTTCCAGCAGCGACTTCAATTCGGCGTTCTGCGCCGACGGAATCAGCGTGCCGCTCAGTGCGCCGTTGACCGTCTTGTGGAAAGCGACCTCGTTCGCGACATAGGCCTTGTCATATGCGCTACCACTGAGCGCGGCGAGCTTCTTCTGCTCGGCGGCGGCGCCGCTCGCCAGCGACTTGCTGGTCGGGTTGTCCTGCGGCGTCACGCCCAGCTTCTTCACCAGCGCCAGCGCCTGGTCATTGACCGCGGCGTGGTCGCGCGCCATTTCCTGGGCGAACGCGCGCACGTCCTTGTTGTGCGATTTCTGCAGCGCCTGCTTGGCCGCGGTGATGTCGATCACGCCAGCGGTATAGGCAATGTGCGCGATCTGCGCGTCGTTGAGGGCCGGTGCCGGGGTGGCAGCGTGCGCGCCGGCGAGCGAGCCGAGGCCGAGCGTGAGGACGAGGGCGAACAGTGACTTGTTCATGAGCGATGTCTCCTGTGGGTAAACGGGAGGCGGACAAGAGCCCGCCGGTGCCCATGAGATGCAGCAGCGGCGTGCAGGTTCCGGCGGGTACGGGGAGCGTGGGCGGTGGAAGCCCGGGGAACCTCCGCCGCGGCAGTTGCATCGGATCAACTGTCACTCCCAGCGAAGCCGCACGCATGCTCGACACCGACCTGACTCTTGCCCCGACCGCCGCACCGATGCCGGCCGGCGATACGCCACGCCCCACGCGCGACGAGGCGGAAGCCGCCGTGCGCACGCTGATCCGCTGGGCCGGCGACGAGCCCGCGCGCGAAGGCCTGCTGGCCACGCCGGCGCGGGTGGTGCGTGCCTACGAGGAATGGTTCGCCGGCTACCGGCAGGACCCGGCCGGCCTGCTCAGTCGCACGTTCGAGGAAGTCGGCGGCTACGACGAGATGGTCGTCCTTCGCGACATCCCGCTGCAGTCGACCTGCGAGCACCACATGGCGGCGATCCGCGGCGTGGTGCATGTCGCCTATCTGCCCAACCAGCGCGTGGTCGGCATCTCCAAGCTGGCGCGGCTGGTCGAGGCGTACGGCCGGCGGCTGCAGATCCAGGAGCGGCTGACCGTGGAGATCGCCGACACGCTGGCCCGGGTGCTGCAGCCGCGCGGCGTGGCGGTGATCGTCGAGGCCAGCCACGAATGCCTGTCCTCGCGCGGCGTGCGCTTGCACGGGGTGTCGATGCAGACCCGGCGCCTGCTCGGCGAGTTCGCGCAGGAACCGCGGCGGCAGGAGATCCTGTCCGCGCTGGCCGGCTGAGCCGGGAACCTTCGGCGGTGCAGTTGCATCGGATCAGGTGTAGAAGGAGAACACCATGTCAGCCCATGCCCATCTTGAATCCGTCGATTACGCCGCGCTGGACGACCACGCGCTGGTGGACCTGGTCCGTGGCGGCCGGCGCGAGGCCTTCCGCCACATCATGCAGCGCTGCAACCAGCGGCTGTTCCGCGTGGCGCGCGCGGTGCTCGGCGAAGAGTCCGAAGCAGAAGACGTGCTGCAGGAGTCCTATATGAGCGCCTATCGCAAACTGGATAGCTTCCGTGGCGATTCGACCTTGCTGACCTGGATGACCAGCATCGTGCTGAACGAGGCGCGCGGCCGCTTGCGCAAGCGCCACCACATGGTCGGCCTGGAGCAGATCGACGCGGCGCCGGACGACACCCACCAGGTCATCCAGTTTCCCTCGAAGTTCGGCAGTGAAGACCCGGCCGTGTCCGCCGCCCGCGCGCAGATCCGTCGTCTGCTGGAACACGCCATCGACGAACTGCCGCCGGCGTTCCGCACCGTCTACATGATGCGCGAAGTGGAAGAGTGCTCGGTCGAGGAAACCGCCAGCCTGCTCGACATCAAGCCGGAGACGGTGAAGACCCGCCTGCACCGCGCGCGCCGCCAGCTGCGTGCATCGCTGCAGGGAACCCTGGCCGCCACCATGAGCGAAGCGTTCCCGTTCATGGGTGTGCGCTGTGCCCGCGTCACCGATGCGGTGATGGCCCGACTGGACGCCGAACAAACCTCGTGACCTCATGCAGGAGCGCACCCCGCGCGCGATGCTTTTCGTGACGTGACGAAGAGCCATCGAGCACGGAGCGCGCTTCTACAGGGTGTTGTCGCCGGGCCGCTTCATCAGCCAGCTGGCTGCCAGCAGCAGCCACGCCAGGATCAGCGCGATCACCCATCGCTGCTCCAGCCCGCGCGGCATGCCGCGCCACAGCACATCCACCCAGAGTGCCACGAAGCACAGCCAGGCCAACGCGAACGCCACCGGAAAGCGTGCGCGCCAGCGTGCATTCGCGCGCATCCACCACGACTGCAGAAGCATCGCCACCGTGACGCACAGGAACGCCGCCTGCGCCGCGGTGCCATGCACCCAACCTTCCAGTGTGGGCGCGTGCCCGGGCAGGTTGCTGTGCGCCAGCGCGGTCACGCACAGGCCGATGCCGGCGCAGGCAAACAGCAGCCACGGCGCCGCGCTGCGACGTCCTCCGGGCAGCGCGACGTAATAGCCCGCGCCGAGTGCGCACAGCGCGGCGGCGAGCACGAAATACGCGACTTGCAGCCAGTGGCTCCAGGCACCGAGCAGATAGAAGCTCAGCGGTGCCTCCTGCCAGTGCAGGTCCGTGCGCAGGCATTGCACGGCCACGGCGACGACGATGAACAGCCAGATCCCGATCAGCGCCATGGCGCCAAACCGGTGGGGACGTGCGGTGTCGTGCCGTTGAACCTGACGGGTCATCCCATGTCGCCCTTGTGGTCAGCCAAGGCGGCGAATGGTACCCGCCGGCTCCGCGACCGGCTCAAACGGCCTGGCGCAACGCCGCGGCCTCGCGCGCCAGCAATTCGATGCCGGTCCAGTCGCCGGCACCGAGCTTGTCGGCCGGAGTCAGCCACGAGCCGCCCACGCAGATCACGTTGGGCAGGGCGAGAAAGTCGACCGCGTTGACCAGGTTGATGCCGCCGGTGGGGCAGAAGCGGATCTGCGGCAGCGGGCTGGCCCAGGCGCCGAGCAGCTTGGTGCCGCCGGCCGGCACCGCGGGGAAGAACTTCAGGTGGCGATAGCCACGTTCGAGCAGGGCCATCGCCTCGCTGGCGGTGGCCACGCCGGGCAGCAGCGGCAGTTCGCTGTCGTCGGCCGCCTCGAGCAGGCGCGGCGAGGTGCCGGGAGACACCGCGAAGCGGGCGCCGGCCTGCAGCGCGGCTTGCAGGTCGCGCGCGGTCAGCGCGGTGCCGCAGCCGACCACGGCGCCTTCCACCTCGGCGGCGATCGCGCGGATCGCCTCCAGCGCCGCCGGCGTGCGCAAGGTCACCTCGATGGTCGGGATGCCGCCGGCCACCAGTGCGCGCGCCATCGGCACCGCGGCCTTCGCGTCGTCGATGATCACCACCGGAATCACCGGGGCGAGCCGCATGAGCGTTTCGACTTGCTGTTGTTTTTGTTCGATGGGGTTCATGGACGGGCCCAAGGATGAAAGATGGAGAAGCCGGATCTCTGTGGGAGCGACTTCAGTCGCGATGCCCTTGGCGCCGGGAACGGTGAAGCTGTCGCGACTGAAGTCGCTCCCACAGGTGATACGCGGTTCACAGCACGCCGGCACCGAGGTCGGCGTTGGCGGCGGCCTGGCGGAACAGGCCGAACAGTTCGCGGCCCATGCCGCTGTGTTCGCGCGACAGGTCGGCGACATGCGGCAGGCGGGCGTCCATTTCGTGCGCCTCCATCAGGACGTCCAGACGTCCATTCGCCGCGTCCAGCCGGATCATGTCGCCGTTGCGGATCTTCGCGATGTTGCCGCCGGCCACCGCCTCGGGGGTGACGTGGATGGCCGCCGGCACGCGGCCGGAGGCGCCGGACATGCGGCCGTCGGTGAGCAGGGCGATGCGGTGGCCGCGGTCCTGCAGCAGCGCCAGCGTGGGGGTGAGCTTGTGCAGCTCGGGCATGCCGTTCGCGCGCGGGCCCTGGAAGCGCACCACCGCCACGAAGTCGCGGTTGAGCTCGCCGCGCTTGAACGCGCCGGCGACCTCGTCCTGATCGTCGAACACGATCGCGGGCGCCTCGATCAGCAGGCGATCGTCCGGCACCGACGACACCTTGATCACCGCGCGGCCGAGGTTGCCCTCGAGCATGCGCAGGCCGCCGTCGGCGCGGAACGGTTCGTCGATGCCGCGCAGCACGCCGCGGTTGCCGCTCTGCCTGGACACGGGCGTCCAGTGCAGCGCACCGCTGTCGTCGAGTTGCGGGATCTGCGCGTAGCCGTCCAGGCCGGTGCCGAAGATGGTCTGCACGTCGCCATGCAGCAGGCCGGCGCCGAGCAGCTGGTCGATCAGGAACGCCATGCCGCCGGCGTCGTGGAACTGGTTCACGTCGGCGTAGCCGTTCGGGTACACGCGCGCCAGCAGCGGGATCACGCCGGACAATGCGTCGAAATCGTCCCAGCGCAGCTGGATGCCGGCGGCGTGCGCGATCGCCACCAGGTGCAGCAGGTGGTTGGTCGAGCCGCCGGTGGCGTGCAGGCCGATCACCCCGTTGATGATCGCGCGCTCGTCGATGATGTGGCCCAGCGGCAGGAATGCATCGCCCAGCGCGCTGTGCGCGGCGACGCGGTGCACCACCTCGGCGGTGAGCGCGTCGCGCAGCGGCGTATCCGGTGCGGTGAAGCTGGCGCCGGGCAGGTGCAGGCCCATGATCTCCATCAGCATCTGGTTGGAGTTGGCGGTGCCGTAGAAGGTGCAGGTGCCGGCGGTGTGGTACGAGGCCGCTTCGGCTTCCAGCAACTCGGCCTTGCTCGCCTTGCCGTCGGCATAGGCCTGGCGCACCTTCGACTTTTGCTCGTTCGGGATGCCGCTGGGCATCGGCCCCGACGGCACGAACGCGCCCGGCAGGTGGCCGAAGCTCAGCGCGCCGATCAGCAGCCCCGGCACGATCTTGTCGCAGATGCCGAGGAACAGCGCGCCGTCGAACATGTCGTGCGACAGCGCCACCGCGGTGGCCATCGCCACCAGGTCGCGCGAGAACAGCGACAGCTGCATGCCGGGGCGGCCCTGGGTGATGCCGTCGCACATCGCCGGCACGCCGCCGGCGACCTGGGCGGTGAAGCCGGCGTCGCGCGCGATCTGGCGGATCAGCGCGGGGTAGCGTTCGTACGGCTGGTGCGCCGAGAGCATGTCGTTGTAGGCGGTGACGATGGCCAGGTTGGCGCGTCGGCCGCTGCGCAGCGCGGCCTTGTCCTCCGTTCCGCAGGCGGCGAAACCGTGCGCCAGGTTGCCGCAGGACAGGTGCTCGCGCTGCGGCCCGCTGCGGTCGATCGCGTCGATCCGCCTGAGGTAGGCCGCGCGCGTCTCGCGGCTGCGCTCGCGCAGGCGTTCGGTGACTTCGGCGACGACGGGATGCAGCGTGTTCATGGCTTGAATCCAGAAATGAGTGAAGACGAGTGAGAAACGAGAGACGGCGGGAGTGGCGGGTGCGGTTCACTCATTTCTCGCTCCTCCCCACTCGTTTCCCGCTTTCAAGGGCACCAGTACACCACCACCGGCACACGCTGCTGGGTCAGCACCGCGCGCACCGGGTAATCACGCGCGGCACCGAGCCCGAGTCGCGCATCCGCGAGGAGGTCGCGCTTCTTCTCGCCGGTGACCAGCAGGTACAGCGAGCGGGTTTCCAGCAGGGTCGACAAGCTCAGCGTGATGCGCGGCTCGCCGGCATCCGGCGCGCGCATCGGCAGTACGCGGGCGCGGTTGTCCAGGTCCAGCGCTTCGGCCAGGTGGTCGCCGCCGGGGAAGAACGAGGCGGTGTGACCGTCGTCGCCCATGCCCAGCACCACCGCGTCGAACGGCAGCGGCAGCGCGGCGATGCGCGCGTCGGCCCTGGCCAAGCCAGCTTCCGGAGCGGCGTCGCCGGTGTACAGCGGAATGAATTGCGCGGCCGCGGCGGCATGCTGCAACAGAGTGGTCTGCACCAGCCGTGCGTTCGAGCGTTCGTCGGTATCCGCCACCCAGCGTTCGTCGACCAGGGTGATCTGCACCCTGGCCCAGTCCAGCTTCTCGCGCGACAGGCGGCCGAAGAAGTCCTTCGGCGTGCTGCCGCCGGAGACGGCCAGTACGGCCGTGCCGCGTTTGGCCAGCGCCGCGCGCAGCTGTTCGGCGATGCGCTCGGCCAGTGCCGCGGCCTGCGCTTGGCATTCGGTGAAGCTGTGGGTGGTGACGTTCAGATGGCTGGTCATGGCTGATGTTGGCGCGCCGGGCGCATCACGGGATGCAGGCGCATGTCGCGTGGGCGGGGAAGGCGAAGTCTGCCGCACGTGTCGGCATGGAGAAGCACCGCGGCAAATGGCCGTCTATTCACTGTCTTCGTTCCATGTGCGGCCGTCGCGCTCGATCAGCGCCACCGCCGCGCTCGGCCCCCAGCTGCCCGCGCTATACGGCCGCGGCGCTTCGCCGCTGCCGCCCCAGGCAGCCAGGATCGGGCCGGCCCAGCGCCATGCCGCCTCGACTTCGTCGCGGCGCATGAACAAGGTGGGATTGCCGCGCACCACGTCGAGCAGCAGGCGTTCATAGGCATCGGGCTGCGATACGCCGAACGCCTCCGCAAAGCTCATGTCCAGCGGCACGTGGCGCAGGCGCAGGCCGCCGGGGCCGGGGTGCTTGATGGTCAGCCACAGCTTCACGCCTTCGTCCGGCTGCAGCCGCAGCACCAGCCGGTTCTGCGACAAGGTGCCGGCGTCGGGGTTGAAGATCGAATGCGGCACCGGCTTGAAGGTGACCACGATCTCCGACACCCGGCTCGGCAGCCGCTTGCCGGTGCGCAGGTAGAACGGCACGCCGGCCCAGCGCCAGTTGGCGATCTCCGCCTTCAGTGCCACGAAGGTTTCGGTGTTCGACTTGTTGTTGCCCAGCTCCTCCGGATAGCCCGGCACGCTGGCACCCTCGGCCACGCCGGCGCGGTACTGGCCGCGCACGGTGAGCTGTGCGGCGTTGCCGTCGTCGATCGGCTTGAGCGAATGCAGCACCTTCAGCTTCTCGTCGCGCACCGCGTCGGGTGCCAGCGACGAGGGCGGTTCCATCGCCACCATGCACAGCAACTGCAGCATGTGGTTCTGCACCATGTCGCGCAGCGCACCGGCGCGGTCGTAGTACGCGCCGCGATGGCCGACGCCGAGCGTTTCGGCCACGGTGATCTGCACGTGGTCGATGTGCGCGGAGTTCCACAACGGTTCGAACAGCGCGTTGCCGAAGCGCAGCACCAGCAGGTTCTGCACGGTCTCCTTGCCGAGGTAATGATCGATGCGGAAGGTCTGCGATTCGTCGAATACCTTGCCGACGGCATCGTTGATCTGGTTCGCGCTGGCCAGGTCGCGGCCGATCGGCTTTTCCAGCACGACGCGCGAGGCACCTTCGTTGAGCTTGTACTGGCCCAGCCGGTTGCAGATGTCGACGAAGAGCTCGGGCGAGGTCGAGAGATAGAAAACCCGTATATGTCCGGGCTGTGCGCCGATGAGCGCGGCGAAATCGTCCCAGCCGTCGTCCTTGCGCGCATCCAGCGGGCGGTAGAACACCTGCTGCAGGAACACGTCGAGCTGGCGCGCGTCGCAGATGCCGACCAGCGCCTCGCGCAACTGCGCGCGATAGCCGGCGTCGTCCAGCGCCTCGCGGGCGACGCCGACGATGCGGCTGCTGGCCGGAATCTGGCCGTCGAGAAAACGGTGGAACAGGGCCGGCAGCAACTTGCGCACGGCGAGGTCGCCGGTGCCGCCGAAAATCACCAGGTCGAACGGTTCGACCGATTGGGAAGAAGGAGTCACGCAGTCACCTCGACACATGCCGGATGGCGGGCAGGGGCCGAATGGCACGATAACCCGGGTTGCCGCCGATGGTACCAGTGAAATACCAGATAGGCCACGGGTATGCATACGAATTCATGGGAGCATTTTGATCGTGATGATGAGGCATACCCATTTCCGCCAAGCCCGCTCGCCCTGAGCGCAGGCTGCAGGCTGAGTTGAAAGGGGCCGCCCGGACGGTGCGCGTTTCGACTTCACCCGCTGGCGCGGGCTACGCCGAGTGCGAACGGACGTCCGGGTGGGCTTGCTTCCAGTGGTTCTGTATTGGTATCGTTCGCCGATGGAAGCTGCCCTCACCAACGAATACCGCCGGATCTGTCACGACCCGACCACGCATCAGCCGCTGGCCTATCTGCGTCTGCGCCGGGCGATCCGCAACATCGTCGAGCATCGCGACATCGAGCCGGGCCAGGCGCTGCCCAGCGAGCGCGACCTGTCGCAGGCGCTGAAGCTGTCGCGGGTGACCGTGCGCAAGGCGATCGCGGGACTGGTGGAGGAAGGCCTGCTCACGCAGCGTCACGGTGCCGGTACCTTCATCGCCGAACGCATCGTCAAGCCGATGTCGCGGCTGACCAGCTTCACCGAGGATCTGCGCGAGCGCGGCCTGCATCCGCGTTCGGAATTCTTCGAGCGCGGCATCGGCGAGGTAACCCCGGAAGAGGCGATGGCGATGAGCCTGTCGCCCGGTTCGCTGGTGGTGCGCCTGCATCGCGTGCGCTATGGCCAGGACGAACCGCTGGCGATCGAGCGCAGCGTGGTGCCGGCCAGCGTTCTGCCCGATCCGCTGCTGGTGCACGACTCGCTGTACGAGGCGCTGGAAAAACTCGACGCGCGCCCGCGTCGCGCCTTGCAGCGCTTGCGCGCGGTGTCGCTGAACGCGCAGCAGGCACGGCTGCTGCACGTCAACGTCGGCAGCGCGGGGCTGAGCATCGAGCGGCGCAGCTTTCTGGACGACGGCCGCGTGGTCGAGTTCACCTGTTCCTGGTACCGCGGCGACATCTACGACTTCGTCGCCGAATTGCAGACTGACTGAAGGACCGCCATGGCTGCCCGCGACACCTTGATGTACCAGGAGGCGCACGAGTCGGCCGACGTGGTCGCGCGCCAGTTCGCCGCCAACGAGGCTGTGGTCGGTGCGCTGGCGCAGTCGCTGCGCGCGCAGCCGCCGCGCTTCATCGTCACCTGCGCGCGCGGCAGCTCCGATCATGCCGCGGCGTATGCGAAGTACGTGTTCGAGACCCAGCTCGGCATCGCCACCGCGTCGGCCTCGCCGTCGGTCACCTCGGTCTACGCGGCCGAGCAGCAGTGGCAGGGCGCGCTGTTCATCGCGATCTCGCAGTCGGGCAAGAGCCCCGACCTGCTGCGCAACGCACAGGCCGCGAAGATCGCCGGCGCGCGCGTGGTGGCGCTGGTGAATGTCGAGGATTCGCCGCTGGCGGCGCTGGCCGACACTGTGATTCCGCTGCACGCGGGGCCCGAACGCAGCGTGGCGGCGACCAAGAGCTATATCGCCGCGCTGGCCGCGGTGCTGCATTTGTGCGCGCGCTGGCGCGGCGATGACGAGCTGGGCGCGGCCTTGCAGCAGCTGCCCGACGCCTTGCGCGCCGGCTGGGATGCGGACTGGTCGGCGTTGAGCGATGGCCTGACCGACGCGCACAACCTGTTCGTGGTGGGTCGCGGCTTCGGCCTCGGCATCGCGCTGGAGGCGGCGCTGAAGTTCAAGGAAACCTGCGGCCTGCACGCCGAGGCGTTCAGTGCGGCCGAGGTGAAGCACGGCCCGATGGCGCTGGTCGGCCCGGATTTTCCGGTGCTGTGCTTCGCCCAGGACGACGACACGCGCGACAGCACGCTGGCGGTGGCACGGGAGTTCCGCGCGCGCGGCGCGCAGGTATTCGTGGCCGCGCCCGGCCTGCACGATACCGGCAGCCTGCCGGTGCTCGGCGGACTGCCGGCGCTGTGCACGCCGCTGCTGATCATCCAGAGCTTTTACCGTACCGCCAGCGAGCTCTCGCTGCGCCGCGGCTTCAACCCCGACGTGCCGCCGCATCTCAACAAGGTCACCGAAACAGTCTAGGAGTGAGGGAAGAGGAGTGAGGAGTGAGAGAGAGCCAGAGCTCCCGCCCCTCGTCTCGACACCGCTTTCTCTCACTCCTCACTCCTCTCCACTCACTCCTCGCTCCTCCGCCCATGACCATCGCCCTTGTCAACGCCCGCGTACTCGCCGCCGATGGCTGGCACGACGATCTTGCCGTGCTGCTCGACGGCGAGCGCATCGTCGACCTGCTGCCGCCGTCCGATCCGCGTGTGCGCGACGCCCAGCAGCATGATCTGCGCGGCGCCATGCTGTTGCCCGGCTTCATCGACGTGCAGGTCAACGGCGGCGGTGGCGTGCTGTTCAACGAAGCGCCCACGGTGGAGACCTTGCGCCGGATCGGTGCCGCCCATCGGCAGTTCGGTACCACCGGCTTCCTGCCGACCCTGATCAGCGATCGCGTGGAAGTGATGCACGCGGCGCTCGCCGCGGTGGAACAGGCGCTGGCCGAAAACGTGCCGGGCGTGCTGGGCATCCACCTGGAAGGTCCGTACCTGGCGTCGGCGCGCAAGGGCGTGCACGACCCGAAATATTTCCACGTGCCCGGCAACGACGAACTGGCGCTGTTGTGCGCACCGCATCGTGGCGTGCGGCTGATCACGCTGGCCCCGGATCAAGTGCCGCTGGCCAGTATCGGTGCACTGGTGGATGCCGGCTTGATCGTCTGCGCCGGCCATACCGCGGCCGACTACGCGACGACGCGCGCCGCGCTGGATGCCGGCGTGCGCGGATTCACCCACCTGTTCAACGCGATGACCCCCTTCGGCAGCCGCGAACCGGGCGTGGTCGGCGCGGCGCTGGAGGATGCGATGAGCTGGTGCGGCATCATCGTCGACGGCCACCACGTGCATCCGGCCAGCCTGCGCGTGGCGATCGCCGCCAAGCCACGCGGCAAGATGCTGCTGGTCACCGACGCGATGCCGCCGGTCGGTTCGGACGACCCGAGCTATGTGCTCAACGGCGAAACCATCATCGTGAAGGACGGCATCTGCCAGACCGCCCAGGGCGTGCTGGCCGGTTCCGCGCTCGACATGGCGACGGCGGTGCGCAACACCGTGCAGTTGCTCGGCCTGCCGCTGGACGAAGCGGCGCGTATGGCCAGCACCTACCCGGCCGAGTTCCTCGGCCTGGGCGAAAGCCGCGGCCGCATCGCTCCGGGTTATCGCGCCGACCTGGTAGTGCTGGACGACGAGTGCCGCGTGCAGCAGAGCTGGCTCGGCGGGGTGACGCAGAGCGAGAAGTGAGTGGAGAGGAGTGAGAGAGAGTCAGAGCTCCCGTCGCACCTCGACACCGCTTTCTCTCGCTCCTCACTCCTCTCCACTCACTCCTGCTCCATTGCCCAAATGGCCGTCCGAAGTTAAAGTGGCGCGGTTCAGGTGTCCCGAAGGCTTCGTGCCGGAGGGATGAAACGGGAAGCCGGTGCGTGGTGTGCGAACACACTGCAAGGCCGGCGCTGCCCCCGCAACGGTAAGCGAGATCCACGAACGGCCAACGCCACTGTGCTCAGCACGGGAAGGCGCCGTTCGGGGCCTGCGGATCACCGCAGGCCACTCGCCAGCCCGGAGACCGGCCCGAACGATTCCTGGTGGCTCGCGGTGGGCGAGGCCGAACCACGTGTCGGTCGATCCTGCCTGCCCGTCGTTCCGTCTTCCCCCGTCTGCTGCCAGCTCATTGAACGATGAGGCCGTGCGCGGGTGCGCGGCCGAGGAACGAACATGAAGAAGACCTTGCTGGCAGCGGCGCTGCTCAGTGTCACGGTGGCCGCGCAGGCCGCCGATCAGAATGATGCGAATACGCTCGACCCGGTGATCGTCACCGCCACGCGCACCGCGATCACCGCCGACAATGCACTGTCGTCGGTGACGGTGATCACCCGTGCCGACATCGAGCGGCTGCAGCCGCTGTCGGTGCCGGACCTGCTGACCGGCCTGCCCGGCGTCAGCTTCGCCAACTCCGGCGGCTACGGCCAGCAGACTTCGCTGTTCCTGCGCGGCACCAACTCCTCGCACACGCTGGTGCTGATCGATGGCGTGCGGATCGGTTCGGTCGCCAACGGGCTGGCCGCGTTCGAACAGTTGCCGGTGGAACAGATCGAGCGCATCGAGATCGTGCGCGGCCCGCGTTCGAGCCTGTACGGCGCCGACGCGATCGGCGGGGTGATCCAGATCTTCACCCGCCACGGTTGGCGCGACGGCGACCTGCTGCCGTCGTTCAGCCTGACCACCGGCAGCAACAACCTGTTGCGCGGCCAGGCCGGCGTGTCCGGCGGCAGCGAGCATGCCTGGTACAACCTCGCCGTGGGCGCGCAGTACACCCGCGGCATCAACTCGTGCCGCGTCGGCGCGGGCGAGGTGTTCGCCGGCTGCTACACCGACGAGCCCGATCGCGACGCCTACCGCAACCGTAACCTCAGTGCCAACGGCGGCTACCGCTGGGACAACGGTGTCCAATTGAGCGGCACCTGGCTGCGCAGCCTCGGCGAGATCCATTTCGACGGCAGCTACCAGAACCGCAGCCGCACCGTGCAGCAGACCGCCGGTGCCGCACTCGGCTTCAACCCGTTGCAGGCGTGGAAAACCACGCTGAGCGTGGGCCAGAACCTGGACCGCTACGACAACTACGAGAACCAGGATTTCGTCGGCTACATCTACTCGCGGCGCAACCAGGCCTCGTGGCAGAACGACATCAGCCTGGCCGACAACCAGTTGCTGACGCTCGGCATCGACTGGCAGGGCGAGCACATCGACAGCGACACCGGATTCCTCGCCAGCCGGCGCAACAACACCGGCGGCTACGCGCAGTACCAGGGCACGTTCGGACGCAACGAAGTGCAGCTGTCGGCGCGGCGCGACCACAACGGCCAGTTCGGCAACCACAACACCGGCGCGGCTGCGTGGGGCCATCACTTCGATGGCGGCCTGAAGTTCTCGGCCAGCTACGGCAGTGCCTTCCACGCGCCGACCTTCAACGACCTGTATTACCCGTACGGCAGCGGCAACCCGGCGCTGAAACCGGAAAAATCGCGCAGCGCCGAACTCGGCCTGAGCCAGCAGCGCGATACGTGGAACTGGGCGCTCAATGAGTACCAGACCCGCATCGACGAACTGATCACGCTGGACGGCAACTTCGTGCCGCAGAATATCAGCAAGGCGCGCATTCGCGGCGTGGAAGGCCAGCTCGGCACGACCCTCGCCGGCTGGCAGTTGCAGGGCTACCTGAGCTGGCTGCAGCCGCGCAACGAGGACGGCGGTCCGAACGACGGCAACGTGCTGCCGCGCCGGCCCGAACGCACGGCCCGGGTGGACCTGGATCACCGCTTCGGCGCGTTCGGGGTGGGCGCCACCGTCAACGTGGCCGGGCGCAGCTACGACGATGCGGCGAACCGGCATCCGCTCGGCGGCTACTCGACCACCGACCTGCGCGCGAGCTGGCACTTCAACGCCGACTGGCAAGTCGAGGCCCGGCTGAGCAACGTGTTCGATCGCCACTACGAAACCGTTTGGTACTTCAACCAGCCGGGGCGCAGCGCCTTTCTGACGCTGCGCTACAGCCCCGCCCCGCGCTGACTTCAGGCACATACGGCGGAGCGCAGCTGCTGGCATAAAGTCGGGATGAACGGAACTCTTGCGCCGACCTCATCCCGATCGCGCCTGTCGGTGGCACCGCCTCTGCCGCTATGCTTGCGCGCCGGGGAGGTCCATTGAATATCTTCGCACCGCTGATCCGCCGGCCTGCCGGCACGTCGCTGCTCGCCATCGGCCTGATGCTGGCCGGTTTGTGGGCGTATCTGCTGCTCGGCGTGGCGGCCTTGCCGACGCTGGAATTTCCCGGCGTGTTCGTCGCCGCGCAGATGCCCGGGGCGAATGCGCAGACCATGGCCAGCACGGTGATGGCGCCGCTGGAACGCCACCTCGGGCGGATTCCCGGCATCCGCATGATGAACGGGCAGGCCAGCGAGGGCAGCGCCCAGGTCATGGTGATGTTCGACTTCGGCATCAGCACCGACGCGGCCGCGCGCGAGGTGCAGGCCGCGATCAATTCCGCCGCACCCGACCTGCCGTCGGTAGGCAACGGCGGCATGCCGGGTCCGCCGCAGTACTTCAAGTTCGATACCTCGCAGATCCCGGTGCTGCTGGTCGCGCTGACCTCCACCAGCCTGCCGCCGGACAAGCTGTTCGACCTCACCGACACCTTGTTGAAGCCGGCCGTGGCGCAGGTGCCCGGGGTGGCGCGGGTGCAGGTGTTCGGCGCGTCGCCGCATGCGGTGCGGATCGAGCTGGACACGGCGGCGCTGGCGGCCAAGGGAATCACCGCGAACGACGTCAGCAACGCGTTGCGCGCGGCCAATGTCACCTCGCCGCAAGGCACGCTGAGCGATGGCCGCACGCAGATGACGGTGACCGCCAGCGACAGCCTGCGCGAGCCGGCCGAGTTCACCCGGCTGATCATCGCGGTGAAGAACGGCACGCCGGTGCGGCTGTCCGACGTGGCCACCGTCAGCAGCGGGCAGGAGGACCAGTACCAGGCAGCGTGGTTCAACGGCCAGCGCTCGGTGACGATGCAGATCAGCAAGCGCGCCGAGGCGAACGCGGTGGCCACCGCCGACGCGGTGCGCGCGAAGCTGCCGCAGTTGCGCGGGCTGCTGCCGGCGGACGTGCAGATCACCCCGATCTTCGACCTGACCCAGACCACCAAGTCCGCCCTGCACGAGGTCGAGGTGGCGCTGCTGCTCAGCATCGTGATGGTGGCGCTGGTGATGCTGGTGTTCCTGCGCCGGCTGCGGCCCACGCTTATCGCGATGCTCAGCGTGCCGCTGTCGCTGGCCGGCGCGTTCGTGGTGATGTGGACGCTCGGCTTTTCGCTCAACACCTTGTCGCTGATCGCGCTGGTGCTGTGCATCGGCTTCGTGGTGGACGACGCGATCGTGGTGATCGAGAACATCGTGCGTCACATGGAACAGGGCAAGCCGCCGCTGGAAGCCGCGCTGACCGGAGTCAGGGAGATCGGCTTCACGGTGGTCTCGATCACGCTGTCGCTGATCGCGGTGTTTGCGCCGATGCTGTTCGGCAACAACATGTTCACCATGCTGATGCGCGAGTTCTCGGTGACGCTGACGGCGGCGGTGGTGATTTCCGCGCTGGTCTCGCTGACCCTGACGCCGGCGCTGTGCGGGCGCTACCTGAAGCTGGAGCACAGCGCGGAAGTGCGCGAACCGAACCGGTTGCAACGCGCGCTGGAGCGTTTCGACCGCGGCCTGCACGGCACCTACGAGCGCGCGCTGGACTGGGCCATGCACCATCGCCGCGTGATGCGCTGGCAGCCGGCGATCCTGCTGGTGCTGACCGCCTTGCTGGCGGTGGCGGTGGCGATGACCGCCGGCGGTGGCGTGATGCCGGACGAGGACATCGGCCTGATGCAGGCCAATGTCACCGCCGAGGCAAACATCTCGCCGACCCGGATGGCCGAGCGCACGCAGCAGGTGGCCGCCGTGATCCAGGCCGATCCGGCCGTGCTGGACGTCTCCGCCGTGCTCGGCGGCAACGGTGGCGCGGTCGGCAACCAGGCCGGCATGTTCATCGACCTCAAGCCTTACGGCCACGGCCCGGGCGATCGCCACGATACCGTCAAGCAGGTGATCGAACGGCTCGACAAGCACTACAAGCTGCTGCCGGACGTCGACGTCTCGCTGACCCCGGTGCAGTTCTTCGGCGGTGGCGGCGGCAGTGGCGGCAGCGGGCAGGGCCAGTACCAGTTCCAGCTCACCAGCAGCACCGGCGCCAGCCTGCAGCAGCCGACTCTCAAGCTGGCGCAGCGGATGCGCGGCATGAAGGAATTCCGCGACGTCGGCACCAGTTTCGACAGCATCGGCAAGCAGCAACTGCTGTCGGTCGATCGCGAGGCGGCCGCGCGCCTGCACGTCAGCATGGCGATGGTCGATACCGCGCTGCACGACGCGTTTGGCGAGCACGCGGTGTCCACCATTTATTCGGACATCAACCAGTATCGCGTCGTGCTGACCTCCTCCGGCACGAAATCGCTGAGCCCGGCGGCGTTGCTGAACACCTACGTGCGCAACAGACAGGGCACGATGGTGCCGCTGTCCGCGCTGGCGCACATCGCGCCGAGCATCGCACCGGTCAGTGTCAGCCACTTCAACCAGCTCGAATCGGCCTCGATCAGCTACAACCTGGCCAAGGACGTGAACCAGTTGCAGGGGATGAAGCTGGTCGACAAGGTGATCGCCGAAACGCCGCTGCCCCCCGGCGTGCAGAAAAAATACGCCGGCGACAACCAGAAGCTGGTGGAGGCGGCCACCGGCGCGGGACTGATGCTGCTGGCGGTGATACTCGTGATGTACGTGGTGCTCGGCATCCTCTACGAGAGCCTGATCCATCCGCTGACCATCCTGTCCACCCTGCCGGCCGCCGGCATGGGCGCGTACCTGGCGATGCTGGTCACGCAGACCCAGCTCACCCTGATGTCGATCATCGCGATCCTGATGCTCATCGGCATCGTCAAGAAGAATGCGATCCTGATGGTCGACTTCGCACTGGTCGCGCAGCGCGAACGCGGCCTGTCCGCGCCGGAGGCGATCCGCGAGGCGGCGCTGGTGCGCTTCCGCCCGATCACCATGACCACCCTGGTCGCGATGGGTGCGGCGTTGCCGCTGGCGATCGGCTTCGGCGTCGGCTCGGAAATGCGCCAGCCGCTGGGCATCGCGATCTTCGGCGGCCTGCTGGTGTCGCAGCTGCTGACCCTGCTGAGCACGCCGGCGATCTACCTGTGGCAACACGACCACCAGCAGCGCAAGGCCGCGCGACGGCAGCTGCGCGCGGAGATCCAGCGCCAGCGGGCGTTGCAGCAGCAGATGCCCGCCTTGCCGAAGATGCCCGACCTGCCGCGGTAGGGGCGGCTCGAGCGCCTGCCCCCTGCCTTCCGACACGGTGTGGACTTCAGGCACATACGCCGGCGCACGACGACAGGCATAAAGTGGGCATGAAAGAACCCCACCCCCCGGCTGCCGCGTCCCCGCGCACACCATGAACGTCTTCGCACCCCTGATCCGCCGCCCCGTCGGTACCTCGCTGCTCGGCATCGGCCTGATGCTGGCCGGGCTGTGGGCATACCTGCTGCTCGGCGTGGCCGCGCTGCCGTCGCTGGATTTCCCCGGGGTCTACGTCGCTGCCAGCCAGCCCGGCGCCAGCGCGCAGACCATGGCGAACACCGTGCTGGCCCCGCTGGAACGGCACCTGGGGCGCATTCCCGGCGTCGACGAGATGTACGGCAATGCGAACGAGGGCTCCGCCTCGGTGATGGTTCGCTTCAACATGAGCCGCACTGCCGACAGCGCCGCGCGCGACGTGCAGGCGGCGATCAATGCGGCCGCGGTCGACCTGCCGTCCGGGATGCCGTCGCCGCCGCAGTACTTCAAGTTCGATACCTCGCAGATCCCGATCCTGTTCATCACGCTGACCTCCGACGGCATGCCGCAGGACAAGTTGTTCGACCTGGCCGACACCTTGCTCAAGCCGGCGGTGGCACAGATCGACGGGGTTGCCCAGGTGCAGGTGTTCGGCGGCACCCCGCACGCGGTGCGCATCGAGCTGGACAACAGCGCGCTGGCGGCCAAGGGACTCACCGCGAACGATGTCGCCAACGCGTTGCGCGCGGCCAACGTCACCTCGCCGCAAGGCACGTTGAGCGACGGCGTTACGCAGATGACGGTGACCGCCAGCGACAGCCTGCAGCAGCCGGACGAGTTCGCCCGCCTGTTGATCTCGGTGAAGGACGGCACGCCGGTGCGGCTGTCCGACGTTGCGAAGGTCTACGGTGGCCAGCAGGACCAGTACCAGGCCGCGTGGTTCAACGATGCGCGCACGGTCGGCCTGCAGATCACCAAGCGGCCGGAGGCGAACGCGGTGGCCACGGTGGAGGCGATCCGCGCCAGGCTGCCGCAGCTGCGCGCGTCGCTGCCGTCGAACATCACCATGACGCCGGTGTTCGACCTCACCCAGACCACCAAGTCGGCGCTGCACGAGGTGCAGGTGGCGCTGCTGATCTCGATCGCGATGGTGGTGATGGTGATGCTCGTGTTCCTGCGCCGGCTGCGGCCGACCCTGATCGCCACGCTCAGCGTGCCGCTGTCCCTGGCCGGCGCGTTCGTGGTGATGTGGACGCTCGGCTACACGCTCAACACCCTGTCGCTGGTGGCGCTGGTGCTGTGCATCGGCTTCGTGGTGGACGACGCGATCGTGGTGATCGAGAACATCGTGCGCCACATGGAAAACGGCCAGACCCCGCTGCAGGCCGCGCTGACCGGCGTCGGCGAGATCGGCTTCACGGTGGTCTCGATCACCTTGTCGCTGGTGGCGGTGTTCGCGCCGCTGCTGTTCGGCAACAACATGCTGGTGATGCTGCTGCGCGAGTTCTCGGTGACGTTGACCGCGGCGGTGGTGATCTCCGCGCTGGTTTCGCTGACGCTGACGCCGGCGCTGTGCGCCTGGCTGCTCAAGCACGAGCCGGCAGAGCGCAAGCCGCCGGGGCGGATCGAGCAGGCGGTGGAGAATTTCGACCGCAGCCTGCTGCGCATCTACGCGCGCGCGCTGGACTGGGCCATGCACCACCGCCGGATCATGCGCTGGCAACCGCTGACCTTGCTGATCCTCACCGTCGTGCTCGGCTTCGCCGTGGCCAAGACCGCCGGCGGCACCTTCATGCCGGACGAGGACACCGGCCAGCTGCAGGTCGACATCAGCGCCGACGCGAACATTTCGCCGGCGCAGATGACCGCGCGCACGCTCCAGGTGGCGAAGATCATGCAGGCCGATCCCGCCGTGCTCGACCAGTTGACCATGCTCGGACGCGATGGCGGCGGCGGTGGCGCGGTCGGCAACAACGCGCAGATGTTCGTCGACCTGAAGCCGCGCGGCAGCGGCCCGGGCCAGCGCGACGAGGGCATCAAGCAGGTGGTCGAGCGCTTGTCGAAGAAGTACGACGTGCTGCCCGACGTGAAGGTCGCGGTCAGCGCCGCGCAGTTCCTCGGCGGTGGCGGCAGCGGCGACGGCGGCGCGCAATACGAGTTCCAGCTGGTCAGCAGCAACGGCGGCGACCTGCAGCCGTGGGCGCTGAAGATGGTGCGCCAGCTGCGCACGCTGAAGGAATTCCGCGATGTCGGCAGCGATTTCGACCAGGTCGGCCGGCAGCAGCTGCTGAAGATCGACCGCGAGGCCGCCGGGCGCCTGCACGTCGGTGTCGGCACGATCGACTCGGCCCTGTACAACGCGTTCGGCCAGCGCCAGGTTTCGCAGATCTACTCCGACATCAACCAGTACGCGGTGGTGCTCAGCACCGGCGCCGAGCAAAGCGTCAGTCCGGCGATGCTGCTGAACCTGCACGTGCGCAACGAACAGGGCCGGATGATCCCGCTCTCGGCGCTGGCGACCATCGAGCCGAACAGCAGCCCGATCCGGGTGCGCCACCACAACCAGCTCGAAGCGGCCACGGTCACCTACAACCTGGCCAAGGACGTGCCGCAGGATCGCGGCGTCAAGCTGGTCGAGCAGGCGGCCTATGCAGTCGGCCTGCCGGCCGGCATGCGGGTCGATTTCACCGGTGCCAACCAGCGCCTGCAGCAGGCCCAGTCCAACGGCATGGTGCTGCTGCTCGGCTCGATCCTGGCGATGTACATCGTGCTCGGCATCCTCTACGAAAGCCTCGGCCATCCGCTGACCATCCTGTCGACCCTGCCTGCTGCCGGCGCCGGCGCGTTCCTGGCGATGCTGGTGACGCAGACGCAGATCTCGATGATGGCGATCATCGCGATCCTGATGCTCATAGGCATCGTCAAGAAAAACGCGATCCTGATGGTCGACTTCGCCCTCGTCGCCGAGCGAGAACGCGGCCTGTCCGCCCCCGAGGCGATCCGCGAAGCCGCGCTGGTGCGCTTCCGCCCGATCACCATGACCACCCTCGTCGCGATGGGCGCCGCACTGCCGCTGGCGATCGGCTTCGGCATCGGCTCGGAGATGCGCCAGCCGCTCGGCATCGCCATCGTCGGCGGGTTGCTGGTGTCGCAACTGCTGACGCTCTTGAGCACGCCGGCGATCTATTTGTGGAATTACGACCGCAAGATCCGCAAAGCGGCGCGCAAGCTGCGCAAGGCGGAGAAGAAACGGCTGAAGGCGTCGGGCGAGGCCCCAGCGACCGCTTGAGCTGCGCTGGCTGATCCAACGATGCGGATCGACCGGGGCCGGCTTCCTTTTGCCGGCACCCATGGCCGCGCCGTTTCAGTCGAGCGGCACCATCGCGCGCCCAACTCCGCGCCAACCTCAGCGGGCTGAAAAGCCACTCCATACAGATGTTGAATCTGACAGCGTTCGTCCTGGCTCAGGTGTGCATAGCCCATGTGTAGTTATACTTGGCAGCGAAGCTGTGCAGGCTATCGCACCAGCGCCGCTCTACCGCTTGGGGCGGTGCCCTTCAGAAGTGAACTCGACCGTGGTGCGGCGATCAAGCGCAAGGCTTGAAAGAACTCATGGAACCGACGAGCTCTGTCTATGACACTGCTTGAGCAGGGCGTGGCAACACGAAAGCATGAGGTGACTTCAGGTCTTCATCCGCGTCTTGTAGGGGATTACTGCCCCTTTATGTCATATTCGACTTACGTGATGTCATCGACGTAAACGGGCGATGGCTTTTCTGCATCAGTCTCGCCAAAGCGAGCCATTGCGCAATGATAAAGTCATCGATTGTGGGTGTTTGGCCCCTTGGACGGCAGCAATGTATTCTGCTGCTGCTTCACACTTTGTGATGGAGCACTCCTAGTTTCCTAAAAAAAGGACTTTCTGATGTTCAAGGTAAACTACTCTTATACAAGTCTTGTTCTAGTATTGGCGCTGGCTGCAACGCAAGCAGATGCTCAGATTTTGGCCAAAGACTGTGAGGCTTGTACGCAACAACAAGTTATGGCGGTCGTAAAAAACTGCGCAAACGGCTACGATTACGTTGGGGATTTCAGAAGTCACGTTATCTATAAATCATGCTGGGTCCTCGATGTTAACGATGGGGGAAGGCGAGCGACCAGAACTCACGAATTGATCAGGCTGCCGGTGGAAAGCTCTGTCAGGCAGTCATTTGAACGCTACTATAATGTTTATGCCAATAATGGTCTGAAAATGGGATATGTGGCGTACCTGGCCGCATCGCCCAGCTTAAGTTTGGCCTCGTCGAGTATGGGGACGGGTTTTTCGGAATTTGTCGGTTTTTCATCTCAAGCTTCGCTGTCCACAGCAAATGATAACGGTAGCGTTAATGCATTTGACACGGTGGTTTCTTCGGCAGACAACCAAAGAACTATCACCTATCTCAGCAACAAAGCGTTTAGCATGCCGAGCTTGTCACAGGCAAACCCGGGATTTGGGCCGGCACTAGTTGGTGCAATCGCTCAGCTCGAAAATTCGTTTAAATCTCAAATAATCAGTTTTTCCAACTTCAACGCAACATATGTTGTTGAGTTCTCGGATGGCAGCACTAGGGTGTATGCCATGGATTTTGCCAATAAGACATTTAAAGCTGTTCCCGGCACTGCAAAAGACGCGCATGGCAATATCATTCCAGAAAATACGTCCATGGTAAGCCACGGAAATGGTGTTGAAACGTATAATTTTCGAGGTGCGCCGGGCTACGATTTAGAAAATTTTGTTGATCTTGCGAAGAGCTTTGGGGCCAAGATTGATAATAGTGCAGAAGCAACGATGTTCAGATGTGTTTGGCAAGGATCTAGCGACACGCTTAATTGTACTGCAATGAATTAAAGTTAAATCGCAGCGTCCCGAGTTGACTCGGGGCGCTTTCAATTGTCATGCGCGAGGATTAATTAATGTCGTTGCTGAACTGGTATGTAATTTTATTATGGTTAATACCGCCGACGTATATTTTCCTTTCAAATCGAACGAATGGGCGGACAAAATTGATCTGGGTAGCAGCAGGCGTGGTGTTCAATTACTTTGCACTACTTGCACTCTTGTTGTTTACCCGTAGAAAGGAAAGATGATCTAGGCGGAGGTTCCCCGCGCGGCGACTGGATCAGAAAAGACCGCCAAGCTGCCTCGAGGTTCTCACGAAGCATTCTCAGCGAGTGCTTGTCTGCCGCCAATTACTCTTCAACCCGGCTCCGTCGAAACCTCCGCCGTAGGCGAATTCAACGCCGATGCCGGCGTACCCAGTCCGGTACTTGGTGCCTGCTGCGCGGAGCCGCGAGGCAGCAGGCGCGCCTTGCGCCAGCCGCCCCAGCGGTAGTACGCGGCGGCCAGCAGGACGGATACCAGGGAGCCCAGCGGAAAGTTCACCACACCGCGTCGGCTCCGAAGCGGGCTTGCAGCATCCAGGCGAACGGCACGCGCACGCACCACAGCAAGATGAACAGGATCACCAACGGCGGCATCACCGCGCCGGTGGAGCGGACCACACCGAACAGCACGAAGCTGAGGCCGAAGAAAAGGAACGACCACACCACGATCGCGTTGAGGTGCTGCGCGATCGCGATCGCCACGCCGTCGCCGGGCAGGAAGATGCTCAGCGCGCCGCGGTTGAACAAGTAGACGATCGCGACGAGGGTGCCGGTCAGCAGCAGGTTGTAGCCGAGGCCGGCCACGGTGATCCGCGAGATCCGGTCCCAGCGCTGCGCGCCCACGTTCTGCGCAGCCATCGACGACACCGCCGCGCCGATCGCGAGCGACGGCATCTGGATATACGTCCACAGTTGCAGCGCGGCACCGTAGGCGGCGGTGGTCTGCGAGCCGTAAGCATTGACCAGGCTGATCATCACCAGCGCCGAGGACGAGATCACCACCATCTGCAGACCCATCGGCAGGCCCTTCACCACCAGCGCGCGCACGATCGCGAAGTCCGGTTTGAGGTAATGCAGTTCACCGCGATGCAGACACAGGAAATGCTTGCGTCGGTACAGGTGTGCGACCAGCGCCAGCAGCGCGATGCTCTGCGCGATCAGGGTGGCGGTGGCCGAGCCGGCGATGCCCATCTTCGGGAACGGGTCGATACCGAAGATCAGCAGCGGATTCAGCCCGATGTCCAACCCCACCGACAGCAGCATGAACAGGAACGGTGTGTGCGAGTCGCCGGCCCCGCGCAGGGTCATCATCAGGAAGCTGTAGAAGTACATCGATGGCAGCGCCAGGAAGATGATCCGAAGATAGGCGATCGCGAACGGTTGCGCGTCAGCTGGGGTGTGCATCGCGGCGAGGATCTGCGGCGTGAACACGAAGCCCAGCGCGGCCACCAAGACCGACAGTACGATGAAGAAGCCCACGCTGGTGCCGACCACGCGCTTGGCCTGGTCGATGTTCTTCGCGCCGACCGACTGCCCGACCAGCAGCGTGTTGGCCATGCTGATGCCGAACACCAGCCCGAGCAGCAGGAACAGCACCAGGTTCGCGTTGGCGCTGGCGGTCAGCGCCGCTTCGCCGAGGTAGTGGCCGATCCACACCATGTTGACCGACGCGTTCAACGACTGCAGCACGTTCGCGCCGAGGATCGGCAGCGAGAACAGCAGCAGGGCGCGGGCGATCGGGCCTTCGGTCAGCGAGGGGCGGTTGGCGGTGGCTGGCATCGTTCTGTTCCGGAGAATGGTGGAGGCGGAGCGGCGTGCGTGCCGGCTACAAGTTTGCAGGCGTGCACGATGTCATGTGGAGCTGGCGACGACATCCGCCTGTTCGTCCCAGGCGATCGCACCCAGCCGCAGCAGATGCGTGCGCAGGTCCGCCGGCCACGCGCTGGTCAGCGTGCCGAATTGCGCGCGCTCGCCACGATAGAACGCGCGCGATGCTTCCTCATAACCGGGCAGGTCGCCGGCCGTGGCCTGCATGAAGCGATCGAACGATTCGACCGCCTGCCGCGCGCGTTCCTTCGCGCCGTTGCCGCGCAAGGCCTGTTCGACCAGTCGTCGCAATACGGCCGAGGCCCCGCCGGGTTGCTGGCCCAGCCAGTCCCAGTGGCGCGGCAGCAAGGTGACTTCGCGCGGCACCACGCCCAGCTTGGGCCGGCCGGGACCACGAGTGACGGTCGCCGGCGCGACGTCGGGATGAGCCAGGCGGGCCAGCACATCATCGGCGCTGCCGCGGAAATCCAGCTCGATTTGGCGGCTGTCGCGATCATCGAAAATCAGCACTGGGCCGGTCGCGCCGGCCTCCAGCGTGCGCTTGACCGCCAGCGCCACGTCGGCCAGCGGGCCGCTGGCGATCAAGCGATGGTGGTCGAAGGCGGTGCAGGTACGGCGGTCGGTCAGGGACACGGTTGCAATCCTCGGGTGGGGCGAGGCGGCAAGTTATACCCGGATCAAACTCCTGTCAATAAAATCCGGGTAAAACATCCGGGCATGGCCCGGAAGTCATGCCCGCGGGCGTCCGCGCGCTTGCTATGGTGGATGCTTTCCACCGGAAGGGAATCATCATGCGTCTGCGCCCGGCCAGCTTGCTGGCCTCTCTTACCCTGCTGGTCGCGGCGTCGCCGCTGGCCGCCACCGAACTGGTCATTCCACCGATCCAGTACCACCAGCGCACCTTGCCGAACGGCATGCAGGTACTCAGCGTGGAAGATCACGCCAGCCCGAACGTGGCGGTGCAGATGTGGTACCACGTCGGCTCGAAAGACGACCCGCAGGGGCGTTCCGGCTTCGCGCATCTGTTCGAGCATTTGATGTTCAAGAGCACGAAGCACATGCACGCCGAGCAGATGGACCGGCTGACCGAGGACGTCGGCGGTGCCAACAACGCATCCACCGGCGACGACGTCACCAATTATTTCGAGGTGGTGCCGAGCAACCACCTGCAGACCCTGTTGTGGGCCGAGGCCGATCGGCTGTCCGGCCTCAACGTGGACGGGAAGAACTTCAAGTCCGAGCGCGCCGTGGTGGAGGAGGAATACCGCCAGAGCGTGCTGGCCAATCCCTACGGCAAATTGTTCAACGCGATCGACCCGCATTCCTACACGGTGCATCCGTACAAGCGCCCGACCATCGGCAGCATCGAGGATCTGGAGGCGGCTTCGCTGCAGAACGTGATCGCGTTCCACAACACCTTCTACCGCCCGGACAACGTCACCCTGATCGTCGCCGGCGACTTCGATCCGAAGCAGCTCGATGCCTGGGTCGACCAGTATTTCGGCTGGATACCGAAACCGGCCACGCCGATCCCGCAGGTCACCGCGAAGGAGCCGGTGCGCAAGAAAAACCTGCGCTACACCGTCACCAGCGAAACCGCGCCGTTGCCCGCGGTGGCGATGACCTGGTTGATCCCGCCGGCCTCCGACAGTGCCGACAGCATCGCGCTGAAGGTCGCCGCGGCATTGCTGTCGCAGGGCGATTCGTCGCGGCTGTACCAATCGCTGGTGTATCGCCACCAAGTGGCCCAGCAGGCCGGTGCCGACGCCGACGGCCGGGTAGGTCCGGGCCTTTTCACCGCCTACGCGATCCTTGCCAGCGGCCATCAGCCGGCCGAGGCCGAGAAGCTGCTGCGCGAGGAAATCATCTGGCTGGCGACCCAGCCCATCCCCGCCGCCGAGCTCGACAAGGTCAAGACCCAGTTGCTGACCAGCGAACTGAAGCAGCGCCAGACCGCGCAGGGCATCGCGTTCGCGCTGGGCCAGGCGAGCCTGATCGAGGGCAGCCCGGAACGCGCCAACACCGACCTGGTCGCGCTGCAGAAGGTCACCGAGCAGGACGTGCACCGGGTGCTGCAGAAATACGTCACCGGCGCGCACAGCGTCACCATCGACTACCTGCCGCAGGCCGCCAAGGCCGCGCCGGCGACCGGCAAGGGAGCTGCGAAATGAACCGCCGCAAGCACGCATTTCATTTGGCCGTCTTTACGGCTGCCTTCATCGCCTGCGGAAGCGCGTTCGCCGGCGATGCCGCAACACAAGCCGGCGCTTTCCCCGCGACGCCGCCATTGCCGGGTCCGGCGCCGCGGCTGGTGGTACCGACGCCGTCATCGCAGACGCTGGCGAACGGCCTGCAGGTGATCAGCGTACGCCGCGCCGACCTGCCGCTGGTTACCGCGCAGCTGGTGCTGCGCAGTGGCGGCGAGATGGATCCCGCGTCGCTGGCCGGGCTGGCCGACCTCACCGCGAACCTGCTTACCAAGGGCGCAGCGGGCAAGACTGCGCCGCAGGTCGCCGCCGCCGCCGAGGCGCTGGGCGGTTCGCTGGGTGCTGCCGCTGGTTGGGACGAAAGCGCGGTGGGCATCACCGTGACCACGCCGAAACTGCCGCAGGCGCTGGGCCTGCTGGCCGAGGTGGTGCGCCAGCCCGATTTCGCCGCGGCCGAGGTGAAGCGCGCCAAGGCGCAGGCGATCGACGACCTGCACTTGCTGCTGAGCCGACCGACCACGCTGGCCTCGTTCGTGGCCAGCCGCGGCGTGTTCGGTGCCGGCGCCTACGGCCACTCGCGCAGCGGCACGCCGGCCTCGATCGCGCGGATCACCCGCGCCGACGTACAGAAGCTGCATGCCGAGTTGTACCGGCCGGACAACGCGATCCTGATCCTCACCGGCGACGTCACCCCGGCACAGGCGCAGCAGCTGGCGCAGGCCAGCTTCGGCGACTGGTCGAAACCGGCCACGCCACTGCCGGCGCGGCCGGTCGGCAAGGCCGCCAGCCAGTTGCCGGAAATCCTGCTGATCGACCAGCACGGTGCCGGCCAGGCCGGCGTGGTCGCGGCGCATGCGGCACCGCCGCGCAACGACCCGAACTACTACGTCGGCACGGTCGCCAATGCGGTGCTCGGCGGTTCGTATTCGGCGCGGCTGAACGAGGAAATCCGGATCAAGCGCGGGTTGTCCTATGGGGCCAGCAGCCGACTGCAGCCGCTGGCCGATGCGGGCATGTGGCTGGCCGCGGCGCAAACCAAGAATCCGTCGGCGGCGCAGGTGGTCGACCTGATGCTGGGCGAGTTCAAGCGGCTCGGCAGCACCCGCGTATCCGCCGACGAACTGGCCGCGCGCAAGGCGACCCTGGTCGGCGAGTACGGCCGCAGCCTGGAAACCACCGCCGGCCTCGCCGATCAGGTCGGCGACCTGGCGATCTACGGCGTGAAGCTGGACGAGATCGGCAAGTACATCGAGCAGGTGCAGGCCGTAACGCCGAGGCAGATCGAGAAGTACGCCGACAGGCATCTGGATGCCGGCGACAGCACCGTGGTGGTGGTCGGCGATGCCGGCCAGTTTGCCGCCGCGATCCGCAAGGCGCACCCGAAGGCAGTGCTGCTGGAGTCGACCGCGCTGGATCTGGACAGCCCGAGCCTGCAATCGGCGAAAGCCGTGACCGTCACGCCGTAACTGCGCCGACTTCGCTAGAACCGAAACCCCCGGCATCCGTGCCGGGGGTTTTTCGTGTCGGCAATCTGCGCATGAGGGCTGTCGCAGCGGTCGTGTGTGGAAACGCTGTGTACCCGAAAGGGGGTTGGTGCGGGCTTGGCGACATTTAGTAAACTATACGGTACACAAAACTCTCCCACTCCCCATGGGTACCGTCATGCGTTCAATCCACAAGCTTCCCGCCCTCGGCCTGGCCTCGGTGCTGGCCTCGATCAGCCTCCCCGCCGCCGCGGCCCGCCTGGAATTCCAGGCGGGCCGCAGTTACATGGACAGGTACGCGGCCACCACCGCCTTCGTCGAAGGCGTGTTCGACGAGCACCGCATCGGCGACAGCCGTTTCAGCTGGTCACCGGACGTTTCGCTCGGCTGGATCAACGGCCGCGATGTCGGGCGCTATCGCAACAGCCGCTATACCACCGCCGACGACATCTGGCTGCTGGCCGGCGGCGCGCGTTTCCACTACGGCGACGCGGGCGACTGGTACCGACCGCTGTTCTTCAGCCTGCAGCCGGCGCTGCACGCCGGCCGCACCCAGGCATTGAGCAGCGCCTACGAGTTCGTGACCAGCGTGGGATGGCAGGGGCGGCGTTTCAGTGTGCAGATTCGCCACGTGTCCAACGCCGGCCTGCACAACCCCAATCGCGGCGAGACGATGGCGCTGATCGGGCTGGGCTTCGACCTGTAAGCGCGGTCGTCGTCAGTGGCCGCCCGCGGCGGGGCCTGCCTTCGCCGTGAATGGCGGCTTCGCCAGCCAGATCACCAGTACCAGGCCGATGAAGATCCAGCCCAGCGCATGGAACACTTCGTTGAACGAGATCTGGTAACCCTGCTGGGTGATCATGTCGTTGATTACGCTGGCACCGACCTGCGTATTGCCATGGCCGATCTGCTCGATCGCCGCCTGCGAGGTCGGGCTGTAGGCGGTGATGTGTTCGGCCAGCTGCTCGTGGTGGCTGACCGCGCGGCGTTCCCACAGCAAGGTGGTGATCGAGGCGGAGAAGCTGCCGCCCAGCGTGCGCAGGAACGTGGCCAGACCCGAGCCGGCAGCGATCTCGTTCTGCTGCAGGTCCGACAGCAGGATGGTCAGGATCGGCATGAAGAACAACGCCACGCCCAGGCCCTGCCACAGCTGCACCATCGCCACGTGGTAGAAGTCAATGCCGATGAAGAAATCCGAGCGCATGAAGCAGGTCATGCCCATCACCACGAAGGCCACCGACGCCAGCAGGCGCAGGTCGATCTTGGTGGCGTACTTGCCCACGAAGAAGGTCAGCAGCACCGGGATGACGCCCAGCGGCGCGGTGGCATAACCGGCCCAGGTCGAGGTGTAGCCGAGATTTCGCTGCAGCCACAGCGGCACCAGCAGGCCGATCGAGAAGAACGCGGCGTAGGCCAGGATCAGCGCGATCGTGCCGGCGGTGAAGTTGCGGTGGCGGAACAGTTTGAGATCGACGATCGGATCCTTGTCGGTCAGCTCCCAGATCAGGAAGATCGCGATGTTGACCGCCGAGATGATGCTGGTGACGATGATGAAGGTGGAGTTGAACCAGTCCTCGTCGTTGCCCTTGTCCAGCACGATCTGCAACGCCCCCACGCCGATGATCAGGGTGATCAGGCCGACGTAGTCGATCTTCGGCCGTTCGGTCTTCTCCACTTTCCCGCGCAGCTGATTGGCCACCACCATGCTGGCGAAGATGCCGATCGGCACGTTGATGAAGAAGATCCACGGCCACGAATAGTTGTCGGTGATCAGGCCGCCCAGGATCGGGCCGGCGATCGGCGCGACCACCGTCACCATCGCCAGCAGCGCCAGCGCCATGCCGCGCTTGGCCGGCGGGTAGATGCCGATCAGCAGGCTCTGCGTAATCGGGTACATCGGTCCGGCCACCGCGCCCTGCAGCGCGCGGAACAGGATCAGCATGCCCATGCTCTGCGACACGCCGCACATGAACGAGGTCAGCGCGAACAGCAGCGTGCAGGCGGTGAACAGCTTCACCTCGCCGAAGCGGCGGGTGAGGAAGCCGGTCAGCGGCAGCGAGATCGCCATGCTTACCGCGAACGAGGTGATCACCCAGGTGCTCTGGTTGTTGCTGACGCCGAGGTTGCCGGCGATGGTCGGCAGCGACACGTTCGCGATCGTGGTGTCGAGCACCTGCATGAACGTGGCCAGCGACAGACCGATCGTGCTCAGTGCCAGGTTGGGTGGACGGAAATGAGTGGTCATCGGGTTCGATCGGTAGGGAAGCTGCTTTTTGTGGGAGCGGCTTCAGCCGCGATGCCTCTCGTCAGCTGTCGAAGAGCATCGCGACTGAAGTCGCTCCCACAGTGGTGCACCGTTGAAGCTGGTTATTTGCCGCGAGCCATGTTGGCGTGGACGATCTGCGCGATCACCTGATCGGCCTTGGCCAGCTGCTGCTTGTACACGTCGGTGCTGAAGGCGGCTCCGGTCGGCGACTTCTGCGCCAGGGTCGGGCCGCTCTGGTCGTGCAGATTCACGTCCACGGTCAGCGACATGCCCAGCCGCAGCGGGTGCTTTTCCAGCTGCTTCGGATCGTCGAACACGATGCGCACCGGGATGCGCTGCACGATCTTGATCCAGTTGCCGGTGGCGTTCTGCGCCGGCAGCAGCGAGAACGCGCTGCCGGTGCCGATGCCGAGGCTCTCGACCTTGCCCTTGTATTCGACCGCGCCGCCGTAGACGTCCGACTCGATCGTCACCGGCTGGCCGAGGCGCATCTTGGTGAGCTGGGTTTCCTTGAAGTTCGCGTCGACCCACACGCCGTGCAGCGGGACCACCGCCATCAGCGCGGCGCCAGGCTGCACGCGCTGGCCGACCTGCACCGAGCGTTTGGCCACATAGCCGTCCACCGGTGCGACCAGGGTCGCGCGCGCGTCGTCGAGGAAGGCGGCGCGCAGGCGCGCCGAGGCGGCCTGCACGTCTGGGTGCGAGGCGACCACGGTGTCGTCGACCAGCACCTTGCTGGTCTGGTACTGCTGCTGGGCGGCGATCAGGTTGCTCTCGGCGCTGGTCAGCGCGTCGCTGGCGTGGGCCAGTTCCTCGGCCGAGATCGCACCGGATTTCGCCAGCGCCACGCGTCGGTTGTAGTCGGCGCGCGCCTTGTCCACCGCGGTCTTGCGCGCGGCCACGTCGGCCTGCGCGCCGTTGACGCTGGAGTACAGGCCGCGCACCTTGCGCACGGTGTTGGCGAGGTTCGCCTTCGCCTCGGCCAGCGCCACGTCGGCATCGCTGGGGTCGAGCTGCACCAGCACGTCGCCCGCGTGCACCAGATCGCCGTCATCGGCGCCGATGCTGACCACGGTGCCGGGCACCTGCGGGGTGATCTGTACCACGTTGCCGTTGACGTAGGCGTCGTCGGTGCCTTCGTACCAGCGGCCGTCGAGGAAGTACCACGCCGCCCAGGCGATGACGCCGAGCAACACCACGATGCCGAGCACGCGCAACATCACGCCGCGCGAACTCTTCTTCGGTGCGGGTGGGTTCGGTGTGGCCGTGGTCGCGGCCGTGGTGCCGCTTGAATCAGGGGTGGACTGGCTGGACATGGGGTGCCTCAGGAGCGTGAAGGGGTGGAAGACGGGGAAAGCGCGGGCGCATCGGGTTTCGGCTGGAAGCCGCCGCCGAGCGCCTGGATCAACTGCACCGACAGGTCGACCTGCTGCGCCTGCAGCGCGGCCATGCCGGTGTTGGCGACGAGCAGTTGCTGGCGCACGACAAGCGCCTCCAGATAACTGCCGATGCCGGCCTGGTAGCGCTGCAGCGCCAGGTCCCAGGCTTGCTGCGCGGCCGTCTGCGCACGTTGCTGCGCGGCCAGCTGATCGCGCAGCGATTGCAGCGCGGACAGGTCGTCGGCGACCTGGTTGAGCGCGCCGACCAGCGCCTGGTTGTACTGCGCCACCGCGATGTCGTACTGCGCGTCCTTGCCGGACAGGTTCGCGCGCAACTTGCCGCCGTCGAAGATCGGCAGGCTGAGCGACGGCCCGAACTGGTAGAACCGTCCCGCCAGGCTGAGCGGGTTGCCGCCGCCCATGCTGACCACGCCAGCCATCGCGCCGATGCTGATGTTCGGCATGAACTCGGTCTTTGCCACCTTGATGCCCTTGCTCGCCGCCTCGACGCGCCAGCGCGCGGCGACCAGATCGGCGCGATGGCCGAGCAGGTCCAGCGGGAGGTTCGACGGCACCGCCAGCTCGGCCGGTTTCAGCAACTTCGGCCGGGCGATCTGCAGCCCGCGATCCGGACCCTTGCCCAGCAGCACCGACAATGACGAGCGCGCGGCATCGACCGCGCGTGCCGCCCGCGCCACGTCCTGCTCGGCGGTGGCCACCTCGGCGTCGCCCTGCTTCAGCGCGATCTGGTTGTCGATGCCGGCGGCGACGCGCTGGCGGGTCAGTTCGCGCGACTGGTTGGCGCGCTTCAGTTCGCCGGCCGCCAGATCCTGCTGGGTGAATGCGTAGCCAAGCTGCGCATAGGCACGGGCGACGTTGCCGGAAAGCTCGATGCGTGCGGCACGGGCATCGACCTCGGCGGCGCGCGCCTGGCCCACCGCCGCTTCCCACGCAGCGCGCTTGCCGCCCCATAGGTCCAGGTCCCACTTGAAGCTGACGTAGCCGTACTTGGCGACCGCGAAATGCGCCTTGTCGCCGAGCAGCGCAGCCGGTGGCCGGGCGCCGGCGGCTGCCGCGCCACCGTTCACGCTGGGCTTGCGCGCGGCTTCGGCGACGCCGGCTTCGGCCTGCGCGGCGCGGGCGCGCGCGTCGGCCACGCCCAGGCCGGGATTGTCCTTGAGCGCTTCGGCGATCAGCGCGTCGAGCTGCGGATCGCCCAGCCCGGTCCACCAGTCCGTGCTCGGCCAGGCGGCGGCGGAGAGGTTGGCCAGGCTGCGGTCGGCCTTCAACGAGGAGGGATCGATCGGCGTGCCGTCCGGGTGCAGGCCGCCGCTGCTGGCGCAGCCGGCCAGCGCGAGGGTCAGGGCGGTGGCAGCCGCCAGAAGATGCAGACGCATGGGGGAGGTCCAGGGATGAAAGGGTCAGTTCTTGTTGCGAAGCGCGTGCAGCACGCGCTCCAGGTAATCGTGCAGTTGCGCCTGTTCGGCGTCGTCCAGCGAGCGTTGCGCGGCAGCCAGCACGCGCTCGTTGCAATCGGTCAGCTCCTGCCACAGTGCGTCGCCGGCAGCGGTCAGTTCGATCCGCAGTGCGCGGCGATCCTGCTCATGCGGGCAGCGACGCAGGTAGCCTTTGCGTTCCAGCTGGTCGAGCTGACGGGTCATCGCGCCGCCATCCAGCTCCACCGAACGGGCCAGTTCGCTGGCCGACATCGGGCCGAGCCGGGCCAACCGCTTGAGGATCAGGAACTGGGTAAAGCGCAGGTCCAGGTTCTTGGCTGCCAGCTCCGCTTCCATCGCGCGGACGATTTCGGCGCGCACGAGGCCGAGCAGGATGCCCAGGCTCTCCCTGGGGGTCGCGAAAGCAAGTGATTCGGTGTTCATGGCCGGGCATTCTATTGCCCGAAGTATATTTGTCAAGGCAAATATATTTTGGTTTATGTTTGCCCGAGCAAGGTCTATGCCAGACGTCGTTCGCACGGCCAGTTCGTCGCGCGGCGGCGCCGCAGCGGCGGGTACGGGTAGCGGACAGCCGCGCGCCGGATCAGCTGCCCGCCACGACGGACAGGCGGCTGCCGGATTTCTGCGCGGCCAGTTCGTCGCTTACCAGCGCGTGCAGCGCCGGATCGCGTATCGCGAACAGCTCGAACACGCCCAGCGCGTGCAGCATCGGCAACTGTGCCAGCAGGCGCGGCTCGGTCTCGCGCCGGACCGACTCCGGCGTGGCCGGATCGAGCATCAGCCGGGCATTCGCCACGAAATCGGTGAGCGGGTCGGTGGATGGCAGGGCGGCGGGTATGGGAAGCAACGACATGTCGACCTCCTGAGGGGACGATGCAAGGACGTCTGTGCGTGACACGACGTGACAGGATGACCTGGCGCGGATGAGCCGGCGCGATCGTGGCGCGGACATCGCCGGTCACGTGCCCGCACATGACTTGGGGGACAGGCGACGATAGGTCGCGGCGGCTAGCATGGGAAGGCAGTCCCCACTGCTGGTACTCCCACTACCACCTTCGGATCGCCCATGAACGCATCCATCCAACGTACCGAGTTGAAGGCTTTCCTGCGCGCACGCCGCGCCGCACTCACGCCCGAGGCAGCGGGATTGCCGCGCGGGCTGCGCCGGTTGACGCCGGGGCTGCGCCGCGAGGAAGTGGCGGCGCTGGCCGGGGTCGGCGTCACCTGGTACACGTGGCTGGAGCAGGGTCGCGCGATCAACGTGTCGGCCCCGGCACTGAGCCGGATCGCCCGCGCGCTGTCGCTGTCGTCGACCGACGAGGCCTATCTGTTCGCCTTGATGGGCCTGACTCGTACCGACGTGCCGGAACATCATTTCGAGCTGCCGTCGGTGATGCAAGAGGTGCTGGACCTGTATCAGGCGCCGGCCTTCGTGCTGGACACGGTGTTCAACTTGCTGGCCTGGAACCGCATGGCCCAATGCCTGTACGACTTCGGCGAATTCAGCGGGCCGTTCGCCGACAATCATCTGTGGAATGCGTTCATGAACCCGGCGCGGCGCCGGCTGTATCCGGATTTCGAGGACGGCGCGCTGAACCTGCTGGGCATGTTCCGCATGAACCAGGCCGCACATCCGGAAGACCCGCGTTTCCAGCAATTGATCGAGGCATTGAACGCGGCCAGCACGGAATTCGTCGAGCTGTGGCAGCGCTGCCATACCGCGCCATTGAGCGCGATCATCGTGCCGTTCTTCCATCCCGAGTTCGGCGACCTCAGCATCCACTCGATGCGCCTGCCGATCCGCGACAGCGACCACGTCGACCGCGCCACCGCGTTCTTCTTCGCGCCGGCCGATGCCGAAACGGCAGCGAGCTTCGCCCGCGTCGCCCGACGCCTGGCGGCGGAACAGTCCACCCAATCGGCATGATTGCGGCCGGTCGCGCACGGCTCGGCGTATCGTACTGGCGCTGGTGGGCATGGGATCACCGGCTGGCGGCGCGCCCGCCACACGCTGGAGGCAACCGATGATGAAACACCCCGAAGTGCAGGCCTTCTTCGATGAAGCCAGCCATACCTTCAGCTACGTGGTGTGGGACCCGGCCACGCGCAGGGCGGCCGTGCTCGACAGCGTGCTCGACTATGCCGCCGCATCCGGGCGCACCGGCCACGCATCGGCCGATGCGCTGATCGCCTTCGTGCGGGCGCAGGGACTGGACGTGGACTGGGTGATCGACACCCACGTGCACGCCGACCACCTGTCCGCGGCGCCGTACGTGCAGGCGCAGCTCGGCGGCAGGCTCGGCATCGGCGAGCACATCCGCGACGTGCAGGATACGTTCGGCCAGTTGTTCAACGCCGGTCCCGGCTTTCGCCGCGACGGCAGCCAGTTCGACCACCTGTTCAAGGACGGCGAACGCTACATGCTCGGCGGCATCGAAGCGGTGGCGATGCATACGCCCGGCCACACGCCTGCGTGCATGACCCACCTGATCGGCGACGCGGCTTTTGTGGGCGACACCTTGTTCATGCCCGACTACGGCACCGCGCGCTGCGACTTCCCCGGTGGCGACGCGCGCACGCTGTATCGATCGATCCAGCGCATCTTCGCGCTGCCGGAGGCGACCCGCGTCTTCCTGTGCCACGACTACAAGGCCGCCGGCCGCGACACCTTTGTGCACGAGACCACGGTCGGCGCCGAGCGGCGCGACAACATCCACGTGCACGACGGCATCGGCGAAGACGAGTTCGTGCGCATGCGCAGCGCACGCGACGCCACGCTGGCGATGCCGGCGCTGATCCTGCCGGCCGTGCAGGTCAACATGCGTGCCGGCCAGCTGCCGCCGGCCGAGGACAACGGGGTGCGTTACCTCAAGATCCCGCTGGATGCTTTCTGAGGGGCGTTTGGGTTATCTCGAAACCCCGATGGCGAGAAAAGGTGGTTGTCCCGAGGCTCACTTTTGGGGCGTTGGTGGGAGCGACTTCAGTCGCGACGCTTCTGGAGCCCTGCGGCCTGCGCAAAAGCATCGCGACTGAAGTCGCTCCCACAGGGGGAGGGTCCATCGCAAGAGGTTGCGAGTGCGCACCCAAACTTTTTCGGACAGCCGTGCGTGTTCGCGGCAAGGAAAAGCAAAGGCGGTTGCTCCAGATCCCTCGGGCGTTGCTGCGGCACAATGGCGGTTTGTCGATGTTTGGGAAGAGGGATGATCTACGTAGCGTTCAGCGTCGTGTGCAGCGTGCTGGTGTCGGTGCTGTTGAAACTGGCGCGCCGGTTCGAGCTCGACGTGGGCCAGGCGATTGCCTGGAACTACCTGGTGGCAGGCGTACTCGCCGCGTTGCTGCTGCAGCCGTCACTGGCAGCTCTTCGTGAGCCCGGCGCACCGTGGCCGGCGCTGCTCGGACTCGGCGTGCTGCTGCCGACGATCTTCCTCGCGCTGGCCGCCTCGGTAAGACACGCCGGCATCGTGCGCAGCGATGCGGCGCAGCGGCTGTCCTTGTTGCTCTCGCTGCTGGCGGCGTTCGCCTTGTTCGGCGAGCAGCTTTCCGTCGTGAAAGTCATCGGCATCGCGCTCGGCCTGCTCGCCCTGCTGTGCATGGTCTGGCGCAGCGGACATGGCGAAGTCGAGCGCGGCAGCGTCCGCTGGCTGTATCCGCTGCTGGTGTTCGCCGGCTTCGGCACGATCGACATCCTGTTCAAGCGCGTCGCGCAAGCCGGCGTGCCGCTGGGCGCTGCACTGCTGGCGATGTTCGCGCTGGCCCTGCCGGTCGCCTTCGCGTTGCAGCTGTGGCGGCGCCTGCGCGGACATACCCGCTTCACCGCGCGCAGCGCGCTGGCCGGCGTCGCGTTGGGCCTGGCCAACTTCGGCAACATCCTGTTCTACCTGCGCGGCCATCGCGCCCTGCCGCAACACCCGGCACTGGTCTTCGCCAGCATGAACATCGGCGTGGTTGCGCTGGGCGCACTGGTCGGCACGCTGGCCTTTCGCGAACGACTGAGCTGGCTCAACCTGGCCGGCGTGGCGCTGGCCGTGCTGGCGATCGGCGTGATTGCGCAGGCTTGAGGCGGATTCAAGGATCCAGTTCGCGCTTGCGAACGGCCGGGGCGCCGGCGTAGAGCCCGTTCGGGGCGCAATCGGCGGTGACGATGGAGCCCGAGGCGATCACACAGCCCGGGCCGATGGTGATGCCGGGATGGACAACCACGTTCGCGCCCAGCCAGCAGCCGTCTCCGATCGCCACCGGCTGGAAGTGCGGAGGGCTCACGGCCCTGCGCGTTGCCGGGCCAATGTCGTGCGTGCCGGTGAAGATGGAAACGCCCGGTCCCAGCGCCACGTTGGCGCCGATCGAGATGCCGCCGGTGGGATGGAGCGAGACGCCGGTGTTGATGTAGGTGCCGTCGCCGATGCGCAGCCCGGACAGGCTGCCGCCATAGGTGCCGCCGTGCATGATGCCGGCCTTGCCGATGTGCGCGCCTGCACAGTTGAGCAGCAACCGTCGCAGCCTGGGATGTATCAGCGCCAACGGTGCCAGATCGTTCGCGAGCCATGCGCGCAGACCCATGTGTCCCCCTTTGTCGGCCATCGTCGAACCTTGCGTTGGCCGCGGTCTATTTCCTGTGAAAAGCACTGGAGCACGAAGGGCGGATGCCCTTGGGAAATCGTGTCACGCCGTCCGGACGATGCGCGATGCCGACGCGCATCGCAAGGCGAGCCACCCCGGCCAATGACTTCTGGGATATGAAAGGCCGCCGCCCCGGCGCCTATGCTGCAGTTTCCCCGGGGCGGGCTACGCCTCAGCCATCGAGGACGTCTACCCATGCGCAAACTTTCCCTCGCGGCGGCGCTTGCCGCTGCCTTGCTGCTCAGCACCGCCGCCGTCGCCGGTTCCGGCAAGAAGGACGACAAGGCCAAGCCGGAGGCGAAGCCCGACGCCAGCCTGGTCGAGCCGCAGGCGTCGACCACCGACGGTTCGGTGTCGGTCGAGGGACATCGGGTGGATTACAAGGCCGTGGCCGGCACGCTAGTCCTGCATGGCACGGGCGACAAGGAGGACGAGCCGCAGGTCAGCATGTTCTACGTCGCGTATATGAAGAAGGGTGTCGACCCGAGCAAGCGGCCGGTGACCTTCATCTACAACGGCGGTCCCGGTTCGGCCACGGTGTGGCTGCACATGGGCGCGTTCGGCCCGAAGCGGGTGGTCACCAACGACGACAGCCATACGCCGGCCGCGCCTTACGGCCTGATCAACAACGACTACAGCCTGCTCGACGCTTCCGACGTGGTGTTCATCGACGCGCCGGGTGCGGGTTTCAGCCGGCTGATCGCGAACGACGAGGACAAGAGCAAGCGCGCCGAGCAGATGAAGGACCGGCGCAAGGCGATCTACGGCGTCGACGGCGACGCGCATGCGTTCGCCCAGTTCGTCACCCGGTTTTTGTCGAAGTACGACCGCTGGAACTCGCCGAAGTACCTGTTCGGCGAAAGCTACGGCACCACCCGCTCGGCGGTGCTGGCGAACATTTTGGAGAACGAGGACAGCGTCGATCTGAACGGGGTCATCCTGCTCTCGCAGATCCTGAGTTTCGACACCAGCATCGACGGACCGGATTTCAATCCGGGCATCGACCTGCCGTACGAGCTGGCGCTCCCGACCTACGCCGCCACCGCGTTCTATCACCACAAGCTGCCGCAGCAGCCGGCCGCGCTGGAGCCGTTCCTGCAGGAAGTGGAACAGTATGCGATGGGCGGATACACGCAGGCGCTGATGGCCGGCTCGCGGCTGGGCGACGCGCAGAAGCAGGCGGTTGCCGAGAAGCTGCACCAGTACACCGGCCTGCCGGTGGCCTACCTGTTGAAGGCGAATTTGCGCGTTACCGGCGGCATGTTCGAACACGAGTTGCAGACCGATGGCGACACCACCACGGGCCGGCTGGACACTCGTTTCTCCGGGCCGGCGATCGACCCGCTGAGCAAGGATTCCGAGTACGACCCGCAGTCTTCGGCGATCAGCTCGGCCTATGTCGCCGCGTTCAACGACTACGTGCGCACCGACCTGAAATTCGGCAAGAACCGGCAGTACCGGTTGTTCGCCGACATCGACCATTGGGACTTCTCGCACAAGGCGCCGGGCGCGCACGGCGAGGCGTTGCAGTCCTCGACCAACGTGATGCCGGACCTGGCCACGGCGATGAAGACCAACCCCAACCTCAAGGTGTATTTGAACGGCGGCTACTACGACCTGGCCACGCCGTTCTTCGCCGCCGACTACGAGATGCATCACCTGCCGATTCCGGCCAGCCTCGAAAGCAACATCAGCTATTCGTGGTACCCGTCCGGCCACATGGTGTACGCGCACGAGCCATCGCTGAAGCTGCTGCACGACAACGTGGCCCGCTTCATCGAGCAGACCGACAACGTCAAATAAGCCGCAAAAAGATATCGTCGCCAGTTTGTGGGAGCGACTTCAGTCGCGATGCTTTCGGTGAGTACAGGCAAAAGCATCGCGGCTGAAGCCGCTCCCACAGAGGGATTCAGCGTCGAGACGGAACCGTGTGCCGCGGCGCAGTGGAGCCGCGCACCACCAGTTCCGGTCTGAAGCCCTCGTTGCGGCTGTCGACCGGCTCGCCGTTCGCCGCGCGCTGCAGATCGTCGATCAGTCGCTGCGCGGCGTGCCGCGCGATGTCCTCGGTGGCCTGGCGCGCGGTGGTCAGCGCCGGCCACGATTGCTTGGAGAACGGGCTGTCCTCGAAGCCGGCGATCGACAGTTCATACGGCACGTTGATGCCGTCCGAATGCGCCGCCGCCAGCACGCCGGCGGCAATCTCGTCATTGGAACCGAATACCGCGCTGGGCCGGTCCTTCAGCGCGAGCAGCTTGCGTGCGCCGCGGAAGCCGTCGTCGAAGGTGTAGTCGCCGGGCACGATCAGCTTGCGGTCGAGCGCGATGCCGTAATCCTTCAACGCATCCTCGTAACCCTGGTAACGCTCCTGGCTGGAACGGTGCTCGCGTCCGCCCCACAGGAACCCGATGCGCTGGTGGCCGAGCTGGATCAGGTGTTCGGTGATCGCATAGGCCGCGTCGCGGTCGTCCACATACACGCACGGGGGGCCGTCCTGCGGATCCTTGCGTGCGGAGATGATCCGGATGAACGCAATCCCGGCCTCGCCCAGCGCACGGATCAGCGCCGGCTGCTCGGACATCGGCGGGGCCAGCACCAGCCCGGCCAGGCGCGAGCGGCGCACCAGCTCGCACAACTCGTCGGCCAGTTTCGGCGAGGTCGAATCGCATGGATGAATCTGCAGGCCGAAGCCACTGCTGCGGCATGCCGACAGCACGCCGCGCTGCAGGTTGATGATGTAGTGCGCGTTGGGGTTGTCGTAGACCAGTCCCAGCGCATACGCGCGGGTGCTGCGCAGGCTGCGCGCCGAGGGGTCGGGCTGATAGCCGAGCGCGTCGATCTCGCGCTGCACCTTTTCGCGCGTGCGCGCATGCACCGAAGGCTCGTTGTTGATGACCCGCGAGACCGTCTTCAGCGAGACGCCGGCACGTTCTGCTACATCCTTGATGGTGGTGCTGCGCAACCGCTGAACCTCGAGCACTGATGACGGGTGGGCGATGCCTGGTGCATCGTCGAACATGTCGCGACGAGCGTCGACATGCCGCACAGTCTAGCCGACGCGCGGCCGCAGCATGCGTCGCTCAACCGGCCTTGGACTGGCCAGCGCGATGGCCACGCAGGCCGTAGTAAAGGATGTACAGGTAGCACGGCACGATGACGACCACGAACGCCAACTGAAAGTCGATGTGTTGTTTGAGGTGCACGAAGGCCTGCGGCAGCAGGGCGCCGCCCACAATGCCCATGATGAGCAGTGCCGAACCCAGTTCCGTGTGGCTACCCAGGCCCTTGATCGCCAGCGGAAAGATCGCCGGCCACATCATGGCGTTGGCAAAGCCCAGCGCGGCGACAAAAGCCACCGACACGTAGCCGTGGGTGACGAATGCCCCGAGGGCAAACATCACGCCAAGCACGGCCGACACGGCGAGATAGCGCTGCTGTGAGATCACGCGCGGGATCAGCGCCGAACCCGCCAGATAACCCACCAGCATCGCCACCATGGTGTAGGTGGTGAAATGCGAGGTGATCTGCAATGGCAGGCCGAAACCCTGACCGTAGGTGTTGATCGCATCGCCCGCCATCACTTCCACGCCCACGTAGACGAAAAGGCACAGCACGCCCAGCCATAGATGCGGAAAGCTGAAAATGCCGCCCTTGGCATGACCGACCGAGCTTTCGCTGTTGGCACCGGAAGGCCTGATTTCCGGCAGTGCGGAGAAAGCGATCACCACCGCGATCACCGCCAGCAGGCATGCCACCGCCATGTAGGGCCAGAACACACGCGCGGCGAAATCGTTGAGCAGGGCTTCGCGTTCAGGTCCGATGGCCATCGTGGTCACCTGGTCCAGGAACGCATCCACCCCTTTCATCACCAGTGCGCCGAAAGCCAGGGGCGCCAGCGCGCCGGCGATCTTGTTGCAGATGCCCATGATGCCGATGCGTTGCGCCGCACTTTCGATCGGGCCAAGGATGCTGATGTAAGGATTGGACGCGGTCTGCAGCAGCGACAGACCCGCGCCGATCACGAACAGGCCGGCCAGGGCGCCGGGATAGACGCGGATGCGCACGAACTCGCCGAAAAGCGCCGCGCCGATGGCCATGACGAAAAGGCCCAGCACCATGCCCTTCTTCATGCCGGTGCGCTTGAGCACGGCGCCTGCGGGCAGTGCGAGCACGAAATAGGAAACGTAGAACGCGAACGGCACCAGGAACGCGTTGATGTCATCGAGCGTGAAAGCCACCTTCACGAAGGAAATCAATGGCCCGTTGAGCCACGTGAAGAAGCCCATGATGAAAAACAGCAGGCCGATGATCAGCATCGGGCCAAGGTTGCTGCGTTCGGACGGTGCCGCCGCCATCGTCGTTGCCATGAATGGTTCTCCCCCGAAGTCACGCCGTGCCGCGCCGGCCGAATGACCGGGACAAGACGGGAATGTCCCTTTATTCGCCAGAAAGTGCAACGTTGTCAATCATTGTCCTGTCGGCGGCTGTCGCCAGGCTCGCCCGAGCGGCCGTCCAGATGGCCATACGAAACGACTTGTGCGGCGCTGCGGCAGGCCGGTGAGATGGTCATATCGTGAGCTTGAACGCGCTGTATAGAGCCATTGGGCGCGAGATGTTGCAGTGATTTCAAGCTATGCCGTGACAACTATGCTGCGACGCCATATCGAAACATCGCGAAATCGTCGCGAGCGCGGTTGACAACGTTGTCATTCTGACAGCAGACTCCGCCGGAATCGGGCCGGACCGGCGCGCGGCAATGCATCGCCGGACCGGGCGGGCAGTGCGGGGTACGGGAGAACGCAGTGGGGGAAGTCGCCAAACAGCGTCATGCAGCGGAGCCGTCGGCGACGACGGCCGCGGCGGCGAGCGGTCCGGCAGTATCCGGGCCGGCTTCGCGGCAGCCGTTCCTGGCGGCCGACGTCGGCGGCACGCATGCGCGCATCGGGCTGGTCGTGGGCAACCCCGGCGGCGCGCGCCCGGTCAGCGTGCTGCATTACCACCGCTACAGTTGCGCCGACTGGTCCGGTCTGACCGCGATGCTGCGGGATTTCGTCGAGCAGCTGGCGAACACGCCGAATGCCGATGCGTGCAAGCAATTGCGCCATTGCGCGGTGGCTTGCGCCGGCTACGTGCTGGACGACGCGATCGTCAACGAGAATCTGCCGTGGCCGGTGTCGATCCGCGACATCCGCGACGGTCTGGGCATCCATCGGCTGGCGGTGATCAACGATTTCGAGGCGGTTGCCTACGCCACCCAGTTCATCACGGCCGAGGAGACGCGGCCGATCATCGACGCGGCGCAGCCGGCTTCCAGCGGACCGGTGCTGGTGATGGGTCCGGGTACCGGGCTGGGTTCGGCAGTGCTGCTGCCGGGCCAGCCGCGGGCGCAGGTACTGGCCACCGAAGCCGGGCAGATCTCACTGGCACCGGGCAACGAGCGCGAGATCGAGATCCTGCGCCTGCTTGGCCGCGAACGTTCGCACGTCTCGTTCGAAGACGCGTTGTCCGGCCCGGGCCTGCTCAAACTCTACGGAGCGCTGTGCGAATTGCGCGGCAGCGCTCCCCGCCTGCTCACCCCGGCCGAGGTCACCGGCGCGGCGCTGGCCGCCAGCGACGTGGCCGCGGTGGAGGCACTGCATGTTTTCTGCGGCCTGCTCGGCAGCTTCGTCGGCGACCTGGTGTTGCTGTACGGCGCCCGCGGCGGGGTCTACCTGGCCGGCGGCATCCTGCCGCAGATCCAGCCGTTCCTGCGGGCCAGCACGTTTGCCGAACGCTACTTCAACAAGGGCGTGATGCGCGCCTATCTGCAACAGGTTCCGGTTCGATTGATCGAGCACGGCCAGCTTGGCGTCATTGGTGCCGCAGGCTGGTTTCTGGATGAACGGCAAGAAGCGACATGACCGACATCCGCCATCCAGTGACACGGCACCAAGCCAGCACAACACAACGTCCGCGACCGTCGCCATGCCGGTCCTGATTCAAGCCAGCCTCTGAGGGGAGGAGATCATGAATTACCGCAAGACATTGCTAGCCGCGAGCATCATCACCGGTCTGTGCGTATCCGGCGCGTTGTATGCGCAGGACACTTCGCAGAGCGACCCGGCCACCCAAACCAGCAGCACGGCGAACAAGCACGAGGTGAAGCAGCTGTCGACCGTCGTCGTCACCGGCATCCGTGGCGCGGTGGAGAAGTCGCTGGACATCAAGCGCGACGCCGTCTCCAACATCGAGGTGGTCACCGCCGAGGACGTCGGCAAGCTGCCGGCCCACAACGTGGCCGACACCTTGCAGCGGCTGCCGGGCGTGAACATCAGCTCCTCCAGCGCCGACGAAGGCGGTTTCGACGAAGCCGATCGCGTCAGCCTGCGAGGCACCAGCCCCAGCCTCACGCAGACCCTGATCGACGGCCACACCGTCGGCACGGCCGACTGGTTCGTGCTCAGCCAGGGCAGCAACATGGGGCGCAGCGTGAGCTATACCCTGCTGCCGTCGGAGCTGGTCAGCCGCGTGGAAGTGCACAAGTCGTCCGAGGCCCGCTTCGTGGACGGCGGCACCACCGGCAATGTCGACATCATCACGCGCAAGCCACTCGACTTCGAGAAGCAGTTCACCACCAATCTCAGCGTCGGCGCCGTCAACGCCAGCCTGCCGGACACGACCGACCCGCAGCTGTCGGGCCTGTTCAACTACAAGAACGACGGCGGCACCTTCGGCGTGATGCTGCAGGTGTTCAAGCAGAAGCGTCACCTGCGCCGCGAGGCCCAGGAGATTCCCGGCGGCTTTGCCACGATCGCTCCCGATTCCGCGCTGGCGCAGAGCAACCCCGACCTCGCCGGCGTGAAAGTCCCCGGCCTGCTCGGTTCGACGCTGTTCGAGCAGACCCGCGACCGCAAGGGCGGCCTGGTCGAAGTGCAATTCAAGCCCACCGACAACCTGACCCTGGGCGCGAGCGGCTTCCGTTCGGACATGGACGCGAACAACTACAACCGCAACTTCATGTTGTGGGGTGGCAACTTCGGCACCAGCCAGGCGCCCGAGCCCGGCTACACGGTCCAGAACGGCGTGCTGACGAATGCCACCTACGCGGGCGTGCCGGGCACGAAGTATGTCGTGTACGACATGATCTACCGCGAAGCTTCGTCGAAGACGTCCTACTACACGCTGGACGCGGACTGGCAGGCGTCGGACAGCATCTCGGCGAAATTCCAGGCCGGCACCACCAAGGGCGTGGGCCAGACGCCGCGCCAGTTCATCGCCGAAGTGACCGCGGCCGACGGCGGCGGTGCCAGCTGGACCACGCACGGCAACGGTGCGCCGGTCGACTGGAGCGTGGGCGGCGACATCAGCCCCACTGGCGTGTGTGGTGCCGCCTGCTTCGGCACGTGGGGCAACCAGATGGTCAAGGCGATCGACAAGGAAAACTGGGGCACGGCGGACTTCACCCAATACTTCGATACCGGCGTGCTGAACTCGTTCAACTACGGGCTGCGCTATGCCAAGCACGATCGTGAGGCGCAGTCGCCGGAAGGCGCCTCCCCGGGCGACATCTGGTCTGCGCTGCAGAACGGTGCCACCGCCAGCTACCCGGGCAACTTTGCCAAGGGCATCGGCGGCAACTTCCCGCGCAACCTGTGGTACTTCACGCCGGGCGCGCTGGAAAGCACCATCCTCGCCAACTCCACCTGGTTGTCCAACAACGACGGTCCCACCGGTCGCCACAACTACGGCGCCGAGTACTCCGTCGACGAGAAGAACCTCGCGGCCTACTTCCAGGCCAACTTCGAGGGTGACAACTGGAGCGGCAATGTCGGCCTGCGTTACGTCAACATCGACCAGAACATCGACAGCTACTTCGCCGTCACCAACGTGGCCGATGCCGACGTGAGCAGCCTGTTCGGCCAGTGGAAGCGCCTGCAGACCGAAAACAAGTATCACCGCTTCCTGCCGAGCGCGAACATCAAGTTCAACATGGCCGAGAATCTGGTGTTCCGCTTCGCCGCTTCGCAGACCCAGACCCTGCCGGATTACTCCGCGCTGGGTGCAGCCGCGTGGGGTTCGGATCTGAACAAGACCGGCGGCGGCGGCAACCCGAACCTGAAGCCGGTGCTGTCCACCAACTTCGATGCCGGGCTCGAGTGGTATTTCATGCCGCGCGGCTTGCTGTCGGCGACCGGCTATTCGATGAACATGAAGGACTATGTCGCCTATGGCGTGCAGACCCAGATGCTGTTCAGCGAACTCACGCATCAGCTCGAGCCTTACCAGGTCGCCATGCCGATCAACGCCGACGCGCAAGTCACCGGCGTGGAGCTGGCCTACCAGCAGCCGATCGGCAAGTACTTCGGCATCAACGCGAACTACACCTATGCCGATGGCTCGACCGACCATACCTGGGCCGACGGCAGCAACCATCTGCTGGGCACTTCGAAGAACACCTACAACGTGGGTGCATATTTCGAGAACGACACCTTCGGTGCACGGGTGAGCTATACCCGCCGCACGGCGTTCCTGATCGGCCTGTCCGGTGCCAACCCGTACTACCAGGGCAACTTCGGCACGCTGGCGGCGTCGTTCAGCTACAAGGCCACCGACTGGTTGAGCTTCAGCCTGGATGCGCTGAACCTCAACAACCCGACCTACAGGTACTACCAGAGCACGCAGATCCCGACGGCGTTCTACGAGAACGGCCGCCAGTACTACCTGAACGCCCATCTCTCGTTCTGATCGCTGCAACCCAAGCGCGGGCCAGGGACGGCCGGCACTCTCCCCAAGCGGGCCCGGCTTCGACTTGCGGGTCCGCCTTTTTGTGACCACCATCCTCGGTGGTCAACCTTCGGGCGACCACCGGCGCGATGTCATGGTCGCTCCCGTCGACGTTGGGTCCGGGCCGGTTGCGACGATGGCGTGCGGGACCCGCCGTGCAGGAGATACCGATGAATCGCCGTTCGATCCCGTCCGTCTGCGCCTGCCTGCTGCTTGCACTTGCCGTGCTGCCGCTGCGCGCCACCTTTGCCAGCGAGGCGACACCACCCTCCCTGATTCCGCTGCCGGCACAGCTTCAATCGCAGCCCGGCCGCTTCACCGTGGATGCGGGCACGCCGATCGTGCTGGCCGACCACGATGCCGCGACGAAACAGACCGCGGCCTATCTGATCGACCTGCTGGCCCGCACGCGCGGCCTGCACCTGCGTGTCGCCGATGCCGGCAAGACCGCACGTGCCATCGTGCTGCAACGCGACCCGCAGGTACCGGTCGACCAGGCCGAGGGCTACATGTTGACGGTGACGCCACAAGGCATCCGCATCGCCGCGCGCGACGATGCCGGTTTGTTCCACGGCGCGATCACGCTGTACCAGTTGCTGACACCCGACGCGAAGCAGGGTGCGGTGGAGGTGCCGGCATTGTCCATCCGCGACTGGCCGCGCTTCCGCTGGCGCGGGCTGATGCTGGATTCCGCACGCCATTTCCAGAGCGTGGCCGAGGTCGAGGCGCTGCTCGACCAAATGGCCCAGCACAAGCTCAGCGTGCTGCACTGGCACCTCACCGACGACCAGGGCTGGCGCATCCAGATCAAACGCTATCCCGAGCTGACCCGCATCGGCGCATGGCGCACGCCGCCGGATGCCGGCCATGACGGCGAGCCGCAGCGCTACGGCGGCTTCTACACGCAGGACGATATCCGTCGCGTCGTGGCCTACGCCGCCGCACGCCACATCACCATCGTGCCGGAGATCGACATGCCCGGCCACGCGCAGGCCGCGGTTGCCGCGTATCCGCAACTCGGCGTCACCGGCAGGCGGCCGGAGGTATCGACCGACTGGGGCGTCAATCCGTATCTGTACAACGTCGACGACGACACTTTCACCTTCATCAACAACGTGCTCGACGAAGTGATGGCGTTGTTCCCGTCGACCTACATCCACGTCGGCGGCGACGAGGCGATCAAGGACCAGTGGCAGGCCTCGCCCACGGTGCAAGCGAAGATGCACGCGCTGGGCCTGAAAAACGAGGACGCATTGCAAGGCTGGTTCATCGACCGCATCGGCCGGTACCTCGACCGGCACGGCCGCAAGCTGATCGGCTGGGACGAGATCCTCGAAGGCGACAACCTGCCGGCCGATGCCACCGTCATGTCGTGGCGCGGCACCGACGGTGCGATCAAGGCCGCGCTGCTCGGTCACGACGTGGTGATGTCGCCTTCGCCGGCGCTCTATCTCGATCACGTGCAGGGTGATCTCGCCGACGAATACGCCGGCCGCCTCGGCGTGGAATCGCTGAAGAACGTGTACGGCTTCCAGGTCGTGCCCGGCGTGCTGAGCGCGACGCAGGCGAAACACGTGCTGGGCGTGCAGGCCAATCTCTGGACCGAGCACCTGCCCACGTTCGCCCACGTGGAGCACGCTGCCTTCCCGCGGCTGGACGCGCTCAGCGAAGTGGCCTGGTCGCCATCCGCCATCAACCATTGGCCCGGCTTCCTCGCCCGCCTGCCGGCGCAGTTCGAGCGTTACCGTGCCCAGCACGTCGACGTCGCCGACAGCGCCTTCGCGGTGGACATCGCCACCGACCGCAACCTGGCGCTGGTCACCGGCAAGGCCACGGTGACGCTTGCCACCCAGACCGGCTTCGGCGCCATCCGCTACACCCTGGATGGGAGCGCGCCCACGTCCACATCGCCACGCTACGACGTGCCGTTCAACGTAACCCTGCCGGTCACCGTGCGCGCTGCCAGCTTCGCCGCCGACGGCAGCCGGCTCGCCGCGCCACGCGAGCGCGTGCTGGATCGCGCCGCCCTGCTCAGCCTTCCGGGCAACACGCTGCCGAACTGCCCCGGCAGCGATTTCCGCCTGCGTCTGCAACCCATGCCCGACGCGAAGAGCATCCAGCCGGTGTACGCGGTGAACGTGTTCGACACCTGCCAGCTGTTTCCCGCCACATGGATGAATGGCATCGCCGCGATCCATGTCGATGCCGTGCGCCTGCCGCGCAACTTCGCGCTGGCGCACGAGCAGAAGCTCGTGGTGTCGCGCCCGCACGCCAAGCCGTTCGGGGAACTGGTGGTGCGTGCCGACCAGTGCGACGGGCCGGTGCTGGCCAGCCTGCCGTTGCCCGATCCCGCGCACGGTGCGCGCAACTTCGCGCTGGATGCCAAGCTGCCGGCGCAGCAGGGCGAACATGCGCTGTGCCTGATCTACACCGCGCCGGTCGACGGTCCGCTGTATGCATTGGGCCGTGTGACTCTGCTGGACAAACCATGATCGGCGATCGTCGCGGATGAAGTAGCCGCGACATATCCGTGCAAGGCGTCTTTTCCGTCGACGCAATTTACTGCGTATCCGATGTGCCTCTGCCCGAGGCCACATTATGGCGTCTACGAGCTTTTTCTTGTTTTCGGCAAACACCTTGCGCCCGATTCGACGCTGGCGCCATACACGCCCAATGGTCCGCAATTTATTTCGAAAATCATTTGGAAATATTCCTATGGATTTTCCATGCCTGTCTTCCAACAATCGCCGCCTGCTCGGAACCCGTGGAGTGCAGGCGAGTCCGCGTGGCCACCGGGACGGTTTTCGCGAGAAATCATGGACGCCAATCCATGGGGTCGTGATTTCCCGGGCGTGGTTGCAGGAGGCCGAGCCGGGTTGGCCTTGAAACCCGGCGCTTATGAGGAAAGACAAGATGCGGAATCTCATGATGAGTGAACTTGCGGTCGTGTCCGGTGGCGAGTTGATGGCCGACTTCGGTGCGGGCATGGGCGGCTACCTCGGTTCAGAAGCAGGAGCGGAAGAGGGTGCGTTGATCGGCCTGGGCTTTGGTGGTCCCATTGGCGCTGCGATTGGCGCGGGTATCGGTGCGGCGCTGGGAGCCTATGCCGGCTCTCAACTTTCCAAGATGCTGTAAGGGTTTCTGGGTGGCTGTCGGGCAACCGCCAGCTACCCATTGGACAAAGATGGACGCCTTTTCATGAGAGTTGTTGGATGCGGTTTGCGGCGGCAATTTGAAGATGCGTGGAAAATGCGGTTCTACGCGATGCTGGTGGCCGTTCTGGCGACGCTGCAATTCTTGCTGGCCGGCAGATCGGCGATGCACGGGCTGATGATTGGGGGCGTCTTCGGCATTCTTGGCCACTGGCGCGCGACCTGGGTGTCGTCCGCGCGGGTTCAAGGCAATTCGGTCAGGGCAGACCTGGTTCGCCGCCTTGAAACGATGGGCTATTGCATGACTCGTGGACCGGGAGAGTTGACGCCGGATCTTCCGCGCTGGTCACGATTCGATTCCCAGAATGTCCAGCTGAAAACGATCGATGGAGCCGTGGATGTTTCGGGTCCGTACTACGTATTGAAAAGGTTGGCCAGGAACGTGGCTGTAGAAAGCTAGCCCGGTCATCGATCCGCTTTCGACGGTGGTATCGCGGTAAAAGCCGACGGGCATCGGCGCAGGCGGCACGTCTCAGCGCATTGCCATGCGTGCCTGCGATGGCGCCGACGTACGGAGCAACAAGGCGTGCTTCGCCCGTTGCAGCTCGGAGACGGGAAGTTCGGCCAGCGGCACGGTCTTGCCGCCGACCAGCGCGGCGATCGGCATGCCGTCGCGGTACAGCACGCGCGAGCCGGCCAGCGCCGGCACCTTGTCGCCGACCAGCACGGTGCCGACCAGGTTCAGCGGATCGCAGCCGCTGAGGCAGACCAGTTCGCCGTCGTCCGCGCGTGAGCGCACCGCGCGCAACGGCGCGATCGCCTCGGGCAGGGCGAACTGCTCGCCGACCAGGCCTTCGACGAAGCGCCCGCCGCGGATTTCGCCGCGCGCCTCCAGCCGGTGGTACACGCGCAGCAGTTCGCGCCACGACGGCAGCCACGGCGCCTCGCGCTCCAGCAATTTCCAGAACACCACGCCGTAGCGGCGCAGCAGGGTGCGGGCGATGTGCTCGATGGCGTCGGGGTCGGTCTTGCCGTTGCCCGGCGCCGCGGTGCGCGCCAGCGCCCAGCGCCCCGCATCCTCGATGCCGCCGAACTGATGCCGGCGCAACCGTCGATGCCGCCCGCCGTCGCGCTTCGCCGCCGGCAGCAGCAGGGCGCGCAGGCCGGCGAAGCTGTCGGCGCTGGCCCGTCCGGCGGCAACCAGTTCGCCGAGCGCGTCCTCCAGTTCAGTGCGCAGAAGGTGGGCGGTATCCAGCAGTTCGTCGAAGAACAGTGCGCCGTGTTCGCGCAGCGCGTCGGCGACGGCCTGCGCGCGCGACGACAACAGGATCTCCTGCGTAGCGTCGCCGGAAGCAACGGACGTCCAGACGGCCATGTCGCGTCGTGGCAGCAGCACGATCGGTGTGCTGCGTACCGGGCCGCCACCGCCACCGCCGCCGCCGCCGGTGCGCAGGCGCGCCCAGCCGACCCGGCCGGCGCGGCACAATTCATCCAGCCAGCTGATCGAATAGTCCTCGATGCGCGCCGGCAGAAGTTCCGATTCCCAGGCGCCGGCCGCTGCCTCGTAGCCTTCCAGCTGCGCCAGCGTGGCCACCAGCGCGTCCGGTCCGCTCAGCCGGGTGGCCGCCGACACGTGCTGCCAGTCGAACAGGAAGCGCATCAGTGCGCGCCGGCTGACCGGCTCGATCTCGCGACGCAGGCGGCCGATGGTGTAGCGGTGGATGCGCGCCAGCAGGTGCCGCTCGCACCATTCGGTGTCGCTGGCATTGGCCGTGAAGCGGCCCTGCATCACGTAGCCTTCGGACTGCAGCCGCAGCAGCGCCTGCTCGACGTCACCGGCGTCGACGTGGATGGATTGCGCCAGTCCGTTCACGGTGACCGGGCCGAGTCCGCCGAGGCGGTGGCGCACCAGTTCCAGCAGTGCGTCCTCGCGCGTCCAGGACTGCGCGGCGTATTCGGCGGGCGCGGCAATCGGCGGTTGCATGGGGGCGGCGGGGTGCAGCGTCTGCCACAGCGGCAACTGCTCGGCGGAGGTCCACACGCCGCGCGCGAGCTCTTCTGTGGGAGCGGCTTCAGCCGCGGTGCTCTTGCCTTCGGCTTCCAATGCAAAAAGCATCGCGGCTGAAGCCGCTCCCACAGGTGGCATCGCGAACAGGGTGGCGCGCCTTGCCTTGGCCAACACCTGCAACTGCTCGCTCCAGCCCCGGTTTGCTGTCACTTCCCCGGTCGTGACGAAGCCCAGCAAAGTCAGCGCCTCGTGCATCTCGTCGGCGTCGCGCACCTGCGGCCAGGCTTCCTCGCGCACGGCGGCGATCGCGTCGGGATCGAGCCGGCCCAGGTCGTCGGCGCCGTCGGCATTCCAGCGACGGGTCTGCACGGCCTGGGTGCGGCGTTCCTCCAGCGGCGCGTCGTCGAGGAAGGCGTACGGCGCCGCGTTCAACACCTCGGCGGCGAGCGGGCTGGGCGCGGTGAGGTCGCGCGCGACGACGGCGATCTCGCCGCCTTCGAGCTTGCGCAGGATCGCCAGCAGCCCGTCCACGTCCATCGCCTCACGCAGGCAGTCGTGCAGGGTCTGGTTGACCAGCGGGTGATCGGGCACCTCGCGCTCGCCCACGATGTTTTCCAGGCAGGCGACCTGGTCGGGGAAGACCGCGGCGAGCAGGTCCTCGCTCTTCATCCGCTGCAATGGTGGCGGCGTCCTCTTGCCGCCGGTGAAGCGCGGCAGCGCCAGTGCGGTCACCGCGTTCCAGCGCCAGCGCGCCGGGAACAGCGGAGCATCCAGCAGGGCCTGCGTCAATACGTGCTCGGCGGTGTTCGAGTGCAGGTAGTGCGCCACTTCCTCCAGCGGAAAGCTGTGGCTGGTCGACAGCGACAGCACGATCGCGTCCTCGGTCGCCGCCGCCTGCAATTCGAAGTTGAACTGGCGGCAGAAGCGCTTGCGCAGCGCCAGCCCCCAGGCGCGGTTGATGCGGCTGCCCCACGGCGTGTGGATCACCAGCTGGGTGCCGCCGGATTCGTCGAAGAAGCGCTCCAGCACCAGCGTGTGCTGGCTCGGCAGCACGCCGAGCGCGGCTTTCGCGCGGGCGAGGTAGTCGACGAGTTGCTGCGCGGCGGCGTCGGGGAGGCCCAATTCCGCACGGAGCCATTCGAGCGCTCGGGTATTGCTCCCCTCTCCCGTCGGGAGAGGGGTTGAGGGAGAGGGTTCGGGCGAGCCGGAATGTTCGGCGACAACCGTACCCTCACCCCTGCCCCTCTCCGAAGGGGAGAGGGGTTCAAGCCGCGCGGAGATTTCCTCGCGCAGGCGCGATACGCCGAGCGACAGCTCGTCGCTGCGCCCCGGCGCCTCGCCCAGCCAGAACGGAATGCTCGGCGGCGCGCCGTGCGCGTCCTCCACGCGCAGGCGGTCGCGTTCGACGCGCTGGATGCGGTAGCTGGTGTTGCCGAGCTGGAAGATGTCGCCGGCCATGCTCTCGACCGCGAAATCCTCGTTCACCGTGCCGACGATGATCGCCTGCGGTTCCAGCACCACCTTGTAGTCGGCGGTGTCCGGGATGGTGCCGCCGGAGGTCAGCGCGGTGAGCCGCGCGCTGCGCCGCGGGCGCAGCCGCCGGTTCACCGCGTCGCGATGGATGTAGGCCGCGCGCGGTCCCTGCCGGGTGGTGAAGCCCTCGGCCAGCATGCGCACCACCGCGTCGAAATCGGCGCGTGCGAGATCGCGGTACGGGTACGCGCGACGCACCAGTGCGTACAGCGCGTCCTCGTCCCATTCGGCGCAGGCGACTTCGGCGACGATCTGCTGCGCCAGCACGTCCAGCGGCTGCGGCGGCATGACCAGCGCGTCGAGTTCGCCGCGGCGCACGCAGTCGAGCAGGGCGGTGCATTCGATCAGGTCGTCGCGGGTCGCCGGGAACAGCCGCGCCTTCGGCGTGCCGTCGATGCTGTGGCCGGAGCGGCCGGCGCGCTGCAGGAACGCGGCGATCGAGCGCGGCGAGCCGAGCTGGCAGACCAGGTCGACTTCGCCGATGTCGATGCCCAGCTCCAGCGACGCGGTGGCCACCAGCACCTTCAGTTCGCCGCGCTTGAGCCGTTGCTCCGCATCCAGCCGCAGTTCCTTCGCCAGGCTGCCGTGATGCGCCGCGACGGCTTCCTTGCCCAGCCGCTCGGACAGGTGCCGCGCCGCCCGCTCGGCCATGCGCCGCGTGTTGACGAAGACCAGCGTGGTGCGGTGCGCCTGCACCAGCTGGGCGAGGCGGTCGTAGACCAGCTCCCAGCTGTCGTTCGACATCACCGCTTCGAGCGGTACCGGTGGCACTTCGATGGCGAGGTCGCGCGGGCGGCTGTGGCCCGTGTTGATGATGGTGCACGGATCTTCCTTCTCCCCCTCGGGGAGAAGGTGGCCCGAAGGGTCGGATGAGGGGTGGGTGCTCGCGGGGGAGTCACATTCGTTAGCCGCTTTGTTGTGGCTCTTTCGCGACTCCGAACCCTCATCCGCCCTTCGGGCACCTTCTCCCGGAGGGAGAAGGGAGTGTTGAGCGCCGACCAGAAAGTCGGCGACTTTTTCTATGGGCTTCTGCGTCGCCGACAAGCCGATCCGCAGCAGGCGCCGCTGGCACAGCGACTCCAGCCGCTCCAGCGACAGCGCCAGGTGCGAGCCGCGCTTGCTGCCGGCGATGGCATGGATCTCGTCGACGATCACCGAGCGCACGCCCGCCAGCATGGAGCGACCCGAAGCCGAGCCGAGCAGCACGTACAGCGACTCCGGCGTGGTCACCAGGATGTGCGGCGGCTGCTTGCGCAGCAGGTTGCGTTCGACCTGCGGGGTATCGCCGGTGCGCACCGCGGTGCGGATCGCCACGTCGGGCAGGCCGAGCTTTTCGAGCTCGGCGCGGATGCCTTCCAGCGGCGCTTCCAGGTTGATGTGGATGTCGTTCGACAAGGCCTTCAGCGGCGACACGTAGACCACGCTGGTGGCGTCGGCCAGCACGCCGCCGTGCGCCACGCCTTCGCGCACCAGCGCATCGATCGCGGCGAGGAAGGCGGTGAGCGTCTTGCCCGAACCGGTCGGCGCGGCGACCAGGGTGTGCTGGCCGGCACGGATCGATGGCCATGCGGCCGCCTGCGCCGCGGTGGGCGCTGGAAAGGTCCGGCGAAACCATGCGGCGACGGCCGAATGGAAATCGTCCAGCGGGCTGGGTTTCTCGCGCATCGACGGGGTTTCGTGCGGCGGCGGGGATGGCCTCATCCGATCATATATGGGGGGCCTCGGCGGACGCTCAATCCGCGGCGCCGGCCGGGTGCGCCGTGGAGGGGTGCCATGTCAGTATTCAGCTTCCACCGGCACGCGCCGGCAAAAGGAGGATCGGGTGCAACAGCGGCGGCAAGCGATGGATCACGACGTCAGCGGCGAAACCACCGGCTGGCTGAACATGGCCGACGGCCAGCGGCTGTTTCTGCGCAGTTGGCCGCTGGCAAGGCAGGCACGCGGCGCGGTGCTGATCGTGCATGGGCTGGGCGAACACAGCGGCCGGTACGAACGCCTCGCGCAGTGGTTCAACCAGCGCGGCTACGCGGTGCGCAGCTACGACCAGCGCGGCCATGGGCTGACGCCGGGTCCGCGCGGCGCGCTGCGCCATGGCGACGATCTGCTGGAAGATCTGGCGACGGTTTATCTCGACTACGCTGCCGGCCTGGCGCATCCGCCGCTGCTGCTCGGCCACAGCATGGGCGGCATGGTTGCCGCGCGCACGGTGCTCGACGGCCGCATCACGCCGCCGGCGCTGCTCCTGTCCTCGCCCGCGCTGCGCAGTTGGGAGCCGGCGTGGTTGCGCCGGTTGGCGCGGGTGCTGGCACGGGTCACGCCGTGGCTGCCGCTGCGCAATGGCCTGAACTTCGACAAGCTTTCGCACGATCCCCGCGTGGTCGCCGCCTACCGTGACGATCCGCTGCGCACCGGCTGGATCACGCCGCGGCTGGCCGATTTCATCTTCCGCGCCGGTGCCGCCTGCATCGCCGATGCGGCCGACCTGTCCGTGCCGACGCTGCTGCTGGTGGCGGACAGCGACGACCTGGTCGATCCCGCCGGCAGCCGTGCCTTCGCACGAAAGGCGGCATCGACCGGGCTGCTGACCACGCGTTTCTTCTCGACGCTTTATCACGAGCTGTTCAACGAGAACGACCCCGGTCGCGCGCAGGTGCTGATGCAGCTCGCCGACTGGCTCGGTCGGCACGCTGTCCCTCCGCGTAGCTAGCCACGGCAGCGCGACGCCTGGCCGGTTTCGGCGACGCCGCGGCGGGTGTCCCGGCACTGCGTCACAGGGCGACGGGCGCGCGCCCGATCCCCGCCAGCAAGTTGCCATGAATTGCAGCGATACTTGGGGCGAACTCAGGGAGAGACTCATGTCACGTCGGTCGATCGTGTGCATTTCGCGCGCCGCGCTCTCGCGCGTCGCTGTTTCGTTGTTGCTGTGCCTGTCCGTCGGCGCCTGTCACCGCGGCAGCGACACCGGCAAACCCGCCTTGCAGGGTGCGCCGGCTGTGGCGGCGTCGACCCGGGATGCCGTCGTGAAGCAGGCGTTCGGGCTCGAATCGGCCAGCTCGAAAGCCGCCGACTCGCGCACCGCGCTGACCCTGCGCTTCAACGCCACGCTGGCCTCGGCGCAGGCGTTCGACGCGCTGATCGCGGTGACCGGCCCGAACGGCGAAGTGGTCAGCGGCAGCTGGAGCCTCGACAACGACGGCAAGACGCTGAGCTTCCCGTTCGTGCAGGCGAACACGCGCTATGTGGTGCAGCTGAAGGCCGGCCTGCTCGCCGCCGACGGCCGCACCCTCGGCCACGAGGTGAAGCACGACGTGTACTCCGGCAACCTGCCCGCGGCGGTCGGCTTCGCCTCGCACGGCAGCGTGCTGCCGGCGCGCGGCACCCGCGGCCTGCCGCTGGTGTCAATGAACGTGCACGACGCCGACGTGGAGTTCTTCCGCGTGCGCGACGACGCGCTGTCGGACCTGTTCTGCAGCTACCCGCGCAACGGCCACCGCGACAGCTACGAACTCGACCACGACGTCGCCTACTACAACAGCTGCGGCGAGGGCGACGAGCGGCGCAGCCGCATGCCGATCACCGAGATCGCCGATTCGGTCTACGCCAACCACTACACGCTGGGCGGCGAGCCGAACGAGCGCACCGTGACCTATCTGCCGGTGCAGAACATCAAGGAACTGGCCCAGCCGGGCGTGTACATGGCGGTGGTCAAGGCCGGCGGCACGTTCAAGGACGGCTACGACACCGCCACCTTCTTCGTCAGCGACCTCGGCCTGCACCTGCGCGTGTACCGCGACAACGTGCTGCTGCACGTGGCCTCGCTGCGCGACGGCACGCCGGTGAATGCGGTGGACATCGAGATCCGCGATGCGGCCGGGCGCAGCAAGTTCAAGGCCTCGACCGGCGCCGACGGCAACGCGCTGCTCGCGTACAAGATCAAGGCCGCCGACGTGCTGGTGGCGCGCCACGGCAAGGACGTCTCGGTGCTGCCGTTCAACCGGCCGGCGCTGGACGTGTCCAACTTCGACATCAGCGGCCGCAGGCAGGCGCCGTTCGAGGTGTACGCCTGGTCCGGCCGCGACCTGTACCGTCCCGGCGAGACGCTGCGCGCCTCGGCGCTGCTGCGCGACGACGACGGCAAGCCGATGAAGGCGCAGTCGCTGTTCGTGCGGGTGAAGCAGCCGGACGGCCGCACCCTGGTGGAAAAGCGGCTGGAGCCGCAGCAGCTCAACTACTTCGAGCTGAGCCAGGCGATCCCCGCCGACGCGCCGACCGGTTTGTGGCAACTGGAGTTCCGCCTCGATCCTTCAGCCAAGGAGACCGTGCAGGCGTTCCCGTTCCATGTCGAGGAGTTCCTGCCCGAGCGGCTCAAGGTGGATCTGTCCAGCCCGCAGCAGCGGCTGGCGCCGGGCGAGCCGCTGAAGCTGAAGGTCGCCTCCAGTTACCTGTACGGCGCGCCGGCCGATGGCAACCGTTTCACCGCGAAACTGCTGGTGGCGCCGGAAGTGCATCCGCTGGAGAAGATGAAGGACACCTTCTTCGGCAACCCGCTGGTCGAGCTGCCGAAGAGCACCGACGACGTGGTCGATGCGAAGCTCGACGCGCAAGGCGTGCTGGAGCAGGACGTGGCGCTGCCCGACGACGTGAAACCGGTCGCGCCGCTGGCGGTGACCCTGTCCGGCAGCGTGTACGAAAGCGGCGGCCGCGCGGTGACCCGCCTGCTCAAGCGCACCTACTGGCCGGCCGACGCGCTGGTCGGCGTGCGCCCGCTGTTCGATCCGAAGCAGGGCGCGGAAAGCGAAAGCCCCGTCGGTTTCGAGATCGTGCGCGCGAACGCGGACGGCGAGCTGGTCGCAGGCAGCCACCTGAAAGTGCGCCTGCAGCGTGAACTACGCGACTTCTACTGGCTGTATGAGCGCGACGGCGGCTGGCAGTCGAATGCGAACCAGCGCCTGCAGCTGATCGAGGAAAAGGACGTCGACGTCGCCGCCGGCAAGTCGGCCCAGGTGGAATTCCCGGTGCAGTGGGGCAGCTACCGCGTCGAGGTGTACGACCCGGCCACGAAACTCACCACGGTGTTCCCGTTCTTCGCCGGCTACAGCTGGGACGACGAGAACCTCGGCAAGGAGGCGCGCCCGGACAAGGTCAAGCTGCAATTGGACAAGGCCCGTTACCGCGCGGGCGACACCATGAAGGTCATGGTGACGCCGCCGCACGACGGCCCCGGCGTGCTGCTGGTGGAATCGGACCACCTGCTCTACACGAAGAACATCGACGCGAAAGCCGGTGCCACCTTCGAGATCCCGGTGACCAAGGAGTGGGAGCGCCACGACGTCTACGTGACGGCGCTGGTGTTCCGCGGCGGCGAGGCCGCCGAACACACCACGCCGGCGCGCGCGATGGGCGTGGAATACGTGGCGATGGACCGCAACGACCGGCGCATCCCGCTGAAGCTCGACGCGCCCGCGCTGATGCGCCCGGGCAATCCGCTCGAGGTCGGCGTGCAGGCCACCGGTCTGGCCGGGCAGAAGGCCTTCGTCACGCTGTCCGCGGTCGACCAGGGCGTGCTCAACATCACCGACTACCCGGTGCCCGACGCGTGGGCGTGGCTGTTCGCCAAGCGTGCCTTGAGCGTGGATGCGTACGACCTGTACAGCCGCATCATCGAGGCGATGGACGGCGCCGAGGCGAAACTGCGCTACGGCGGCGACATGAGCGGTGCGGCGTTGCCGAAGGCCACCCGGCTCAACCCGAAGGTGCAGATCGTCGACCTGTTCACCGGCCCGGTGGCGTTCGACGCGCAGGGCAGGGCCACGCTGCACGTCGACGTACCCGACTTCAACGGCAGCCTGCGCCTGGCCGCGCTGGCGTACACCGACAGCCGCTACGGCAACGCCGACGGCGCGGTCACCGTGCGCGCGCCGCTGGTGGTCGAGCCGAGCACGCCGCGGGTGATGGCCGCGGGCGACCAGGCGATGATCAGCCTCGATCTGAAGAACCTGTCCGGCAAGGACGGCACCGCGAAAGTGAGCGTCAAGGGCGGCGGCCCGATCACGGTGGACAAGGCTGCGCAAAGCGCGGCGTTGAAGGATGGCGCCGGCACCACCCTGCACATGCCGGTCACCGCCGGCGCGGGCGCCGCGGTGGCGACGGTGGACATCCACGCCGAGCTCAACGATTACAGCGTGGACCGCCACTTCGAATTCGCGGTGCGCCCGGCCTGGCCGGAAACGGTGAGCACCACGCCCATGGCGCTGGAGGCGGGCAAGCCCGAGCACCTCGGCGCCGCCGCGATCGCCGGCCTGCTGCCGGCCACGGTGAACGCGCGGATCACCCTGAGCACCTTGCCGCCGCTGCCGTACGCGGCTGCGCTGCGCGACATGCTGCGCTACCCGTACGGCTGCATCGAGCAGACCACCAGCAAGGGCTACGCCGCGCTGATCCTGGACGGCCCCACGGCCAAGGCGCTGGGTGCGCAAGTGATGAGCGACGACGTGCGCAAGGCCGCGGTGGACGGCGCACTGTCGCGGATCGCCTCGTTCCAGGCCAGCAACGGCCACTTCAGCTTCTGGGGCGGCAGCAGTCCGATCGTCACCTTCACCACGCCGTACGTGGTCGACTTCATGCTGGACGCGCGCGACGCCGGCTTCGCGGTACCGCAGGACGTGCTGCAGAAAGCGCTGCAGCGGCTCAACGACGACCTGCTCGCCGGCGGCCACCCGTACTACGAGTACGAGCAGCACGACCACCTGCGCATCGCCGACGAGGCGTACTCCGGCTTCGTGCTGGCCCGCGTCAACCGCGCGCCGCTGGGCACGCTGCGCGCGATCTTCGACAACGAACGGCAGAAGCTGGTCGCCCCGCTGCCGCTGGTGCACCTGGGCATCGCGCTGAAGCTGATGGGCGACACCGAGCGCGCACAGAAAGCCGTGGACGAGGCGTTCGCGTGGAGCAAGGAGCGCCCGTGGTACGTCGGCGACTACGGCTCGGACCTGCGCGACCTGGCGCTGATGGTCGCGCTCACCCACACTTACGGCATGAGCAAGCCCGCCTACGACGCCAAGCTGGTCGACTGGGCGCGCAACGCCAGCGCGAACGTGCGGGTGCGCCAGCAGCAGGACAAGGATTACCGCTGGTCGTGGTCGTACCTGAGCACGCAGGAGCAGGCGGCGATCGCCCGCGTGGCGGCGACATTCGATGCGAAAAGCAATGCGCCGCTGGCCGCCACGCTCACGGTGAACGGCAAGACCGAATCTGCCCCGGACCAGCGCGTGTGGAGCCGCGCGCTCAGCGTGGCCGAGCTCAACGCCGGGGTCAGCGTGCAGCCGACCAGCGACGCGGCGATTTTCGCCACGCTCGACGTGGCCGGCATCCCGCAGCAGGCACCGCCGGCCGACGCCAGCCAGATCGACGTGCGGCGCAGCTACTTCACCACCGACGGCAAGCCGTGGAGCGGCAGCCAGCTGAAGGAGGGCGACACGCTGATCGTCGAACTGAGCATCGAGGCGCGCATGAACGTCCCCGATGCGCTGGTCACCGACCTGCTGCCGGGCGGGCTGGAGGTGGAGAACCTCAACCTCGGCGGCGCGCAGTCGTGGTCCGGCGTGGTGATCGACGGCATCGAGCTGGACGAGCACGCCTCGGCAGCGCAGATCGTGCACGAGGAATACCGCGACGACCGCTACGCCGCCGCGCTGAACCTCAGCCGTGGCGACAAGGCCCGCGTGTTCTACCTGGTGCGCGCGGTGACGCCGGGCACCTACACCGTGCCGCCGCCGCTGGTCGAGGACATGTACCGCCCGGCGATTCGCGGCATCGGCAAGGTGGAGCCCGCGAAGATCACCGTGGTCGAACCGTAACGCCACCGTGCATGCATATGTGTGTGTAGGAGCCCGCTGGCGGGCGATGCCCTTGCTCTGATGTCCGGTTCGGAAATTCAAGACAAGAGCATCGCCCGCCAGCGCGCTCCTACAACAAAGGGCGCATGAACACTCCAGTTTCCACAACCGGTTCCCGCGCATGGCGCTGGCTGCGCGCCAGCGGCATCGCCGTGGCCGTGCTGCTGCTCATGGCGGTGATCCTCGACCGCCTGTTTCCGCTGCATCTGCCCGCCCCCGACACCGGCAGTACGGTGGTGCTTGCGCGCGACGGCACGCCGCTGCGCGCGTTTGCCGACAGCGACGGCGTGTGGCGTTACCCGACCACGGCGAAGCAGGTCTCGCCGCTCTATCTCAAAGCATTGCTCACCTACGAGGACCGCTGGTTCTACCGCCATCCCGGCGTGAATCCCTACGCGCTGCTGCGCGGTCTCGCCGGCGGCCTGCGCCACGGCCGCATCGTCTCGGGCGGTTCCACCTTGACCATGCAGGTGGCGCGGATCATCGAACCGATCCCGCACAGCTTCCGCGGGAAGCTGGTGCAGATCCTGCGCGCGCTGCAGCTGGAGGCGCACCTGAGCAAGGCGCAGATCCTCGACCTCTACCTCAACCACGCACCGTTCGGCGGGCCGATCGAAGGCATCGAGGCGGCCTCGTGGGCGTACCTGGGCAAGCCGGCGACGCGGCTGTCGCACGCCGAGGCGGCGCTGCTCGCCGTATTGCCGCAATCACCGAGCCGGCTGCGGCCGGATCGCCATCCCGAGGCGGCGCGCGCCGCGCGCGACAAGGTGCTGCGTCGCATGCGCGACCTGGGCGTGTGGAGCGCGGATGAAGTGCGCGACGCGGCGATCGAACCGGTGGTGGCGCGTTCGCTGCGCGCGCCGTTGTCCGCGGCCTTGCTGGCCGAACGCCTGCACCGGCAGCAACCGCAGGCGCGACGCATCGCCAGCACCATCGACGCGAACCTGCAGCGCGCGGCCGAGGACCGGGTCAGTGCGTATCTCGCGCGCCTGCCGGCGCACACGTCGGCGGCGCTGCTGGTGGTCGACAACGCGACGCTGGAGGCGCGCATCTACGTCGGCACCAGCGACTTCGCCGATCCGCAGCGGCATGGCTACATCGACATGGTGAACGCGCCGCGCTCGCCCGGCTCGACGCTGAAGCCGTTCCTGTACGGCCTGGCGCTGGACGACGGGCTGATCCACTCGCAGAGCCTGCTGGTCGATGCGCCGCAGGATTTCGGCGGCTACAAGCCGGGCAATTTCGATGAAGCGTTCAGCGGCCCGGTCAGCGCGGCCGAAGCGCTGCAGCGCTCGCTCAACGTGCCGGCGGTGGACGTGCTGGACCGGGTCGGGCCGAACCGCTTCGTGGCGCGGCTGGCCAATGGCGGGGTCGACCTCGGCCTGCCCGCGGGTGCGCAACCGAACCTGTCGATCATCCTCGGCGGCGCGTCCACGCGACTGGAAAACCTGGTCGGCGCGTACACCGCGTTCGCCAACGGCGGCATCGCCGGCACGCCGCGCTACACCACGGAACAACCGGCGCGCCCGCGCCGGCTGCTGTCGCCCGGCGCGGCGTGGATCATCCGCGACATCCTCGCCAGCAATCCGGCCGACGTCGAAGGCGGCCCGCTCGCCGGCGCGATCAACCGGCACGCCACGGTGGCGTGGAAGACCGGCACCAGCTACGGCTACCGCGACGCCTGGTCGATCGGCGTCACCGACCGCTGGACCGTCGGCGTGTGGATCGGCCGCCCGGACGGCACGCCGTCGCCCGGCCAGTACGGCGCGGTGACCGCGTTGCCGCTGCTGTTCCAGATCGTCGACATGCTGCCCTCGCGCGGCGGCCACGCCGGCGCGCAGCCGGCCAGCGTGAAGTCGGTCGAAATCTGCTGGCCGCTCGGCGGCGCGGTCGCCGCCACCGATCCCGCGCTGTGTCGCCAGCACCGCAGCGCATGGGTACTCGACGACGCGCTGCCGCCCACGTTTGCCGAACGCGACCTCGGTGCGTGGTCGTCCGGCCTGCTCACCCTGCGCGTGAACGAAAAAGGCCAGCGCCTGAGCGGTGCCTGCCACGCCGCGCATGAACACACGATCCAGCTGGCGCGGTGGCCGCCGTTGGCCACGCCGTGGCTTGGTCAGGATGACCGGGAAAGCTCCGCGCTGCCGCCGCTTGCCCCCGGTTGCGCCGCCGATTCGCTCGATCGCGCCACGCCGATCCGCATCGCCGGCGTGGCCAACGGCGTGACCCTGCGCAAGGCGCCGAACAGCGACCGCCCGCTGCGCGTGACCCTGCGCGCGCTGGGCGCGCAAGGCAGCGTGCAGTGGCTGCTGGATGGCCGGCTGCAGGGCGACAGCGACGGCGCGGCGCCGCTGAGCTTGACCCTGCAGCAGCCGGGCCACCACACGGTGACCGCGCTGGCGCGCAGCGGTGCCTTCAGCTCATTGCAGCTGAACGTCGCCGATTGACCGTGCCGCGCCGGCGGCGACACGGCAGTCGGAGTCGAACACCATCCGCGGCACATGACGGCATCGACGGCGGCGAACTGCGGGCGAACGGTGTTGTCTGAAGCGCGCGGAGCCGGGATCATCCGGTATTGCCTGCCCACCCATGAACGTGCCCGGCCAAACCGGCCCGGCAGGTTCATGATGTGGCCCATCCACGTGCCGTCGGAAACCCTCATGCGCATCCTGCTGGCCGAGGACGACCCTTCCATCGCCGAGGGCATCTGCGCCTCGTTGCGCCATGGCGGCCATGCGGTGGATCACGTGGCCACCGGCAGCCTTGCCGACGCGGCCATGCGTGATCACTGCTACGACCTGCTGGTGCTGGACCTGGGCCTGCCCGTGCTGGATGGCAGCGAGGTCCTGCAGCGCCTGCGCCAGCGCGGCAAGGGTCTGCTGGTACTGGTGGTGACCGCGCGCGACAGCCTGGCCGAGCGCGTCCGTGTGCTCGATCTGGGCGCCGACGATTATCTGGTCAAGCCCTTTGCGCTGAGCGAATTCGAGGCGCGCGTGCGGGCGTTGTTGCGGCGGATCGGCAGCCAGGGCAAGCCGGAATTCCAGCTGGGTCGATTGCGGCTCGATCTTCCCGGCCACCGTGCCTGGATCGGTCAGGTGCCGCTCGAGCTGACGGCGCGGGAATTCGGCCTGCTGGAGGCCTTGGCGATGCGCGCCGATCGGGTGACCAGTCGCGCACAGTTGATCGAGGCGCTGTGCGACTGGGATCAGGAGCTGACCGACAACGGGCTGGACATTGCCATCCATCGCCTGCGCCGCAAGCTCGAAGGCAGCGGTACCGGCGTGCGTACCATCCGCGGCCTTGGTTACCTGCTGGAAGAAGTGGCCGATTCCGCGAGCGGTTCGGCATGAAACCGTTGTACTCGCCGCCCGCGCGCCCCAGCCTGCGCCGCCGCCTGCTGATTTTCCTGCTCATCCCGATGGCGGCCTTGCTGATGCTCGATGCCTTGCTCACCTATGGCGTGGCCCTGGCCTACGCCAACCGCGTGCACGACCGCGACCTGGGCGACGACGCGCTGACGCTGGCCAAGATGCTCAACAGCGGCCAGTCGGGCGGCGTGCTCTCGCAACAGGCCCGCTTCCTGCTCGAGTACGATCCCGATGGCCGCAGCTACTTCAGCGTGAACAGCTCGCGCTACGGGTTGGTGGCCGGCAGTGCCCGATTGTCGAAACTCGCGCAGGTGCCGAGGCCCGATGCCGCGCCGGGGCTGTACGACGTCCAGCTTGACGGCCACGCCCTTCGCGCCGCCACCGTGCGCACGGCCTCGCTGCGCGACCCGGCCGGCAGCCTGACCGTCACCGTCGCCGAAACCTTGCACGATCGTCGCCAGCAGGCGCAGGAAATCCTCCTGCTGGCGATCCTGATGCAGACGCTGCTGATCGCCAGCGTGTTGTCGCTGGTCTGGTTCGGGGTCAGTCGCGGCCTGCGCGTGCTCGATCCGTTGACCGCCCGGCTGGCCGCGCGCTCGCACGAGCTGACCCCGATCGACGGTGCCGACGTACCGCAGGAAATCCAGCCGCTGACGCGCACCATCGATGCGCTGTTCGGTCGCCTGCGCGGCATGCTGGCCCTGCACGACCGCTTCATCGCCGATGCCGCGCACCAGTTGCGCACGCCGCTGACCGGCCTGAGCCTGCATGTGGATCGCGCGCTTGCCGACCCGCGCCCGGAAACCGTCACCGACGCATTGACCCACATCCAGCGGTTGACCCAGCGCGCCGCGCGCACGTCCTCGCAATTGCTGGCCCTGACCCGCGCGCAGGCGGTGCCGGGGGAAACCGGAGAACTGCGCCTGCTCGACCTGGGCCAACTGATTCCCGAAGCGGTGACACAGCGCGTGCACGAAGCGATCCGCGCGGGAGTCGACCTCGGCTTCGAGGGCAGTCGGCGCCCGCTGCGCATCCTCGGCGATGCGGCCAGCGTGCAGGACCTGCTGGACAACCTGATCGACAACGCCGTGCGCTATGCCGGCCGTGGCAGCACCGTCACCGTCCATCTGCAGGCGCTCGACGATGGTGGCGCCGCGCTCAGCGTCGAGGACGACGGCCCTGGTGTGCCGCCGGCACTGCTGCCGCGGCTCAGCGAGCGCTTTTTTCGCGTCGCCGACAACAGCGAAGGCGGCAGCGGACTGGGGTTGGCGATCGTCCAGCGGATCGTCGAGCGACATCATGCCCAGGTGATCTACCGGCTCGGCGAAGTACACGGATTGCGCGTGGAAGTGCGCTTCCCGCCGCCGCCCCCGACGGCAGCATGAGGGGTGCATGATGCGCCGGGTATCCGCGACGAGTCGAGCGTCCGTGTTTCTGCGTTTCATCACCATCGTTAGACTAAACAAAGATTCCGCCACGACAATGACGCAGATGATCATCCTCGAACCCCGGCAAAGGCATCCACGCCGCATCGTCGCCACGGAAGATTCCACGCCGTGACACGTCGATCGAGCGAGGCCACACCCGGCAACCGACGGCGCGCATGCCTGCTCGGCATCCTGCTGTGCGGGCTGGCCGGTTGCGCCGCGCCGCTGCCCAGGCTGGCACCACCCGTACCGGCCCAATGGCAGCATGCGATGGCCTCGAATCCGGCCAAGCCGACCGACCTGCACGGCTGGTGGCATGCCTTCGCCGACCCCGAACTCGACGCACTCGTCGATCGCGCGCTGGCCGACAATCTCGACGTGGCGCAGGCCGTCGAGCGACTGCGTGCCGTGCGCGCACTGCATGATCGCGCGCACGCCCGCTATCAGCCGGCGCTGCGCGCCAGTACCAATGATGTGGTCGATCCGGACGCCAGCGCCTCGTACCTCCTTGTCGGCTTCGACGCCAGTTGGGAACTGGGCCTGTTCGGCCGCGCCGAAGGCAGTCGGCGCGAAGCGCAAGGGGCACTGGATGCCGGCATCGCCGACCTGCGCAGCGCCCGGGTGTCGCTGGTCGCCGAAGTCGTACGCGAATGGATCGAGTTGCGCACCGCGCAGCAGCAGGAGCAACTGCTGTCGAAAATCAGCAAGGCCCGCCAGCACGAATGGCAACGAATGCAGGTGCGCCGACGGCTGCAACTGGTGTCGTCCGGTGCCGTGGATCAGGCACAGGCAGCCTTTGCACAGTCCGAGGCAGCCATGGCCGCACCACGACAGGCGATCGACGCCAGCGCACAGCGACTGGCGGTGTTGCTCGGCCACAATCGGCCCGACCCGGCGTGGTTGCAACCGGGCACGCCACCCGAACTGGGCGCATGGAAACTCGACAGTGCCCCGGCCGACCTGCTGCGCACGCGCCCCGAAATTGCCCGCGCCGAAGCGGACGTCTTGCAGGCCGCCGGTGCGCAGGCGCTGGCCCATGCCGATCTGTTCCCCCGCATCGGCCTCGGTGGCTCGATCGACTGGTCCACCGACATCGACAACAACCACAAAAAGTCCAGCACGCCCAATGCGATCGACTCGTTCGGGCCGGAAATCAATATTCCGCTGTTCGACTGGGGCATCCGGCAGGCCGCCCTGCAAGCGAAGGATCACGAATTGAAGGCCAGCGTACTGGCGTATCGGCAAGCCGTACTGCAAGGCGTGGCCGAAGTGGAAACCGCGCTCGGCAACCTGCAGCAGCAACAGCAGCGCGAACAGCACAGCACGCTGGCGTGGCAGGCACTGCAGCGCGCCGATCGGGCGATGCACACCCGCGTCGACTTGCATCTGGACAGCCCCTCCGACCGCAGCGACAGCCAGATCGCCCTCGCCCAGGCCGCGATCGAACTGGCCGATGCCCGCGCCGGACGCAACCTCGCTTACGTGGCGTTGTTCAAGGCACTGGGCGGCGCGCCCCTGCCGCCGGTCGACGACACGGCAACCTCGCCACCTGCCTCCGCCACTCCCGACGGAACGCGCCGCTGATGGTCGCCCTCGCACGCAAGACGTTGATCTACGAATGGCGCCGCTTCCTGCCGGCGATGCTGGCGGTGGGCTTCGCCGGTCTGCTGCAACTGCTGCAAATCGCATTGGTGCTGGGCATCTTCGGCAGCACCAGTCTGTACATCACCGGCTCATCGGCGGATGTCTGGGTGGGTTATCCCGGTACCCAGAGCGTGGGTTCGGGCCGCACGATCAGTGCCGACGTGGAATCGCGTGTCCTGATGGATCCGGCGGTGCAGCGGGTCGAGCCGTACATCTGGGTCGACGGCGACTGGCGTGGCGTCGGCGAAACCGGCGGCGTCTCGGTGTTCGTCTCCGGTATCGATCCGGGCGCCAATGGCCTGATGTTCTCCAAGGCATTGCCGCCCAGCCTGCGCGCGCGCCTGGTCGAACCGGATGCTGTCGTCGTCGATCGTTCCGCACTGGATCAACTGGGTGTCGACATCGGCCAGACTGCCACCATCAACGGCCATCCGGTGCGGGTGGTCGGCATCAGCAGTGGCCTGCGGGCGCTGGGCGGCGTGAACGTGCTGTGCTCGCTGGATACCGCGCGGCGGCTGAATGACGATCCTGCCGACAATGGCCCGACCTATCTGGTCGCCAAACTGCGCGACCCGAGCAAGGCCGGGGCGGTTGCTGCGCGCCTGCGCGGCGCCACCGCGTTCGGTCCCTACACGACCTGGAGCGCCGACGATTTCGCCCGCCTCTCGGTGCTCTACTGGCTGTTCGATACCGGCGCCGGCGCCGGCGTGCTGTTCCTGGCCGGCATCGTGTTCCTGGTCGGCGCGGCCATCACCAGCCAGACCCTGATCGCCGCCGTCAACGGCTCGGTGCGCGAATATGCCACCCTCAACGCGCTCGGCGTGGGCGTGGCGGCCTTGCGTCGGGTCGTGCTGGAGCAGGCATTCTGGGTCGGTGCGCTGGGACTGCTCGGAGCCAGCGTGCTCGGCCTGCTGCTGCTGATGCTGGCGCGCAGCCAGGACGTGCCGGTGGTGCTGAACGTGCCGGCCGCGCTGGCCTGCATCGTGCTGGTGATGGGGCTGGCCGCGGTCTCCGGGCTGGCCGCCATGCGCAGCTTGCGCCGCGCCGACCCCGCCACGTTGCTGAGGTAGTCGCGATGCATCCCGCCACCGCCAGCCAACAGATTTCCGGACCCGCCCTGTTTGCCGAAGGGATCAGCAAGGCGTTCGTTTCCGGCCAGCAGCGCACGCAGGTGCTCGACGGTCTCACGCTGGGCATCGAGGCCGGCGAGCTGACCCTGATTTCCGGACCGTCCGGTTGCGGCAAGAGCACCCTGCTGGCGATCCTCAGCGGGCTGCAGAAAGTCGACAGCGGCCGCGTGCACGCGCTCGGCAGCGAACTGGGCCAGCTCGACCCGCGCGCGCTGGAACGCTTCCGCCTGCAGCACACCGGTTTCGTGTTCCAGGGTTTCAACCTGTTTCCGGCACTGAGCGCGTTCGAGCAGGTCGAGTTGCCGCTCAACCACATGGGCCTGTCACGCGACGAGGCGCGCCGTCGCGCCCGGGTCTCGCTGGAGGAGGTCGGCCTGGCGCATCGCATGCGCTTGCGGCCGTCGGAATTGTCCGGTGGCGAGAAGCAGCGCGTGGCGATCGCCCGGGCGCTGGCGAAGGAGCCCGAGCTGCTGTTCGCCGACGAGCCGACCAGTGCGCTGGATGCCGCCAACGGGCAGATGATCATCGACATCCTGCATCGCATCGCGCACGCCCACGGCACCACGGTGTTGTGCGTCAGCCACGATCCGCGCCTGGTGGTGCACGCCGATCGGGTGCTGGCGATGGAGGACGGCCGCATTCTCAGCGACCGACGCACGCATGCGGCGGTCACGCAATCCAAGGAAATTCCCTCATGACATTTCGTCCACCCCGCCGCGCCGGCAGCGCGCGCCTGCTCCGGCTTGGCTGCCTTGCGCTGTCTGCCGCGTGGCTGCTGGCGGCCTGTTCCCGCTCGAACGCTCCGTCGAGCGGCGCGGACGCCGCCCCCGCGTCGTATGCCGCCGTGGCGCGTGGCCGGATCGATATCGAAGGCGGCCTGCTGGCGCTGTCGATGCCGCGCGAGGGCACGCTGGCCAAGGTTGCCGTGCATGAAGGCGATCACGTCAGGCGGGGTCAGTTGCTGGCCGAACTGGACACCGAACCGGCCACGCTGGCCGTGGATGCGGCGCAGGCGCAGTTGGCGCAGGCGCAGGCACAGCTGAAGTTGCTGGGCATCAAGCAGGCTGCGGCGAAACAGCGCGCGCACCGACTGGCTGCCGCGGTCGCCGCCGGTGCCGGCGACGGCCAGAGCGCGGACGACGCTGGCGAGGCGGTCGCCCAGCTCGATGCCGAACAGGCTGCCGCACGCGCGGCCGTGAGCATGGCCAGCCAGAAGCTGGACGAGGCGCGCTACGAGCTGAAGCAACGCAGCCTGCGCGCACCGTTCGACGCCGACGTGGTGCAGGTGTCGGCGCAGCCCGGCGCCACCGTGTCGCCATCCTCCGGAGCGCTGTTCACCCTGCTGCCGCAAAAGCCGCGGATCGTTCGCGCCGAGCTCAACGAGAGTTTCGTCGGCGCGGTCCACCCCGGCATGCCGGCCGACGTGGCCGCCAGTGGCGATGCCGACAGCGCGCATTGGAGTGCCCACGTATTGCGCGTCGGCCAGGTGTATGGGCCGGCGACGCTGGAAAACGATCCGCAGGTGCGCGCCAATGCCCGCACGGTGGAATGCGTGCTGGCGTTGGACCAGCCCAATCCTGATGAAGCCCGGCCTGATGGGGGCCGCTCCGATCAAATCCGGAACCTGCGCATCGGCCAGCGCGTGCTGGTGCGCTTCGGCACGGCGAAGGCCGCGACCCCGGCCGTTTCGAAAGACTGAGGAAACCGCCATCTGCCAAGCTCGACCCTGGCAAGGGCCGTTCCCGATCATGCGATCGGGAGCCCGCATGTACAGGTCAACCGCGTGATCCAGCAAACCGACTTTTTCTTCGAGGGTGGCCGCAGCGGCGTGCTGCTGATCCACGGCCTCACCGGCACGCCAATGGAAATGCGGCTGCTCGGCAAGGGGCTGAACCGCGCCGGTTTCACCGTGCACGGCATGCAGCTGGCCGGGCACTGCGGCGACGTCGAGGATCTGCTCGCCACCGGTTGGCGCGACTGGTACGCCAGCGTGGAACGGGCCGCGGACGAACTGCTGGGCAAGGTCGACCATCTGTTCGTCGCCGGCCTCTCGATGGGCGCGCTGCTGGCACTCAAGCTAGCCGCCGACCGGCCGGGGCAGGTGGCCGGCGTCGGCGTCTACGGCGCCACCTTCCGCTACGACGGCTGGAGCATTCCGTGGCTGGCGCGGCTGTCGTTCCTGTTGCCGCTGTTGAAGCGGTTCGGCATCGGCCGGGCTCGCAGCTTCATGGAGCAGCCGCCCTACGGCATCCGCGACGAACGCCTGCGCGCCCAGGTCAGCACGGCGATGCTCGGCGGCGACAGCGCCGCCGCCGGCCTGCCCGGCAACCCGTGGTATTCGCTGGCGGAGATGCATGGGCTGGCCGCCGACGTGCGCCGCCAGCTTTCGCAGGTGAGTGCGCCGTGCCTGGTCGCGCACGCGAGCGAAGACGACGTCGCCAGCCTGAAAAACGCCGAACTGGTGATGCGTGGCGTGAGCGCGCCCACCGAGCTGCTGCTGCTCGATGACAGCTACCACATGATCACCATCGACAAGGAACGACGCACCCTGATCGAGCGATCGGCCGCGTTCTTCGACAGCATCGCCGCGTCGACCGGCGCGCAACGCGCCGCCGCCTGATGATGCCGGCGGCGGGCGCCATCTCCAGCGTGGTCGTCGGCCTGTGGCTGCTCAACATCGTGCTGGACACCGGCGGCCAGCTGGCCTTCAAGGCCGCGGCCGGCGACGAGCATGCCGGCGACGGCTTCGCGCGCTGGAAACACATGGCGGCGCGGCCATGGCTGTGGCTCGGCATCGGCTGCTACGTCATCGAGTTCCTGGTGTGGATCGCGTTCCTGTCGCTGATCCCGCTCTCCGAAGGCGTGCTGCTGGGGTCGATCAACATCGTCGCGATCATGCTTGCCGGACGCTTCCTGTTCGGCGAAGAACTCACCCGATTGCGGGTGCTCGGCATCGCGCTGGTCACGCTGGGCGTGGCGATCGTGGGGATCGGCGGATGAAACGTTTCTACCTGTTCGGCTTCCTGTTGCTGATGGGGTTCGACACGCTGGCGCAGATCAGTTTCAAATACGCCGGCACGCAGGCGCTGCCGGTGGAGGCGAGCCTGGCATGGCTGCTGCGCGTGTTCGGCCAGCCGTGGGTCTACGGGGCGGTGATCGGCTACGTCGGCGCATTCTTCACCTGGATGGCGCTGCTCAAGCACGCGCCGATCGGGCCCGCCTTTGCCGCTTCGCATCTCGAAGTGGTGTCGGTGATGCTGCTGTCGGTGTGGCTGTTCGGCGAACACCTCAACCTGGCCCGCGTGCTGGGCGCGATGGCGATCATCGCCGGCATCGTTTGCCTGGGCCTGGCCGAAAGCCGCGAGCAGGCGACCGACGCGACGTCCGCTACGGCACAAGCCTGAGCGCCCGGCTACGCTGCGCGCATGTTGCCCCGTCGCCACCACGAACTGCCGCCTACCGCCGGACTGCCGCTGCGGCTGCGCGACCTGCGACCGGGCGCGCCCACGCTGGGCGCCGACATCGCCGCGCAGCTGGGCACGCCGCCGCTGCAGCTGGAATGTTCCGGCACGGCATGTCTGCTGATCGCCCTGATCACGCTGAGCGAATTGCGACCTGCGCGCCGCCGCGTGGTGGTGCCCGCCTTCACCTGTCCGCTGGTGGCCATCGCCGTGCACCAGGCCGGGCTCGAACTGCAGCTGTGCGACACGCGCCCCGGCCACTACGACATGGATCCGGACGCACTGCGCGCCGCCTGCGACGAACGCACGCTGGCGATCATCCCGACCCACCTGGCCGGCCGCGTCGCCGACGTTGCCGGTGCCGTCGCGGTTGCGCAAAGCGTGGGTGCGTACGTGATCGAGGACGCCGCGCAGGCACTTGGCGCACGCCGCGACGGCATCAGCGTGGGGCTTGCCGGCGACATCGGCTTCTTCAGCCTTGCCGCCGGCAAGGGCCTGTCGATCTACGAGGGCGGCCTGCTGCTGGCGCGCGATCCGCCGGTGCGCGAACGCCTCGCGCACACCGCCGCGCGCACCGTGCCGCGCAGCTTCGGCTGGGAATGGAAGCGCTGCCTCGAACTGCTCGGCTACGCCGCGCTGTACCGCCCCTGCGGACTGCGGCTGGCTTACGGCAACCCGCTGTGTCGCGCCCTGCGCCGCGGCGATCCGGTGGCTGCCGTGGGTGACGATTTCCCGCTGACGGTCCCGCTGCACCGCGTCGGCCGCTGGCGCCAGGGTGTCGGCGCGCACGCCGCCGCCCGCCTGCCGGCGTTTCTCGATCGGCTCGCCGCGCAGGCACAACGACGGTTGCCGCGACTGCGCCGGATCGATGGCGTCGAGGTACTCGACGATCCCGTCGGGGCGCGCGGAACCTGGCCGTTTCTGCTGCTGCTGCTGCCCAGCCCGGAACGCCGCGACGCTGCACTGAGCGAGCTTTGGCAAACCGGCCGCGGCGTCAGCCGCCTGTTCATCCACGCGCTGCCCGACTACGCCTATCTCGAAGGCGTGGTTCCCGTGCAGAACGTGCCGCATGCCCGCGATTTCGCCGCGCGCAGCCTCACCATCAGCAACAGCCCATGGCTGGACGACGACGACTTCGAGCTCATTTGCCGCACGCTGGAAGCGGTATTGGCCTGAATCAGGCGGACCGCGCCGAGATGGCGTCCAGCAGTCGCAGGTTCAACGCATGCTGCTGTGCCTGCCAGCCGGCCAGCTGCTCGGGATCGATCGCAGGCTGTTCGTCCATCGCGGAGAGTTTGCGCTTCCACCAGCTGCGGTAGCGGTAATGCGAGACTTCACCGTTGATGTCGCTGCCGAGCAGGCCGTGACGAAGGCCGTCGATCAATGCCAGCGCGTGGGAAACCTGCAGTTGTCCCTGGTCCCAGTTGGTTCGGGCCACCTCGGGCGCGAACGCATCCTTGTCGATGGAGAGGTAGCTCGGCGCCTGCTGCGTGCGTTGCGCTTCGGCGAACGCGTCGACCATCGCATCGGCGGTATCGAAACCATGGAATGCGTGTGCCAGACCCAGCCGCGCGGACCAGCCGGTGTCCACCCCGATGCTCCAGTAGCTCAACTTGCCGCGGCGCAGCGGGGCCAGGTAGTTTTCCCACGCGTGGCCGGCGCCGATGTCGCCGGAGGTGATGCCGAGCACATGCACGTGGCTGACCTGCGGCAGCAGCGCCACCTTGCGCACCCACGAACCGCAATGCACGCCGAACGGAAAGCGCATGTTGTCCGGATGGTTGTCCAGCACCACGACCTGGAAGGGTCGGGATGCGGAAAGCCGCGCTATGAGCGGCCAGCTCAGATGGTGGAAGTCGCCGCTGCCGGTGAACACCGTGCCGTATTCGGCGGGCAGCAGCTGGTCCAGCATCGTGCGGAACCGCCGCATGGTCGCCAGCGAGCAACCGAAACGGATCGATTCCTGCCAGTGTTCCAGTGGCAGCACCAGCCGACCCGGCAGTGCCCCCACCGAACGATCGATGTCGAGCACGACAGGGCGGTTCGCCAGCTCACTCATCGGTGACCTCCGTGCTCGCCTGCCACTGCCGATCGCTTTCGAAATGACCGCCGAGCCGGCGCAGCAGCATGCGCAGCAGCGGGTTGCGCGCATACACGGCGTGGCGGGTGAAGGTCATGCGCGCACCGAGAAAGGATTTCACTTCGGGATCGGTCCAGCCGGCAACGTAGTGGGTGAGGCCGCGTTGCCGCGCATAGTCGAGATTGTGCATCCAGCTGACAAAGTACAGGTTGTGCTCGCGCGCCTGCGGGTAGGCGAAGCCGACGTACTTGTCGATCAATTTCCCGCCGTGTTCGTAGCAGAGGTTCCAGCCGATCATCCGGCCGGCATGGCGATAGACGAACACCACGCCGCCGCTGTCGGCATCCTGCAGCAGCGCGCGGAAGAACGGCGCGGTCAGCCGATCGAAATGGATCTCGCTTTGCGCGTACACGTTGTCGAACAGTGCGTAAAACGTGGCCAGCGTGGCGGCGTCGTCGAAACGCGCGTCGCCGGTGGGCACCGCCTCGATCTCCAGCCCGGCCAGCGAGCGCAACTTGCGCCGGATGTTCTTCCGCCGGCCGGACGACAGTCGCGCCAGATAGTCGTCGGTCGAGGCGAAATCGATCGGCACCCACGCCAGCGCCTGTCCCTCCAGCAGCACATAGCCCTCGTCTTCGCAGGCGCTGGCGAAGGCGCGCGCGTACGCGTTGTCGGCATCGTCGAGCAGCGGCGAATCCTGCGCGATGTCCTTGACGATCAGCAGCCGGCATTCGCGCCCGTAGGCGGCCTTGAGGCCTTGCGCCAGCGCGGCCGGCGATACGTCCGCCGGCAACGGCGCGTATTCGGAGACGGTGGTGCCGGCAAAGCGCGTGCGCCAGCGCAGCAGGCAGCTCCATCGACGATACAGCGGCAGGCCGGCCACACGCCGGCGCAGCGCATCGTCCGCCGTGGTCAGCAGGTCGAACGGCGCCACGAAGCCCGGCATGCCTTGCGGCGAACGATCCACCACAAAGCCGGCTGGCGGCTCCGCCATGAATGCCGCGAGCAGCGCGTCCGGTTCCAGTTGTGAAATGAAAGGCATGAGTAAGCGAGTGTGCCTAGACTATAAGGGCCAGCTTGCGCGAGGCACCTTGCGTGAGCCTTCCATTGTCGCCTGCCACCAAGGACCCTGTCATGACCGCAACGATCCAGCAACAAGTGTTCGAGATCATCGCCAAGCAGGCCAAGATCGAAGTGGCGACGATCCGGCCCGAATCCACGCTGAAGGATCTGGGCGTCGCCTCGCTGGAGGCGATCGAGATGATCTTCGACATCGAGGAGCACTTCGATATCAACTTCCCGGAGCAGCAGGGCGCCAACTTCGATACCGACACCGCGCAGAGCCTGGTGGACGCGGTGCAGAAGGCGCTGGACGACAAGGCCGCCGGCGAAGGAAGCAAGTAATGCCCACCGTGTCGACGCGCCGGGTAGTGATCACCGGCATGGGCGCGATCAGCCCGCAGGGCGTGGGCGCCGCGGCGCTGTGGCAGGGTCTGTGCGAGGGCCGCAGCGCGATCGGCCCGCTGCGTCATCCGGATGCCGCGCGCCTGCGAGTGAAGGTCGCCGCCCAGGTACCGGCGGACTTCGATCCCGCTGCGCACATCGACGAACGCGTCCTGCCCCTGCTCGACCGCACCTCGGAATTCGCACTGCATGCGGCGCGCGAGGCCGTGACCCAATCCGGCCTGGACTTCGCCAGCGGCGGACTGGGCCTGCGCACCGCAGTGATCGTGGGCACCGGCGTCGGCGGCGAGACCACCCAGGACGAACAGAGCCGGCGCCTGTACGGCGAGAACGCGCAGCGCGCGCACCCGCTCACCATCGTGCGGCTGATGACCAACGCCTCGGCCAGCCAGATCAGCATCGCCTGGGGTCTGCGCGGGGCCACCTATGCCGTGGCCAGCGCCTGCGCCTCGGCCAATCACGCGATCATCCAGGCCGCGCAGCAGATCCGCTACGGCCTGGCCGACGCCGCGGTCACCGGCGGCACCGAAGCCTGCATTACCTACGGCGCGCTGAAAGCGTGGGAAGCGATGCGCGTGCTGGCCGACGACACCTGCCGGCCATTCAGCGCGAACCGGCGCGGTCTGGTGCTGGGCGAGGGCGCCGGCATCTTCGTGCTGGAGTCGCTGGAACACGCCCAGGCACGCGGCGCCACCATCCTCGCCGAGCTCGCCGGCACCGGCATGAGCGCGGACGCCAGCGACATCGTGATGCCCAGCGCCGAAGGTGCTGCCTCCGCGATGCGCCAGGCGCTGGCCGAAGCCGGACTGAACCCGCAAGACGTCGACTACATCAACGCCCATGGCACCGGCACGCCGGCCAACGACGCCACCGAAACCCGCGCGATCCGCCTCGCCTTCGGCATCCACGCCGACCGCCTCGCAGTGTCTTCCACCAAGTCCATGCACGGCCACGCCCTGGGCGCCTCCGGCGCGCTGGAACTGGTCGCCGCCATCGGCGCGCTGCGCGACGGCGTAGTGCCGCCGACCGCGAACCTGGACAAACCTGATCCGGCTTGCGATCTCGATTACGTGCCGAACGTGGCGCGCGAGATGCCGGTGCGGGCGGTGCTCAGCAATTCGTTTGCGTTCGGCGGGTTGAACGCGGTGCTGGCGTTGAAGCGGGCGCCGTAATCGGGAAATCTCGATCTCGTTTGCCCGTCATTCCTGCGAAGGCAGGAATCGCACTTCAGTCGTCGCGCAAGACAACGCATGCCCTGTAGGAGCGCGCTTGCGCGCGATGCTCTTGCTTGGCGCTTGCCGCCCATCGGGCAACCGCTCCTGCGTTGCCTCAACTCCGGCATCCATGCCGTCGCCTGCCCTGGCGAAAAGGAGCCGACATCCCTGTCGTCTCCCGCTGCGCGGCCTGTCGTCCCCGCCTCACCGCCGCACAGGGGCCCCGGTAGAGCAGCGGGCCTTCCTGGCCCGCACTTTCAGAAAAAGCCGGTGTTGATTGATCGAGGAGATTCGTGGGGAAACCTCAGACTCTGCCTCCTGTTTCCGAGGCAAGGACGCCGAACGGGACGCGATTCAACTTCCTCCGTCCCGCATTCGCGTGAACAGCCGTTCGACCTTGGGCGCCAGCAGCGCGGTGTACCTGAGGGCATCGGCGTGTGACAGATGCGACCACTCCGGCGGCTTGAAACCCTGCAAATCCGGATAGTCGCTGAAGACGAGACCCGGCGAACCGCTGCGCTTGAGCAACACGTCCCAGGTGCTGGCGGGCGGTTCGGCATGATCCTCGAAGGCGCGATACGGCCCGATCACCGGCTGGCGCACAAACACCACCCGCGCACCACGCGCGCGCAATGTCTGCACCGCCTTCACGGCCCTGTCGATCTGCGCATCGGCGATCTTCTGGCGCTTGGCCGACGTCTCCATTCCCGGTCGCGGCGGACCGCTCCACTGCTGCGCCCAGATGCGGCGAGCCGTGTCCCGGTACGCCTGATCGTCGACCACTTTGGGCCACATGTAGGTATTGCGGTCCCGATCCGACAGCGACAACTTGCGCACGTCCTCGTAGGGATGCGTGCCGGGTCGCACCGGCCAGGCCTGACGCGCCAGCACGGTTCTCAGCGCGTAGTCCTCATCGTAGAAGGCCAGGTACGGCTCGATGAAATGCATCGACAGCGCGGTACCCATGCGATCGTTCGGCGACTGCTTGCGCCAGTTACTGATCGCCGCGGCGCGACCGGCATAGCCGCTGAAGAACAGCGAGGTAGTCACGCCTACCAGCACGCGGCCGTGGAACTTGGGATCGGCGGCCAGGTCCTCCAGCGCCGGCAGCGAGGAGGTGCCCTCCAGCGACAACTGGATCGGCTGCTCGCCGGTGACCTGCTTCCACACCGGCAACTGCATGTCGAACAACGTGCGCGAGGAACCGATCAGCACCAGCGCGTCACCCTCGCCGTGGTCGATGCGGCGGCGCTGCTGCGCCCACTGACCGTCGCTGTTGCGGTAGCTGGGAGTGACCCCGTACGCGCGCCAGTGCCATTCCCAGGCGCCGGTCAGCAGCACTGCCAGCAGCACGGCGCTGATCCAGATCGGCCCCCAGGCGCGGTCCGGGATATCGCGCTCGGGTACCGGCTGGGCCACGCCTGGCCGGTCTGCCGCGGTCTGGCGCACGAAGCCCGGCCGAGTGGCGATCGGCTCACTGTATTCGTCAGAACTGGAAGTAGATGAACGCACTGCCTTCCCCCTGTGCAATGACGATCAGGAAGGCCATCAGGCCCATGCCCAGCGACAGCGGGATCACCGGCACTCTGAGCAGCACCGACTCCAACGTGCGCGTGCGCATCCACCAGTGCGCCGCCACGATGCCCGTCACGATCAGCAGCGTGGTGGTGACCAGCATGGTCGACAGGATCGGATCGGCGCCGCCGTGCGCGCCGAACATGCCGGTCAGTACGTCCCACGCCTTGCCGAAGGTCCTGGCGCGAAAGAACACCCAGGTCACGTTGACCAGCATCCAGGTCAGCATGCCCAGGGCAAACAGCATCAAGGGGCCGGGACGATAGCCGGCGAAACGACAGCGCAGGACGCGCTCGACCGCCAGATAGGTGCCGTGCAGGCCACCCCACACCACGAAGGTCCAGCCGGCCCCGTGCCACAGGCCACCCAACAGCATGGTGCCCATCAACGCCGCGTAGGTTCGGGCCGGTCCGTGTCGGCTACCACCCAGCGGGATATACAGGTAATCGCGCAGCCACGACGACAGCGTGATGTGCCAGCGGCGCCAGAAATCAGAAAAGCCCACCGCCGCATACGGAAAGCGGAAATTGTCGGGCATGGCAAAGCCCAGGCACATCGCCACGCCGATGGCGATGGTCGAGTAGCCGGCGAAGTCGCAGAAGATCTGCCCACTGAAGGCCAGCGTGCCCATCCAGGCATCCAGCGCGCCGGTCGCCTGGCCGGCGTTGTAGACCGCCTCGGCCGCCTTGGACAGGAAGGTATCGGCCAGCACCACCTTCTGGAACATGCCCACCAAAACCAGCACCAGGCCGAACTGCAGTTGCCGGCGCGAGGCGCGGTGCGCGTGCTCGAACTGCGGCACCAGCTCGGTCGGACGCATGATCGGGCCGGCCACCAGATGCGGGAAGAACGTCACGAACAGCGCGTAGTCGAGGAACTTGCGCGCCGGCAGCGCGCGCTTGTGGTAGATGTCCAGCGTGTAGGACAGCGTGGCGAAGGTATAGAAGGAGATGCCCACCGGAAGCACGATGTCCCACTTCGGTGGAACGTAGTGCACGCCGTAGACCGACACGATGTCGCTGAAGTTCTCCATCAGGAAATGGCCGTACTTGAAGTAGCTGAGCATGCCCAGGTTGGCCACCACCGACAGCAGCATCCAGGCGCGGCGCACCGCAAGGCGCTCGGCATGCACCAGCTTCTGCGCGGCAAACCAGTCCACCACCGTGGAGATCCACAACAGGATCACGAACGGCGGGTTCCACGCCATGTAGAACAGGTAGCTGGCGATCAGCAGGTTGATCTTGCGCGTACGCCAGGCGAACGGCATCGCGTGCATCACGAGCACGAGCGAGAAGAACACCAGGAATGCCAGTGAATTGAAAACCACGACTCCCCCTCGTGGTCTTGGCCAATCCTGCGCTTATACGCCCGGTCGCTCAGGCATGACAAGAAGTTTCGCGTAGCCGAGACGGAGGGAAGTTGAGCAGAAACATTCCGGCCGCCCGGTGAGCTGGCGAGACACCGGACGCACCAGGTGCAAGGTCGCCGGGCAGGACGCGATTCAACTTTCTCCCTCCCGTGTTGGCGCTCGCGCCGGATTGACCGGAAAAGTGCTGATATTTTCGTTTGTGGATGAGCATCTACATGATTAATAGATCGAACCTGGCAGGCTGCTGAAATATTGTTTGACAGGTCCAGGAAAATTAATCCGCGACCATAGAAGCAGACGCAAGTGATTGATGGTTCGTTTACCTGGCTGCCGAAATGGTGAAGAAAAAAAACCAATTTTGGAGCGAAGCAGGAGTATTTCAGCAGCCTGCCAGGCCTTAACTTCCTGCCTTCGCGACCTGGTCATTCGAGAACGAGCAGCACTGGTCAACTTTGAACGAGCGGCAACACGTCAGCTTTGCCCCGCGCATTTGAAGAGGTCGAACGGCAGCTCTTGACCGGTCACCGACCGTGGGGGCGATCCTGCCTTCGCAGGCATGACGGGGAGAGTTAGAAAGTCGCGGGCACGAAAAAAGGCCCGGCGGTCTCCTGACGGGCCTTCGATTCACACCGCGCGAATCAACCCTTCTTCGCTTTCGTCAGCAGCTGATCCAGCAGCGCGATCGCCAGATCAATCTCCTCGTGCGTGATCTCCAGCGACGGCGCGAAGGTGATCACGTTCTTGTACCAGCCGCCCACGTCGAGCACGAGGCCGATCTTCTTGCCGTTGTGTTCGAGGTCGCCGGCCAGGCCGATGTCGACCATCCTGTCGAGCAGCGCCTTGTTCGGGGTGAAGCCGTCGTCGGTGCAGATCTCGGCGCGCAGCGCGAGGCCGAGGCCGTCGACGTCGCCGATTTCCTTGTGGCGCTTCTGCAGGTCGCGCAGGCCTTCGAGGAAGTGCGCGCCTTTCTTCGGTACGCTGGTCTCGTAGTCCAGCTCGTAACCCATCTTGATCACTTCAAGGCCCAGCGAGGTGCCCAGCGGATTGGAATTGAACGTGCTGTGGGTCGAGCCCGGCGGGAACACGGTCGGGTTAATCAGCTCCTCGCGCGCCCACAGCCCGGACAGCGGGTTGAGGCCGTTGGTGAGTGCCTTGCCGAACACCACGATGTCGGGCGTCACGCCGAAGTTCTCGATCGACCACAGCTTGCCGGTGCGCCAGAAACCCATCTGGATTTCGTCGGAGACCATCAGGATGCCGTACTGGTCGAGCACCTTCTTCAGGCCCTTGAAGAAGCCCGCCGGCGGGATCACGTAGCCGCCGGTGCCCTGGATCGGCTCGACGTAGAACGCGGCGTACTCGCACTGGTTCGTCTTCGGGTCCCACACGCCGTTGTATTCGGTCTCGAACAGGCGGGCGAACTGGTTCACGCAGCTGTCCGAATATTCTTCGGCCGTCATGCCCTTCGGGCGTCGGAACGGATACGGGAACGGCAGGAACATCGCGCGCTCGCCGAAGTGGCCGAAGCGGCGGCGATAGCGGTAGCTGGAGGTGATCGACGAGGCGCCCAGGGTGCGGCCGTGGTAGCCGCCCTCGAAGGCGAACATCAGGCTCTTGCCGTTGCGCGCGTTGCGCACGATCTTCAGCGAATCCTCGATCGCCTGCGCGCCGCCGACGTTGAAGTGCACGCGGCCGTCGAGGCCGAACTTCTTCTTCGCGTCCAGCGCCACCGTCTTGGCCAGCTCGATGCGGCTCTGGTGCAGGTACTGGCTGGCCACTTGCGGCAGCAGGTCGATCTGGTTCTTCAGCACGTTGTTGAGGCGCGGGTTGGCGTAGCCGAAATTGACCGCCGAGTACCACATCTGCAGATCGAGAAACGGCGTGCCGGCCGTGTCGTACATGTAGCTGCCTTCGCAGGTACGGAAGATCTTCGGCGGGTCCACGTAGTGCACGGTGTCGCCGAACGAGCTGTACTTTGCCTCGTCGGCGAGCAACTGGGCGTCATCGATCACCACGGAGGTGTTCTTGTCGAAAGCATTCATCGGAAGTCCGGAATCGGGAAGTGGGAAACAGGAAGAGCGTGCAAAGCAGTGCCGATCAGGGCGTCGCCGCCGCCACGGGCATCGCGGGGCGATCGAGCAGGCTGCCGTCGAGCAGCTGCGGCAGGAACTCGAGCGCATCCTCGAAACCGGTGATCGGCACGTAGGGAATGCCGGCGGCACGGCAATGCTCGATGAGCCGATGTTTGGCAAACACGAAATCGACGGTATCGGCGGCGCAGAAATCCGACGCGCCATCGCCGATCAGCAGCGTCTTCGCGCCGCCCTCGCGGGCCTGCGCCACGCAGGCGCACTTGCAGGTGCCGCTGCGGCAGCCGTCTGCCTGGAACGGCGAGGTCAGTTGCCATTGTTTCGGCGGCTCGGCCGGCGCCAGGTGATTGGCCGCCAGCGGCAGGTCGTCCAGGCCGTAACGGCCGAGGATCCGGTGGATCGCGTAGTCGAGGCCGTCGCTGACGACCCGGATCGGCACGTTCAGTTCGCGCGCCCTGGCGACGAAACCGGGAAAGGCGTGGTCGATCCACACCTCGCTCAGGTGCGTGTCCAGTTCCGCGCGGGTCATCTGCAGCAGGTCGACCTGGCCGGCCATGCATTCGCGCGAGCCGATGCGGCCGGCGCGCCAGTCCTGCTCCAGCACCTCCCAGCCCGGGCGGCCGAAGCGGTCGAGCAGCGAGTCGATCACGTCCTCGACGGAAATGGTGCCGTCGAAGTCACACAGGATGGTCCAGCCAGGCACGGGCATCGCGAACTCGGGTCGATAATGGTCGAACCCAGCTTAGGAAGGCTGCCTTTCCAGCTCCTTTCCGGCGGGTCGCGCGCGCGACATTGCGCCGGCCACACCCCGCGTCTAAGCAAACCGAAAGCTGACATGCGTAGCTTCAGGCGGTATCCGCCGGCCACTCGGGAGAGACAGACATGCGCGCGCTGTCGTCACTGTTGCTTTGCATCGCCATTCTCGCACCGGCCGACGCGCTTGCATCGGGCGGGCCGCTGGGCATCGACCATCGCATCCACTACGACAACAGCGGCATCTGGAAGCGCTCGAACCAGACCGTTCTGATCTACGGCACGATCACCACGGTGGTCGGCGGTGCGCTGGCCTTCGGCGACCAGGACAAGCTGGGCGACACGTTCTGGCGCTCGGTGGACGCCCTCGCGGTGACCAGCATCGGCACGGAGGGCCTGAAGCTCGCCTTCCAGCGCGAGCGTCCCTCGCAGACCGCCAACCCCAACCACTTCTTTGCCGGCACCCATGCGCAGAGTTTTCCCAGTGGGGAGGTCGCGGCGATGTCGGCGGCGGTCACGCCGTTCATCGTGAACTACGGGCCGGACCACCCGGCCGTCTACGCTCTGGCGCTGCTGCCGGTCTACGACGCCTTCGCGAGGGTCAAAACCCGCGGCCACTGGCAAAGCGATGTCCTGGTGGGCGCGGCGATCGGAACCGGAGTGGGCTTGTGGGCGACGCGTCGAAATTCCCCGCTGATCATCGGCTGGCTGCCAGGCGGCTTCCAGGTCGGCTTCATCCACCATTTCAAGTGATGCGAGGCAAGCGTCCGGCCAGCGATCATCCGGCTCCGTTCCCGCGTCGCGGCCTTGCGTCCTGCATGCTCGCCGCGATCGTCAGCTTGGCCGGCTGCGCCACCTATACCGACCTGCCGCTGGACACCGGCGCCGGCGCCGCCGGCGTGTCGCAGCTCACCGCGCCGACATCGGTCATGCCGCTGCCGGCGCTGTCCACGCATCGCTTCGATCCGGCCGATGGCCTGGACGTCACCGAGGTGGCGATGCTGGCCGTTGCCAACAGTCCCGATCTGCGACTGAAGCGCGACGAGCTCGGCATCGCCCGGGCGCAGGCGTTTGCCGCCGGCTTGCTGCCCGATCCGCAGTTGGGCTTGTCGGGGGATTTTCCGCGCCGGTCCGGCGCCGGTCTCGTCACCGGCTACAGCCTTGGCCTCAGCGAAGACATCAGCGCCTTGCTGACGCGTTCCTCGCGCCGGGCGGCAGCGCGCAGCCAGGCCAGCCAGGTCAACCTCGACCTGCTGTGGGCCGAGTGGCAGACGGTGGCGCAGGCGCGGCTGCTGTTCGATCAGGTAGTGAACCTGCACGCGCAGCAGGCCCGGCTCGCGCGCGAGCAGGAGGCCCTGGCCACGGTCAGCGGCTACATCCATGCCGCGCTGCAGGCGGGCAACCTCACCTACGACAGCGCCAGTGCCGGCTTGAACGCCGAGGCCGACGTGCACAAGCGGTTGGCCGATACCGCGATCGCACTGCATCAGGCGCAGAGCGATCTGCACCGCCTGCTGGGCCTGGCGCCGACGGCCCGGCTCGACCTGGTCGGTGCGCCCTATGCCAGCCAGCCCACGCCGGCGCAGGTGCAGACGGCGCTCGATGACCTGCCGCGGCGGCGCCCGGATCTGCTCGCCCTGCAGGCCGGCTACCAGTCGCAGCAGGCCAGGCTGCGCAGCGCGATCCTGGCGCAGTTCCCGGCGCTGAACATCGGCTTCAACACCGCGCGCGACACCAGCGCGGTGTATACCAACGGCCTCGACATCGGCATCACCCTGCCGCTGTTCGACCGCAACCGCGGCAACATCGCGATCGAACGGGCGACCCGCCAGCAACTGCATGACGACTACACGGCGCGCCTGCTCGACACGCGCAGCGACATGCAGAGGATCAGCCGCGACCTGGCCACGCTGGATGACCAACTCGCCACGCTCGCCGCACATGCGCAGCAACTCGACCAGGCCCGCGCATCCGCCGAACGCGCCTGGCAGGCCGGCACGCTGGACTGGCCGACCTATCTGGCGATCCGCGGAAACGCCCTTGGCGCCGATCTCGACCTGCTGAGCACACGGCAGCAACGCGCCATGCAGTCGATCGCGCTGGAAGCGCTGCTCGGCAACACCGACCTGGTCAGTGCCCCTCCCGCCTCCACGCAAGCATCCACGCCATGAATCGTTCCTCCATCCTGCTCGTGCCGTGCGTCGTCCTGCTGTGCAGCCTGTTGTCCGGCTGCGGCAAGTCCGCGCCGGACGACGACGAGGCCGCCACGCCGGCAGGCGAGGTGGCGGTCACCACCGCCGTGCCGATCCAGCGAACCTTCCACGACAGCATCGAAGCCTGGGGCAGCGCGGCCGGCGACCCGCAGCACGCGCGGTCGATCAGCCTCGCCCACGGCGGCCAGGTCACCGCGCTGCAGGTGACGGCAGGTCAGAGCGTGAAGCGCGGGCAGCCGTTGCTGACGATCGCCCCGGACCCGGCCGCGCGCAGCGCGTATCAGCAGGCGCAGACCGCGTCGAACCTGGCTGCCGGTGAACTCAAGCGCACCGAACAACTGGCATCGCAGCGGCTGGCCACCCAATCGCAGCTGGCGACCGCGCGCAAGGCGCTCGCCGATGCGCAGTCGGCGCTCGCGGCGCAGCGCGCACTCGGCGGCGCCGCCACCGAAACCATCGACGCACCGGCCGATGGCGTGGTCACCGGCTTGCAGGTCGGGCTCGGCGAACGGGTCGCCGCGAATGCGCCCCTGCTCAGCTTCACCCCGGCCCACGCCCTGCTCGCCGTGCTCGGCGTGCAGCCGGAAGATGGTGCGCGGCTGCGTCCGGGCATGCCGGTGCAATTGCAGCCGGTGTATGGCGCGCGGCGCACCTTTGCCGGCACGCTGCGCATGGTCGGCCAGTCGATCGATCCGCAGACCCATCTGCTCAACGCCCAGGTCGAGTTGCCGGCCGACGCCAGCGCCAGCCTGGTCGCAGGCGCGCCGCTGGATGCGCAGATCCGCACCGCGGATTTCACCGCATGGTCGGTGCCGCGCGCGGCCGTGCTGCATGACGAACATGGCGACTACCTGTTCCAGCTCGAACAAGGCCACGCCAGACGGGTCGAGGTGAAACTGCGCAGCGCCCAGGGCGACCCGGTCGGCGTCGACGGTCCGCTCGACGCGAAGGCGAAGGTCATCGTGCTCGGCGTATACGAACTCAACGACGGCGACGCGGTGCGGGAGTCGGCCAAGTGAGTCTCACCGCATGGATGCAACGGCATCGTCGCTCGCTGCTGTTCCTGGCCCTGATGCTGGCGCTCGGCGGCATCGCCAGCGCGTTCCTGATGCCGGTGGCGCTGTTCCCCAACGTGTCGTTCCCGCGCGTGCAGCTGACCCTCGACGCGGGCGACCGGCCGGCCGACCAGATGGCGATCGCGGTGACCACGCCGGTGGAGGAGGCGGTGCGCCGGGTGCGCGGCGTGCGCGACGTGCGTTCCACCACCAGTCGCGGCAGCGCGGACATCGCGATCACGTTCGACTGGGGCGCGGACATGGCCGCCGCGCTGCAGGAGGTCAACGGCGCGGCGAGCCAGGTGCTGCCGCAGCTGCCGCCCGATACCCGGCTGTCGACCCGGCGCATGGATCCGACCACCTTTCCCGTGCTGGCCTACAGCCTGCGTTCGCACACGCTGTCGCCGGGCGCGCTGCACGACCTCGCCGAATACCAGTTGCGCCCGCTGCTGAGCGGCATCGACGGCGTCGCCCACGTCGACGTGCAGGGCGGCGACGTGGCCGAATTCCACGCGGACGTCGACCCGGGCAAGCTGCGCGCGCTCGACCTGAGCCTGGCCGAGGTGTCGGCCGCGGTCAGCCACGCCGCCACGATCCAGGCGATGGGGCGGGTCTCCGATCACTACAAGCTCTACCTGTTGCTGGCCGACAACCAGCCGAAAACCGTCGCCACGCTGCGCGACATCGTGTTGCGCGCCGGCCCGGCCGGCGTGGTGCGACTGGGTGACGTGGCACGGGTCAGCCTGAGCCACGTGCCGCAGTGGGTCCGGGTCAACGCCGACGGCCAGGACGCGGTGCTGCTGCAGGTCTACCAGCAGCCGGCCGGCAACAGCGTGCAGATCGCCAGGGATGTGAAACAGCGCCTCGCCGATTTCGCGCCGCAGATGCCGGCGGGGGTGCGGGTCGCCAACTGGTACGACCAGACCCAACTGGTCACCGGCGCGGCCAGCAGCGTGCGCGACGCGATCCTGATCGGCATCGTGCTCGCCGGCCTGGTGCTGTTCGTGTTTCTGCGCAATACACGGGTGATCCTGATCGCATTGATCGTGGTGCCGGCGGTGCTGGCGATCACCGTGCTGCTGCTGCGCGTGCTCGGGATGAGCTTCAACATGATGACGCTGGGCGGCATGGCCGCGGCGGTCGGGTTGATCATCGACGACGTGATCGTGATGCTCGAGCACATCATGCGCCGGCTCAACCAGGGCGAGGGCCAGGTGCATGAACGCATCGCGGCGGCGGCGTGGGAGTTCACCCGTCCGTTGACCGGCTCGAGCGCCGCTACCGTGGTGATCTTCCTGCCGCTGGCGTTTTTGACCGGCGTCACCGGCGCGTTCTTCAAGGCGCTGTCGCTGACCATGGCCAGCGCGCTGATCATTTCGTATCTGCTGACCTGGGTGGCCGTGCCGCTGCTGGGCGAGCGCTTTCTCGATCGGCGTCACCTCGCCGAACATCCGCCCTCGCGCTTCACCACGCGCATGATGGACGGCTATCAGCGCGTGCTCGATCGCTGGCTCAAGCGCCCCGCACTGGTGTTGCTGCTGGTGGTGCCGCTGCTGCTGGTTGGCGGCTTTGCGTATACCCGAGTGGCCACCGGCTTCATGCCGCAAATGGATGAGGGCGGTTTCATCCTCGACTACCTGTCCAGGCCTGGCACCTCGCTGGAGGAAACCAACCGCCTGCTCAACCAGGTCGAGACGATCATCCGCGCCAATCCCTACGTCGACACCTATTCGCGGCGCACCGGCCTGCAGCTCGGCGGCGGCCTCACCGAGGCGAACCAGGGTGATTTCTTCGTGCGCCTGAAGAGCGGTTCGCGACCCTCGACCGAAGAAGTGATGACCCAGGTGCGCACGGCGGTGGAGCAACAGGTGCCGGGCCTGGACATCGACCTGGCGCAATTGATGGAGGACCTGATCGGCGACCTGGTGGCAGTACCGCAACCGATCGAGATCCAGCTGTACGGTGACGACCCGGAACAACTGAATGCCACCGCCACCAAGGTTGCCGCGACGATCGGCAAGATCGCCGGCGTGGTCGGCGTGCTCGATGGCATCAACCCGGCGGGCGACGCGCTGACCGTGCAGGTCGACCCGGCCAGGGCGGCGCTGCAAGGGCTCGATCCGACCGCGGTCACCGACCAGGTCGCCGCTGCGATCGACGGTACCGTCGCCGCGCAGCTTCCGGTCGCCGGCAAGGTGGTTGGCGTACGCGTGCGCCTGCCGGATGGTGCGCACCAGCGGCTCGACCAGGTGGCGGCCTTGCCGATCCGCGCCGCGGACGGCCATCTGTTTCCGCTGTCGCAGGTGGCGACGCTGAAGCAGGTGCAGGGCCAGCCGGAAATCACCCGCGACAATCTCAAGCGCATGGTGGCGGTGACCGGACGCATCAGCGGGCGCAGCCTCGGCGCGGTGATCGGCGACGTCAAGCATGCGCTGGCGCAACCGGGCCTGTTGCCGAAGGGCATGTACTTCCAGCTCGGCGGTGTCTATCAGCAACAGCAGCAGGCATTTCGCGGCTTGACCATCGTGATGCTGGCGGCGATCGCGCTGGTGTTCACCCTGCTGCTGTTCCTGTACGAAAGCTTCCGCGTGGCGCTGGCGATCCTGGCGATGCCGCTGCTGGCGCTGCCCGGGGTGTTCGCCGGGCTGTGGCTGACCGGCATCGAACTGAACATCTCCTCGATGATGGGCATGACGATGATCGTGGGCATCGTCACCGAGGTGGCGATCTTCTACTTCTCGGAACTCCAGCAGACCGAATTGGAGCAGGCCGAGCAGAACGTCGCCCTGCACGATGCCTTGCACGAGGCCGGCAAGCACCGCACCCGACCGATCCTGATGTCCACCCTCGCCGCGATCCTGACCCTGCTGCCGTTGGCGCTGGCACTCGGCCAGGGCTCGCAGATGCAGCAGCCGCTGGCGGTGGCGATCATCTCCGGCATGTTGCTGCAGTTGCCGCTGGTGCTGCTGGTGATGCCGGTGCTGTACGCGCTGTTGCGTCGTCGCGACAAGGCGACTGCCAGTCAAAGTTCAACCGGACCTGCACTGCCAGGCTGATTCTTCCTGCCCTCGCTCCAAGGTGGCTGCCATGAAAAAACTGATTTGCTCGCTCCTGCCGGCCTCGCTGTTGCTGCTGACCCTCCCCGTGGCCGGCCACGCCGCTGCGCCGGCCCATGCACCGCGCCTGCTGTCGAGCCTGCCGCTGGGCGGCGCGGGCGGCTGGGATTACCTCAGCTTCGATGCGCCCCATCGACACCTGTTCGTCAGCCATGGCGATCGCGTGCTGGTGATCGATGTCGATCGACACAAGCAGGTCGGCACGATTGCCGACACGCAGGGTGTGCATGGCATCGCGATCGCCGACGATCTGCAGCGCGGCTTCACCAGCAACGGCAAAAGTGCCTCGGTGACCGAATTCGACCTGGGCAGTTTCAAGACGGTGGCGACCATCGGCGGCACCGGCGAAAATCCCGATGCCATCGTCTATGACAAACCCTCGCACCACGTATTGACGTTCAACGGCAAGAGCCACTCGGCCAGCGTGATCGATCCGGCGAAGGCCGCGGTGGTCGCCACGATCGACCTGCCTGGCAAACCCGAGTTCGCGGTGTCCGACGGTGCCGGCCACGTCTACGCCAACATCGAGGACAAATCCGAGCTGGTCGAGATCGACACCGCCAGCAACAAGGTGCTGCACGTGTGGCCACTGGCCCCGTGCGAGTCGCCCAGCGGGCTGGCCATCGATACCCGTCACCATCGCCTGTTCTCGGTCTGCGACAACCGGCGGATGGCTGTCACCGATGCCATCGACGGCCACCAGGTCGCCAGCGTGCCGATCGGCGACGGTCCGGATGCGGTGGTGTTCGATGATGCCGAGTCGATGATCTACAGCTCCAACGGCGAAAGCGGAACGATCACCGCGGTGCATCAGGACGATGCCGATCACTACCGGGTCAGCGCGACCATCCCCACCCGGGTCAGCGCCCGCACCGAGGCACTGGATCCGAAGCTGCACCGGCTTTACCTCTCCGCCGCGCGCTTCGGCGCCACCCGTCAGCCGAATGGCCGACACACGATCGTGCCAAACAGCTTCGGCATTCTGACGGTGGGGCGACCCTGATCATCGCGACCCATGGCCCGGACCGACTGGGCCAGATCGAACGCAGACAGTTCATGGAACCCACTCACGCCATGCGTGAGATGGGTCATGGCACGGGGCCCCGCCAGTCAACCCGCGCGGTACCACGCGGCGAGATGTGCAGGGACCCACCCTGCGGGCGATGCCTTTGCCATTGGCGCAAACAGCCTTCGCCCACGGGGGGGCTCCTACAAAATGCGCGAGGACAACATGTTGCTGCACCATTGTGCAGCCGCCGTCGCCACGCCCACGGCATCCATCCCGCGCGTATCCAGCGCGGCATTGGCGCCGCCATAGGGAGCGTACTTGGCCGGGTCGGTGACCGAAAACAACCCCAGCGTGGGCGTACCGCTGGCGGCAGCCAGATGCATGACGCCGCAGTCGGCGCTGATGACGCCATCCATGCAGGCGGTCATGGCCGCCATCCGATGTAAATTGCGTGAATAGTACGGAGTCAGTCGCGAGCCCAGTTGCGAGCGGCCATGGGCCGCCAGCAGATCAATCAACCGCACCTGCGGACACAACAAACTGAAGGTATCCACGAAACTTTGCCACCAGTCCTCGCTGTAGCACTTGGCGCCGGTCGCATTGGGGAAGATCGCCAGCGTTGCCCCGCACTGTTCGCGCGAGCCCCCGCACAGCCTTGCCAGGACCTGGGCCGCCGCGTGCTTTTCATCGGGCGTCAGATCGAGATTGAGTGGTGGATAGTCCGGTTGCGACGCTCGGCCACAAGCCTGACGCAGCAGGAACACACTGCGATGCGCCAGATGGTCGGGCCACGTCAGCGCGAACCACGCGGAGGCGGGATTCAACTTCGGGTCGGGAAATCCCAGCTTGTAACGGGCCTGCGCCAGCGCCAGCACGATGCGACCGGACTGCGATCCGTTGCAGGCATCGATGGCCAGGTCGTAACGGCATCGCCGCATGGCGCGCAGCACGCCAATCGACAGCCACAGATGGCGGGCGATCTTTCCCGGCAGCACGAACACGGTGCGGACGCTGAACCGATGGGCATACAGGCAGTCGGTCGCGTAGCTTCCCAGGATGTCGATTTCGGCACCAGGGTAGAGCGCCTCGATTTCCGCAATCAACGGACTGATCAGCACGCTGTTGCCGAGCCGGTGGTTGGGCCGGCACACCAGGACCCGGTGAATGCCGGCTTGCGGCAACCCGCCAGGTTCGCACAAGGCGTGGCCGACCCGACGAAACCTGCGGCGCAGGATCGAGGCCGCCCAGGCACGCCCCCGCGCATCCCATGAAATGGACGCTTTCCGGTTGTCGTCATCCGGCAGTGGCGCGGCGACGAGAGAACGGAGGGTGTCGAGGATGCTCATGGCAACAGCATGGCGCTCGTCGCTTTCAGCACGCTTATCGACTCGTAAGCATATGGTTAACCGGCTGGCAGCAGGCACTGCCGGTTCCTCATGCGATGGCACGAGCGCTCAGCGCCGCCAAGGCTCGCCGGCAACCTCATGCGCAGCGGTAGCAGCCGTGCAAGGCGGACCCGGGCAAGCCGGTCAGGCTTCCCGTGGAATGCTCACTTTCACCCGCAACCCGCGGCCGAACGGCGAATCGAGCAACTCGATGCTGGCGTCATGCAACTCGGCGGCGCGTTGCACGATCGACAGACCCAGGCCGTAGCCTTCGCCGCGACCGGTGGGCTCGCGGTGGAAGCGGGCAAACACCGTGGCACGCCGCTCCGGCGGGATACCCGGGCCGTCGTCGGCCACATCGATGAAGGTGAACTGCGCGTCCTGCGACAGCGTCAGTTGCACCTGGCCGCCCGCCGGCACATGACGCATGGCGTTTTCGATGAGATTGCGCAGCAGGGCCCCGAGCGCCGCCTCGTGACCACGCACCCAGATCGCCTGGTTGTCGTGGGTGAACCCCAGCTCCGCGCCGCTCTCGGCGATGACCGGCGTCAACTCCTCGATCACATCAATGGCCACGCCGACCAGGTCGATCGAACGGCACTGCTCCGAAGCCATGCCCGATTCCAGCCGGGCCAAGGCCAGCAACTGCTCGACCCGCCGCGCTAGCGCCGCCACGTTGTGTCGCGCACCGGCCAGACTCGTGGTGGCTTCCGCCGGATCGCTGGTCGCGGTGGCGCTTTCGATGTTCAACATGATCGAGGCCAGCGGCGTGCGCAGCTCATGGGCGACATCGGCACTGAAACGGTGCTCGCGTTCCAGCGCATCGGCCAGGCGTTGCAGCTGTCCGTTCAGTGCGTCCAGTACGGGCCGCAATTCCAGCGGCGCGTGTTCCAGCTCGATCGGCTTGCGGCTGCCCAGCGGGCGCGAGCCCAGCGCTCCCGTCAGCGATTCCAGCGGCCGCAGTCCGCGCTTGACCGCCCACCCCACCAGCAAGCCCAGCAGCGGCAGGCCGATCAGCAAGGACAAGGCATGGTCGAACCACAGCGCCCGCAGGATGTCGTGACGGCTGTCGTAGCGTTCGCCGGTGCGGATCACCACGCCATCGGGCTGGTCCTTGAGGGTGAACAGACGCCAGCGATATCCGCTGGCGTCGATGTCCCGAAAATTCGCATCGTCGGCCTGGGGAGGCGGCAACGCGGAAAGATTGGTGGTGGCCATGATCAACCGGCCAGAGGCATCGAACACCTGAAATCCGACTTCGGACTCGAACGAATACCGGCGCCGCTGCACGGCCGGAGCTTCCGGCACTTCGATCGGCACCAGCTTGTCGTCCTGATCGCGGCCGTGCAGCGCTTCGGTTCCTTCCTGCCCGATGATGACCTGCAGCGTGCGGGCGGACTGCGCCAGTCTTCCGTCGGACAGCTCATTGACCTCCTGCATGGTGCGCCGGAAGCTGAGCACCGCCAGCGGCAACAGCACCGCGATCATCACCAGGATGATCAACCAGCGCAGCCGGCCGCGCAGGCTCGACCTGATCATTCAACCTCCCGCGGGATCATGTAGCCGAATCCGCGCACCGTGCGCACGGTGTCGTAACTGAGCTTTCTGCGCAGCGTATGGACCAGTACCTCAAGCGCGTTGTCGCCGACCACGTTGTCCAGACCATACAGCGAATTGATCAGGCTTTCGCGACGCACCAGTTTTCCGGCGCGTTCCATCAGGATCTGCAACAGCGAGAACTCGCGCTTGGTCAGCTCGATCCGCTCGCCGCGAAACAGCACTTCGGACGTGCCCAGGTCGAGACTCAGCGCGCCGATTTCGATGCGATTGACGGCCAGGCCCTGCGCGCGGCGGGTCAGCGAGCGGATACGCGCCCCCAGCTCCTCCAGATGGAACGGCTTGATCAGGTAATCGTCGGCCCCCGCATCGAGCCCCCGCACGCGCGCATCCAGCCCGTCGCGCGCGGTCATCACGATCACCGGCGTCTTGACGTGGGTGCGTCGCGCCTCGACCAGCACCTCGAGGCCGTCCTTGCCGGGCAGGCCCAGGTCAAGCAGCACCAGGTCGGCGGTCTCGTCGCGCAGGGCGATCAGCGCCTCGCGGCCGTCGCGCAGCCAGCTGACCGTATAGGCGAGGCGCTCCAGTGCGCGCTGGATTGCCGCGCCGAGTTGCGGATCGTCCTCGACCAGGATGATGTGCACGGGCGGTTTCCCTCGATCGTGGATACAACAACGTGGGGCCCGAATGGCCATAACCTCTCGGCGTGCCGGGATTATCCATTCCTCCGCTTACGAAGTGCTTAAGCCCGTCGGAGTCGAAATGCACGCGATGGCTTGCCCGGAATCATGGCGCATCCGGCGCGCGCACCACCAGGATGTCGCCGGGCACCTTCACGATGCGCGACGAGTAGCGTGGCGCTGCGGTTCCGGCAGCCCGCGCACCGGGGGATCATTCCGCCGTCTTCGGTTGCTGCGGCACCTTGCGGATCTTGTCCAGCGGATAGCCCAGCGCCTGCACCCGGGCCAGCAGCGCGTCGTAGTCGGCCTGCGGGATGGTCGGCGTGCGCGCCATCACCCAGGTGTAGTCGCGTGCATCGCGGGCCACGATGACCTGGCTGTAGTCGTCCTTGAGGTAGGCCACGACGTACTGTGCCTTCAGCGGCCAGAACACCTGCACGCCCCACACCGCGTTGCCGCTGTCGGGCTCGACGATGCCGGTGGAGTGGATCTCCTTCTTTTTGCCGTCGAAGCTGCCTTCGCGGAAATGGAACGAAGTGGCGACGTCGCCATTGGGCTTGAGCGTGTAGACCTCGACAGCGTCGTACGCATTCTTTTCGAAGCGGGTCGGGATGGTCGCGATCACATACCAGTTGCCCATGAAACGGGGCAGGTCGACGTGCGCCACCGGTTTGATCGGCGGCAGCCGGCTGGCACAGGCGTTGGCACTCAGCAGCACGGCACAGGCCATCAGCAGGGTCTTGGAAAGTTTCATGGTCGTTCCGGACGAAGGTGGTGGTAAGGAACGTGGAGTCATGGCCGCACGAAGCGGTAGTGCGCGACCAGCCACTCCTGGCCGTCGGCGTAGCCGAACAGTTCGGCGCAGGACATCCAGAACATGCGCCAGCGCTGGAACCACAGTGGTGCGGCCCTGGCGCCATAAGCCTGGCCCAGCACCTGCATCACCTGCTCGCGATGGGCATCCTGGTTGGCCAGCCAGTGGTTGGCGGTGCGCTGGTAATGCGTGCCGTCGACCAGCCAGCGCTGCTCGATGTTCAGCGCCGACTGGAACCACAGCAGCGTGTCCGAGGCCGGCATCAGGCCGCCGGTGAAGAAGTGCCGGCCCATCCAGTTGTCGTCGCCGGTGGTCTCGAACGGGTACATCGCGGTCTTGTGCGCGAAGATGTGCACGAACAGCTTGCCGCCCGGTCGCAGCCACAGAGCGATGCGTTTCATCAGCACGTCGTAGTTGCGCATGTGCTCGAACATCTCGATCGACACGCAGCGGTCGAACTGCGCCGCTTCCAGTTCCAGCGCATTCACGTCGCAGGTGAGCACGCGCACGTTGAACAGTCCGCGCCGGCGGCACTGCGCCTCGATGTGTTCGCGCTGCGGCCTGGAGTTGGACACCGCGGTGATCCGCGCGCCGGGATAGCGCTCGGCCATCCACAAGGTCAGCGAACCCCAGCCGCAACCGAGTTCCAGGATCGACTGGCCGTTGGCCAGTTCGGCGCGCTCGCCGTACAGCCGCAGCATTGCCTCTTCGGCCTCCTGCAGCGACTCGTCGCCGCGCGGGTAGTAGCAGCTGGAGTATTTCAGGCGTTTGCCCAGGCACAGTTCGAAGAACGCCGGCGGCAGCTCGTAATGCTGCGCGTTGGCGGCATCGGTATGGATCGCCACCGGGCTGTGCCGCAGCATCGCGATGCGCTCGGCATAGCGCGCGGCCTGGGCGTCGAGGCCGCCGGCCTGTTCCTCGCGCAGGCGTTGCGCGCACAGCCGGCGAATGCCCTGGCGCAGCAGGGCATCGGGAAGTCGGCCGCGTTCGGCCATGCCCAGCAGGCCGGGCGCAGGGCGCTCGCTGGCCAGTTCATGGGAAGCAACGGTGTTCATCGTTCAGTCCTCTTTGGAAACCATGGAATCAGCGTCGGCGTGCTGCGCTGGTAGTCGCGATAGTCGTCGCCGCGGCTGCGCAACGCCTGCGCCTCGGTGTACGGCACGCCGCTGATCCAGCGCAGGAACACGTACATCACCAGCGGGCCGGACCAGGCCAGCCAGGCGATCGGCGAACCGACGACAAGGCAGACATAGGCAAACCAGTGCAGCCACTCGAAGAAATAATTCGGGTGGCGCGAGTAACGCCACAGACCTTCGCGACAGGTGCGACCCTTGTTGGCCGGGTTGTTGCGGAAACCGGCCAGCTGCGCATCGGCGATCGCCTCGCCGATCACGCTGAGCAGCCAGATCGCGGCTGCCGCGGACAGCCACCATCCGGACAGGTGCGGGTTGCGCGCCACTGCCACGAACGGCAGCGCGAACAGCACGATCAGCAAGGCCTGGAACTGGAAGAAGGCGAAGAACTTCCACTGGCTGCCGTGCCAGTGGGCGCGCAGGTTCTGGTAGCGGCCATCCTCCGGCTCGCCGCGCACCCGTCGCCACAAATGGACGGCCAGACGGCTGCCCCACAGGCCACCGAGAACGGCCAGCAGCAGCCGCGCCCACGGCGTGCCGCTGCCGGTGATCGCCAGCAGCACGGCGCTGCCACCCACGCCCGCGGCCCACAGCACGTCGACGATGCCGGCATTGGCGCGGCTGCGCTGCCAGCGCCAGCCCAGGCTCATCATGGCCGCCGCGAGCGCCCACACGATCAGCAGTTGCCAGCAGGCATTCATGCGGCATGCCCCCGTGCCGGCCGGGACGAAGCGGTCGTGCGCGACGACATCGAGACGCGCTTCGCCAGCCAGGCCAGCGCGGGGGTCGCCAGCGCCCAGCCGATGGCCAGCGCCAGCAAGCCGCGCCACGTCGGATCGGCAAAAGTCACCACGTGCCAGCCGCGTGCCGCGCCGAGATAGGCCAGCGGACCGCCGAGAAGCCCCAGCAACGCCGCCAGCCACAGGCGGTTCTGCAGGTGGCGCAGCGACTGGCTGAAGGTCAGCGCAAAAGTCACCCACAATGCCAGGATCCATGCCGGTGCCAGCGCCAGCCCGGGCCAACCGCTGGCGTAGCTGGCCAGGCCGCAGCGGATCAGCGCGCTGTCGAACAGGAAGCCGAGCACCAGTGCGGCCGCGATCAGGCTGAGGTCGACGCGGACGTTGCGCGCCAGCAGCAGTTGCGCCCCGGCGTACACCAGCATGCCGAGCACGCCCGGCCAGACCAGGCCGTGGCCGGCACCGATCACCGCGGCGAACCAGACCGCCTGGTAGCCGAGCAGGCTGAGCCAGAAACTCATACCGGCAGCTCCACGTGGCGGCTGATCTCCGGCAGCAGCGCGGCGCGACGATTGCCGGGCTTGGCCAGCAGCAGTTGCGCCACGCCGATCGAGCGCTCGCGGAAGCCGCCCTCGCAGTAGGCCAGGTAGAACTCCCACAGGCGAATGAAGTGCTCGTCGAAACCCTGCGCGCGCACCTGCGCCAGTTCCGCCATGAAGCGTTCGCGCCAGGCCTGCAGCGTCAACGCGTACGAACTGGCGAAGTCCTCCAGCTGGATCAGGGCCAGGTCGCTGGTGCGGGTCTTCGCCGCCAGCAGGGCGTTGATCGACGGGATGAAGCTGCCGGGAAACACATGACGCTTGATGAAGTCGACCGACTTCAGCGCCTGCGCGTAGCGATGATCCTCGATGGTGATCGCCTGCAGCAGGGCCAGCCCGTCGGGTTTCAGCAGGGCACCCAATTTTTCGAAATAGACGTCCAGATACGGCGCACCGATCGCCTCGACCATCTCGATCGAGACCAGCTTGTCGTACTGCCCGTCGAGGTCGCGGTAATCCTCCAGCAGCAGTTCCACGTGCGCGCGCATGCCGGCGGCCGCGACGCGTTTGCTGGCCAGCGCATGCTGTTCGCGCGAGATCGTGGTGGTGGTGACATGGCAACCGTAATGCGTCGCCGCGTACAGCGCGAAGCCGCCCCAGCCGGTACCGATCTCGATCACCCGGTCGGTGGGCTGCAGGTCCAGCTTGCGGCAGATCCGTTCCAGCTTGCGCGCCGAGGCGGTCTCCAGCGTGTCGGCCGGATCGGTCCAGATCGCCGACGAGTACATCAGGTCGCTCGACAGGAACAGGCCGAAGAAATCGTTGCCGAGGTCGTAGTGCGCTGCGATGTTGCGGCGGCTGCCGTTGCGGGTATTGCGGCGCAGCGCATGCCAGCCGCGCATCGCCATGCCGCCGAGGCGGGCCAGCCCGCTTTCCAGCCCGTCGAGCAGGTCGCGGTTGCGCAGCAGCAGCTGGATCAGGCCGACCAGGGCTTGCCCCGGACTTGATCCGGGGGCGTCGCACCGCCAGTGGCCGTCCATGTACGACTCGCCGGCACCGACGCTGCCGTTGCGCGCCACCGCGCGATAGAACTCGGGGTCCAGCACGTGCAGGTGGATCTGCAGGTCGGGATGCGCGCTGGCCGGATCGCCCAGCTCGACCGTGCCGCAGGCGTCCTTGAGCACCAGCCGGCCGTGGCGCAGTCCGCTCATCCGGTCGAGCAGTCGCTGGCGCAGGAAGCGGTCGATGGCGCCGAAGGGGGCGTTCCCGCCCGGGAGGGTGCTGCCGATGTCGTTCATGTCAGGTCTCGGGACTCTTCAGTCCGGATCATGGGAATGCAGGGACGGATGGTCGTGGACGGGGTTGCGCTTCAGCCACAGGCGCAGCGCCTGCCAGTGGATCGCAGCCACCACCTGCGCGGTCATCAGCGGATAGCGCCACAGCACGCGCGCCAGCGACGCGCCGGTGAGCGGACGGCGTTGCAGGGTCAAGGTGGCGTCGAACGTGCGCTGGCCGCCGCGGCTCACGTCCATGTGCACGCGCAGGTCGTCGCCCGGCACGGTGAAGCGCCAGTCGTATTCGCAGTCCATCGGCATGAACGGCGACACGTGGAAGGTCTTGGGAAAGCTCCAGTGAAGGCCGCGACCGAGTACCTGCGCGTTTTCGATCGGCAGCACGTACGCGTGGCGCTCCTTCCACGGCGTGTTGGTGATCTCGGCCACGACGGCCACCAGGGTCACGCCGTCTTCGGCGAAGCAGTAGTAGAAGCTGACCGGGTTGAACACCAGGCCGACATAACGCAGGTGGGTGAGCAGCCGGATCGGCCCGACCGGGCGATGGCCGGTGGCCTGTTCGACGCGCCGGCGTACCGCCTCGGCCAGCGGCAATTCGGTCGGGCCGAGATAATCGCTGCGGCGGAACTGCGCCACGTTGCGATGTTCGCTGGACCACAGCCAGCGGTTCGCGAACACCTGCTCGACTTCGGCCAGGTCCAGATAGAGCTGGGCCATGCGGTAGTCGAACGCGTGCGCGTGCGGCGCATGCCGGCGATGGCGCACCACGCCCTCGTAAACCGCGCTGGCCAGTTGCAGTTTCGTGCTGGCGGGTTTCACGGTCATGCCGCCAGCTCCTGCTTGTGCATTTCGAGCGGTTCGAGCGGGCCCCCGCCCAGCGGCCAGTGCACGCCGAGCGCCGCGGCCACTTCCACCGCGCTGCGCATGCCGTCTTCGTGGAAGCCCCAGCCCCAGTACGCGCCGGCAAACCAGGTGCGGCGCCAGCCCTGGATTTCGGCCTTGCGCACCTGCGCGTTGACCGCGGCCTGGGTGTAGACCGGATGCTGGTAGCGCATGCGCGCCAGCACCTTTTCCGGGTCGATTGCCGCTGTGCGGTTGAGCGTGACCACGAACGGTTCGGGCGAGTCGATGCCCTGCAGCAGGTTCATGCAGTAGCTGACCGTGCAAGCGGCATCGGGATCGCGCGGCAGCCAGGCGTTCCACGCGGCCCACGCCTTGCGCCGGCGCGGCAGCACGCTGGCGTCGGTATGCAGCACGGTGTCGTTGGCCTGGTAGGTCATCGCGCCGAGGATCGTTTTCTCGCGCTCGTTCGCGTCGGCGAGCAGGGCCAGCGACTGGTCGCTGTGGCAGGCCAGCACGATCTGCTCGAAGCGCTCGCTGCCGGCGGCGCTGTCCACCTCGACCCCGTCGTGGTGGCGGCGAATCGAGAACACCGGGCAGTTCAGCCGCTCGTGCACCGGCCAGTGCGCGCGCAACGCGGCCACATAGGTCGACGAGCCGCCCTGAACCACGCGCCACTGTGGCCGGTCGCTGAGCTGCAGCATCTGGTGGTTGGCCATGAACTGCACCAGGTAGCGCGCCGGAAACTTGAGGATCTGCGTGGGCGGCGACGACCACAGCGCCGACGCCATCGGGATCAGGTGCTCGTCGCGAAACGCCGCGCCGTAGCCATGCTGGCCGAGGTAGTCGCCCAGCGTGGTCATGTCGTCACGCTGCAGCAGCAGCGCCGGGGCCTCGCGGTAGAAGCGGGCGAGGTCGCGCACCATGCCCAGGAAGCGCGGCGACAGCAGGTTGCGGCGCTGGCAGAACAGCGTATCCAGCGTGGCTGCGTTGTACTCCAGCCCGCTCGCTTCGCTGTGCACCGAGAAGCTCATCGTGGTCGGCTGCGAGGCCACGCCCAGCTGCGCGAACATCCGCGTCAGCAGCGGGTAGTGCGCCGGGTTGTGCACGATGAAGCCGCTGTCGATGCGATGGCGCCGGTCGGCCTGTTCCACCTCATGCGTATGCGTGTGCCCGCCGAAATAGCTGTTCGCCTCGAACAGGGTCACGTCATGCTTGCGCGACAGCAGCCACGCCGAGGCCAGCCCCGCGATGCCCGATCCGACCACGGCGATGCGCATGGCCTAGCTCCTCGCCCTGGCCAGCACCCAGGCGGGCACCGGCTTCAGCCCGCGCACCAGACCCAGCATCGACATCAGTTTCAGGCCGTACCAGGTCAGGTCCACTTCCCACCAACGGAAACCCTGGCGGCTGGAGCCGGGGAAGAAGTGATGGTTGTTGTGCCAGCCTTCGCCGAACGTGAGCAGGGCCAGCCACACGTTGTTGCGGCTGTCGTCCTTCGTCTCGAAACGGCGCCTGCCGAACCGGTGCGCCAGCGAGTTGATCGTCACGGTGGCGTGGAACAGCACGATGGTGGAGACGAAGAACCCCCACACCAGCATCTGCCCGCCCGAGGTACCCAGCTGCGGCGCCACGCGCTGCAGCAGCGCGCCGAGCCCGTACATGGCTACGGCCAGCAGTACCGGCACCAGCGTGTCGTAGCGATCCAGCACGCGCAGCTCCGGATACTTGGCCAGATCAGGCACCCGCGACAGGTCGGTGCGGAAATTGCGCGGGGTGAGGAACCAGCCGACATGGCTCCACAGGAAGCCGTGTACCCCCGGCGAATGCGGATCGGCAGGCGTGTCGGTGACGCGATGATGATGGCGATGATGTGCCGCCCACCACAACGGCCCGCGCTGCACGCAGGAGGCGCCGATGGTGGCGAACACGAACTGCACCGCGCGCGAGGTCTGGAACGTGCGATGCGAGAAGTAGCGGTGATAGAAACCGGTGAGCGCGAACATGCGCAGCGCGTACAGCGCGGCCGCAACGATCAGCGCGACCGGCGATACGCCCACCAGGATCACGCCCAGGCAGGCCAGGTGCATCGCCACGAACGGCGCCGCGCGCAGCCAGTCGATGCGGTCCTCGCGCGCCTCGTCCACTTCCACCGCGGCGCTGGTGTCGAACCAGCGCCGCACGCCGCGCATCAGCCACGAACGCCGCGGACTGGCACGATCGGCCATGCCGAGGGTCGAGGTGTCGAGCCGCTCAGGCGTTGCAATCACGGGTGGATCGGGGAGGGTCATGGCAACCTGGCTGTCAGCGGTTCAGTGAGAGATACGCAGGAAGCGGCCCGCTGGATGCATGCGCCGGCAGCGCGCCGGCTTCACGTCGAATCACCGTCGTCCGTGCGATGAAGCGGATCCGGAACGCCGCCGTCCACGTACCCGGTCACACCAGCAGGAGATACGCATGTCAGGCACCAGACAGATCATCGGACTGCTCGGCTGGCTGCTGCTCAGCTTCGCCGCCGCCGCGATCGGCGCGGCCGCCTCGATACAGGCCGCCGCCTTCTACCGGCAGATGGCGCAACCTTCCTGGGCACCGCCCTCGTCGGTGTTCGGCCCGGTGTGGTCGCTGCTGTACGCGCTGATGGGTATCGCCGCATGGCTGGCCTGGCGCGAAGGCGGCTGGCGCCGCCAGCGCGGTGCGCTCGGGCTGTTCGTGCTCCAGCTGGCGGTCAATGCACTGTGGAGCTGGCTGTTCTTCGGCTGGCGGCAGGGCGCATGGGCGTTCGCCGACATCGTGCTGTTGTGGCTGTTGATCGCGGCCACCGTGGTCGCCTCCTGGCGCGTGCGGCCCTTGGCGGGCGCCCTGCTGCTGCCGTACCTGGCCTGGGTGAGTTTCGCCGCGGCGCTGAATTTCGCCGTATGGAAACTCAACCCGGGCTGGCTGGGCTGAGTTGCCCGGAGCCGTGCCCATGCACCGCAAGCCGCTTCGGATGCGCGCCGAAGAACCATCCGGCTGGTCAGCGGAGCCGGCGACAAGACCATCGAACGAGCGGGACATCTTCGGGAAGGACCCACTGCCCGCGCCCTTTTCCGCGATGCTCCTGCCAGGGCAAGAGGTTGAGCAACAGGTGTGGACCACACCTGCATGGTGAACGGATTCGCCTCGTCGTCGGAAAACTTTCACGCAGGCGCACGCATGCTGGGCTGATGTGAGCACTTCATGTTCACCGCAAGGCGAGTCGCGCGACAACCGCGGCTATTGAATTGCGCAACGAGTGAAAAATCGCAAAATGGGTCATCAATCGAGTCGTTGCCGCATCCATGCGGCACACGCCCTGGGTGAGCCAAGGAGTTCGCATGTTCAGTACCGATCTCGCCTTGCCCGAGCGGCAGTCCATTGCCGACCCATCGTCGACGCTGGAAACCGTGTCTCGCCCTCTGCTGCGCGTGATCCAGCATCACCGGCATGGAAACCAGTTTCGTGACCGCGATTGCCTGGGAAGCGCAGCGGCAGGACGTGCTGTTCAGCCTGAACACCGGGGAGTTGCAGATCGTCGAGAAAAGCCAGACCGACTGGCGTGACTCGATTTGCCGCTCCATGTTCCTCGCAAGCCAGGCGGCCAGCATGGACGTGGGCGGCGACGTGGTGGCGACGGGCGACGCGCAGACAGCGGGCATCAAGAGCTTCGTGGCCGTGCCGATACTGAATTGCGCAACGAGTGAAAAATCGCACAATGGGTCATCAATCGAGTCGTTGCCGCATCCATGCAGCACACGCCTTGGGTGAGCCAAGGAGTTCGCATGTCCAGTACCGATCTCGCCTTGCCCGAGCCGCAGTCCAGCGCCGACCCATCGTCGGCGCTGGAAACCGTGTCTCGCCCTCTGCTGCGCGTGATCCAGCACATCACCGGCATGGAAACCAGTTTCGTGACCGCGATTGACTGGGAGGCGCAGCGGCAGGACGTGCTGTTCAGCCTGAACACCGGGGAGTTGCAGATCGTCGAGAAAAGCCAGACCGACTGGCGTGACTCGATGTGCCGCTCCATGTTCCTCGCCGGCCAGGCGGCCAGCATGGACGTGGGCGGCGACGTGGTGGCGACCGGCGCCGCGCAGGCAGCGGGCATCAAGAGCTTCGTGGCCGTGCCGATCCTGGCTGGCGACATCCCGATCGGCACGGTGTGCGGCGCCAGCCGCCGCCCGCTCGAGTTGAGCGAGGACCAGGTCGATGCCTTGCAATGCATTGCCGACGCCGTGCGGCAGCTGCTGCAGGTCGAGCTCGAGAAGACCCTTGCGCTGACGCGGGCAGTCGCTGCCGAGCAGGAGGCGCGAGAAGCACGCAAAAAGGCCAGCCGGAACGCGATCGAAGTCGAGCGCATGGCCCACCTGGCGCATACCGACGACCTCACCGGCCTGCCGAACCGGCGCGCGTTCGTCGCCCGCTGGGAGGACACGCTGGCGCGCTCCGGCCGCCTTCGTTACGGCATCGGCGTGCTGCTGATCGATGCCGATCGCTTCAAGACGATCAACGACACGATGGGTCACCAGATGGGCAACGAGGTGCTTGCCGCCATCGGTGCATCGCTTCGTCAGGCGGTGCGCGGCGAGGACTTGATTGCCCGCCTGGGTGGTGACGAGTTTGCCATGGCCATCTGCACTGCCAGTGGCGAGGAACTGATCAGTCGGGCGCAGTTGATCCGGCAATATTTTGCGACGATTACCGCCGGCCTGGGCGTCGATACCACACTCAGCATTGGCATCGCCCACAGCAAGAACGGTTCGCGTCACCAGTTGCTCGCTGCCGCCGACAGGGCGCTGTACCGCAGCAAGGCCGCCGGTGGCGACCGCGCGACACTCTCGGGCGGGGACGACACCTGAGCAGCCGACCCTGCCTCAGCGGGTGAGCGCGCCGTAGGCATCCAGCGCCTGCTGGCGTGACTGGCCCAGCTCGACCATCGGTGCCGGGTAGCGGCTGCGCCGGAGCAGCGCGGTATCCTTCCAGGGCTCATGCAGCAACCCCAACGGCGCCTCCGCCAGCTCCGGCAACCAGCGCCGCAGATAGACGCCATCCGGATCGAAACGCTTCGCCTGCGTCACCGGATTGAACACCCGGAAATACGGCGCGGCATCGGCGCCGCAGCCGGCCACCCATTGCCAGCCCAGCGTGTTGTTGGCCAGGTCGGCATCGACCAGGGTGTCCCAGAACCAGCGCGCGCCGTGCTGCCAGTGCTGGCGCAGGTTCTTGGTGAGGAAGCTGCCCACGATCATGCGCACGCGGTTGTGCATCCAGCCGGTGTGCCACAGCTCGCGCATGCCGGCGTCGACCAGCGGGATGCCGGTGCGGCCGCGCTGCCAGCGCTCGAGCAAGGCCTGATCCGCAGAGGCCCACGGGAAACCGTCGAAGCGCGGATTGAAGTTGCCGGTCGGCGTATGCGGAAAGTGATACAGCAGGTGATGGGCAAACTCGCGCCAGCCCAGCTCGCGCAGGTACGGCTCGATGTCGGGTCGGCGTTTGGCGTCGATGGCGCGGGCGCGACGATCGAGTTCGAAGTGAATTTGCCGCGGCGAGATCTCGCCGAAGTGCAGGTGCGGCGACAGCCGCGAGGTGCCATGGCGCGCGGGCAGGTCGCGTGCGTGCGCGTAGTCGCCGACGGCGTCGTCGGCGAAGATCTCCAGCAACTCCTGCGCGCCGGCTTCGCCCGGTTGCCAGCTGGCGGCCAGGCCATCGGCCCAGGCGATGCGCGGCAGCAGCTCGAGTGCCGCCAGCGGAACGCTGCCGGGCAATTCGCGCCAGCCCGGCACGCGTGGCGACGGCAGCGGCCCGGTCGCCTGCAGCTGCGGGCGCAGGTTGCGCCAGTACGGCGTGAACACCTTGTACGGCTGGCCTTGCTGGGTGGCGATCTGCCACGGCTCGCACCACAGCGCGGCGTTGTGGCTGTGCACCGCGATGCCGTCACCCTGCAGCGCGCTCTTGATCTGCGTGTCACGGGCGATCGAGGCCGGCTCGTACAACCGGTTCCAGTACACCGCGCTGGCGCCGCTGCTTGCGATCAGCGCCCGCAGAATATCCAGCGGCTCGCCACGACGCAGGTGCAGGCCGGCACCTGCGTCATGCAGTTGCCGAGCGAGGGCGGCCAGTGAATGGTGCAGCCACCAGCGACTGGCGGCACCGGCCGACCACAGGCCTTCGTCGCCGCCGTGGATGAAAACCGGCAGCACCTGCGCGTGGCTCGCACACGCCGCACTCCACGCCGGGTTGTCGGCCACACGCAGGTCGCGCCGGAACAGCACCAGCGCGGTGCTCATCGGCTCGCGCTCCGTCGAAAAAGCACGGCGCTCAGAAACCGAACAGCGGTTGCAGCGTGCGGGCGAACCAGCCGGAGAACACCAGCGGTGCATCGGTGGCCGCCACGCAGATGCACGGCACGCCGGGCGAGGTCACCGGCTGGTGGTTGATCTCGCCATCGAGATCGGCCACGTCACCGGGGCCGAAATGGCCGAGCATGTCGTCGTAGGCGCCGTCCAGGATCATCGTCAGCTCGTTGCCGCCATGGCTGTGCAGCGGCAGCTTGCTGCCCGGTGCGATGCGCAGCAGCATCAGGGTTCCGCCGCCGATGCCGCTGGCTCGGATGCGCTGCACGCCGGGCGCCACGCGTTTCCAGCGCAGCGCGCGCAGCGAGTTGCCGAACCACGGATGCAGCGCGCCCGGCAGTCGATCCGGATCGTCCTGTTCGACGATGTCGGCCGGCTGTGCCGGGTGTTCGAGCACAGGTTCGGCATCGAGCAGCGCCAGCATTGCCGCGCGGGCGTCGTCGGTGGGCGCGTCGACGCGTTGCTGTTGCATCAGCACGCCACCGATCCGGTCGGCGGCGTCCAGGCCTTCGCGGCACTGGGCGCAGCGTTCCAGGTGGGCGGAAGCGACCACGGCGAGCGCGGACGGCAGCGCGCCGGCGGAGTAGCTGAGCAGGGTGGCGTCGTCGAGATGGTGATGCGGTTTCATCGCGGCGACCTCATGCTGCCCTGCAGCTTCGCAAACGCGCGCCGCAGCGAGGATTTGACCGAACCCAGCGGCATGGCCAGCTCACCGGAGATCTCGCTGTGGCTTTTGCTTTCGAGGTAACACATGCGCACCAGCTTGGCCTGCGTTGGCGGGAGGCGATCGATTGCCTGTCTCAGAAGGTCCTGGTCGAAGGACGACTCCGGTTGCGAGTCGAGCCGGGCGGACTCGAGGTGGTCGAGCCGGTCCAGGCCTTCCTGGATCGGCAGCCAGTGCGGCTCCTTGCGCACGTGATCGATGTACAGGTTGCGCGCTACGCGATACAGCCAGGTGGCGAGGCTGGCGCGCGCCGGGTCGAACAGGGCCGCCTTGCGCCACAGCGTCAGCAGCGCCTCCTGCACCAGTTCGTCGGCCATCGACTCGGGCACGCCGAGATTGCGCAGGTAGCGCTGCAGGCGTGGCGAGAAATGATCGTAGATGCGCATGAAACTGGCGCGGTCGCGCTGCGCCGACACCGCGGCCATCTGGGTCGACCAGTACAGTGAGTCCGGGACGGCGTTGCTCACGGGAGGGGGCACGGCTCGTTGCGCCCGGAAGGGCGCCACCTCGGCAGCAAATTGATCTGAACGCATCATACGCAAATTCCCGCTCGCGACGGTCGCTGGACAGCCCAGCGACGAAGCGTGCTTCTTACCGGTGGCATACGTGAGACCGGGGGAATCGGATTCATCCGATCGGGGCAGGCGCGTGCCAGGAGCCAAGGAGCGCCGGGGCCTGGGGACTTGGGAGGTGATCCGTTGCTGGATGGTGGGCCCGCCAGGACTCGAACCTGGAACCAAGGGATTCGCTTGTCCCGGAGGTTTCCCTTCGGAGCGGACTATCTCTTCACCCTTCGCGCGATGCAGTGGCATCGGCGAGTGGGGTGCGGGACGCTCGAGCCTGTGATCAAGGGCACTGAAGCCCTCAGGTAGTCTCTGCACCTTCCGGCGGTGTACCACCGGCTTGGCTCAGGGTTGCCACCGGCCGCGTTGCGCGCCGCTGAGGTTTCCCTGAATTCATCCCGATCCCATCCGCGGATTACGCCGCGGCGGCACCTTTCGATGAGTCCCCTGCTCTAACCATTGAGCTACAGGCCCACAAGCGGGCAATGGTAGAGGAGTTGCCGGGGGCGTGCCAGCGGGCAGCCGCCATTGTGGGAGCGGCTTCAGCCGCGATGCTCTTTGAGGTGGCAGAAAAAGCGTCGCGGCCGAAGCCGCTCCCGCAGGACGCAAAAGCCCCGCCGAAGCGGGGCTCTTCGGTTGCAACCATCGCGATATTTATTCGACGTCGAGGAACGAGCGCAACTGCTCGGAACGACTCGGGTGACGCAGCTTGCGCAGCGCCTTGGCCTCGATCTGGCGGATCCGCTCGCGCGTGACGTCGAACTGCTTGCCGACTTCTTCCAGCGTGTGGTCGGTGTTCATGTCGATGCCGAAGCGCATGCGCAGCACCTTCGCTTCGCGCGGGGTGAGCCCGGCGAGCACGTCGCGCACGGTTTCCATCAGGCCGGTTTCCGTCGCCGAGTCGATCGGCGAGCTGGCGTTGCCGTCTTCGATGAAGTCGCCCAGGTGGGAATCCTCGTCGTCGCCGATCGGGGTTTCCATCGAGATCGGTTCCTTCGCGATCTTCAGTACCTTGCGGATCTTGTCCTCGGGCATTTCCATTTCCTTGGCCAGTTCTTCCGGCGTGGCCTCGCGGCCGAACTGCTGGAGCATCTGGCGGGAAATGCGGTTCAACTTGTTGATCGTCTCGATCATGTGCACCGGAATGCGGATGGTGCGGGCCTGGTCGGCGATCGAGCGGGTGATCGCCTGGCGGATCCACCAGGTGGCGTAGGTCGAGAACTTGTAGCCGCGGCGGTATTCGAACTTGTCGACCGCCTTCATCAGGCCGATGTTGCCTTCCTGGATCAGATCGAGGAATTGCAGGCCGCGGTTGGTGTACTTCTTGGCGATCGAGATCACCAGGCGCAGGTTGGCCTCGACCATTTCCTTCTTGGCGCGACGGGCTTTCGCCTCGCCACTGGCCATGGCGCGGTTGATGTCCTTGATGTCGATCAGCGGCAGGAACAGCTTGCGCTCGATCGCGGCGAGCTTCTCCTGCTCGGCGTCGATCGCCTCGCGATGGGTCTTGATGTTCGGCGACCACTTCTGGCGCTTGCGGCTGAGTTCGGCCACCCACTCGAGATTGCCCTCGTTGCTGGGGAAGGTCTTGATGAATTCGGCCTTGGGCATCTTCACCTGCTTGACGAAGATGTCGAGCAGCACGCGCTCGTGATGGCGGATGTCGCCCACCACTTCGCGCAGCTTGCGCACGAAGCCGTCGATCAGCGCGCTGGGCAGCTTGAGCTTGAGGAACTCCTCGGCCATCTGGTCGCGCAGCTTGACGATCTTCTTGTCGGTGATGCTGGCGGCTTTCGGCGCGGCCTTCTGGAACTTCGCGTAGTAGTCGCGCAGCAGCTCCATGCGACGCTTGACCTCTTCCGGATCGGGACCGGTCGGGCCGGCTTCTTCCTCGTCCTCGGTGGTTTCGTCGTCGTCCTCGTCGCTCTCGTCGTTCGGGTCGGGTTCGGGCAGCAGCGCGGCGGCGGCTTCCTTCTCCTTGCGGGCGAGGTCGGCGGCTTCTTCCAGGTCGAGGAAGCCGGCCAGGATTTCGCTGAGGCGGCGCTTGCCGTCCAGGTGCTGGTCGTACTCTTCCAGCAGCAGTTCGATGGTCAGCGGGAAGCTGGCCAGCGCGGTCTGCACCTGGCCGAGGCCCTCTTCGATGCGCTTGGCGATGGCGATTTCGCCCTCGCGGGTGAGCAGTTCGACCGTGCCCATCTCGCGCATGTACATGCGCACCGGGTCGGTGGTGCGGCCCACTTCGGCGTCCACGGCGGAGAGCAGGGCGACGGCTTCTTCGGCCGCTGCCTCGTCGTCGCCGGAGGTGCTGCCGGGAGCGGCGCCGTCGGCGATGGTGTCGGTGTCGGGCGCAGCGTCGTGCACCTCGATGCCGACGCCCTTGAGCACCGCCATGATGTCTTCGATCTGCTCCGGATCGACGACGTCGTCGGGCAGGTGGTCGTTGATTTCGGCGTAGGTCAGGTAGCCCTGCTCCAGACCTTTGGCGATGAGCGCCTTGATTTCCGACTGTTGCTCGTGGGGAGCTTTGCTATTCATTAACCGACCGCCGCGGGGTTCAAGAACCGGACATTATAGCGATGTGCTGCTTTTTTGACCAGTTTTCAAGTGAGAAAAGATTCCAGGGGGCTACGCAAAAATCGCGCCAGATCACGGTTTTACCGCGCGCTGGGCGTTGCGTGCCCGCGCGTCCCTGCAGGTGTGCGCTTCAACCGGTGTCGAGCCAGAAAGTGACCGGCCCATCGTTCACCAGATGGATGACCATATGGGCACCGAAGCGCCCGGTTTCCACCCCTGGATGTGCGCCGCGGGCCAGCTCCAGCAGCCGCTCGAACCAACGCCGGGCGTGTTCCGGCGTCGCCGCGGTGGTGAAGCTGGGTCGCATGCCGGAGCGGGTGTCGGCGGCGAGGGTGAACTGGCTGACCAGCAGCAGGCCGCCGCCGGTGTCGGCGAGCGAACGGTTCATGCGGCCGGCGTCATCGGCAAACACGCGGTAGCCGAGCAGGCGTTCCAGCATGCGCTGCGCCTGTGTTTCGCCGTCGTCCGGCTGCACCGCCACCAGCGCCAGCAGGCCGGGGCCGATCGCGCCGACGGTGGATTGGTCGATGTCGACGCGGGCGGAAAGTACACGCTGGATCAGGGCAATCATCTTGTTCGGGGATTCGGGATTCGCAAGAGCATAAGCGAAGGACGGCCAGCGACTGCACGCGTCCTCTACACTTTCATGCATGCGCTTCGACATCTATCTGATCTATCTGTTCCTGCGTCTGCTGGCGCTGTTGCCGTTGCGATCGTTGCACGGCCTGGGTGCCGCTTTGGGCCGGTTGATGCTTTGGCAGCATGGACGTACGGCCCACAACACCGCGATGAATCTGCGGATCGCGCGGGCCGGGCTGGATGACGCGGCGCAGGCGGCGCTGCTGCGTGAGGTGATGGTCGAGGGCGGCAAATCGGTCAGTGAACTGGTCAAGATATGGGGCGGCGGTGCCGAGCGCGCGCTGGGACTGGTTCGCGATGTGCGCGGCGAGGCGCTGCTGGACGCCGCGCTGGCTTCGGGGAAGGGGGTGATCATCGCCGCGCCGCACCTGGGTTGCTGGGAGTTGTTGAACTACTGGCTGTGCCGCAAGACGCCGATGGCGATCCTTTACCGGCCGCCACGGATCGCGGCGATCGAGGGTCTGTTGCGGAAGGTGCGCGGTGCGCTGGCGCCAGTGCAGATACGGGCCGATGGCGCCGGTGTGCGCACGTTGTACAAGCGGCTGGCTGCCGGCGGCACCGTCGGCATCCTGCCGGACCAGAAGCCGCGCGCGGGCGAGGGCCAGTTCGCGCCGTTCTTCGGTCGCGAGGCGCTGACCATGGTGTTGTTGCCGCGACTGGCCGCACGCACCGGGGCGACGGTGCTGCTCGCGTTCGCCGAGCGGTTGCCGAAAGGTTCCGGCTACCGCATCCACCTGCTTCCGGCGCCGGCCGGGCTGGCCGATGAGGATCTCGGCATCGCATGCAGCGCGCTCAACCGGGGCGTGCAGAACTGCATCGAGCTGGCTTTCGCGCAGTACCAGTGGCAGTACAAGCGCTATTCGGCCCACGGCCGGCCCAGCCCCTACGACCGTGCGGACAAATAGCCGATTGCCGGGATTCCGGTATGCGTCAGGGTTGCGGCTTTTCCAGCCGCCGCAGAAATACCGTCATCTCTTTTTCCGCCTGCTTGTCGCCGCGCTGGCTGGCGGCAGCGATGCCGCGGCGCCAGGCGTCGGCGGCAGCGGCCTCGTCGCCGCTGGCCAGACAGGCCTTGCCCAGCAGCTTCCACGCCGCCGAGTACGCCGGATCGAAAACGATCGCGCGCGTGAGCTCCCCGATGGCCGCGTCCGCGTCCCCGTCGGCAAGCAAGGCGTTGCCGAGCGAAAAACGCAGCAGCGCGCCATCACGCGGGCCGTCGCACTGCTTGCGCAGGCTGGCGATCAACTCCGCGCTCATGGCTGCATGCTCACGGCTGCGTGTAGTGGCGCCCGCCGTCGGCCGAATACATCTGGGTGGGCTGAGGCGGTTCGGGCGGGGTGTGGCCGGCACGCAGTTCGGCCAGCGAGGTGGCCTGCCAGATCACCAGCCACGATGAGCGAAACGGCTGTACCAGCAAGGCGTAGCGCAGGTCATTGGCGTCGAGCTTCTCCGGGTGGACCACGATCACTCCGTCGGGGTGGGCACGGGCAAAATCCTGCACCGCCTGATCGCCGAACAGCTCGCTGACGGGGTGGGTCAGCCGCCCCTCGAAATGGAACTGGCCGTCGTAGCTGCCCAGGTAGCCGATCGAGCGGTCCGCCCGTTCGACCGCGCCCAGCAGGCGGGTGCTCGGGCGCAGGTCATAACGTGGCCACAGGGTCAGCGTGAACAGCGTATTGAGGGCGAGCGCGCCGATCAGTCCGGCGAAGGCGAGGCGGCGCAATTCGCCGCGTCCGCGCAGCAGCAAAAGGCCGCCCAGCAGCAGGAAGACCCCGCCGAAATAACGACTGTAAGGGGCGGCGGAGTCTGCCCATTCGCCATGCAGGTGATTGCCGGCGACCAGCGTCGGCAGGGCGAACAGCAACAGCCCGAACACGATGCCACCCACGCCCAACGGCCAGGTGCCGAACCAGGGGTTTTCGGCAAGCGCCGGCCGGCGCTCGCGCAACACGGCGATCGCGCCAGACATCAACAGCACGATGCCGCCGGCTTCCGGAAACAGGTAATACGGCTGCTTGCCGCTGATCAGCGAGAACACGATGAAACTGGGGATCAGCCAGCACAGCGCAAAGCGCAGGCCCGGGTCCAGCGGCCGCCGCAAACCGGCGATGGCCACCCACACGCGCGGCCAGCCACTGAACGGAAACAGCAGCGGCAACAGCCACAGCAGGTAGAACCAGAACGGCTCGGCATGGTTCTGCAGATCCTTGCCTTCTGACAGCTTGTCGACCACACGGCCGGCGGTCTGAGTGAAGAACAGTCGTTGCCGGTACGCCTCGCCGCCGGAGAACCCGGCCGGCAGCGCCCATGCCAACAGCATCGCGGCGCCGAGCAGCAGCGAGAGCGTGCCGCCGCCGTACCAACGTGCGCGATGCTGACGTGCCCAGTCGTTCCACAGCGGACCGAGCAGCCACGGAAAGATCACGTGCAGCAGCATCACCGGGCCCTTGGTCAGCAAGCCCAGACCGATGCACAGGCCGAACAGCAACCAGCGCGGTTCGGCCCGCTGCATCTTCGGGGTCAGGCACAGCAGGGCAGCCAGCGTCCACATGGCCAGCAACCCGTCGTACATGATCTGCAGGCCGAACAGGAACGCGCAGCCCAGCGCCAGCAGCATCCACGGCGCCGCCTTGGCCATCCACGGCCGGCTCGGGAACAGCCGCCGCGCCAGCAGCGAGACGAGCACCAGTTGCGCACCGCCGATCAGTACCTCCAGCACGCGCGGCCAGATGTCGTTGACGCCGAACACGAACCAGCCGGACTGGATCAGCCAGAACAGCAGCGGCGCCTTCTCGCTGTAGGGCTGGCCGTTGATGTGCGGAACCAGCCAGTGGTTCTGGCTCCACATCTCCCACGCCACCGCCAGGGTGCGGGTGGAATACAGCGGCATCGGCCCATGCGAAAAGATCGCCAGCAGCGCCACCGCGGTCCACAGCGGCAGCCACGGCCATACGGCGCGCAAATGTTCGGTACGACTATAAGGACGAAGTGACACAGGCGGACCCTGGACTGGTTGAGGCTCGATTCTAGCCTGCACGTTGCGTTGGCAAGACGATTACGCCGCACCCCAGTAGCCGATGCGCCGGCGTATCTTCAACTTGCGCCACAGGTTCAAGGGCTTGCGCCGGCGGTTGCGCGCGCCCGCGGCGATGAAGGCGTCGATCGCATCCAGCACGCGTTCGCTGGAGCGGCCATCGCGGTAGGGATGGATCGCGTCGGCGTAGTCGCGGATCGCCTGCAGCAGTTCCGGCGGTCGTGCCAGTGCGCGTTCGATGGCGCCCTCGAACTGCGCCGGGTCGTCGATGTCGATCAGCTGCGGGCCGGGGCGTCGGTTCTTGAACGTCACCACCGGCTTGCCGGTGAGCAGAAATTCGTTGAGCGCGGACGAGGTGTCCGAGCACATCATGTCGACCTGCGGGAACAGCTCCAGGATGTTGTCGTTCTCGGCGAAGGTGAGGTAGTCGTTCTGCAGCGCCTTGAACCTTGCGGTGGTCTCCGGATTCATCTTCGGGTGGAAGGTGACGATCCAGCGCCAGCGGCCGTCGCGCGACAGCCGCTTCACTTCCCCGTACAGCGTTTCGGCGGCGCTCCACGACGGCGAGAAGGTGGAGTGGTACAGGATCACCGGCGGCTGCCGTACCGGCGGCAACGGGCCGCTGATCTCCTTCATGAACGGGTCGATCTTGGGAAAGCCGGTCTCGATCACGCTGAAATGGCCGAGCCTGTCGGCGATCGCCTGGAACTGTGCGGTGTCGCGTGGCCCGGTGGTGCAATACAGGTCGAAGAAACCGCGCACGTAGATGTGCCGTGGCTTGCCGGCGTCGAAACCGTGGAAGGTCTCGACCTTCACGCCGGGAAAGAAGTGCGGTACCGCGTTGGACGAGGTGATCACCGCGAGCGGCTTCCATGCGCGCACTTCGGCCACCGTCAACAGGCGCTCGCCCGCGACCAGGTCCTCCGCGCCGGGGCCGTCGAAGAACCAGGCGGCTTCATCGCCGCGGGCGCGGATCGCTTCCTGCAGCGGACGCAGGATCGCCAGCGCGTAGCGCTCGGAGCCGTAGAGGAGATAGTGTTTTTTACCAGTCATCAGCGATCGATTTCGTGCTTGTGGAGCAGTGCCGCCGCACGCGTCACCGACTCCGGGTGATTGACCATCTCGTAGTAGCGCATGCGTTTGTACAGCGCATAGCTGGCGGCCGTCTGCGCGATGACGAAGCCGCGCCAACCGTCCAGGAAAGCGAGCCGGAACACATAATCCTTGAGGAAGGCCAGCGCGTACACGAACGGTGCCTGCCACATCCTCACAGGCTTGCGCCGGTCCAGCCAGTCGCGGCATTTCAGCTCGGCGTAGCGCAATACCTTGAGCTGCTTGTGCGGCAGGGTCGGGTTGTTGGCGTGGTCGAACGGTGCGTGCAGGGTCGGCGCGATGCCGTCGAAGCGCAGCGATTCGTGTACCCGCACGTCGCTCCAGCGTGCGCGGCCGCGGTGATACAGCCGCGCCAGTTTTTCGCCCACGTTCGGCCGATACCAACGCATCGGCCGCCCCATGTAGATCGTGCGGCGTCGCAGGTACGCTGCCGGCGCGTCGCCGGCCATCAACTCGGGCAGGCGCTGGCGCAGTTCCGCAGCGAGTTCCGGGCTGAGGTATTCATCGGCGTCCAGCACCAGGATCCAGTCATGGCTGCACTGGCTGCTGGCGAAGTTGCGCTGCGCGCCGAAGCCGAGCCAGTCCTGGTGGATCACGCGGGCGCCATGCGCCTGCGCGATCGCCACGGTGTCGTCCTCGCTGCCACTGTCGACCACCAGTTTCTCGGCCGCGAACGGCACGCTGTCCAGACAGCGGGCGATGTTCCCGGCCTCGTTGTGGGTGATGACGGCGAGGGTCAGCGGCAAGGTCGGCATGGGCGCGATTCTAGCCGATCGCCGCCGTCGGGCCGTGCAGCGAATCGGGCGCCAGAAGCCCGAGCTCCTCCTAGGCCAACTGTTGCAGTGCGCCCTGCAGCAGGCCCGGGAAGGCCCGCTGGTTCGCCTCGAACCATGCACGTGCCGCGGCACCCAGGCTGGCCTGCTGGGCGGAACTCATCGTGCGCAGTCGCTCGATCGCCTCCTCCAGCGCCGATTCATCGAAGCGGTAACGCATCGCCGCATTGAGCGGTCCGATTTCGCTGGCGCTGACCAGCAGGCCGCGATCCGGTCGCACCAGTTCGTTCATCGGCGGCGCATCGCAGGTTACGACCACGGCGCTGCAGCTCATTGCCTCGGCAATGTAATGGCCCCAGCCCTCCGTCTCCGACAGGCACAGGTGAAACGCGTGGCTGTTCTGCAGCTGGCGGACCTCGTCAATGCGGGACAGCGTGGCGATCCGGTGCTCGACGTTGTGGTGATCCGGCGTGGCTGGCTCGTCGCGCAGGGTATTCGGCGATTGCAGCACCAGCAGCGGCGGCCATTCCGGATGACGCCGCCACACCTCCAGCAGGCGTCGCGTGCCCTTCATGTCGCTGGCCCCGGCCAGATGCAGGAAGCGGGGTTGCCGCACGACATCCGCAAGCAGGCAGTCGCTGCTGCGAAAGCCGATGTAGATCGTGCGCACGCCGCGTGCCTCGAAGGCGGCGACGGCAACCCTGGTCTTGGCGAGCAGCGCGTCGAACCGGTGCAGGTGACGCTCGTCCCGCGGCGAGAACCATTCCGGATTGGGAATGAACAGGTTCCGCTGCGCCACTCCGAAATAGGCCGGTTGCACATGTTCCAGCATGATGTTGACGTCGAACAGCCGCGACCCGCGCCCGCCGGCGCGCAGCCATTGCCATGACAGCCGCAGGTGCAGCAGCAGGGCCTTTATCGATCGCCGACGCCGGCGCGGGCCCACCGCGGTGAAATGCACATGGTGGCCCAGCGCCTCGAGCGCCTCGCGCAACAGGCGCAGGTCGTGGCTCAGGCCGCGGCTGTTGTCCCAGCCGATCAGGTTGATGCGCAGCGACCGTTCAGTCACCCGGCGCCTCCCGTGGCGACAGGTTGCGGCTGGCGATCAGTACGGCCAGGCCGAGTACGAGGAAGAAATACAGCGACTGCGGCATGGCGCGATAAAACACGTTGTCGGTCAACGCACACAAGGCATACATCACGATCACGGCCACACCTGCGGTCGCCACGACACGCATGGCCTGATCGCCGCGACGCGCATGACGGATGAAATAGGCCAACGGAAAGCCGAAGAGCGACAGTAAAACCAGCAACCCGGGCACGCCACCGGTAGCCGCCCACTCCAGGTATTCGTTGTGCGGGTGATCGTACTTGGCGATCTCGGGGCTGGCGTGGCCTTGCGCCACTTGCTCGCGCACATAGGGGCCGAACCGATCGAGGCCCACTCCGGTCAGCGGGTGATCGAGCGCGGCATGACCGGCGATATGCCACATCTCCAGTCGTTCGCCCACGGAACCCAGCTCGTCGCTGCTCTGGTCATAGCGGACCACCTCCGTGCCCACCCTTGCGAAACGCGCGAGTACCTCGCCATGCAAGCTGATCCCGGCCAGTACGCCGCCGCAAACGACGGCAGCGATCAGCAGCAGGCTGCGGCGCCAGTGTCCGGTGTCGCGTGCGTAATTCATCAACACCAGCAGGAACACCGGAACGAAGGCGAGCAGAGGACCGCGACTCTGGGTCAACAAGGCGCCGTACATGCCGAACACGAGCCCTCCGCCATGCACGACCTTTTCCAGTCGGCCACATTGCGAGTACAGCAACTGCAACAGCGACATCAGTGCCAGCACCAGCAGAAACATGGCGAACTCGATGGCGGCCCAATCGCCGCCGTTGAGGCCATAGGCGCGAGGGGCCCCGAGCACGAGGTGCTGCACGATGCAAACCGAGCCGAGCAGGACGGCCGTCAGGCTGAAGCCAAGCCAGATCATGCGCATCCGCAGCGGCAGGCTGAATACCGCCGCTATCATCATGTACAGCAGGATATGCGACGGCCGGTCGAAAGCCGCCCAGCCCAGCCGATGGCCGAAAACGTTCAGTGCGGCATAAAGCAGTGCCAGCGCGCTAACGGCGACAACCATCCGCGCGCGCCGAAAGCTGTGCCGTGTTTCCGCCCGGCAAGCCAGCAGGCCCAGCCCCGTCAGCATGAGCAGTGCCAGAGGCAGCACCTTGACGCGCCCGGAAATCGCGAACGAAAGCGGTGTCACGGCGACCAGCAACGACAGCACATCGAGTCCATGGGTGCTCAACCTTCCATATGCACCATCGTCTTTCAATCGAATCGCCTCCCGGGTGGCATGGAATACGCGAACAGCCGCGCTTGTCGAGCCGGCGTGCATGTTACTTTAGGGCAGTACAACGGCGCCTCATTGTGGTCCTGCCGTAACGATCACGTTCACGTTTCCCCGCCATGTCGTCGAGGGCATCGTCCGATGCCGGATAGATGCCTTGAAACTGCTGTTTACCAACTTTCATGATGGCGATGGCGGCGGCCATACGACCTACGTACTCACTCTGGCAGCGGCGCTCGCCGCCCGGCATGCCGTGCATGTGGCAGCGCCGGCGACCAGCCGGCTGTATCGGCAGGCCGGCGCCGTCGCTGGCGTGCATGCCCGGGCGCAAGCGTTCCCGACGGGCGTCAGGCTGGCCGCGCACTGGCGTGCGTGGCGACAGTTGCGGGCGTTGCTGCGCGAACAGGATTTCGACGTGGTGCATGTCAACGGCTCCGCCGATCACCGGCTGGTGATCAGCGCCCTGCGCGGACGGCAACGGCGGCCGCGCATCGTGCTGACCAAGCACAATTCCAAGCCGATGACCGGCATCGGCCAGTGGTGGCGGGCACGTCAAGGAACCGATCAGGTGATCGCGGTTTGCGAATACACACGCCGCGAGCTGATGGTTTCGCCCTATCGGCGTTGTCGACTGGCCACCGTCCACAACGGCGTGGACATCGGGCACTTCAGCCCGTGGCTGGATGCGCCGGCCAGACAGGAGCGGCGGCGCTGGATGGGTGATCGGCCGGGGCTGCTGCTCGGCAGCAATGCCGGCACGGCCGACTACAAGGGCTGGATGGACCTGGTCGAGGCGCTCGCACTGCTGCCTGCGGAGCAGCGCCTGCTGGTGCATCTGCTCATCGCCGGCAAGCTGCCCTCGGAATGCGCGCGGCAACGCATTGGGGAGCTCGGACTGGCCGGACAGGTGCACTTTCCCGGCCTGCTGGCCGACGTGCGGCCGACGATCGCCGCGATCGATGCCGGCTTCGTGCTTTCCTGGGGGGTCGAGACGATCTCGTTCGCCTGCCGCGAAATGATGGCCATGGGCAAGCCGGTGCTGGTCAGCGAGTACGCGGGCCTGGCCGAGAACATCCGCCCCGGACGCGATGGCTGGAGCGTGCCGCCACGCGACCGCCCGGCCATGGCGCGCATGCTGCAACGCTTGTTGGAGGAGCGACCCGAACTTCCCGCGATGGGCCGCGCGGCTCGCGAGCATGCCGAGGAATCTTTCGGGGTAGACCATTTCGTCGAACGCACCGAAGCGGTCTATGCGGCGCTGCTGGCCGGCGAAGTCGTTGTTCAATCCGACGAATCCTGATCGCTGTCGCCGCCGCGCGGCACGCAACCGGGCACCACCGCATCGGCCCTGAACATCCACCATTCACGACGATTGGCGTGGCCGACGTGGATGGCGCGCCGGCGATCTACGCAAGCGCCCATCGCCTCGTCGAGGCTGAAGATCCAGCGCTGCGCAGGCGCTTGTTGCAGCCACGCAACCGCATCGGCATATTGCTGTGGCCATGGCTTGAGAAAACCGAATTCGGCAACCGGACCTTGCGCCATCAGCAGGTTCTGCTCCTTCCAGGCGAGCAGGCCGATGGTTGCCTCGGGTCCGGCGATCGTGCGCGCCTGCACCATCACGTCGCGTGCCGAGCGATCGCCGTTGAGCATCGGGTAACCCCACAGCCCGTACACGCACCACAGCACGCTGGCGAACAGCAGCCAGCCGAGCGGCGCGCGGCGCACCCGGGTGAATGCAGCGATGATCAAACCGGCCACACCGATGCCGAGCAGCATCCACCAGATCTGCGGGTCCAGGCTTTGTTCGATCCTGATCGCCCAGGCCGGATGCCGATGAATCGCCAGCGCGGCGGCGATACCGAGTATCGCGGACAGCAGCAGGGTCAGAACGAACACCGCGATGCGCACGCCGCGCCGACGCAGCAAGCCGGGCAGCAGCGGCGCCAACGCCAGCGCGGCCATCGGCAGCGCCGGCAGGATGTAGACGTCGCGCTTGCCCGGGCTGAACGAGAAGAACAGCAGCACCAGCACGATCCAGCCCAGCGGCAGCAGGAATCGCGCGTCGCGACGCTTCAGCCGTCGCCACCACGCGGGCAGCGCCCATGGCAGCAGCAATGACAGTGGCAGCCAGTCGACCGCGATGATGCCGAGAAAGTAGAACGGCGAATGGATGTGGCCGCTCGGGGTGGCGTAGCGATGCACGGTCTGCCCGAACAGGATGTTCTGCACGTAGGCGGCGTGCTGCGGATCGCCATCGGCGCGGGCGGTCAGCAGCATCGGCAGCAACCAGCCGAGGATCGGGATCAGGAAACAGGCCAGCCCTCCGGCCCAGCGCCAGCCGCCGGTGGGCAAGGCCGCGTGACGCCAGTATCCGGGGCGCGCGATCACGTAGGGAATCAGCATCAGCAGTGCCAGCACGCCGACGCCCTTGGTCACCACGCCGACGCCGGCGAAGAAGCAGCCGACCGCGAACCAGCGCCATGACGGCCCCAGCAGCAGGTGGCGCAGCAGGCCGTAATTGGCCAGGGTGATCCAGCCCAGCAGCAGGGGATCGATCTGCGCGTTGCGCATCTGGTAGGTGAAGTGGATGGTCAGCAGCAGCGTGGCGGCGGCCAGCAATGCGCTGCGGTGGTTCCACAACCGGCGCGCGAGGTCGTAAACCAGCGCCAGCGCACCGAGCGCGGCAGCCAGCGAGGGCAGCAGGAAGGCCACTCGCCAGTTGCCGCACACCAGATAGGCAAGTGCCTGCAGCCACATGAACACCGGCGGCTTGTCCGGGTACAACTCGTGGCCGCGATGCGGGAACAGCCATTGTCCGTGTTCCACCATCCAGTGGGCGACCAGCGCGAAACGCGGTTCGTCGGACGGCCACGGATCGCGCATGCCGATACCGATGCCGAGCAACAGCAGCGCGAACACGCCGAACAGCAGCAGTTCCCAGCGGGCACTGCGCAGCCACAACGGGCGCGCACGGGACAAGGAGGGCTTCACGGGCGGGAGGGTTCCGTCGGTGCGGTCAAGGGAGTGCCTAGCATAGCCGTCAGAGTGTCATGCCGACCCAGGGCATTGCCTGGCGCGACTTCTGCAGCACGGCGTAATACATGCCGTCGAGGTCGCCGTCGCCGGGCAGGATCTGCCAACCGATCGTCGCGGCCTGCCCCGCCGGCAAAGTGAACGACAGCGCCTGTCCGTCGGCTTGCGCGTCCAGCAGCCCGGCCACGATCGCCTCGTTCTCTGCGCGCAGCAGCGAGCAGGTGATGTAGACCAGCCGCCCGCCCGGTGCCAGCAGCGGCCACAAGGCGGTCAGGATGCGTTGCTGCTGCGCATGCATCGCGGCGATGTCGCTTTCGCGCCGGTGCAGGCGCACGTCGGGACGCCGGCGCAGCACGCCGGTGGCCGAGCAGGGTGCGTCGATCAGGATGCGGTCGAATGGCTGACCGTTCCACCAGGTCTTCGGGGCGCCGGCATCGCCGACCACGATTTTCGCGTTCAGGCGCAGCCGCATCAGGTTCTGGCGGATGCGTTCGGCGCGCGCAGCGTCGAACTCCAGTGCGGTCAGGTCGATGTCGGCGCGCTCGAGCAGGTGACAGGCCTTGCCTCCGGGGGCGGCGCAGGCGTCGAGCACGCGCAGGCCGTCACTCAGGTCGGCGAGGTCGGCGGCGACTTGCGCGGCACCATCCTGCACCGCGAACAAGCCGTCGTCGAAACCGGGCATGCGGGTGACGTCGGTGCTGTGCGGCAATACCAGCGCGTCGCTCAGCCACGGATGGATTTGCGCGGCGTGACCGGCGGCCTGCAGTTGTTCGAGCAAGGCCTGGCGCTCGCCGCGCTGCCGGTTGACCCGCAGCATCAGCGGCGGCTCCAGGTTGTCGGCGGCCATCACGGCCTCGGCTTGCGCGGGCCAGTCGCGTTGCAGCGCCGCGGCCAGCCAGGCCGGATGCGCGTGGCGGGTCTGCGGCTTGGCGTCGAGTTTCGCCAGCAGGCTTTCACGTTCACGCTGCCACCGGCGCAGCACCGCGTTGACCAGTCCGGCCAGCTGCGGTCGCTTGAGTGCACGCACGGCCTCGACCGTGGCGGCCACCGCGGCGTAGTCCTGCAGTTCGAGGATCTCCAACTGGACCAGGCCAAGCACCAGCAGGGCATGCACCGCCGGGTCCTTGTGCCGCAGGGATTTTTCCAGCAAGCCGTCGATGGCGGCGTCGAAGCGCAGCCACCAGCGGGCGCCTTCGCTGAGCAGCGCCATCAGCAGGGCGCGGTCACGCGGATCGGCCAGTCGCGGCGCGCTGCGCTCCATCACGTCGCGCAGCGAGGCGCCGCGCAAGGCGATCTCGGACAATCCCCGGGCAGCGAGCGCGCGGGTATCGGCTTTCATCGGCCCGGCTTTCATGGACGCTGGCGCAGTTCGGGGCGCGCGTTGAGATAGTCGATCGCGCCGATGCGCCTGCCGCCGGCGCGTTGCAGCGCAGTGACGCGCAGCGCGCCGTCGCCGCAGGCGAGGTCGATGCCGTCGCGACCGGCCGCGAGCACGCTGCCGGGGGCGCCGTGGTGATCGAGCGCGATCGCCTGCGCCGCCCATATCCGCAAGGGCTCGCCAGCGATCACGCCTTCGGCCACCGGCCACGGATCGAACGCGCGTACCTGGCGTTCCAGTTCAGTTGCCGGGCGGCTGAAATCGAGCTTCGCCTCGGCCTTGTCCAGCTTGTGCGCGTAGCTCACGCCGACTTCCGGCTGGGACGTGGCGATCAGCGTCTCGCCGGCCAGGGTGCGACGCAGGCCTTCGGCCAGCACTTCGGCGCCCAGCGCGGAGAGGCGATCATGCAACGAGCCGCCGGTGTCGTCGCGGCTGATCGGAGTGCGCCGCTGCAGCAGGACCGGTCCGGTATCCAGCCCGGCCTCCATCTGCATCAGGTCGACACCGCTCTCGGTGTCGCCCGCGAGGATCGCGCGCTGGATCGGTGCCGCGCCACGCCAGCGCGGCAGCAGACTGGCATGCACGTTCCAGCAGCCGAGCCGCGGGATCGCGAGCACCTTGCGCGGCAGGATCAGGCCGTAGGCGACCACCACCAGCAGATCCGGCCGGTAGGCGGCCAGCGCCTGCTGCACGTCGGCGGATTTCAGCGATTCGGGCTGTTCGACCGCGATGCCGGCGGCCAGCGCGGCCTGCTTGACCGGGCTGGGCGCGAGCTTGCGGCCGCGGCCGGCGGGGCGATCGGGCTGGGTATAGACCGCCACCACCTCGGCACCGCTGGCGCGGCAGGCATCGAGGCAGGGTACGGCGAACTCGGGAGTGCCGGCGAAAACCAGCCGCAGGGGCTGGTTCAAGCGCTCGCCGCCTGCTTGCGCTGCTTGTCGAGCCGCTTCAGCAACAACGTGCGCTTCAGCGACGACAGGTAGTCGACGAACACCTTGCCTTCCAGATGATCCAGCTCGTGCTGGATGCACACCGCCAGCGGGCCCTCGGCCTCGACGACGATGTCCTTGCCGTGCACGTCCTGCGCCTTCACTTTCACGCGCAGCGCGCGGGTGACGTCGGCATACAGGCCGGGGAACGACAGGCAACCTTCCTGATAGACCTGCGACCCCTCTTTTTCCACTATTTGCGCATTGATCAGCGCCAACGGCTGCTTGCGGTCGTCGCTCATGTCGGCCACCAGCACGCGCTGGTGCACGTTGACCTGGGTCGCGGCTAGGCCGACGCCATTGGCGGCATACATGGTTTCGAACATGTCGGCGACCAGCTGTTCGAGCCGGGCGTCGAACACGCTGACCGGCTCGGCACGGGTGCGCAGGCGCGGGTCGGGGAATTCGAGAATGGAGAGTACGGACATGGATGTTTGCCTCGGCGCCGGAATTGCGGGCGATTTGGTAAAAAAGCCACCCCGGTGCGATCTAGAATGTGTCTCATTGTACGTCGGCAAGCATCCGAGTGCAGACGATTTTTGCCAACTGGCGCCTGTTGCGTGCATTAACCATTCGGTTACACTCGACCGAGCATATGGGGAAGGGGGATTCCCGCCAATGATCAGAAAAATTATCGTGTTGCTGGCCGGCATGCTGGTTACGGTGGCCGTCTATGCAGCTGGCGCGCAACTGCGGGCCAACCACCCCGACACCTATACCGTGCGCAGGGGCGATACGCTCTGGGACATCTCTGCGAAATTCCTGTCCAAGCCATGGCTGTGGCCGGAGATCTGGCAGGCCAACCCGCAGGTACGCAATCCCCATCTGATCTATCCCGGCGACGTGCTCAACCTGTCCTTCATCAACGGACCGAGCCTGCGCCTCGAGCCGAGCGTGCATCGCGAAGGCGAGGCGGTGCCGGCGATCCCGCTGTCGGAACTGAAGATGTTCCTCAAGGACATGCGGGTCGTGAATTCCAACGAGGTCAGCTCCGCGCCTTATGTGGTCGGCTTCGAAGAAGCTCGCCTGCGCGGCGCGGTAGGGCAGAACATCTACGTGCGCGGTCTCAAGGGCGAGCCGGGGCAGCGCTGGGCGATCGTGCGTCCCACCCACGTTTTCCGCGGATTCGAGCAGGACGATGCGAACGACGCCGACAACGGCATTGTCAGCCACACGCTCGACAGCAATGCGGCGATGGTCAACTCGCCATGGCGCGAGGATTCCCGCAACGACGGCCACTACGGCAAGGGCGACGACCTGGGTGTCGAAGTCAGCGTGATCGGCACGGCGGAAACACTGCGGATGGGTGATCCGGCAACCTTGTTGCTGCTCGATTCGACCCAGGAAATTCGCAGCGGCGATCGCCTCATGCCCGTCGACGACAAGCCGTATGATCCCTTCTATTACCCGCACTCGCCGAAGTCGGTACCGGCCAACGCCCGGGTGATCGGTTTTGCCGATGCACTTGATGCCGCCGGTTCGCGTCAGGTCGTGATGTTGTCGGTCGGTGCGCACGACGGGGTCGACAATGGCCAGACCTTCACCATTTACGAGCCGGGCGAGACGATCCATGACGACGTGGCCAGCAACAGCTGGAATCGTGGTGTCGGCAAGAAAGTCACCCTGCCGGACGAATACGTCGGGCACGTGATGGTGTTTCGCACCTTCGACCGGGTCAGCTATGGCCTGGTGATGGACAGTTTGCGGCCGGTGCACATCGGTGGCCGTCTGCGCATGCCGGAATAACCCTCGGCGCGGCTTCAACGGCATTCACCTACAGCACGGCGCGGTCACCACCGCGCCGTTTCTGTTTGGGCCGGTTCCGTAAACTGCGGGCATGGAGATGAACGACATGGATGAACTGCGCGCATGGTTGATCGCCTTGCGCACGCCCGGCCTCGGACCCGGCGGCCTGCGCGAGCGGCTGGATGCCGCTGGTGGCGATATCGCGATCTTGCTGGCCGGGCTGCGTCGCCACAGCGCGCCGCTGGGCGAACTGGCGCGTGCATGGCTGTACCAGCCCGACGAGACGCAGCTGGCGACCGATCTTGCCTGGCTGGCGCGGCCCGGGCATCGGCTTCTGCGCTGTACCGAAGCGGACTTTCCGTCACAGCTTGAAAACATCCCGCAACCGCCCGCCGCGCTGTTCGTGGCCGGCGATGCCAGCTTGCTGCTTTACCCGCAGGTGGCGATCGTCGGCGCCCGTCGCGCCAGCGCAGCAGGGTTGGCGCATGCACGCGCGTTCGCGCGGGAGCTGGCGCTGGCCGGCTTCGCCATCACCAGCGGCATGGCCGACGGCATCGATGGCGCCGCCCACACGGCGGCGCTGGAGGTCGGCGCAGCGACGCTGGCGGTGATCGGCACCGGGCCGGATCGGGTCTACCCACGCAAACATCACGCACTGGCCCGGCGAATCGCCGGCAGCGGTGCGCTGATCAGCGAATTCCCGCCCGGCACGGCGGCCCGGGCCGATCATTTTCCGCGGAGGAACCGGATCATTTCAGGTCTGTCGCTGGGTACGCTGGTGATCGAGGCCGGGTTGCGTTCCGGTTCGCTGATCACCGCCCGCCTGGCCGGCGAACAAGGCCGTGAGGTATTCGCATTGCCTGGCTCCATCCATAATCCGCTGGCCCGCGGCTGCCACCGTCTGATCCGTGATGGCGCGCGGCTGGTGGAGGGTGCGGCGGAGATTGTCGAGACATTGGCCCCGGCAGCGCGCATGCTTGGCGGCGAACTGGCGGCTCGCCTGCAGTCGGACAGCGGCAGCGAAGCCGTTTTGCCTGGCTCGGTCGAAGGTGCGGATGGCATCGAGACGCCGGCGTCGCGGAGACTTATGGCCGAACTTGGTCATGATCCAGCGACATTGGACGAACTTGTAGAACGTACCGGGCAGTCGGCCGCCGTGTTGTCCTCGACCTTGCTGATGCTGGAACTGGAGGCGAGGGTGGAGTCCTTGCCGGGTAATCGCTATCAGCGGTTGCCGCCCGGCGCTGGCGATGGCTGACTCTCCGCGACGCCGCCGTTTCGCCTCGCTTTGACCGCGCCGGGCTTGACAGCCGCTGGCGTGGCATGGTTTCAACTATATATATGTCCGGCACGGAAGCGCCGGTGGATCACTTGCGGAATTCAAGCTTCATGGCAAAAAACCTGCTCATCGTCGAGTCACCGGCCAAGGCCAAGACGATCAACAAATATCTCGGCAAGGACTTCCAGGTCCTCGCCTCCTACGGTCACGTGCGCGACCTGAAGCCGAAGGAGGGCGCGGTCGACACCGAGCACGGTTTCACCATGGCCTACGAGATCATCGAGCGGAACGAGAAGCACGTCGACGCGATCGCCAAGGCGGCCAAACTGGCCGACGACATCTATCTCGCGACCGACTTGGATCGCGAAGGCGAGGCGATCTCCTGGCACATCAGCGAGATACTGAAAGAGCGCGGCCTGACCAAGGGCAAGCAACTGCACCGAGTGGTGTTCTCCGAGATCACGCCAAAGGCGATCAAGGCCGCTGTTGCAGCGCCGCGCCAGCTGTCGCACGACCTGGTCGACGCGCAGCAGGCGCGCCGTGCGCTGGATTACCTGGTCGGCTTCAACCTGTCGCCGGTGCTGTGGCGCAAGGTGCAGCGCGGCCTTTCCGCCGGTCGCGTGCAGTCGCCGGCGCTGCGCATGATCGTCGAGCGCGAGGAAGAGATCGAGGCGTTCAAGGCGCGCGAGTACTGGACCATCGAAGCCCAGCTCAAGCACGCCGACGGCGATTTCACGGCGCGCCTTTCCCGCCTCAACGGCAAGAAATTCGAGCAGTTCGATCTCACCAACGAAGCCGACGCACAGGCCGCCCGCGATGCGCTGAAACAGGCCGCGCATGGCCGCCTCACCGTCAGCGAGGTCAGCTCGAAAGAGCGCAAGCGTCGTCCCGCCGCGCCGTTCACCACGTCCACGTTGCAGCAGGAGGCCGCGCGCAAGCTCGGTTTCACCACCAGCCGCACGATGAAGGTGGCGCAGGGCCTGTACGAGGGCGTGGCCCTGGGCGACGAGGGCAACGTCGGCCTGATCACCTACATGCGTACCGACTCGACCATGCTCGGCGACGACGCGATGGCCGAGCTGCGCCAGTTGATCGCCCGCGACTTCGGCGGCCACGCACTGCCGGACGCGCCGCAGGTCTACAAGACCAAGTCGAAGAACGCGCAGGAAGCGCATGAAGCGATCCGTCCGACCTCGGCGATGCACACGCCGAAATCGGTGGCCGCCTACCTGAACGACGACCAGCGCAAGCTGTACGAATTGATCTGGAAGCGCACCGTCGCCTGCCAGATGATCCACGCCACCTTGAACACCGTTTCGGTGGAATTCGCGCTGCCGGACGTCGTTGGCGGCGACGCCTCGTTCCGCGCCAGCGGCACCACCGTGATCGACCCGGGTTTCCTCGCCGTGTACGAGGAAGGCAGCGACCAGAAAAAGGCCGACGACGACGATGAAGGACGTCGCCTGCCGCGACTGGAAAAAGACGAGGCGGTGCCGTTGCACGAGATTGCCGCCGACCAGCATTTCACCGAGCCGCCGCCGCGCTATTCCGAAGCCAGCCTGGTCAAGGCGCTGGAAGAACACGGCATCGGCCGCCCGTCGACCTACGCCAGCATCATCCAGGTGCTGCAGAACCGCGAGTACGTCTTCCTCGACAGCCGCCGCTTCAAGCCCAGCGACGTCGGTCGCGCGGTCAGCAAATTCCTCACCGCGCATTTCACCCGCTACGTCGACTACGACTTCACCGCCAAGATGGAAGACGAGCTGGACGCCGTCAGCCGCGGCGAGGAAGCCTGGGTGCCGCTGATGGAGCGCTTCTGGGTGCCGTTCAAGCAGCAGGTGGACGAGAAGACCGAATCGGTCGACCGCAGCGAAGCCACCGGCGCGCGCGAACTGGGCAGCGACCCGAAAACCGGCAAGCCGGTGTCGGTGCGATTGGGCCGCTTCGGGCCGTATGCCGCGATCGGCACCAAGGACGACGAGGAGAAACCCACCTTCGCGTCCCTGCGCCCGGGCCAGAGCATGCACACCATCACCCTGGCCGAAGCGCTGGAGCTGTTCAAGCTGCCGCGCAAGTTGGGCCAGGCCGAGAACGGCGACGAGGTCAGCGTGGCGATCGGCCGCTTCGGCCCGTTCGTGAAGCAGGGCAGCACCTATGCCTCACTCAAACCCGAGGACGATCCGTACACGATCGAGTTGCCGCGCGCGCTGCAGATAGTGGCCGAAAAACTGGAGATGCTGGCGAACCGGTTGATCCTCGACTTCGGCAACGGCGTGCAGGTGCTCAACGGCCGCTACGGCGCCTACATCACCGACGGCGAGAAGAACGCGCGGATTCCCAAGGAGCAGGAGCCGAAGGAGCTGACCGAGAAGCAGTGCCTCGAACTGCTGGCGGCCGCACCGGTACGCAAGGGCCGTTTCGGCAAGAAGGGCGCAACGAAAAAAGCCGCCGCGAAAAAGGCGGCGCCGGTGAAAAAGGCGGCGGTGAAAAAGCCGGCCGCCAAGAAGGCTGCCAAGACGACCGCCAAGAAGACCGCCACCAAGAAGACGGCGGTGAAGAAAACCGCCGCGACGAAGAAGGCCGCGGCCAAGAAGGCGGCGGTCGGGAAGGTCGGGGCCTGAATGCTTCGGCGCTTCGCTTCCACCGAGTCCGCTGTCGCCGCGGAACTGCTGCACGCCGGTGGCGTGATGGCCTATCCGACCGAGGCGGTGTTCGGCCTCGGTTGCGATCCGCGTGATCGCGTCGCGTTCGAGCGGCTGTTCGCGCTGAAGCAGCGTCCGGCGACCCAGGGCGTGCTGCTGATCGCGGCGGACTTCGACCAGGTCGAGCGCTATATCGAACTCGCCGCGGTGCCCGGCGAGATCCTGCAGCAGGTCCGTGCCGGCTGGCCCGGGCCGAACACATGGATTTTCCCGCGGTCGGCCGCGGTGCCGGCCTGGATCGCCGGTGCGCATGCCGGTATCGCGTTGCGGGTGACTGCGCACGAGCCCGCCGCGGCGCTGTGCCGGGCATTCGGTGGCGCGCTGGTGTCGACCAGTGCGAATCCGCATGCGCAGCCTCCGGCGCGCTCGGCGCAGACCGTCGTGGATTATTTTGGCGATGCGCTGGACGGCCTGCTCGATGCTCCACTCGGCGGTCAGGTCAGCCCAACGACGATACGCGATGCATTGTCGGGCGCTATCATCCGCGCTTGAGAAATCGAGGGAACACGTCGACGCGCATTCGCCCTGGCGATGGTGCAAGTCGCGGGACAACGGGCTCCGCCATGCACGCGTGGGTGAATCGGTCCGGGCAATGCTGTTCTGCGGCGCGACACATTGAATCTGGAGGACGGCTTGGCGATTGTCTACGACACCTATCGGCATGAAGCACCGCAGCGGCTGCCGCTGCTGGGCGTGTCCGATCCGGGGCGAATACTGACCTGGCGCAACGGCAAGCCGATCAGCGCGGCCGAATTTCTGGCGCAGGTGCATGCGGTCGCCGAAGGCCTGCCGATGGCCGCCGCCGCGGTGAACCTGTGCGAAGACCGTTATGCCTTCCTGGTGGCGTTCTGCGCGGTGGTGCTGCGTGGGCAGACCAACCTGCTGCCCTCTTCGCGCGCACAGCAGGCGATCGACGAAGTGATGGCGGCACATCCGGATTGCTATGCGCTGGGCGAACAGGCGCTCGATCCCGCGCCGCCCGGCTATCGGCAGCTGCCGCCCCTCGATGCTGCACTTGCGCCCGAGGCCGCCACGGTGTGGCCGCTGATCCCGGCCGAGCAGGTGGTGGCGATCGGATACACGTCCGGCTCCACCGGCGTACCCGGCGCCAACCCGAAGACCTGGCGCAGTTTTTGCGCCAGCAGCGCCGGCAATCTGGCGATGCTGCATGCCTCGCTCGGGCCTCGTTTCGAGATCGTCGCCACCGTGCCGCCGCAGCATATGTATGGACTGGAGATGTCGATACTGCTGCCGCTGCTGGGCGAGGCGGGCGTGCACGCCGGCCGGCCGTTCTTTCCTGCCGACGTGGCGGCCGCAGTGGCCGAAGTGCCGGCGCCACGGCTGCTGGTGACCACGCCGGTGCATCTGCGCGCGCTGGTCGAATCGGGCATCGCGCTGCCCCCGATCGCGGCCATGTTGTCGGCCACCGCGCCGCTGCCGGCCGAGCTGGCGCGGGCCGCCGAACAGCGTTTCGGTGCGCCCGTGCTTGAGGTATTCGGTTCGACCGAGACCTGTGTGTTCGCCAGTCGCCGCCCCGCCGTGGACGAGGACTGGGCGTTGTATGACGGCGCCGTATTGCATCCGCAGCCCGATGGCACCGCGGTCGAGGCGCCGCAATTGGATGCACCGGTCACCCTGGCCGATATCGTCAGCCTGTCCGACGCTGGCCGACACTTCCGCCTGCGCGGGCGGCACGCCGACATGCTGGAGATCGCCGGCAAGCGCGCTTCGCTCGGCGACCTCACACGCCGCCTGCTGGCGATACCCGGCGTGCGCGACGGTGTCGTGTTCCAGCTCGATGGTGGCGATGCGCTCGGTGTACACCGCATCGCTGCACTGGTGGTCGCCCCGGGACTGGACGAGCACGTGATCCTCGATGCGTTGCGGCGCGCAGTCGATCCGCTGTTCCTGCCGCGGCCGCTGAAGCTGGTCGCGGCCTTGCCGCGCAACGAGACCGGCAAGCTGCCGCGTGCGGCGCTGCTGGAAGTGCTGCATCGCCACGATTGATCACGGGGCATCCGTCGCTACCGCTACAATGCGCGCCTGCGCCGCATGGCGCGTCGGTATCCCCGGAGTGCAGACATGAAGGTTCTCGTCATCGGCAGCGGCGGGCGCGAGCACGCGCTGGCGTGGAAGCTCAGGCAATCGTCACAGGTCGACGAGGTGATCGTGGCGCCCGGCAACGCCGGCACTGCGCGCGAGCCCGGCGTGCGCAACGTCGACGTCGCGATGAACGACATCGATGGCCTGCTCGCGCTGGCGAAGCGCGAAAAGATCGGCCTGACCGTAGTCGGCCCCGAAGTGCCACTGGTGGCGGGCGTGGTTGACAAGTTCCGCGCCGCCGGCCTGCGCATCTTCGGGCCGCGTGCGGTCGCGGCGCAGCTGGAGGGCTCCAAGGCGTTCGCCAAGGATTTCCTGCAGCGGCACAACATCCCCACCGCGCACTACGCGGTGTTCACCGAATTGAACCCGGCGCTGGCTTATGTGCGCAAGCATGGCGCACCGATCGTCATCAAGGCCGACGGCCTCGCTGCCGGCAAGGGCGTGGTGGTGGCGCTGACCCTCGCCGACGCCGAGCTGGCGCTGCACGACATGCTCGGTGCGCACGCGTTCGGCGATGCCTCGGCGCGGGTGGTGGTCGAGGAATTCCTCGATGGCGAGGAGGCCAGCTATATCGTGATGAGCGACGGCAGCCACGCGCTGCCGATGGCTTCCAGCCAGGATCACAAGCGCCGCGACGAGGGCGACCTCGGCCCCAACACCGGTGGCATGGGCGCCTACTCGCCGGCGCCGGTGGTCACGCCGGAGGTCGAACAGCGCATCCTGAAAGAAGTGATCGAACCGACCCTGCGCGGCATGGCGGCCGAGGGTGCGCCGTTCATCGGTTTCCTCTATGCCGGGTTGATGATCGACAGCAACGGTGCACCCAAGGTGATCGAGTTCAACGTGCGCTTCGGCGATCCGGAAACCCAGCCGATCATGCTGCGCCTGAAGTCCGATCTGGTCGAGCTGATCGATGCGGCGCTGGATGGCCGGCTGGATCAAGCCAGGGCGCGCTGGGACGCGCGGCCGGCAATCGGCGTGGTCATGGCGGCCGATGGCTACCCCGGCCGGGTGCGCAACGGTGTCGCGATCGGTGGCATCGACGAATCATTCGCCGCCGACGTGAAAGTGTTCCATGCCGGCACCCGGCTGGATGCCGAGGGCAGGGCAGTCACCGCCGGTGGCCGGGTGCTGACCGTCTGTGCGCTGGGCAGCGACCTTGCCGCGGCACGCGATCTGGCCTACGAGGCGGCCAGCCGGATCCGCTACGACGGTGCGTTCTACCGCCGGGACATCGCATACCGGGCGCTGCAGCGCGGGTGATTGTTCAAAAAATGCGTACGGCCGCGCATGGAAGGCCGCCGATCGGCTTGACTTTTGCGCACCGGTACTTTTGGGCTATGCTTGGAACTTCCCCCGCGTAAAACCGCGGCGCACAAGCGCCTGAAAGGTTTCGTGCCCTGTTTCATGTCAACGAGGTTTTCCCATGCGCAAGACGGTTTTGTCGCTGATGTCGATCGCAGCGCTGGCTCTGGTCGGATGCACCCCCCATTCGTCGTCGCAGACGAATGCCGATGCTCCAACTTCCGCCGGCACCGCGGCCGTGACCAGTGTTCCCGGTGAGGTCAGCGGCACGATTTCCGTGCGTGGCACCGTTCAGCCGTCGGACAAGGCGCAGCTGGTGATCAATCTGGTCGACGTGTCGTCCACCGCGGTGGGTTCGCCGCCGCTGGCCAGCAAGACATCGCCAGCGGGCACGTTTCCGCAGCCGTTCAAGTTAACCTTCAACCCGGCCGAGGTGAAGCCGGGTGACCTGTACGTGGTACAGGCGATCCTCACCGATGGCGAGCGTCACTACTCGATGCCGATCCAGGCACCGGTGCTGGCCAAGGGCAGCAAGAACGACGCCGTGGCCATCGAGCTGATCGCCGAGCAGACACCCGGTGAAAAGGTACTGGCCGATTTCAATGCCGAGCAGAAGCAGCTTGGTGCGATGAAGGTCACCCATGGCACCAAGCTCGAGAAGGACGCCTCGCGCGGCTGGCAGCTGTTCCGCCAGGATCGCGAAGTGAAGTTCATCCGCGAGCTGGTCGACTACGGCGCCAAGGGCTTCACCAGTACCGACTACGCCTTCAAGGATGGCAAGCCGTGGGCGATCGTGCAGGAGACCAAGTCCAGTAGCGATGCCAAGCCGAGCGCGATCGATCGCGCCGGCTGGAGCGACGACGGCAGCCTCGTCCTGAAGCAGCATCAGGTCGGCAGCGACGTGCAGGTGCTGGATGCCGCCGCCGCGGAGGCGCTGAAAAAGCAGGCCATGGACATCCTGAGCGTGGCGACCCACGGCAAGAACAAGTAAGTCGACCCGGACGTTCGCAATCCGAAAAGCCGCCCGTTCTACGGGCGGCTTTTTTTCGGGTCTGGCATCGACGGCATATGGCGGGAATGTTCCACGGGTCCCGGACCTGTTGCGAAAAAAAAGGCCGCCTGCGCGAGCAGGCGGCCTTTTCGTTGCGCGGCATGAACTCAGAACTTCACTCTGAAGCCCATGTTGAAGCTGTTGTACTTCTGGGAGCTGTCGCTGAAGTGGCCGTTGTAGCCGATCCAGCTGGTCATGGTCGGGGTGAGCTCGGCAGACAGTCCCAGGTCGACCGTGCCCCAGTTCTTGTCCGGCGTGAAACCGGTCAGCGCAAACGTGCCGTTCAAGCCATTCAGACCCGCCGTGATCTCACGCGAGTCGGCCTTGCTGTCGCGGTTCCAGGCCAGTTCGGCATACGGCGAAAGCACCGTGTTGCCGACGTTCCAGTGACCCTGAAGGCGCCAGCCGAGGCTGGCGATCAGCGCGTCGCGCTGTTGCCGTCCGAACCACATCGAGCTGCTGTCGTTGCCGCCTTCGGTATAACCGTTGACCTTGACGGTCTGCCATTCGACCGTGGCGAACGGGCCGGTGCGCAGGCTGTTGAAATCGAACCACCAGCCACCGGTGACGCCACCGCCGAGATGCGAGCCATCGGCCTTGCCGCTCTCGGTGCGGCGCATCGTGCCTAGGTCGATGCGGCGCTCGATGTCCTTGAAGTTGGACTGGCCGAAATCCGCGTAACCGCCGACGTAACCGCCGCCGACGTGATAGGTCAGGTAGCCGAGGCCGCTGATGTCCTGCAGCTTGTAGCCACCGCCGCCGGAGAAGTTGGCGTTGCTCTGGCCGATACCCAGTGCAATGCCGGCTGAGACGTTGTCCGTCGCATGGGCATCGACGCCGAGGGTGAGGTTGAAGTTGTCGCTGTTGGTTTTCGGCGAGCCATTGCTGGCGTCGAAACGCTGCTGGCCGTAGTCGATGTTGACGAAGGTACGGGTGTCGCCGCCGGCACTGTCGACCAGCATCTGGTTGCGGATGGCGCGGGTCTGCGTGGCGCTGGCGGCCAGCGGTGCCTCGCCGAGCAGGGAGATTTGCCCGGGTGCCTGCAGGACCGACACCACATATTGACTGAGCAACGCGTGCGCGGCGGTGGTCGGGTGCACGCCGTCGGCAAACACATAGCTCTGGTCGGCACCCGCGGCATAGGTGTACGGCAAGCCCGAACCCTGAGGGCCGCACTGCACGGAACTGGAGCCGGCACCGCAGGCCGGGGCGACCGCGTTGGTGAAGCCGTAAGCGGTGGGATTGGCGACCACCTCGGACAGCAGGCCGTAGGCATTGATCGGGATGATGCCGACGCCGAGCTGGCCGATGCCCGAGTTGAGCTGGCCGTTGAAGATCTGGCTCAGGCCGGTCAGCCCTGCGGCAGCCTGCGCCCCCTGCGCGGCGGCGGAAGGCGTGGTGCCGATGTTGGGGAGGTTGAAGACCAGGATGTTCTTGACTCCGGCGGCCTGCAGCTGGCCGATCAACTTCACTTCCTGCTGGGCGGCCGCGGCGATGTTCGCCTGTGCCTGCGCGGAGGTCTCCAGCGCCGCCACGCCGGCTTGCGCAGCCACGGCGGCGTTGACCTGCTGGGTAACGATCGGAGTGATCTGGGCGATGAATCCCGGCACGGCGCTCGCCGGGAGGCCACCGGCCTGTGCCGCTGCCACCTGGCCGGCGATCGTCTGCTGGATCAGCTGCTGCGCAACGGCGCCCGCACCGGTGGCCGTCGCGTGATAGAAAATGTCATTGGCGCCGCCCCAGATCGAATACAGCGCGTTGCGGTCCACCGTGCCGCCAGCCAGATAGGCATCGACCTGGCCGGTCAACGTCGGGACTGCCGCGGGCGTGCCGGGCGAGTTGCTGTTGACGCCCGCGCCACCCCAGGCGAAATCGCTGCCGCCGGCCAGCGAAGGGCTGAGAGTCAAACCCAGGTGATCGGCGACGTTTTCGATCGCGACGTGGCCGGGGTTGGTCGTGAAGCGCAGCGGCGGCTGGATGCCGGGAGCGGTAGCCAGCGAAATGTTGCCGTTGTCGCTGAGGCTGTCGCCGAACACGACGACCTGGCTGAATTCGGTGGCGGCGGCAGCACTGCTGAACAGCAAGGTGGCGGCGATGGCGCCGGCCAGGTGGCGGGTACGGAACATGGGTAACACTCCTGTGGCCGAAATGGCCTTGTTATCTGCGCGTTACGTTAATCCACCCCATACGGAAGCGCATGCTGCATTGCAGCGCGCTTCCGCGTGCTGGCTGCGTCAGCGTTTGGCGGCCCGCGCCAGGGCGTCGGCGAAGGCGCTGTTGGCCGGGGCAGGCGCGGGTTTCGGCGCGCTGTTGCCGGCGCGCCCGCCGTTGCGGACGTCGCGCTTGCCATCAGTGTTGCCGCCAGCTGGCCGCCCGCCGCGCGCCTGCCCGGGTTCGTCGTCCAGCCGCATGCTGAGGCCGATGCGCTGGCGCGGCAGGTCGACCTCCATCACTTTCACCTTGACGATGTCGCCGGCCTTCACCGCATCGCGTGGGTCCTTGACGAAGCTGTGCGACAGTGCCGAGACGTGCACCAGCCCATCCTGGTGCACGCCGATGTCGACGAATGCGCCGAACGCGGCCACGTTGGTGACGCGGCCTTCGAGGATCATGCCGGGCGTGAGGTCCTTAACGTCCTCGACGCCTTCGGCAAAGCTGGGAGCGACGAACTCGGGGCGCGGATCGCGGCCAGGCTTTTCCAGCTCCTTGAGGATGTCGCGCACGGTCGGCACCCCGAACTTCTCGTCGGTGAACTGCTCGGGCTTGAGGCCGCGCAGGAAGCTCGCGTCGCCGATGATGTTGCGTACTTCACGTCCGCACTGGGCGATGATCCGCTCGACCACCGGATACGCTTCCGGGTGCACCGAGCTGGCGTCCAGCGGATTGTCGCCGCCGGACACGCGCAGGAAGCCGGCGCATTGCTCGAACGCCTTGTCGCCCAGCCGCGGTACTTTCAGCAGCGACTTGCGATTGACGAACGGGCCATTCGCGTCGCGATGTTTCACCACGTTCTCGGCCACCGACGCGGACAATCCGGCCACGCGCGACAGCAATGCGGCGGAGGCAGTGTTCACGTCCACGCCGACCGCATTGACGCAATCCTCGACGCGCGCATCCAGCGCGCGCGCCAGCTTGATCTGGTTCACGTCGTGCTGGTATTGGCCCACGCCGATCGCCTTCGGCTCGATCTTCACCAGTTCGGCCAGCGGGTCCTGCAGGCGGCGCGCGATCGAGACGGCGCCGCGCAGGCTCACGTCCAGTTCCGGGAACTCCTTCGCGGCCAATTCGGAGGCGGAGTACACCGATGCGCCGGCCTCGCTCACCACGATCTTCGACAGCTTCGCATCAGCCAGCTTCTTGATCAGCTCGGCGGCCAGCTTGTCGGTCTCGCGTGAGCCGGTACCGTTGCCGATGGCGATCAGATCCACGTTGTGCTGCTTGCACAGCCGGGCCAACGACACCAGCGATTCGTTCCACTGCCGCCGAGGTTCCAGCGGGTAGATCGTGTCGGTGGCCAGCAGCTTGCCGGTGGCATCGACTACCGCCACCTTGCAGCCGGTGCGGATGCCCGGGTCCAGCCCCATCACGGTCTTCGCGCCGGCCGGCGCGGCCAGCATCAGGTCCTTGAGATTGTCGCCGAACACGCGGATCGCCTCGTCCTCGGCACCCTCGCGCACGCGGCCGAACAGGTCCAGGGTGAGATGCAGGTGCAGCTTCACGCGCCAGGTCAGGCGCACGGTCTCGCGCAGCCACGCGTCGGCGGCGCGGCCCTGGTTGCGGATGTTGGCGTGCGCCGCAACGCGGCCTTCACCTTCGGCGTGGCCCTGCTCGCTGTCGGCGGCCGGTGCGAGCTCGAGTTCGATCACGCCTTCGTTGCGGGCGCGCATCAGGGCCAGCAGGCGGTGCGAGGGAATCTTGCCGATCGGCTCGACATGGTCGAAGTAGTCGCGGAATTTCGCGCCCTCGTTCTCCTTGCCTTCGACCACCCTGGCGCGGATCTGCCCCTGCGCCCACAACCAGTCGCGCAGCTCGCCGACCAGGTGCGCATCTTCGGCGATCGATTCCATCAGGATTGCGCGCGCGCCGTCGAGCGCGGCGCGTACGTCGGCAACACCTTTTTCGGTGTCGACGAAGGCTTCGGCGAACGCTTCGGGCGATCGCGTGGGATCCTCGCGCAGGCCCAGCGCCAGCGGTTCCAGCCCGGCTTCGCGCGCGATCTGCGCCTTGGTCCGGCGCTTGGGCTTGAACGGCAGGTACAAGTCCTCCAGCCGCGCCTTGGTATCGGCAGCGAGCAGGTCGGCCTTCAACGCATCATCGAGCTTGCCTTGTTCCTCGACACTGGCAAGGATCGCCGCGCGGCGTTCTTCCAGCTCGCGCAGGTAGCGCAGGCGCTCTTCCAGCAGGCGCAGCTGAGTATCGTCGAGACCGCCGGTGACTTCCTTGCGATAGCGCGCGATGAACGGCACGGTGGCACCGCCGTCGAGCAGGTCGACGGCAGCACGCACCTGGACGGTGCTGGCGGCGATATCGTTGGCGATGCGTTGTTCGATGCTTTGCATGAGCGATTTTCTATTCCTTGCGACGGCCTGGTGGTTCGCCGGATTGAACGGGATCAAGCCGTCGATGATAGCAAGCGGTCTTTCGTTTCGATGCTCGGCGCGCGCGGTTCTTCAGCACTGCTCGCGCGAGCCACAGCCGCCTCGCTGGCTTCGGCAGGCGACCGCCGATGGCCGCGTCACCGCGAAGGAGTGCGCCGGGGTTGCACTCGCCGCTCGGCGGATTGGCGCCGCTCGGCCATCCGGTTGTCGATCGGGGCTGCGCCCTTCGAGTCGATTCCAGCCCCGGCAAATGCGGCAGGTGAAGCTTGCTGCCGGTGCACCATGCCGACGAAGCGATAGCCAAGACAGTTCACGGTGGCGATATACCGTGGTTGCCGCGAGGAATCGCCGAGGGCGTGGCGCAGTTGCGAGATGACGCGGCTCAGCACTCCCGGCGTCACGTTGCGGTGGCCCCACGCCGAATCGAGCAGCGCATTCTTGTCGAGCATCGTGCCGGCGTGTTCGAGCAACATGACCAGCACGGTATAGGCCTTGGGCTCCACCAGCACCGGTTGGCCAGCGCGCTCGAGCCGATGAGCGCGAGGTTCGACGACGATGTCGTCGCATCGGTAAACCCAGCCATCGCCTGGCGCGGGCAAGATCGTGTTCGTGACCATGATCAGGTCCCGTTGTACGGCCCCTGCCATGCAAGCATGCCCTCGGCAACGGAGGATGTCACCCCTGTCTGATGGCATGAGTGCGCGGCCTCGTCGCTGCCCGAAACCGGTACCCCTTCGGCGACCCGCGTGACCGATTCGATACATGTTGCGAGGCGGAATTCCTGACCAGGGTTCCACCGCCAAGGGCGCCGGCAATCATCGAATTTTCCGCGGATTTCCTACGCAAATACCTCATGCAGCTTGTGCGGCGTCGGCTTATGTTTCGCCAACGGACATCGCCTGTCCGTCAGGAGGCTTCCATGAAATATTCAATCCTTGCCGCCACGGTTGCACTCGGCCTGGCTTGCGCCGACAGCGCCAGCGCCAGCGCGGCCCAATACGAGACATACAGCGTCGACTTGCATTTCGGCTACGGCCTGCGTGCCCTGGTCGCGCATTCACCGGCCGGGTACGCGCAAGCGCAACGGGACGCCGACAGAGCCGAGGGCGCACGGCACGTGGGGCTTGGTCCGCTGACGATCGTGACGGTGGCGGTCGACAACTCCACCGGCATGGCGAAACAAATCCGCTGGGTCGCCCCGGCCAACACGGTTGCCGTCGTCAACATCCACTGATCCGGACAAGGCCGAATCGCGGCAGGGACTGACCTGCATGACGTCAGTCCCCACCGACCTGGTTCAGGCGCTGAAGGAGTTGTTGTCGCCCGGTGACGCCTGGCTCGACTTGAATTCGCTGGCCCGGCCGTTCAGCACCAGCGTGCCGACCATCATGTCGTGCAGGCCCTGCTTGCGCCGGGTCCAGGCGACCATCAGCAGGCCGATCAGAAGGATGAGCGCGCTGATGAGCTTGGCGCCGTAGCGACCCAGCGCGCGCGGAAAGCTGATCCGCTGTCCCTGCAGGTCGGTGACCCGGATGCCCAGCGCGAGCTTGCCCACGGTGGCTTGCCAGGCGGAGCTTTCGCAGAGCGCGAAATACACCCAGGCGATCACGATGCTGATCACGGTGGCCGGCCACATCACGGACCAGTACTGCATCTGTGCGGCGTGAATGGCTGCCATGTCGCCGGCGGCGTTGCTGACCGCCAGGGTCATCGCTTCCTTCGCGGCGTCCGCGCCGAACATCTTCTCGACCAGTGTGCTGGGAATCCACAGCACGATGGCGTCGAGGATGTACGCCGCGAAGCGCTTCCAGAAGCCGGCATAGTCCTCCAGCGCGGCCGTGGTCATCTGCGGCAGAGGTGTCGCGGGCGGGACGGCGGCGCCGGCCGACGTCGATGCCGCTGCGCTGCCCGCCTCCCCGGGAAACAGCACCGACAGCGGCTGCCAGTCGGCCAGGCCTTCGTACCATGCCAGGTCCGCCGGACTCACCTGGCCGCTGCGCAGCCACTGGCGGACATCGTCTTCCTTGTACGGGCCATGGCGTTCGCCGTCGCGGCCGATCCAGATTTCCATCGTGCACTCCCCATGCTGATAAAAGCCGCATGATGCCATGATCGGCGCGGCCGTCGTGTGCCGGAGGCACGTGGGCGCGCCGGCCCGTCGAAAGCCTGTGCCGGCTTCGCCGTTCAGGCCGCGGTGCGTTTCAAATGCACCAGCAACAGGGAGATTGCCGCCGGGGTAATGCCGCTGACGCGGGCGGCCTGGCCGAGCGTGGCGGGCCGTGCGTGCTTGAGCTTGAGCAACGCCTCGGCCGACAGCCCCCGCACCTTGTCGTAGTCGAAGCTGGCCGGAATCGCGGTGTGTTCGTGCCGGCGCTGGCGCTCGATCTCCTCGCGCTGGCGTTCGAGATAGCCGGCGTACTTGACCTGCACCTCGACCTGGGCGGCCACATCGTCGCGTTCGACGGCCGGCCCGAGTTCCGCCACGGCCATGAGCCCGGCGTAGTCGATTTCGGGGCGGCGCAGCAGGTCGATGGCGCTGGTCTCGCGGCTGACGGCGATGCCGAGATCGCGTTCGACCGCCGCGCCGCGCGCGTTGGCCGGCGACACCCACAGCCCGCCGAGGCGCTGCAGTTCGCGTTCGACCGCGTCGCGCTTGGCGCGCAGCGCATCGAACCGCACCTGCGGCACCACACCAAGTTCGTGTCCTTTCTCGCTCAGGCGCAGGTCGGCGTTGTCCTCGCGCAGATGCAGCCGGTATTCGGCACGCGAGGTGAACATGCGGTACGGCTCGATCGTGCCGTTGCTGGTGAGGTCGTCGATCAGCACGCCGATGTACGCCTCGTCGCGGCGCGGATACCACGGCGCCTTGCCCTGCACCGCCAGCGCCGCGTTGAGGCCGGCGATCAGGCCCTGCGCGGCGGCTTCTTCGTAGCCGGTGGTGCCATTGATCTGGCCGGCGAAATACAGGCCGGCAATCGCTTTCGTCTCCAGCCACGGGTGGAGTCCGCGCGGGTCGAAATAGTCGTATTCGATGGCATAGCCGGGACGGGTGATGTGTGCCTTCCCGAAGCCCTTGATCGAATGCACCAGAGCCAGCTGCACGTCGTACGGCAGCGAGGTGGAGATGCCGTTCGGGTAGATCTCGAACGTGTCCAGTCCTTCCGGCTCGATGAAGATCTGGTGCGACGACTTCTCGGCGAAGCGCACCACCTTGTCTTCGATCGACGGGCAGTAGCGCGGGCCGACGCCTTCGATCTGGCCGGTGTACAGCGGCGAGCGGTCCAGCGCGCCGCGGATGATCTCGTGGGTCTTCTCGCTGGTGTGGGTGATCCAGCAACTGACCTGGCGCGGATGCTCGTCGCGCGTGCCGAGGTAGGAAAACACGGGCGCGGGATCGTCGCCGGGCTGCTCGTCAAGACCGTCGAAGTCGATGCTGCGCAGGTCGATGCGCGGTGGCGTGCCGGTCTTCAGGCGGTCGGTGGCGATCGGCAATTCGCGCAGCTTCGCCGCCAGCGCGCTGGCCGGTGGATCGCCGGCGCGCCCGCCGGCGTATTGCGCCGGGCCGATGTGGATCTTGCCGGCGAGGAAGGTGCCGGCGGTCAACACCACGCTGCGCGCACGGAACGACAAGCCCATCTGGGTGACCACGCCGGTGACGCGGCCACCTTCGATGATCAGGTCGTCGACTGCCTGCTGGAACAATTCGAGATTCGGCTGGGTTTCCACGATCCGTCGGATCGCCGCCTTGTACAGCATGCGATCGGCTTGGCAACGGGTGGCGCGCACGGCCGGGCCTTTCGACGCGTTCAGCGTGCGCCACTGGATGCCGGCGCGATCGGCTGCGTGCGCCATGGCGCCGCCGAGCGCATCGATTTCCTTGACCAGGTGCCCCTTGCCGATGCCGCCGATCGCAGGGTTGCAGCTCATCTGCCCGATCGTCTCGATATTGTGGCTGAGCAGCAGCGTGCGCGCACCGGCGCGTGCGGCAGCCAGCGCGGCCTCGGTGCCGGCGTGACCACCGCCGATCACGATGACGTCGTAGTGGGTCGGGTGGTGCATCGGACTGACCTGGGCGCGCGAAAAGTGACGAAACAGGGCGCCATGGTAACGCCATCGGCAGCGTGCCAGCCGCCGTTGCATTCCATGGCATGTTTCCTGCTTGATAAAACCTGCACTTTCACGGGCAGACGCAGTGCGGCAACGCACGCCGAGGTCGGACGGACAGGGGTTCGATCGCGTACCAGGAAAGGAAGCATGACGGCACCCTTCGGGGTGCCGTCGCCTTTTGTGGAGTCGCAAAAGACAAGACCCCGCGGCTTGGCGGCCGCGGGGTCTTGTGCTGATAGATCTGGCGCTCGGCGGGTCTCAGGAACAGGGGGAATCCAGGATGACCGTATTGCCGAGCACCAGAAACCGGAAATGTCGGCCGCGAAAGCATCTCTGCTGGCGCGAAGTGCAGGCCGATATTCGCCGCGAACGCGTGAACACGAGGTGACTAAAAAAGGATTTTGTGTCCCGCCGCAGCAACAATTGACGTGGCGCGTCAGGTGCGTGACGGAGGACACAATCGGCATCTGTGACGCGCGTCACAAATGGCATGCTCGATGCATCGTCGTCCTCACCAAACCACTGAGGGTTGCGTCATGGGCTTCGATTTCGAACGGGTATATCCGCATCACGACTTGCTGATCGAGGTGGGCCAGGTCGAGATGGCGATTGAAGGTTTGAACACGCGTGAAGACAGTGAGCGCGGCATGCTGCAGCCGGGCCTGGAGTCGCGCCTGCAAAGTCTGCTGGAAGCGCTCGACCATCTGGCCGTCTGAATGAAAAATCCGCCGGTGTACGTGGCGACGCAGTCACGTACACCACGGCGGCATGGCTAGGTCGTGCAGGCCTGGTCAGTGACCGCCGAGTACGCTGCCGATGATCTCGGCCAGGTTGCGCGAGAGTCCCGCGTGCTGTTCCAGCCCCGCGATCGCCTCGCGCGCCGATGCGCGGCGTAGCGGCTCAAGACGCTGCCAGCCATTGAACGCCGTGGCCAGTCGTGCGGCCACCTGCGGATTCAATGCATCCAGCGCGACCAGCCTTTCGGCCAGCAGCCGGTAGCCGGCCCCGTCGGTGCGGTGGAATCCGCTGGGGTTGCTGCGCACGAAGCTGCCCAGCAAGGCCTGCACACGGTTCGGATTCTTCAACGTGAATGCCGGATCGGCTTCCAGCGCCAGCACGCGGTCCAGTGCGCTCTCGCCCGGCAATTGCGCCTGCACCGCAAACCACTTGTCCAGCGCCAGCGCGTTGCCGGCGTAGCGCTGCCTGAAATCGAGCAGCGCGGCTTCGGCCTGCGCGGCACGCCCGTGCACCATGAGCGCGAGCGCGGCAAGTCGATCGGTCATGCCCGGCGCGTCCCGATACTGGATGGCGGCCAGCTCGCAGGCGCCGCGGTTGTCGAGCAGGTTCAGCAATTCCAGCACGCGGCGCTTGAGCCGACGACGTGCCTGGCTGGAGGCATCGAGCGCGATGCTGGTGTGCCCAGCCAGTGCGTTGTAGCGCTGACGCAAGGCGTCGGCGCCGAGCCGCTCGGCCAGCCGCCGCTGCAGGTCCTGACGCAGGTCGTGGATTCGTTGCGGATCGATCGCCGTCTCGCGTTCGGCCAGTTCGACCTCGCCCGGCGGAGTCAGCAGGTCGGCCAGCAGGGCGTCGTCGACTGCAGTGCCGCCGAACAACTGCTGGAGCGCATCGCACCATGCATGGAGCGAGTCGCCCGGGCTGCCGTCGCGCAGTTCTTCGTAGGCGCGGGCAGCCAGTTGCTGGCCGGCCTCCCAGCGATTGAAACCGTCGACGTCGTGTGCCAGCAACAAGGCCAGTTCATCCGGCATGTAATCGCATTCGAGGATGACCGGTGCGGAAAACCCGCGCAGCAGGGACGCTACCGGTGCGTCGGCGATCCCGGTAAAGACGAAGCTTCGCTCGTGCTGGTCCAGCACCACCACAAGCTCATGGCAAACAGATGTCTGGCCGTCCATATGCAGCGGAAGCATGTCGCCGTTGCGCGCGAACAGCGCCAGCTTGACCGGGATCGGCAGCGGCGCGCGCGCGCCGGTCCCGGCAGTCCCGGACGGGTGCTGGATCAGTGTCAGCGTGTACTCGCGCCGGGTGGCGTCGTGATGGCCGCGGGCCTTCAGTCGCGGGGTGCCGGCCTGGCCGTACCATGCAAGGTACGGGGTCAGGTCGGTGTCGTTGGCCTCGCCGAGCGCGGCGAGGAAATCCTCGAGCGTGGCGGCGTGGCCGTCGTTGCGATCGAAATAGCGGTCCATGCCACGCCGAAAACCTTCCTGGCCCAGAGCGCCGGCCAGCATGCGCACCAGCTCCGAACCTTTCTCGTACACGGTGGCGGTGTAGAAGTTGTTGATCTCGCTGTACTGCGCCGGGCGCACCGGATGCGCCAGCGGGCCGGCGTCCTCGGGGAACTGTGCGCGGCGCAGCAGGGCTACGTCCTCGATGCGCTTCAACGATGCCGAGTTCATGTCGGCCGAGAAGCTCTGCTCGCGGAACACGGTGAGTCCTTCCTTCAGCGACAGCTGGAACCAGTCGCGGCAGGTGACGCGGTTGCCGCTCCAGTTGTGGAAGTACTCGTGCGCGACCACCGCCTCGACATGGCGGTATTCGTCGTCGGTGGTCGAATCCGGATCGGCGAGCAGGCACTTCGCGTTGAAGATGTTGAGGCCCTTGTTCTCCATCGCGCCCATGTTGAAATCGTGGGTTGCGACAACGTGGAACACGTCCAGGTCGTAGTTGCGGCCGTAGGCCTGCTCGTCCCAGCGCATCGAGCGTTCCAGCGCGTCCATCGCGTAATGGCAACGGCCGATCGCGTCGGCCTCGGCCCAGATCTTCAGCTGCACCGGGCGGCCGTCGGCGGTGACGTAGTCGCGCTCGATGACTTCCAGATGTCCGGCGACCAGGGCGAAAAGGTAGCTAGGCTTCGGGTGCGGATCGACGAAGCGCGCCCAATGTCGGCCACCCTCCAGTTCACCGGCGCCATCGGGGTTGCCACCGGCCAGCAGCACCGGAAAGCGTGCGCGATCCGCGCGCAGCGTGACCGTGTAGCGCGACTGCACGTCGGGTCGGTCGGGGAAGAACGTGATGTGGCGAAAGCCTTCGGCCTCGCACTGGGTCAGCAGGAAGCCGGTCTCGCGCGGGCCGGACAGGTACAGCCCTTCCAGTGCGGTGTTGGCCGCCGGGCGCAGCCGCACGCGGGTCTCCAGCACGCTGCCGTCGCGGGCGCCGTCGACTTCGAGCACGTTGCCGGCGTAGCGGTACGCGGTGGCGGGCAGCTGCGTGCCGTCGAGTGCGATCGACAATAGTTGCAGGTTCTCGCCATCCAGCCGCAGCGGCGCATCCTGCCCGGGGTCGCGGCGCAGCAGCAGGCGCGCGGACAGCTCGCTGGCGTCGATGCCGAGGTCGAAATCCAGTTCGACCGACTCGACCTGCCAGGCGGGCGCACGGTAATCGACCAGCCGGATCGGCGCGGAGGCCTTTTGCTCGGAAATGGCTTGCATGGGGACACGATGGGATCGGGATGCGTCAGGTTAACATGGGGTGTTTCCATCACAGGAGAACCCCCATGGCGGCACTGCAGGCCATGCGCTACGCCAGCGAGCGATCCGCGCTGGGCGATCAACCGGTCGTGGTGCTGACCGATCGCCTCGCGCACCGGCGCCTGTGCATCGCGCAGCACGGCGCTGCCCTGCTCAATTTCGAGACGGACGTGGGCGGGGCCATGTTCGATCTCGCCGACGGCTATCGCGACGCGAGCGAGATCGTCGCCCGGCCCGGTTCGCGCTTCGCGATCATGGCGCCGTTTGCCGGGCGCATCGCCGATGCGCGCTACCGTTTCGATGGCCAGTTGCAGGATCTGCAGCCGGGTGTGGTCGGCAGCGAGCGCGCCAGCCGGCACGGTTTCGTGCGCGGGGTGGACTTCGACGTCAGCGCCTTGAATGCGGATGACGATGGCGCGCGGGTGACCCTGGGCAGCGCGGCGATCCGTCCGCAGCCGGGCTATCCGCACGCGATCGACCTCGCCGTGACGTTCTCGCTGGATGCCGGCGGGCTGACCCTGGAGGCGCGCATGCGCAACGTCGGGAACGACGCGGCGCCGTGTTTCTTCGGCTGGCATCCGTATTTCCGGCTGGCCGCCAGTCTGGTCGACGGCTGGCAGCTGCAGATTCCCGCGCAGACCCTGATCCGCACCGACGCCACGCTGATCGCATTGCCCGGCGCCGCGGCGTACGTGCCGCTGGACGATGCCCCCGCGCTGGACTTCCGCGAACCCCGCGCGATCGGCGACAGCATCCTCGACCAGGGCTACACCGACCTGGAGGCCGATACCGATGGGCGCATCCGCACCCGTCTGCGCGATCCCTCCAGCGGGCTCGGCATCGCCGTATGGCAGGAGCGCGGCGTGATGCATGCGTTCACCGCCGACACGGCCAGCCGCGATGCGCGCCGCGCCATCGCGCTGGAGCCGATGGAATGCATGGCCGATGCCTTCAACCGTCCCGAGTGCGCGCAGGCGATCCGCCTGGAGCCAGGGGCCGAACGCAGTTTCCGTTGTGGCGTGGAGATCGAGTTGTCATGAATACCCGGATGGATGATCTGCCTGGCATCGACCAGATTCGCGATGCCGCTGCGCGCATCGCGCCGCATGCGCGCGTGACGCCGGTGCTGCGCAGTGCGGCGCTGGATGCGTTGAGCGGTGCCGAACTGCATTTCAAGGGCGAGCACCTGCAGCGTGGCGGCGCGTTCAAGTTTCGCGGTGCCTGCAATGCTGTGTGGGCGCTCAGCGACGAACAGGCCGCACACGGCGTGGTCACGCACTCCTCCGGCAACCATGGCAACGCGCTGGCGTTGGCCGCGGCCACGCGCGGCATCGCCGCCCATGTGGTGGTGCCCGAGGGCGCCGTGCGTGCGAAGGTCGCGGCGATCGAACGCGCCGGCGCGATCTTGCATCGTTGCGCACCGAACCAGGCCGCGCGCGAGGCGATGTGTGCCGACGTGCAACGCAGCACCGGCGCGTTGCTGGTGCATCCCTATGCCAACACCAACGTGATGGCCGGTCAGGGCACCCTGGCGCTGGAGCTGTTGCAGCAGGCACCGCAGCTTGACGCCCTGATCACCCCGGTCGGCGGCGGTGGTCTCGCCAGCGGCGTGGCGATCGCCGCGCATGCGCTGAAGCCCGAGCTGGCCCTGTTCGGCGCCGAGCCGCTGGGCGCCGACGACGCGGCGCGATCGCTGGCGCAAGGCGACCGGGTCACCACGGTCGTGCCCGACACCGTCTGCGACGGCCTGCGCGCGCTGGTCGGCGAACGCAACCTCGATGCCTTGCGCTTGCACCGTGTCGAGCTGATCACCGTCAGCGACGCCGAAACCATCGCCGCGATGCAATGGCTGTGGACGGAGCTGAAACAGGTCGTGGAAGTGTCCAGCGCCACCGTGCTGGCGGCGATCCTCAAGCAGCCGCAGCGGTTTGCCGGCAAGCGCGTCGGGGTGGTATTGACCGGCGGCAACGTGGATCTGCAGGCACTGCCCTGGTAGGACGCGTGTCGTTCAACCGGGCACGGTTTCGCCCGTTGCCGGGTTGCCGGCAAGGGCCGCTGTCGGCATCTCTGCCGCCGGCGAGGCATGCCCGAGGGCATGCAGGTCCACCTGGCTGACCGGAATCGGTACGTAGTCCGCGCCGAAAGCCACTTCGCCCGGCTTCCAGCCGGCAGGACGACGCACCGCACCCCAGAAACGCTTCAACGCGACCCAGTGCAGGCCGATCAGGCCGTAGTTGTTGTCCGCATCGACGATCGGGTCGCCTACGCCGGTCGCCCGTGGCGGCTCGCCATAGAGCGCCGTGCCGAACAGCACGTCCCAGATCGAGAGGACCTGGCCGTAATTGCAGTTGTGCAGGGTCGGCCGTGACGGATCGACCAGCATGTGGTGCAGGCGATGGAACTTCGGCGCGACGAAGACGCGGTCGAACACGCGACCGAAACCCAGTCGCACATTCGTGTGCGAGAGGTTCTGCATCAGTTCGCCGATCAGCATCAGCCACGCGAACTCGTCCGGATCCACGCCGATCACCAGGCCCACCGTGGCCAGGATCACCGACTGGATGAAGCCGTCGACCAGGCTGCCGCGGTCGTTGGTCCAGCAACTCATCTGGCGCTGGCTGTGATGCATGCTGTGCAGCGCCCACCACCACGGGATCGCGTGCTGGGTGCGATGCATCCAGTAGTACACGAAGTCGTAGACCACGTAATAGGCCGCGAACAGCAGATAGGGATGCTGGTTGAACCACGGCATCCAGTGCGTCAGCCCCAGTGGCGAGCCGGTGCCGGGATCGACGGTATCGCCGCCGCCGCCAAACAGATGGCTGAACGGCATGAGCACCAGGTAGGTGAACAGTGGAAAGATGCCAAGCAGCATCAGCAGCGTGTAGTTGCGATCGACCCGGGTCAGCCGGCGATCGGCCCATCGCTCGGCCGGAAACCAGGTCTCCAGCGGGCGGAAGACGAGGCCGATGATGCCGACCTGCAACGCGGCGATCAGCAGCGCCGCGGCGATGTCGTCGGGATTGCCGCTCAGGCCGCTCAGGTGCAGCGCCTGCAGCAGCGGTACCACGGCATGGTCGCTCACCCAGCTGGTGAGGTGGGCCCACAATGGCGAAAGATCGAACATGGACGTTTCTTCAGTTCCGGCAGCGCCGCATCATATCGCCGCTGCCAGGCGTGCAGGCTGAATCGGCCGATCAGGGCTTGTGGAGAAAACCACTTCCTGTGGTTTTCTTCTATCGCGAGCCCGGTGCACGCCCGGACTCGCTCACGCGGATCGAGCAATTGCGTGCCCGATCCGCGACCGGGCATCGGGCAACCGCTCCATGCGTTGCCTCAACTCGGGCATCGGGCAACCGCTCCATGCGTCGCCTCAACTCGGGCATCGGGCAACCGCTCCATGCGTTGCCTCAACTCGGGCATCCATGCCCTCGCCATGCCCTCGCCATGCCCTCGCCGTGGCCGGGCTGAGAGGTTGAATAGTCACAACCGCTCAGTCGCGCCGGCGCGTGCCGATGCCACTGACGGCGAGCAACCCCAGCAGCACGAACACGATGCCGAGCAACTCCATCGCCGATGGCTGCTCATGCAGGATCAGCCACGCCAGCAGCACGCTGACGATCGGCACGCCGAGGCTGGACACGCTGGCCACCGTCGTCGACAACCGCTGCAGCACGATCGACCACAACCACCACGCCACGCTCGATGCCAGCACCGCGCTGTACGCCAGCGCGCCGATGAACGGCCAGTCCCATTCGATCGAACGTTGCGGCACCGCCAGCGCGGTGACGCCGAGCGCGATGCCACCGATCAGCATCTGCCATGCGGTGAGGTTGAGCACCGACGGTGCATGCCGGCGGAACATGCGCTTGCTCAACACCGTGCCGGCCGCCCAGGCGCCACCGCCGGCCAGGGCCAGCGTGGTGCTCAGCACGCTGCCCAACGCATGCCACGGTTCGATGATGCACAGCAGCCCGATCGCGGCGAACGCCAGTCCCAGCCAGTGCCGCGCGGTCGGCTGATCACCGAGCAGCAGCCACGCCAGCAGCACTGCCCAGAACGGCATCGTGTAGGCGAGCAGGGCGACATGCCCGGCCCCGCCATCGAGCAGCGCCCATTGCTCCAGACCCTGGAACGCGGCGGTCTGGCAAAGCCCGATCAGGATCGTCGGCAGCAGCGGCGGCGGCCGCAACGATTGCCGCGACAGCAGCAGCGCCGCAAACAGCACCGCCGAACCGATCAGGTAACGCAGTGCTGCGAAATCGAACGGCCCGGCATGCGCCAGTACCTGCTTCATCACGATCCAGCTGTAGGCCCAGATCAGAATGGTGGCGAGCAACGCCAGCAGGGCGCCGCGTGATGACGAGGGTGAGGGCGACATGCTGAGCCAGGCCGGGATGGGGGCGACAAGTCTAGCGGCGTGGGTTACGTTGTGCGGCATCCCGCCGCCACCCCCACCAGCCATGACACAAGCCACTGAACCGAAGCGCTGCCATTGGGCTGCCGGCAACGATGCGCTGATGCGCGACTACCACGACACCGAGTGGGGCGTGCCGCTGCACGACGACCGCGCGCTGTTCGAGTTCCTGTGCCTGGAAGGTGCGCAGGCCGGCTTGTCTTGGCGCACCGTGCTGACCAAGCGCGAGAACTACCGCAAGGCTTTCCACGACTTCGAGATTGCCCGCGTCGCTTCGATGACCGACCGCGAACTGGAAAAGCGACTGCTGGATCCGGGCATCATCCGCAATCGCCTGAAGGTTTCCGCCACACGCGGAAACGCGATCGCCGCGCTGAAGGTGATCGACGAGTTCGGCAGCCTGGATGCCTGGTTGTGGTCGTTCGTCGATGGCAAGCCGCTGCGCAACCGTTGGCGCAGCCAGGCCGAGGTACCGGCCAGCACCGAACTGTCCGACCGCATGAGCAAGGCGATGAAGAAACGCGGCTTCCGCTTCGTCGGTACGACGATCTGCTACTCGCTGCTGCAGGCCACCGGGATGATCAACGATCATCTGGCCGGGTGCTTTCGGCATCGCGACTGTGCCCGGATGTCCTGAGCGGGGGCTTGGCAGTTGCGCCATGGGCTCCGGCAGCCGACGGGCACGAACCGAATATTCCGGCTGACTGTCCTCGCCGATCCGGTGGTATTTTGCCCCGGGACAGCCGTGCTGCGGCCGTCGATGCACGCGCGAGGATTGACGCTGACAAGGAGCAAGCCATGCAAGTCGGTTCTGGAACGGATCGGTATCGCACTGCGGCCTTCGGCGCGCTGGCGTATGTGAAATCCCACTTGTTTTTCGGCGCGTCGAACGGCCTGAAGTTCTACAAGGATGCCGCGCACCTGGGGATGTTCTCCCCGACCCTCGCGATGGGCTGGTTGGACGTGGGGCTGGCCAGCCATGTGCAACTTCAGGTGGGCGTGTGGCTCGAGTCCAGGCGCGAAGGAAGGGCCGCCCAGGCCGCCGGCCACCCCTATGCCAAGGGCACCAGAAGGATGAAGAAGGCCCTGATGGAGATCTTCGCGAAAGAGGCGCTCCGGTTCCATTGCGGCAACTGTGGCGCGCAAAGCGCCCTGGCGTTCGTACGACTGCGCGATTACTGGAAGGTCTTTCCGCTGGATTGGGTGCAGGTGAAGAATGGCGACCATGGCTTCGTCGTGATCGGACGCGACGCACACACCGACCCGTCGAACATGGCCACGTGGAACGACGATGCGATCGTGTGCGACCCCTGGCGCGATGTCGTCCTGGCGGTGAAGGCCTATGCAGCCGCGTACGCAAAGACGCTGGAGCTGATCTATCGGCAGGAATCGGCCAGCGACGTGCCCAAGGACTGATCCGACTCGCCGACACCCGATGTGAAATATGCCGTGTCGTTGTGGCACGATCGCCGCGGACCGCAACCAGGAAGCTTCCCGCATGTTCGACAATGCAGCATTCGCCAGTTCGTCATTGGGCATGCGCCCGGCCACCGCGATGGACGCCCCCTTCCTGGAGCGGCTGTACCGCTCCGCCCGCCCGGACCTCCAACTGCTGGATGGTTCGCAGGAACAACGCGAGGCGCTGGTCGCCCAGCAGTACGGCGTGTTGCAGGCCGGCACGGCGGCCAACCATCCGAACGCGATGCATTTCGTGGTCGAGAAGCAGGGCAGCCAAATCGGTGGGCTGATCGTCGACTTCGGCGCGAACGTGGTTCACCTGGTTTATCTGGCGCTGATCCCGGCGGTACGCGGGCAGGGCCTCGGCCGCGAGTTGGTGCGTGGCTTGCAGCAGGCCGCGGCGCGTGCGCATGCGCCGTTGACCGCCGTCGTGTGGCGCAGCAATCCGCGCGCGCGCCAGCTCTACATCGAGCTGGGCTTCACCGTGGAAAGCGCGCAGCCGGCGGCCGAGCAAATGGTGTGGTATCCCGATGCGCGGCCGATGGTCGTCGTGCAATAGTCCGCGCAGGATTGAAGGCTCCGCCAGGAACCCTAGTTGAAGGCGATCTGGAAATACGCGCCGGCATGGTCGCGGCCCAGCGCCGCCATTCGGCCGATCCAGATGTCGCGCACGCAACCGAGTTCGGGCAGTTCCAGCGCGCACAGGCCATCGACAAAATCGGTCGGCTCCAGCGCGGTAAGTGTCACCAAAAACGGCAGGCGCCGCTCGGCCGGCGCATCGGGCATGCGTGCCAGCGGCTGTTCGCGCACGCTGTCGATGCGCACCGCCAGGACATGGCCGTCGGGCAAGGTCAGCTGGTACGGCTGGTCGACGAGCGGCGTGAAGTGTTTTGCTTCGAGGCGATCGAGCATCAAATAAACGTCCTTGAAAGTACCGCGGCGGCCATGGCCACCGCGGCGGTATATCAATTGCGCGAAGGGAAGATGCCTTGCATGGCGATGCAGAAATTCAGCACCAGGTAGGGGTTCATCAGTCCGAAGGGCTGACTGCCGCCGCTTGGGCCGACGGTGACCGTGCCGTTCACTCCGCCCATGTCGACCGGACTGTTGAGTGCGTCGGACCATATGGTCGCCGAACCGGCCGCCCCGCCGGATGCGCCAAGGAACTTGTTGGTGGCGGTGGGGGCATTGGTCGGGTTGCTGTTGGTGCCGGCCACCTGCACACCGAGGGTACCGGTGACTGGATGGTTGTGTATCGGCATGTTGTTGATCGTCAGCATGGTGTTCTCGGTGCCACCCATTTCGCCGATCGTGCGGGGTGTGAGACCCCCGCCGCTGCCCTGGCTCATCGGCATACGGCCGCTCAGATTCGGCAGTCCGAACGTGGTCTGCCCATTACCGCCATAGGTGGTGCCCAGCAGCGAGAACAGCGCGCTGTTCTGCGCGATGGCGATCAGCTGGCCTTGGCAAGTAGCCCAGTCCCTCGGCGCGAAATTGAAGCCGAAAGGCTGGATGGTACCCATATAAACTTCCATGATTTTCCCCTTGTGTTTCGTGACGGCGTTAGCGCCGATTGGGCTCCCTCGACAGCAGCGACAGCAGCGACCGCCGCTCTCTCCTGCGCCCCTTTGTGCCGCGTACGTCCTTCGGACCTGATGCGCGGTCCGGCATATTTAACGCAATAAACTTCCCTTGGGAACGGGCGGAATGATCGAACGTCGGCGCAGCCATGCACTCGCCGCCACTGATCCATTCGCGGTGATACCATTCCGGCAACAGGGGGCCGTGTCACCACACGGGAAGTGTTCCATGGGGAAGATGCATTTCATCTCGGGATTGCCACGGTCGGGCTCCACGCTGCTGGCCGCGTTGCTGCGCCAGAACCCACGCTTCCACGCGGGCATGACCAGCCCGGTAGGTGCTCTCTTCACCGGCATGCTCAACCAGTTCGGCGCCGGCAGCGAGTTCGGCCCGGTGCTCGATCGCGACATGCGGCAACAACTGTTGCGCGGACTGTTCGATACCTACTATGCCGCGCAAGCCGACAAGGCCGTGGTGTTCGACACGAACCGCCTGTGGTCGGCCAGACTGCCGGCCGTACTGGATCTGTTTCCACAGGCCAAGGTCATTGCCTGCGTGCGCAATGTCGCCTGGGTCATGGACAGCCTGGAGAGGTTGTACCGCGCCAATCCCTACGAACAAACCAAGCTGTTCAACGGCGACATCGAGCGCAACACCGTCTACAGCCGGGTCGACACGCTGGCCCAGCAAAACCGGTTGGTGGGTTTTGCCTGGTCGGCGCTGAAAGAGGCCTACTACGGGGCGCAGGCCGATTCGCTGCTGGTGGTCGAATACGAATTGCTGGCGCAGGCACCCGAACGGGTGTTGCGGCTGGTCTACGAATTCATCGGCGAGCCATGGTTCGAGCACGACTTCGAACATATCGAATACGACGCCCCGGCATTTGACGAGGCGTTAGGCGTGGCGGGCCTGCATCGGGTGCGGCCGAAGGTGGCGGTCGAGTCGCGCCGCACGGTGCTGCCGCCGGACCTGTTCGAGAAATACGCGCAGCTGTCGTTCTGGCGCAACGGCGATGGCAGCGCTGCCCACGTGATACGCACGAAAACGGACTGAACGCACCGCGAAGCGGTGGTGTAACAAGGAGACAATCCAATGGCATGGTTCAAGCGCAATCCATCGAAACTTCCAGCCACCCGTAAACCGCTGGTGCCGGCCCGCCGACCGCTGGCGATGGCGCTGGAGCCGCGGGTGATGTTCGACGGCGCGATGGCCGTGAGCGCGGCATCGTTCCAGGTCGCGCCGGAAGCGCATGCGCCGCCGGCCGCGCACGCCGACTTGAGCCACGACACCGCTTTGCACGCACCCGCGGCGATCCTGCCCGGAGAAACTGCGCATGCGGCCCGCGACAGGGACGTGGCATCGGCGACCACCGCGCCGGCCCACGACGTGCTGTTCGTCGATGCGCGCATCGCGGACGCCTCGTCGCTGCTCGCCCATGTCCGCGCGGGTACCGAGGTGGTTTACCTGCAGCAGGGCCGCGACGGCCTGCAGCAGATGTCCGACTATCTCAGTCTGCATCCCGGGGCCGCCTCGGTGCAGATCATCGCCCACGGCAACGACGGCGACCTCTGGCTGGGCAGCACCTATCTGTCAGCCGACAACATCGGCCAACACGCCACCGAACTGGCGCAGATCGGCGGCAACATCAAGGCCGGCGGCGACATCCTGATCTATGCCTGCGATACCGCAGCCGGCGACAAGGGCATGGCCTTCGTCACCTCGCTGGCACAGTTGACCCATCGCGACATCGCTGCCTCCAGCGACCGCACCGGCGCCGGCCACGACTGGGATCTGGAAATCAGCACCGGCCACATCGACGCGACACCCGTGTTGGCGGCTGTGGACCAAGCGGCTTACACGCACGATCTGGCCCAGATCACCGTCACCACCGGCGCGGACAACGGTCTGGATGCCACATTCGGAGTGAGCCAAGCCGCCGACCTGGCCGATGGCAGCGGCTTGTCGCTGCGTGAGGCTCTGCACTGGGCCGGTAACGGCGACACCATCACTTTCAGCAGCGGGTTGACGATCGCATTGGAGACACACGCTACGGGTGATTCCCTGCTGCTGGTCGACAAGAGCATCACCATCGAGGGTGATATCAACGGTGACGGCACGCCCGACGTCACGCTGAACGGCCAGTACAACGGCCGTGTGTTGGAGATCACCACCGGAATCGTGCATCTCGACGGGCTGACCATCGAACACGGCCTGGTGTCCGGGAATGGTGGTCGGGGTGGACAGTCGGGCAGCATCAATGGACAGCCCGGCGGCGATGCGCTTGGCGCCGGCATCCTGGTCAGCGGCGGTACCGTAACCATCACCCATTCCGTGATCACGCAGAACGTGGCGGCGGCCGGCGGCGGCGGTGATGCTTATGGGGCTACGTCCTATGGCGGCGGCGGTGGTGGTGGGTTTGGCAGCAAGGGCGGTGGCAAGGGCGGTGACGCCAATACCATTCCCGGCCCCTACGCGGCTTATGGCGGAGCAGGTGGGAGCGGCATCGGAGGCGATGGCGGTGCCGCTCCCACCAGCGGGACCTATGCCGGCAAGGGCGGTTCCACCTCCGGTGGAGCCGGTGGAACAGCCGGTACCGGGTTTCAGGCTGGAGGTGCAGGCGGCACGGCATCGGCCGGCGGTTTTGGCTCCATCGGCGGTGGCGGTGGTGCGTCCGGTTATGGCTACGCTCCGGCAACGGCCGGTGGCGCCGCGGCGGGCGGGCTTGCGATCAAGGCGGGGGCGACCGTCTACCTCGGTTCGAGCACGTTCTCGCAGAACCTGGGCGCCGGCGGTGGCGGCAACGGCGGCAGCAGCGGGCTGGCAGGCGGTGTGGGCGGCATGGGCATCGGCGCCATCCTGGTGCAGGGCACGCTGCACTACGACAGCGGCGACGTCACCTTCAGCAGCAACGCTGGCGCGGGCGGTGCAGGCGGACAAGGCAACGGCACGACCGCCGCCACCGGCACCTCATCATTGAACGTGCAGAACGGTGGAGGCACGGTCGATCCGAGCTACGCGTTCAGCTCCATCACCAGCGCCACCTACGATGCCAGCACCGGCGTGCTGAGCGTCACCGGCGCGAGCATGACAACCGGCGATACGATCGATCCGAGCAAACTCACGCTCACCGGACAGAGCGGAAACACCTACACGTTGACCTCGGGCAGCGTGACTGCCAGCAGTGGCACCTCGTTCACCATCACCCTGAACGCGGCCGACAAGCTGGCCATCAACGGCCTGCTCAACAAGAACGGCGTCAATGCCGTCGATGCCACCACGTTCAACTTGGCCGCCGCAGCCAACTGGGATTCCACCGCCGGCGCTTCGGCTGACCTGACCGGCAACGGCGTCACCGTCAGCAACGTCACCTCGCCCACCATCACCTCCGCCACCTACGACGCGGGCACGCACGTGCTCACCGTCACCGGCAGCAACTTCGTGGGCACGGTCGGCGCGAACAACGACATCACCACATCGAAATTGACGTTCACCGGCGAAGGCGGCACGACCTACACGCTGACCTCTTCGAACGTCGAGGTCACCAGCGCCACCTCGTTCTCCGTGACGCTCAATGCCACGGACCGGGCGCAGATCGAGGCGATATTCAACAAGAACGGCACCAGTTCCACCGGCGGCACCACCTACAACCTGTCGGCAGCCGACGACTGGGACAGCGTCGTCAACGGTACCGATACGTCCGACACCACCGGCAACGGCATCACCGTCAGCAATGTCGCGATACCCGCCATCACTTCCGCCACCTACGATGCCAGCACCGGCACGGTGGTGGTGACCGGCACCGGCTTCCTGTCGTTGAACGGCGCCAGCAACGACATCGTCGCGAACAAGTTCACCTTCACCGGTGAAGGTGGCAGCACCTACACGTTGACCGATACTTCGAATGTCGAGATCACTTCAGGCACCAGCTTCACCCTGGTGCTGAGCGCCACCGACAAGGCGGCCATCAACGAGTTCGTCAACAAGAACGGCACCAGCTCGACCGGCGGCACCACCTACAACGTGGCCGCCGCGGAAAATTGGGCCGCCGGCGCCGATGCCGCGGTGGTTGTTGCCGATACCACCGGCAACGGCATCACCGCCAGCAATGTCGCGGTGCCCACCATCACCTCGGCGACCTACGATGCCAACACCGGTTCGATCGTGGTGACCGGCACCGGCTTCCTGTCGTTGAGCGGTGCCACCAACGACATCGTCGCCAACAAGTTCACCTTCACCGGCGAAGGCGGCGCGACCTACACGCTGACCGACACGTCCAACGTCGAGATCACGTCGGGCACCAGCTTCACGCTGAGCCTGAGCGCTACCGACAAGGCGGCGATCAACCAGTTCTTCAACAAGAACGGCACCAGCTCGACCGGCGGCACCACCTACAACGTGGCCGCCGCCGAGGACTGGGCCGCCGGTGCCGATGCGGCCGTGGTCATCGCCGACACCACCGGCAACGGCGTCACGACCAGCAATGTCGCCGTGCCGACGGTCACCAGCGCCACGTACGATGCCAGCACCGGTGCGCTGGTCGTCAGCGGCACCGGCTTCCTCTCATTGAACGGCGCCACCAACGACATCGTCGCCAACAAGTTCACCTTCACCGGCGAAGGCGGCGCGACCTACACGCTGACCGACACGTCCAACGTCGAGATCACCTCGGGCACCAGCTTCACCCTGACCTTGAGCGCCACCGACAAGGCCGGCGTCAACCTGATCGAGAACAAGAACGGCACCAGCTCGACCGGCGGCACCACCTACAACGTGGCCGCCGCCGAGGATTGGGCCGCTGGCGCCGATGCTGCGGTGACCGTTGCCGACACGACCGGCAATGGCATCACCGTCAGCCACGTCGCGCCCAAGGTCACCTCGGTCGGGGTGCCAGCGGACAGCACCTATATCGCCGGCCAGAACCTGGATTTTGCGGTCAACTTCGACAGTGCCATCATCGTCAACACCGGCGGCGGCACACCGCGTATTGCGATCACGCTCGATACTGGCGGCACCGTCTACGCGGATTACGTGTCCGGCAGCGGTACCTCCGCGTTGACCTTCCGCTACACGGTCGGTTCGGGCACGCTCGATACCAATGGCATCACGGTGGGCGCCTTGTCCGCCAACGGCGGCACGCTGAGGGATGCCGCCAGCGACGACGCCGCGCTGACTTTGAACAGCGTCGGCAGCACCGCGGCGGTGCTGGTCGACGGCGTCGCGCCGAGCGTGACGTCGATCAACCGTGTCACGAGCGCCAGCACCAATGCGACCAGCGTCGATTACACGGTGACGTTCGCCGAGAACGTCACCGGCGTGGATGCCTCCGACTTTGCGCTGACCGCCACCGGCACCGCCGCCGGCACCATCGCCTCGGTCACCCAGGTCAACGGCAGCACGTATACGGTCACCGTCAACAGCATCAGCGGCGACGGCACGATGCGGCTGGACCTGAACGCCTCGGGCACGGGCATCGCCGACGCCCCGGGCAACGCGATCACCGCCGGCTACACCAGCGGGCAGACCTACAGCTTCGACCACACCGCCCCGGCGGTGACCTCGGTCGGCGTGCCGGCCAATGCCACCTATATCGCCGGCGACAATCTCGATTTCACGGTGAATTTCGGCGAGGCGGTCACGGTCAACACCGGCGGCGGCACGCCGCGGATCGCGATCACGCTCGATACCGGCGGTACGGTCTATGCCGACTACGTCAGCGGTTCCGGCACGAGTGCCCTGACCTTCCGCTACACCGTCGCCAGCGGCAACCTCGACACCAACGGCATTGCCGTCGGCGCTCTCGGAGGCAACGGCGGCACGCTCAAGGATGCCGTCGGCAACGATGCCACGCTGACCTTGAATAGCGTCGGCAGCACCGCCGCGGTGCTCGTCGATGCGGTCGCGCCCACGGTGTCGTCGGTCGATGTCCCGCCCGACGGGACCTACGCGGCCGGGAACAACCTCGACTTCACCGTCAATTTCAGCGAGGCGGTCACGGTCAACACCGGCGGCGGCACGCCGCGTATTGCGATCACACTCGATACCGGCGGCACCGTCTACGCGGATTACGTGTCCGGCAGCGGTACCTCCGCGTTGACCTTCCGCTACACGGTCGGTTCGGGCACGCTCGATACCAATGGCATCACGGTGGGCGCCTTGTCCGCCAACGGCGGCACGCTGAAGGATGGGGCCAGCAACAATGCGGCGCTGACCTTGAACAGCGTCGGCAGCACGACCGCCGTGCTGGTCGATGGCGTCGCACCGAGCGTGACGTCGATCAACCGTGTCACGAGCGCCAGCACCAATGCGACCAGCGTCGATTACACGGTGACGTTCGCCGAGAACGTCACCGGCGTGGATGCCTCCGACTTTGCGCTGACCGCCACCGGCACCGCCGCCGGCACCATCGCCTCGGTCACCCAGGTCAACGGCAGCACGTATACGGTCACCGTCAACAGCATCAGCGGCGACGGCACGATGCGGCTGGACCTGAACGCCTCGGGCACGGGCATCGCCGACGCCCCGGGCAACGCGATCACCGCCGGTTACACCAGCGGGCAGACCTACAGCTTCGACCACACCGCCCCGGCGGTGACCTCGGTCGGCGTGCCGGCCAATGCCACCTATATCGCCGGCGACAATCTCGATTTCACGGTGAATTTCGGCGAGGCGGTCACGGTCAACACCGGCGGCGGCACGCCGCG
>NZ_NPKN01000005.1 GCF_008329435.1 Rhodanobacter sp. T12-5
ACACCGCCCCGGCGGTGACCTCGGTCGGCGTGCCGGCCAATGCCACCTATATCGCCGGCGACAATCTCGATTTCACGGTGAATTTCGGCGAGGCGGTCACGGTCAACACCGGCGGCGGCACGCCGCGCATCGCGATCACGCTCGATACCGGCGGTACGGTCTATGCTGATTACATCAGCGGTTCCGGCACGAGTGCCCTGACCTTCCGCTACACCGTCGCCAGCGGCAATCTCGATACCAACGGCATTGCCGTCGGCGCTCTCGGAGGCAACGGCGGCACGCTCAAGGATGCCGCCGGCAACGATGCCACGCTGACCTTGAACAGCGTCGGCAGTACGGCCGCGGTGCTGGTCGACGCAGTCGTTCCCACGGCAGACATCGTGGTCGCCGAGAACAGTTTGAAGGTGGGCGAAACCTCGCAGGTGACGATCACCTTCAGCGAGGCGGTCAGCGGCTTCAGCAACGCCGACCTGACGGTGGCCAACGGCACGCTGAGTGCGGTCAGCTCCAGCGATGGCGGCGTGACGTGGACCGCAACCTTCACCCCCACGGCGGGCGTCACCGACGCCAGCAACCTGATCACGCTGGACAACACCGGTGTGCAGGATGCCACGGGCAACGCCGGTGTCGGCAGCACCGATTCCAACAACTACGCGATCGATACCTTGCGCCCGACCGCGACCATCGTGGTGGCCGACACCGCGCTGGCGGCCGGTGAAACCTCCACCGCCACGATCACCTTCAGCGAGGCGGTCAGCGGCCTGACCACGGCCGACCTGACGGTGGCGAATGGCAGCTTGAGCGGCCTGGCCAGCAGCGATAGCGGCATCACCTGGACCGCGACCTTCACGCCGACGGCTGACATCACCGACGCCAGCAACCTGATCACGCTGGACAACACCGGCGTGCAGGATGCGGCCGGCAACGCCGGCACCGGCAGCACCGATTCCAACAATTACGCGATCGATACCCAGCCTCCCGTGGTCGTTTCCGTGGCGGTGCCAGCGGACAGCACCTATATCGCCGGCCAGAATCTGGACTTCACGGTCGACTTCAGCGACGTCGTGATTGTCGACACCGGCAGCGGCACGCCGCGGATCGCGGTGATCCTGGAGAGCGGCGGCACGGCGTATGCGGATTACCTGAGCGGGTCGGGCAGCACGGCGTTGTTGTTCCGCCTCACCGCAAGCAGCGGGCAGATGGATGCCGATGGCATCACCCTCGGCAGCAGCATCGACAGTCATGGCGGCAGCATCCGCGACACCGCGGGCAATGCCATTGTGGCCGGTCTTAACGGCGTGGCGGCCACCACCGGCGTGCGGGTCGACGCGATCGAGCCTGGCGTGGCGCGCGTCGACATGCCGGCCGATGGTCATTACAACGCGGGCGACGTGCTGAGTTTCAGTGTGACGACCAGCGAGGCCGTGCTGGTCGACAGCGCCGGCGGCACACCGCGGCTGCAGCTGGACATCGGCGGCAGCACGGCGTACGCAGACTACGTCTCGGGTTCGGGCAGCGACACGCTGGTGTTCCAGTACACAGTCCGGCCGGGCGACAAGGACGCCGATGGCATCGCGTTGACCGGTGCGATCGATCCGCACGGTGCGCAACTCCACGATGCGGCGGGCAACCAATTTGCACCGGCGTTGCATGGCATCGCCGACGGCAGCGGCGTGATCGTCGATACCACCGCGCCACAGGTCATGGCCATCAGCCGCGACGACGGCAGTCCCAACAGCGGCCAGCAGGGTCTGAGCTATACGGTGACTTTCGACGAGAGTGTCGATGGCGTCGACGCCGCCGACTTCGCCTTGGTCGCCACCGGCAATGCGCACGCCACGATCGGCGCGATCACCCGCATCGACGGGCACAGCTTCACCGTGCAGTTGCAGGACGTGGTTGGCAGCGGCAGCCTGCAACTGAACCTGGCCGCCGCCGGCAGCGGCATCGCCGACACCGCCGGCAACGCCCTGGTCGCCGGTGCCAACGGCGAGGTTTACGTGGTGGGTGGCGTGACGCCGGTGGTGCTGCCGCCACCCACGGTGTTGCCGATGGCATCGGGCATCACGCACGGCAACAGCGTGTCGCTGCTGACTGCGCTGCAACCCGACGACCTGCCGACGATCTTCTTCGGCGAGGCTGCCCCGACACCGCTCTTCACCTTGCCGATCGAGCGCTTCGGCGGCGTGCTGGACAGCTTGGCCACGTTGTCGCATGAGTCCATTTCGTCGTTCGGCAACGCGGTGCGCGACGCTTCCGCCTGGCCGCCGTCGACCTGGGTCGCGCCCAATCGTCCGTTCAGCGTACGCCTGCCGGGTGCGCTGGACGGTCAACATGGCGTATTGCAGGTAAGCCTGGCCGACGGCCGGCCGTTGCCGTCGTGGCTGCACTTCGATCCCGTTGCGGACACGCTCGATGGCGTGCCGCCGGCCGACTTCAGCGGCACGCTGTCGTTGCAGTTGACCGTGCTCGATGGCCATGGCCAGGTCCGCAACGTGCCGCTGGAATTGTCCACTACCACCGATCGCGCCCCGAGCAGACCGGCGCATGCCAGCCGCCCGGCGAACAACACCGACAGCAAACCGGTGGCTACCGCGAAACCGGCGTTGCAGATTCAGTTCGGCCAGCAACGTCAGCACGGCAACGTCGACCACGCCAGCTTGCTGCACCACCTCGCCGTGGCCCGCCAGCAGCAGGCTTCCGCCCAGGCACGCCCGTGAATCGCCTGGTCGCAGCATCCCTTTCCACTTTCCATCCAGCTACGGAGAGCAGCGCCTTGCACACCACCACCATCCTGATGCCCAAGAAGCTCCTCGCCGCCACGCTCGCCACCCTGGTGCTCGGCGGCTGCGCCATCCACCCCCGCCCGCTGACGCTGGAGCAGCGCAGCGCCACGCTGCAGGCCGACCAGCAGGCGATGTTCGCCGAGCAGACGCCGGTGAGCGGGCCGATCACGCTGGACGAGGCGATGGCGCGTGCACTGAAGTACAACCTGGACAACCGCGTGAAGATGATGGAGGAGGCGCTGGCCCAGCGGCAGCTCGACCTATCCAACTTCGACCTGTTGCCGAAGCTCACCGCCGCCGCCGGCTACACCTCGCGCGACAACGTGTTGGCGTCGTCGTCGCAGGACATCGTCACCGGCCAGCAGTCGCTGGTGCCGTCGACTTCCAGCGAGCGTCAGGCCACGCGTGCCGACCTCGGTTTTTCCTGGAACATCCTCGACTTCGGCGTCAGCTACTACGGTGCGCGGCAGCAGGCCGATCGCGTGCTGGCCACGCAGGAGCGTCGTCGCAAGGTGGTGCAGCTGCTGATGCAGCAGACCCGGCAGGCCTACTGGCAAGCTGCCGGCGCGCAGAAACTGCAGGCGCAGATCGAACCGTTGCTGGCGCAGGCGCAACAGGCGCTGGGCGACTCGCGCGCGATCGAGCAGCAGGGCCTCAAGGATCCGCTGCAGTCCCTCGGCTACCAGCGCGAGCTGCTCGGTCTGGTGCTGCAGCTGGAAACGATCCGCGACGAGTTGGCGCAGGCCAAGCCGAAGCTGGCCTCGATCATGAACCTGGAGCCGGGCAAGCCCTACCAGTTGGCGCCGCCGGCCAGTTTCGACACGCCCGAGTTGTCGATCGCGCCGGAAAAGATGGAAGAAGTGGCCCTGCTGCATCGCCCCGAGCTGATCGAAGCCAGCTACAACGAACGCATCGGCCTGGACGAGACGCACAAGGCGATGGCCAAGCTGTTGCCCGGCGTCGAGCTGAACGTCGGCACGCATTACGACAGCAACGATTTCCTGGTCAACAACGAGTGGCGCGACGCCGGCATCCAGATCAGCTGGAACCTGCTCAACCTGCTCAATGCCGGGCACATCAAGGCCGCGGCCAAGGCGCAATACGAGCTGGCGCGCGAGCAGCGCCTCGCGCTGAACATGGCGGTGCTGACCCAGGTGCACGTGGCCTATATCGACTACACCAGCCGCAAGCAGCAGTTCGAACTGACTCGCCAGCTGAGCGACGTGGAGCAGCGCATCCTCGAGCACACGCGCAACGCGACACAGGCCAACGCGCAAGGCAAACTGGCCGAGATTCGTGCCGCCACCAGCGCGCTGATGTCCGAGCTGAAGCTGTACCAGAGCTACGCCGCCTACCAGGGCGCGTATGGCCAGATGGTGGCCACGCTCGGCCTCGACCCGGTGCCTGCGGCGGTTGCCAGCCATGACCTGCCGACGCTGGAGCAGGCCATTCGCGATACCGAAAAACAGTGGGCCGCCCCGGCCACCGGAGATGCCTCGAAGTGATTGTTTGCCCTGTCGCTGGAGTCCGTTCGCGGACGATGTCGTTGCCTTGCCCCACCATCGACAGGAGCGTCGCCCGCCCGCAGGTCGCCGGCATGGGCGGGGTCGCACTGGCGCTGGTGTTGCTGTGTTTCGGCAGCAGCGCGATCGCACAGAATGCCGTCGGTGAGGCGGATACCGCCGGCCGCATCCGCACCCAGCTGGCGGCACAGAATGACGTGGAGGTTTCCAGTGAGGTGGCGGCCAAGATCGCGCGGCTGCCGTTGAAGGAAGGCGATGCATTCGCCAAGGGCGACCTGCTGGTCGCGTTCGACTGCGGCCTGTACCAGGCGCAGCAGCGCAAGGCCGAAGCGACCTCGGCGGCCGCTTCGCGCGAGGCCGAGGTGACCCGCAAGCTGGCCAGCCTGCATTCGGTCGGTGTGCTGGAAGTGGGCCAGGCCGAGGCACGCGCCAAGGAGGCGGCGGCCGACGCTGCCTACATGCGTACCACTGTCGGCAAGTGCAGCATCCATGCGCCGTTCGCCGGCCGCGTGGCCAAGCGCGAGGCCGCGCCGTTCGAATACGTCACCCCCGGCAAGCCGTTGCTGGAGATTCTCGATACCGGCACGCTGGAGGTGAAGCTGATCGTGCCGTCGCGCTGGCTGGCCACGCTCAAGCCCGGCGCGAGCTTCACCGTGCACGTCGATGATCTCGGCAAGGACTATCCGGCGCAGGTCGTGCGCCTGGGGGCACGCATCGATCCAATCAGCCAGACGGTGTCGATCAGCGGTCGCATCGAGGGCCGCCATGACGAGTTGCTGCCCGGCATGAGCGGCTGGGCCAGCTTTCCGAATCACCCATGAGTACGGTGAATGCGTCGGTGCAGGGGCTGATCGGCCTGCTGCAACTAGGCCAGCGCGTGCGCGCCGCCGCCAGCGTGCAGGAGCTGGGCTTCGTCGCCGTCAACGAGACCCGCGCGGTGTTCGCCTATCGACAGGCGGCGCTGTGGCTGGACGGTGATGCCAGCCACATCGCCGCACTGTCCGGCGTGCCGCAGGTCGACCCGGAAGCGCCGTACGTGCAATGGCTGGTGCGGCTGTTCCGCAAGATCGCGCCGGTACCCGCGCCGCGGGTGATCGATGTCGGGGCGCTGCCGGCGTTGCTCGTCGAGGAATGGGGCAGCTGGTTGCCGATGCACGCGCTGGCGTTGCCGCTGCCGCATGCCGGTGGCGGCCCGCGCGGCGTGCTGCTGCTGGCGCGCGACCAACCCTGGACCGACGAGGAACTGGCGCTGGCCGGCGAACTGGGTGCGTTGCTCGGCCACGGCCTGTTCGCGCTGCGCCCGCGCGAACGGCTGTGGCGTCAACTGCTGACCCGCTTGCGCACACGCCAATGGTGGTGGCGGCTGGGCCTGGCGCTGCTGCTGATCTGCCTGATCCCGGTGCGGCTGTCCGCGCTGGCACCGGCCGAAGTCACCCCGGTCGATCCGTTCGTGGTGCGCGCGCCGCTGGATGGCGTCATCGACAGCCTCAAGGTTACGCCGAACCAGCCAGTCCAGGCCGGAGCCTTGCTGTTCAACCTGGATGCGACCACGTTGCGCAGCCGCTACGCCAGCGCGCGCAAGGCCTATGAAACCGCGCAAGAGGAATACCGGCAGAGCGCGCAGCAGGCGGTCACCGACGACAAGAGCAAGCTGCAGATGGCCGAGCGCCTGGGCGACCTTCGGCAGAAGCAGGTCGACATGACTTACACCGCCGATCAGCTCGCGCGCGTGCAGGTAAAGGCCGAACGCGCCGGCGTGGCGGTGTTCGCCGACGTCAACGACTGGACCGGCAAGGCCGTGGTGGTCGGCGAGAAGGTGCTGGTGCTGGCCGATCCGGGCAAGGTGGAACTGACCGGCTACCTGCCGGTGGGCGACCAGATCGCGCTGAAAGCCGGCGCCGACGTGACCTTCTATCCGCGCGCTTCGCCGTTCACCGCGTACCACGCCACGGTCGACAGCGTGGCGTACAAGGCGGCACCGACCGACGAGAACATCCTTGCCTATCGGGTCAAGGCCCACTTCAGTGCGGGCGACGACCTGCCACGACTGGGCCTGATGGGAACGGCGCGACTGTACGCCGGGCGCGTGCCGCTGGTCTATTACGTGCTGCGCCGTCCGCTGGCCACGCTGCGCCAGTGGCTGGGCTGAGCGCGTGCAGACCGACCCATCGACATCGCCGGCGCCAGCGCAAACGCTGCCGCCGCTGCGCCAGGAGCTGACCCTCAACCCGGCGCCGGCGGCACCGGACGGCTCGCCGACGTGGACCCTGCACGATCCCGCCGCGAACCGCTTCTACGAACTGGGCTGGCCCGCGTTCGAGATCCTTTCGCGCTGGTCACTGGGCACGGTCGACGCCGTGGTCGCGGCGGTGAATGCGCAAACCACGCTCAGCGTCGATGCCGAGGACGTGGTCGCGCTGGCGCAGTTCCTCGGCGGCCATCACTTGTTCCTGGCGGCGACGCCGCAGGACAGTGTGCTGCTGGCGCAGGCAGCCGCACGGCACAAGTTGTCGATACCGCGGTGGCTGCTGAAGAACTACCTGTTCCTGCGCGTGCCGCTGGTGCAACCGATGCCGTTCTTGCGCCGGGTGTATCCATGGATCAGCTTCGTCTACCGGCCAGGCTTCTGGTGGCTGACCCTCGGCGTGGTCGTGCTTGGCTTGTATCTGGTGTCGCGTCAGTGGGACAGCTTCGTGCACACGTTCCACGCCTATACCACGTGGCAGGGCCTGCTCGGGTTGGGCATCGCGCTGAGTTTCGCCAAGGTGCTGCACGAACTCGGCCATGCGTTCACCGCATATCGCCACGGTTGTCGCGTGCCGACCATGGGCATCGCGCTGCTGGTGATGTGGCCGGTGCTGTTCACCGACACCAACGAGGCGTGGAAACTGAAATCGCGCCGCGCCCGCCTGCAGATCGGCGGCGCCGGCGTGCTGGCCGAGTTGATGCTGGCCGCTTACGCCACGCTGCTGTGGAACTTCCTGCCCGATGGCCCGCTGCGTGCCGGCGTGTTCATGCTGGCCACCAGTACATGGCTGGTGACGCTGGCGATCAACGTCAGTCCGTTCACCCGTTTCGACGGTTACTACCTGCTGTCGGACTGGGTCAACGTGCCGAACCTGCACGAGCGCACGTTCGCGCTGGGCCGCTGGTGGCTGCGCGAGCGGCTGTTCGGCTTCGGCGACGCGCCACCGGAAGCGTTGCCGCCGAAGCACCACCGATTCCTGGTGGTCTTCGCGATGGTCACCTGGCTGTACCGTTTCGTGCTGTTCCTGTCGATCGCGCTGCTGGTGTTCAACTTCTTCTTTCGCGCACTGGGCATCGTGCTGATGTGCGTGGAGATCGGCTGGTTTCTCGCGCTGCCGATCGCGCGCGAGATACAGGTGTGGTGGCGGCGTCGCGCCGAACTGCGCTGGAACCGGCATACCGTGCGCACGACGATCGTGGCCGGCTTGCTTGCGCTGGTGCTGCTGCTGCCGTGGCAACGCGAGGTGCATGCGCCGGCGGTGCTCGGCCAGACACAGGCGCAGGTCGTGTATGCGCCGCGCGCGGCGCAGGTGGTCACGCTGGCGGTGCGCGAAGGCCAGGCGATACAGGCTGGCGCCGTGCTGGCGCAGCTCGCCTCGCCGGATCTCGACTACCAGCTGGCCAGCGCACGCCAGCAGGCCGCGCAATACCAGTGGCAGGTCGAGCAGCAGCCGTTCGACGACGAACTGCGCGCGCTCGGCCCGGCCCTGCGCAAGCGCTGGGACACGGCGCGCCAGACGGTGGCCGGCTATGAAGCGGAACAGGCGCGGCTGACCTTGCGCGCACCCTTTGCCGGCCGCGTGGTCGACCTCAATCCGACCTTGCGCGCGGGCGAATGGATCAAGGGCGGCGAGGCCTTGCTGGGCGTGGTCGGCAGCGACGGCGGCGTCAAGGGCGACGCGTTTGTCGACGAGGCGGCCTTGTCGCGACTGGCGACGGGACAGCCGGTCAGTTTCCTTGCGGAGCTGCCGGAGTTGCCGATCGTGCACTGTCGTGTCAGCGGGATCGACCGACTCAATCTCGGCGTACTCGACGAACCCTACGTGGCCAGCGTCTATGGCGGCCAGGTGGCCAGCGTGCACCGTCCCGACGGCACCCTGACGCCGCTGGAATCCACCTTCCGGGTGCGCTTCGGCGACTGCGACCGGCACGAGGCATTGTCGCGCGAGGCGCCCGGCAGCGCGGCGATCGCCGGTGAATCGCGCAGCCTGCTTGGTCGTTTCGCGCGCTGGCTGGCCGCGTTGCTGCGACGCGACGTCAGCTTCTGACCGCGCCGCCATCGTGCGCTTTGCGGGCGCCTGGGTTCAGCCGCGTTTCGCGGCTCGCGTCCGGTTCGCAGGATGGGCGGGGTCCTCGTGCAGCAGCTGGCGGGTGACCCCGTTGGTCCAGCCGAAACCGTCCTGCAGCGGGTATTCGCCGCCACCGCCGCCCACCGCGCCGCCGTCTTTGCGCACCAGCGTGTATTTCTCCACCAGCTTGCCCTCGCGCTCGTACAGGCTGCCGACGGTGTGCAGCCAACGCCGTGCGATCTCCCTGGCCAGTGGGTCGTCGTAGTTGCGCAGGCCGCCGATCGCCAGCCATTGCAGCGGTGCCCATCCGTTCGGTTGATCCCATTGCTCGCCGCTGGCGACCTCGCTGGTGCCGATGCCGCCGTCCCGCAGCAGGCGCAGACGCAGTGCCTGGCTCACCTGCCGGGCCTGCTCGCGGCTGGCCAGGCCGACGTACAGCGGGGTGACGGTAGCCGCGTTGAGTGCGTCGCGTGGCGCGTTGCGCTTCCAGTCGTAGTCGAGGTAGGCACCGGCATCGCCGTTCCACAGCATGCGATCGATCGCGGCCTGCCTTGCTTCGGCGCGCAGGCGGAATGCTTCGGCCTGTTCCGCTTCGCCGCTGGCCTGGCTGAGCAGGCTGATCTGCCGCTCCAGCTTGTACAGCAGACTGTTCAGGTCGACCGGCAGGATCGCGCTGGTGCGGATGCTCGACAACTCGCCGTCGTCGCACCAGCGCGAGCTGAAATCCCAGCCCGATTCGGCTCCGGCGCGGAGCTCCCGATAGACCTCGCACGGCGGTCGGGTCGATTGCTTCGCGGTGGTCACATCCTCCACGTAGGATTCTTCGCGCGGGGTGTCGCGATCGTCCCAGTAACGGTTGAGCAGGCTGCCGTCGGCCAGGCGCACGCAGCGCCGGCGTGCATGGCCCGGCTCAAGCGTGTCGGCGCCATCCATCCACCATGCATGCTCACGCCGCAGTTGCGGCAGGAACGTCAGCGCCTGCGCTACCCCGTGCTGTTCGAACAGCTCGACCATCAAGGCGAACACGGGTGGCTGCGAGCGGCTCAGGTAGTAGGTGCGATTGCCGTTGGGCACGTGCCCCCAGTGGTCGATGAGGAAGGCGAAGTTGGCCGCCATCGCGCGCAGCAGGTCGTGGCGACCGCTCTCGGCCAGGCCGAGCATGCTGAACCAGGAATCCCAGTAGTACAGCTCGCCGAAGCGTCCTCCCGGCACCACGTATGGGTGCGGCAATGGCAACAGCGAGGCGTTCGGCGGGTGCTGGTGCGGATGCCTGGTCAGCACATCCCACAGGCCGTCGATGTGATCCTTCAGCGACTGGCCCGGCACCGAGACATAGTGGCTGGCGTGGATTTCCGGCGGCAGGAAATGCCGGTGCACGAAGTCGGCCAGGTCGAACCCGGCGTCGTCCCGCTGCGCGCGATAGGCGGCAAGGATCTGCGCGGGATCGCCGCGCGGTGCGCAGTCGACGAAGGTCTTGCTGTCGTCGAACACGCCGGTCGTCTGCACCGCCACGAACAATTCCTGGTAGCGATCCGCTGGCGTGAGCACATCGGCTGTCGCCATCTCGTCCTGCAAGCGCATCCGCGATCCCTTGGGTCGGCGAGTGGATGGCACAGTGTAGCGTCGTCAGATCACTGCCTGCAGATGCGCTGCGATGCCTTCAACCAAAGACGGACCCGCGGATTACGCCAGATACCCCGGCGAGCCCATTTTTCCGATGAGGCATCGCTTGTTGTTCAGTCCTCTTTAGCGGGCTACTGCCCTTGGCGCGCCCGCGACCCGCGCAACTGGTCGATCGAGAAGCTGGCGATTTCGCCGCCGGCGCCACGGCGCGGCTGGCCGACGGGCGGACCCCAGGCGTGTGCGCCGACCACTTCCCAGGTAGCGGGGATACGGCCCTCCGTGCGCATCGCTTCGTAGGCGGCCAGCATCCGCCGATAACGCGACTTGCCGGTGAGCCCGCGCTCGCGGCTGCGGTCGGCGTTGGTGGCACCGAGGCCTTGCAGCTCTTCCAGCAGCTTGCGTGGTTCGCTGTAGGTGAGCGTGTAGCGGAACACGTCCAGCACCGGGTCGCGCAGGCCGGCGTTGAGCATCGCATCGCCGACGTCATGCATGTCGAGGAAGCGGCTGACGTGCGGCGACTGGTCGGCTTCGGCCCAGGCGGCACGCAGCTCCTTCAAGGTGTCCGGGCCGAAGCTGGAGAACACCAGCAGGCCGCCCGGTTTCAACACCCGCACGCATTCGCCGAACAGCGCCGTCAGGTCGTCGATCCACTGGAAACACAGGTTGGAATGCAGCACGTCGACGCTGCGATCGGCCAGCGGCAGCGCCGCCGCTTCGCCGCATACCCGCATGAATGGCTTGCGCCAGCTGCTGTGCTGTTTCGCGGCGCGCAGCATCGGCACGGCCAGATCCAGCGCGATCACCTCGGCCTTTGGATAACGCTGCTTGAGCAGCGCGGTACCGCGGCCGGTGCCGGCACCGACATCGACCACGCGTTGCGGCATGGCCGTATAGAAGTCCAGGCGCTCGAGCAGGGCGGCCTGCACTTCGCGTTGCAGCACATCGTGCCGCTCGTAGCTGCCGGCCGCGTGGCCGAAGTGGCGACGCACCAGCTGTTGGTCGAGTTCGAACGTAGTCATCAGTCAGGCTCGTTGTGCGGTGGATGACAGCAGTGGTTGCAGCGCCTGCGCCACGGCGTCGACATGGCCGAAGAACGGCGCGTGCCCGGCCTGCGGGATGTCGTCGTAGCTGCCGGCGCAATGGCTGGCCGACCATGCCATCGCCTGCGGCGGCACCAGCCGGTCGCGGCGACCGCTGACCCAGGCGCTGGGTACGCGCAAGTCCGGCAGGGCGGCGCGGCGATCGCTGGTTTCCAGGATGCGGATGCCCTCCTGCAATACACGCAGGTCGGGTTCGCCACGCGCGAACACCAGGCTGCGCAGGTGGCGGAGTTCGGCACGCGGGTCGGCGCTGCCCATCGCCTCCAGCGTCAGGAAGCGCTCGATGGTGGCGTGGTAATCGGTTTCCAGGTCACTGGCCAACTGGTGTACCAGTTGGCCGTCGGCGCCGTATGGCCAGCCCGCATCGCGCACGAATTTCGGGGTGGTGCACAGCATCGCCAGGCCGCGCACCTGTTGCGGGTGTTCCAGCGCGGCGGTCAGTGCGATGGTCCCACCCAGCGACCAGCCGAGCCAGATCGCCGATGGGGTCACGGCGGCGATCGCGGCGGCGCAAGCGTGCGGTTCCAGCGGCAGTCCGCAGTCACGCGAATGGCCATGGCCGGGCAGGTCGACCACGTACATCGTGCACTGTTCTTCCAACGCCTCGACCAGCGGTGCCAGCACGCCGCCATGCATCGCCCAGCCGTGCAGCAGCACCAGCGGGACCGGGCCATGGCCGCGTTTGTCGATGTACAGGCTCATGCGTCCTGATCCTTGTCGCCACTGCGCGGTGCAGGCATCGGGATGCCGGCTGGAGCCAGGGCGTTGTCGACCGCAACGCGTCCGTCGAACACGAAACAAGCGCCCCGCCAATGCGTGCCGTCGGTCTGTTCCAGGTATTTCAGGATGCCGCCGTCGAGCTGGTAGACGTTGTCCATGCCCAGATCGCGCATGTGCAGCGCCGCCTTTTCGCAGCGGATGCCGCCGGTGCAGTACGACACCACGGTCTTGCCGTCGTAGCGTGCGCGGTCGGCGGCGATTGCGGCAGGGAAATCGGTGAAGCTGGCGATGCGGTAATCGACCGCCCGTGGAAATTTGCCGACGTCGGTTTCGTAGTCGTTGCGGGTATCCAGCAGCACCACCTCGCGGCCGTCGTCATCGTGTCCCTGGTCCAGCCAGCGTTGCAGCGTCGGCGCATCCACCGCCGGCGCACGGCCGCCTTCGGGGCGGATCGTCGGCAGCCGCATGGTGATGATCTCGCGCTTCAGCCGCACGCGCAGGCGGCCGAACGGCACCTCGGTGGACAACGACTCCTTCGGGGCGATGTCGGCGAAGCGTGGATCGTCGTGCAGCGTGGCCACGAAGCCGTCGATCGACGTACGGCTGCCGGCCAGGAACAGATTGATGCCCTCCGGCGCCAGCAGGATCGTGCCTTTCAGCGCCAGCGCTTCGCAGCGCGCGAACAGCCGCTCGCGCAGCGCGGGCAGGTCGTCCAGGCTGATGAATTTGTAGGCGGAGATGTTGACGATCGACATGCAGGGGAATCGATGGAGCAGGCGGGCAATTATACGTGGCGCCGGTTTTCAGCCGCGGACGGCCGGCAGATGCAGCGATTCCAGCGCCGCCAGCAACTGGTCGACCTGGCTCTCGTCATGCGCTGCCGACAAGGTGATGCGCAGTCGCGCCTTGCCGATGGGCACGGTGGGCGGGCGGATCGCGCTGATCAGCAGGCCATGCTGTTCGAGCGCCTGCGCCGCCGTCAGCGCCATCTCGGCGGAGCCGAGCAGCAGCGGCTGGATGGCGCTGGACGAGGGCAGCAGCGGCAGGCCAAGTTGTTTCGCGCCGGCGCGGAAACGTTCGACCAGGGCCGCGAGTTTTTCGCGCCGCCAGGATTCGGTTTGCGCCAGCCGCACCGCGGCCAGCGCGGCGGCAGCCAGTGCCGGCGGCATCGCGGTGGTGTAGATGTACGGGCGCGCGGTCTGGATCAGGCCCTCGATCAGCGCGGCCGGGCCGGCCACGAACGCGCCGGCGCAACCCAGCGCCTTGCCCAGCGTGGCCATCAGCAGCGGCACCTCGCGCTGGCCCAGCCCGGCGGCGTTGACGCTGCCGGCACCATCGGCGCCGAACACGCCCAGGCCGTGCGCGTCGTCGACCATCAGGGTCGCACTTTCGCGCCGGCACAGTGCCGCCAGTTCGCGCAGCGGCGCGACATCGCCATCCATGCTGAACACGCCATCGGTGGCCAGCAGGGCGGCCGCATGCGGGTGCGTCGCCAGTTGCCGCGCCGCGGCCGCCACGTCGCCGTGCGGGTAACGCTTCAGCTCGGCGCCGCTCAACTTCGCGCCATCCAGCAGGCAGGCGTGGTTGAGCTTGTCCTGCACGCACACGTCGTCGCGCGTCAGCAGCCCCTGCAGTGCGCCGAGGTTGGCCATGTAGCCGGTCGAGAACAACAGCGCCCGCTCACGCCCGGTCCACTCGGCCAGCGCCTGCTCCAGCGCGGCATGTTCGGCGCGATGGCCGCAGATCAGATGCGCCGAAGTGCTGCCGACTCCTTCGTCGTCGGCCACGCGCTTGAAGGCGGCGATCAGCTGCGGGTGCTGCGCGAGACCGAGATAGTCGTTGCTGCAGAACGACAACAGGCGCCGGCCGCCGCTTTCCAGCCACGGACCGTCGGCGTGCTCGATCGTGCGCACGCTTCGCAGGAGCTTTCCTTGCGCGCGTTCGGCCGTCTGGACGGCCAGTCTTCCGATCAGGTCAGGCCGCGACACTGCAGCCACAGCCTTGTCCGCAGCCGCCGGCCTCAGGCTGGATGATGTCGGCGTGGACGGTGCCGGGGTGCGCATCCATCTCCATCGGATGCAGGTCGAGCCGGCGGAACAGCGCGCGGTCGGCTTCCACGTCCGGGTTGCCGGTGGTCAGCAATTTTTCGCCGTGGAAGATCGAGCCGGCGCCGGCAAAGAAGCACAGCGCCTGCACCGCGTCGTCCATCTGCTGGCGGCCGGCAGACAAGCGCACGATCGACTGCGGCATCAGGATGCGCGCCACCGCGATCGCGCGCACGAACTCGAACGGGTCGAGCGGCTCGGTATCGCCCAGCGGCGTGCCCGCCACCGGCACCAGCTGGTTGATCGGTACCGACTGCGGATGTTCCGGCAGATTCGCCAATGCCTGCAGCAGGCCGGCGCGCTGCTCGCGCGTTTCGCCCATGCCGACGATGCCGCCGCAGCAGGTTTTCAGGCCGGCATCGCGCACCTGGTTCAAGGTGCCGAGCCGGTCCTGGTATTCGCGGGTGTGGATGATCTCGCCGTAGAACTCCGGCGCGGTGTCGATGTTGTGGTTGTAGTAGTCGAGTCCGGCATCCTTCAGCGCCTGCGCGTGGCCGTCGCCGAGCAGGCCCAGCGTGGCGCAGGTTTCCAGGCCGAGCCCTTTCACCGCGCGGACGATTTCCGCGACCTTGGGGATGTCGCGATCCTTCGGCCCGCGCCAAGCCGCGCCCATGCAAAAGCGGCTGGCGCCGGCATCCTTCGCCGCCTGCGCGCGTTCCAGCACGGCCGCCACGGTCATCAACTTCTGCGCCTGCACGCCGGTGTCGTAGCGCGCCGCCTGCGGGCAATAGGCGCAGTCCTCGGGGCAACCACCGGTCTTGATCGACAGCAGGGTCGACACCTGCACCGCGTTCGGATCGTGATGTTCGCGGTGCACCGTGTGCGCGCGATACAGCAATTCATTGAACGGCAGCGCGAACAGCGCGGATACCTCGGCGCGGGTCCAGTCGTGGCGGGTGGCGATGTCGGTCATGGAACGGCAACTCCCTTACTTGCAAATCGCGAGAGTGTGGGAGCCGCTCCGGAGCCTGTCAACTCGATAAAGACGCGAATGGTTGACGAGACGGAGCGCCCCCGCTCCCGCTACCATCGTGCGCAACCAGGCGTGGAGTGGATCGGCATGAGCGAAGGGCAAGGCAGCAGCGGCAACGTGCTTGCAGCCATCTGCAGTTTCTTCATTCCCGGGCTCGGCCAGTTGGTACAGGGACGATTGCTGATGGCGATCGTGATGTTCGTGTTGGCCGCCGTGCTGTGGATCGTGCTGCTCGGCTGGTTGATCCACCTGTGGTCGATTCTCGACGCGGCGCTGTACAAGCCGGGACGCTGAACCGATGGATGAGCGCACGGAAGCGCTGACGACATGGCGGCGACTGCGGCGCTTCGTGCTGCCGCTGCGCTGCCTGCTGTGCGGCGCCGCCGGTGCCGCCGGCATTGACCTGTGCGTCGACTGCGCCGCCGAACTGCCGCGCAACCGCAGCTGTTGCAGCCGCTGCGCGTTGCCGCTGGCCACGCTGGCGGAACTGTGCGGGCAGTGCCAGCGTCGCGCGCCGCCGTGGGATGCGGCGTGGGCACCGTTCCGTTATGGCTGGCCGCTGGATCGGCTGGAATCGTGCTACAAGTTCGGCGCGGACCTGGCCGCCGGCCGCGTGCTGGCGACGCTGTGGCGACGCGAACCGTGCCCGGTCACGTTGCCGCAGTTGCTGCTGGCGGTGCCGTTGCATCGAGGCCGGCTGCGTCGGCGCGGCTACAACCAGGCGCTGGAGCTGGCCCGCCCGCTGGCGCACGGGCTTGGCGTACCGCTGCGTCATGACGTGTTGCAACGCGTGCGCCACACCGAGGCGCAGACCGAACTCGATGCCATCGGTCGCCGTCGCAACGTGCGCGGCGCATTCGCGCTGCGTGCGGGCATCGCGCTGCCGCCGCACGTGGCGATCCTGGATGACGTGATGACCACCGGCGCCACCCTGGCCGAGTGCGCGCGGGTGCTCAGGCGTGCCGGCGTGCAACAGGTGGACGTGTGGGCGCTGGCGCGCGCACCTTTGAAGCAGAAGTGAGTGGAGAGGAGTGAGAAGTGAGAGAAAAAACCAAGGCGTGCCGCACTGCGGTTTTTTCACTTCTCACCCCTCTTCACTCACTCCTCTGCTCTAGCGCACCGCCAGCGCCAGCACGATGCCGATCCACACGCTCAGCCCCAGCCAGTTGTTGTGGCGGAACGCGGCGAGGCAGGCGTCGCGCAAACGGTCGCGGATCAGCCAGTGCTGGTAGCCGAACAGACCGGCAGCGACCAGCAGGCCCAACCAGTACGGCCAGCCCAGGGCGGCGCGCTGGCCGACAAACACCATCGCCAGCAGGAACGTACCCATCAGCACGCCGAGGATCGGCAGGTCGGCATCGCCGAACAGTACCGCAGTGGATTTTGCGCCGGCCTTGATGTCGTCCTCGCGATCGACCATGGCGTACTCGGTGTCGTAGATCACCGACCACAGGATGTTGCCGATGAACAGCAGCCAACCCACCGGCGGTACAGTGTTTGTCACGGCTGCGAACGCCATCGGGATCGACCAGCCGAACGCGGCGCCGAGCACCACCTGCGGCATGTACGTGTAGCGCTTCGTGAACGGATAGATCGCCGCCAGCGCGGCGCCGGCGAACGACAGTTCGATCGTCAACCGGTTGGTGAACAGCACCAGCACGAACGCGAACGCCAGCAACGCGGCGAACACGATCAGCGCCTCGCGCGGCGTCACCCGTCCGCTGGCGATCGGCCGCCCGGCGGTGCGCGCCACTTGCGGGTCGAGCTTGCGGTCGGCGTAGTCGTTGATGGCGCAACCCGCCGCGCGCATGGCGAACACGCCCAGGGTAAAGATGATCAGCGGCTTCCACGGCGGAAAATCGCCTGCCGCCAGCCACAGCGCCCACCAGGTCGGCCACAGCAGCAGCAGAGCGCCGATCGGGCGATCCATGCGGGTCAGCACCAGGTAGTCCAGTGCCTTTTCGCGATGACGCGTCGACAGCTTCTGCAACAGCCAGTTCAGCACCCGAGTGGCACGGGTCGAACTGTCGGCCGGTTGCGGCGGCTTCTTGCCGACGGGGCGCGCTGCGCCAGGGCGCGCGCGGGGCGCCGGCGTGGCAGCGGGGCGGGATTGCTGGCGTTTGCGAGGAGGAGCCATGAGGCGCAGTTTAGCCCGAGCCGACACGCAGCCAGTGCGGGCCGGATCGCGTTACGGCATGCGCAGGCAGCGGTCCGGGCTGAACCGGCCAGCCACGCCTGCCGTGCCATGCTCGGCCGGGAGCCGCCGCAGTTCGTCCGACGACTAAAGAATGGCGCCGGCCGGCCGATAGCCCGACAGGCGCGTCCGGATTGCGCCACATATTGCGCATCGGCGGGTTTTCGTCGTACGCCGGAGCATTGATGGTGGAACCCGAAACACCCCGGCAGCGACCCGACATCATGCCGGGAGCCGCTGACGTCCCGGTGACTGCCGTGGCCGAACCTGCGACGGGCGCGCCGACGCCGGCGAGTGCTGCCGGCATGCTGGCGCATTCGCGCCTGCTCGATTCGGTGGCCGCTTTCACCCATCACCGCGACATCGACGCACTCGACCACAGCCTCGTGCTGTCACTGGCCGAGCTGGCGTCGGCGCGCAGCGTCTCGCTCGGCAAGCGTGCCGCAGACAGCAGCCACCAGCTGGAGAGCATCGTTCATTGCGTGCCCGACGAGCACGGCAGCTACCAGCTGCAGGTACTCGTTCCGGCAGCCGACGATACGGCGTGGCTCGCGCTGCGTCGCTGCATCGAGCGGCTGGAGGTGCAGACGGAGCTCGGCGACGGCGATGCCCATCGGCTGGTCGTGCCGATCCTGTGCGAGGGACGGGCGATCGGCGCGTTGCAACTGGAGAGCGCCGTGCCATCCAGCGCGAGTCGTCCGCTGCTCGACGGCTTCACCCGGATCTACGCCAACTACACCGCACTGCTCCACGAGAGCGAACGCGACAAGCTGACCGGCCTGTACAACCGCCGCACCTTCGAGCGGCACCTGCAGCGACTGCTGCAACCGGGCGGGCTGACCGCCCACGCCCGGACGTCGCCGGACGGTGCTCCGCGGTCGCCGGCGTCGCAAGTCTGGCTGGCGATCCTCGACATCGACCACTTCAAGCGCATCAACGACAACTACGGGCATCTCTACGGCGACGAAGTGATCCTGCTGCTCGCGCAACAGATGCGGGCCAGCTTTCGACAGGACGATGTGTTGTTCCGCTTTGGCGGCGAGGAGTTCGTCATCCTGCTCGGCGCCAACGAAGAGTCGACCGTGTACGCCGCACTGGAGCGATTCCGCCAGCGGCTCGAAAAACAGGTTCTTCCGCAGGTCGGCCACGTCACCGTCAGCATCGGCTATGCGCGCATCGGCGACCACGACTATCCGGCAACGATCCTGGACCGCGCCGACAAGGCGCTTTATTTCGCCAAGGAAAACGGCCGCAACCGCACCCATGGCTACGAGAGCCTGGCAGCCCAGGGGCTGCTGGGACGGGCGACGACGCCAGGCAGCATCGACCTGTTCTGACGCCCACCGCCGTCGCATCGATCACTGGCGCAACAGCAGGCGATAGGCGGCGTGCGCGCTTTCGTCGACATGCGGGTAGCCGAGCGTGGCAAGGAAGCATTGCAACAGCGGCAGCTCGGTCGCGGGCACCTGGATGCCGACCAGGATGCGGCCGTGGTCGGCGCCGTGGTTACGGTAGTGGAACAGGCTGACGTTCCAGTCCGGATGCAGTTGGTCGAGGAAATGGGTGAGTGCGCCGGGGCGCTCCGGAAACTCGAAGCGGTACAGCCGCTCGTCGCGCGCCAACGGCGAGCGGCCGCCGATCATGTGGCGCAGGTGCAGCTTGGCCAGTTCGTCGTCGGTGAGGTCGAGCACATCGAAACCTTCGCCGTGGAACGCCTGCACCAGCGCTTCGCGTTCGTCGCGGCTGGCGATGCGAATGCCGACGAAGATGTGCGCGGCGTGCGTGTCGCCGATGCGGTAGTTGAATTCGGTGATGTCATGCCGGCCCAGGGCGGCGCAGAAGCGGCGGAAGCTGCCGCGTTCCTCCGGAATGGTCACCGCGAACACGGCTTCGCGCTGCTCGCCCACCTCGGCGCGTTCGGCGACGAAGCGCAGGCGGTCGAAGTTCATGTTCGCGCCGGAGACGATCGCCACCAGCGCACCATCGCCGGCGCCGTGCGCGGCCACGTACTGCTTCAGCCCAGCCAGCGCCAGCGCGCCGGACGGCTCGGCCACGCTGCGGGTTTCCTGGTGGATGTCGCCGATCGCCGCGCAGATCGCGTCGGCATCGACCCGCAGCATCGCATCCACGTGCTGGCGGCATAACGCGAAAGTCAGTGCGCCGACCTGCTTCACCGCGGTACCGTCGGCGAACAGGCCGACTTCATTCAAGACAACGCGCGCGCCCGCTTCCAGCGAACGCGCCATCGCATCCGAATCCGCCGCCTGCACGCCGATCACCTTCACCCCGGGCCGCAGTGCCTTGATGCCGGCGGCCACGCCGGCGAGCAGGCCGCCGCCGCCGACCGGCACGAACACTGCCTCGATCGGACCGGGATGCTGGCGCAGGATTTCCAGCGCGATGGTGCCCTGGCCGGCGATCACCGCCGGGTCGTCGAACGGATGCACGAACACCGCGCCGCGTTCGGCCTGCAATTGCGCGGCGGCGGCCTGCGCCTCGCTGTACGAATCGCCGCACAGCCGCACTCCCACCAGCGCGCCGCCGAAGCGGCGCACCGCGTCGATCTTCACCTGCGGCGCGGTCACCGGCATCACGATGGTGGCGCGGATGCCCAGCTTCGCCGCGGCCAGCGCCACGCCTTGCGCATGGTTGCCGGCGGAGGCGGCGACCACACCGCGCGCGCGCTGGGCGGCATCGAGTTGCACCATGCGGTTGTACGCGCCGCGCAGCTTGAACGAGAACACCGGTTGCCGGTCCTCGCGTTTCAGCAGTACCGGTTGCCCGAGCCGCGTGGTGAGCAACGGCGCCGGTTCGAGCGCGGACTCGTGCGCCACGTCGTAGACACGCGCGGCGCGAATCCGCGCCAGCAGGTCGCCATCGGCATCGACGGCCAGCGGCGCGACGACATTCATGCGGCGAGCGCGTTGGCCGGATGCGCCACCTGCAGCACGTCGACCAGCTTGCGCGTCTGCTGCAGGATCTGCCCGAGCGCGTCATCGTCGCACTGCAGGCTCAGCGTCAGCCGCGACACCGCCGGATCGTGCGTGGCCGCCACGGTCAGCGTGTCGATGTTGTAGCCGCGGGCGGCGAACAGCCCGGCCACGCGAACCAGCGCGCCGGCTTCGTTCTGCAACAGGATGGACAAGGTGTGGTTCATGGCGGAACTCCGATGATGAGTCCCTCTCCCTTTGGGAGAGGGTGCCGACAGGCGGGTGAGGGTGCGGGCGGAGCGGGGCGCTGAGGCTCGCCCGTACCCTCATCCGACCCTTCGGGCCACCTTCTCCCAAGGGGAGAAGGAAAAGGTCAAAAGCTCAAAACATGTGAGTCGTGGTGGCTTCGGGCGCGACTGGCATGGCGCGCGAAGCGATGAAATCGCCGGTGATCATCTGCGCGTAGCTGGCACCGGGGCCGACCATCGGATACACGCCGGCGTCCGGATCGATCATCACTTCCAGGAACGCCGGGCCGTCGAAGGCGAGGAAGTCGGCGATGGTGGATTCCAGCGCGTCGTTGCGCTCCAGTCGCCGCGCCCAGTCAAAGCCGTCGGCCCGCGCGGCAAGCACGAAATCCTTTTTGTGCAGGCTCTTGTCGGAGGCGGCGAAGCGGCCCTTGAAATACAGCTTTTGCCATTGCCGCACCATGCCGTCGCCGACGTTGTTGAGCACCACGATCTTCAACGGCAGGCCGTAGGTGGTGACGGTTTCCAGCTCGCCGATGTTCATGCGGATGCTGGCGTCGCCGTCGATGTCGATCACCAGCTTGTCGCGCTGCGCGAATTGTGCGCCGATCGCTGCCGGCAGGCCGAAGCCCATCGTGCCCATCGAGCCGGAAGTGAGCCAATGCCGCGGCGCGCGGAAGTCGAAATACTGCGCCGCCCACATCTGGTGCTGGCCGACGCCGGTGCTCACGATGGCGCGGCCCTGCGCATGGCGGTTGATCGCCTCGATCACCGCGTACGGCTGGATCAGCGCACTGGCGCGGTCGTAGTTCATCGCATGCACGCGTTTGAGTTCGGCGACATGTGCGTGCCAGGCGCCGAGCTGCGGTCGCAGTTCGTGCGCGCGGCCATACGCGGTGAGCCGCTCCAGCGCGCGTTTCAGCGGACCGACGTGGTGCCAGTCGACCGACTTCACCTTGCCGATCTCGGCCGGGTCGATGTCGACCTGGGCGATGAACTTCGCCCGCGGCGCGAATTTGCCCGGCACGCCGGCCACGCGATCGTCGAAACGCGCGCCCAGCGCCAGCACGAAGTCGCAATCCTCCACCGCGTAGTTCGCGTACGCGGTGCCGTGCATGCCGAGCAGGTGCAGGGCCAGCGGGTCGGTACTGTCGAAACCGCCCAGGCCCATCAGGGTGGTGGTCACCGGCAGTCCGAACGCGTCGACGAATGCGCGCAGCGCTTGTGCCGCGTCCGCCGCGATCACGCCACCGCCGGCATAGATCAGCGGACGCTCGGCCTGCATCAGCGCGGCGAACAGTGCAACACAGTCGGCGTCGCTCAGCGTCGCCTGTTCCACCGCGCGCAGCCTGGCGCGATACCCGTTCAGTGCCAGCTCGCCGGCACCGCGAAACGACAGCGCAGCGTTCTGCACGTCCTTCGGCACGTCCACCACCACCGGCCCGGGCCGGCCACTGCGGGCGAGGGTGAACGCAGTGCGCACGGTCGCCTCCAGCTGCGTCGCGTCGGTAACCAGGAACACGTGCTTGGCGCAGGCGCCCATGATGTTGCTGATCGGCGCTTCCTGGAACGCGTCGCTGCCGATCGCGGCGGTGCCGACCTGGCCGCAGATCACCACCAGCGGAATCGAGTCGGCCATCGAGTCGCGCACCGGCGTGACCATGTTGGTGGCGCCGGGGCCGGAGGTGACGATGGCTACGCCGACCTTGCCCGACGCGCGCGCGTAGCCGGCGGCCATGAAGCCGGCGCCCTGTTCGTTGGCCGGCACCACCAGCGGTATCGGTTCGCTGCCGTCGGCGCGTGCGTGTTCGGCGTTGTAACGAAACACTGCGTCGTACACCGGCAGGATCGCGCCACCGGAATAGCCGAACATCACCTCGACACCTTCGTGGGCGATGACCTGCACGATCACCTCGGCGCCGCTCATCGGCCGGCCGGCGAGCGCTCGCGGGTCGGCGGCGAAGGAGTGGGCAGCGCTGGCTGCCGTCGATGATGTCGTCACGTGGGGTTCCTGGGCATGCCGGCGGCGGTCTAGTTGCGGATCAGCTCGTCCGCGACAGGCTCGCGGGCGGGGACGCCGTAGGTCGAGATGATCCGCAAGTCCTGCGCCACGGCGGAGAAGCGCTCCCACGGGATGCCGTTGACGTCGGCGTCGCAGCTGAAGCCATGGGTGTCGTCATCCTCGAAGCCCACGTGGCGCAACTGGCCGGCGCGGTCGGGCTGCTGGTTGATCGAGAAGTTGAGCTGGTCGGTGCGCCACATCGCGTAGGCGCCGGTGACGACCGCCTGCGGCGGCTGGCCCAGGCGGGCGCTGTAATCGGCGATGGAGGCGTCCAGGTCGGCAACGGCCAGGGCGATATGAAAGCGTTTCATGGCAAACCTCGTGTTCTTCTGTGGATGATGGGAAGGACCGCCCGCGGTCGGCAGGCAGTCGGGCATCGGTCAGCCGACTTTCTTCAGCGGTTCGACGACGGGCTTGGCGGCGCTCGGCTGCAGCCACGGCATCCGCGCGCGCAACTTCGCGCCGACCACCTCGATCGGATGCTCGAGGTCCGCCTGCTTCAGGCGCTTGTAGTTCGGCAGGCCGGCCTTGTACTCGGCGATCCAGTTGCGCGCGAAGGTGCCGTCCTGGATATCGGTGAGCACCTCCTTCATGCGCGCCTTGGTGCCGGCGTCGACGATGCGCGGGCCGCTGACGTAGTCGCCGTATTGCGCGGTCTCGGAGACGAACTGCAGCATCTTGGCCAGGCCGCCCTCGTAGAACAGGTCGACGATCAGCTTCAGTTCGTGCATCACCTCGTAGTAGGCGATCTCCGGCTGGTAGCCGGCTTCCACCAGGGTCTCGAAACCCTTGAGCACCAGCTCGCTGGCGCCGCCGCACAGCACTGCCTGCTCGCCGAACAGGTCGGTCTCGGTCTCTTCCTTGAAGTCGGTCTGGATGATCATGGCGCGGCCGCCACCGATGCCGTCGGCGTAGCCTTTCGTCTTCGCCTCGGCCTGGCCGCTGACGTCCTGGTGCACCGCCCAGATGCACGGCACGCCGCGGCCGCGCTCGTACTCGCTGCGCACCAGCGCGCCGGGGCCCTTCGGTGCGACCAGGATCACGTCGATGTCGGCGCGCGGCTCGATCTGCTTGAAGTGCACGTTGAAGCCGTGCGCGAACAGCAGCGCCGCGCCGGGCTTGATGTTCGGCTCGATCGACTCCCGGTACAGCGTTGGCTGCACCATGTCCGGTGTCAGCACGGCGACCAGGTCGGCGCCCTTCACCGCCTCGGCCGGCTCGGCGACCTCGAAGCCATCGGCTTTCGCCTTGTGCCAGGTCGGCCCGTTCGGGCGCAGGCCGACCACCACGTCGAGGCCGGAGTCGCGCAGGTTCAGCGCGTGCGCGCGGCCCTGGCTGCCGTAGCCGAGCACGGCGATGCGGGATTTGGCGAGGGTGTTGTTGCTGCTCATGCGGTGACTCCCTGGTTGGATTCGGTATGGAGGTGCTTGGGTGTGGAGACGGCTGAATGAATCTGATTGGAGCCGGGATGGGTGGTGGCGCCGTCGGAAGCGGAGCCGACCAGCAGCGCGTACTTGGCCAGCGCGCCGCGGCTGACCTTCGGTGCGGGCGGTTGCCAGCCGGCGCGGCGTGCGGCGAGGTCGGCGTCGGTGGCGATCTCGCGGCGGGCGGCGTCGATCACGATGCGGTCGCCCTCGTGCAGCAGCGCGATCGGCCCGCCGCGCGCGGCTTCCGGCGCGATGTGGCCGACCATGAAGCCGTGGGTGGCGCCGCTGAAGCGGCCATCGGTGATCAGTGCCACGTCGTCGCCGAGGCCGCGGCCGATCAGCGCGGCGGTGACGCCGAGCATCTCGCGCATGCCGGGGCCGCCGGCGGGGCCTTCGTTGCGAATCACGATGACGTCGCCCCTGGCGATGTCGCCGGCCTGCACCGCGGCGAACGCCTGCTCCTCGCCCTCGTACACGCGGGCGCGGCCTTCGAAGTGGCTGGCGCCCTTGCCGGCGAGTTTCAAAATGCAGCCTTCCGGCGCGAGGTTGCCGTACAGGATCGAGTAGCCGCCGCGCGGCTTCAGTGGTGCGCTGACCGGATGCACCACGTCCTGCGTTTCGGCACGTGGTGCGGCGTCGGCTTCGGCGAACAGCGAGCGGCCGGTGACGGTGGGCGTGTCCTCCAGCATGCCGGCGGCGATCAGCTCCTGCGCCACCCGCGCGCTGCCGCCGGCGCCGAACAATTCCATCGCGGTGTAGCGGCCGCCGGGCAGCAGGTCGGCGATCACCGGGGTGTGCGCCGAGGCTGGCTCGAAATCCTCCAGCGACCATTCGACGCCGGCTTCGCGCGCGATCGCCAGCAGGTGCAGCACCGCATTGGTGGAGCCGGCGGTGGCGGCGACCATGCGCGCGGCGTTGCGCATCGACGTGCGCGTGATCAGCGCACGCGGCGTGCGGTTCTCGCGCAGGCATTCCATCACCAGCTCGCCGCAGCGGAACGCGGCCGCACCCTTGGCCGGATGGGTGGCGGGAATGTCGTTGTAGCCCAGCGGCGACAACCCCAGCGTGGAGAGCACCATCGCCATCGTGTTGGCGGTGAACTGGCCGCCGCAGGCGCCGGCGCCGGGGCAGGCGTCGCGTTCGACCGCAGTCAGTTCCTCGTCGCTGATCCTGCCCGCGCCGTGCGCGCCGACCGCCTCGAACACCTGCTGGATGGTGATCGGATGGTTGTCGTGGGTGCCGTGCGCGATGCTGCCGCCGTACAGCGCCACGCCGGGGATGTCCAGCCGCGCCAGCGCCATCGCCGCGGCGGGGATGGTCTTGTCGCAGCCGCACAGCACCACCATCGCGTCGAGGCAGTGGCCGTCCACCGCCAGCTCGATCGAATCGGTGATCACCTCGCGGCTGATCAGCGACGAGCGCATGCCCGGCGTGCCCATCGCGATGCCGTCGGTGACCGCGATGGTGTTGAACTCCACCGGCGTGCCGCCGGCGGCGCGGATGCCGGCCGCGGCCTCGACCGCGAGCTCGCGCAGGTTGAGGTTGCACGGGCTCACGTTCGACCAGGTGTGCACCACCGCGACCAGCGGCCGTGCGATCGCCTCGTCGTCGAGGCCGGTGGCGCGCAGCATGGCGCGGGCGGGAGCGCGGTCGGGGCCGCTCTTGATCAGGTCACTGCGCATGAAGAAAGCTCCGAAGGACAGAATCCCTCTTGGGGGGAGACAAATCGGCAGGAATGCCGATTTGCACGGCGCCAGCCGCCCGAAGGGCGAGGGCCATGGATGGCCCGAATGAAAGAAAAGCACCCCCTGCGTGCGAGGGAGGTGGCAGGACGGAACGGGGGTCGACGCCATCGCGGCGTGCACGAACCGTCCGGTGCCGGAAGCACGTAGGGGGCGACAAAAGGCGCGGACACGTCCATGTACCCGCTGGGAAAACCTGGCTGGATCAGCCGCATGCGCGCGCTCCGCCGAAGAACGCACCGGCGTGGTCGGCGTGGTCCTCGATCGCCGCGAGCACGGCATCGCGCACCTCATTGGTGCCGGCGCTGCCGCCGATGTCGCGACTGTGCGGGCCGTGGCGCAGCACCTGCTCGACCGCCGATTCGATCGCCGCCGCTTCGGCTTCCAGGCCCAGCGAGTGGCGCAGCAGCAGCGCGGCGGAAAGGATCGCGCCGACCGGATTGGCCACGCCTTGTCCTGCGATGTCCGGCGCCGAACCGTGGATCGGTTCGTACAGGCCAGCCTTGCCATCGCCCAGCGACGCCGACGGCAGCAGGCCGAGCGATCCGGCCAGCGCGGCGGCCTCGTCGGTGAGGATGTCGCCGAACAGGTTCTCGGTGACCACCACGTCGTAGCGGTTCGGCTGGGTCAGCAGCAGCATCGCCATCGAGTCGACCAGCTGGTGCTCGAGCTTCACGTCGGGGTAGTCGGCGGCGATGCGCTGCACCGTGCTGCGCCACAGCCGCGAGGTCTCCAGCACGTTCGCCTTGTCGACCGAGGTGACATGGCGGCGGCGGCCGCGCGCCAGCTCGAACGCGCGGCGCACCACGCGCTCGATTTCGGCCACGGTGTATTTGCATTCGTCGGTGGCGGTGTCGGCCGTGCGCGTCTTCACGCCGAAATAGGCGCCGCCGGTGAGCTCGCGCACGAACAGCACGTCGACGTTTTCCAGCTTCTCGTTCTTCAGCGGCGACAGATTTGCCAGCGCCGGATGCACCTGCAGCGGGCGCAGGTTCGCGTACACGCCGAGCGCGGCGCGCAGCGCCAGCAGGCCCTGCTCGGGCCGCACCCTAGCGTTTGGATCGGACCACTTCGGGCCGCCGACGGCACCCAGCAGCACCGCATCGGCGGACCGGCACGCCGCCAGCGAAGCGGCCGGCAGCGGTTCGCCGGTGGCATCGATCGCGATGCCGCCGATCAGCTGTTCCTCGAACGCGAACACGTGTTCGTAGCGTGCGGCCACGGTCTTCAACACGGCCACCGCGGCGGCCGTGACTTCGGGGCCGACGCCATCGCCGGGCAGGGTAACGATGCGTGCCTTCATGCCGCTTGCTCCTGGTGTTCGTAATGAGTGATCGCGTCGGCGTGTTGCAGCAGGTAGCCGAGCTGGTCGACGCCGTTGAGCAGGCAGTGCCGCGCGAACGGTTCCAGACGGAACGGGATGCGGCCGCCGTCGGGCAGCGCGATGTACTGCTCGCGCACGTCGATCGCCAGCTCGATGCCGGGGTGCCTGAGCAGCCAGCGGTGCTCCAGCTCATCGATGACGATGGCGAGCAGGCCGTTCTTCAGCGCGTTGCCGCGGAAGATGTCCGCGATCTCGCTGCACAGCACCGCGCGGATGCCGTAATCCAGCAAGGCCCACGGCGCATGCTCGCGCGAGGAGCCGCAGCCGAAGTTGCGTCCGGCGATGAGGATCGAGCAGCCGCGCGCTTCCGGCCGGTTCAGCGGGAACGCCGGGTTGTCGCTGCCGTCGGTTTGGTAGCGCCAGTCGTGGAAGCACAGCTGGCCCAGCCCCTCGCGCGTGGTGGTGGTGAGGAAGCGCGCCGGGATGATGCGGTCGGTGTCGATGTTCTCGTCGGCCAGCACGGCGGTGCGGGAGTGGAGGCGGATTACAGGCTTCATGATTGCCTCTTGGCAGAAATGAGAGGGGACGAGCGAGGAGTGAGGGGAGAGGAGCGAGGAGTGAGAGAGGAGCGAAGGGCAGAAGCACGCGGAGAAGAACGGCCGACGTACGGCGGTTGATCTCTCTCACTCCTCACTCCTCTCCACTCACTTCTGCTTTTCATGCCGCTTCCACCAAGTACTCGCGCGGATCGGCGATGCGCCCGGCGATCGCCGATGCGGCGGCGGTGGCCGGGCTGGCCAGCACGGTGCGTGCGCCCTTGCCCTGGCGGCCTTCGAAGTTGCGGTTGGAGGTACTCACCACCAGCTGGCCCGGCTGCGCCAGGTCGCCGTTCATCGCGATGCACATCGAACAGCCGGGCACGCGCCACTCGGCACCGGCGGCGGTGAACACGTGGTGCAGGCCTTCGCGCTCGGCGTCGCGGCGCACCGCCTCGGAGCCCGGCACCACCAGCATGCGTACACCTTGCGCGATGCGTCGGCCGTGCAGCACGCGCGCCGCTTCGCGCAGGTCGGACAGGCGCGAGTTGGTGCAGCTGCCGACGAACACGACGTCGACCGGCGTGCCCTGCATCGGCTGGCCGGGCGTGCTCTGCATGTAGTCGAGCGCGCGGCGTTCCTGCGCATTCGTCGCCGCCGGTACCGGCGCGTCCATCGCGATCGCCATGCCCGGATGGGTGCCGTAGGTGACGGTGGGTTTCACCGCGCCGGCGTCGATGCGCACCTCGCGGTCGTAGCGCGCGCCGTCGTCGCTGCGCAATGCGCGCCACCTCGTCACCGCCGCGTCCCACGCTGCGCCCTGGGGCACGCGCGGGCGACCCTTCAGCCAGGCGAACGTGGTCTCGTCCGGCGCGATCAGCCCGGCGCGCGCGCCGGCCTCGATCGACATGTTGCAGACGGTCATGCGCTCGTCCATCGACAGCGCCTCGATCGCCGCGCCGCGATACTCCAGCACGTAACCGGTGCCGCCATCGACACCGATCGTGCCGATGATGTGCAGGATCAGATCCTTCGCGCCCACGCCCGGCGGCAACTGGCCGTCCACGTGGATAGCCATGGTCTTCGGCCTGCGTTGCAGCAGGCACTGCGTGGCCATCACGTGGCCGACCTCGGTGGTGCCGATGCCGAACGCCAGCGCGCCGAACGCGCCGTGGGTCGAGGTGTGGCTGTCGCCGCAGACGATGGTCATGCCCGGCTGGGTCGCGCCCAGCTCGGGGCCGATCACGTGCACGATGCCGCGGTCGGCGCTGTCCCAGCCGTGCAGTTCGACGCCGAACTCGCGGCAGTTCGCTTCCAGCTGCGCGACCTGCGCCTGCGCCTCGGCGTTCGCATACGGGCGGCTGCCGTCAGCATTCGTCGGCAGGGTCGGGGTGGAATGATCCAGCGTGGCCAGCATGCGGTCGGGCCGGCGCAGTTTCAGCCCACGCTCGCGCAGTTCGCTGAACGCCTGCGGCGAGGTGACCTCGTGCACCAGGTGCAGGTCGACGTAGATCACCGCGGGCGTGTCGGCAGTTTCGGCGACGACGACGTGGGCGTCCCAGACTTTTTCGAACAGGGTCCGTGAGGTCATGCCGCGACCTCCGTCACTTCGTGCGCTCGTCCCTGAGCGCGATCACCAGCTGGTGCTGAGCCACAATCAGGGACGACTGCATTGACCACACTCAACCAGCCGTAGCGATCCTCGGTGCGGCCGTCGAACAGGCCGAAGAACGCCTGCTGCAACGCCTTCGTGATCGGCCCCGGCGCGCCCGCGCCGATGGCCTTGCGGTCGACCGAGCGCACCGGGGTGATCTCGGCGGCGGTGCCGGTCATGAACACTTCGTCGGCCGAATACAACGCCTCGCGCGGCAGCTCGCGCTCTTCCACCGCGATGCCGAGATCGGTGGCCAGCGTGATCACTGCATCGCGCGTGATGCCGGCCAGGATGCCGGCGCTGGACGGCGGGGTGAGCAGCTTGCCGCGCTTCACCAGGAACAGATTCTCGCCGGCGCCTTCGCTGAGCAGGCCGTTGTGGCCCAGCGCGATGCCCTCGTCGTAGCCGTTGCGGCGTGCCTCCAGCCCGATCAGCTGGCTGGACAGGTAGTTGCCGCCGGCCTTGGCCCAGCTCGGCAGGGTGTTCGGCGCGGGACGGTTCCACGACGACACGCACACGTCGGCACCGCGCTCGGCCGCCTCGCCCAGGTACGCGCCCCAGTTCAGCGCGATGATCGCCACCTCCACCGGCGCGCCATCCCTTGCCAGCACACCCAACCCGCCGGCGCCGCGGAACACGATCGGCCGCACGTAGGCCGAAGGCATCCGGTTTGCGCGGATCAGCTCGAGGCAGGCGGCGTTGATCTCGTCCTCGCTGTAGCCGACCTCGATCTCGTACACGCGCGCCGACTCGAACAGCCGGCGGGTGTGCTCGGCCAGGCGGAAGTAGGCCGGGCCGCGTGGCGTGGCGTACACGCGCTCGCCCTCGAACACCGACGAGCCGTAATGCAGCGCGTGCGTGCTGACGTGGACGTTGGCGTCGGCCCACGGCTTGATCCGGCCGTTGTGCCAGGCGAAGGGCGTACTCATGCGGTGGCTCCCAGGGCTTTGGTGTTGCGTGCGGATGGGGACACGTTCGCTGGCGTGACCGGCGCGTGTCGTTCGATGCGATTGACGATGGCCAGCGCGGCCTGCGCGGTGGCTTCGACGATGTCGGTGCTGACGCCGTCGCCGTTCCAGTCGCGGCCGGCGTGGCGGGCGACCAGCCGAGCCTGGCCCTGGGCATCGCCGCCCTCGCTGACCGCACGCACCTGGAAATCCGTCAGCCGCAGGTCGCTGTCGGTGGCGCGTTCGATGGCGCGCAGCACCGCGTCGACCGGGCCGTCGCCGATGGCTGCTTCGGCGGCTTCGCGGCCGTCGTCGTGGCGCAACTTCACCGCGGCCGAGGCGCCGGCGCCCAGGTGGGTATTGGTGTCCAGTCGCAGCAATCGCCACGGGCCCAGCGCGTCGGGATCCTGGCCCAACGCGAGCGCTTCCAGATCCTCGTCGTGCACCTCGCGCTTCTTGTCGGCCAGCGTCTTGAAGCACACGAAGATGGCATCCAGCGCTGCCTCGTCCGGTGAGTGACCCAACACCTGCAGGCGCTGGCGTAACGCGGCGCGGCCGGAGTGCTTGCCCAGCACCAGCTTGGTCTCGGCCAGGCCCACGTCCTGCGGACGCATGATTTCGTAGGTGCCGCGATGCTTGAGCATGCCGTGCTGGTGGATGCCCGACTCGTGCGCGAACGCGTTCTCGCCCACGATCGCCTTGTTGCGCTGCACGCGTTGGCCGGTGAGTTGGCTCAGCAGCCGCGAGGCCGGGTGCAGCTTGCGGGTGTCGATGCGGGTGTCGACGCCGAAGTACGCGGGGCGGACCTTCAGCGCCATCACGATCTCCTCCAGCGCGGCGTTGCCGGCGCGCTCCCCGATGCCGTTGATGGTGCACTCCACCTGGCGCGCGCCCGCACCCACCGCGGCCAGGCTGTTGGCCACCGCCAGCCCCAGGTCGTTGTGGCAGTGGCTGGAGAACACCACGCGTTCGGCGCCCTGCACGTTCGCGCGCAGGAAGGCGAAGCGTTCGGCGATCTCGGTCGGCGTCATGTAGCCCACCGTGTCCGGCGCGTTCAGCGTGGTGGCGCCGGCGGCCACGGCGGCGCTGAACACTTCGGCGAGAAAGTCCGGCTCGGTCCGCATCGCGTCCTCGGCCGAGAACTCCACCTCGTGGCACAGCGCGCCTGCGCGCTCCACCGCGGCCACCGCGGCGTCCAGCACCTGCGCCATGCTCATGCCCAGCTTGTGCTCGCGATGCAGCGGACTGGTGGAGATGAACACGTGGATGCGCGAGCGCTGTGCCTGTTCCAGCGCACGGCCGGCGCTGTCGATATCGCCGCTCTGGCAACGTGCCAGCGCGCACACGGTGGTGTTCTTCAGCGTGCCGGCGATCTCCGCCACCGCCGCGAAATCGTCCGGCGAAGCCTGCGGAAAGCCCGCTTCGAGCACGTCCACGCCCAGCGTCTCGAGCATCTGCGCCATGCGCAGCTTGGCGCGCCGGTTCATCGAGAAGCCGGGTGTCTGCTCGCCGTCGCGCAGGGTGGTGTCGAAGATGCGCACACGTTCGGCGACTATGTCGTCGCCGCTGATCGGGTCGTTGTGCTGGTCGGGATTTTTCATCATGGCTCCGCTGTGTGGGCGTCGCCGAAGGCACAAAAAAACCCCGCATCCGTTACCGGGTGCGGGGTTCTTTGGGTGTATTTTCAGGTTTTCTTATTTACCTGGACACATGCCCTCAGCCCGCACCTCCGTTGGTAATAAGGAGTACGAGTACGAGGGTAATAAGGAGCGTGCCGCGAGCCTGCAGCAGGCCGGCAACCGTCATGAGACGGTTTCCCTCGGCGATGCTGCGGTGGCTGTTGCGCTGCGACATGCGATCGACCATACGCGAGTTCAAAACCCCGCGTCAACAGTTTTATTTGAAATCATTTGTCGGCAGCAGATCGACAGGGTATGGACGGCCAGCCGTCCATACGATCGAGCTTCGATCGGGCGGTGGCCGCGAAGTGGCAGTCACGCGACGCTCCGCGGACCATCCCCTGCCTGATCTCAGAGGAAGTCTATTGATCGATGCGCACCCATTTCCTGCCGGCGCGGGCGCACAGGCCGCCGTCACTGCACTGCGTCAGCTTGCCGTTGGCGATGGCTGCATTGATCAGCCCCGTCCACTCGGCTCGTGCGATGTCCTGACGGGTGTGCATGCCCATGTAGACCGCCACGCCGATCACCGTCACCGAAGCCAGCGCACTGGCCACGAAGGCCTTCCAGGCCGTTGCCGTCAAACCCCTGCCGGCAGTGCGCACGCGCGTCTCCAGTTCGTTCGTCGCCTTCAGGATGTTCTGCGTGCTGCCCTGCATCGTGCGGGCCGCATCTTCCATCGGCTGACGCATGCCGTCGCTCACGACACTTGCGGCCGCCTGCCTGAATTGCTCGATGGCTCCGGCAGTCATGCGCTCCGATGAAGCGGCAGCACTCTTTGCCGTCTGGCCGATGTGCAGTGCCGCTTCACGGGTTTGTTGAATCACGTGGTCGCCGCGCTGCTCAAGCAGATCGGTGAAGGCGGCCAGTTGCAGCGCCAGTGCGCGAAGGTCATCGGGCTGAAGGTTGTTCTGTTCCGGATTCAAGGTTCCTTCCTCATCGTTGCATGACCGGGCCTTGCTGCATTGGCGCCTGCTGTTGTTGTGCGTTTAGCGCTGCTTGTTGAGCTTGCTGCCGGTTGAGCTGGTGCCCTTGCTCGAGCCAGGCTTGTCCCCGATCCGATAGCAGGTAGGCCTGGCCCGCCACGCGCATCGCGTCGACATCCTTGTTCATGGCGGCATGGCTCAGTGCGTCGAACATGTCGCGAGTGGAGCTGTGACGGGTGACGTGTGCAGCGACGCATTGGTACGGATCGCTGGCCTGCGCCGGCGGGATGGTTGGCTCGTGACCGGACTGGCGTCGCCAGGCATCGTTCAGTTCGTCCCTGAGATTGCCCTGGGCAGGTTGGTCTTCGAGTCCGAACCACTTCGGTGTGGACCACTGGCCTTGCGCATCGCGGGTGTAGGTATCGCCATTCGGTGCCTGTTGTCTGGCGGGAGAATCGCACAGGGCGCGTGCAACAGGACCAGGCAAAGGCCCGAATCGATCCCAGCCGAATTGTTCGTAGGCCGATTGGTAACGCGTCGCGATGGCGTGCGGTGTCCGTGTCGCGTTGTGCACCAGCACGGCCTCGGATTCCTTGTCGAGCTCGGCCTTACGCTGCGGATCGGCGCGCTCTTCGTACGCGTCGACCACCCCGTGTTCCATCACTCGCGTCACCACCATGCGCGACCATTCATGAGCTTGCGCGTCGCGAGTCCATGGGCTATCACGGATGCTGGGCGTATCGTCGCTGCCGGCCGGAAGCGAGTACGCATCCTCCGGACGGGGCGCGTGCGCCAGCGACAGCTCCACCGCCACGCTGGAGGCCTGATAATTGAGTTGGTCGGCCAGCGCGGGGTGTGCGGTGAAGTGCTGGCCGTGGGGCGTTTCGGGTAATGGCGGCACGTCGCGTGTCCACCCTTGCTGCGGCTGGCCGGGGTCGTAATGCCATGTCTGCCCCTGTGCGTCGGGCTGGTTGTAGATGCGATGGCTATCGTAGGTGTCGGCCAACTTGTCGCCAGCGATGGCACCGCCGATGGCACCCGCACCACCGATCAGCAGATCGAACGGCCCGGTCTCGGCACCCGCTGCGCCAAACACCTCCGCACCCAGCGCCGCGCCACCCAGCGCACCGAGATTGCGCCCGCCGAAGTGCAGCAATGTGGATTGAGCCCCGGCGATGTTGTTCTGCTGAAGCAAGTCGGACGCGTGCGCGACGGTGGTGGTGGCGTCATGGGCAACAGCGGCGACGCCGAGCGTGGCAGCGCCACGAACCATGGCGGGCGAAAGGACGCTACGTTCGATTTCGACAGCAATGCTGGGGATGTTGTCGACGCTTTTGACGTATACCGGATCGTGGAACAACTTGCGGTTGGGCACCAGGACCTGTTCCGCACCGCCGCTCTTGGTGACCAGGCCGCCCAGTTCTGAGGTGGGCGCTACCGTGTTGATGAAAACCTGAGTCGGAATCCTCGGCGTAATCCGATACATGCCGTATCGGGGTGCTTCGCTTCCGATCGGCAGGGCGAAGTAATCGGAAAGGTTCCGGCCTTCTGCGATCGCCGCCTTGGCCTGAGATTCACGCATCCAGAAGGATGAGTAACTTGTTGGGGTCGAGCCTTCGGCGACGAGCTTGATGAGGGACTCATCGGTCCCCATGGCCTCCATACGTGGAAGTTCGCGGCCGGACATGAGCTGGTTGATGGCACGGTCATCGATCGCTGACGATGACGTATTGGGAGCGGCAGCTTCAGCGACTCTCCACCAATACAAAGCGCCTTCGTCCGTATTTAGGAAATTCCGTGCCGCCTGTTCGTCTATGCCTTGAGGTCTGAATGTTCCGCTCCCTGGAACGGCATCAGCATATTCCTGCTTTAGAGCGTCGGGAGTTAGGCCATCATCATTCATGGCCGGAAGCCCCCATCATGGCTTTACGCATGGCATCCATACGGGCAATGCGCTGCCTGTCTTGCTCAGTTAGTCCCCCTCTGAGTTCAATAGAAAATTCAGCGTAGGCATTGTCAACGCTAGGATTCGCGTAGGAGATATATCGTCCATCCCCAAAATTCCACGCTCCGGGAATGTCACGTCTCTCTATTGGCTCCAACACTTGGTTCGCTTTGGCATCTTCGATCAGCGGAGTCAGTGCACGCAGCAGACTCTGCACATCCTCGCTGTCCGGATACTGCTTCAGTACCCACTCCAGATGTTCGGCGGCGGCCTTGAGCTTGATGGGGTCGATGGTCTGGGTCATGCGTTGGCTTCCTGCGTGATGAGGTTGGGGTTTGAAGCTCCAGGACCGGCGCGATTGACTATGGCGGCCTTCGGTTCTCGACGCGCGGTCAAATCCATTTGATCGCAGTTGAAAGGGGATCGCCCGGTTCGGCGTCGCGAATTTCGTATCGACGGCGGATCCGTGATGATTGCTTCAGGTCGGCGGATAGAACGTCTGGCAAGCTGATCACGCAGCGTCTCGCAGCGTCAATCAGCGTTCGACCCGATCGAGTAGCAGTCTTGCCCGCAATGCCTTGTCGCTTGCCGCGATGGACTCGGCTTCGGCCGGGCGTCCGAGCATGGCGGAGAGCGCGGTGGGGATCGCAACCGGGCGACCGGTCAAGGGTTCGACCACGCTTTCGAATTTCGCGGCGTGCGCGGTGGCCACGACCGCCCATGCAGACGCGTCGCCAGCCGCACGCAGCCGATCCAGTTCGTGCATCGCGGTGGCGGTATGCGGGCAGAACACCTCGCCATGTTCGTGGGCGTGGCTGGTGATGGTCTGCCGGATGCTGTCGTCGTCGACGCAGTGCGCGTGCAGCAGGTGACGGAGTTTTGTCTCGTCAGGGAAGGTCCAGCGCAGCCGCTCGAAGTTGCTGGGCGCACCCACGTCCATCGCGTTGGCGAGGGTGGCGACGGCTTCGCGTGGCTGGTAGTCGTGGCCGGAAAAGTAGTCGGGCAAGGTGGCGTTGGCGTTGCAGGCCAGGCGCACTTCTCCGATCGGCAGGCCCATTTCGCGTGCCCACAGGCAGGCCATGGCGTTGCCGAGGTTGCCGGTGGGCACGATGAAGTTCAGCAGCGTGCCGTGTTCGCGCCACCAACCCAGCGCAGCGTGTGCGTAATAGCTCATTTGCGGCAGCAGGCGGCCGAGGCTGATGCTGTTGGCCGAGGACATCGGTACTTCTGCCTGCAGTGCCGCGTCGTTGAGCGCGACCTTGACCATGCGCTGGCAATCGTCGAAGCGACCGGCCACTCGCAGCGCGGTGATGTTGTCGCCGAAACAGCCGAGTTGGTGTGCCTGGCGCGGAGAAACCAGTCCGTCCGGATACAGGATCACCACTCGCACATTCGGCTGACGGTGGAACGCCGCCGCCACCGCGGCACCGGTATCGCCCGAGGTGGCGACCAGGATCGTCAGCGGTCGCGCGTCGGCGCGCGGCAGTCGGCGCAGGCAGGCGGCGAGGAAGCGTGCGCCGAAATCCTTGAACGCCGAGGTGGGGCCGTGAAACAACTCCAGCATCAGCGTGCCCGGGTGGGCGGGAAGCGGGCGCAACGGTGCGTCGAAGGTGAAGGCCTCGGCGCAGATCGCGGGCAGTTCGTAGGCCAGCGCATCGCCGGCGAAGAACGGTGCCAGCAAGGTGGCGGCGGTGTGGGCCAGCGAGCCGTGCGGGTCGAATGCGGCCGGGTCGAGCGTGGGCAGTTTTTCAGGTACGTACAGTCCACCGTCCGGGGCCAGTCCGGCGGCGATCGCCTGGCTGATCGACACGGCGGGACTGCTCGCGCGCGTGCTGATGTAGGAGCCCGCTGGCGGGCGATGCTCTTGATCTTTACTGGGCGTCGGGGCAACGGCATCGCCCGCGAGCGGGCTCCTACGTGGGTTTGGCGGGTTCATGATTGCGTCCCGTCGATCGAATCGATCAACGCGGCGGCCGGGCCGGCGATCGGCGAGACCCACGCATCGCTGTCCAGTCCGGCCTCGGCGAAGGCGGTCTGCATTGCCAGGCTGGCCGCCTCGGCATCGGCTCGGTTGTCGTACCAGCCGAACACGCTGGGGCCGGCGCCGGAGATGCTGGCGCCCAGCGCATTGTGGTCGAGCGCGGCCTGCTTCACTTTCGCGAAATTCGGGATCAGCGGGGCACGGCGGGGCTCCACCAGTACGTCCTTCAGGCCTTCGCGCACCAGTGCAGCATCGCTGCGATAGCAGCCGGCCAGCACCAGCGCGAGGTTCGAACTTTGCGCCACGAATTCACCGAGTGCGTAGTGACCGGCCAGCGCGGCGCGAGCCTTGCGCGTCTCCAGCACCACGTGCGGATGCACCAGCGCGCAGTGCCAGGCGGCCGGCACGTCGATGCGCAACAGCCGGTCGTGGGTGGCCAGCACCAGGCCGCCGAGCAGCATCGAGCCGAGGTTGTCGCCGTGGCGGCTGCCGCTGGCCACGGCCTCGCCGTCCAGCGCGAAGTCGTACAACGCTTCGCGTGGCAGCGGTTGTGCCAGCAACGCGTTGGCGGCGACCAGGGCGGCCACGCATGAGGCGGCCGAGCCGCCCATGCCCGAGCCGAGCGCGATGCCCTTGTGCAGCACCAGTTCGAAGCCGTGCGAAAGGCCCAGCGCCTTGCGCAGCGAGAGCAGCGCAGTGCCGGCGGTGTTCTGGCGCGGATCGGTGGGCAGGCCGGTAACGCAGCCATGGATTGCCGCGATGCGCACCAACGGCTCGTCGATGCGCCGCACCTCGGCGCGGTCGCCGGCACCGGCCACGCTGTGGCCGAGCAGGTCGAAGCCGACGCCGACGTTGCCGACGCTGGCGGGCGCGAAGGCGCGGGCGACTTGCGGTGCTAGAGGACGACGCGATGAAGCCATGACGGGTTCCAGTAGTGGCGTGTTCATGCGCGCGCCTCCAGCGACTCGGCGATGCGCAGCAGGTCGGCGAACACGCCGGCGGCGGTCACTTCGGGGCCGGCGCCGGGGCCTTGCACCGACAGCGGATTATCGCAGTAGCGGCGGGTGGTGAACTGCACGATGTTGTCGGTGAGTCGGGTATGCGCGAATGCGTGGCTGGCCGGCAGCACCATCAGCCGCACGCTGGCGCGGCCATGCCGGTCCAGTTGCGCCACGTGGCGCAGCACGCCGCCTGCGGCATGCGCCTCGGCCAGCTTCGCGGCCATCGGCGCATCCAGTTCATCCAGCCGCTGCATGAAAGTTTCCAGCGGCAGCGCGGCCAGCGCCGGCGGCACCAGGCCTTGCAGGTCGACATCTTCCAGCGACAGCGGCCAGCCAGCCTCGCGCGCCAGGATCACCAGCTTGCGCGCCACGTCGAGGCCGGACAGGTCGTCGCGCGGGTCCGGTTCGGTATAGCCCAGCGCATGCGCCTCGCGCACCAGTGCGGAGAACGGCTGCTGGCCGTCGTGGCGGTTGCACAGCCAGGCCAGCGTGCCGGAGAACATGCCGTCGACCGTGAGCAGTTCGTCGCCAGTGTCGAGCAGATCGCGCAGCGTCTGCACCACCGGCAGGCCGGCGCACACGGTGGCCTCGTAGCGGAAGCGCGCGCCGCTGGCGCAGGCTGCGCGGATCGCCTGCCAGCGCGGCAGCGGCCCGCTGCCGGCGAGCTTGTTCGGCGTCACCACGTGCAGGCCGGCGGCGAGCCAGCGCGGATAGTGCGCGGCCACCTCGTCGTTCGCGCTGCAGTCGATCAGCAGCGCATGTCGGCCGTCGCTGCCGCGCACGTGTTCGGCGAAGGCGTCCAGGTCGTTCGGCCGCCAGATCTGCGCGCCGCCATGGCGGCCGTTGAGTTCGGCGTCGTCGCAGTCCAGCCACATGCGCTTGCTGGCCACCACGCCGCAGAGTTTCAGATCCAGTCCGATGTCGTGGGCCAGTCGCGGTTGCGCGGCGCGCAGTTGTTCCAGCAAGGCGCTGCCGACACGGCCGGGGCCGATCACGCCGACCGCCAGCACGCGTCGCAGGGTAGTCGCGCCGATCCGGCCCATCGACAGCGGCGGCGAGGGAACATGCTGGACTTGCTCGGGTGCACAGGTGATCACGACGGCCTCTCCGGTGGAGGCCCGTTCTCGCTGGCGTGTCGGTATGGGCCGGCCCGCCTCGTCGAGGGCGGGCCGTTGCGTGTGGAACCTACCTACGCACGACACTCCGCCCGGAACCCGTGGTACCGGTGGTAATCGTGGTGGTGGTCGTCGCAGCAATGGCACCAACGCGCGCCGAGCCACGCCCGGTGCGAACCGGTGCGTCGAACATGCGTGCTGGCGTGGAATGCGGCGACATGGCATCGACCTTAGAAGCAAGCTCTTGCCGCCGTCAACAGGATCATTTGCAACTTTTCGCTATATGCGCGAGGTGTGCGGTTCAGGCGGCCGCCTGCGGGGCGAAGATCACCGACGCCGGCTTCCATCTGCCGTGGCCTCCCCCCGGGTGTTGACACGTAGTGGAGGGGCGGCGAGAACCCTCACCCTTGAACGGACTGTCGGGCCGCGAAAAACCATGAACGAAACAACACTCCGGCCAACATCATCGGGATGGTACGAACTATAAAAATCATCACATGGTCGACCGGATACCTGCCGTCGTGCGGAACCAGAACGAGCTGATGCAACAGACATTCAGTGGTTCAACGATTTCTGGACTTTGCGAAAGCACCAACGCCACAGGCAGCAGCCAGTGCGAGAGGCAAGAGGCCAAGGTTGTTGCCATGCGAAAGCATGGCGCTGCCGACGAGCAACGCGCCGCTTGCAGCGATGACAAGTTGCAGCGACGTGACGGTTTTCAGATGTTTCACGCGACGTCCCTGATGTTGAAGTGAAGCCCGACGCTGGCTCTGCCAAGGGATACCTTTCTTCTTCAGCGTAGCGACTGTCCGTCCGTTGCCGAGTGGTGAGAGCGATCATCGTTTGATTGATCCACTCACCAATGCGACAGGTTGATCATGCAAGTGGAAAGAGGACAAGACCCTGCCCAATGAAAGCCTGGAAGCTCACGTCAAGAACATCAAACGGGCGGTATTGACGGAAAGTCTCTTGCGGAGTGGTCAGGCCTTGCTGCTGGGCCAGGCGATCTGCACTTTGCGATGCTTCATGACGCAGTCTCGCAGATACAAATTGATCAAGCTCTGATAGGGAACGCCCGCCTCACTGGCCATGCTCTTGAAGTAATCCACGACGTCCTCGGAGAGGCGCATGGAAACAGGCTTCTTGAGCTTGGCCGCATAAGGATTCCTGCGGGACTTCATTTTGGAGAGATCGTATTCGGCTTTCATGGCGATCACTGCTTGTAGAAGGAGCTTTCTTGTTTCGTGGCTTTGCGCGCTGAAATGATGCGAATGACGTCGCCACTATCGCGCTCACAGTGGCAAACGAGGAGAAGATGAGCGCCGCTACTCATGCCCAGCATGAGAAAGCGTTCTTCTTCACCAGAGGAGTGAGGTTCATCGAAGAACTGGACCGCAAACTCGTCGTAGAAGACAGACTGGCCCTCCTCGAAGGAAACGCCATGTTTCCTGAGGTTTGAGGCGGCCTTGACCGGATCCCAGTCAAACTTGATCATCTATACATTGTATGGATGATCGGCGCCTTTGCAAGGCCCGACGCCACGTGGATTTCTGGAGGCGGCCGACCCCGCGGAAATCGACCAACTGATCATGCTGCTGCGGCCCAATCCCGTCATCGAGTGCTGCTGCGCTACGGCGTTGCGTCCGTCGACCGGCGGTGAGCGCTCACCGCTATCCGAAGGCTCCATCCATCAAGGCGACAGGTCGATCGCGTAAGTCGCGGTGCCGTCGCCGTGATCCTTCAGCTGACGGATGTTGTCCAATCCGGCGGCCTTCGCGACACCGAGCTTGTTGGCGGCGGCGGTGAAGGTGACCAGGCCATGGGTCTTGAGTGGGGCGAATCTCCATGAGGAGGCTTCGAGGTTTTTTGCGCTGATCTGTTTCTGCCGTTGCAGCCATTTGGCCAGGATTTCGCGGTTGCCGTCGGGGGCGGCGAGCACGACGTTGTTGCCGTCGAGGCCGGGGAAGTGGCCGCCGCCGCTGGCGCGGTAGTTGTTGGTGGCGATGACGAAGGGCTGGTCCGGCGCGACCGGCTTGCCGTGGAAGGTCAGTCGGGTGATGCGCTGGCCGACCGGCTTCGACACGTCGATGACGTAATGGATGCCGCCCTGGATCTGGTCGAAGTTGTAGCCGACGTAATGCGAATTGATCAGCGCCTGCTCGCCGATCCTTGCGGGGTCGATGCGGTTGAAGCGCTGGGCGGATTTTTCCAGCCAGGCCTTGAGGCCGGCTCCGTCGGTTTTCACCGCCGCCAGCGTGTTCGGATAGAAATACAGGTCGGCGGCGCTGCGCAGGGTGAGTGGGCCGGCGGCGACGTCGGTGTAGTCGTCCGGGCCGCCGAAACCGGTGCGGAACGCTGCAGCGGCGGACAATACGGGCACGCTGGCCAGCTCGGGATGCACGCGCGGCAGTTCGCTGCGCACATAGTCGGCCTGGGCGGCATTGACCGGGGCCAGTGCGGTCATGTTGCCTTCGTCGGCGAAGTAGCTGCTCAGGCGCAGCGTGCTTTCGCCGATCGGCGTGTTGACGTAGGCAATCGCGGCCTCGTGTGCCTGTTGCACCAGCGGTGCGATGGCGGGATCGGCCGGCACGCACGGGCCCTTCTTCGTGCCCACGGTGATCGGGCAGATCGGCCGCACTTCACTATGCGTGTTGTCGAGGTCGACCACCCAGCGGTCGTCCTTCCGGTTCAGCACCAGCTGGATCACGCCCAGGTCCTTGCCGAAGAAGCCGCCCATCACCGCCGGCACGTTACGGACGAAACCAAGTCGCGCGTCGACGTCCTTCATGCCGGCGTAGTGCGGGCCGGGGAATTCGGTGTGCGAGTGACCGAGCAGCAACACATTGATGCCGGGCACGCCGGCCAGGTACCAGCCGGCGTTTTCCATCTGCGGGGTGTACGGCGCGGTGTCGAGGCCGCCGTGCAGGATCGCGACGACAAGGTCCGGATGCTGCGCCTGCAGTTCGGGCAGGTACTTCTTCGCCGCTTCCACGACGCCGCTGACGGTGACCTTGCCGGCCAGGTTCTGCTTGTCCCATTGCATGATCGGCGGCGGGGTGAAGCCGATGATGCCGACCTTCAGCGGCACGCTGACCTTGCTGCCGTCGGCGGTGTATGCCTCGATCTGTCTGGTCACCACGGTCCACGGCTTGAAGATCGGCTGGCCGTCGCGCGCGCTGTAGACGTTGGCCAGCACCAGCGGGAAGTGCGGGCCGGCGCAGCGGTTGCTGTGGCCGCCGTCGACGTTCATCGGCGTGCCGGTGACCTGCGACAGGAAGCCCAGGCCATAGTTGAACTCGTGGTTGCCGGCGGTGCCGCCGTCGTAGCCCATCGCGTCCATCGCCTTGTAGATCGCCAGCTCCTGGTCGCACCCGACCGGCTTCACCAGTGCCTGGTAGTCGGCCAGCACGCTGCCCTGGATGGTGTCGCCGCTGTCGAACAGGAAGCTGTTGGGGAATTCCGCGCGGGCACGGCGGATCAGCGTGGCCGTGCGTTCGTAGCCGAGCGAGTCATCGGGCTTGAGCTTGTAGTAGTCGTAGCTCAACACGTTGGAGTGCACGTCGGTGGTTTCCAGGATCGCCACTTTTGCGCGGGCGCCATCCTGCAACTGGGCGGGGCGATGCAACAGGCTGGTGCAGCCGCCGAGCAGGGTGGTGGCGAGGAGGGCGAGGATGAGTGGGCGTGGGGACATGGGGAAGATCCGGAGTCGCGCGGTGTTGACGAGGGTGAACGCTAGCAGATTGTGGGGATGCGGAATGACGCTGCCCAGGCCTCGCGGGAATAACCACAGGTGAGGCTTTTCGCCTGAGTGACTTACCCGATCCAAACCTGCACTCGGCCTACCCGTGGCCTTCGCCCTCCGGGCGGCTGACGCCGTGCAGATCGGCAGTCCTGCCGGTCGGTCCCTGCGGGCAGGGTGAAGAGGCAAACGAAAACGCCGCCCCTGCGGGCGGCGTCTGGCGAAAGCTTGTCGGATCGGACGAACTACTTCGCCTGGTCGACGATCCATTGCACGGCGTTCTTCACCTGTTCGTCGGTGAGGGCCGGGTTGCCGCCCTTGGGCGGCATGAAGTTGCCGTCGGGGCCGTGGTAGCCCTCGGTGGCGTGCTTGACCAGCACGTCGATGCCCTGGGCGATGCGCGGACCCCACATGCTCTTGTTGCCCAGTTTCGGCGCGCCGGCCACACCGGCGGTGTGGCAACTGGTGCACAGGTGGTCGTAGATCGCCTTGCCGTCGGTGGTGCCGCCGTAGGCGACTTGCGAGGCGGCAGCCTTGGCGGCGGCATCGGCGGCGGCCTGCATCGCGGCGCGTCCGGTGTTGCCGGCGTAGACGGCACCGGCCGGCGCGATCCGCTCGGCGACCTGGGCCGGCTGGTTCGGGTTGGTTTCCTGCGGCTCGTGATCGTGGATCGCCAGCGCGGTGAAGATCAGCACCACCGTCAGCACGGCCAGGCCGCCGATCATGATGGAAAACTGGCGCAGGACGCTCCGATCGGATTTGCTCATGGGACCGCTCACGCACGTACTCCTGTCAATGGGCAGTCGGAACGCCACGATGGCTGCGCCGGCCTGCCTGAATGCTCTACTGGTTCACCGGGCTGGCGCTACCGGCATGTTTGCCGCAGACGGAACCACGGCGTGATGTCGCCGCCCGCCCGGATTGTGGCCGGGCGGGCGGTCAGTCGCGGATTATAAACGAAGCGCGCGGCAAGTTTCAGGCATTCTGACAACCGTCGCTGCCGTCCGGCAGCCTGCATGGGGCCTGCAGCCCTGCCATCGGTCATGGCCGATCCATGTCAACCGGCATTGTCCAACTTCGTTCAACTGCCCCTATGCTTTCGTTCGAGGCCGGCCGGTTTTGCCGCGCGGGCGGATCAAAGCCGGGGGCCGGCTACAATTCACGGTCGCGCGCGGCATTGTCGCATTGGGTAGCTGCACTGTTCATTCCAGGAGTTTTACATGTCGCGTTTTTGGAAGATCGCGTTGATCGTCGTTGCCGTGATCGTGGTGGCCGGGGTTGGCTTTCGCCTGCTCCACAAGCCGGCAGGCGCCGCCTCGACGCAGGCAGCTGCGAAGGGCAAGGACGGCAAGGACGGCAAGGATGCCACGCCGCCGGTGCCGGTGACCGTGGTTCCGGTGGCCAAGCAGAATGTGCCGGTCTATCTGACCGCGCTGGGCACGGTGCAGGCGCTCAACACGGTGACCGTGAACCCGCAGGTGCCGGGCCAGTTGCTCAGCCTGGACTTCATCGAAGGCCAGCCGGTCAAGAAGGGCCAGGTGCTGGCGCAGATCGATCCGCGCACCTACCAGGCCGCATACGACCAGGCCGTGGCGAAACAGCGCCAGGATCAGGCGCTGCTGGCCACCGCGAAGAGCAACCTGACGCGCAGCCAGGATCTGGCGGCCAAGGGCTACATCTCCAAGCAGGATCTGGACACGCTGCGCAATACCGCCGCCCAGTACCAGGCCGCGGTGGCCGCCGACGCGGCCAGCATTCGCGACAGCCAGGTGCAGCTGAACTACACCAGGGTCATCTCCCCGATCGACGGGCTGGCCGGCATCCGCGGGGTCGATCCGGGCAACGTGATCACCACCTCCACCGCGATCGTCACGCTGACCCAGCTGCATCCGATCAACGTGATGTTCACCCTGCCGGAGCAGAACCTCGACCTCGTGCGCGCCGCCGCGCAGGGTGGCGCCGGACTGGAAGTGGCCGCGCTGGACAAGACCGATGCGCATCCGATCGCGGCCGGCGGCGTGCTCAAGGTGATCGACAACCAGATCGACGCCAGCACCGGCACGTTCCGGCTGAAGTCCGAATTTCCGAATACCAAGAACGAATTGTGGCCCGGCCAGTTCGTCAACGTGCGGCTGCTGGTGAACACGGTGTCCGGTGGGCTGGTGATTCCGGCGCAGGCGGTGCAGCGCGGGCCGGACGGCGACTACGTCTATCAGGTGCAGGCCGACAGCACGGTCAAGATGCAGCCGGTGATGGTCGCCGGCGAGGTGGGCGACAGCCAGGTGATGATCGGCAGCGGTCTCAAGGTCGGCGACCGCGTGGTCACCGAAGGCCAGTTCCGGCTGAAGCCGGGCAGCAAGGTCAATGCGCTCAAGCCGGGCGAAGTGCCGGCGGCACCGACCGCGGCCGAACTGGACAAGGCCAAGAAGAACACCAAGGGTGGCGGTCGCCGTCATTGATGACGCGCCGTGGCGCCGACTGGCGCCGCGGCATCGTGATCGCGATGCAACCGGCCGTGCGATCCGGCCATGACCGCGACTGAAACCGCACCTGCACGTTACGGATAGCCATGGGATTCTCGACCCTCTTCATTCGCCGACCGATCGCCACCTCGCTGCTGATGGTGGCGGTGCTGCTGCTCGGCATCCTCGGTTACCGCGCACTGCCGGTGTCGGCCCTGCCGGAGATCGAGGCGCCCAGCCTGGTGGTCAGCACGCAGTATCCCGGGGCCAGCGCCAGCACCATGGCGTCGCTGATCACCACGCCGCTGGAGCGCAACCTGGGGCAGATCTCCGGGCTCACCATGATGAGCTCGGACTCCTCCGCCGGGCTGTCCACGATCATCCTGCAGTTCTCGATGGACCGCGATATCGACATCGCCGCGCAGGACGTGCAGGCCGCGATCAACCAGGCCAAGGGCACGCTGCCGGGCAACCTGCCGTATCCGCCGGTGTACAACCGGGTCAATCCGGCCGATGCGCCGATCCTCACCCTGATGCTCACCTCCGACAGCCGCCAGCTGCGCGAGGTGAACGACCTGGCCGATTCGATCCTGGCGCAGAAACTGTCGCAGGTGCAGGGCGTCGGGCTGGTCTCGATCGCCGGCAACGTGCGCCCGGCCGTGCGCGTGCAGGTCAATCCGGCGCAGCTGTCCAACCTCGGCCTGACCATGGAGGACGTGCGCAGCGCGCTGACCCAAGCCAACGTCAATGCGCCCAAGGGCACGCTCAACGGCAAGACGCAGAGCTACTCGATCGGCACCAACGACCAACTGTCCACCGCGGCGGAATACAAGGACAGCATCATCAGCTACAAGGACACCGCGCCGGTGCGTCTTTCCGACGTGGCCAAGGTGGTCGACGGCGTCGAGAACGACCAGCTCGCCGCGTGGGCGAACGGCAAGCCGGCGGTGCTGCTGGACGTGCGCCGCCAGCCTGGCGCGAACATCGTGCAGACGGTCGAGCAGATCCGCCAGGTGCTGCCGGAACTGCGCAGCGCGCTGCCGGCCGACGTGCACCTGGACGTATTCGCCGACCGCACGGTGACCATCCGCGCGTCGGTGCACGATGTGGAGTTCACCCTGCTGCTGACCATCTTCCTGGTGGTAGGCGTGATCTTCGTGTTCCTGCGCCGGCTGTGGGCGACGGTGATCCCGTCGGTCGCGGTGCCGCTGTCGCTGCTGGGCACGTTCGGGGTGATGTCGTTCACCGGCATGTCGCTGGACAACCTGTCGCTGATGGCGCTCACCGTGGCCACCGGTTTCGTGGTCGACGATGCGATCGTGATGATCGAGAACATCGTGCGCTACATCGAGCAGGGCAAGAGCGGCAAGGAGGCGGCCGAGATCGGCGCGAAGGAGATCGGCTTCACCGTGCTGTCGCTGACCGTCTCGCTGGTCGCGGTGTTCCTGCCCCTGCTGCTGATGCCCGGCGTCACTGGCCGGTTGTTCCACGAGTTCGCCTGGGTGCTGACCATCGCGGTGACCATCTCGATGCTGGTCTCGCTGACGCTGACCCCGATGATGTGCGCCTACCTGCTCAAGCCCGACGCGCTGCCGCCGGGCGACGACACCCACGAGCGACAGGCCGCCGCCGGCAAGCGCGACCTGTGGACACGCACGGTCGACCTCTACGCCAACACGCTGGACTGGGTGCTCGATCACCGCCGGCTCACCATGATGGTGGCGGCCGCGGCGGTAGTGCTGACCGTGTTCCTGTACGTCGTGATCCCCAAGGGCCTGTTGCCCGAGCAGGACACCGGCCTGATCACCGGCGTGGTGCAGGCCGACGACAATGTCGCGTTCCCGCAGATGGAACTGCGCACCAAGGCGGTCGCCGAGGCTCTGCGCAAGGACCCCGCCGTGGCCGGCGTGGCGGCCTTCATCGGCGCCGGCACGATCAACCCCACGCTCAACCAGGGCCAGCTCAGCATCGTCCTGAAGGAACGCGGCGACCGCGACAGCCTCGACGCATTGCTGCCGCGGCTGCAGCATGCGGTGGCGAACATTCCCGGCGTCGCGCTGTACCTGAAGCCGGTGCAGGACGTGACCCTGGACAGCCGCGTCGCCGCCACCGAATACCAGTATTCGCTGTCCGACGTGAACTCGGCCGAGCTGGCCGGCTACGCGAACCAGATGACCCAGGCGCTGCGCCAGCGGCCGGAGCTGGCCGATGTCGGCAACAACCTGGCCAACAACGGCAACGCGCTGAAACTCGACATCGATCGCGAAAAGGCCAGCCGCCTCGGCGTGCCCGTGCAGAGCATCGACGACACCCTGTACGACGCGTTCGGCCAGCGCCAGATCTCGACCATCTTCACCCAGCTCAACCAGTATCGCGTGGTGCTGGAAGTGGCGCCCGAGTTCCGCAACAGCGACGACCTGATGAACAAGCTGACCGTGCGCGGCAACGGCAACGGTGCGCTCACCGGCAGCAACGCGACCAGCTTCGGCCAGTTGAAGTCGAGCAATTCGGCGACCCCGTCGGGCATCGGCAATGCCGGCAACGTCGGCTTCCAGATCGGGGGTGGCGGCACCATCCCGTTGTCCTCGCTGGTCACCGCGAAGGTTACCAGCGCGCCGCTGGTGGTCAGCCACCAGCAGCAGTTGCCGGCGGTAACGCTGGCGTTCAACGTGGCGCCGGGCTACTCGCTGTCCGATGCGGTGGCGGCGATCCACGAGGTGGAAGCGCAGCTGAAATTCCCGCCGCAGGTACGCGGCGAGTTCGTCGGCAAGGCCGCCGAGTTCGCCTCTTCGCTGGGCGACGAAGTGCTTCTGCTGCTGGCCGCGATCGTGGTGATCTACATCGTGCTGGGCGTGCTGTACGAGAGCTACATCCATCCGCTGACGATCATCTCCACGCTGCCGCCGGCGGGCGTCGGTGCGCTGCTGGCGCTGATCCTGTGCGGCATGAGCCTGTCGGTGGACGGCATCGTCGGCATCGTGCTGTTGATAGGCATCGTCAAGAAAAACGCGATCATGATGATCGACTTCGCGATCGAGGCCCGGCGCACCGGCATGAATGCGCGCGACGCGATCCGCCGCGCCTGCCTGCTGCGTTTCCGCCCGATCATGATGACCACCGCCGCGGCCATGCTCGGCGCGCTGCCGCTGGCGCTGGGCAACGGCATCGGCGCCGAGCTGCGCCGGCCGCTGGGCGTGTCGATCGTCGGCGGCCTGCTGCTGTCGCAGCTGGTCACGCTGTACACCACGCCGGTGATCTACCTGTACATGGAGCGCTTCTCCGACTGGCTCGCGGTGCGCCGCGAGCAGCGCGCGTTGAAGCTTGCGAGCCAGGGCCTCGCGTAATGCATGCCGGTCTGACTGCACTGCGCGTGCCGGGTTGATGGTGGGAGCGACTTCAGTCGCGATGCCGTTCGCCACGCAATGCAAAAGCATCGAGGCTGAAGCCGCTCCCACAGGGATATGCAGCGGATCAACCTTTCCGCAGTTCGTGCGTTGATGTCGGGATGAAGTCTTCACGCGCCGTCTGTCACCGCCCTCCATCTCCGGCCACGCTGCTTCCATGAATATCTCCGGGACCTTCATCCGCCGTCCGATCGGCACGTCGTTGCTCGCGATCGGGTTGTTCGTGGTCGGCATGATCAGCTACCTGCTGCTCGGCGTGGCGGCATTGCCGAACATGCAGTTTCCGGCGATCTTCGTGCAGGCCAGCCAGGCCGGCGCGGACGCCAGCACGATGGCTTCGACCGTAGCCTCGCCACTGGAGCGGCACCTGGGCCAGGTACCCGGCATCGAGACCATGCGCTCGTCCAGTTCCGAAGGCAGCGCCTTCGTCTTCATGATGTTCCAGAGCGGCACCGACCTGGATGCCGCCGCGCGCGACGTGCAGGCGGCGATCAACGCCGCGGCGCCGGACCTGCCCAGCGGACTCAACGGCGCGCCGAGTTATGAGAAGGCCAACCCGAACGACGACCCGATCATCGCGCTGGCGCTGACCTCGGACACCCAGTCCGCGGCCGATCTGTACAACGTCTCCGACACCTTGCTGGCGCAGCGCCTGCGCCAGTTGCCGGGGGTGTCGTCGGTGGAGATCGCCGGTGCCGCCACGCCGGCGATCCGGGTCGACGTGAACCTGCGCGCATTGAACGCGATGGGCCTGTCGCCGGACCAGTTGCGCAATGCCCTGAGTGCCGCCAACGTGACCTCGCCTGAGGGCTTCCTGTCCGACGGCAAGACCACCATGGCGATCAGCGCCACCACCCAGCTGCACAGCGCGGACGATTTCGCCAGGCTGGTGATCGCCAGCCACGACGGCACGCCGGTGCGGCTGTCCGACGTGGCCCATGTCTACGCCGGTCAGCAGGATGCGTACCAGGCGGCCTGGTTCCACGGCAAACCGGCCGTGTTGATGTACGTCTACAAGAAGGCCGACGCCAACGTCATCGCCACCGTCGACCTGGTCAAGGATCAGCTCCCGCTGCTGCGCGAATACCTGCAACCGGGCACCGCGCTGACGCCGTTCTTCGACGGCACACCGACCATCCGCGCCTCGCTGCACGAGGTGCAGGCCACCTTGCTGATTTCGCTGGCGATGGTGATCCTGACGATGGCGCTGTTCCTGCGCCGGCTGGCACCGACCCTGATCGCCGCCGTGGCCGTGCCGCTGTCGCTGGCCGGCGCATTCACGATGATGTACATCCTCGGCTACACGCTCAACAACCTCACCCTGCTGGCGCTGGTGATCGCGATCGGGTTCGTGGTCGACGATGCAATCGTGGTGATCGAAAACATCATCCGCCACATCGACGGCGGCATGACGCGGATGCAGGCCACCCTGGCCGGCGCCCGCGAGATCGGTTTCACCATCGTCTCGATCACCGCCTCGCTGGTCGCCGTGTTCATTCCGTTGCTGTTTGCCGGCGGCGTCACCGGCATGTTCATGCATGAGTTTGCGGTGACCCTGGTGGCGGCCATCGTGGTCTCGGCAACGGTTTCGCTGACGCTCACGCCGGCGCTGTGCGGACATTTCCTCAGCGGCCATCGCGAGCCGGCCGCCAGCGCGAAGCCGCCATCCAGACTCGGCATGGCGCTGGACCGCTTCCATGCCGGCATGTTGCGCGTCTACACACGCGCGCTGAACTTCTCGCTGCGCCACGCGCTGCTTTTTTCGCTGACGCCGCTGGCGTTGATCGTCGCCACCTTCTTCCTGCTCGGCGCGGTCAAGACCGGCCTGTTCCCACAGCAGGACACCGGCCTGATCTGGGGCCGCGCCAGCTCCAGCGCGACCGTGTCGTTTGCCGAAAGCAAGCAGCGCCTGCAACGGATGACCGCGATGCTGATGGCCGATCCCGACGTGGCCACCATCGGCTCGCGCCTGGGCAGCAGCCGGCACGGCACCAGCGGTTCGTTCAACATCGACCTGAAAACACGCGCCGAGGGACGCAAGGACGACACCTTCACCGTGCTGGCGCGACTGAGCGCGAAAGCCGCCAATTATCCCGACCTCAATCTGCGCCTGCGCCCGGTGCAGGACCTGCCCAGCGGCGGCGGTGGCGGCACCAGCCAGGGAGCGCAATACGAGGTTTCGCTGCAGGGCAATGACCTGGCGAGCCTGCAGGAATGGCTGCCGAAACTGCAGGCCCAATTGAAGAAAAATCCCAAACTGAGGGACGTCGGCACCGACGTCGACGAAGCCGGCCTGCGCCAGAACATCGTGATCGACCGCGACAAGGCCGCGCGCCTGGGTGTCTCGATCGGCGCCATCGACGGTGCGCTGTACGACGCCTTCGGCCAGCGCCAGGTCTCCACCATCTACTCGGACATCAACCAGTACAAGGTGGTGGTCAACGCCTTGCCCGAGCAGACCGCCACGCCCGATGCGCTCAACCGCATCTACGTGCGCTCCAGCAACGGTGCGATGGTGCCGATCACCGCGTTCACCCGGCAAGTGCCGGGACTGGCGCCGTCGCAGATCACCCACGAAAACCAGTACACCACGATGGACCTCAGCTTCAACCTCGCGCCCGGCGTGAGCATGGGCGAGGCGATGGCGATCATCCAGGCCACCGTGCAGGGCATGCGCATGCCCGGTGACATCAAGGTGCGGATGGGCAGCGACTTCCGCCGCTTCCAGCAGTCGCAGAGCGGCATGCTGTGGCTGGTGCTGGCGGCGGTGCTGACGGTCTACATCGTGCTCGGCATGCTTTACGAAAACCTGATCCATCCGATCACCATCCTGTCCACCCTGCCGGCCGCCGGCGCCGGCGCGCTGCTGGCGCTGTGGCTGACCGGCACCGAGCTGTCGGTAGTGGCGCAGATCGCGCTCGTGCTGTTGATAGGCATCGTCAAGAAAAACGCGATCATGATGATCGACTTCGCCCTCGTCGCCGAACGCGAACACGGCAAGAGCCCGCTCGAAGCCGCCCGCGAAGCCTGCATCGTCCGCTTCCGCCCGATCATGATGACGACGATGGTGGCGATTCTCGCCGCCCTGCCGATAGCGATCGGCCTCGGCGAAGGCAGCGAACTGCGCCGCCCCCTCGGCATCGCCCTGATCGGCGGCCTGCTGATCTCGCAAAGCCTCACCCTGCTCAGCACCCCGGCGCTCTACGTGATCTTCTCGTGCCTTGCGGCGCGGCGGAAAAGCTGGAGCGCGCGACGAAGTGAGCGCAAGGCGGGGCGGCGCAGGGGGCAGTTGGCGAATATTTGAATGGTATTCGCTGCGGATCTCGGCAGGGCGAGTAGTTCGTCCGGGCGGTCGTTGTCGACGGGTGCCTGATGGGCGGCGGTATGGCGAGGTTACGGGGGCGGTTTGCCGAATCATGGCTACGACACGCAGTGCGCCATCGTCGCTGGCTGAACGCATGGACAAGGCACTCACAGGCCGTTAACCCGCTGCTGGTTATCACTGACCCGTCCTATCCGAGATGGAGATGCGTGCGATGGTCAGCGATGCGAAGAAACCGGATTTTTCCGATGTGCGTGGCGAGGTGCGAAGCCAGGCAGCGGACATGCCGCCTGCGGCAAAAGCGGATTTCAGCGACGTGCGGTCGCACGTCAGTTCGATTGCCGACTCGGACACGATCTACAACGTGGCGGCAGGGGACAACTTGTCGAAGATCGCGAAGCACTTCTACGGTGACGCCAATGCGTGGAGCCGGATTTTCGATGCCAATCGCGACCAGCTCACGGACCCGGACCGGATCAAGCCCGGCCAGATGTTGAAGATTCCCGCCAAGTCCTGAAGCAGGAGATGCCCCCATGAAAATGACTCGCAAACCCATGATCCTCGCGGTTTCGCTGGCTGCTGCGCTGGCGTTGAGCGCTTGCGGCAAGAAGGACGAATCGGCCTCTGAAGTGCCGGCCACGCCGCCGCCTGCGGCTACGGCGCCGACGATGGCGCCTGCTCCGGCCAGCACGGCCGGACCGGGCATGCCCGGCGGCGACGCGTCCGCCATGGTGACTTTCAGTTCGATGGAGCTGGGCTCGACGGTCGACGCCAGCAACAAGGTCGTCGCCAGCGCCACCAGCTTTGCGCCGAAGGACACGATCTACGCGTCGGTCGATACCAGTGGCAGCGGCAATGCCACGCTGTCGGCGAAGTGGACCTACCAGGATGGCCAGGTCGTGCACGAGGACAGCAAGACGCTCGATGCTGCCGGTCCGCAGACGACGGCCTTCATGATCAGCAAGCCGAGTGGTTTCCCGGCAGGCAATTACAAGGTCGAGGTTTCGTTGAACGGCAGCCAGGTCGCCAGCAAGGATTTCTCGGTCAAGTAGGCGGCCGGCCATCGCACGACAAAGGGCGCGGCTCGACTGCGCCCTTTGTCGTTGGACTGCGCGCAAAGTGCGCGCCGCATTTTGGTGCGATTACTGCAGTGCGATGGCTTCGCGCTGCAGCGGGCAGCCGGTGCGGCGATGGAACTGCTCCATCATCTGTTCGCGCTGCATCAGGGTCTCCTCGGCGGAGCGGCCGTAGCCGGTCGACTGCAGGTGACGCCAGATCGCGACGCTGGCCAGTTGTGCACCGGGCACTTCGGAGCAGCGGCGGCTGTCGCCCTGCCAGAAAACCGCGACCCAGCCCTCTTCCTTTTCGCAGGACGATTCGTCCACCGGCAGGATCAGCGTGCCGTCGAGCAGCGACAGCGCGCATTCGTGGCCGTCGGCGAATTGGGTGGTGTAAAGCGGGTGCAGCTGCGCGATGAAATCGACGATGGACTGACTGAGCTGGCTCATTCCTCTTTCCTTGTCCTGCTGGATTGGTGTTCCCCCGGCATCGCGGATGGATGCCTGCGCCCCGGCGCAGTGCGGCACTGTATGTCGTCGTGACGATCGGCGCCAGTGACGGCGCCGCGCCATGGCGGCTGCCTGCTTTCGCCGCTGCGGCGAAAACGCGACAATGGACGGCTTTCGTCGAGGCCGAATTCCGCTTGCCCGCGGCGGTCTTGAGCGATCCGGTTACCGTTGCGCGACGGCCGGGTGGCAGTGCCCCATTCCTGAAATGCGCCAGCAGAGAGGTCCATACCGACAATGTCCACCACGCCCAAGATCATCTACACGCTGACCGATGAAGCCCCGTTCCTGGCCACGCAGTCGCTGCTGCCGATCGTCGCCGCGTTCACCAGTTCGGTCGGCATCCGTGTGGAAACGCGCGACATCTCGCTGGCCGGCCGCATCATCGCGCTGTTCCCCGAAATGCTGAAGGACGACCAGCGCATCGCCGACGACCTGGCCGAGCTGGGCAAGCTGGCGACCACGCCCGAGGCGAACATCATCAAGCTGCCGAACATCAGCGCCTCGATGCCGCAGCTGAAGGCGGCGATCAAGGAGCTGCAGGGGCAGGGTTACGCGCTGCCGGATTACCCGGATACGCCGGCCAGCGACAGCGAGAAGGACATCAAGGCGCGCTACGACCGGGTCAAGGGCAGCGCAGTGAACCCGGTGCTGCGCGAGGGCAACTCCGATCGCCGCGCGCCGGTGTCGGTGAAGCATTACGCGCGCAAGCATCCGCACCGGATGGGTGCGTGGAGCGCGGACTCGAAAACCCACGTGGCGCACATGGAGGGCGGTGACTTTTACGGGACCGAGAAGTCCGCGCTGATCGACAAGGCCGGCAACGTCAGCATCGAGTGGTTCGGCAAGGACGGCAGCCACAGCGTGCTGAAGCCGAAGACCGCGCTGCTCGCCGGCGAGATCATCGACGGCGCGGTAATGAGCCGCAAGGCGCTGGCCGCCTTCATCGACGCGCAGATCGAGGCGGCCAAACGGCAGGGCGTGCTGTTCTCGCTGCACCTGAAGGCCACCATGATGAAGGTCTCCGACCCGATCATGTTCGGCGTGGCGGTGGGCGAGTTCTACAAAGATGTGCTGGCGAAGCACGCCGATGCGCTGAAGCAGATCGGCTTCAACCCGAACAACGGCATCGGCGACCTGTACGCGCGCATCGGCGCGTTGCCGGAAGCGCAGCAGGCGGCGATCAAGGCCGACCTCGACGCCGAGTACGCGCAGCGTCCGGGCGTGGCGATGGTCAATTCGGACAAGGGCATCACCAACCTGCACGTGCCCAGCGACGTGATCATCGACGCGTCGATGCCGGCGATGATCCGCGACTCCGGCAAGATGTGGAATGCGAAGGGCGAGCTGCAGGACATCGTCGCGGTGATCCCCGACCGCAGTTACGCCGGCGTGTATCAGGCCACCATCGAGGACTGCAAGGCGCACGGCGCGTTCGATCCGGCCACCATGGGCAGCGTGCCGAACGTGGGCCTGATGGCGCAGGCGGCCGAGGAATACGGCTCGCACGACAAGACCTTCCAGATTGCCGGCGACGGCGTGGTGAAAGTGCTCGACGAAGCCGGCACCGTGCTGTTGCAGCACGACGTGGAAGAGGGCGACATCTGGCGCATGTGCCAGACGAAAGATGCGCCGATCCAGGACTGGGTGAAGCTGGCGGTGAGCCGTGCGCGCCACACGCCGGCCGTGTTCTGGCTGGATCCGCAGCGCGCGCACGACGCGCAGGTGATCAAGAAGGTCGAGCGCTACCTGAAGGACCACGACACCAGCGGCCTGGACATCCGCATCATGGATCCGGTGGCTGCCACCAGGTTCTCGCTGGAGCGCATCCGCCAGGGCCTGGATACCATCTCGGTCACCGGCAACGTGCTGCGCGACTATCTCACCGACCTGTTCCCGATCATGGAGCTGGGCACCAGCGCGAAGATGCTGTCGATCGTACCGCTGATGGCCGGCGGCGGCCTGTTCGAGACCGGCGCCGGCGGTTCGGCACCCAAGCACGTGCAGCAGTTCCTGGAAGAGGATCATCTGCGCTGGGATTCGCTGGGCGAGTTCCTCGCGCTGGCCGCCTCGCTGGAGCATCTCGCCAGCCGCTACGACAACGCCGCGGTCGACGTGCTGGCGAAGACGCTGGACCAGGCCAACGGCAAGTTCCTGGACACCGACAAGTCGCCCTCGCGCAAGGTCGGCGAACTGGACAACCGCGGCAGCCATTTCTATCTCGCGCTGTACTGGGCGCAAGCGCTGGCCGCGCAGGAGGAGGACGCGGCGCTGAAGGCGAGGTTCGCCCCGCTGGCCCGTGCGCTCGAACAGAACGAGGCGAAAATCGTCGACGAACTCAACCGTGCGCAAGGCAAGCCGGTCGACATCGGCGGCTATTACCACCCGGATCTGACGAAGGTCAGCCGGGCGATGCGCCCCAGCGCGACCCTCAACGCCGCACTGGCGGAACTCGCGGCGCACTGACGGCGAGCCTGCGAATGGCCGTCCGGACGGCTGCGCGAAACGGGGTGCCTCGGCACCCCGTTTCCTTTCCGGGAATCAACGTTTCGACTGTACCGCCATGTGCATCGCCAGGCCCGCAAGTACCGTACCCATCAGCCAGCGCTGTACCGCGAGCCACAACGGGCGGCCGGCGAGAAAACGGGCCATGGAGCCGGCCATCAACACGATCAGCGCATTCACGGTAAGGCTGATCGTCATCTGGGTGGTGCCCAAAGCTACCGATTGCAGCAGCACGCTGCCGTGGCCGGGAACGATGAACTGAGGCAGCAGCGACAGGTACAGCACGGCGGCCTTCGGGTTCAGCAGGTTGGTCAGGAAACCCATCGCGAACAACTTGCGCGGACTGTCGCGGTCGAGCTGGCGCAGATGAAACGGCGAACGCCCGCCGGGCCGCACCGCCTGCCAGGCGAGATAGAGCAGGTAGGCCATGCCGGCGAAGCGCAGGGCGTCGTAGGCCAGCGGCACGGTGAGCAGCAACGCGGTGATGCCCAGTGCGGCGCACAACATGTAGAGGATGAACGCCAGTGCGATGCCACCGAGCGAGATCAGTCCCGCCACGCGGCCCTGGCAGATGGAGCGGGAGATCAGGTAGATCATGTTCGGCCCCGGGGTCAGTACCAGACCCAACGCGATGAGGGCGAACGCAAGCAGCTTGGATGATTCGGGCATGGCACGGACCTGGCAGGATCGGAGGGTGCCCAGGCGCGCGGCTCGCTGACGTCCGCGTTCCCCGATGGTGATCCACCCGAAGCGCCAGTAGCGCGAACGGCGCGAGTATGCCACGGCCGCCTGGCCGGTCGCTGCCGTCGCGGCGCGGAAGTCTTCAGGCGCCGTCGGTTCGGAAATCTCCGGTTCGGGGAAGCTCTGCGACAATGGTCGTTTTGAAGTGGAGCAAGGCGAATGCGCCTGCCGTACGCGATCGTTCTGTTTGCACTGTGCGGCCTTGCGCCGGTTGCCGCGCAGTCGGTGGCGGACGGCACGGCGCCGTCGCCGGTGCATGCGGCTGATCTGCCCGCCGTGGTGGTCAGCGGCGTGCAGCCAGGGCCTGGGTTGTGGAAGGTCTCGAAGGGCGAACACGTGATGTGGGTGCTCGGCACGCTGTCGCCGTTGCCGCGCGGCATGCAGTGGCGATCGCAGGAGGTGGAACAGGTGATCGGCGCATCGCAGCAGGTGCTGCTGGCGCCATCGGTCAAGCTGAAAGCCGATGTCGGCTTCTTCGGCAAGCTGTTCCTGTTGCCCTCGGCCTACGGTGCGCGCAAGAACGAGGACGGCCAAACCCTGCAGCAGGTGTTGCCGCCGCCGGTATACGCGCGCTGGCAGGTGCTGAAGCAGAAATACATCGGCGACGATCGCGGCATCGAGCGCTGGCGGCCGCTGTTCGCGGCGCAGGAGCTGTACAGGAAAGCCCTGAAGGCGAACGGACTCAGTCGTTCCGGCGGCGTCGGGTCGAAGGTCGAGGCGCTGGCCAAGCGCTACGGTGTGCCGGAGGTGTCGGCCGACTATCCCGTGCTGATCGAGCATCCGCGAGCGGCGATCAAGGCTTTCAGGCAGGCCGCGCCGCACGACATCACCTGCTTCATCCGCACGCTGGACAGCGTCGAGCACGATCTGCCGGCGATGACCGCGCGCGCGAACGCCTGGGCCACCGGAGACTTGCCGGCACTGCGCGAGCTGCCCGACAGCGACCGCCGCGATGCCTGCGTGGCGGCGCTCACCGGGGCCGGTTTCGCACAGACGCTGGGCCTCGACGACGTGCCGGCGAAGCAGCGCGCCGTGTGGCTGGCCGCCGCGCGCAAGGCGCTGGCCGCGAACGCGCAGACCTTCGCGCTGCTGCCGATGGACGAGCTGCTGAAACCGGATGGCTACCTGGCCGCCTTGCAGGCCGAGGGTTATCGGATCGACGCGCCGTAGGACGCGCGTGCTCAGGCGCTGGCCAAGTCCAGTTGGGCGATCTCGTTGTCGTCGAGCTGCAATGAGGTGGCGCCGAACAGTTCGCGCAACTGTTCCACGCTGGTGGCGCTGACGATCGGTGCGGTCAGGCCGGGACGGGCGATCAGCCAGGCCAGCGCAACCTGGGCGGGCGTGGCCTGGTGGGCGGCCGCTACCGCATCCAGCGCGGCGAGCACCTGCAGGCCGTGCGGGTCGAGGAATTTCTTTACCGCCCCACCGCGGGCGCTGCTCTTGGCCAGGTCGGCCGCGCTGCGGTACTTGCCGCTGAGGAAGCCGCTGGCCAGCGCGTAGTAGCTGATCACGCCAATGTGCTCGCGGCGGATCAACGGCTCCAGGTCCTTTTCGTAGCCGGCGCGGCTGACCAGGTTGTATTCCGGCTGCAGGCTTTCGTAGCGCGGCAGGCCGTGGCGTTTCGACATGGCCAGTGCGTCGGCGAAGCGCGCGGCGGAGAAGTTGGACGCGCCGATCACGCGGATCTTGCCGGCTTCGATCAGGCGCGCGAATTCGCCAAGGGTTTCCTCCATCGGCACGCTGGCATCGTCTTCGTGCGCCTGGTACAGGTCGATGCAGTCGACCTGCAGTCGCTTCAACGAACCGTCCACCGCCTGCCGGATGTTCACCGGCGAGAGGCCCGGCTGCTCGACCCACTTGGCGACCTTGGTCGAGATCACCACCTGCTCGCGCTTGCCGCTGCGCTTGAGCCACTTGCCGATGATGGTTTCCGACTCGCCGCCACGGTTGCCCGGCACCCATGCCGGATAGACGTCCGCGGTATCGATGAGGTTGCCGCCGGCGTCGACGAAGGCGTCGAGCAGTTCGAACGAGCGCGCTTCATCCGCGCTCCAGCCGAATACGTTGCCGCCGAAGGCGAGCGGGGCGATCGAAAGTGGCGAGTTGCCAAGTGGGCGCTTGTGCATGGAATGCCTCGGATAGCGGCTGACGAAAAATCTGCGCGTCACCCGACGGGCGACGCGCGCAACTTAACCGAGGTGGCTGCATATCCTTGGTATTCAAGCCCGGGCTTCCTCAACGTGGGCCCATGATCCGTGGCCAGACATTTGCACAGCACGCGAGAACGCTGCGCCTGGTCGTGGCGACGTCCTTGCACTGCGCCTGTTTGCTCGATGTATCGGGGCGCCAGTCCAGATCTTCCTTGTGCAGAAGATGGCCATGCAGAAACAACAGGTCTTTCCAGATCGAGTTCATGGGGAGCCTCCTGGGGAAGCTGGTGACTTGGGGTGAGCTCAAGGTACGCGCGCCACAGGCCGCCAAAAAGCGATATATTCGCAAGCCAGACTTGAGGAATATTCAAGATGGGTAGACTTCCGCTGGGCTTGCTGCAACAGTTCGTGCTGGTCGCCCGGCTGGGCAATCTGTCGCGTGCGGCGACGCAGGCGAACCTCACCGTCAGCGCGCTCAGCCATCAGATGAAGCAGCTTGAAGAACGGCTGGAGCGGCGCCTGTTCGAGCGCGGGCCGCGCGGCGTGACGCTGACCGTCGAGGGTTGCAGCCTGCTGGAAGCGGTCGGCGAACATTTCGACCGCATCGAACACGCGCTGGCGAGCTATCGCACCCGCCACCACGATGCGCTCACGCTCAGTGCCAGTCCCGGCATCATGTCGAGCTGGCTGGTGCCGCGACTGCCGCGACTGGTCGCAGCGCATCCGGAGCTGGAGCTCAGTCTGCAGTCCGGTTCGACCCTGGTGAATTTCGAGCGCGAGCCGGTTGACGTGGCCTTGCGTTACGGTCGCGGCGACTGGGCAGGCCTGCATTGCGAACGGCTGTTCGGCGAATGGATCGCACCGGTGGCTGCGCCCGAGCTGGTGGCGCGAATGGGCGATACCGATCCGCACGAGCTGACGCGCTGGCCCCTGCTCGGCGAACCGGCACCGTCCACGCGATGGCACGACTGGTTCGCGCGTTCCGGCGATACGCCGCCGAGGCGCTACGTGGCCCAGTTCGACAGTCTCGACGCGTTGCGCCACGCGGCGCTGGAGGGTCTCGGCGTGGCGCTGGGACGGATGGTGACCTCGAAGTCGCTGATCGATGCCGGGCGCTTGCAGGTGCTGGGCGAAAACTACCTGGCGGTGAAGGAGGCGTACTGGCTGGTGTATCCGCCGCGCTCTCAGGAGCATCGCGGCTTGCAGCTGTTCCGCGAATGGCTGCTGGCCGAGGCCGACGACTACCGCCGGCAGATGTCGGCGTTCCGGCCCGGCGACACGGCGGTCGATTGATGCGGTTTCGCAAACGGGCCGGACGCGTCATCATCGTGGGTCGTTGCCGGTCCATCGTCAGGAGTTGAACCATGAAGTCACGCGCCGCCGTCGCCTGGGAAGCAGGCAAGCCGCTCAGCATCGAGCAGGTCGACGTCGCCGGGCCGAAAGCCGGCGAAGTGCTGGTCCGCATCGTCGCCACCGGCGTCTGTCACACCGATGCGTTCACCCTGTCCGGGGCCGATCCGGAGGGCCTGTTCCCGGTGATCCTGGGTCACGAGGGCGGCGGCATCGTCGAGGAAGTCGGCGAAGGCGTCACTTCGCTGAAGGTGGGCGACCATGTGATTCCGCTGTACACGCCCGAGTGCGGCGAGTGCGAATACTGCCGTTCCGGCAAGACCAACCTGTGCCAGAAGATCCGTGTCACCCAGGGGCGTGGCCTGATGCCGGACGGCACTTCGCGCTTCTCGCTCGACGGCAAGCCGCTGCTGCACTACATGGGCACCAGCACGTTCAGCGAATACACCGTGCTGCCGGAAATCTCGGTGGCGAAGATCAACAAGGCCGCGCCGCTGGAGAAGGTGTGCCTGCTCGGCTGCGGCATCACTACCGGCATCGGCGCGGTGCTGAACACGGCGAAGGTGGAACCGGGCGCGTCGGTGGCGGTGTTCGGCATGGGCGGCATCGGGCTGTCGGTGGTGCAGGGCGCGGTGATGGCGAAGGCCGGGCGCATCGTGGTGGTCGACACCAACCCGGCGAAATTCGAGATGGCGAAACTGCTTGGCGCAACGGACTTCATCAATCCGAAGGATTACCCGGACACGCCGATCCAGCAGGTGATCGTCGAGCTTACCGACGGCGGCGTGGACTATTCGTTCGAGTGCATCGGCAACGTCCACGTGATGCGCTCGGCACTGGAGTGCTGCCACAAGGGCTGGGGCGAGTCGATCATCATCGGCGTGGCCGGCGCGGGCCAGGAGATCAGCACGCGGCCGTTCCAACTGGTCACCGGTCGGGTCTGGCGCGGCTCGGCATTCGGCGGGGTGAAGGGGCGCTCGCAGCTGCCCGGTTACGTCGAGCGCTACATGGCCGGCGAAATCAGGATCGACGAGATGATCACCGAGGTGCTGCCGCTGGAGCGCATCAACGACGCGTTCGAGCTGATGCACGAAGGCAAGGTGATCCGCTCGGTGATCCATTACTGAGGCGCGTCCACCAGAGACGTCCTTCGATTGTGGGAGCGGCTTCAGCCGCGATGGCTTTCCTGACCCCATCGCGGCTGAAGCCGCTCCCAAAGTAGAATGGGCATATGCGGTCGGCCCCATTCTTCCCGGCGGCATTCATTCTTTTTTCAACTCCGTTCATCCATAAGGTCGTCCAATGAACCGCACCGCCATCCTCGTCGACGGCGCCTTTTTCCTCGCGCGCTACCGCAAGGTCTATGGCGAGCGCGACGCCGGTGATGCGCGCGCGGTGGCGAAAACCGTGTTCGGCATGGCGCTGGAACACCTGAAGGCGGTCGATCGTCCGCGCGAGCAGTTGTACCGGATCTATTTCTACGATTGCCCGCCACTGGAGAAGAGCTTCACCAAGCCGATCAGCGGCGACAGCATCGACTTCGGCCGTACCAGTGCCGCGGCCTTCCGCCGCGAGCTGCATGACCAGTTGCGCCGCCAGCGCAAGATGGCGCTGCGGCTGGGCCGGCTGGCCGAGCGCGGCGAGTGGCAGTTGAAGCGCAACGCCTACCAGCAGTTGCGCGAGGGCAGTCTGCACTGGGACGATCTGGGCGACGAGCATTTCGAGCCGGACATGCGCCAGACCCAGGTCGACATGAAGATCGGCATCGACATCGCCGCGCTGACCTACAAGAAGCTGGTCGACCAGATCATCCTGGTCGCCGGCGACGCGGATTTCATCCCGGCCGCGAAGCTGGCCCGCTACGAAGGCATCGACTTCATCCTCGATCCGATGTGGCAGGGCATCGCATCGGATCTGCACGAGCATATCGACGGCCTGCAGTCGGTGTGCCCGCGACCGTTCTGAGGCCGCTGTCGATCCCGCACAACCTCGTCGACACATGGCACAAGTCCGGACGTCCACACGCACAGGAGTATTCGATGAACAGCTGGAAAGAAACACGGATGGCAAAGGCTCGTTTTGGCGTGGCGCTGCTGTTGGCAGCGTGGCTGAGCCTGCCGGGCGTGGCCGGCGCGCAGGCGACACCGGCCGCATCGACCGAGCCGGACCAGCCGACCGACATGCTGGTGCCGCCGACCAGCGCCAGCGACTTCACCTCCAGCCAGCTGGACAGCATCCTGGCCGGTGACTGGCGCGCGCCGAAGAATCGCGCCCGCGACGTCTATCGCCACCCCAAGGCCACCCTGCAGTTCTTCGGCGTGCGGCCGGACCGGACGGTGATCGAGATCACCCCCGGCGGCGGCTGGTATGCCGAAATCCTGGCGCCGCTGCTGCACGACGACGGACATTACATCGCCGCGGAGAAGATGCCGACCGCCGACAGCGAGGCGCGCAGCGACGACAGTGCCTTGCGCAGGAAATTCGCCGCCGATCCGGCGCACTACGGCAACGCCCGCATCGTCGAATTCGATCCGAAGGCACCGGTGTTCGGCCCGCCCGACTCGGCCGACCTGGTGCTGACCTTCCGCAACGTGCACAACTGGGTCATGGCCGATACCGCCCCGGCGATGTTCAAGGCGTTCTTCGCGGTGCTGCGGCCCGGCGGCGTGCTCGGCGTGGTCGACCACCGCGCCGACGAGGGCGCCTCGCTCGAGTCGGTGAAGGGCAGCGGCTACCTGCCCACCCGTTACGTGGTGAAGCTGGCGACCGAGGCGGGTTTCACGCTGGACGAAAGCAGCGAGATCAACGCCAATCCAAAGGACACCAGGGACTACCCGAAGGGCGTCTGGACGCTGCCGCCCACCTTGACCCTGGGTGAGCAGGATCGGTCGAAATATCTGGCGATCGGCGAGTCCGACCGGATGACCTTGCGCTTCACCAAGCCGGCGGCACCGGCCGCTTCGACCACGCCCTGATTCGAACGTGGCACGATGCTGATCGCCTTCAACAAACCGTACGGCGTGCTGTGTCAGTTCACCGACACGGACGGTCGCCGCACGCTGGCCGAATTCATACGGCAAAAAGACGTCTATGCGGCTGGACGTCTGGATCATGACAGCGAGGGACTTCTGCTGCTGACCGACGACGGTCGGCTGTCGCATCGAGTCACCGATCCCCGGCACAAACAGGCCAAGACCTATCTGGCGCAGGTCGAGGGCGAGATCGATGAGGCGGCATTGCGGGCGCTGCGTCGTGGCGTGGTGTTGAACGATGGTCCGACCCTGCCGGCTGACGCTGCTTTTGCCACAGAACCGGAATGGCTGTGGCCACGCGATCCGCCAGTACGCTATCGCAAGAGCATTCCCACCAGCTGGCTCAGCCTGACCCTGAGCGAAGGCCGCAACCGCCAGGTGCGTCGGATGACCGCGGCGGTCGGTTTTCCGACCTTGCGCCTGATCCGCGTGCGCATCGGCGGGTATGCGCTGGATGGGCTGGCCCCGGGCGAGTCGCGCATCGTCCCGATGTAGGAGCGCGCGCCACCAGGCTTGATCCGGGATGCGTTCCTACGTGCGCGCGGGCAAACCAAAAAATGCCTCGGCCGTCGCCGTGCTGTTCGCCGCGGTCACCTCGGCCGGCTCGCCGCGATCGCGCGCAATCTCCTCGCAGATGTGCTTGAGGTACATCGGTTCGTTGCGTCGGTGGGCCGGCTGCGGACGTACCGTGCGTGGCAGCAGGTAGGGTGCGTCGGTTTCGATCATCAGGCGGTTCGCCGGGATCTCGCGCACCAGTTCACGCAAGTGGGAGCCGCGGCGTTCGTCGCAGATCCAGCCGGTGATGCCGATGTGGCAATCCAGCTCGAGGTAATCGTGCAAGGCCGCCGCGGTGTCGGTGAAGCAGTGCACCACCGCGGCGGGAATGCGATCGCGATAGCGCCGCAGCAACGCGACGAAATCGTGGTGCGCGTCGCGCTGATGCAGGAACAGCGGCTTCTGCACTTCCACCGCGATCTGCAACTGGCGCTCGAATGCCTGCAGTTGCACGTCGCGCGGCGAATAGTTGCGGTTGTAATCCAGCCCGGTCTCACCGACCGCACGCACTTCCGGCTGCCGTGCAAGCTCGCGCAGAAGTGCGTCGGTGGCATCGTCGTAATCGATCGCATGATGCGGATGCACGCCGGCGGTCGCGCGCAGCACGTCCGGATGGGCGCGCGCCAGCGCCAGCGCATGTTCGCTGTCGGCACGCGATGCGCCGGTCACCAGCATGCGGTTGACGCCATGCTCCGCCGCGCGCCGAATCACATCGGCCAGATCGTGCCGGAACGATTCATGACCGAGATTGGCGCCTATATCGATAAGCTGCATGGCGAGCCCGCAAAAGCGGTGATTGTCGCAGGCGCATCGTCAACTTTGGAATGGCGTATCGGAATTATTCCCATTGACAGCCACTCGGCGCCGTCAGTAGTTTCGGCCGCTTGCCGACTCTCCGGGGAGAGAGCGGCAGCGTCCATCCTCGGTGATCGGCGTGCGTGCGAATGCCGATGTCGCGAATGATTCGAAAGGGGAGCAAGGCGGCAGATCGTTGGCGCGGCGTTCACCGTCCGGTACGCCGGCGCGGTATCGCTTTGCGTGGCAGACAGGCTTGTCAAATCGACAGGAAACGGCACTCAAGTATCGGTTTCTGTCAACAGAATGTGTTTTCGGCCGATCGGGAAAGATTCGTTCAGAATCGTCCCGCGTGGCGCTCGCTTGTAGCCGGCGGGATGTGATACCAATAGCTATTGCCAATCTGCGTCGGGGGGCGCCGAACAGGCCATTAACCCGAGTGAGGTAGGTGAATGTCGGCAGCCATCGAGCCGGTGATCAGCACGACGCGCGAAACAGTGGACGATCGCGAGGGGGACGTCTGTGCATGGCTGGTTGCGCGTGGTCGCCTCAAGGACAGCGATCTCGGGCGAGCGCGGCGTCTGCACGAGGAGTCGGTCGAAGGCACGCTGACCACGCTGATGGCGCGGCTCGGCCTGGTGTCCGAGCGTGACCTGGCCGAGGCCTGGGCCGAATTGCTGCAGGTGCCGCTGCTGTCCGCGCGCGATGCGCCGGAGCTGCCGCCGGCCGATCTCGACGTGTCGCTACGCTTTCTCAAGCAGCAGCATGTGGTGCCGGTTCAGGACGATGAACACGGCCTGACGCTGATCGTCGCCGATCCCGCCGATCCGTATCCGTTGCAGGCGGTCGAATTGGCCGCGGGGCGGCCGGTCGCATTGCGGGTCGGCTTGCGCTCGGAAATCGACGGGTTGATCGAACGTTATTACGGCACCGGCCGCTCGGCGATGGGTACGATTGTCGAGAACCTCGACGGCAGCGCCGCCGAAGAGGACGACGTCGAGCATCTGCGCGATCTTGCCTCCGAGGCACCGGTCATCCGGCTGGTGAACCTCATCCTTCAACGCGCGGTGGAGCAGCGCGCTTCGGACGTGCATGTCGAACCGTTCGAGAATCGCCTGAAGGTGCGTTATCGCATCGACGGCGTGTTGCACGAAGTGGAAGCGCCGCCATCGTCATCGACGGCGGCGGTGATCTCGCGCGTGAAGATCATGGCGCGGCTCAATATTGCCGAACGCCGGCTGCCGCAGGACGGCCGCATCCAGTTGCGCGTGCAGGGCAAGGAACTGGATCTTCGCGTGTCCACCGTGCCGACCAGCTTCGGGGAGTCGGTGGTGATGCGCATCCTGGATCGCGAGTCGGTGGTGTTCGACTTCGCCTCGCTCGGCTTCACCGACAGCTTCCAGCAACGTTTCATCGACGTGCTGGAAAAGCCGCATGGCATCCTGTTGGTCACCGGCCCGACCGGTTCGGGCAAGACCACCACGCTGTACACCGCGCTGTCGCAGATCAACACCAACGACGTGAAGATCATCACCGTCGAGGACCCGGTCGAATACCAGCTCGAAGGCATCAACCAGATCCAGGTGAAGCCGCAGATCGGGCTGGATTTCTCAGGCGCGCTGCGCTCGATCATGCGCCAGGACCCGGACGTGATCATGATCGGCGAAATGCGCGACCTGGAGACCTGCCGCATCGCGATCCAGTCCGCGCTCACCGGCCACCTGGTGCTGTCCACGTTGCACACCAACAGCGCTGCCGGCGGCATCACGCGCCTGCTCGACATGGGGGTGGAGGATTACCTGCTCGGCTCGACCATCAACGGCATCCTGGCGCAGCGGCTGGTGCGCCGGCTCGACCCGGAAACGGCGATCCCGTACGAGGCGCTGCCCGAGGTGATCGCACAATTCGAGCTGGAGAAGTACACCGACGAGCGGCCGATCCGACTGTGGAAACCCGGCAGCAGCGCGGCCAATCCCAGCGGCTACCACGGTCGCCGCGCGATCATGGAATTCCTGACCATGAGCGACCCGCTGCGCCGGCTGGTCATGCAGCGTGCCGATGCAGGCGAGATCGAGAAGCAGGCGCGCGCCGAAGGCATGCGCACCATGTACGAGGACGGCATCGCCAAGGCGGTCGCCGGTGTCACCACGCTGGAGGAGGTCCTGCGCGTCACGCAGGACAGTTGACGTGGCACAGTTCCGTTACAAGGCGATCAGCGACGTCGGCGAGGCGTTGCAGGGGCAGATGGAGGCCGCCAACGCCGAAGAGGTGATCGCGCGGCTGCAGGACCAGGGCCATACGCCGCTGGACGCGCGGCCGGCCGATGGTGTCGGTGGCGGAAGCGGCTTCGCGGCGCTGTTCAAGCGCGGTCCGTTCACCGGCGACCAGCTGGCCCAGTTCACCCACCAGCTTGCCACCCTGCTCGGCGCCGGCCAGCCGCTGGATCGCGCGCTCAGCATCCTGCTCGACCTGCCCGAAGGCGAGCACGCGAAGAAGCTGGTGGAGCGCGTGCGCGATCGCGTGCGCGGCGGCAACACCCTGTCGTCGGCACTGGACGAGGAACATGGCGTGTTTCCCAAGCTGTACGTCAGCCTGGTGCGGGCCGGCGAGGCGGGCGGTTCGCTGGAGGAAACCCTGCGCCGGCTCGCGGACTACCTGGAACGCGCGCAGGCGATGCGCGGCAGCATCGTCAATGCGCTGATCTATCCGGCCTTTCTGATGGTCGGCGTGCTCGGTTCGCTGGTGCTGCTGCTGGCGTACGTGGTGCCGCAATTCGTGCCGATCTTCGAAGACATGCAGGTGCCGATCCCGTGGATCACGCAGGCGGTGCTGGTGGTCGGCAACACGTTGCAGGCATGGTGGTGGCTGATCCTGCTGCTGCTCGCCGGCGGCTGGTTCGTCTGGCGCGCGCGCCTGCGCGACCCGGCCGCGCGGCTGGCCTGGCACGCCCGGCTGCTGCGGCTGCGCCTGGTCGGCCCGCTGCTGCTGAAGGTGGAGACTGCGCGAATCGCGCGCACTCTCGGCACCTTGCTGAAGAACGGCGTACCGCTGTTGAGCGCACTGACCATCGCGCGCCAGGTCACCGGCAATCTCGCTCTGGACACCGCACTGGACGCGGCGCATGAGCAGGTCAAGGGCGGCGCCGGACTGAGTTTCGCGCTAGGCCAGTCGAAGCTTTTCCCGCGACTGGCGATGCAGATGGTGCAGGTCGGCGAGGAAGCCGGCCAGCTCGACACCATGCTGCTGAAAGTGGCCGATACATTTGAACTTGAGTCCAAACGAGCGATCGACCGTCTGTTGGCCGCGCTGGTTCCGGCGCTGACCATCGTGATGACGGTGATGGTGGCCATCATCATGGCGGCGATCCTGCTGCCGCTTTTGAGTCTGACCAGCAACATCCAGTGAAACTTGGAGATATTCATGATTGAACACTCAATGCGATCCGGAATTCGGGATTCGGAATTCGCAAAAGCGAGCGGCTGGCGCAGAGGCGCCTTGCCGAATCCCCCATCCCGAATCCCTGATCTCGGGCGAGCTTCGCGCGCCCGCGGCTTCACCCTGCTGGAAATGCTGGCAGTGATCGTGCTGATCGGCATCATCGGTGCGGTGGTGGTGACCCAGGTCGGCAAGAACGTGGACAAGGGCAAGTACGGTGCCGGCAAGGCGCAGTTGATGACGCTGAGCCAGAAGATCGAGAACTATTCGCTCGACAACGGCTCGCCGCCGCAGCAACTGGAAGGGCTGGCGGTGAAGCCGGCCAATGCGCCGAACTGGCAGGGGCCGTACGCGAAGGAATCCGATCTGAAAGATCCGTGGCGGCACGACTTCGGCTACCAGTATCCGGGCCAGCACGGCAGTTTCGACCTGATCTTCTACGGCCAGGACGGCAAGCCGGGCGGCGACGGCTACAGCAAGGACGTGGGTAATTGGCAATGAAGCCTGGATTCGGGATTCGGGATGGGGGATTCGGCAAGGCGCATCTGCGCCAGCCGTTCGCTTTTGCGAATCCGCCATCCCGAATCCCGAATCGCGGGCACGCTTCGCGCGCCAACGGCTTCACCCTGCTGGAAATGCTGGCGGTGATTCTGTTGATCGGCATTGCGGTGGCGGCGGTGTCGGTGTCGGTGACCCAGGGCCTGGCCAGCGCGCGTGTGCGCGCCGCCAGCAGCGAACTGGCCGGTGCGTTGCGGGCCACCCGCGCGCAGGCGATCGTGCGCGGGAAGGAACAGAACTTCGACGTCGATACCAGCGCGAACAGCTATCGCAGCGTAAGGCAGAAAGACGTGCGCCTGCCCAAAGGCCTGCGCGTGAGCATCACCAGCGCGCAGGCGGATCAACCCAACGACCATACCGGGCGCATCCGGTTTTTCCCTGACGGCAGCTCGACCGGCGGGCGGATCACGCTGCAGAGCGGCAAGCGCCAGTGGCATGTCAATGTGTCATGGCTGACCGGCGAAGTGCGCGTGGTCGACACGGTTGCAGTCCGATGAAAGCCGGGAATCGGGATTCGGGAATGGGGATTCGGCAAGGCGCGTCAGCGCCGGCCGCCCGCTTTTGCCATTCCCCATTCCCGATTTCCCATTCCCGGCAGCAAAGCGGCTTCAGCCTGCTCGAAGTGATCGCCGCGATCATGCTGCTGGCGATCGCGTTCACCGCGTTGATGAAGGTGGCTGGTGCGTCGATCAGCCTGACCCACAACGCCGCCGAACACAGCGAGGCGGCGATGTGGGCGCGCAGCCTGCTCGACAGCGCGTTCGTGGGCGAGCCGGTCAAACCGGGCAGCAGCTCGGGCCGGTTCGACCGGCAATTTCGCTGGCAACTCGAGGTCACCCCGTGGAACGGTGCGGGGATCGCCGCACCGAACGCACCACTGCATCTGTACCAGCTGGACCTGGACGTGCTGTGGGGGCCGACGGCGCATCCGCGCTCGGCACATTTCCGCACCCTGCGACTGGGTGGGCCACAGGTCGGCGGCGCCCAGCTCGACGATTCGCAGGCAGCCCGATGAAACGGGCCGCCGGTTTCACCCTGCTGGAGGTACTGGCCTCGCTGGTCCTGCTGGCGTTGCTGCTGGTCGGGGTGTACTCGGGCATCCGCACCGCCTCCCGCAGCGTGCAATCGGGTACCGCCGCGATCGATCGGATCGATCAGATCCGATCGGCCCAGCAGTTCATACGGCGCGAACTTTCGCAAAGCCTCCTCCAGCCTATCGATCACACGGCCGCGGGCGAGCCGGTCTATTTTGTCGGCACCGCGCGCGAGATGCGCTACGTCGCGCCCTTGCCCGGCTATCTCGGCAAACTCGGGCCGCAGTTGCAGCAACTGCAACTGGTCGATGACGGCCACGGCGGTCTGCGTCTGGAGTTGAGCCTGGCCCTGCTGCCGCCGAACGACGAGGAGGCCCCGGTCCCGCTGGGCGATCCGCAGGTACTGCTCGATCACATCGGCAGCGGCGGCTTCACTTATCGCGGCACCGATCTGCGGGGCCGCGCGGTGCCGTGGTCCGCCGCGTGGGCCGATGGTCGACTGCTGCCGCAATTGGTGCGCATCGATCTGCATGCACGGGGCGACCAGGACTGGCCGCAGATGCAGGTTCCATTGCGCCTGAATCCGGTGAACAACGCCGGTGCGAATGGTCTGTCGCGGATGGGCCTTGGCGCGGGAGGTGCGCGATGAGGCGGTGCCTGTCCCGACGGTCCGGACAGCGCGGAGTGGCGTTGCTGCTGGTGCTGTGGGCCTGCACGCTGCTGGCGATCCTGCTTGGCGGCTATGCCGCGCTGGCGCGCACCGAGGGCCTGCAGGCACGCTACGACTTTGCCCAGACCCAGGCGCATTACGCGGCCGAGGCCGGCGTGATGCGGGCGGTGTATGGCTTGCAGGATCCGCAGGCGAAACAGCGCTGGATCGGCGACGGGCGAACCTATACGTTCCATTACGGCGACGCCACGGTGCTGCTGTCATCGGTCGACGAAGGCGGCAAGGTCGATCTCAACACCGCCTCGCCCGAAGTGCTGCAAGCCCTGTTCCAGGCCGCCGGGATGCCGCAGGCACAGGCACAGATACTGGCCGGCCGCGTGGTGGATTGGCGCAACCCGGTCAACCTGGTGGGCGCGGCCGACAGTGGCCGCGAGGCATATGCCGCGGCCGGACGCGACTACGGTCCGCGCAACGCGCCGTTTGCCAGTGTCGAGGAGTTGCAGATGGTACTGGGCATGACCCCGGCGCTGTACCGGCAACTGGCGGGCGTGATCACGATCTGGTCGGGCAGCACGAGTCCGGATCCGGACATGGCGCCGCCGCTGGCGCTGGCCGCGATCCCGGGAATGACGACCCAGCAACGCGAGGCGATCGAGGCCGCACGGATCAAGCACGCGAACGATCCGAGCCTGATCCTCAATAACGGCACGACGCACAGTATCCGGTCGGAGGCCACGCTGGCCGACGGCACCCGTGCCGTCCTGCGCGTCACGGTTCGCCTGCAGTCGGGGCAGGCACAATCCTATGCGGTACTGCGCTGGCGGGAGGGAACGGCGGAATGAGTACGGTGATGCAGCCATGGCGGCCATGGGTTGACCGTCTGCGTCGCGGCTGGCGTGCTTCGCCATTGCCGGGGTTCCTCGACTGGTGGGGCGGCGAACTGCGCAACCTGCTGCCGGTGCGCTGGCGTGGCTGGTTCGGCAGTGGTGCCGATTGGCATCTGCTGCAACATGTCGACGGGCTGTGGCGCTTGCGCCGCAGCGGCCACAGCGAATTGCTGGCGAGCTGGAGCGACCCGGTCGATGCCGTTGGCGGCGACATCCGCACGTCCGATGGCCACCTGCAATCGGCGGTGCTGGAAGCTGCATGGCGCCATGTGGATCGGGAAGATCGGCGGCTGGCGCTGCTGCTGCCGTCCGCCGTCGTTCTGCGGCGAACGCTGGCCTTGCCGCTGGCCGCCCGCGACAACCTGCAGCAGGTTGCCGCCTTCGAGATGGATCGGCAGACGCCCTTCAGCGTGGCGCAGGTGTATTACGCCGCGCGCGAGCTGACCACGCCGGCACCGGCGGGCCGCTTCCATGCGGAGCTGGTGGTGGTCAAGCGCGACACGGTCGATCCGCTGCTGGCCAATCTGCGTAACCAGGGCATTGCGGTCGATGCGGTGGATCTGGCAGTGGCGGACGCGCGCCTCGGCGTCAACCTGTTGCCGCCGGAACAGATCCCGCGCCGCACACATCCGCGTCGACGCCTGAACCTGGCGCTGGCCGCCGCCTGCGTGCTGCTGCTGGCACTGGTGCTCGGCGAGTGGCGGCACAACCGGCAACTGGCGCTCGTCCAGATGCGAAGCGAGGTCGCGGCGATGGGCGGCGAGGCGCAGCAGGTCGCTGCGTTGCGTCAGCAATTGCAGGACAACGCCGGTGCCGCCGGTTTCCTGGCCGAGCGCAAGAAGAACACCGTAAGCATGCTCGCCCTGCTGCAGGAGACCACCGCACGCCTGCCCGACAGCGCCTGGCTGGAGCGCTTCAGCGTCGACAATACGGGCCAGATCGGCTTCCAGGGACAAAGTAAACAGGCGGCCAAACTGCTCGACACGCTGAAGGACTCGCGCCTGATCACCGATGCCAGTTTCCAGGGCAGCATCCAGCCTGATCCCACCACCGGCAAGGAGCGCTTCTACCTCACCGCGCGGGTCAACGAACCGGCCGCCGGCAAGGCGAAAAAGCCGCCTGCGGCGGCGGCATCGACGGACGACGGGGACACGCCATGAAGATGGCCGCACTCAATCCGCGCGACAGTCGCATAGCGGCGATCGGGCTCTTGTTGCTGGTGCTGCTGCTGGGCTATTTCGTATTGCTGCACTGGTGGTTCGTGGCGCCGCTGCAGCAGATCCGCAGCGAGATGGCCGACTTGCGCGATACGCACAGCCGCTATGCGGCGGCGATCGCCGAGAAGCCGGCGCTGCAGCAGCGCATCGCCGCGCTCGGTGCCGGCCAGGCCGCCAGCAGCGCGTTCCTCGCCGCGGATGATCCGAACACCGCCGCGGCCGATTTGATGCAGCGCGTGGTCGACGTGGTCGCCGCCAACACCGGCGGCGGCAGCTGCACCGTGAGCCAGAAGATGCCCTTGCCCAGTCCGCCACCCACGCCCGGCGAACCCTACCGCCAGGCGGCGGTGAGCATCAGCCTGAGTTGCGACATCCAGACGCTGGCCGCCGTATTGCAGGCGCTGGAACAAGGCACGCCCTACCTGTTCATCGACGACCTCAGCATCTATCGCAACCCGGTGGCCGCGCAGCAGAACCACGCCGCCTCGCTGGAAGTGCAGTTCACCGTGTCCGGCTATGTGCGCCCGCCACGTGCCCGGTCGACGACAGCCGCTGCCGCATCGACCGATGCCGCCGGAGGCACGCCATGAACGCCGCCAACCAGCGTCAACTGACCCCGATCCTGGCAGCGATCGCCGTGCTGCTGGGCGCCGTGCTGCTGATGTTGCTGCTCGGCATCGGTGCCACGGCTCACTGGAATCCGCCGCGGGCGCTGGCCCCGCTGCCGCCGGCCGGCAAATCCGATGCCCTGCCCAGGCCGGTGCCGTTGCAGCAGTTTGCGCTGGTCTGGCAGAAGCCGCTGTTCAACCCCGAGCGCAAGCCGGTGGCACGCGCTGCCGATGGTGGCAGCAGCCTGGGCGATCTCGATCTGACCGGCATCATCCTCACCCCCAGCCTGCGCATGGCCTTGCTGCACGACCGCAACGGCGACAAGCAGGTGCGACTGCGCGAAGGCGAATCGTTGCCCGACGGCAGCGTGACGCTGGTGGAAGTCCATCCGCGTTCGGCGCTGTTCGATTCGTCGGCAGGGCGCTCCGAGTTGAAGCTGCCTGCCGGCGCGCCGATCGACGTGAGCCGGCCCGAAGGACCGCACGCCGACGAACTGCTGAGCCCCGGCGCTGACGAGCCGGAGGCCGACGAGGCACGCAGGCCGCCGGTGCTTTCCGGCAGCGAAATCATCGCGCCGCCCACGGTCACGCCGCAGCAACGGGCGAGGCCCGAGCATGCCCGCGAATCGGCCGTCGAGCGGTTGCGCAAGAACATCCAGAAACGTCGGGCTGAACGCGCCGCCGCCGCCCGCAAAGGAGATCATTGAGCCATGTTCCGCACCCTTTACCCGCAAGTCCTGCGCACCATCACGCTTGCCGTGGTCGTGTGCATGGCCGGTTGCGCCAGCCTGCCGCAGCCGCACGACGATGGTGCATTGCAGCGCGAGGCGATGGCCGGCACCCGAAACCCGGTGCCCGCGCTGTTGCCGCTGAACAACAACGCCACCGCGCCCACCGAGACCACCGCCAAGGAAATCAGCCACGGCAGCGGCCAGTTCATCCGGCCCGGCGCGCTGATCAAGCCGCGCCCGGCGGCCAGCGGCGGCGGCGCGGTCACCTTCAATTTCGAGAACCAGCCGGTGCAGGCGGTGGTCAAGGCGATCCTCGGCGATCTGCTCAAGCAGAACTACACCATCGTGCCGGGCGTGCAGGGCAACATCTCCTTCTCCACCTCCGAGCCGGTGGATTCCAGCCAGGCGCTGCCGATCCTGGAAACGCTGTTGTCGTGGACCAACAACGCGCTGGTGCAGCGCGACGGCGGCTACGTGGTGATGCCTACCAAGGACGCGGTGGCCGGCAACATGGTGCCCAGCCTGGGCGCCGCGGCGCCCAAGGGCGGCATGCAGGCGCGGCTGTTCCCGCTGCGCTACATCTCCGCCACCGAGATGCAGAAACTGATCAAGCCGTTCGCGCGCGCCGATTCGGTGCTGCTGGTGGACCCGGCACGCAACCTGCTGGTGATGTCCGGCACGCCGCAGGAACTGGCGAACTACCAGAGCATGGTGCGCACCTTCGACGTCGACTGGCTGCGCGGCATGTCGGTGGGCGTGTTCAACCTGCAGTACGCGAACGTCGGCGAGCTGATGCCGAAGCTCGACGGCATGTTCGGCGTGCACGGCGACACCCCGCTGGCCGGCATGCTGCGTTTCATTCCGATCGAGCGGACCAATGCGATCGTGGTGATCAGCACCCAGCCGGAATATCTGCAGGAAGTGGGCGACTGGATCACCAAGATCGATCGCGGCGGCGGCAACGAGCCGCAACTGTTCGTGTATGACGTGCGCAACATCAAGGCATCGGACCTGGCCAGGTACCTGGCGCAGATCTACACCAACAGCGCCGGAACCGGCGGCGACAATGGCGGCCAGGTCGGGCCGGGACTGGGCGGCGGCACGCTGGGCAGCGCCGACAACGCCAACGGGGCGACCAGCATGGGCAGCACCGCCGGCAGCTTCGGCAGTCCGGCCGAAGCCTCGCGCGACAGCGGGGCATTTGGCGCGGGCAATGGATCCGGCGCGAACGCGGGCCTGGGCACCACCGGCGCGGACAACCGCGAGGGCAGTTCGGCCGGCAGCTTCGGCAGCAACATGCCTGCGTTCGGCAATGGTGCCGCCGGCACCGGCAGCAACGCTCCGAACGAGCAGCAATACACCTCCAGCGACGGCAGCGTGCGGATCAGTTCGGTCGACGGCAGCAATCAGTTGCTGGTGCGCGCACGGCCCTCGCAATGGGAGGAGATCAAGGGTGCGATCCACAAGCTCGACAACGTGCCGCTGCAGGTACAGATCGAGACCCGCATCCTCGAAGTCAGGCTCACCGGCGAATTCCAGTTCGGCGTGCAGTGGTACCTCGAGGGCCTGACCGGCAGTACCGGCAGTCCCGCCGATGGCAATTTTGTCCCCGGCGAACCTTACCGGCATCGCCAGGTCGGCCTGGGCCAGGGCGGCAACGCGTTCGGCGGCGAGCCGTTCTTCTATTCCTTCCTCAACAGCAACCTGCAGGTTGCCGTGCGCGCGATGGAAACCAGCGGCAACACCAAGACGCTGTCGGCGCCGTCGATGGTGGTGATGAACAACCAGAACGCGCACATCCAGGTGGGCGACCGCATCCCGGTCAACCAGACCAGCGTCAACACCGGCATCGGCAACACCACCAGCTTCAGCCAGGTCGAGTACCTCGACACCGGCGTGATCCTCAACGTGCAACCGCGGATCAATCCCGGCGGCCTGGTCTACATGAACATCAGCCAGCAGGTCAGCCAGCCGAACAACGCGGTGCCGCTGGTCAACGGCAACCGGACCATTTCCAAGCGCGAGCTGGCCACCCAGGTCGCCGTGCAGAGTGGCCAGACCGTGCTGTTGGGTGGCCTGATCCAGCAGGACGAAGGCAATACCGACACCGGCATTCCGGGGCTCAACCGCATCCCCGTCCTGGGCCGGCTGTTCGGCAGCACCAATCGCAGCCGCAATCGCACCGAGCTGATCGTGCTGATCACGCCGCGGGTGATCCGCGGCGGCGCGGATGCGAAACAGGTCACCGACGACTACCAGGAGAAGTTCGAGTCGCTGGCGCCGCTGCGTGCCGCTGCCGGCAACGGCAAGGCCGCCACGCTGACCCCTGAAACAGCGGTGCCGCCGGCCACAACGTCGCCGGCCATGCCGAGCTGGCCGGACCAGTTGCACCAGCACGCCGAGATCGCGCTGGCCAAGGCCGACTATGCGACGGCAGAAGATCTGGCGATGAAATCGTGGCAGCAGGGTGCGCGTCAGGGCGGCATGTGCGAACGCAACTGGCAGGTCGTCATCGAGGTGCGCAAGCATGCGAACGATCAGAAGGGTGTCGAGGCGGCGCGCAAGCGACAAGCCGAGTGTCGGCTGCCGGCAACGCAGCCGTAGCGAAGCAAGGGCAAGCGCGGCCATGGAGGGCCACCGAGGGCCGGTCGAGGCGGCAGCCGTTATCATTCGCGCGAATGACTTCAGCCCCGCCCGTTTTCCCGATCACGCCGCTGCTGCCGCAGATCCGTGCCTCGCTCGCCGCCCATCCACGGCTGGTGCTGGAGGCGCCGCCCGGTGCCGGCAAGACCACCCAGGTACCGCTGGCCCTGCTCGACGCCGACTGGCTGGCCGGCCACAAGATCGTGATGCTGGAGCCGCGCCGGATCGCGGCGCGCGCCGCCGCGCAATTCATGGCGCAGCAGTTGGGCGAGGTGGTCGGGCAAACCGTCGGTTACCGGATCCGCTTCGAATCGAAAGTGAGTGCGGCGACCCGGATCGAGGTGGTCACCGAAGGCATCCTGACCCGGCTGATCCAGCACGATCCGGAGCTGGCCGGGATCGGCGCCATCGTGTTCGACGAATTCCACGAGCGTCACCTGGCCGGCGACCTCGGCGCCGCGTTGGCGCTGGACGTGCAGGGCACGCTGCGACCGGACCTGCGTCTGCTGCTGATGTCGGCCACGCTCGACGGCGAGCGCATCGCGCGATGGCTGGACGCGCCGCGGCTGTCCAGCCCTGGGCGCAGCTTCCCGGTGCGCATCGAGCATCCGCCGGCGCGCACGCAGGAAAGCATCGAGCACCAGCTCGCCCGCGTCGCGCGCCAGGCGCTGGATGAAAATGACGGCGACGTGCTGGCCTTCCTGCCCGGTCGGCGCGAGATCGCGCGCGTGCAGGCGGTGCTGGCGCAGACGCTGGTCCGCGATGACGTCGAGGTGCTGGCGCTGCACGGGGAACTCTCGCTGGCCGAGCAGCAGGCCGCGCTGGCGCCCGCCGAGCCGGGCACCCGGCGTATCGTGCTGGCGACCAACGTGGCCGAGTCCAGCATCACCCTGCCGGGCATCCGCGCCGTGATCGATGCCGGTCTTGCGCGCGAGCCACGGTTCGATCCGAATTCCGGCTTCACCCGGCTGGAGACGGTCGCCATCTCGCAGGCCTCGGCCGACCAGCGCGCCGGCCGCGCCGGTCGCGTAGCGGCGGGCACGGCGTATCGGCTGTGGCCGCAAAGCAAGCGGCTGGAGGCGGCGCGCACGGCGGAGATCGGCCAGGTCGAACTCTCCGCGCTGGCCCTGGAACTCGCCGCATGGGGTGTCACCCAGAGCAGCGCCGATGGCATGCGCTGGCTCGATCCGCCGCCGGCCGGCGCTCTGGCGCAGGCGCGCGACCTGCTGGGTCGGCTCGGCGCGCTCGGCAGCGATGGCCGGATCACCGCGCTGGGTCGCCGGATGCTGGAGCTCGGTGCCAGCCCGCGCCTGGCCGCCGCGGCCCTGCGTGCACCCATCGAACTGCATGCGCTGATCGCCGACCTGCTGGCGTTGATGGAGGCGCGTTCGCCGTTGCGCGGAACGCAGGCGCGCAGTGACGATTTCCGCGTGCGGGTGATGGCGCTGCATGCATGGCGCGACCGGCGCGGCGCGCTGGCACGTGGCGAAGTCGATACCGGTGCGCTGGCCGCGATCGAGCAGGCCAGCAAGGGCTGGCGCAGACGTCTGGACGTCCGTACCGCCGCCAGTGGCGTGCCGAACGGTCATGCCGTAGGCGAACTGCTGCTGCACGCCTTTCCCGATCGCGTCGCCCGCCGCGATGACAACAATCCGCTGCGCTACACGCTGGCCAACGGTCGTGGTGCGCGCCTGCACGAGAACACCGCGCTGCACGGCGAGCCGTGGCTGGTCGCGCTGGATCTTCGCCACGAAGCCCGCGACAGCCTGATCTTCGCGGCTGCGCCACTCGATCCGGATGCACTGGAGCGCGATTATCCGGCGCAGTTCACGCGCGAACGCACGTTGCGCTGGAACGATCAGCGCGGCGCGGTGGAAGCGTTCGACGAGCAGCGCTTCGGCGCGATCGTGCTGGATCGCCGCAGCGTGCCGGTGAACGCGCAGGACGCACTGCCTGCGCTGCTTGCCGCAGTGCGGGCCCGCGGCATCGACGTGCTGCCGTGGAGCGGCCATGCGCGGCGATTGCGCGCGCGCATGCAGGCGTTGCGTGCATGGATGCCGGAGCTGGGGCTGGCGGACGTCTCCGACGCAGCGCTGCTGGCATCGCTGGACGACTGGTTGGCACCCTGCCTGGACGGCATGCATCGACTCGATGAGCTGGATGCGGACACCCTGTCGCAGGCACTGGCGAGGCGGTTCGATCATGAGCAGCGCCGCCTGCTCGACACGCAGGCGCCGGAAAGTCTCGTCGTGCCGAGCGGCCAGCGCCGACAACTGGAGTATGCGAACGGCGAACCGCCGGTGCTGGCGGTCAAGCTGCAGGAACTGTTCGGCCTCGCCGACACGCCGCGCATCGGTGGCGGACGCATTCCGGTCACGTTGCACCTGCTTTCGCCGGCCGGCCGGCCGATCCAGGTCACGCAGGATCTGAAAGGTTTCTGGGAGCGGACCTATCCGGAGGTTCGGCGCGAATTGAAGGGTCGTTACCCGCGCCATCCATGGCCGGACGATCCGTGGACGGCCATGGCGACGCACCGCGCGAAACCGCGCGAACGACGCTGAAACCGCTGGGGTCGCGCGGTCTGTTTGACCTGGCCGGTGCGGCTGCCGGATAGTGTCCGCAAGGGTTGTCGTCCATGCGGCCGAACTCATCAAGCATGTGGGGAGTTTTCTTGCGAGCAACCAAGGATTCCGGCGCTGCTCCCCCTGCCGCAGGGGCGGGCCGCCGTGGCATGGATAGCGAAGTCCCGTCCTCCTTGCCACGCAAGCTGACGGCTTATCTGTGGAGCCTGCTGGCGCTGCTGCTCGGGCTAGCGCTGACCGTGATCGTGCATTGGCAGCAACTGCAACGACAGCAGGCCGAACAGGATTTCGTCCGCAACCAGCTGGCCAACAAGAGTTATGCCGCGGTACTGGCGCAGTTGCATTCGGCCGAATTGTTGCTGCGTGCGGCACAGACCCTGTTCCTTGCATCCGACGAAGTCACTCCGGCGGAATTTCACGACTTCTACGTCAACCTGAGGCCGCGCGCGCAGTTTCCCAGCCTGGTCGCGCTGGCCTATGTGCGGCGCGAGTTGCGACCGGACGGGGAGCATTACGTCACCCGCTGGGTCGAGCCGCTGGCCGGCAACGAAGCGGTGGTGGGGCTGGAGGTGGAGGCGCAGCCGAACAACCTTGCCGCGCTGATGGCATCGCGCGACAGCGATCGCGCCACGTTGTCGGCACCTTTTCATCTGCTGCAACAGGCCGGCCCGACGTCGGCCATTGATGGGGTGACCTTTCGGTTGGCGGTTTACAGCTCCGGCTCGCCACCGCCGACCATCGCCGAGCGTCGGTCGCGGATGCGCGGCTCGCTGGCATTGTCTTTCCGGGTCAGCGGCCTGATCGGCAGTGCCGTGCCGGACGATGCACGAAGGCTTCTGCACCTGAGAATCAGCGACATCACCGATGGCAGGCCGGTGCCGCTGTATGACTCGCGACCGGGTGTGGCGATGCCGGCGAGCGGTTACCGTTTTCAGCACAGTCTCGATTACGGCGGGCGCGTGTGGCAGATGCGGATGCAGCCGTACACGACGGATGCGAGCGCCATCACGTGGGCCGAGTCGACCGTGCCGGCCGGTCTGCTGGCGAGCTTGCTGCTGGCGCTGCTGGTGTTCTCCGTGGCTTTCACGCGTCAGCGTGCGCTGGAGCTGGGCTGGCGCATGAGCCGCCAGTATCGCGAAAGCGAGGAGCGCTTCCGCGCATTGAACGAGTTGCTGCCGGCGATGGTGCTGCTCGCCGATGCGGAGAACGGTCTGATCACCTACGCCAACCAGGCCTCGCGCGAGCGGCTGGGTGCGCACATCGGCGAGCAGCATCTGCCGGAGGTGTTCGAGGATCCGGCCCTGCAGATGCGTCTGCAGGACCCGGCCGGCCAGGGCTGCAGCCGCGTCGAGGCGCTGTTGCGCAACGGCGAAGGCGGAAAATTCTGGGCCAGCGCGGCGATTTCGCGAGTCATCCTCGGAGGGCGCGGCAAGTTGTTGATGGTTGCCAGCGACATCACCGAGCAGCGCGAGTTGACCGAGCAGCTGGGCTATCAGGCCAGCCATGATGCGTTGACCGAGCTCTACAACCGGCGCGAATTCGAGCGCCGCCTGCAAGGTGCCTTGCAGGCCATCGGCGAGAGTACTGCGCCGGTGCTCCTGCTATACGTCGATCTCGATCAATTCAAGCTGATCAACGATACCTCCGGTCATCTCGCCGGCGACCAGTTGCTGGCCCAGCTGGCGATCGTCATGCGCAGGAATCTGGGCGCGGGCGACGTGCTGGCCCGGCTGGGTGGCGACGAGTTTGGCGTGCTGGCCACTGGCGTGGATGACCTTGCCGACGCGCAGTCCCTTGCAGAGAGGGTACGGTGTTGCATCGACGGTTACGTGTTCATCTGGGAGAAACGCAGCTACACGATCAGTGCCAGCATCGGCGGCGTGCTGATCGATCATCCCGGTGCCACCGTGCGGGATCTGCTCGCGCACGCCGATGCTGCCTGCTACATGGCCAAGGAGCTCGGTCGCAATCGCGTGCATTTCTATTCCGATGCGGACGCCAAGACGGCCACGCGGCGCAGCGAGATGGAGTGGGCCAACCGGTTGCGCTGGGCGATCGACGAGCACCGCCTCAGGCTGACTTATCAGGAGGTGTGGCCGCTGCCGCTGCAGGCAGGCGGCAGCCCGGCCGGCATCGAGTTGCTGTTGCGCTTTCGCGATGAATTCGGCCAGCTGCTGGCGCCGGGCGTGTTCATGCCTGCGGCCGAGCGCTATGGCCTGATGCCGGTGATCGACCGCTGGGTGATCGAGACCGCGCTGGCGAATTTCGACCACCTGCATCCGGCCGGCAGTGAAGTGCCCCTGGTGGCGATCAACCTGTCCGGGGCCAGCGTCGAGGACGATGCGCTCGCCGAGCTGATCATCGAGTTGATGCGACGCCACCAGGTGGCGCCGTCGCAAGTGTGTTTCGAGATCACCGAAACCGTCGCGGTGCGCAACCTGTCGCAGGTCGCGCGCTTCATGGAACGCCTGCGCGCGGTCGGCTGCAAGATCGCGCTGGACGATTTCGGCGCAGGCATGTCGTCCTTCACCTATCTGAAGAACCTGCCGCTGGACATCATCAAGATCGACGGCAGCTTCATCCGCGACATGCTCACCGATCCGGTCAGCCACGTGATGGTGCGCGCGGTCACCGACATCGGCCATCGGCTCGGACTGGAGGTGGTGGCCGAATGGGTGACCGATGTCGAGACCGTGGCGGCGCTGACCGCGCTGGGCGTCAACAGCGTGCAGGGCTTCAGCCTGCACCGGCCCGAACTGGCGTTGTTCGAGCGCTGAGCCACCCCTGCAGCCACGTCGATCGGGATGCTCGTGCTTCGTCGCACGGCGAAGCATCCGGCAGCCCGGCTGGCTAGACTGCGCGCATGAACGACGACGCTGCACTCAATCGCTACCAGCTCGCCGAACTGGGCAGCCTGCTTGCCGAACCGGCGCGCACGGCGATGCTGCTGGCGCTGGCCGATGGCACCGCGCGTCCAGCCGGCGAACTGGCACAGCTGGCCGGCATCGGTGCGGCTACTGCCAGCGCGCATCTGCGCCGGCTGCTCGACGGTGGCCTGCTGGCGCTGCATGTGCAGGGCCGGCATCGCTATTACCGGCTGGCCGATGAGCGCGTTGCGGCGATGCTGGAGTCGCTGACACTCGCCCGCGCACCGCTCCCGTGCGCGCTGCCGAAAAAAGGGGATGCACAACTGCAGCGGGCGCGCTGCTGTTACCGGCATCTGGCCGGAACGCTGGGCGTGGCATTCTGCAGCGCGTTGTTGCAGCACGGCTGGCTGCGTACCGGCTCGCGCGGCCTGCAGCTGTTGCCGCACGGTGCCGATGCGCTCGCCGCCAGCGGACTGCCGCTGGCCGGCGTGCCGGCGCTGTACGGCCGCAGCTGCCTGGACTGGACCGAGCGGCGCATGCACCTGGGCGGTCCGCTCGGCGTGGCGCTGACTACCGCGATGTTCGATGCCGGCTGGTTGCGCCGGTTGCCGCCCGGTCGCGCGCTGCGTCCCAGCGCCGATGGCCTGCGCCGGTTCGGCCTGCTCGGCGTGCGGCTGGATTGACGCGGGTCGGCACGACCCGCGTCGGTCGCCCTTCAGGGTTTGGCGCTGGTGGCGGCTTCTGCCGGCGAGCGTTCGAAGCTGCCGGCGTAACCGGGGAATACCACCGGGCTTTCGTAGCCATCGGCCGAGACCGCCGAGACGCCGAAGAACCAGTCGTCGATCACCACGTCTTTCACCACGGCCCGGTCGACATCGCCGACCGCGAGCTCGTGCTGCCATTGGGGCGCGGTGGTCTCGCGCCAATGCACGCGATATCCCGCGGCGCCCGGCACCTTGTGCCAGGTCAGCGTGGTGTCGGTGGCCAGCGCACCCTTGCTGTCGACGCCGGTAGGCGGCGCCGGCGCACGGCTCAGCGATGCCATGGTCAACGTGTTCAACGCGGTGACGCGGGCGAGATAGCGGAAGTCGATGCCGTCGATGGTGTCGCCGTAGTGCACACCATGTTCGGTGCGCAGGTCCTGATGCTGGCGCGTGTAGTTCTCGTGCGCTTCGGTGACGCGCACCGCCGGATAGCCGGCCTCGAGGAACGGCACCTGGTCGCCGCCACGGCTGTAACGGTCGGTACGGTAGACCATGTGCACGCGGAAGTCGGGCAGATAGGTGTCGGCGACGCGATCGATATAGCGGGCGAGATTGCGCGAGGGCGAGTCCACTTCGCCGCCGTGATAGCGGCGGTAGTTCGCCTGCGCCACGCTCTCGTTGCTCTTGGTACCTTCGGAGAACACCCGCACGGTGGTGTTGTCGATCACGCCGTTCTGGCCGTGGCTGTTGCCGACGATGTCGTTGTTGAGATCGGCCTCGACCTGCCAGCCGTGCGCCACCGCGTAGTCGGCCAGCACCTTGCCGCCGTACAGGCCCTGTTCCTCGCCGGACAGCGCGGCGAACACCAGGGTGGCGTCGTTGTCCTGCTTCGACAGCAGCCGCGCTGCCTCGATCAGCGCGGCGACGCCGGAGGCATCGTCGTTCGCGCCGGGCGCGTCGCTGGTGGCGTTCATCACGTCAGTGACGCGCGAATCGAGATGGCCGGTCATCACGATGACGCGATCCGGATCGCGCTTGCCGCGCTTGATCGCGACCACGTCCATCACCTCGGTCGGTTTCGGTGCGCGCTTGCCGGTGAACATCTGCGACGGGGTGATCACCTCGATGCAGCCGCCGCAGTCATGCGCGATCGTTTCGAAGCGCGACTTCACCCAGCGCCGCGCCGCACCGATGCCGCGCGTGTTCGATGTCGTGTCGGACAGGGTGTGGCGGGTGCCGAAGCCGACCAGGCGGGTGATCGTGGCGCGAAGTTCCGCCTCGCTGGGCGCATTGGCCAGTGCGTGCAGCGCCGGTTGCTCGTGGGGCGTGACGGGCGCTTGCGCCGCCTGGGCAGTGCCGGCGATGGCCAGCAAGGCAGCCGGCAGCAGGGAGATGGCTCGAAGCATCGTTCGCATCCTTCAGCGGGGAAACAGACACCTTACCGCGCCGGTGCGACGGGCGGACAGATGCCCTTTGGCATGGAAACAGGAAGGCCCGGTCGTTGCCGACCGGGCCTCGGGTTCCTGCTGTAGTGTCGACGTACGTCCGTATGCGTCGCTTGTGCCGAGTATCCATCCGTGGCGGCCGACATCAAGAGGGCCGCTGGCGCGCGTCCGTGCGCGCCGTCCTGTGGCGTATTGCCTTTTCCTTATGGCGTGTAGCTGCCGGTCAGCGTGACGCCGCTGTAGCTGCTGTAGGCGCGCACCATGACGTAGTAGGTGCCCGGGGTCGGTGCCGACGCGGTGCAGCTCTCGCTGTTGCCCGCTATGTACGGACGGCAGTCGTAGCTGCTGGTGGTCGGTGTCGAACCGAGCTTGACGTACAGGTCGGCGTCGCCGGTGCCGCCGGCGATCTTGATGTTGAGGTTGCTGGCCCCGGTCGGCACGACCATCGTGTAGTACACGGCGTTGCCCTTGGTCGCACTCAGGCCGGACACCGGCACGCCGTTCTGCAGCACGTTGCCGCCGCCACCACCGCCAGTGCTCCAGGTCGCCTTGACGCTGACGCCGGAGAACGCGGTGTAGCCGTTCAGCATCACGTAGTACGTACCGGCCTGCGGCGAAGCCACGGTGCAGCTCTCGTTGTTGCCGGTGATGTACGGGCGGCAGTCGTAGCTGGACAGGGTCGGGGCGGAGCCGAACTTCGTGTACAAATCGGCATCGCCGGTGCCGCCGGACTCGGAGATCACCAGGTTGCTGGCGCCGGCCGGGATCACCACCGTGTAGAACAGCTGCGCATTCGTCGCGCCGGACTGGCCGGTCAACGCCACGCCGTTCTGCAGCACGTTGCCACCGCCACCGCCGGCAGCGGTGACCGTCACCGACTGCGTCTTGGTGTTGGTCGCGCCGTCGTTGTCGGTCACCGTCAGCGAGACGCTGTAGGTGCCGGCAGCGGCGTAGGTGTGGCTCGGGTTGGTCGCGGTCGAGGTGCTGCCGTCACCGAAGTTCCACGAGCGCGAGGCGATGCTGCCGTCGCTGTCGGTGGAGCTGTCGGTGAAGTTGACCATCAGGTTGCTCGCGCTGTCGCTGAAGTTGGCGACCGGCGGCACGTTGGCCGGCGGCGAACCGCCACCGATGTCGTTGGCGGCACCGCTGATGATCAGTTCGCCGCGACCGGTGGCCAGGTCGTAGCCGGCGCTGGCGGTCTCGCCGCCGTTGTTGCCCGAGGTGATGTCGTGGAAGTCGGACGCCGGCAGTTGGTACAACAGCGGTGCGGCAAAGCCGACGTTGGAACCCTTGATCGCGATGACGCGCGCCCAGGCGCCGGCAAACAACGGAGCGGACAGGCTGGTGCCGCCGTATTGCTGGGTGGCGCCGCTGACGATGATCTTCGAGCCCGAGTTGGGGTCGGCGTCATAGGCGATGTCCGGCAGGCCGCGCTTGCTGCCCGGGGCCACGCCGTTCTGCCAGCTTGGCTGCGGCTCGAAGGTGCTGGAACTGCCGCCGCCGCTGGTCCACACGGTGGCGCTGCTCCAGGTGGTGGTGGAGGCATTCAGTGTGGTGCCGCCCACCGCCACCACGTACTGCGACGCGGCCGGCCAGCTCGGCGTGACACCGCCGTCGCCGCACTCGTCGGCGCCGGAGTCGCCGGTGGAAATGGAGAAGGTCTGCCCTTGCGCCACCGCCTGCTGGAAGATCTGATCCTGCGCTGCGGCCGAGCCGTCGCTCTGCGCGCTGGTCTCGCACTCGCCCAGCGAGACGTTGATGATCTTGGTGGCGTTGGCGTTGACGATGGTGTTGAAGTCGGCGGTGAGGTTGGCGTTGGACAGGGTCGGAATGTTGTAGAAGATCAGGCTGCCGACCTGGCCGCCGGCCATGCCGACGATGTCCTGGCTGTCCAGGCTCCATTCGCCCAGGCCGCTGGTATCGGTGCTGGTGCCATTGGTGTTGATGGTCTGCGTGGTGACCGTGGCCAGGCCGTTCTGCGAGGTGAACGTGTTCAGGTCGGTGATGGTCTGGGTGATCTTGCCCTGGGTGACGATGCCCACCGGGACGCCGGCCGCCGTGGTCACGCCGTTGCCGCCGTAGATCGAGGAGAACTCGGTCGGGTTGTGGCCGGTCACCGCCTGGGTGGTGTAGCCAGCCTGCATCGGCTTGGCGAAGGTGTGCGCCTGGTGCACGCTCTGCAGGCCGATCACCGACAGCACGCTGTCCTGCAGTGCGGCCGGAATCTGCACGCCGCTGGTGTTCATGAAGGCGTTGCGGCCTTCCTTGGTCCTGACCTTGACGAACGAGGTCTTGAACGCGGCATGCGCGGTATCCGCGCGGCCGTCGGCCGAGATCATCATGCGGTTCGGCGCGATCGTGACGTTGGTGAAACCGGCGGCCTTCAGCCACGCGGCGACCTTGTTCGCCTGATCCGATGTGGGCGAATAGGCGGCCACGAACTGCTGCGTCGACATCTTGTGCTGCACCATCGACAGCGTCGAGGTCTTGGCGGTCGCCAGGAAGGTGTGCAGCTGAGCCGGATTGCGCAACTTCAGCGCAACCTCGATATGGATCGGTTGCGATGTCGCCAGCGCTCCGCTGACGACATCACCCTGGCGCAACTGCGCAGCGTGCTGCGCCAGCGCGACGAATGCGTTGCCGGTAACGGCATTGCTGGCCGGCGCCGCGCTGACCGTGGCCGCGGCGGCCACGCCGATGGCGGCCACGAGCAACTTGAGACGAAAATGACTTGGCATTTGTAACTCCCGAAGTTTTTTTGAGGCGAACGAACCCAATGAAGCCACCTGGACTTCATGAATAAGGCGGCGTGGACAGACACGACACCATGGTCTTTATGAATTGCCTGGCGATCCCGTGCGCACTGCGGCCGTTCCTCCCCCAATGAATTCCCTCAAGAGGCGGCGCGCGGTTTTGTATTTCAATCAACGCCGTAATGGCATGGCGTTGTCACCGGATCATTCGTCAAGCTCCCAATTGACGAACCGGTTGACGGTAGGGTTTGCCGCCGAAAAGCGTCAATAGGATTTTTTCCGGTGCCGTCCAGTGGGCATCGTATTCGGGACGAAAAAATTCGCATTGCCGAAATCGTAATTACCTGCGATTCGCGGATCGTTTTCCGGAAAACCACGACCGCCCTTCTCGAAGGCTGCCGCCCGACGCCGTCGACCGTCGTGGTGTTTATTGGGCGAGGTTTACGCGCCCTGATGGTGGGCGATTTCTTGCGGAGTTCCGATGCCCTGCGGTCGCCGAAAAAAGCGCCGGACGTGGCGGTTCTGGTGCAGTCCCTTGCGGCAATATTTCGGTCGGTGCGGGTATTTGCGTACGCAATAAATAATATGCGGATATGTATTATCAACGGAATAATGGCGGTGGTTTCCATGTTGCGGAAATCGCGAATTGCATCATTTTTCAACGTGATAATTTGGTCGGGCAGGAATGGCGTAAATTATTGCGATACGCGGGTGCTGTCCGGCGATAATCCGCAAGATCTGACTGTGCATTTCTGTGAATTGCGGCAGAAAACGTGGTCGGGTTTTCTCGCGGGATGACGAGCGAAACAGCGAGCTGCCAGCAGTCGCTCGGCTAAATTGGCTGCCCTCGGTCCTGCGCGTTGGGAATATCGACGTGGCGTCGCAGAGCGGAGGCTCTTCTGTCGACGCTTCACCATCACTTCTTCGTTTCCTGCCCTTGTTGACGAGGCCAACCGGGTGGCTCGTTCACGTCGCACGCAGCCGTCGATCGGTTCATTCCGTCCATGCGGCATGCGACCATGCACGAATGACTCCGACGCCCATCCCGCGACTGGCAATCATCGGCGGCGGCCCTGCAGGGTTGATGGCCGCCGAGGTGGCGCGTGCGTCGGGCATGGCTGTGGATCTGTACGACGCAATGGGCTCGGTCGGACGAAAATTTCTGCTGGCCGGGAAGGGCGGGCTCAACCTCACCCACGGCGAGCCGGCGGCCCGCTTTGTCGAACGCTACGGTGCACGCCGGGTGGAGGTCGGTCGCTGGCTCGATGCCTTCGACGCGGACGCATTGCGTGCGTGGGCGCGTGGACTGGGCGTGGAGACTTTCGCCGGGAGTTCCGGGCGGGTGTTCCCGACCGACCTGAAGGCGGCGCCGTTGCTGCGAGGCTGGCTGCGTCGCCTGCGTGAGTCGGGTGTGGTGTTCCATATGCATCATCGCTGGCTTGGCTGGCAGGCGCACGGTGCGCTGCGCTTCGCCACGCCGGATGGCGAGCGCGAGGTGTCGGCCGACGCGACAGTCCTGGCGCTCGGCGGTGCCAGCTGGCCACAACTGGGGTCCGATGCGGCATGGCTGTCGCCATTGCAGCAGGCCGGGGTCGACATCGCGCCGCTGCAGCCGGCCAATTGCGGGTTCGAACTCGCGTGGAGCGAACATCTGTCCAGCCGCTTTGGCGGCGCACCGCTGAAACCGGTGGTCGCGCAATGGATCGACCGCAACGGCGTGGCGCATTCGCGCCAGGGCGAATTCGTGCTCAGTGAATACGGCATCGAGGGAAGCCTGATCTACGCGATCGGTGCCGAACTGCGCGAGCAGATCGCCGCGTGTGGCGCGGCCACGCTGAAGTTGGACCTGGTGCCGGGCTACAGCCAGCCGGTACTGGCCGAGCGCCTTGCCGCAGCGCGGGGCAAACACAGCATCGGTGACTGGCTGCGCCGTCGTGCCGGACTGGACGCGGCCAAATGCGCGCTGGTGTTCGAACTCACCGACAAGGCCACGCTGGCCGATCCGCTCGCGCTGGCCGCGCAGCTGAAGGCCTTGGCGTTGCGGCTGCGCGGGCCACGGCCGATCGCCGAGGCGATCAGCACGGCCGGTGGTGTCCGGCTGGAGGTGCTGGATGAACACCTCATGTTGCGTGCGCGTCCCGGCGTGTTCTGCGCCGGCGAGATGCTGGACTGGGAAGCGCCGACAGGCGGCTATCTGCTCACTGCCTGCTTCGCCAGTGGACGGATCGCCGGTCGTGGCGCAGCGCGCTGGCTGGGCGTCGATGGCGGCGCGACAGGTCTGGGTCCGGACGCGTAATCGACTCGACCTCGGCCAGTGGTGCCGCGTTGCCGGCGCATGGCGTCGAACGCGGGATCGGCAGTCGCCAGATACTCGATCTTGTGAGGCACTTGTTCTCTCCTCGACGACACTTGCGAAGAAGATCGCGCCGGGAGTGCGCCGCGAGCTTCGTTCGGGCCAGCCCGGGATCTACCGGGCTGGCCGCTCGACCAGGGTGATCTCGAACAGCTTCGGCCAGTGCTTGCCGGTGACGAACAGCCGCTGGTGTGCCGCGTCGTAGGCGATGCCGTTGAGCACGTCGTTGCCGGGTTCGGGCAACTGGCTGATATCGAGCAGGCCATCGAGATCGATCCAGCCGACGACGTGGCCGCTGACCGGATCGATCCTCGCGATGCGGTTGGTCAGCCACACGTTCGCGTAGATCTCGCCCTTGATCCACTCCAGCTCGTTGAGGTTGGTGACCGGCACGCCATCGGCCGTCACCGTGATGCGCCGGGTCGTGGCCAGCGTTTCCGGATCCAGCACGCGCAGCACCGCGGTGCCGTCGCTCATGTAGAGCTGGCGGTCGTCGCGGGTCAGTGCCCAGCCTTCACCGGGATAGCCGAACGTGCGCTGCAATTTGAAACTCGCCAGGTCGTAGACGAAGCCGGTCTGGCTCTTCCAGGTGAGCTGCACCAGCCGGCCCTTCCAGTCCACGATGCCCTCGCCGAAATAGTGTGCCGGCAGGTCGTGGCGCAGCACGGCCTTGCCGGTCTTCAGCTCGACCTTGCGCAGCGTCGACTGGCCGACTTCGCCGGTGCTCTCGTAAAGGTAGCCGTCCTTGTAGAACAAGCCTTCGGTGTAGGCGCTGGTGTCATGCGGGTAGGTGTGCACGATCTTGTAGCCGTACACCGGGATGGCTGCGGCGGACTGGGCGACGCCGCTGACGAGCAGCAGGGCGAGCGCGAAAATCGAGTACGGGCCGGGCAATCGGATCATCGGTCGGTTTCTCGCAGCAGGAAACGTTGTGGCAGCGCGCCGGTCAGGCCAGTGGCCGCACGCGAAAATTGCGGCCCTTGATCTTGCCGGCGCGCAGCCGCTCCAGTGCCTTGTTGGCCAGCGCGCGGCTGATCGCCACATAGGCGCGGGTGGCGAACACGTCGATCTTGCCGATGTCTTTCGCATCGAGCCCGGCATCGCCGGTGAGCGCGCCGAGGATGTCGCCCGGACGCAGCTTGTCCTGCCGGCCGGCGTCGATCACCAGCGTTTTCATCGGTGCGAGGTGCAGGGTCTTGCCCCGTGCGGGTGTGACCTTCAGCGGTCGCCACGGCAACGGCGTCCCGTTGAGTTCCTCGATGTTGGCGGCCTTCGGCTGCTCGCGCGGCGTGCACAAGGTGATTGCCAGACCCGATTCGCCGGCGCGGCCGGTGCGGCCGATGCGGTGGGTGTGGGTTTCCGGGTCGTGTGCGATGTCGTAGCTCACCACCAGCGGCAGCGCCACGATGTCGAGCCCGCGCGCGGCCACATCGGTGGCCACCAGCACGTTGCAGCTGCGGTTGGCGAAGCGCACCAGCACCTCGTCGCGGTCGCGTTGTTCCATGTCGCCGTGCAGGGCCAGCGCGGAGAAGCCGCGGCGGTCGAGCTCCTGTGCCACCGCATCCACTTCGCGGCGCATGTTGCAGAACACCAGCGCGTGCTGGCCACGTTCGCCGGCCAGCAGCTGTGCCAGCGCATCGGGCTTCCGGGCGGGCTCCACCTCGATGAACTGCTGCTCGATAGCCGGCCTCTGCTCGGCCGGCGCTTCCACCGTGACCACCACCGGATCCTTTTGCACGCGCTCGCTCACCGCGCGGATCTCGTCCGGATAGGTGGCCGAAAACAGCAAGGTCTGATGGTGTTTCGCGATGCGCCCGATGATGTCGTCGATCGCCTCGGAGAAGCCCATGTCGAGCATGCGGTCGGCCTCGTCCAGCACCAGTACCTTGATGCCGCCGCCGTGCAGGCTTTGCCGCTTCAGGTGTTCCTGCACGCGGCCGGGCGTGCCCACGACGATGTGCGGATCGTGCGTCAGCGAGGCCAGCTGCGGCCCCAGCGGCATGCCGCCGCACAGGGTCAGCAACTTCACGTTCGGGATGTTTGCGGCGAGCTTGCGGATCGCCTTGCTGACCTGGTCGGCCAGCTCGCGCGTGGGGCACAGCACCAGTGCCTGCAGCCGGATCGTGTCCACGTCCAGCGACTGCAGCAGGCTCAGCCCGAACGCCGCGGTCTTGCCGCTGCCGGTCTGAGCCTGCGCGATCACGTCGCGGCCTTCCAGCATCGGCGGCAGGCTCTGCGCCTGCACCGGGGTCATTTCCGCGTAGCCGAGCGTTTCCACGCTGGCGAGCAGTGCGGGTTTGAGCGGAAGCGTGTCGAACTTGGCCATGCGACATGATCGCATCTATGCGATGCGTTCGCTGCGGTGGCTTTCGCGAGCAACCCCGTACTTGCATCCGGCCGCCGGCTGCCCGACCCTGTATGGCTATTGCCACAGTGAATCGCCATGGATACCGTTTTCATCGAAGACCTGCGCATCGATGCCGTCATCGGCATCTACGACTGGGAGCGTCGCGTGCGGCAGACGCTGTCGTTCGATATCGAGATGGCGTTCGACAACACCGTGCCGGCGGCAACGGACGACATCGCGCTCACGCTGAACTACAAGGACGTGTCGAAGCGCCTGATCGACTACGTGGGTGCGTCGAGCTTCGGCCTGGTCGAAACGCTGGCCGAGCGCTGCGCGGCGATCATCCGCGAGGAATTCGGTGTGCGCTGGGTGCGCCTGAAGCTGTCCAAGCCGGGCGCGGTGCGCGGCGCGAAGGCGGTCGGCGTGTGCATCGAGCGTGGCGTGCGGCCGCAATAGCGGCGCCATGTTCCGCGCCGACGGTGGTTGTGCCGCCGGCGCCGTGTCCCCATCCTGACCGGACAGTCGAGAATCTCTTGCGGTTCATGCCGCCCCGATCCGTGCCCGCTGTCCATTGCGCGGGTCCCGAGCCGACAGGAACGAGCCGATGCAAACCCTGCAGCACCTGATGGACCTTCCCTGGACGCGCAGCGTGCTGGGCGTGCTGGCGCTGCTGGCACTGGCCTGGCTGGCCGGGCAACTGATGCGGCGTCTGCTGCTGCGGCTGGTGCGCGGGATCACCCGTCGCACCGCCACGCACTGGGACGATGCGCTGTGCAAGTACGGCACCTTCCGCTGGCTGGCCAGGTCGGTGCCGGCGCTGCTGGTGCAGTACGGCATCGTGCTGGTACCGGGTGTGCCGGCGGGCACCGAGGCGCTGGTCGGCAACCTGACGACGGCGCTGCTGGTGTTCTTCGTGGTGATGGCGATCAGTGCGGCGCTGTCGGCGGCCGAGGACATGTACCGGCAGACGCCGCGCGGCCAGCAGCGCTCGATCAAGGGCATGGTGCAGTTGATCAAGCTCGGCCTGTTCGTCGCCGCTGCGCTGATCATCATTGCGGCGGTCACCGGCAAGCACATCGGCCTGCTGCTGTCCGGCCTGGGCGCGATGTCGGCGGTGTTGATGCTGATCTTCAAGGACACCATCCTGGGTTTCGTCGCCGGCGTGCAGCTGTCGTCGAACGACATGCTCAGGGTCGGCGACTGGATCGAGATGCCGCAGCTCAATGCCGACGGCGACGTGATCGACATCGCGCTGCACACGGTCAAGGTGCGCAACTGGGACAAGACCATCACCAGCATCCCAAGCTGGCGGCTGATCTCCGACTCGTACAAGAACTGGCGCGGCATGCAGGAAACCGGCGGGCGGCGGATCAAGCGCGCGCTGCAGATCGATGCAGCCAGCGTGCATTTCCTGGGCGAGGCTGAGCTGCGCCGGTTGTCCTCGCTGCGCCTGCTGGCCGACTACCTGTCGACCAAGGAGCGCGACCTGGCGCAATGGAACCAGGCGCAGGGCGACGCGGCCGCGGTGCCCGCCAACCGCCGCCGGCTGACCAACCTGGGCACCTTCCGCGCCTACGTGCAGGCCTATCTGGACGGCCATCCGCAGATCCATCATGGCCTGAGCTGCATGGTGCGCCAGCTGGCCAGCGGCGCGCAGGGCATTCCGCTGGAGCTGTATTGCTTCACCGCGACGGTGGAATGGGCCGAGTACGAAGGCATCCACGCCGACATCTTCGACCACCTGTTCGCCCTGCTGCCGGAGTTCGGCCTGGCGCTTTACCAGCAGCCGTCGGGGCAGGACGTGCGCGCGGGGCTGGCGGCGCAGGCCGGGCAGGGAGCAACATCGCTCACCGGCCGCAAGGCCCACGACCTCGTCGAGGCCTGACCACGTGGCACGCGTCTACCTGAGCCTGGGCTCCAACCTCGAACCGCAACGCTACCTGCCGGCGGCGATCGGCGAACTGCGCGAGCGTTTCGGCGAACTCAGCGTGTCGCCGGCCTACCGCAGCCGGTCGGTGGGTTTCGAGGGTGCGGACTTCGTCAACCTGGCGGTAGGGCTGGATACCGACCTGGCGCCCGAGGCATTGAATGACTGGCTGCACGCGCTGGAGGACCGCCACGGCCGCCGCCGCGACGTGCCGCGCTATTCCGATCGCACGCTGGATGTCGACATCGTGTTCTACGACGCGCTGGTGCTCGACGGCCCGGGTCATCTGCAGATCCCGCGCAAGGAACTGCAGCACGCGTTCGTGTTGCGACCGATCGCCGATATCGCGCCGGCGTTCCGGCACCCGGTCAGCGGGCTGAGCATGGCCGAGTTGTGGGCGGCGTTTCCGCCGCAGCGCGAACCCTTGCAGGTCGAGCCCCTGGCCGGCTGAGCAAGGCGCACTGTCGCGGCCGCACGGCGGGTGCTAGAAAGGTATTCACGATCCACGGACGAGGGGGCACGCATGGCCGGGAAATTTGCACGCAGTTGGGCGTTGATGAAGGCGAGCGCGGCGGTGCTGCGTTCGGACAAGTCGTTGCTGGTGTTTCCGTTGCTGTCGGGTCTGTGCACGCTGCTGGTGGCGGCCAGTTTCCTGATTCCGGTCGGCCTGATGGCGTTCGGCGACGGGCACGCCGGGGCGCGCGTCGAGGAAGGCATGTCGGCGGGTGCGTACCTGCTGATGTTCGGCTTCTACCTGGTGCAGTACTTCGTGATCATCTTCTTCCAGACCGCGCTGACCGGCGTGGCCTTGATGCACTTGCGCGGCGAGCCGACCAGCGTGGCTGCCGGCTTTGCGCTGGCCCGCGCAAGGCTGCCGCAAATCCTCGGCTATGCGCTGATCGCGGCCACCGTCGGGCTGGTGTTGCGAATGATCCAGGAGCGCCTCGGCCTGCTCGGCCGGCTGGTGGTCGGTTTCATCGGACTGGCCTGGACGGTGGCGACCTTCCTGGTGGTGCCGGTGCTGGTCAGCAAGGACGTGGGGCCGATCGATGCGGTGAAGGAAAGCGTCGCGCTGCTCAAGCGCAGCTGGGGCGAGAACCTGATCGGCAACGGCGGCATCGGCATCGTGTTCGGCTTGCTGATGGTGCTGGCGGTGCTGGTCGGTGCCGTCCTGATCGGCGGTGCGGTGGCGATGCAATCGGTCGTCGCGATCGTGGTGGCTGCGGTGATCGTCGTGACGGGATTCGTCCTGCTCGGCCTGGTGCAGGCGTCGTTGCAGGGCATCTACTCGGCCGCGCTGTACCGCTACGCGGAATCCGGCGAAGCCAGCGTCGGATTCGACCAGGCTTTGTTGCAGCAGGCGTTCGCGCCGAAGAAGAAATAGCCGCAGAAACTCACACCGACAGCGTGCGCCCACCGTCGACGCGAACAATCTGTCCGGTCACGAACGGCGCATCGCGCAGCAGCCACAGCACCGCGCCGGCCACGTCCTCCGGCGTACCGGCACGCTGCAGCGGCGTGCGCGACAGCATCGCCTGCTGGTCGTCGTACGGCTTGCCGTCGCTCGGCCACATCACCGCACCCGGCGCCACGCCGTTGACGCGGATCTCCGGGCCCAGCTCCAGCGCCAGCGAGCGGGTCATCGCGGCGTTCGCGGCCTTGGCCATGCAATACACGGCGTGTTCCGCCAGCGGCCGTTCGGCGTAGATGTCGATCAGGTTGACGATGCCGCCGCGTGCTTCGCGCAAGGCCGGGATCGCCGCCTGGCTGAGAAAGAACGGCGCCTGCGCGTTGGAGGCGAACAGCTCGTTCCATTGCTGCGGGGTCGCCGTGCCCAATGGCGTGGGGAAGAATGCCGAGGCGTTGTTGACCAGCGCGTCGAGCCGGCCGTAGTGCGCCAGCAAGCGTTCGATCATCGCCGGCAACGCCGGCAGCTCGGCGAGTTCCGCCTGCAGCAGCAAGGTGCTGCCGCCGCGTTGCCGTTCCAGTTCGTCGGCCAGCGCGCGGGCGTCATCGGCGGAATGGCGATAGTGCAGCGCCAGGTCGTAGCCGGCCGCGTGCAGCGTGCGTGCGATCACCGCGCCGACGCGGCGGCCGGCGCCGGTGATCAGCGCGACGGGGCGATCGTGGCGTGGCGGCATGCGGCGGCTCCGGCGAATATCCAGCATGCAGCTTGCCGCAAAGCGGCACCGGCGTCATCCGCCGGCATGGCCGGAGCTAGTCCGTTTTCGGCTTGCGCGGCTTTCTGGCGGCAGCCTTGCGCGCCGTGCCGGCCACCTTGCGTGCGGCGCCGGCCACGGCCTTCTCGATCAGGCTGTCCGCCATGCGGCGGCGTGGCTCGGCCTGTCGCTCCGGCTTCGGGGTTTCGTCGTCGCCCTCAATGGCGATCTCCCCTTCGAACATCTCGATCGCGGTGCTCGCCACTTGCCCGGTGTCGTAATACGCGTACGCGCCGACGCCGAGCGCGCCGATCACCGGCAACCAGCGCGAGATGCCCTTGTTCAACGTGCGCTGGGTCAGCTTGACGCCGACCCGTTTCGCCACGCGTTGCGCGACGCTGTGGGACATCCGCCGGAACACCAGCCGGTCGCCCATGCGCACCACCAGATCGCGAAACGCCTGCGCCGCGGTGTGCCGGAACAGGCACCACATCATCTGTTCGCGCCCCAGCGTGGCATGGCGACCGTAGGCGGCGGCGATGTCGCTGACCATCTGGCCCTGGATCTTCCAGATCGCGATCAATTCCGGCAACAGGGTCAGCCAGCCCAGCGGCCCCGGTGGCAGGGCCAGCGAACCGGCGGTGAGCGCGGCGCGCTGGGCGGCGCGATTGGCCAGCCGGCGCGCCTCGCTGGCGGGCTCCTTGCTGTTGCCGACCTTGCTGTCCGGCACCTGGCTGACGAAATCGAGGATCGCCGAAGTGATCCGGCCGTGTTCGACCGGTGCGCTGACGGCGGGCACCTGCTGGCTGTGCTGGGTCATGCGTGGCTCCGTGAGGCGGGCATCACTGCAGTCTAGGGACACGGCGTGAAGCGGGGCTGATGACGGCGCGACGCGGCGACGATTCTTCGCGAGGCATGACTTCTGGCGCAGGCGACGGTGGTTGTCCGTAATGTAATATTATAACATTACAAAATCCCCCCCGCCCCTTGCTCGGATCCCTGATGAAACCTTCCCTGCTTGCCCTGAGCCTCGCCCTTTCGCTGGGTACAACCGCCGCCCATGCCGCCGGCCCATCTCCGGCAATGACCGCGCCCGCGGAGGACATCCCCGCCAACGCCCCGGACGGCCAACCCGCCATGGTGCGGGACCTCGACGCCGTGACGGTGTCGGCGCGGCTGGACCAGGCCCGCAATGCGCTGTCGCCGGGTACCGGCAGCAGCCAGTACGTGATCGACCACAAGGCGATCGCGCAACTGCCGCTGGGCGCGTCCACGCCGATGAACCAGGTGCTGCTGCAGGCGCCGGGCGTGGTGCAGGATTCCTACGGCGGCCTGCACGTGCGCGGCGACCACGCGAACCTGCAGTACCGCATCAACGGCGTGATCATTCCCGAGTCGATCGGCGGCTTCGGCCAGAGCCTCGATGCGCGCACGATCGACAACGTGAAGCTGCTCGACGGCGCGCTGCCGGCGCAGTACGGCCTGCGCACGGCGGCGGTGGTCGACATCACCACGCGCAGCGGTCACGAGCTCGGCAACGGCGGCAGCGTGGGCATCACCGGCGGCAGCAACGGCACGCTGAACCCGAACGCATCGGTCTGGGGCAGCGACGATCGCTGGAGCTGGTTCCTCACCGCTAACTACATGGAGAACGATGCCGGCATCGAGAACCCCACGCCGAGCAAAAAGCCGATCCACGACCACACCAACCAGGTGAAGGGCTTTGGCGACATCAGCTACCTGATCGACAACGACACCCGCTTGAGCTTGTTGTTCGGCGTCGCCAACAACCGCTTCCAGATCCCGAACAATCCGGGCCAGACGCCTGCATTCGGCTATCTCGACACGGTCGACTTCGACTCCGCCAACCTCGACGAACGCCAGCGCGAGAACACCCGCTTCGGCGTGTTGTCCCTGCAGGGCAAGCTGGGCGCGACCGACTATCAGGTGTCCCTCGGCCAGCGCTACAGCAGCCTCGCCTACACGCCGGACCGGATCGGCGAGCTGATGTTCAATGGCGTCGCGTCCGACGTCAGCCGCAGCAATCGCGCCAGCACGCTGCAGGCCGATTTCGCCACGCCGCTGGGCGAAAGCCATACCTTGCGCTATGGCATCTACGGCAGCTTCGAACGCGCCGCCAGCGGCAACGACGCGTGGGTGTTCCCGGCCAATGCCGATGGCGAGCAGAGCAGCACCATGCCGCTCAACATCCTCGACGACAGCCATCTCGTCGCGAAGACCTGGTCGGCCTACGTGCAAGACGAATGGAGCATCGGCGAGAACTGGACGCTGAACTACGGCCTGCGCGGCGACCGCTACCAGTTGGTGCGCAGCGAAAGCCAGTTGAGCCCGCGCCTCGGCCTGGCCTGGCAGGCCACCGACAGCACTACCGTGCACGCCGGCTACTCGCGCTACTTCACGCCGCCGGCGACCGAGATGATCGCCAGCTCCAACATCGCGAAATTCGACGGCACCACCAATGCCGTGACGGACAGCGGCAACAACACGCCACTGGCCGAACGCTCGGATTACTTCGATGTCGGCATCTCGCGGAACATCGGCTTGTCCTGGACCGTCGGCGTGGACGCCTACTACCGCAAGGTGCAGCGCCTGCAGGACGAGGGCCAGTTCGGTTCGGCGCTGGTCTACTCCACCTTCAACTACGAAGCCGGTCGCGTGAAGGGGCTGGAGTTCACCGCCAGTTACGCGCAGGGGTCGTTGTCGGCGTACTTCAATGCCTCGCTCGGCAAGGCCATCGGCAAGCGCATCATCACCAGCCAGTACAACTTCGCGGCGGACGACCTGGCTTACGTCGACGATCACTGGATCTTCCTCGACCATGACCAGAAACTGACCTCGTCCGGCGGCATCGGCTACGCGCTGGACGACAGCACTCGGCTCGGCGCCGACTACCTGTTCGGCAGCGGCCTGCGCAAGGACGGCGCGGTGCCGAACGGCGCATCCTTGCCGGCGTACTTCCAGTTGAACCTCAACGTCTCGCACGATTTCGCGTTCGACCGCTTCGGCAAACTGCATACGCAGCTTGCGCTGATCAATGCGCTGGATCGCACGTATGAACTGCGCGACGGCAGCGGCATCGGCGTCGGCGCCCCGCAATTCGGCCCTCGCCGCGGCGTATTCCTGAGCGTGCAGAAGGATTTTTGAGTGGTGCAGAGTGATTGCCCGATCCAAGGTTCGAGCGTCGACGCCCGCGACAGCTCCGACACGCCGCGTTCGTCGAACGCGTCGGCAGCCACGACGTATTTCACGCCCTGATCAACACGCGCACTTCCAGTCGCGTCGACTGATCGGCGAAGCACTGGCAGGTCTCGTGCAGGCGGCCGGGCACCAGCCCCGGCGCACGTCGTAGCCCGCCGGCTTCCAGACGGTCTCGGCATCGCGGGTATCGGTCAGGCGACGTGCCGGGACAAGGCCGGATGCTGGCGGCGGCGGGCCGTCGGCGTTGCCGAACACGCAGGTTGGACTCCGCCGATCCGGCGTGCGCAACGCCGAGGGCGAATCAGTAGATCTCGCCGACGCAGCAGCGCAGGCTGCCGCCGGCCTTCTCGATCTCGCCCAGTTCCACCGCACCGATCGCGAAGCCGTAACCGGCCAGCGCCGCGCGCTGTTCGTCGGTCAGCGAGGCAGCAGCGCAGGCGCTCATCCACACGCGGTCGTCGGACAGGGTGATCGCGTTGCCGGCGAAGGCCTGTTTCTGCGCCGGCGTCAGCCAGATCGCGCGGTTGCCGCAAGCCGTGGCGATCGCCTGTACCGCGGCCGGATCGCGGAAGCCGTCGGCGGCGATGATCGCGGCGCGACCGGCCAGCAGGGTCAGCACCACGTTGGTGTGATACTCGGACTCGGCAAGCTCGAAGCAGTACGTCAGGCGCAGATCGAACGCCTTGTGCATCGCTTGCGCGCCGGCCATGTCGCAGCGTTCGCTGAGGCCGCAGTAGCCGACGCCACGCGCGCGGTCGATGATCAGCGAACCGGTCAGTTCCGCGACAAGGTCATCGCAGCCGGACAGGTCGATCTCGTCGTAGCCCAGCACGTCGCCGAAGAACGCGCGGATGTCGCTGCGTCCGGCCTCGCGCTGGCGCACCGGGTGCCTCATGCGGCCCACCACCAGCCGGCCCGGCGCGGTGCCGAACACGTTGTTGGGAAACACCGCGTCCGGCGTCGCCGGATCGCCGGGGAAGGTGATCACCGGCACGTCCGCGCGCAAGGCCTGCGCCAGCGCGCTGTGCTGGGCCAGCGCCTTCAGCGGATCGACGGCGAGGCTCATGTCCATGTAGCGGTTGTCGCGCGCCGATTCCGCCGCCAGCGTGAACCCGGCCGGTGCCACCAGATAGGCGGCGCGCGCCGTGGCGGCGGCCTCGGGCCGTGGTGCAAGTGCGGCAAGGGCTTCGAGGAACTCGGTCGGCGAGGTGGTGATCACGCGGTGGTTCCTTGCATGGGCAACGTCAAAGGATATCCACTGCCGGTTCTTCCCGCGCGGCGGCCTGCGCATGCAACTGCTGGCGGCGGCGCAGGGTCGGGAACATCGCCATCCACAGCCCGACCACGACCAGCGTGCCGACGCCGCCGATCACCGTGGCGCCCACCGCGCCCAGCCACGCCGCCAGCATGCCTGACTCGAACTCGCCCAGCTGGTTGGAGGTGTTGATGAAGATCGCGTTGACCGCGCTGACCCGGCCGCGCATGTCGTCCGGTGTATCGAGTTGCACCAGTGCACCGCGGATCACCATGCTGACCATGTCGAACGCGCCCAGCGCGAACAGCGCCAGCAGCGACAGCCACAGAGCGGTCGACAGCGCGAACACCAGCGTGGCCACGCCGAAGCCGGCCACCGAGGCGAACATGATCATGCCGACGCGCCGCTGCATGTCGTGCCGCGCCAGCCACACCGACATCAACAGCGCACCCGCGGCCGGTGCCGCCCGCAGCAGGCCCAGTCCCCACGGGCCGGTGTGCAGGATGTCCTTGGCGAAGATCGGCAGCAACGCGGTGGCGCCGCCGAGCAATACGGCGAACAGGTCCAGCGAGATCACGCCGAGCACGTCCTTGCGCGCGCGGATGAAATGCACGCCGGCGAACACGGTCTTCAAGGTGGCCGGCTCGCGCTTCGGCGGCGCGTGTTCGTAACGCAGCCGAGCCATCAGCAGCACCGAGACCAGGTACAGCGCGGCACACGCCGTGTACACCACGCCTGGCCCGGCCACGTACAGGAAACCACCCAGCGCCGGGCCCATGATCATCGCCGCCTGGCCGGCCGACGAGTTCACCGCCATCGCGCGCGGGAGGATCGCTGGCGGCACCAGCGCCGGCAGCATCGACTGCAACGCCGGAAACTCGAATGCCTTGGCGATGCCGATCACGAACACCAGCAGCAGGATGCCGACCTCGTGGATGCCGTGCGCCAGGCTCAACCCGGCCAGCACGGCGATCGCGATCCATTCCAGCAGCTGACCCGACAGCACGATGCGGCGGCGCTCGAACTGGTCGGCGACATGCCCGGCCGGCAACGCCAGCAGCACCGACGGGACGAACTGCACCAGGCCGATCAGGCCCAGATCGAAGGCGCGGCCGGTGATTGCATAGATCTGCCAGCCGACCGCCACCGACAGCATCTGGAAGCCGAAGCTGGAGGCGATGCGGGCGAACCAGAACGCGACGAAGGCGCGGTGCTGCAGCAGCGATCCGGTGGATCGCGGCGAGTGGGATGACGACACGGGGGAGTCCTCGCAGAGGCCGCATTATCGCCGAGCCGGCGAGTCCCGCCCAGCACGGCGCCTGGGATGAGGAACTGCCCGACGGCGACCGGGTCAGGATGTCGTTGATCGACGGCACTCACTGCGAGGCGTTGTCGGCGAATGCCCGCCGTGCAGCTGTTTTACGACGGCGATGGCAACGCGGGCATCAACGGTGTGGTGCACCTGGAACATCTGGCACCTCCGACCGACACGGCGATGCCTGTCGACCGGATCGCCGGCATCGAGCACCCGGATTCAGACGCGTCGCCGCGCCTAACCGGCGCGGTGGCTGAAGCCGTCCTCGCTCCAGCCTTCGCTGCCCACGCCGTGATGCACGAAGAAAAGGCCCTCTGGATCGTAGCGCCGCTTGGCACGGGCAAGCCGGGCGTAGTTGGCGCCCCAAAAGCCATGCTGCCAGTCGCGCAGGAAATAGTCGCTCTCCGAGACGTAGGAGCCCGCGTCCGGCGCCACCGTGCGCAGTGCTTCCATCACGCGCTCGACTGCCGTCGCCGTCCGCCGCGCCTGCGCCAGGTCGGGTCTCGGGCCAGGCATGCCGGGGAAGGCCGGGTCGCTGCCATTGGCGCAGATAGCCAGGGCAAAGGCGGCGGTCACCTGTGGATTCATCGCGGTGTCGCGGGTGCGCGCGATCGCTTCGGGTTCGCCGCCGCCCATTCCCTTGTTGAAGTGCAGCTCGAACCCGTGCCGGCGCGAAGCGGCGAACAACGCGTCAGCCAATGCCGCCTGCCGCCCCGGCGCGAGCAACGCATCGGGCAGCCAGGCAGATTGGAACGCCTGGATGAACCAGCCGACCTCACCGCGGTTGCCGGCCCACACCATGTGGTAGTCCGGCGTGCCGGGCCGGTCGTCGGGCACCATCAGCTGCTGTGCGTGCTGGCGGTAGAAGTCCGCATCCCAGAAGTGCCGTGCCGGCACTGCCATTGTCCGCGGCGGTTCAGCGAACGTGTACTCGCCGCGGGCGCGCACCCAGTCGAAGAACGGCGCCCACGTCTGTTCGGCCTGCGCCTGGGTCAGGCCCTGGAACACCATCATGATTGACAGGGTGTTGTCCGGGCGGAAACCCATCTGTTCGCCCCAATGGCGGTTGAACAACGCATCGCGGTAGAACACCATCGCCCGCGCGACCAGTGCGCGGTAGGCCGCGTCGGATGACGCCTTGATCGTGCCGAAAACCGCGCCGAAGAAGGGCGGCAGCTCGAACGTGCGCAGGGTTAGCCGGGTAACCACGCCGAGACTGCCACCGCCACCGCCCTTGAGGCTCCAGAACAGCTCCGGATGGCTGTGCGCGTTGACAGTGAGTACCGCACCGTCGGCGGTGACCAGCTCGGCCTCCAGCAGGTTGGCCGAAGCGGTGCCGAAGTTCTTCGAGAAGCTGCCGAAGCCACCACTCTGCACCAGCCCGGCGACGCCCACCGTGGTGCAGCCGCCGCCCTGCACGTAGCGGCCACCGAGCGTGGTCACCGCGTGGTAGACGTCGATCCACATCGCGCCGGCTTGCACGCTCACCGCCGGCTGCGGCGCGAGCTTGCCCGCGCCGCCTTGCGGCACGAAACCTTCGTGCAGGGTCACCTTGTTCATATGGCGCGGCCAGATCAGCAGCGAATCGGGCGCCTCGGAAGTACCCTGGTAGCTGTGCCCGCCGCCCTTGACCACCAGCCGCAGGCGATGCCGGCGCGCGAAGTCCACCGCTGCGGCAACGTCGGCCGCCGATTCGGCTGCCACGGCGTAGGCGCTGGGCTGCGAAATCCAGGCATCGGCCCAGCCGCTGGTCTGGGTCAGCGCCGGGTCGTCGCCGAGCGCGAAAGGGTTGCGCAGTTGCTCGAGCGCGTGCGCGCGGGCGGCGGCCGGTGCGCCCTCGGCGAAGGGTGAAACCGGTTGCAACAGTCGGCCGCCGACCGCGCGGCGCAAGGCTTCCCATTCGGCCGGCGCCGGCCAACCCAACTGGCCCGGTCGCACCCGCGCGCGCAGCGCGCCGGCCACGGAAGCGGGCAGGGCCCGTGCGGTGCGCGCCAGCAGCGGCACCAGCGGCAGGGTGAGGGCGGCCTTCAGCAGTTCACGTCGTTCCATCGCAATCTCTCCGGTGATTGGCGCACGCTACGCCGTGCGACGGCGGTTCGCATCGCTGGTGTGACCGATCGTGGGCGCCTGGGGACGAGCCGTGGGCAGCCGGGACGAATGGTGTGCGCCGTCGCGTAGAATTCGTCGAATGAGCCATGCCATCCGACTCGAATACCGCGATGTCCACCGCTGGCGGCGCCCCACCGAGATCGCCTTCTGGGTCCTGCTGGCCATCCTCAACACCGTCTTCAACAGCGTGGTCGCGCAGATCGACCATGCCCGCGTCGCCGCCTGGGAGCCGTGGCTGTGGGAGTGGACCAGCTCGCTGATGATTCTGGCGCTGGTGCCCGCCGTGCTGGCAGTGGAGCGGCGCTGGCCGTTCCGCTTCGACACTTGGCGCCGAAACCTGCCCTGGCACCTGCTCGCCACCGTGCCGTTCTGCCTGGTGCACGTCACCGGCATGATCGCATTACGCGTGCTGGGCTACCGCATCGCAGGCATCCACTACGACTTCGGTCGATGGGAGCCGGGCATCGGCTACGAATACCTGAAGGACATCCGCACTTATTTCCTGATCGTCGGCGTGCTGGTGCTGTACCGGCTGTGGCTGCTGCGCCAGCAGGGCGAAGCGCGGCTGCTGGCCGAGCCGGATGAAGGCGCGCCGGTGGAGCCGGTGGAGCGGCCGGAGCGCTTCCTGGTGCGCAAACTGGGCAAGGAGTTCCTCCTCAACGCCAGCGAGATCGAATGGCTGCAGGCCTCGGGCAACTACGTGAACCTGCACGTGCGCGGGCGCGACTACCCGCTGCGCGCCACCATGGCCGGGATCGAGGATCGGCTGGATCCGGCGCGCTTCGTGCGGGTGCATCGCAGCTACTTCGTCAACCTCGACTACCTCGCCGAGATCGAGCCGCTGGAGACCGGCGACGCGCGCCTGCAGATGCGTGACGGCGTGAAGATTCCCTGCAGCCGGCGCTACCGCGCGGCGCTGCGCGAGCGCTTCGGCCAGCCGGACTGAGTCGACCCGAGCGAAACCGTGCGGTTGTTGCATGGTGACCGCGGATCGCTTCAAGCTAGCTGCCTGTTTCCGCCTGGATGCCGCCGATGAATCGCGCCTTTCTTCGTTACGCCCTGATCGCCGCATGCGCCACCTGGCTGCTCGCCGGCTGCTCGCCCGGCACGCCGGCACCGACCGCGCAACAGCAGCAAGCCCAGACGCAGGCCGCCGATGCGGCACGCAACCTCGACACCTATCGCCAGTTGCTGCGCATCCACAACGACGAGATGGCGGTGTCGATGGGCAAGGACATCGTCAACCGGTTTCCCGACAGCGATGCCGCGAAGGAAGTGCAGAAGACCCTGCCTGCGATCGAGAAGCGCTACACCGAGACCAGCGAGAAGAGCCGGCTGGCCCGGCTGTGGTTGTACCAGGTGTCGCCGATGGCCGGCGGCACGCAGTCCACCGCCACCATCCAGAACAGCCAGCCTTCGGGCAATGACCGCGTGCAACTGGTGCTGCGCCGACACACCAGCTGGGGCCAGAGCGTGTTCCTGTACGGCAGCAAGCCCGGCTTCTTCTGCCGCGGCAACTGCACCATCGCCGGCACGGTCGACGGCAAGCCGGTGGGCATCAAGGCATTTGCGCCTTCCACCGGCGAGCCGGCGCTGATGATCCGCGACGACAAGGCCTTCATCGCGATGCTGGAAAAGGCGAAGAAAATCACCCTGAACGTGACCCTGGCCGATGGCGACAAGAAGCAGGCACTGGTCTATGAAGTGGGTGGCTTCGATCCGTCGAAATGGGCGCCGCTGGACAAGGCCGGGCACAAGGGCGGCAAGAAGCAGGTCCAGTGATGCCCGATGGCGTGGAGGGCCCGCTCGTGACGTGGCCGCGACGTCCGCGGGAATAGGCTTTTATCGACACGGTCATTCGACTGCAGCGGCGCGTGCGTGCAGTGGGAGGTTCCCATGCTTGTTCGCAGTATCCCCAGCTCATGCCTGATCGTCGGCGTGCTGGTGTTCGGTGGCTTGCTCGGCGGATGCGCCACGAACTACCCCCAGCGGGAGAGCCAGCGCCAGGCCGCGTACCAGGCCGCGACTGGCGCACCGGTGCGCAGCTTCCGCTTCTTCGGCTCGCTGTATTCATGGGAGCCGCTGGGCAATCAGCAGTTGGCCGTCTATACGCGGCCCAACCAGGCGTGGCTGCTCGATGTACCCGGATGCAACGAGTTGCCGTTCGCCACCGCCATCGGGCTCACTTCCAACATGCATGAAGTGATGGCCGGCTTCGACCACATACTGACCGGGCGCGGCAATGTCCCCTGCACCATCACGCAGATCCGCCCGATCGACGTGAGCAAGCTGAAGGCCGCGCGGGAAGCCCAACGCAAGATCGAGGAAAAACCGCGCTCGCCGACGGACAAGCCATGACGCCCTCGGCTCCGCCGCTTCAGTGCAGGAACAGCTTTTCGGTCACGCGCGCCAGCGGTTTTTCCAGCGCCTTCTGCAGCCGTGGCGGCAGGTCCAGTGGCTTGAGCAGCATCTTCACCGTCATGCCGGCCGGGATGTGCCGCCGCAGCAGGCCCTGCGCGCGATCGCTGATGCGACGGAACTCGGTCTCGTTGCCAAGGTGCTGCGGGTAGCACTGGTTGAACACGTGGCGCAGCGCGATGTCGCTGTCCTCGCTCTTGATCTCGTTGACCCGGCGCAGGATGGTGCGCAACACCTTGTAGCGGCCGAAACCCTCGCGCTCGCGGTATAGCCGGTAGTGCTGGTAGAAGTGCTTGAAGTGGCGGACTTCGTCGCTCTTGATCTGGCCGGTCAGCTGCTTCAGCACCGGCTCGTCGGTGATCTCGTTGAGTGCGCGGTACAAGCTGGCGGTGCCGGTTTCCACCACGCAGCGCGCGGCCAGCTCCAGCCCGCGGCAGGGTTCGAGCTGCTCGGCCGTGCACACTGCGCCGTACTCGTTCCAGAACGCCTTGAACGCGGTATCCCAGTCGAACTCCGGCCATACCTTGCGCACATACGCGGCCAGCGCGCGGCCATGCTGCAATTCCTCGTGCTGCCAGTGCTGGCTGAGCCAGCCCTGCAGTTCCTGGTCGTCGGCGAAGTGATCGATCAGGTTCTGCGTGTACAGATCCGAGCCGCTCTCGACAAACGACGAGCTGCACAGCAGGAAAAACAGGTCTTCGTCGTGGCGAATGCGGGCGACCTCGATCTGGTCGAGGGCGAGACTCTCCAGAGTCCAGGGCAGGGCAGCGGAATAATTCAAGCGGTTTCCTGTGCGCAACGGTTGCGTCCGACCCGTCGGCCAGCGCATGACAAAGGGATGACACAGCATACGGCTTCGCCGCGTTGCCGGATTAACCCCGACCGACTCGCTGTCCGGCACATGTCCGGCCTCTCTCAGCGCACCACCGTCACCGGCACATGGGCGCGGGCCAGAACGTTGCTGGAAACCGAACCGAGCAGCCAGCGCGCCAACGCGCCGCGCTCGGTGTGTCCGATCACGATGTGGTCGACGCCATGCTGATCGATCTGGCCGAGCAGTACGTCGCCGGGGCTGCCGTAGACCATCTCGACGTCGACCAGGGTGGTGGCGTCGGGCACGATCGAGGTCAGCTCTTCCAGCAGTTCCTGCACGCGCCGGGTGCCGGAGTCGGCCATCATCAGGGCCGACGCGTCGGCGCCGCCTTCGGTCACCTGCAGCACCGACACCACGCGAACCCGTCCGTTGGCGCAACGGGCCAGGTCGATGGCGAACTGGAATGCACGGCGGGAGGCATCGGAGCCGTCATAACCGACCAGGGAATACTTGACCATGAATGCTCCTTTGCTGTGATCGGGCGTCGGAGGCCATGCCTTCAGGACATGCCCCACGTGGACACGGTGCCGCGCTCCCGGCGTCCATGCAACTGCAGTTTGCGCCGCGCGCGGTTGTCCATGCACCAGGATCACAAAGCTGAACGGGGGCGCGTGGACCTGCACGCGGCTGTCACACTTTCCTGCACACGATTCGATCACCGCGTAACCAGGTGCCACCCCAAGGGCTCCTGATGACGCGGACACGACACTACGACCCGCATGGGAAAACCAAGGAGATACCGATGATCAAGCGTACTTTTGGAATGGCTGCACTGGTAATGGCCTGCGCGGGGGCAATGACCGTATTGCCGACGGGCAACGCACGAGCCGCCGAAGCCAGCGTGAAATGTGACCTCACCTACAACCTGTCCGGCTGGTCGCTGATCTACAAGCATGCCCAAGGCAGCGGGATGATCACTTGCGACAACGGCCAGAGAGCGAGCGTGAAGATCACCGTCGTCGGCGGCGGCCTCACCGCGGGCAAATACCACATCGACAACGGCAAGGGCGAAATCAGCAACGTGCACAGTATCCAGGACGTGTATGGCGATTACGCACAGGCCGGCGCCGAGGCGGGCGTGGTCAAGAGCGCCAGCGCGCAGGTACTGACCAAGGGCACCACCTCGCTGGCCCTGACGGGTACCGGCCAGGGCGTCAACCTCGGCGTCTCGGTGGGCAAGTTCACCATCAGCAAGCGCTGATACTCCCGCTCACCCACAAAGAAGGGCGCCTTGATGGCGCCCTTCTTTGTGGGTGAGCGTAAACTGCCGGGGCCGTACTTTCGTTTCCCGCTGGAGTTGCGCCATGCGTCGTCTGTCCTGCCTGCTCGTGTTGACCCTGCTGTGTGCCTTGATCGCCCCGGCCTTCGCTGCCACGCCGCAGGTCGGCCAAGCCGCCCCCACGTTCCGACTGCAAGACCAGAATGGACACTGGCGTTCGCCGGCCGATTTCCACGGCCACTGGCTGGTGATGTATTTCTACCCGAAGGATTTCACGCCCGGTTGCACCACCGAGGTGTGCACGTTCCGCGATGACATCGCCAAGCTGCGCAAGGCCGGGGCCGATGTGGTCGGGGTGAGCCTGGATGACGTGAAGTCGCATGCCGAATTCGCGAAGAAATACCACGTGCCGTTCCCGCTGCTGGCCGATGCCGATCGCAGCGTCGCCACCACCTACGGCGTGCTGACTTCGCACATGGGCATGCACTACGCCAAGCGCACCACCTTCCTGATCGACCCGCAAGGCCGGATCGCGAAGGTCTACGTCGACGTCGATCCGGAGAAGAATTCCGCCCAGGTGCTCAGCGACCTGGCGACCCTGAAGGCGGCTCCCTGATGCCGCTGGCGGTGCGCGCCGACACGGCGTCGGCGCGGCGCTTTTCGCTCTGGGCGGTTGGTCCGTGGGTGGCGCTGCTGCTTGCGGCGTTGGGCGGCGTGCAATACCTGCGGCACGCCGAATATGCGTATCTCGCGGCGGCGCTGGTGGTCATCGCGGTGTGTGCCGGCTGCATCCTGCGGCAGTCGTGGGCGCGCCCGGCGATGCAAGTGCTGGCGGTGCTGCTGGCGGCATGGGCGCTGGTTACCGGCGTGCTGATGCTGCAGCAGTCGGGCGACTTTGAAGCCGCACGGCAACATGCCATGGCGCAGCCGCAGCTTGGCCAGATCGCGCTGTGGATGATCGATCGGGCGCAGCGCACCTGGCAGGTAGCCCTGGTGTTGAAGGCGATCGCGATACCGCTGCTGCTCTGGCTGGCCTGGCAACTCGGCCGGCCGGCGGTGCGGGCGCAGTTCCAGCGGCGTCGCTGAGTTCGCCGCGACAGACGGCATGGGTCGGGCTCCGCGCCGGGCGGCATGCCATGGCACATTCAGCCTCGGTTGGTGGCGCAGCGGGTATCGCTGATGTCCTTTGCCCGCCGGATCATGCTGATGCGTCCACTTCGCTCGCTCGCCATTGTGCTGTTCCTGTCCGCCGCATTGCCGCTGCAGGCGCAGGATCTGGCGGCTACCTGCCATGCCAGCAGCAGCTACGACGTCACCCTGAAGACCGACAGCCTGCTGTTCGATCGTGCCTCGCCAGCGCCATTTCATGTCGAGCTTCAGCACGGTGCGTTGCGTACCGACGGCGTGGCCGTGCATCTGAATGCGGAGGACCAGGATCGGCTGGCGTTGTTCGAGCGCGACCTGCGGACGCTGGTTCCGCGCGTGCGCGTCGTCGCCCGGAACGGCGTGGATCTGGCGATGCGCGCGATGCGCGCCGAAGCCGACGGCATGGGCCTGGCCCCGGCAACCCGCGCCGAGTTCGATCGCCGGCTCGGCGTGCACGCCGACCAACTCCGGCAGCGTATTGCGACCAGTCGAAGCACGCACGACTGGCAGGGCGACGTCGCCGGCGAATATGCGAACAAGGTCGCCGCCGACCTGTTGCCGGTGGTGGCGGCCGACCTCGGCCAGCAAGCGCTCGACGCGGCACTGGCAGGCGACCTTCAATCTGCCGCGAGTCTGCGTGATCGCGCCAGCGCCCTGGCCAGCGACTTGCAGCCGCGGCTGCAACAGCGCATGCAGGCCTTGCGTCCGCAGATCGAAGCGTTGTGCCCGGCCATCCAGCGGCTCGCCGAATTGCAGCAGGGCGTGCGCGGCAGTGACGGGCGTCCGTTGAACCTGCTGCAGATCGCTCCCTGAAGACGCCAGAGTGACCCCCGGCTGACCGTTGTTCGGCCTGTGCCGCCGGGTTTATGTCCCGCTAAGTGCGTCGGCGCGACCATGCTCCCCCACGCTCATCGCCCACCGGAGGCGGCCATGCCGCCGCGATTCCAACCTTCCAGCTGCAATGCTCTCCTGCGCCAGGCCATCGACCTGCGACGGCTGTACCGCCACGCCGCCCGACAATGCGAGCCGGGTTTGCGGGTGGTGCTGAATGAGAGCGCGCAGACGCTGGATCTGCTGATTGCCGATCTGCAGGCACAGCGACGCGCCGAGGGCGGTACGCCGCGTCGGCACGGCAGTTGGCGCGGAGTCGGCCGACGTCACCTGGCCGGGTGGCTGGTGAGGCTTGCCGCCCGCCCCGACAACGCGTGGATCCGCGCACTGGCCTATCAGGAAGCCGCCTTGCTGGGAGCGTTCGAGCGGGCGATAGCCACCGCGCCGGCTCCCGACACGCTGGCCTTGCGCCGGCAACTTTCACGTCTGCGTGACATTCATCTCGATTTGGATAATCTGGGTGGTGCTGCACGCTACTGAAGGTGAAAAGATGTCGCCTGCTGCACAGGAGGTACTGGCGTTCTGGTTTGCCGAAGCGAACATGCCGCGCTGGTTCGATGTCGACGCGGCGTTCGATGAGCAGATCCGCGACCGTTTCGGTCGCCTGCTGGACGCGGCCGCACGAGGTGCGCTCGACGACTGGAAGACCATCCCGCTGGGCTGGCTGGCGTGGTTGATCGTACTCGACCAGTTTTCACGCAACATCCACCGCCACGACCCACAGGCCTGGGCACAGGACGCGCACGCGCAGGAGGTTGCGCTGTCAGGCATCGCCCGCGGCGATGACCGGCAACTGCCCCCGCTGCAGCGCGTGTTCGCCTACCTGCCGCTGGAACACGCCGAAGACATGGCGCTGCAGCAGCGTTCGGTAGCCCTGTTCGAGGCGCTGTGCGCCGAGGCGCCGCTGGATCATCGCGAGCGGTTCGAGGGGTTTCTCGATTATGCTCGGCGCCATCGCGAGGTGATCGCGCGCTTCGGCCGCTTTCCGCATCGCAACGCGTTGCTCGGCCGGGCCAGCACGTCCGAAGAGATGTTCTACCTGGCCGGGCCGAATGCGGGGTTTTGAAATCCTTTCGCTGAAAAGGAGCACGTGATGCGCCATCTCTTGCTGATTTCGTTGCTGGCTTTCAGCCTGGCCGCCCAGGCCGGGCAGACCCTGCGCATCGGTCAGCAGGTGCTGACAGTCGGCGATACCGCCGCACATGCGATCGCCCTGCTGGGCACGCCGGCGTTCAAGGAGCCGGTGGAGAACAAGTTCGGCGCACATCTGGGCGAGCGCTGGCAATACGCCCGCGACAAGGGGCACGTGGTCGTGGTGACGATCATTGCCGGCAAGGTCGCCGACATCGACGATCGCCGCAGCTGAAGCGGAAGCGCCGTCGCGAGACGGTTATTCGGGGTTGCAGGATTTCCAGTCAGGCCAGGGAGCAGGTCATGCGTGTTCATTTTATCGTTGCGTTGTTCGCCTTCAGTGCCGCGGTGCACGCATCGAGCACCTTGCGGGTGGGCAACCGGGTGCTCACCGCCGGCGACAGCCGCGAGCGGGTCGTCGCGTTGCTGGGCAAGCCCACGTCGAAATCGCACGCGCACAAGTCGCGCCGCCGCGGCGGTCGTCGTGGCGTCCGCGTGCTGGACAACCACCAAGGCGGCGAACAATGGCGCTACCGCCGCGGCGACCATGTCACCGTGGTGACGATCGTCGGCGGCCGTGTCAGCGATATCGAGGATCGTCGACTTTGAAGGCGGCTTCGGATCTGCGCGGCAAACAGGTCGGTACGCAGTTGCCGAGCGATCCTCGACGCGGCTTCATGACCGGTTTGATACGCTGTGGCGGCTTTTCAAACGAGCCGATTCCATGCATGACTTTCTCGACAACCTGCTCGGAACCACGCTTTCCGATGGCGTCATCCGTGCCGGATTGAACCTGCTGGTGGCGTTGCTGATCCTGCTGGTCGGGACCTGGCTGGCCGCGCGACTGGCCAATTTCAGCCAGCGCGCGCTGCGGCGGGCCGCGGTCGACGTCACCCTGAGCGGTTTCCTGCGCAACCTCATCTATGGCGTGCTGGTGGCGGTATTGATCGTGATGGCGCTGACCAAGGCCGGCGTGCCGTCGGCGCCGCTGGTGGCCGCGCTGGGTGCCGGCGGTCTGGCGATCGGCCTTGCCTTGCAGGGGTCGCTCAGCAACCTGGCCTGGGGCGTGCTGCTGGTGGTGTTCCGGCCGTTCCGCATCGGCGACTACGTCACCGCCGGCGGCACCGAGGGCACGGTGCAGAGCATCAACCTGATGCACACCCTGCTGATCCTGCCGGACAACCGCGAGGCGATCCTGCCGAACGCGAAAATCGGCAGCGACGTCATCGTCAACTTCAACCGGCTGGGTACGCGCCGTTTCGAGCTCAAGCTGGGTATCGGCCATCGCGACGAGGCGGACCAGGTGATGGGCACGATCATGTGTCTGCTCGAAGCGGACGATCGCGTGCTGAAGGATCCCGCGCCCGGCGTGTGGATCGAAAGCCTGGCCGGCCAGACGGTGAACCTGGTACTGCGCGGCTGGACCCGCAGTGCCGACGGCTGGGCCGTGCAGACCGACCTGTTGCGTGCCATCAAGCAGCAGATCGACGCCGGAAGGATCAGCATCCCGGTCATCCCGATGGATATCCGCTGGACCGCCGAACCCCCGCCATCGACGGTGTCCGGGCGAGGTTGAGCGGCGCTGCCTGCATTCGATCGCGCGCCCGCAAATGGACGTCCATTCGTTGAGGTCGATGTGCCATTCGTCCCGCCTGCACATGACTGATGGCACGGCGTGACCACCGGCTCATGCCGGCGTGACGGATCGGCGTTGCCTTAAACCTTGTTGGCATGACGCGGCATCCAGGCCGCGTCCGGACGATGACCGTCCGCGCCCACGGGGAAACGATCATGCGCAAACGATGGGTGGTTCTTTGCGTGTCTGTGGGGTTGGCTGCGATGACGCAGGTGCAGGCCCATGACATGCGTATCGAAGGCGATCACTGCGGCTACGACAGTGTCTACGACGTGCAGGTGAAGTCGGGCGGCGTCGACTTCAGCCGCAGCGACGCGCGACCGACGGACGTGTTCATGCACGATGGCCAGTTGAGCGTGGACGGGCGCGCGGTTGCAGTGTCGGCCGACGATGCGGCACGCCTGCGCGACTACGAGGCCGGCATGCGCGAACTGCTGCCGAAGATGGCCGGCATCGCGCAGGAGGCCGTGGGCATCGGGTTCGATTCGCTGGCCATCGTGGCGGCGACGTTGGCGGCAGCCGGCATCATCGCGATGCGCTGGTGGACGGGCTCAACCAACAACGTCGCGATGCGTTGCGTGAGCTCGGCGCGCACATGAACGCGCAGCGCTGGGATCAGCAGGGTCTCGGGCGGGCGCTCGAACAGCCGATGACGGATGCCGCCAACGCGCTGGCCAGCTCGCTCACGCGTCACGTGTTGTGGTCGGTGCTGACCGGTCGCACCAGCGATGTCGAGGCGCGTGCCGATACGGTCGATCAGTCGGTCGACAAGGAGATGGATGCGCGCTCGGGCAAGCTCGATGCGCGCGTCAAGGCGGTCTGCCCACGCCTGCAGGCGCTCGACCGGTTGCAGCAACAGTTTCGCTTCCGGCTCGCCGATGGTTCACCGCTGAAACTGATCGTGCCGGAAGCGGGGCGCGACAAGCCGGCCGGGCAGCTCGCCGCACGCTGAAGCCCGGAGTCGACCCGATCGCGCGGAACAGCCGCCGCGCATGGCTCGCTGCCGGACGCGGCTCCTGGTCCCGACCGGATCGGAAGCCTCGAACGTTTGTGGGAGCGACTTCAGTCGCGATGCTCTTGGAGTTCTGCGGCGTCTGCGCAAAAAGCATCGCGACTGAAGTCGCTCCCACAGGCAGGATAAACCGTCGAAGCGCGTGGGGCGTTCCCGGTTTCCACTCCCGATGACTTCGGACAGCGGCGCGCTTTCGCAGGAACGCGGATCTCAGAATGTCTGCCCGTGGTCAAGTGAAATCCGCATCTGCTGCGGTCGTCTATTGCACCGTCACCGCCCGGCGGTTGTCGCTGGAGACCTTGTCGATCAGCTCGTTGTACGGGTCGATGCCGGCCTGCGCGGGCAGGCTGTCGACGGTCACCGTGATCGTGCTGTCGCCATCGGGCAGCAGGCGCTTTTCCAGGTACAGCGGCTTGCCGTCCTTGCCGGCACTGGACGAGGCGGCGAACACGCCGATGTCGATCGGAATATCCGGCTTCGCCGCGGTCTCCTTGCCGGTGCCGTCAACGTAGACCTTGCCGGCGTGCACCTTCAGGGTCACTTCGTACTTGCCGTTCGGCAGCTTCTTCGCGGTGGCATCGGTGATGCGGTTGTCGAACAGGGTGATCTTCCAGAACAGGTCGTCAAGCAGCGGCTGCCACTTCGGTCCGAGCGCCTTGCCCAGCGCGTCCATGAATTCCTGCGAGGTGGTGTATGGCGGCTGCTGGAAGCCCTTGTCGATCAGGAACTGCTTGAGCATCGCATTCAGCGCGTTCTCGCCGACGTAATCCTGCAGCGCGTAGAACACCAGCGAGCCCTTCTTGTAGTGGATGTACTGCTGGTTCTCCACCTTGGCCAGCGGCTCCTCGGCCAGCTTTTCGGTGGCACGGCCCGCCAGATAGCCGTCCAGTTCGTATTTCAGGAACTTGCGCATCTGGTCGGCGCCGTACTTGTGCTTCATCACCATCAGCGCGGAGTACTGCGCCAGCGATTCGCTGAGCATGGTCGAGCCCTGCATGTTCGCGCCGATCACCCGGTGCGCCCACCACTGGTGCGCCACTTCGTGCGCGGTGACGTAGTAGACGTAGTCGATCTTCGACTTGTCGCGCAGGTCGGCGATGAAGCCGATCGATTCGGAGAACGGGATGGTGTTGGCGAACGACTGCGCGAAGCTGGCGTAGTTCGGGAACTCCAGGATGCGCAGCTGGCGGAACTGGTACGGCGTGAAGTTGGCGTCGTAGTAGTCCAGTGCATCCTTCGCGCCCTGGATCATGCGATCGACGTTCCACGCGTGCGCCGGGTTGTAGTACACCGCGATGTCCACGCCCTTCCACATCTCGTGCTTCACGGCATAGCGCGCCGACAGGTACGAGAAGAACGGCAGCATCGGCTGGTCCATCGTGTAATGGAAATAATGCCGGCCGTTGGCCGTCCATTCCTTTTGCAGGTAACCCGGTGCCACCGCGATCTGGTCGGCGGCGGTGGAGACGGTGGTGTCGAAGCTGATCCAGTCCGCGTCGTTGCTGATGTAGGTATCGCCGCGCGCCTTTTCGTCGCCGAGCTTGGGCATGCGCGGCGCCTCGCCCTTGAGCCCGTACTTGCGGCGGTCGTTGCGGTCGGTGATCTGGTAGCGGGTCTGGTAGCCGAACTGCGGCAACATCTGGTTGTTGAAGAACGTGCCGTTGTGCGCCAGGAAGGTGCCTTCGGGGCTGTTGGTGAAGCCCTTCGGCGCGTATTCCAGGGTGAAGTCGAACGACATCGACGCACCCGGCGCCAACGGTGTCTTCAGCCGATAAATGGTGTAGCCCAGATCCTTGTCATTGCTGACCGTGTCGTGCGGCGCGAACTGCAGCGACTTCAGCTTGAAGTCGTCGGTGTAATTGACGTGCAGTTCGCTGATCGGCGCAGCGTGCTTGTTGACCAGGGTGTAATGGCCGCGGATTTCCAGCCGGCGCTGGTACGGGTAGATGTCGACGTCGGCCTTCACCGCGGTAATGCGCGGCTGCGGCAGATCCTTGTACTTCGCGTACTTCTTCTCGTAGTCGGCGCGCTGTCTGGTTTGTGCAGTGCTGTTCTCGAAATGATTGAGCACGTTGGTGTTGTAGTAGATCCAGCTGCCGCTGCCGATGAACGCGAACAGGCCCAGCGCGATCGCGATCGCCGCCGGCGCATGCAGCCGCGCGCGCGCCTCGTTCAAGCGATCGCGCCACGCGTGGCCGGTGCCGCGCACCCAGAACAGCGCGGCCAGCACCGCCAGGACCACCGCGCAGCTGGCCCAGTAGAAGTCGAACCACAGCACGCCCTTGAGGAAGTGGCCGAAGCCGTTCATGTCCGAGTACGGCGCACCCGGCGTGGTGCCGTAGTTGTAGAGGTGCTGCTCCCAGTGCAGCAGGTCGAAGCCGATCGCGCTCAGTACCAGCCACACGATGGTCAGCAGGTAGCCGAGGAACTTGTTGTTCGACAGCACTTGCACGAACAGCGCCAGCACCGCCAGCAGCACGAACGGGATCGCCTGCAACGCCAGCGTTTCCAGATACAGGCCCAGCTCCAGGTGCGTATAGCCGTGGCCTAGCTGCCAGCCGATGCCGACCAGCGCGCCGACCAGCAGGAAGGTGGCGATCACCGCCACCAGTGCGCCGAGCTTGGCGGTGAGCGGCACCCAGTCCGGCACCGGAAAAGCATCGCTGACCTCGGCCGAACGCTGGCTGCGCTCGCGCCATACCAGCTCGCCGGCGTAGAACGTGATGATGATGTAGAGCAGCCACTGGAAGCCGCCGCGCACGTTCTCCAGCACCTGGTGCGTCACTGGCCACGTCGCGGTGCCGTAGATCTGGCCCGAGAGCAGCAAGGCGCCGAACAGGTTGGCCACGCCCAGCGCCAGCATGATCAGGAACGGCGCGCCGCGCAGTACGCCGAGCGTGTCGAACGCGAACTGCGTGCGCAGTTGCAGCAGGTGCGCGCGCAGGCCGTCGGCCAGTCTTACCCGGGGCAGGGTCAGTGCGGCGGCGCCGCCGGGCGGGAGCAGGATCGGCGGCTCCGCACGCTTCTTGCGCCTGGGCAATTGCAAGCCTTCGCGATTCGGCCGGAACAGCGCCACGGTGGCGCCCAGCATGGCCAGACTGACGCCGATCCACAGCAGCCGGTTGAACAGCAGCACGCCGGCCAGCGCCGGCAGCTCGTGATTGGCCTGGTCGGCCGACCAGTAGCGCGTGACCAGTGCAAGCGTGCGGCCACCGAACGGGTCGAGCATCGCGGCAATGAAGTGGTTGTTCACGTCCTTGGTCAGCTGCCCGACGATGCCCTGCAGCACGAAGTAGGCGATCAGCCCGATGTAGGTCGCCAGCAGCGAGCGGGTGGTGGTGGCGAGCAGGTACAACAAGGCGGCGATGAACAGCATGTCCGGGATCACCATCACGCCGAACGCCCAGGCGTAACCGTGCCAGCTGGCCGGCCCCAGGCGTGCCGCGTCGATCCACGGCATCATGCCGCCGATGGCGATACCCAGCGTGCAGGTCAGCATGACCGCCAGCGCCGCGACGTAGCCGGCGGCAAAGCGACCGCCGAGATAGGCGCCGCGGCTCATCGGTGTGGTGAAGAACAGCTCCGAAGTGCGATGGTCGAAATCGCGCAGCGCCGCGCCGGCGACGAAGATCGTCACCAGGAAGATGCTGAGCACGGTGAGCACGCTGAGCAGCCGCACGATCACCAGCGGTGCATTGCGCAACACGTTGCCGCTGGCCCCGCCGAGGATCACCGCATCGGTGCTGCTCAAGGCGAAGGCGAGAGCGCCGAACGCGGCGGCCACGATCCAGAACAGCGGTGCCTTGAGCTGCTGGCGCAACTCGAATCGACATATTTCGAAAAGGGTATTCTTGAATGACATCGGTATTTCCGTCCCTGTACTTTCTGGATGACCGCCGCCGTGGCGGCGGGCGTCAGGCGGCCTTGGCGGTGGCCTGCGCGCGCAGGCGGCCGAAATAGACGTCTTCCAGATCCGGCGCGACCGGTTCGAAACCTTCCTCCGGCAGCGAGTCGGCCAGCACGTGCAGCAGGGTGCGACCGCCGGCGAGGCGGGTGGACAGGATGTTCATGCGGGCGCGGTAGCCGTCCAGTTCGGCCTTGTCGATGCTGCGCCGCCAGACCCGGCCATCCAGCGAGCGGATCGCCTCGATCGGCTCGCCGGTGAGGAGCACCTGACCCTGGCCGATGATGGCCATGCGCGAGCACAGGTCGGTGACGTCCTCGACGATATGGGTGGACAGGATTACCACCACGCGCTCGCCGATCTCGGCCAGCAGGTTGAGGAAGCGGTTGCGTTCCTCCGGGTCGAGTCCGGCGGTGGGTTCGTCCACGATCACCAGGCGCGGGTCGCCGATCAGCGCCTGCGCGATGCCGAAGCGCTGGCGCATGCCTCCGGAATAGGTGCCGAGCTTGCGCTTGCGCACGTCCCACAAGTTCACCTGGCGCAGCAATGCCTCGACCAGTTCGCGCCGCTCGCTCTTGACGGTGACGCCCTTGAGCACGGCGAAGTGGCTCAGCATCGCCTCGGCCGAGACCTTCGGGTACACGCCGAATTCCTGCGGCAGGTAGCCGAGCAGGCGACGGGTCGCCTGCTTGTCTGCGAGCAGGTCCATGTCATCGAGCTTGATCGTGCCTTCGTCCGGATCCTGCAGCGTGGCGATCGTGCGCATCAGCGACGACTTGCCGGCACCGTTGGGGCCGAGCAGGCCGAACATGCCGTTGGGGATGTCCAGCGAGACGCCGCGCAGCGCCCGAACGCCATTGGCATAGGTTTTCGACAGGTCACGGATCGTCAGCATGGGTTCCTTCCTGTGCCGCCCCGCGCGGCTTGTTGGTGAGACGAGAGTAGGGCATGGACCGCGGCAAGGCGTGCGCTCAAGGTCATGCATACGCCTACGCATGGTAAGCGACAGTCCGAGCAAACTGCACGAGCCGCCATACGAATGCTGCGTGCCTTCGCTATGATTGAGGCCTTGTATGCAGCCGCCATCCCCGAGCGGCACGCCATCGCCAGCAGGAGTCACCATGGCCGACCTCAAAGAAGCCCGCGTTCCCGATATCGGCCACGCCGACGTTCCCGTCATCGAAGTGCTGGTCAAAGCCGGCGACCGGATCGAGAAGGAACAGAGCCTGATCACGCTTGAGTCGGACAAGGCCACCATGGAAGTCCCCGCGCCGTTCGCCGGCACGGTGAAGGAAGTGAAGCTGAAGGTCGGCGACGAAGTGTCCGAGGGCGCGGTCATCGCAGTGATAGAAGTCGACGACGAAGCCGTCGCCGCGCCCCCCTCTCCCGCCCCGGGAGACGGCAGGGGTGAGGTAGCCCAGGCCCCGGCAGCACCTGCGCCTGCCCCCGCTGCGCCCAAACCGGAAGACAAACCCGCCCCGATCGCGGGCCAAGGCGTGCAGCCCGGCAACGCACCCGAAGGCGACGCCGCTCCCAGCGCCCGCCCACCACTCGACGCCAGCATCGTGATGCCCGGTGATGCGCCATACGCCAGCCCGGCGATCCGCGCCTTTGCGCGCGAATTGGGCGTGGACATCCAGCAAGTGAAGGGCAGCGGTCGCGGCGGCCGCATCCAGCGCGATGATGTCAGCGCCTACGTGAAGCACGCGCTCGCTTCCGGCGCGCGTCCGGTCAGCGGCGCGTCCGCCTCGGTCGGCGGCCTGAACCTGCTGCCGTGGCCGAAAGTCGACTTCGCCAAGTTCGGCGAAATCGAGGAGAAGCCGCTCACCCGCATCCAGAAAATCTCCGGCGCGAACCTGGCGCGCAACTGGGCGATGATCCCCCACGTCACCCAGCACGAAGACGCCGACATCACCGAGATGGAAGCGTTCCGAAAGAAGCTCGGCGAAGAGAACAAGGATCTGAAAATTTCGCCACTGGTGTTCCAGATCAAGGCAGTAGTGGCCGCGCTGAAACAGTTTCCGCAATTCAACGCCTCGCTCGACGAGTCGGGCGAGAAGCTGATCCTGAAAAAATATTTCCACATCGGCATCGCGGTCGACACGCCCGACGGCCTGGTGGTGCCGGTGATCCGCGATTGCGACAAGAAAGGCCTGCTCGACCTGGCCCGCGACCTCGGCGAGATCTCGAAGAAGGCGCGCGAGAAGAAGCTCGGCCCGGCCGAGATGTCGGGCGGCTGCTTCTCGATCAGCTCGCTCGGCGGCATCGGCGGCACCTACTTCACGCCGATCGTCAACGCGCCGGAAGTGGCCATCCTCGGCGTGTCCAAATCGGTGACGAAGCCGCTGTGGAACGGCAAGGAATTCGCGCCGCGGCTGGTTCTGCCATTGTCCCTGTCGTACGACCATCGGGTGATCGACGGCGCGCTCGCCGCGCGCTTCGCCGCCTTCCTCGCCAACCAGCTCGGCGACATCCGCCGGCTGCTGCTCTGACCGGAGGCGATGACGATGACAAACACGAACACGATCGAGATCAAGGTTCCCGACATCGGCGGCCACGACAACGTGCCGGTGATCGAAGTGCTGGTGAAAGCCGGCGACACGGTGGCGAAGGAACAGAGCCTGATCACGCTGGAGTCCGACAAGGCGACCATGGAGATTCCCTCCAGCGCCGCCGGCGTGATCAAGGAAGTGAAATTGAAGGTCGGCGACGAGGTTTCCGAGGGCGCGGTGATCGCCGTGCTGGAAGTGGCCGGCGATGCCGCGGCGCCGGAAGCCGAGGCGCCCAGGCCGGCAGCACCAGCACCGGCCGCACCCGCACCTGCCGCCGCTCCGGCCGCGGCTCCGGTTGCGCCGGCGCCGCAGGCCGCAGGCGGCTCCGGCCGCAAGGCCGACATCGAATGCAAGCTGGTCGTGCTCGGCTCCGGTCCCGGCGGCTACACCGCCGCGTTCCGCGCCGCCGACCTCGGCGTCGACACCGTGCTGGTGGAACGCTACGCCAGCCTCGGCGGCGTCTGCCTCAACGTGGGCTGCATCCCGTCCAAGGCACTGCTGCACGCCGCGGCGGTGATCGACGAAGCCGAGGCGATGGCCGCGCATGGCGTCAGCTTCGGCGCGCCCAAGATCGACATTGACAAGCTGCGCAGCTTCAAGGGCAAGGTGGTCGGCCAGCTCACCGGCGGCCTCGCCACGATGGCCAAGCAGCGCAAGGTGCGCACGCTCGAGGGCAGCGGCACGTTCGTCTCGCCGAACGAGCTGGAAGTGCAGACCAGGGACGGTGCGAAGCTGATCCGCTTCGAGTACGCGATCATCGCGGCCGGCTCGCAGTCGGTGAAGCTGCCGGCGTTCCCGTGGGACGATGAGCGCATCGTCGACTCCACCGGCGCGCTGGAGCTGCGCGACGTGCCGAAGCAACTGCTGGTGGTCGGCGGCGGCATCATCGGCCTGGAAATGGCCACCGTGTATGCCGCGCTGGGCAGCGAGGTGACCGTGGTCGAGTTCATGGACCAGCTCATCCCCGGCGCCGACGCCGACCTGATCCGGCCGCTGGCCAAGCGCCTGGGCAGCAAGCTCAAGGGCGTGCACCTGAAGACCAAGGTGGTCTCCGCCAAGGCCACCAAGAAAGGCATCGAGGTCGGCTACGAAGGCGACAGCATACCGGCGACCACGCTGTTCGATCGCGTGCTGGTGTCGGTGGGCCGTTCGCCGAATGGCGGCAAGATAGGCGCCGACAAGGCCGGCGTCGCGGTGACCGAGCGCGGCTTCATCAACGTCGATTCGCAGATGCGCACCAACGTGCCGCACATCTTCGCGATCGGCGACCTGGTCGGCCAGCCGATGCTGGCGCACAAGGCCACGCACGAGGCGAAGGTCGCTGCGGAAGTCGTCGCCGGCATGAAGAGCCACTTCGACGCGCGGGTGATCCCGTCGGTTGCCTATACCGATCCGGAAATCGCCTGGGTCGGCGTGACCGAGCGCGAAGCGAAGGAGAAAGGCCTGAAGATCGGCGTGGGCAAGTTCCCGTGGGCCGCCAGCGGCCGCGCGATCGGCATCGATCGCACCGAGGGCTTCACCAAGCTGATCTTCGACGAGGAAACCCATCGCATCGTCGGCGGCGGCATCGTCGGCGTGCATGCGGGCGACCTGATCTCCGAACTGGCGCTGGCGATCGAGATGGGCAGCGAGGCGGCCGACATCGGCCTCACCATCCATCCGCATCCCACCCTGAGCGAGTCGATCGGCATGGCGGCGGAAGTGTACGAAGGCACCATCACCGACCTTTACATGCCGAAGAAAAAATAGCTCTGCTGCCACGGAGGGCGTGCTGTCCGTGTTTCCGTCAGAGGACTCGTGATGAAACTTGCGCAACTCCGTATCGCCGCCGCCATCGCCCTGCTGGCGGCGGCCAATGCCAACGCCGACGTCGGCCGCGGCGATCGCTACTCCGGCCACGCCTGGGCCTCGCGCTCGCCGGTGCTGGCGCAGCACGGCATGGCGGCGACCGAGCAGCCGCTGGCCTCGCAGATCGCCGTCGACATCCTGAAGAAGGGCGGCAGCGCGGTGGATGCGGCGATCGCGGCGAACGCCGCGCTCGGCCTGATGGAGCCGGTGCTGAACGGCATCGGCGGCGATTGTTTCGTGATCGTGTGGGATCCGAAGACGCACAAGCTCTATGGCTACAACGGCTCCGGCCCGTCGGCGAAGGGTCGCGACCTGGCGAAGATGCAGGCCGAGGTGAAGGCCGCCTATGCGAAGGCCGGGATGCCGGCGCAAGCGCACATCCCGCCGGTCGGTTCGCTGCCGGTCACCGTGCCCGGCACCGTTGATGCGTGGGGTGCGCTGCACGACAGGTTCGGCAAGCTGTCGCTGGCCGACGACCTGGCGCCGGCGATCGCGTATGCGAAGAACGGTTTCCCGGTCACCCAACTGGTCGCCAAGTACTGGAAAGGCGGCATGGCCAAGTTCGAGCGCGAGCACGGCCTGATCGAGGAAAGCGCGAATGCGCGCCACACCTATCTGATCGACGGCCACACGCCGGTCGAGGGCGAGGTGTTCCGCAATCCCGACCTCGCGCGCACCTTGACGATGATCGCCGAGGGTGGCCGCGACGCGTTCTACAAGGGCGCGATCGCGCACACCATCGACAGCTACTTCAAGCGCATCGGCGGCGACCTGCGCTACGCGGATTTCGCCGGCTACCATGGCGAGTGGGTCACGCCGCAATCGGTCAATTACCACGGTTACGATGTCTACGAACTGCCGCCGAACGGGCAGGGTTTCGCCGCGCTGGAGATGCTGCAGATCCTCAAGGGTTTCGACCTGAAGAAGATGGGCGTGGGCAGCGCCGATGCGATCACCGCGATGCTGGAAGCCAAGCGCCTGGCCTATGAGGACCTCGCGAAGTTCTACGCCGACCCGCGCTTCGTCGACGTGCCGATGAAGGGCCTGCTGTCCGAGGCCTATGCCGACCAGCGGCGCAAGCTGATCCATCTCGATCACGCCAACCCGAACCTCGGCCCCGGCCATCCGAAACTGTTCAACGGCGACACCACCTATTTCACCACCGCCGACAAGGACGGCATGATGGTGTCGATCATCCAGTCCAATTATCGCGGCATGGGTTCGGGCCTGGTCGCCGACGGCCTCGGCTTCATGTTCCAGGATCGCGGCGAGCTGTATTCGCTCGACCCGAAGGCCGCCAACGTCTACGCCGCCGGCAAGCGGCCGTTCCACACCATCATCCCCGGCTTCGTGATGAAGGACGGCGAACCGTACATGGCGTTCGGCCTGATGGGCGGCGACATGCAGCCGCAGGGCCACGTGCAGGTGCTGACCAACATGATCGACTACGGCATGAACGTGCAGGACGCCGGCGACGCCGCGCGCTGGCGTCACTACGGCAACGCCGAGCCGACCGGCGAGCCGTCGCAGGGCATCGGCACGGTGGAAATGGAATCGGGGTTCGATCCCGCCGTGAAGGCCGAACTGGCGAAACGCGGCTACAAGATCGTGCCGGGCAGCGGCAATTTCGGCGGCTACGAGGCGATCATGTATGACGCCAGGCAACACGTGTACTGGGGTGCCACCGAGATGCGCAAGGACGGCGAGGTCATCGGCTATTGAACGCCATGCCCCTGAAGGTATGTCTTGCCGGCGCGACCGGCTGGGCCGGCTCCGAACTGGCGCGCGGCATCGCTGCCGCCGATGACCTGGCGCTGGTCGCCGCGGTCGCGCGTCGACACGCGGGACGGCCGCTCGGTGAAGTACTGGATGAGCCGCGCCTGCAGGCAGCGATCTTCGCCGGCGCCACCGAAGCGCTGGCGCAATCGTGCGACGTGTTCGTGGAATACACCGGGCCGGACAGCGCGAAGGCGAACATCCTCGCCGCGCTGGAACATGGCGCGCACGTGGTGGTGGGTACCTCGGGCCTCACCGACGAGGATTACGCGCAGATCGACGCGGCGGCGCGTGAACGCCAGCGTGGCGTGCTGGCCTGCGGCAATTTCGCGCTGACCGCGGTGCTGCTGATCAAGTTCGCCGAGATGGCGGCGAAGCTGATCCCGCAGTGGGAGATCATCGACTACGCGTCCGCCGGCAAACCGGACGCGCCCAGCGGCACCGTGCGCGAGCTGGCCACGCGGCTGGGCAAGGTGCGCCAGCCGTTGCTGGAAGTGCCGCTGGAGCAGACCGTCGGCGTGCGCGAGACCCGCGGCGGCACGCTCTCGGGATCGCAGGTGCATGCGCTGCGCCTGCCCGGTTTCGTGATCGGCGTCGAGGCGATCTTCGGCATGCCGGACCAGACCCTGAGCCTGCGCCACAACGCCGGCAGCAGTGCGAAGCCCTATGTGGGTGGTGCGCTGCTGGCGATCCGCAAAGTGTCCGGCCTGGTCGGCCTGCATCGCGGACTGGATGCGGTACTGGAGCTGTAGCGGAGTCTTCCGGTTCAGCGGCGGCTCGCCGCCGTGCTGTCGGCCTGCGCGGGCAATGCGTCCCGCAGGTGGCGTTGCAGTGACAGCAGGCTCTGCTGCGCCTGATCCAGCATCGTCGCCATCTGGCTGACCACATGCAGGAACTCGCGCGATTGCACATCCCCGGAGTCGAGGTCGGTCAGCGTGTCGATCATCCGCGGGCCGTCCATCACCAGCGCCAGGTTCGCGCTCAGGCTGGTGCTGACATCGCGCTGGTTGGCGTAGACCGCGGAATAGCGCTGCATGCGCTCCCGGTCGATCCAGCTGGCGGACTGATCCGCCACCGCCACATCCCAGGCTTCGTGGCGCAGGGTCGGCCACTTCAGGCTAAGTTGAAAATTCCTGGCCGAGACCTGCGACTGGATATGCTGCGCGATCGTCGCTTCCGGCGCGTGCGCCTTGAAGTCCTGTACCAGACCGTCGCGAATCGCGGCGAGTCGCTTCGCTTGCCGTGCGTCCTGCGCCAGCGAAGACTCGATTGCATCCAGGTTGGAACGGATCTCCGCATCGATACGCAGGCTGGCCGCTTCGGCGGCGTGGACATGGTGCGCGTGCTCGATCCATGCCTCCAGCCCGAGCGCGGTGAGGATGCTGAGTACGATCATCAGATAGTGCTTGGCGAAATCCCTGAAGGACTCCAGCCGAACCTTCGGCAGTTCGAGGTGCATGCTGTTTCCGGCGATGGCGGACGGACTGCGAAGAGTAGCGGATCACCCGGTTCCGGTTTCAACCGGACGCCGGGACGGTTCGGGAATTCAGGTGGTCGGGCCGTGAAGGTGCCGCTGCCACTGCCCCAGCAGCCACGACGCGCCGAGGCAGCCGGCCAGTGCCAGCAGCCAGCGGGTGGCCGGTGCATGCGGCGTGGGCAGGACCGTGGCGAACGACGGCAGCCACGCGTCGCCGTACATCGCCGTCACCGCAACGGCGGCCACGGCCAGCGCGATCGTCAGCAGCAGCATCAGCGTGAATTCGAAACGTGTACCGGAGGCTGCCCGTCGCGCCGGACTGGCGGCGACCCGTGCGGCCATCTGCCGCGCGAAATCCGCCGGCAGCGCATCCGGCAACGGTTCGCGCAAGGCGCGCGCGAGCAGGCGGTAGCGTCGGCTGCGTGCGTCGTCGCCGGCCGGATCGAGCTGCAGGCGCTCGCGCCGCATGGCGTTTTCCTGCGCCAGCCATTCGCGCTCATGCGCGGCGGTGTCGAAGGACGGGATGTGGTCGTCGATGTGCTGGATAGTCATGCTGCAACTCCGGTCCGCGCTTCGAGCACGCCTCGCAGGCGCAAACGTGAGCGGAACAAGTGGCTCTTGATGGTGCCGCTGGCCAGGCCGGTGATCCGGGCGATCTCCGGGATGGTTGTCTCTTCGAGGTAATACAGGGTCAGCAGCGTGCGCTGCAACGGCGGCAACTGCTCGATCGCGGCGTGCAGGTGGCGCGCTGCTTCCTCGTCTGCACAGGATGCCTCCAGGTCGAAGCCGTCGCCGATGCTGTCGACCAGCGAATAGTCGTCGTCGGCACCGTTGTCGACCAGCGGGATGCGCTTGTGCTGCAGATGGCGCAACGCGATGGTATACGCGACGCGCCCGATCCAGGATTTCAGCGCGCTCTCGTAGCGGTATTGATGCAGGCACTGGTGCACGCGCAGGAAAGTGTCCTGGCACAGCTCGCGCGCGTCCTCCGGGTTGCGCACCATGCGCTGGATGATGTGCCAGCACAGCCCCTGGTACTCGCGCACGAGGCGCTCGAACGCGCCCGGCCGGTTGGCCAGCACGGCGTCGACCAGCTCGCGGTCGGGGTTGCGGATGTCATCCATGGCGCAAGGGATACGCGCAGGCGGGCAACGGTTGCAAGCCTCGCGTTGCAACCGTCCGGCGGCTGCCCGTATCTATCGCTGCGAAGGTCCCACATTCCACATCCACACACAGGAGCATTCCATGGACTTCGGCATACTGATCCCGATTACGCTGTTCATCTGCATCGCTTACGCGATCAAGGTCGTGATGGACGCGATGGTGCGTCGGCACATGGTCAACGCCGGCGGTTCGGAGGAGCTGGTCAATTCGCTGCTGCGCGACGAGGAATTGCGCCGGCGCCATTCCTCGCTGCGCTGGGGCGTCGTGCTGCTGGCGGTGGGCGTCGGCTTCGGGTTGATCCAGTGGTTCGGCTGGCAGCAGGTCACCCCCGGCATGATCGCGGTGTTGGCCGTGGTGACCGGCCTGGGCAACCTGGTGTTCTTCACGATCTCGCGCAAGCTCGGCTGAAGCTGGTTCAATGGCGGGGCATCTGCCGCGTCGTCGGCATGCCCTCGAGTGAGCCGGCCGCATGAACGAACAACTGCTGTTCAACCTGGTGGATCTGGCCGGCACGTTCGCGTTCGCGATCAGCGGCGCGACCGCGGCCAGGCGTTGCAACCTCGACCTGTTCGGCATCCTGGCGATCGCCTTCATCACCGCCTGCGGCGGCGGCATCGCGCGCGACTTGTGCATCGGCGCGATCCCGCCGGCGGGGCTGTCGGACTGGCGCTACCTGGTCACCGCGATCGTGGCTGCCCTGCTCACCATCGTGGCGTATCGCTGGGTGGAGCGGCTGACTTATCCGGTGCGGCTTTTCGACGCGATGGGGCTGGGCCTGTTCGCGGTGTACGGCGCGCACAAGGCGTTGCTGTTCGGCCACAACGCCGAGGTGGCGATCCTGCTCGGCATGATCACCGCGATCGGCGGCGGCATGGCCCGCGACGTGCTGCTGGCGCGCGTATCGGTCGTACTGCAAAAAGAGATCTATGCGCTGGCGGCTTTTGTCGGTGCGGCGCTGACGGTGATCGGCGAGCATTACGGCTGGCCGGCGGTGTGGGCGACCTGGCTGCCGATCCTGGCCTGCTTCGCGCTGCGTTTCCTTTCGCTGCACTACCACTGGAACCTGCCGCGATTCGGGCGCGAGTCGTGATCGACCGCTCGGCGATTTCGCATGTGCGTCGTGTGCCGCGGATCGCGCGCGCGGACGTCGCCCGATCTGCCATCGGTCACGTTGGCGGCCCATGGGGCGCATGTTAAGTTTCGGGGATTGCGGGCCGCGTGAGTCCGCCACCAGGGGAAGGAAATCCATGACGTCACCCAGTGTCAGTGTCGAGTCGGTCACCAAACGGTTCTCGGGGCATACCGCCGTGAACAAGCTGTCCCTGGACGTGTACCCGGGCGGCATCTTCGGCCTGCTCGGGCCGAACGGTGCGGGCAAGTCCACCACGATCCGGCTGATCATGGGCATCCTCGAACCGGACCAGGGCAAGGTGTCGTTGTTCGGTTCGTCCGACGGCAGCCGCAAACTGTCGGCGCGCATCGGCTACCTGCCGGAGGAGCGCGGCCTGTACAAGAAGATGAAGGTGCTCGATCACCTGATCTTCCTGGGCGAGACCAAGGGCATTTCGCGCGGCGATGCACGCCGTCGCGCGCTGGCGTGGCTGGAACGGCTCGGCATCGCCGACTGGGCGCTGAAGAAGGTCGAGGACCTGTCCAAGGGCATGCAGCAGAAGGTGCAGTTTGCCGGCGCGCTGCTGCACGATCCCGACCTGGTGATCCTCGACGAGCCGTTCTCCGGACTCGACCCGGTCAACGCGCAGGTGATGAAGGACATCGTGGTGGGCATCGCCAAGGCCGGCCGCACCGTGCTGTTCTCGACCCACGTGATGGAGCAGGCCGAGCGCATGTGCGACCGCATCGCGATCATCGCGCGCGGTGAGACGGTGGTGAGCGGCACGGTGGCGCAGGTCAAGGCGGATTTCGGCGGACGCCACGTGGCGCTGGGCTTCAGCCACGACCGTGAGCGCGCCACCGCGATCCTTGCCGATCCGCGCCTGATCGCCCGGGTCGACGACTACGGTGCCAGTGCCGAGCTGAAGATGGCCGACGGTGCCGATCCCGAGCAACTGCTGGCCGCGCTGGTGCGCGAAGGCGTCGGCCTGCGCCGCTTCGAAGTGGTGGAACCCTCGCTGCAGGCGATCTTCATCGCCAAGGTCGGTGCCGATCCTGCCGCCATCCCCCTTCCCGCCGGAGTCGCCGCATGAAGAAGATTTTTGCCGTGATCCGGCGCGAGTTCGTCGAGCGTGTGCGCACCAAGGCGTTCGTGATTTCTACCGTGCTGCTGCCGGTGTTCATGGTGCTGATGGTGCTCTTGCCCGGCCTGATGATGAGCGGCGGCGACCGCACCCGCAACGTGGCCGTGGTGGATGCTTCCGGCGGCGGCCTGGGCCAGCCGGTGGGCAAGGTGCTCGAGGCGGCCACCTTCGGTGACGCCGAAGGTGCCAAGCCGCGCTACCGGGTGCAGGTGTTCCCGGCCGATGCGGCCAGCCTCGCCCAGGTGCGTGACGGGTTGATCGCCAAGACCGGTTTTGCGAAAGGTCGCCAGCACGACGGCTGGGATGGCGTGCTGGTGCTCGCCGACAACACGTTGGCCAGCGGCAAGCTCACCTACTACGGTGACAACGTGACTTCGCCCGAATCCATGTCGCGGCTGCGACGGGACGTCTCCGAGGCGCTGGCCGGCGTGCGCCTGGCCAAGTCGGGCGTGGATCAGGCGCTGGTGTCCAAGGCGATGGCACCGGCCGACCTGGACACCACCAAAGTGTCCGACGGCAAGCTCACCGGCCAGAGCGGCAAAGCCTCGTTCATGATCGCGTACTTCATGGGTTTCGTCCTGTACCTGGCGACCCTCATCTACGGCCAGCAGACGATGACTTCGGTGATCGAGGAGAAGACCTCGCGCATCATGGAAGTGCTCACCTCGTCGCTGACCCCGTTCCAGATGCTGCTGGGCAAGGTGTTGGGCGTGGGTCTGGCCGGGTTGACGCAAATGGCCATCTGGGTCGGCTCGGCCTTCGTCCTGGGCAGTCAGGGCGCGCGTCTGGCCGGCGCGTTCGGCGTGAGCGCCGAGGCGGCCAGGAGCTTTGCGATACCGGGCATCGCGCCGAGCCTGCTGGTGGTGTTCCTGCTGTATTTCGCGCTGGGCTTCCTGCTTTACGGCGCGTTGTATGCCGCGATCGGCGCGATGTGCAACACCATCCAGGAGACCCAGCAGTACGCGATTTTCGTCACCATGTTCGTGCTGGTGGGTTTCTTCGCGGTGTTCGCGCTGATCAAGGACCCCACCGGGACTCTCGGCGTCACGATGTCGTACATCCCGTTCTTTTCGCCGTTCACCATGCCGGTGCGCTGGTCGATGACTTCGGTGCCGTTGCTGCAGCTGTGCGTGTCGCTGGCCTTGATGGTGCTGGCCTTGCTGGCCTGCGTGTGGCTCGCCGCACGGATCTATCGCACCGGCATCCTGATGTACGGCAAGAAGCCGTCCTGGGGCGAACTGTGGCGCTGGATCCGGGCGTGACGGAACGGGTGAGAGCGACTTCGGTCGCGATGCTCCTGCCCCGAACCACCCGGAAGAGCCAGGAGCCTCGCGGCTGAAGCCGCTCCCACGAAGAAGCGGCTCGTCGGGGTTACCTCAGCGGGCATCGAACAGGTCGCGCTGCGCGCGGTAGCTGTCCTGGTCGACGAAGCCGGCCAGGCCCACGCCGACCAGGCGGTAGCGGCTGTCGACCGGGCGCTCGACCCGTTCGCGCAACGCGCAGGCGATGTCGGCCAGTTCGTTCGCCGATATCGGTCGCCGGGCCGGGGTGAGGCTGCGCGTGAGCGTGTGGAAGTCCGCGGTCTTCAGCTTCAGCACGACCGTACGCGCCACGCGATGGTTCTCGCGCTGGTAGCCGGCCCAGGCTTTCTCGGCGAGCCGGCGGATATGCGGTTCGAGTTCATCCAGCAGCAGATCGTGCTCGAACGTGTCTTCGGCGGAAATCTGCAGGGTCGGTCGTTCCGGCTGCACCGCGTGGTCGTCGATGCCGCGCGACAGCTCGTGCAGGCGGCGACCCCAGCGACCGAAGCGTTGCTCCAGTTCGACCAGCGCGAACGGGCGCAGGTCGCCGACGGTGGCGATGCCGAGCGCGGCCAGTTTGGCCTCCATCACCTTGCCGACGCCGGGCAGCCGGCCGACCGGCAGCGGCGTGAGGAATGCCTCGACCTGGTGCGGACGGATGACGCACAGGCCGTCGGGCTTGTTCCAGTCCGAGGCGATCTTGGCCAGAAACTTGTTCGGTGCCACGCCGGCCGACGCGGTGAGCCGGGTCTCTTCGCGGATCGCGGTGCGGATCGCCTCGGCCGTGGCGGTGGCCGAGGGCAGGCCGGTCTTCGTCGTGGTGACGTCGAGGTAGGCCTCGTCCAGCGACAGCGGTTCGATCAGCTCGGTATGCCGCGCGAAGATCTCGCGTACCTGCCGCGACACCGCCTTGTAGCGCACGAAATCCGGCGGCACGAATACCAGCTGCGGACACAACCGTTCAGCGCGGATCGCTGGCATCGCCGAGCGCACGCCGAACAAGCGTGCTTCGTAGCTGGCCGCGCACACGACAGAACGCGCGCCGCGCCATGCCACCGCCACCGGTTTGCCGCGCAGCGACGGATCGTCGCGCTGCTCCACCGACGCGTAGAACGCATCCATGTCGACGTGAAGAATCTTGCGTGGGGCGGAAGCCAAGCCGGTTGCCGGATGGGGAAGGGGCCCGGCCATTCTAGTGTGGCGTTGCGTACTTGATGGGACATTAGAACGAGTGCCCTTGGCCGCCAGTCAAGGCGCGAGGCGGAGTCATAGCCGTAGCTATGGCGACAACGAGCAACGCAGGATGGCGGCCAAGGGCGCCGTTATAAGTTCCAGATAGTACGCAACGCCACACTATCCAGCAGTGGACAGGCCTTCACGCCCGCTAACCGTCGCCGCCCGTAGGCTCTTGCGGCAAGGCAGGCCGAGTGGTCTGCGTGGCGTGGAAACCCGGCGACATGACGATGCTCACGTGCGAGCGCGACATTCATCCGGACCCGGTGTCGACGTGGTCGACGCAGGTCGCCGCGACCGAGCGCGCCTTCGATGCATTCATCGGGCAGGCGACGTTCCCGTGCCTGGGTGCGAAGGCGGCGCACGCGCACCAGCGCCTGCATTATCTCTGTGCGCATGACATCGCCAGCGCGCGCGATGATCGTTGCATCACCGGCGCGCTGCAGGCGTTCGCGGCGCGGCATGGTGACGGCGTGCCTTTCGTCAGCTTCGTCCTGTTTTTCCCGTGTTCCGCGCGATTGTCCGAGTCGGCATTCGAGGCGGCCCTGTGGCAACGCCTGCGCGCGATCCATGCGATCGACCGTCGCGAACACGCTTGGGACGCCAGCGTCAGCGACGATCCCGCTTCGGCGCACTTCAGCATGAGCGTGGGCGGCAAGGCGTTCTATGTGGTGGGCCTGCACCCGGATGCGAGCCGTAGCGCCCGCCGCTTTCAATGTCCGGCGCTGGTGTTCAATCTGCACGGCCAGTTCGAGCAGCTGCGCGCGGACGGCCGTTACGTGAAGCTGCGCCAGGCGATCGTCCGGCGCGACGTGGCGTATGCCGGCTCGGCGAATCCGATGCTGGCCGTTCACGGCGAGAACTCGGAGGCGCGCCAGTACAGCGGGCGCGTGGTCGGACCGGACTGGCAATGTCCGTTTCGTGCAGCTGATTCCGGAGTACGCCGGTGATCCACACCATTGCCCCGCGCAGTGGCGTCGCCTTCGAGTTGAAGCGCGACGAGCGGCTGAAGGTGATCGATCCGCAGGGCGAGCAGGTGGCCGACCTGGTCGCGTTCAACCGGAACGATGCGGCGGAGGCGATCTCTTCCGGGCGCAGCATCGACTACGCCAGCAGGATCTACCTCAGCACCGGCGACCCGATCTACTCCAATCGCAGTCGGGTGATGCTGCGCATCGCCGAGGACACCGTCGGCCGGCATGACTTCCTGCTGTCGCCGTGTTCGGCGGAGATGTTCCGCATCATCTACGGCGATGCCCAGCCGCACCGCGGCTGCCTAGGCAACCTGGCCGAGGCGCTGGCTCCCTACGGGATAGCGGCGGATGCCATCCCGACCGCGTTCAACGTGTTCATGAACGTGCCGATCGATCCGCTCACCGGCGTGATCCGGGTCGAGCCACCGCTGAGCCGGGCCGGCGACTACATCGTGTTCGAGGCGCAGATGGACTTGCTGATCGGCCTGACGGCGTGCTCCGCCGGGCAGTCGAACAACTTCGCGTACAAGCCCATTCGCTATGAGGTGCTGGGGCATGAGTGAGCGGATCGTCCATGTGGCGGGCAGGCGCCACACCTCGTCGGCGGCGCCGCGGCGAATGGGCATGTTCGAGCGCATCCCGAAATGGCTCAACCTGATTCCCATGGTGCTGCAGTGGTTCTGGCTGGGCCTGCGCCATCGCAGCCTGACCTTGCCGTCCGCGGTCAACCCGCGGATCACCGCAGGTGGCCTGGTCGGCGATACCAAGTCGGAATACTTCGCCTGCATGGGGCCGCGCGCCCGCGCGCGGGTGGCGCCATACGTGATGCTGCGGCTCACAGGCGGCGACATGCTGGCCACCGCGTCGGCGGCGATCCGCGATGCGGGTCTGGTGTTTCCGCTGGTGGCCAAGCCGGACCTCGGCTGGTGCGGCTTTGGCGTGCGCCGGCTCGACGATGCACTGGATCTGGCCGATTACCTGGCGCGCTACCCGGTCGGCGAGGCGCTGATGCTTCAGCGCTATCTGGACGAGCCGGGCGAAGCCGGCATCTTCTACGTGCGTCGCCCGGGTCAGTCGCGCGGCTGGCTGCTCGGCATCCTGCTGCGTCATTACCCGCAGGTCATCGGCGACGGCGTGAGTACCGTGGCACAGCTGATCGAGAACGACCCGCGCCTGCAACGGGCCACGCGCAACCAGCGCGAACACGAATGCCGCCACGATCCCGACGAAGTACCGCTACCCGGCGACAGCGTGCGCCTTTCGCTGATCGGTTCGACCCGCGTCGGCGGCCGCTACGAGGACGGCTCGGCCGTCGCCAGCGAGGAGTTGCTGGCCGCGATAGAAGCGGTTGCCAGCGACATGCCGCAATTCCACGCAGGCCGTTTCGACGTCCGTTATCGCACCTTGAAGGATCTGCGCCACGGCCGCTTCACCATCATCGAAGTCAATGGTGCCGGATCCGAAGCCGTGCACGCGTGGGATCCGAAATATTCGGTGCGGCAGGTCTACCGCATGGTGTTCGCCAAGCAGCGCCTGATGTTCGAACTCGGCGCGGCCAATCGCGCGCGCGGGCATCGGCCGATCGGGATGGCGGCACTGGCGCGCCACCACCTGCGCCAGCAGCGGTTGATTCGCCACTATCCACCGTCGAACTGATCGAAGTTTCGAACTACCCCGTGCGGATTGTCCCGGCGCGCCGACGGCGCAGCCGCCATTCGAATCCGCCCAGCGCGATGCTGGCCAGCCCGAACGGCAGCAGGCTGTAGGTCAGCCGGTAGCACAGCATCGCGGCGAGCAGATCCGCGCGCGCCTCGGCGGGAAACGACGCCAGCATGATCGTCTCGAACACGCCGAGCCCGCCCGGCGAATGGCTGACGATGCCGGCCAGCACGGCGCCGACGTAGATCGGCAGGAAATCGACGAACGGCGGTGCCGACCCGGCCGGCAGCAGCACGTAGAGCGCACTGATCGCGGCCAGCATCTCCACCGTGCCGATCAGCATCTGCATCGAGGCGATCCCGGCACCGGGAAACGCCAGGGTCCAGCGCCCCGCCGCCCATCGGCGCGGGCGCCGGCCCAGCCAGATCAGCAGTGCCGCCAACGCCAACACCAGCAGCGTGCCCGGCAACCGGCCCCAGCCGTGCGTGATCGCCGGCTGCCAGCACAGCGCGCCGGTGATCACCACGACAAAACCCAGCGCTACGCCGAGTCCGACCACGCCGACGATCCGCGCGACATCGCCGGCGCCGATGCCCTCCGCGGCATAGAGGCGATAGCGCAGGGCGGTGCCGGTGATCGCATGGAAGCCGAGCGTGTTCGAGATGCCCTGGGTGACCGCTCCGGCGAACGCCGCAAACCCGGCGGAGACCCGATCGCCCACCACCGTGCGCGCCGCCAGTACGTCGAACAGCGCCAGCATCGCGAAACTGACCGCTGCCGCCATGACCGAATACGCGATATGCCGTGCCGGCAGCTCCGACCAGGCCGCCACCACGTCACGCCACGCGAGATGGCTGACGTAGCGGTGCAGCAGCCACGCCGCTCCGCCGAACACCAGCAGGGAGCCACTCCACGACAACCCGCGCAGCCAGCGCGATGGCGGCTCGGCAAGCGATGAATCGGCAGCCTGCAACTGAGCCTCGCGTGCCATGTCAGTGCGCGCCCAACGTCGTCGGTGTGTGCTCGGGCGGCCGGGCGCGGGCGATGCGCCCGGCCACATCCAGCGCCATGCGCTCGGCCGCGGCCGGGTGCGCGGCCAGGTGCAGGAACGGTTCGATCAGCTCCAGTTCCATGATCAGGAACCGGCCCGCGCTGATCACGCCGTCGACCCGTACATAGGCGTGATCGCCATGGCCGATCGCGGCGACCGCCGCCAGTGCGTGCGCGGCCGCGGCAAGCGTCGCGGCATCGGGCTGCGCCGGCACGGCGCTGCCGCCGTGTTCGCCCTGCACGCGATAGTCACCCGCGGCCGGACGCTTGAGCACCGCATGGCTGAACGTGCCGGCGAAATACAGCAGCGACCATTCGCCGGCGCTGACGACCTCCGGCACGAACGGCTGCACCAGATAGTCGAGCTCGCGCGGCAGCTTCGCCACCGCCGCGTCGAACGCCGCGTCGCCGACGCTGCCGCGCACGGTATGCCAGGCGCCGCCGCTGATGCTTGGCTTGATCACCAGCGATCCCGACATCGTCGCCAGCACGCCGGGCAATTCGGCCGCGCTGGCCAGCCGCGTCGGAATGATCGGGACATCGTGCCGGGCCAGTTCGAGCAGGTAGCGCTTGTCGCTGTTCCAGCGCAGCAGGGCACTGTCGTTGATCGTCGGTACACCCAGCCGATCCAGCCGGTCCAGCCAGTCGAGGAACGCCGCGTGGTGTTTGAAATAATCCCAGATGGTGCGGATCAACACGGCGTCGAATGCCGACCAGTCCACCCGCGGGTCGTTCCACACGCAGACAACCGGGTCGACGCCGAGGCGCTGCAGCGACGCGGCCAGATATGCATCGTCCGGCTGGATCGACGGATGGTCGGCGGATGTGGCAAAGGCACACCGACGAGCGGTAGCGGGAATGGACATGGCGACACCTCCAATAGCGGAAAGGGCGCCCTTGCAACGGATTCGCGTACCGAGCGTGGCGGACGGCGTCCGCTGCAGCACCCCTCGATAGCGATGGCGACGGCATGGCCGCCGCACCGGAAGCGGCAGCGCATCGCGCCGCCGGCGACAGTCTTCCGGTGCAGCCGCTGCTTGTCAATTTGCAGGATGGTTGCGACCGATCTCTACGCGAGGCCTCCAGTCGTGCCGGGTCATGCGGCGGATCCCCCGGAGTGCGCAGGAAGGCCGAGCGTACCGGTGACGCCCTCCACGAAAGTCCGCTCCTCACGATGGATGAAGCGTCCGGCCTGGGCCATGGCGAAGTTCGCGCGGGCCTCCGGATCGGTCTTGAGGCGCGTACGGTAGGTCTCGTAGGCGGCAAGGCTGTCGAATGCGATCAGGCCCCACGCCACATTGTTGGTGCCTTCGTGCGGCAGAAAGTAGCCGAGCAGCTCGCCACCGCAGCGGGGAATGACGCGACCCCAGTTCTCGGCGTAGGTCTGGAAGGCGGCGCGCTGGAAAGGGTCGATCTCGTAGCGAATGAAGCAGGCGATGGTCATGGATGAAGGTCGCGAGTGGAGGTCCGCGCACCGTAATGGAGCCGCCGTGGTCGACGCTTCGGTCGACGGCGAAGCATGGCCCATGCCACACGGGACTGGTGGAAACCGCATCGACAATGGCAAGGTAGCCGCCATGCTTACCGAACCCGCCAATGCCTATGCCCGCCGCCTGAACACCTGGGACGCCGCGATGATCGTCATCGGCGGCGTGATCGGGGCGGGCATCTTCCTTACGCCGGCGACGGTGGCGCGGCATACCTCGTCGGGCAGCGAGGTGCTGATCCTGTGGGTGATCGGCGGCCTGCTTACCCTCGCCGGGGTGCTGTGCTACGCCGAGCTTGGCGCGCGCCGGCCGCAGGCGGGCGGCATCTATGTGTATCTGCGCGAGGCGTTCGGCCTGCTGCCGGCCTTCCTGTTCGGCTGGACCATGGCGTTGATCAACTACCCCGGCAGCGTGGCGGCGGTGGCCACGATGTTCGCCGATTATTTCTGCGCGGCGATCGGCGCACCATTGCTGTACGTGAAACCGGTGGCGGTGGGTGCGATCGTGTTCATCGTCGGCATCAACCTGTTCGGCATCCGCGCCGGCGCCTGGATGCAGAACATCTTCACCGTGCTGAAACTGGCTGCGATCGCCTTGCTGGTGGTGGCCGGGCTGGTGCTGGCGCATGGCCATCTCGGCTTGGCGTTGCTGCCCGAAGCCGACCATCCGGCGTCGTCGTGGGCGTTTGCCGGCGCCTTGCTGCCGGTGCTGTTCACCTACGGCGGCTTCCATTATCTCAACGACCTCGCCGGCGAAGTGCGCAACCCGCAGCGCACTTTGCCGCGCGCGCTGGGCATGGGCATGCTGGGTGTGGTGATCTGCTACGTGCTGGCCAATTACGCCTACCTGGCCGGGCTCGGCCATGCCGGTCTCGCCGCCAGCCAGGCGCCGGCGGCGGACCTGATGCGGCGGCTGTTCGGCGAGAACGGCGCCACCGTGATGGCGATCGGCATCGCCTGTTCCACCTTCGGTTACTGCAGCATCGCCATCGCCGGCGGCGCCCGCGTGCTGCAGACGATGGGCGCCGATGGCGTGTTCTTCCGTGCCGCCGGCCGCGTCGATCCGCGCACGCGCGCACCCCAGATCGCGCTGGCCCTGCTCGGCGCGTGGGCGGTGGTGCTGACCCTGTCCGGCAGCTTCAACCAGCTGCTCAACTACACCACGGTGGGCGAGTGGCTGGGCCACGTGTTCGGCATCGGCACGCTGTTCTGGTATCGCAAGCACTTCATCGACGAGCCGGCGCCCTACCAGGTGCCGTTCTACCCGTTGCTGCCGCTGATCTTCACGATCACCGTGTTCGGCGTGATCGTGGCCAGCGCGATCCATGCGCCCGGCGATGCGGGCATGAGCCTGGTGATCATTGCGCTGGGCGTGCCGGTGTACTACGGCTGGCAATGGTGGACGCGCAGCCGCTCCTGACTTTTTTGCGGGAGCGGCTGCAGCCGCGATGCCTTTGCGCACGGTGAAGCAATGGGTGGAGGGCGTCGCGGCTGAAGCCGCTCCCACAGGTTTCGACTTGACGCGGAGGTTGCCTGGCGATGAAGCGTCGTGCATGGATCGTGCTGTGCCTGTGCGGGCTGGGCGCCTGCCATGCCGGCACGCCCGGTGTGGCGGATCTGGCCAATGCCGGCGCGGGGACCCACATCACCCTCGATCACGTGCAGCGCGTGGGTGCCGTCGAGCGCGCCAGCGACGGCGTGGTGCAGCAGCGCTACGCGTTCCAGCCGGCGGCACACCCGCAGATCGTGATTGCGCCAGCCGATGGGGCATGGGACTGGTCGGGGCAGGGCGAACTGCACATGCGCGTGCAGAACGCGATGCCGTGGGCGGTGACGCTCGCGGTGGAGATCGAAGACGCGACGGGGCAGCGATTGCAGGCGACGGTCGGCGTGCCGGCCGGGCCGGCGCAGACGGTGGTGATCCCGCTGCGCGCCGAGTCGCCACGCAGCGAGGGCATGCAGTCCGGACCGCCGATGCCGTTCGACGATCACGGCCGGTTGATCCTGCTGGCGACCACGGTACAAGGCGCACTGGACCTGCAACGGGTCAGCGCGATCCGGATCGCCGTGCCTGCGCCGCAGGCCGCGCAGACCTTGCTGTTTGGCCGGGTCGATACGGTGCCGGGCGAGGCCGGTTTGCGCGCGGCGTACACCGGCATCGTCGACCGTTACGGCCAGTTCACCCGCAGCCGGTGGCCGGAGAAAATCGCTACCGATGACGCGTTGCGCGCCGCGCATGTGCGTGAGCCATCGGTACCGGTGAAGGTGGTCGGGCAGGACGAATATGGTGGACGTCCGGACGTCCGGAATCTGCACAAGACCCATTGGTTCCACACGCAGAGGGTGGATGGCCGCTGGCGGCTGGTGACACCCGACGGCCATGCGTTCTTCTCGCTCGGCGTCAACGCCGTGAACGCCGACGGTGGCCGCAGCTATGTCGAGGGCCGCGAATTCATGTTCACCGGCCTGCCAGCGGACAGTGGCGAGTGGGCGGTGTTTTACGGCAGTGGCGACAACCGCAGCAAGGACCAGGCGGCCAGCCAGGGCATCGGCTACAACCACGGCCGCTGGTTCGATTTCTACGCGGCCAATCTGTATCGCCTCGACGGCAAGGATTGGCCAGGCGCGTGGCGTGCACGCACGCTGGACCGGTTGCAGGCGTGGGGTTTCAACACCATCGGCAACTGGAGCGACCCCGCCTTGGGCCGGGCCCATCGCCTGCCGTATACGCGTTCGATCAACATCGCCGGCAACTACGCCAACGTGGCTACTGGCTTCGATTGGTGGGGCCGCATGCCCGACCCGTTCGATCCGCGCTTCGTGCAGGCCACGGAAGCGGCGGTGGCGAAGGCGAGTGCGGGCGTGCGCGACGATCCCTGGCTGCTCGGCTACTTCGCCGACAACGAACTGGCGTGGGCCGGCACCGGCCCGCAAGGCCGCTGGGGTCTCGCGCTCGGCACGCTGGCCGGCGACGCGAAAAGCCCGGCCAAGCAGGCCTTCATTGCGATGTTGCGCAAGCAGTACGTGGCGCCGGAAACGCTGTCCGCGGCCTGGGGCATCGCGTTGGGTTCATGGCGTGCGCTGGACGCCACCGGTTTCGCCGCGCCCGCGCCGGACGAGGCACACCCGGCGATCGCGAACGACTACCGCGCCTGGCTGCGGCTGTATGCCGACACCTATTTCCGCACCGTTGCCGACGCGATCCATCGGCACGATCCGCACCACCTGTTCCTCGGCGGCCGCTTCGCCGTCAATACGCCCGAAGCCGTCGCCGCCTGCGCCAGGTACTGCGACGTGGTCAGCTTCAACGTCTACGCCGACCTGCCGCAGCACGGCTTCGACGTCGCCGCGATGCATGCGCTTGACAAGCCGGTGCTGATCAGCGAATTCCACTTCGGCTCCGACGATCGCGGCCCGTTCGGCAAGGGCGTGGTGTCGGTGTGGAACGAGTCACAGCGCGGCGAGGCCTATGCGCGCTTCGTCGCCGCCGCGGTCGCCAATCCCGACGTCGTGGGCGTGCACTGGTTCCAGTACGTCGACCAGCCGGTGACAGGGCGCTTGCTCGATGGCGAGAACAGCCATATCGGACTGGTGGGGATCACCGATATTCCGTTTGGCGGCTTTGTCGAGGCGGTGCGCGTGGAGAATCGGAAGGCGATGCAGTCGGTAGCGCGTTGACCGCCGTCCCGAAAAGGTCGGACGTGGCCAAGCTATATTGCAGCCTCGCCGATTCCGGCCTCCGGAGCGAGGCGACAGTGATGATCGTTCATCGTCGGCGCGAAGTGTCATCTTGAAAAGGGGACATCGATGAATACTGGCTGGAAACTCCTTGTCGGCATGCTGATCGCGACCTCCCTCGCGTGCCCGATTGCTCCCGCCGCGGTGGCGCCATCCGCCTCCGCCGATATGGGCGAGAACGTGACCGTCGACCTGCACCGCATGATCCCGATGCGCGATGGCGTGAAATTGGCTGCGACGATCTGGAAGCCGGCGGACGTGCGCGAACCGTTGCCCGTGGTACTGGTGATGACGCCGTACATCTCCGATGAAACCCAGCAGCGCGCGGTGAAGTTCGCGGAAAACGGCTACGTTTACGTCAGCGTGGACGTGCGTGGTCGCGGCACTTCGCAGGGCAAGTTCACGCCGCTGTACGGCAACGGACCCGACGGCGCCGACGTCATCGCGTGGCTGGCGGCGCAGCCCTGGTGCGACGGCCGCGTGGTCACGCGCGGCGGCTCCTATCGAGGCATGGATCAATGGCAGATCATCGCGCAACATCCGCCGCACCTGGCCGCGGCGGTGCCGACGGCGGCGGTCTATCCGGGCTGGGATTTTCCGCAGCCGAAAGGCATCTTCCTGAGCTACATGGCACGGTGGCTGGCGTATACCAGCGGCCATACGGGCAACGACAACCTGTTCGGGGACGACAAGTATTGGCAGACGCGTTTTGTGCGTGCCTACGAGTCCGGCCAACCGTTCCATGAACTGGCCGACCTTGCCGGAACCAACCGCGACGCGTTCCTGGAGTGGCTCGCGCATCCTGCCTACGACAGCTACTGGGCGGCGTTCAATCCGAAGCCTGCGGATTATGCGTCCGTCGACATTCCGATCCTCACCATCACGGGTTACTTCGATGGCGACCAGCGCGGCGCGTTGCGTTATTACCGCGAATTCATGGCCAATGCATCGGCCAAGGCCAAGTCCCGTTTCTATCTGTTGATCGGCCCATGGGACCATCCGGGCACGCGCGCGCCGCAGGAGAAACTGGGTGGCCTGACGTTCCCGAAGAACTCGGTGCTGGACATCGACCAGTTGCATATCGACTTCTTCAACTGGGTGCTCAAGGCCGGCAAGCGGCCGGCCATGCTGAGCGATCGCGTCAACTATTACGTCATGGGTGCCGGCGAGTGGCGTCACGCGGCATCGTTGAAGGACCTGTCGACGCATACCCTGCGGCTGTACCTGAGCTCCCCCGACGGTCCGGCCAGCGACGTGTTTCATTCCGGCTACCTCGCCGAATCGGCCCCGGCGAAGCAATCGCCGGACACGTTCCGCAGCGCGCCGCTGGCGTTGGAACCGGCCGATGAGCTGCTCAAGCGCCCGGACGACAATGACCTGACCGATGCTTCGACGGCGTTCAAGGCCGAACGGCTCGTCTACCAGAGCGAAGCGATCGATGCGCCCATGACGATCGCCGGTGTCATGGATCTGGTCGCCCATGTCTCGCTCGACGTTCCCGACACGGACATCGGCTGCGAGATCGAGGCGCTGTTGCCGCAGGGCCGCACCATCGTGCTCGGCCAGGACTTCGTGCGGGCCCGGTTTCGCAGCGACTTGTCCACGGAGAAGCCAGTCACCCCGGGTGCCATCGAATCCTATAGGTTCGACGGCTTCGGATTCACGGTCAGGGAATTGCCGAAAGGTACCCGCCTGCGCGTCGTCCTGGCGCCGATCAACACGCCGTCCTTGCAGAAGAACTACAACAGTGGCGGTCGCATCGGTTACGAAACAGCGGACACGGCGCGGACCGCGCTGGTCTCGGTTCACCTGGACCCGAAACATCCCAGTTACCTGGAGTTGCCGCTGGCGCCGGAATCGGGCGCGGCAAAATAGCCGCACGGTGACACGATCGCCGGGGCGTCAAGGTTTCAGAAGCCAACGACCGGCCTCGTTTCATGCACGGCCGATGCGCCACGCAAAGGTCGCGCCTCCACCGGGCTGATGATGGGTACACACCCCGTGCTGGCCGAGGGAGGCATCCTGCCGGGGCCGGAGGAATCGGTTAGGCTGGCGCCACCGCCAGGGGAGGGGTGGTGGCATGGGGATGCCGCCGGGCGGTTTTCCTTTCACCGAGTCAGGGGGATTTATGGGTACTTCTTCGTGGGCCGCGCTGGCCGGCATGGGTCTGGTCGGGATCCTGGTGATGGTCGTCGTGGGCATCCTGCTTGCGGCACTGGTGCTGAGCGTGTCGTTCCGCCTGGTGGTCGGCTACATGCCGTCCTACCTGCGCGCGGTGGGAGCGCTGGTGCTGACCTGGATCGCGGTGGTCGTAGCGATGGCAGTCGTGGGCATGGTGACGCAGGGAGCCGTCGGCGGACTGTTGTCGATGATCGTGAATTTCCTGGTCGGCGCTGCCATGGTGAACTATCTGCTGCTGGCGCAGGACGGCAGCCAGATCGGCTACGGCAAGGCTTGCACGGTGCAACTGGTCTACAGCGTGATCGCTATCGTGCTGGGGGTGATCTTCTTCGCCGTCATGGCGGTGCTCTTCGGCGGCATGCTGACGCACGTGTGACCCAGCGGAGGGGTGAACGCTTCACCCCTCCGCGTGGCCAGCATTGTTCAGGCCAGGCTGGTAGCGACGCCGAAGCCGATCGCCATGATCACCGCCACCGCCATGCAGGCGCTGCCGGGGCGAATGCGGCGGGCGTCGATGCGTGGCACCAGCCGCCACAGCAGGATGCTGCCGACCAGCATGTCCAGCACCAGCATCCAGCGCAGCAGGCCGGAACTCAGCAGCGCGCCATAGGGCGGATGCAGATGACCTTCGTAGGCGGCCACGCCGACGACGAGCAGCATGCCGAGCATCGTCCACAGCAGGCAGGCGAGATAGATGCGATTGAACACCACCGCGCAGCGTTCGGTCCAGCGCAGCACCGACCAGCCGATCAGGGCGAACACCAGCGCAGCCATGCTGCTGTACAACACCCACCACAGCAGGCTGCTGATCACGGTAAGCAGAGTGGTCATATGACTTGCTTGAATCCCAGTCCGCGCAGCAGCTTGGCCATCAGCCATGCCGGGCCGATCAGCAGATAGGCCAGGTCGGTGAGAAAGCTCGGTTTGCGTCCCTCGAACTTGTGGCCGATGAACTGGCCGATCCAGGCGACCACGAAGACGCCGATGGCCAGGTAGCAAAGCTGGGCGACACCGAGCCGCGAGTACAGGAAGTTGGTGAGCAGGCCGAGCAGGGCGAACGCGATCAGCAGCGCGACGGCCAGCCGGTGCGAGTGCTTCCAGTACCAGTAGAACGCCAGCACCATCACCAGCACCGCCCACGAGCCGGGGCGCAGCTGGCTGACAGGCACCGGGATCGCCCACAACAGCGCGATCACCGACCACACGATCGGCGGCACGCAAAACCAGTGGAACAACCGGTTGGTCGGGTTCTGGTGGTCGCCGCTGTAACTGTCGAGCCAGCTCTGCATGTCGCGCATCGGGGCAACTCCGGGTTGGGTATGGTCCTGCTGGCATCCGGCCTGAATATATCCCGATCCGTTCGGGCTGAGCGTAGCGCCGAAGGCGCGAAGTCGACGCCTCGCGCGATGCGCTTCGACTCCGCCGCTGCGCTCAGCGCGAACGGGGAAGGGTGTTCGTCCGAAAACGGTATTCAGTCGAGCTTGATACCGGCCAGGCGCTGCAGCGCCTCGGCATACTTGGCGGCGGTGCGGGCGATCACCTCGTCCGGGATCGCCGGACCGGGCGCGGTCTTGTTCCAGTCCTGCGTCTCCAGCCAGTCGCGCACGAACTGCTTGTCGTAGCTGGGCGGGCTGATGCCGATGCGGTATTCGTCGGCCGGCCAGAAGCGCGAGGAGTCCGGCGTCAGCATCTCGTCCATCACGTACAGCTTGCCGTTCGCGTCGGTGCCGAACTCGAACTTGGTGTCGGCGATGATGATGCCGCGTTCGGCCGCATAGGCGGCTGCCCACTGGTAGATCGCCAGCGTCGCGTCGCGCACCTTGCCGGCCAGTTCGGCGCCGACCGCATCGACCACGACGTCGTAGCTGACGTTCTGGTCGTGGTCGCCGACGGCGGCCTTGGTCGATGGCGTGAAGATCGGCGCGGGCAATTGTTGCGCCTGCTTGAGCCCGGCCGGCAGCGCGATGCCGCACAGCGAACCGCTCGCCTGATAGTCCTTCCAGCCCGAGCCGATCAGGTAGCCGCGGGCGATCGCTTCCACCGGCACCGGCTTCAGGCGCCGCGCGACCACCGTACGCTTCGCGTACAGCGCCAGGTCGGTGCCTGGCGGCAGCACTTCGGCCAGCGGTACGTCGAGCAGGTGATTCGGCACCAGGTGCGCGGTCTTGCCGAACCAGAAATTGGACATCTGCGTGAGCATTTCGCCCTTGCCCGGGATCGGGTTCGGCAGCACCACGTCGAATGCCGAGAGGCGATCGGTGGCGACCATCAGCAGCCGGTCGTCGTCCAGCGCGTAGACATCGCGTACCTTGCCGCGGTGGATCAGTTCGAGGCCGGGCAGGTTCGATTGCGGCAAGGTGGTGGGCACGGCGGCGGGTTCCACGGATGGGGAAGCCGTCTATTGTAGCCGCTGCGGCCGGGGTGCCGGAAACGCGGGAGCGAGGGAATTCAGGCGGACTGCTAGAATTGGCGACCTTTAGCCCCATCTGTTGCCGATGCGTATTTCACTGATCGCGGCCGCCTGTCTTGCCGCTGCCATCCCGACACATGTCCGTGGACAGTCTGCTGCGCCGGCTCGGCTCGGGCTTTGCGCGGCCTGTCACGGTACCCACGGCCAGGCCGGCATGCCCGGCGTGCCGAATCTGGCCGGCCAGCGGCTGGACTATCTGCGCGATGCCCTCAAGCAGTATCGCGACGGCCGCCGCAATGTGCCGGTGATGCGCGCTGCGATCGGCCCGGTCAGCGACGCCGACCTCGACGCACTGGCGCGCTGGTACAGCGTCCAATCGCCGCAGCCGCAGGATCATCCATGAGTTTTTCCTACACGCTGTGGTTCGCCTTTTTCGGGCTGATCATCGGCCACCTGCCCGGTGCGATCACCGGCGCGGTGATCGGGTTTGTTTTCGACAACCTGCGCTACAGCCAGCGCAAGCGCGCGATTCCGGAAGCCGGCGGCTTCGTCGGCCCGTTGTTCACCCTGCTCGGCGCGGTGGCGAAATCCGATGGCCGCGTGTCGGAGCAGGAGATCGCGGTAGCCGAGCGCCTGATGACGCGGATGAATCTGAGCGCGGAGTTGCGCAAGCAGGCGGTGGCCAGTTTCAACGTCGGCAAGCAGCCCGAGTTCGATGTCACGCAGACCATTACCGCCCTGCGCAACTGGGTGGGCCTGCGCCGCGACCATGCCTTTCCGGTGCTCGACGTGGTGATCGAGACGGTGCTGGCCGAAGGCAACCCGTCGCCGGAGAAGATGTCGATCCTGCGCCAGCTGGCCTTTGCGCTGCGCATCAGCGACATGGAGTTGATGGCCCTGATGGCGATGAAGGGTTACGCGTGGAACGCCGGCGGCCCGCGCGGCCACGGTCATGGCCACGCGCATGGTTCGACCGGTTCGGGCGGCTACGTGCCGCCGCAGCGCTCGGCGCAGGGGCCGGACCCGTACGCGGTGCTCGGCATCGATCGCAACGCGGACGATCGCGCGATCAAGCGCGCGTATCGCAAGCTGATTTCCGAACACCACCCCGACCGCCTCGGCGACCTGCCCGAGGACATGCGCAAGCGCGCCGAGGCGCGCGCCAGCGATATCAACGCTGCGTACGACCGGATCAAGGAAATGCGCGGGTTCAAGTAGGCATTAGACTGTGGAGCGGCTTCAACCGCGATGCCCTTGTCTGCACCAAAGGCATCGCGGCTGAAGCCGCTCCCACAAAGACACCCGATCCGGTTGGCACTCAAATGACCAAGCAATCCCCCATCATCGCCCCATCCATCCTCGCCGCCGACTTCGCGCGGCTCGGCGAGGACACCGCCGCGGTGCTTGCCGCCGGCGCCGACTGGGTGCATTTCGACGTGATGGACAACCATTACGTGCCGAACCTCACGATCGGCCCGATGGTGCTGCAGTCGCTGCGCAAATACGGCATCACGGCGCCGGTGGACGTGCACCTGATGGTCAGACCGGTCGACCGCATCGTGCCGGACTTCGCCAAGGCCGGCGCCAGCCTGATCAGTTTCCATCCGGAAGCGAGCGAGCATATCGACCGCACGTTGGGGCTGATCAGGGATTCCGGCTGCCAGGCCGGGCTGGTGTTCAACCCGGCCACGCCACTGGATTACCTCGACTACGTGATGGACAAGCTCGACCTGATCCTGATCATGTCGGTGAACCCCGGTTTCGGTGGCCAGAAGTTCATCCCCGGCACGCTGGACAAGCTGCGCCAGGCGCGCGCACGGATCGAGGCGAGCGGCCGCGCGATCCGCCTTGAAGTGGACGGCGGCGTCACTGCCGACAACATCGGCGCGATCGCCGCTGCCGGCGCCGATACGTTCGTGGCCGGTTCGGCGATCTTCCACGCGAAGGATTACGGTGCCGAGATCGCCGCCATGCGCAAGGCGATCGATTGAGGATGTGCGCTGCCATGCGCAAGGCGATCGATTGAGGATGTGCGCCGCCATGCGCAAGGCGATCGGCTGAGGACCCCTCAAAGCCCGTCATCCCTGCGAAGGCAGGGATCGCGTCTCCAGCCGGCTGAAATGCACGACAAGCCGGCAAAGACTCTTCGACGCTTCCATAAAAAACCCGGCGCAGTTGCGCCGGGTAAACGTCGTCGGAATGACGTGAGAGGAAACACCAGTGATTGGCTGTGCCGATGCGATCGCTGCAGAGGGAGGGGTCAACCATCGCACCGGCACGTTCCACGGCAATGGAACCGGTGCCAATCACAAGTTCTGACCGGGGCGCTCCGGGTTGGTTCCCGCCGGTTCGATCATCCGCTGCCGCCGTTCAGGCGGCGCGCCTGGACCACGTAGCGCAACGGCCCGCCGGGCACGATCGCGTCGAACGGATAACAGGTGACCAGCCACAGCCCGTCCATCGCGTCGGCAGCGGGCAGGCCGTGCTGGCGGCTGTCGACGATGCGACTGGCTTCCACCTGGTAGTCACTGCCGCCGGCCGGGCCCTCCAGGTGCACGCGGTCGCCCGGGCGCAACGCCTTCAGAAAGCTGAACTGGGTGTCGCGGTGGGCGCTGATGACGACGAGCCCGGGCGTTCCGGGCCGTGCGCTGCCCGGCGTCCAGCCGGGGCCGAACGCCAGCGCCTGGCCGCTGGCATCGTCGAGCACGATCAAATTCCGCTTTAGCCGCGGCACGCTGAGCCGGGCCAGCGGCGCGATATCGGCCCACGGCCACGGCCGCTGCGTGCGGCGGCCGTGGTCGGAGTGCGCCCAGGCGCGCTCCAGCAGTACCTGCGCCAACGCCGCCTTGGCGTGGATCCAGCCGGCATCCAGGCCCAGTCCGGCCGCCAGCGCCAGCGCGGCGAACATCAGGTAACGCCAGCCACGCCGCCGGTTCATCGCGCCGCCCGCTGCATCCGCCAAGCCAGTGCCGCCAGCAGCAGGCCGAGCAGGGCCAGCCACCCTTCCAGTTCGGCCGGGGTGGCGGTTTGCGCGAAGTGGGTGCCGGACGGCATCACGTTGGGGATCCGTGTGTGCTTGAGCGCGGCCTCGGCGCTGCGTGCCGGCGTCGTGTCCACTGCCACCAGGCTGGTGTAGCGGCTGACCAGATGGGCGGCGAGTGCGGTGCGGGTGATTTCCCCGACCAGTTCCTCCGCGTTGCCGCCGCGGGCGAGTCGATCCTCCAGATCGGCGATGCGCGATTGAGCCCACAGCCGGTCCAGCCCCTCGGCGGGTGCCGGTGTGGACAGGTCCGCCGGTACGGTCCAGTCGCGATCGGCCAGCTTGCCGTGCACCTGCACTTTCGCGATCCGCTGCGGCAGTTTCGCGGTAACCAGCAATGGCTCGCCCAGGTACAGGTCCGGCAGCTGGCGCGGATACGCTTCGCTGCCCGCCGGCCAGTCCACGCGCAGGTCGCGCAGGGCCGGGTGGTCGAGCTTGGCCAGCAATTGCTGCATCGATGCGGCGAGCGAACCGGTATCCGCGATCACGGTTTCGCTGCCGCGGCCGTGGCGTGCCGCTGCCTGCAGGAACTGCGCGTTCGGGGCGCTGCCGATGCCGATCGGGAACAGCCGCGAATCGCCCAGTCGTTCGTCGATCAAGTGCATCAGCCCGTTCGGGTCATCGACCGCGCCATCGGTGGCGAACAGCACCTGGCGGACATAGCCGGGCGGCGCGTGGCCGCCGAGTGCAAAGCGCAGCGCCGGCTCCATCTCGGTGCCGCCACCGGCCTGCAATTGGCCCACCCACGCGCGCGCCTGCTGCAAGGCCGCGGGCGTGGCGGCCACGGCCTGTTGTTGCCATGGGTTGAGGATCGAGTTGAATTCGACCACGTTGAAACGATCGCCCGGTTGCAGCCGGCTCAACGCCAGGTCCAGTGCGGCGCGCGCCTGGCGGATCGATTCGCCGCCCATCGAGCCGGAGGTGTCGATGACCAGGATCAGTTCGCGCGGCAACCGCTGCGCCTGCTGCTGCGGCGGCAACAACATCAGCATCGCGTAGTGCGTGCCGTCGACGTCCTGGCTGAAGCTGGCCACGTTCGGCTGGGTCCGTGGCTGCGGCGTCCAGTGCAGCACGAAGTCGCGATCGGGCAGCACGCTGTCGTCGCGCAGGCGGATGTTCCACAACTTGCCCTGCCGCTCGCTGACGATCGCGTGGCTGGGGCTGGCCACGTCGGCCAGCGGCACGCCGGCATCCAGCCGCACCGCGATATGCGTGCGCAGCGGCGCCGACGCGTCGTCATCGGCAAACACCTGCGGCGCGTCGATGCCGGTATCGCCTGGCTGCGCGCCGGTTTGCATGTGGTAGCGCGGGGTGAAGGTGAGCGGGAAGCGCAGCGAGAATTCGCCGGCCTGGTAATCGATCCGCTGCCAGTAATGCAGCACGATCGTCACTGCCTCGCCCGGTGCCACGTTGGTGACAGCGGTGCGGAACAGGTTGCCGTTGTCCGCCTCGATCAACGCGGCCTTGCGCCCCTCGGTGCGGGCCTGCTCGAACACCTTGCGCGCCGCTTCCTTCGGCTTGATGTCGGCCACGATGCGGCGCTCGCCGATGTCCAGCGCCATCGAGTACACCGCCGCGCCGACGGGCAGCGGCAGCAGGTAATCGCCCTCCAGCCAGTCCTTTCCGGTGTTGCGGAACTGCTGGCGCACCTGCACCTCGGCGACCAGCCCGCTGACGTGGTATTCCACGTCGGTATCCAGGCTGGCCAGGCTTTGCATGTGGCCGGCCCGATCGTGCAGGCGCAGCTCGCCGCTGCCCGGCGTACCGGCGTGCGCGGCCATGCCGAACAGCAAACCGCAGAGCGCGAGCAAGCAACACAGTGCAGATGGGAATCGTCGTGAGGCAGGCATGGTCATTCCTTGAAGTTGAAAGGTGGCACGGTTGCATTGCCGCACGGACAGCGGCCGAAGCGCCGACGCAACGGAGCCGGGATGCGGTGCAATCGGGGCGAAACGCTGACGGCGTTTTCCATGGATGGCGCGCAAAAAAAATCCCCTCGCAAGCGAGGGGAGAACAACCACCATGTCGGAGGGAACAGGGGGCGGAGCAGGCGTTACATCGGCTGCCAATCCGGGTCGGTTTCATCCTGGCCCACGTCCGGCGCGACTCCTTTCGCGCCGAACGTGCCAGTGCCTTCCACGGCAAATGGGTTGAAACGGAATGGATGGGAAAAGAGCTTCGACATGACAGTCTCCTCAGTGGATGCCCAGCAGCAGGCCGAGCAGCAGCGCGCCCAGCGCCAAGGTCATGCGCAGGGGTTCGAAGCCTTGCAGTTCGGTGTTCGGGTCGCGTTCGGTGATTTCGGTTTTTGACATGAGCGTCTCCACGTGCGGTGCACGGTTCCCATCAAACCGGCCGCAGCGGCGCGACGACCGGCGCAATGCGGCCGGTTTGCCGCTGGCTTGTGGCAAATCGCTGGCAGTTGCACCAGGCGACTTGCGTCGGCGCGGCGCGCATAGCACGCTGCGCGCACTACAACAGGGAGCGCGCCATGGGCCGCAGCATTGCCATCGTCGAAGACGAACCGTTGATCCGCGCCAACTACGTCGAGGCGCTGAACCGTTTCGGCTACGACGCGCGTGGCTACGGCTCGCGCCAGGAAGCATCCAGCGCCTTTGCGATGAAATTGCCGGAGCTGGTGATCATCGACATCGGCCTCGGCGACGAACCGGAGGGCGGCTTCGACCTGTGCCGCGAACTGCGTGCGAAATCGTCGACGCTACCGCTGATCTTCCTCACCGCGCGCGACTCGGATTTCGACGTGATCTCCGGTCTGCGCCTGGGCGCCGACGACTACCTCAGCAAGGACACCAGCCTGCACCAGCTGGCTGCGCGCATCGCCGCGCTGTTCCGCCGGATCGAATCGCTGAAGGCACCGGCGTCCAGCGAGACGGTGATCGAGCATGGCCCGCTGAAGCTGGAGTCCGAGCGCATGCGGATCAGCTGGAACGGCGAGGAAGTGCCGCTTACCGTCACCGAGTTCTGGATGGTGCACACGCTGATCCGTTTCCCCGGCCACGTGAAGAACCGCGACCAGCTGATGCGCGAGGCGGAGCTCGTCGTCGACGACGCCACCATCACTTCGCACATCAAGCGCATCCGCAAGAAGTTCATCGCGGTGGCACCGGAATTCGACGCGATCGAAACCGTGCACGGCGTGGGCTACCGGTGGAAGCCGTGAGGTGGCGCGTGCCGATGCGCCGCGTGCTGTCGTTGCTGGCGCTGGGTGTGGTGACTACATTGGCGCAGGCAGCTACGCCGGTGGACAACACGCTGGCACGTGGCGCCCGCGACGGTGACACGCCGGCGTGGGTGATCACAGCCGCCACACCCGCCGGCTGGACACGCGACTGTTGCACCTATGCACGGGCGATCGGTGTCGACGCCGTGCTCTACCAGGGCGAGTGGAGCGGCAATCCGCAGCGGGTGATGGTACTCAACGTGTGGCCCCGCAAACTGCCGACGCTGGCTGCCGAGGTCGAGGCCGATCGCAAGCGCTACCTGCAGCACGATCCGGCCGGCAAGGTCTCCGGTTTTGCCGTGCACCATCCGGCGATGCCATGCGAGGCAACCGTGTACAGCGGCAGCGATCACGTCGATGACGTGGTGGTGTTTTGCGATCCCGGTACGGCCAGCGGCGTCCGGCTGAGCTGGTCGATGGCATTCGACGCTGCCGATCCGTCACGCCGTGCATTGCTTGGCGATTTCATGCAGGTGGTGGTGGCATCCCGATGGATGCGGGATACGTCCATGCCCGCGCGTGCGCCGGGCCGCTGATCGCCCAGCCGCATGAGCCTGCGTCGAAAACTCCTGCTGGTTGCACTGTGCACCCTGGCGCTGCCGATCGCCGGCTGGCTGTACGTGCGGCAGATGGAAGCGTTGCTGCGCGAAGGTCAGGCGCAGGCCTTGCTGGCCTCGGCCGGCGCGGTGGCACGCAGCCTGGTGGTGACCGGCGCAGTGCAGTCGGCGCCGGCGCGGGGCTGGTACGTGCAGTCGGCCGCGGGGCCGATCACGGTGGACGGTTATGGCGACGATTGGGCGCCGTTGACGCCGTGGAGCCAATCGCTGGGTCAGCATGGCAAATTGCTGCTGGCCGCGGACGACACCTGGTTGTATCTGTACGCGGACGTGCGCGACACCCGGCGCACACGCGCCGATGCCGCCGATGTCGGCGCACTCGCCGCCGATCACCTGATCCTGACCCTGTCCAACGCCGCCGGACAACGGCGCTACCTGCTGGCCAGTGCGGCACCGGGGTCGCTCACGGCGCGGCCGCTCGATCCGGCGGTCGACGGCCTGCCCGAGCTGATCGCTGCGCAGTGGCAGGAGGACGGCAGCGGCTATCACGTCGAACTGCGCCTGCCGCGCAATCTGCGGTTGCACGCGTTGGGGGTCGGCGTCTACGACGCGTCGGCGGGAGGCGATCGGATGGCTTCCGATACGCGACCGCTGATCCGCTATTCGGAAACGCTCTCCGGCGAGCTGGCCCAACTCGTGCCCGACCGCGTGCAGGCACGCGTGCTGGCACCGCAAGGCTGGTTGCTGGCGCGCAGCGGACGTCTCGACACCACGCCCGGCAGCGATGGCCAGCCCGGCTGGTTCGCCTCGCTGGTCTACCGATCGCTGCTGGCGACCAGGCTGGAGGATGCGGATCTGTGGTCGCAGGACGTGCCGCGGCTGGACACCGCCGAAGTCGGCGCCGCCGGCGGCGGCAAGCCGGTGGCGGTCTGGCGCAACGGCGAGGAGCGCGGCAGCGTGGTACTGGCTGCCGCGGTGCCGATCCAGCACGCCGGCAAGGTCGATGGCGTGCTGCTGCTGGAGCAGGCCAGCCGCGCGGTGCCGCTGCTGGCCAACAAGGCCTTGCTCGGCCTGCTGCTGACCAGTTTCGGCGTGCTGCTGGTAGCCGGCGGCATCCTGCTCGCGTTCGCCACCCGGCTCAGCCTGCGGCTTGGTCGGCTGCGCAACGCGGCCGAGCGCGCGCAACTCAACGATGGACGTCTGGACGGCTTGTTCGAACGCGGCAAATTCCCGATGACCGATGCACCGGACGAGATCGGCGACCTGGCACGCAGCTTCGAGCGCTTGTTCGAGGTGGTCGGCGGATACACCGATTACCTGCGCACGCTCGCCTCGAAACTCTCGCACGAACTCAACACGCCGCTGGCGATCGTGAAGTCGTCGCTGGACAACCTCGAGCATGCACTGCAGGAGCGGTCCGCGCTGCCGGCCGAAGCACAGCCGTACCTGGCCCGTGCCCGCGACGGCGTGGCGCGGCTCGGCGCGCTGGTGCGCGCGATGAGCGAGTCGAGCCGGATGGAACGCTCGATCCTTGCCGCCGAACCCGAGGACGTCGACCTGCGCGACGTGGTGCGCGGCTGCGCCGACGCCTATCGGCCGCTGATCGATACGCGCCGGCTGGAATGCACGTTGCCCGACACGCCGCTGTACCTGCATTGCGCGCCCGAGCTGATCGCCCAGGCGCTGGACAAGCTGCTCGACAACGCGCTGTCATTCACCCCGCCGAACGGCTGGCTGCGGCTGGAACTGCGCAGCACGCCGGACGGCGCCGAAATCGAGCTGGCCAATCAGGGCCCGCCGTTGCCCGCAACGATGCAGGGCCGCTTGTTCGATTCGCTGGTCAGCCTGCGCGACAAGGCCACCCCCGGCGATGCCCCGCACCTGGGCCTGGGCCTTTACGTGGTACGGCTCGTGGCCGAACGCCACGGCGGCATCGCCAGCGCCCGCAACCTCGACGACGGCAGCGGCGTGGCGTTTTCGCTGCGCCTGCACGGCATGCCGCGCCAGCGCCTGAGTGGCTGAAGCCGCGCTTCGCCTACAATGGCCGCTTCCTCGTTTGGCCATCCGGATTTTCCCACGTGATCTCCCCCGATAAAATCAGCCGAGCCGAATTCGACGCGCTGGTGGCCCAAGGGCATACGCGCATTCCGCTGGTTCGCGAGGTGTTTTCCGACCTCGACACGCCGCTGTCGGTGTACCTGAAGCTGGCCGATGGCCCGTACACCTTCCTGTTCGAATCGGTCGAGGGCGGCGCCACCTGGGGACGCTATTCGATCATCGGGCTGCCGGCGAAGCGGGTGTATCGCCTGCGCGGACATGAGCTAGAGGTGGAGGATTCCGGCGAGGTCACCGAGCGCCGCCATCTGGATGAACCGCTGGCGGAAATCGAGAAGCTGCGCGCGCAGTACGACGTGCCGCGGCTGCCACAACTGCCCGCGTTCTCGGGCGGTCTGGTCGGCTACTTCGGCTTCGAGACGATCGGCTACATCGAGCCGCGGCTGGCGCAGTGGGATCGCCTGGATGAGCTGGGCACGCCCGACGTGCTGCTGATGCTGGCCGAGGAAGTGGCGGTGTTCGACAACCTCAAGGGCAGGCTGTACCTGATCGTTCACGCCGACCCCGCGCAGCCGCAGGCTTACGCCGAGGCGCAGCGCCGGCTCGACGCGCTGGTCTACCGGCTGCGCCAGGGCGGCGCCTCGTATCCGCAGCTCACCCAGTCGATCGCGCTGGACGAGAGCGATTTCAAATCCTCGTTCACGAAGGACGAGTTCGAGGCGATGGTGGAAAAGGCGAAGGAATACATCCGCGCCGGCGACATCTTCCAGGTGGTGCCGTCGCAGCGCCTGAGCGTCGGTTTCAACGCGCGGCCGGTCGACGTGTACCGCGCGTTGCGCGCGTTGAATCCGTCACCGTACATGTACTTCGTCGATCTCGGAGAGACCCAGATCGTCGGCTCTTCGCCGGAGATCCTCGCGCGGCTGAAGGACGGCAAGGTGGTGGTGCGACCGCTCGCCGGCACGCGCCGGCGAGGCGCCACGGAAGAGGAAGACCAGGCGCTGGAGACCGAGCTGCTGGCCGACCCGAAGGAGCGGGCCGAGCACGTGATGCTGATTGATCTCGGCCGCAACGACCTTGGCCGGATCAGCGAGACCGGCAGCGTCGAAGTGAGCGACTCGTTCGTGGTCGAGCGTTACTCGCACGTGATGCACATCGTCTCCCAGGTGCAAGGCACCGCACGCGAAGGCTTGAGCTACATGGACGTGCTGAAGGCCACCTTCCCGGCCGGTACGCTCAGCGGCGCGCCGAAGGTGCGCGCGCTGGAGATCATCCAGGAACTGGAACCGTACAAGCGCAACATCTACGGGGGCGCGATCGGCTGGATCGGCTGGTGGGGCGACGCCGACACCGCCATCGCGATCCGTACCGCGGTGATCCACGGCGGCCGCCTGCACGTGCAGGCCGGCGCTGGCATCGTCTACGACTCCGATCCCGCCGCCGAATGGGAGGAGACGATGAACAAGGGCCGTGCATTGTTCCGCGCGGTGGCGCAGGCGGCGAAAGGGCTGTGAAGGCGTTCCGCCGGGTGTGCCTGTTCGCGCTGCTGTCGATGATCGGCTGCAACGTCGCCATCGCACGAACTGCGGCGGCGCCGAAATGGCCCGATACGCCGCTCGCCCGAACCCAGGCGCTGGCCCTGCTGCAGACCCTCAATGCCGACTTGCTCAGCCATGACAGCGCGACGTTGACACTGGAGCATTGGTGCGGCGCCCATCACATGGCGACGCCGGCACGCGTCGTTGCACAACGTGTGCATGGTGGCGACAAGCCGTTGCCACCGCAATGGCGCGCGCGGTTGGCGATCGATGCGAGCGAGCCGGTGAAGTACCGACGGGTGCGGTTGAAGTGCGGCGATCACGTGCTGTCCGAAGCGGACAACTGGTATCTGCCGAACCGGCTGACTGCCGCGATGAATCGCCAGCTCGACAGCACCGACACGCCCTTCGGCAAGGTGGTGCAGCCGCTGCATTTTCGCCGCGAGACGCTAAGCGCCGACTTGCTGTGGTCGCCACTGCCTGCTGGCTGGGAGTTGCATCGCACGCAGATGCAACCGACCGCACGCGCGCTGGCCATGCCACACTTTCTGCTGCAGCATCGCGCGTTGCTGTTCGCCGGCGATGGCCGGCCGTTCAGCGCGCTGGTCGAGACCTATACCGATCAGGTGTTGGCGTTCTAGCCAGCGGTTCGCGTAGTGCTGCCGGATTCGATTTGCTGCGCCAGGTTGTAGAGGATGCGCAGGTCCTCGGCGTCGAGCGTGTCGCCGTCGATGCCACGGAAGTGGTTGTGGAAGGCGTGCACGGCGGCGGGACGATCTTCCAGCGGATAGCCGACCAGACCCAGCGCCATCCACGGATCGAAGCCGGCCGGCGGATCGATCAGTATCCCTTGCGGCCATAACCCGAAGCCGGCATCGGCGAGCTGCTTCCATGGAAACAGCGGGCCGGGGTCGGGTTTGCGCGCGGGCGCGAAATCCTGATGACCGACGATCTGCGTGCGCGGTATGTGCAGGCGGTCGGTGAGGTCGGTGAGCAGGCGCAGTAGGCTGTCGATCTGCGGTTGCGCGAACGGCGAATGGCCGTCGTTGTCCAGCTCGATGCCGATGGAGGCGGAGTTGATGTCGGTGATCGTGCCCCAGTGCCCCGGGCCGGCATGCCACGCGCGCAACTGGTCGGACACCAGTTGGTAGACGTGGCCGTCGCTGCCGATGAGATAGTGCGAGCTGACCGGGCCACCGCTGTTTCGTGTGCGCAGGGTATCCAGGCTTTCCTGCACCGAATGCTGGTCGGTGTAGTGCAGCACGATCAACACGGGCCGGCGGATGTCGTGGTTGGGCGAAGGCACCCAGGTCGCCAGCGGATTGCGCGGCGGCAGCGGCGCACAGGCGGCGAGCAGTGCGACCAGCACCAGCAGGGTCGCGCGGCGCAGCAGGCGGCCCGGCGAAAACGGACCTCTCATAAGGATCATTGCAGGTACCGCTGGGCGATCGCCAGCACGGTGCGGTATGGCTCCGGCTCGTTGCGGTTGCTGAGCAGGATGATCGTGAGGTGCTGCTTCGGCCAGCGCACGATCACGTTGCGGAAGCCGATGCTCTCGCCGGAATGCCACAGCGTGTCGCCGGTGATGCGCCAGCCGAAACCGTAGCTGGCCTCGTACGGTTCGCCGACGACCTTCACGTGCGGGCTGAAGGCGAGCTTGCGCGAGGCGTCGCTGAGCAGGCGGTCGTCGTACAGCGCGGCGTCCCATCTGGCCAGGTCGTCGATCGAGGAATAGATGCCGCCGTCGCCGCGGGTGGCGCTGGTGACGCTCTGGTCGGTGCGCGTCCAGCGACCGTTCTCCTCACTGTAACCGTAGGCGCGATTCGTCACTTCGGGGCCGCCGCGCACGTACATCAGCGTGTGGTCCATGTGCAGCGGCTTGAAGATGCGCTGCTGCATGAATGCCGGCAGGCTTTCGCCCGAAGCCTTTTCCACCACCAGCCCGAGCAGCACGTAGCCGGTGTTGCTGTAGCGGTAGGCCGTACCCGGCGCGAAGTAGCTCTTCGACGTGGCCGACAGCATGCGCAACACGTCCTGGTCGTCGAGCTGTCCGGTGGTGCCTGGTGGAATCAGCTCTTCGTAGTCGATCAGCCCGCCGGTATGACTCAGCAACTCGCGCAGCGTCACCTTGTCGGCCATCCCGGGCAACGAGGGCAGCCAGTGGCGGATCGAATCGCCGAGCTTCAGCTTGCCGTCCTCGGCCAGCAGCAGGATCGCCGCGGCGGTGAACTGCTTGCTCACCGAGGCAAGCCGGTAGTCGGTGGCCGGCGTGGCGGCGATGTGCTGCTCCATGTTCGCCATGCCGTAGCCGCGACGGACCAGCGGCTTGCCATCCTTGAGCACCAGCAGCGAGGCACCGGGAACGTTGCCGGCGTATTTCCGCATCAGGTGGTCGGTGTGCTGCGCGGCGTCGGTGGCGGTGGCTGCGCAGCTGCCGAGCAAGATCGTCGCGGCGAAAATCAACCTCGGCATACGCATGCCAGACCTCCAGGCAGGGATTGGGACGGTGCGACCGTGCTCATTGCACCGGCACGTCGTAGATCGTGTGCGGCGTGGGTTCCGGCGTGAAGGTGTAGTGCCACCATTCCATCGGGTAATTGCGGAAGCCGCCGCGTTCCATCGCGCCGAGCAGCAAGGCGCGGTTCTCGCGTTGCCGCGACGTGAGGCCGGGGGTGTCGGTGTTTGCGCGCGTGCCGAAGTAGTCGAAGTCGGTGCCCATCTCCAGCGGCTCGCAGGGCTTGTCGCCGGCGACGCAGCGTTCCAGCGTGAGATCGACGGTGGCACCACGGCTGTGGCCGGAGACCGGCGCGATGTAGTCGCCGAGCAGTTGCGACTTGTCCAGCGTGGGGTAGTGCTTCGGCTTGGTGCGCTGGTCGTCCAGGTCGCGCGCCCAGCGCACGAAGTTCGCCACCGCGCGGGCGGGTCGATAGCAATCCCAGATCTTCAGGCGCAGGTGTTGCGCGCGCAGCTCGTGTTCGACCCGGGCCAGCGCCTCGGCGACCGGGCGCAGCAGCAAGCACTTCGGCGCCAGATAGCCGTCCACCGGCGCGCCGACGAAGTTGTCGCTGCCGGCGTACTTGATGTCCTCGGCGATGTCCGGCACCAGGCTGCGGATGTCGACCAGGTTGGCGGCAGCGGCAGTTTTTGCGGGAGAAAGAGTCGGGTGTTCCGCGTGGGCGATTCCGCCGATGACGACGAGCAAGGCGAACGCGATCAGAAGCCAGGCTCTCGCAGGAGCCCGTCCGCGGGCGATCCTCCCGGGAGTAAAGGCATCGCCCGCGAGCGGGCTCCTGCGGATGGTCATGGATGGCCGGATGATCATGGGCTGCAGCTTCCGATGCGCTGGAAGTCGAGGTCTTCGTAGTCGGAGCTGAAGTCGCCGTTCGGATCGAGCTTGGCCATGCGCAGGGTGACCGGATGGTCGGGGCTGGCCGCATGGAAATCCAGCCACGCATCCAGGTCGCCGGGGTCGTCCCAGTGCACCAGATAGCGCGTGCCAAGGCGCATCACCGTGCCGGTCAGCGTCGGCGACTTCACCGCTGCGAAACGCACCTTGCCGTCGCGCGGGCACAGCGAGACGTCGCCGAACCACGGGTCGTACCAGGTACCCGTCCACGCCGCCATGTCCTCCGCAGCAGCCGGCTGCTGTGTCGAGGTATCCGGCAGCGGCGATTTCCCGGCGTGCTGTTTCGCCGTGCGCTCCAGCGCGTCGGCGTACCAGTTCACATCGTGCGGATCGCCGGGTTGGGTGAAGTGTTTGGTCAGCGCTTCGCCCAGCACGGTGCGTGCGTCATCGGCTTCGCCGTTGATCATGAAGACGAAGCCGTTCTTGTGGTCGGGCAACAGCGACAGCATCGAGTACATGCCGTTCAAGGTGCCGGTGTGCCAGACGTTCCACTGGCCGTCCACGTCGGTCATGCGCCATCCGTAACCGTAGGCCATGATGTGCGAATTGTCCCAGGCCCGGCGCTGTGCGGACACCGGAATCAGCATGTGTGGCGCCTGCAGGATCTGCCGCTGCGCCGGCGACAGCCATTCCAGCTGCGCGGGCGTAGGCACCAGCCAGTTGCGTGCCCAGCTGAGCATGTCGGTGAGGTCGCAGCGGATGCCGCCGGCCGCGGCCGAGGTGATCGCGGGAATCGCGGCCTCCTCGGGAATCGCCACATTGCGACCGTCGTCGCGGCGATGCGGGGTGGCGACGTCGCCGACCGCGTCGCGGTTCCATGCACCGACCTGGCAGCGATCCAGGTGCAGCGGCGCGAACACTTCGCGGCGCATCAGCGTTTTGTACGGTGCGCCGCCCGCGGCGGCGGCGACTTCGCCGGCCACCACGTAGAGCAGGTTGTCGTACTGGTATTGCGAGCGGAAGCTGTAGCCGGGCTTGATGAAACGCAGGCCGTGGATGATGTCGGCGCGGGTGAAGCTGTTCGGTTCCGGCCACAGCATCAGGTCGCCGCCGCCTTCGGGCAGGCCGCTGGAGTGGGTGAGCAGGTCGGCCACGCGCATGTTCGCGGTGACCCACGGGTCGTGCATGCGGAACTGCGGCAGGTACTTCGTCACCGGGTCGTCCCAGCGCAGCTCGCCCTGGTCGACCAGCCGCCCGAGCAGGGCGGTGGTCATCGCCTTGCTGTTGGAGGCGATCTTGAACAGGGTATCCGGCGTGATCTTCCGGCCCGAGCCGGCGACGGTTTCGCCGACGGTGCGCGTGTAGACGACCTGTCCGTTCTCGATCACGCCGACGGCGATGCCGGGCAGGTGGTAACGGGCGACGGTGGCGTCGACGATCTTGTCGTAGGCAGCGGTTTTGGCCCCGGGCGTGGCCGCGTGGACGAGTGTGCAACCCAGCCCGAGTACCGCGGCGAGCAGCAGGTGCGGCTTAATGATGGGCGGCATGGCGCTCGACCTCGCCCCATACGCGCAGCAGGTTGCCGCCCCACAGCTTGGCGATGTCGGCGTCGCTGAAGCCGGCCTTGCGCAGGGCGGCGGTGACGTTGCGGGTTTCGCCGGCATCCTTCCAGCCGGTGATGCCGCCGCCGCCGTCGAAGTCGGAGGAGAGGCCGACGTGGTCGATGCCGGCGACCTTCACCATGTGCCGGATCTGCTTCACGTAGTCGTCCAGGGTGGCCAGCGGGTATTTCTTCTGGATCTCGGCCATGCCGGCTTCCATCTCCGGACGGTAGTCGTCGGCGTCGCTGTCGTATTCCTTTTCGCCGGCCTGTTTCGCCACGGCTTCCTGCAGTTTCTTTTCCGCGGCCGCGCGGCCCGGGTCGTTCTTCAAAAATTCCTTGTAGGCGACGGCGTCGATCACGCCGCCCTTGGCGGCGATCGCGCGCAGCAGGTCGTCGGGCAGGTTGCGCGGGTGGTCGAGCACGGCGCGGGCGCCGGAATGGGTGGCGATGATCGGCGCGCTGGATGCCTTCAGCGCATCGCGCACGCAGTTGTCCGACGCGTGCGAGATGTCGACCATCATGCCGAGTTCGTTCGCGCGCTTCACCACGGCGCGGCCGAAATCACTCATGCCCTTGTCGCCGGCGCTGTTCATCGCCGGCTCGCCGTGTTCGGTGTCGGGCAGCGAGCTGGTGCACAGGTCGTTGTTGCCGACGTGGACCAGGCCGACGGAGCGCGCGCCGCGATCGAACGCGGCATCGAGGCGGTGCAGATCGTGGCCGAGCGAATAGGCGTTCTCGATTTCGATGGTCGCCGAGAGCAGGCCGGCCTTGTGGTTGGCCACCAGCTGTTCGGGCGTGGTGGCCAGGCGAATGCGGTCGGGGTAGGCGAGCAACATGTGGCCTATGGCATCGTACTTCTGCCGGGCCTGTGCACGCGCCTTGGCGTAGCCGGCGGCGTCCAGCTTGTGTTGCGGCACCCAGATCACGAAGAACGCCGCGTCGAGGCCGCCGCGCTCCATCTTGCCCAGGTCGACCAGCAGGCGCGTGTCCTTGCCCGCGTCGAAACGTGGCTCGCCCATGTAGTTGAAGGGGATGTCGACGTGGCTGTCGATGGTGATCGGCGGATCCTGCGTGGCGTGTGCCGGCACGGCGGCGCCCATGGTCAGGGCGGCGAGGATGGCGAGGCGGGCGGTCATGTTCATGCGGTTTCCCAGTTTCGCGCCGGCTGTTCGCCGGCAATCATTTCCTCGAAGTGCTGGCGGCGGCGCACCACGGCGTAGCGGCCGTCCTGCAACAGTACTTCGGCAGCCAGCGGTCGCGAGTTGTAGGTGGACGCCATCGACGTACCGTACGCGCCGGTGCCCTTGATCAGCAACAAGTCGCCGCTTGCGCATTCGGGCAGCTCGCGGTCACGGGCGAACGTGTCGCCCGTTTCGCAGACGGGCCCGACGATGTCGTAGCGGGTCGTCGGACGGGCTGCATCGGACACCGGCACGATGTCGTGCCAGGCGTCGTAAAGGCTCGGTCGCAGCAGGTCGTTCATCGCCGCGTCCAGCACCAGGAACTGGCGTTCGATGCCCGTCTTGATGCGGACCACCCGGGTCAGCAGCACGCCGGCTTCGGCCACCAGGTAACGGCCCGGCTCCAGCAGCAGGCGGCCGTGGTAGCCGGCCAGCGCGGTACGGATCACGCCCACGTAATCGGCAGCGGCGACCGGCCGATCCGTGCCGGCGCGATAGCACACGCCGAGGCCGCCGCCGACATCGATGCTGGTGATCGAATGGCCCGCCTGGACAAGCTCCCGCCAGAACGCCGCGACCCGCTGCAGCGCGAGGCGGAACGGTTCCAGGCTGAGGATCTGCGAGCCGATGTGCACGTGCAGGCCGTTGAGCTGCACGTGCGAAAGCTGTTTGCGCTCGGCGAACCAGCGGCGCGCCTCCTCGATGCTCACGCCGAACTTGTTTTCCGATTTGCCGGTGGAGATCTTCGCGTGGGTACGCGCGTCGACATCCGGATTGATGCGCACCGCGGCGCGCGCGATCACCTGCCGCGCCTGCGCCAGCCGCTGCAAGGTGTGCAGTTCGTCGAGCGACTCGACATTGAAGCGGGCGATGCCGACGCTGAGCGCGCCGGCGATCTCGTCGGCGCTTTTGCCGACGCCGGAAAACACGATGCGGTCGGCCGGTATGCCGGCATGCAGGGCGCGGCGCAGCTCGCCGATCGAGACGATGTCGGCGCCCACGCCGGCGTTCGCCATCAGCTGCAGGATGGCAAGGTTCGGGTTGGCCTTGACCGCGAAGCAGATGGTGGCGTCGAGGCCGTCGAGCGCCGACTGCAGTTCGCCGATGCGCTGGCGGATCGCCGTCGCGGAATAGGCGTGAAATGGGGTGGGAATGCGCTGCGCCAGCTTTTCAAGGTCGACCCCGTCGAAGTGGCGATGGTCGGCGGTGGCTGGGGCGCTGTCGATGGCGGCAACCGGCGTGGGCTCGTTCGTTCTCATCGTCGGTTGCAAGGCGGTGTTCCGTGTCGAGGGGCGCCCGACGCGGCTGTCGCGCAGGTCCCGGGCAAAAGGCAACTCGCCAACCGCGAGCCGAGGTCCCACGTCAAAAAAAGGGCGACTCGCCAACCGCGAGCCGCCCAAGGGGGGGCGTCAGAAATCCATGCTGAGGGTGAGCTGGGTGAAGCGCGGTGCCTGGAAGCTGATCGGCGATCCGAAATTCTGGTTGGTGCTGTCGCCAATCGTGGTCTGCAGGTCCTGATCGACGTTCAGCGTGCGCTTCGAGTTGAGCAGGTTGTAGACCGCCAGCTTGGCCTTGAAGCGGCCCTTGTCGCCGATCGGCAGCAGGTAGGTGACGCTGGCGCCGATGTTGTACGTCCATGGCGTGCGGCCGTACTTGCCGCGCGGCGAGTTCACGTAGACACGGTCGGCGGAGTTGGTCGAGCTGCAGTTCTGCACGCAGATGTAGTAGCTGTGGTAGTTGCTGTAATCGAACGGATTGCCCACGCCGAAACCGGTGATCGGCGTGCCCGACAGTGCCTGCACGTCTGCGCCGATCAGCCAGTGCGGGGTCAGCGCATAGGTGCCGCGCAGCTTGAGTTGGTGACGGCGGTCGTTCGGCAGGTAGCCGTCGCCGCCGAAGTTCACCCACGGGTCGTCGAAGTTTTCGGTGCGGCCGGTGTCGTCGAAGTTGGTGTCCGAATTGACCGGGCCTTCGGCGTTGCCGCGGCTCCACGACAGCGTGTACGACGCATTGAACGCCCACTTCTCGTCCCACGCGCGATCGATCTGGAACTCCACGGCGGTATAGGTGCGCTTGGGCTTCACCCAGCCGCGCTGGCCGATGTAGGTCAGGACCGGATCGCCGTTCGCGTCGACGCCATCCTGGCGATACATCGCCCAGCCTTCCTTGGAGGTGTCGACGGTGAGATACCCGTCAGGCGTACCGTCGCAATTGGTGTCGCCCCACACCTGCACCTTGGAGCCGGGGTTGGCCATCACCCAGCCGATGTAGCCGTTCTCGCCGCACTGCGCGGTGGCGCTGATCTCCATGTCGTCGATCGCGTTGTGCAGGCGGCGGTAGGTGCCGCTCACGCCCCACGACCACTTGTCGTCGAGCATCTGCTGGAAGCCGAGGATCGCCTCGTCCTGGTAGACCTGGTCCATGTCGTGATCGACCTCGGAACGCAGGTCGCCGACAGTGCCGTCGCCTTGCGAAGTATCCACGCCACCCAGTTGCGGGCCGAGGATCGGCATCGCATATTCGTTGCCGTCGCGGTTCTTGGTCTCCCAGCCGCCGAACGCGTAGTAGGTGCGCTGGTCGAGCAGGCCACCGGCCTGCTTGATGTTGATCACGTTGGCGACCGGCAGGTAGTAGCGGCCGAGGTTGCCGAACAGCTTGGTGGTGCCGTCACCCTTCATGTCCCATGAAAAGCCCAGTCGCGGCGCGATCATGTTGTCCATCTTGATGTAGCTGCGGCCGGAACCGTCCTTGTTGTCGAAGCCGTCGTCGCGCAGACCGGCATTGAGCAGCAGGTTCGGCGTGACCTGCCAGTTGTCTTCCACGTAATAGGCCGAGTTGGTCGACTCGAACGTGCCGTTGATCTCGTAGCGCCGCGCGCGGACGTAGCCGGTGTAGCCGGGCGGGATCACGCCGCCGCCATTCGGGTTGGAGATCGAATCGCCCGGGTTGCCGGCGTAGACGGTGTAGTAGATCGCGTCGGGGCCGGGGTAGTAGCGATCGTAACCGGACGTGTTCGTCTCGTGGTCGAAACCGAAGCGCACGAGGTGGTCGCCGAGGGTCCACTCGAAATCGGCGCGGGCCTGCTTGCGCACGTCGTTGCGGTGCGCCACCGAGGTGCTGGTGGTGCAGCCCAGGGCCATGTCCGGCGTGGCGATGTTGCCGTCGGTGCCGACGTGGTTGCATTCGAGATCGCTCAGGGCGCGGTTGAATGCCTCGCGTTCGTTGCGGCCGTACATCAGCTTCATCGACAGGTTGTTGGTCAGGTAGCTGGTGCCGGTCAGCGCCCAGTTGCGGCCGCCGTTGTCGGTGTAGATCTCGTCGGTCTTGCTGCCGCGCGTGTGGCTGGCAAGGTCGTAGTTGTAGACGCTGCCGACGTTCGAGTCCTTGTCGGAGAAAGCCATGAACTCCAGCAGGTTGCTGTCGTTGATGTGCCAGTCCACCTTGGTGCCCCAGAAGCCGGGATGGGCATTGTTGCGGGTCATGGTCTGGCCGAGGTCGTCGGTATTGCGCGGGGTTTCGGCGCGTGCCTCGTACATGGCGAAGAAGAACAGCTTGTCCTTCACGATCGGGCCGGAGGCGTAGACGTTGGTCTTGAACAGCGAGTCGCGGTCTTCGCTGGAGACGAGGTACAGATCACCGTTCTTGCGGTAATGATTGTCGCCGGCCGAATGCCAGTCGGCCGGCTCGGCGGTGATCTCGGCACCGAACTTGAATTCGTTCGTGCCCGAACGGGTCACCGCGTTGATCACGCCGCCGGTGGTGCGGCCGAACTCGACCGAATAGCCGCCGGTCTTGACCTGGAACTCCTGGTAGAACGCGAACGGAGCCGACGAGAAGCCGTTGCGGTTGTAGAAATCGGTGACGTTGAGGCCGTTGATGTAGAACGAGTTCTCCGCCACCGATGAACCGCCGAAGGAGATGCCGCCGAAGCCGGCGATGCCCTTGTTGACGCCCGGCGCCAGCACCGCCACCGAGGTGATGTTCTGGTCCACCGGTATGCGGGCCAGTTGCTCGCGGGTGACGTTGGTGGCCGATTCGGTCGAGGTGACGTCGACGCCGGGCAGGATGCTGCCGCTGACGTTGACCGTTTCCAGGGTGGTCGTGGCCGCGGCGGCGCCGAGGTTGACCGTGGTGGCATTGCCGAGGCTTACCGTGACGTTGACCGGTTGCCCGACCGGCGCACCGCCCTTGCTGCCTTCCAGCGTATAGGTTCCGACCGGCAGGAACGGGAAGCGGTAGTTGCCCTTGTCGTCGGCGGTCACCGAGCGGGTGAATCCGTTGTCGGCGCTGTGCACGGTGATCACGGCACCGGCGGCGGTATGGCCGACCACCGAGCCGTCGTTGCTGCCCGCGTAGGCGGCAGGTGCGCCCATCGACAGAAGGCCTGCGCCCAGCGCCACGCAAAGGACGGTCCTGCGAAATTTATGGTTGCTGCTGCCCATATCCCCATCTCCCCATCGACGCCGTCGATGCCTCAAATGAAATAGCTGCTGGTTCAGTTGTTGTTGCGTCCCTGCGACACCGGATGGATCTGCCAATCGAAGTCGTAGCCGGTCTGGTCGAAGTAGAGGTTGCCGCCACGCCACTCCGCCTCGCCGCGTTGCGAGTCCACGTTGTCGGAACGAAAGTGCTGCTTGGGCGGCACGAAGCGGCGCCCGTAGTCGGCGTTGAACGCGATGCGGTACGCATCGAGCCCGCCGAGGTAGAACCACTCCAGTGCCTTGTCGTCACCCGGGCCCGGGTGCAGGCGCCCGGTGGTGACATCCATCGGCACCCATCCGTACGGCGCCAGGTACAGGTAGCCCCAGTCGTGGATGTTGCTGTAGCCGGTGCCGTCGTCCGAGAACACCATGCCCGACTGCCAGCGCGCGGGAATGCCGTTGAGGCGCAGCAGGGTCATCAGCAGCAGCGTCTGCTGGCCGCAGTCGGCATGGCCGGCGTGCAGCGCGTAGTCGCTGATGTTGCTGATCGTCGAGTATTCGCGTGCGCCGGCCCACGGAATCCTGTCGACCGCGGCGAACAGTTTCTGCGCGATGCGGTACGGGTTCTTCTCGTTGCCGACCACCTTGCGCGAGAACGCACGCATCGCGTCGGTGAACACGATGTGCGGCGCGCGCTCGGCGACGAACGGGGCCAGTTCCGGGGTGATCGTTTCGGCCTGCACCTTGGCCGGGTCGATCGCGTGGTACTGCGCCAGCAGGGTGACTTCATAGGTGACGGAGAACACCGTCTTGTGGCCGGCCACCGCAGGCTTCTCCAGGTACACCGTGCGCTGCGCCGCGGACGCCGGCGCGATGTCGTGTTTTGCCGGCACGCTGGCGACATAGCGGATGTCCTCCTGCTGGCCCGGGATCGCTTGCGGGTAGGGAATCCATGCGCGCACGGTTTCGCCGGCGGGCACCGCATCGGCATCGACGGTGAGTGTCTGGGTCATGCGTACGCGTCGCGGCAGCACGCTGCTGCGATGCTCGCCGAGCGCCGCGTGGTAGATCGCGCGCTGGTGGGCGTTCAGCGATTCCATCGGGCCGTCGGTGATCGGCGTCTGCACCGCGCGGCGCGCCACTGCTTGCGGGCTGATCCGGAACAGGTTGCCGGGCGAGCGCTTGAAGTAGAGCGTGCGGCCATCGATCACCTGATGCTCGAACAGGCCGGCAGCGTCCCATTTCGCGAATTCGGCGTCGGTCAGGTCGGGAATCGACTCGCGCACGCGCGCCTTGACCTCGTCCGCGCTGAGCGTGAAGTCGAGCAGGATGCGGCGCATGCGTTCGTGCTGGAAAGCCAGCGCGGTTTTCGTGTCGGCGTCGATGCCCGGCTGTGCCAGTGCGTCGGCGATCGCCGTGTCGGCGGCCTTGAAATGGCCGGCGTCGATCTGCGCCATGATGGGCGCGACGGCGCCGCCGGGTGAGGCTGCGTCGGCCAGTGCGAACGGGCTGGCCGGCAGCGCGAGCAGGCACAGCAGCATGCGCAGCGCACGGCCACGGCGGCATACTTTCCTCGCGACAGGCAGCAACCCATTCATCACCACACCCCGATTTCGGAATCCCCTGAAACTGCTGTGTAACACGCTTGCAAATGACGGTCAATAATTTATGCTTCGATCAAATTAGAAAAGAATCAGATATTCCTTCACGTTGAAAACCCGTCGGCCGCGCCTATCCGCGAACGACCCAGGAGGGGCTGCTTGTGATCCATACGGTATGGCCGTACCTGGCCGTGATGCTGCTTGCCGCGGGCCTGTTTCCGGCGGTGGAGCGTCGCTACGGCTGGAAGCTGTTCTCGGTGCTGCCGCCGATCGTGCTGACCTACCTGCTGGTGACCGCGCTGGCGGTGTCGGGCCTGTGGCAGGTCAACGAGGAGATCCATGCCGCGCAGTCGATGCTGGTGGCGCGGCTGGTGCCGGCGCTGCTGTTCCTGCTGATGATCAACTGCGACCTGCGCGCGATCTGGGCGTTGGGGCCGCGCGTGCTGGCGGTGTTCGCGTGCACCTCGGTCAGCCTGTTCGTGGCCTTCATCAGCGCCTTCCTGATCTATCACCGCTGGCTGCCCGGCGATACCTGGCAGCCGCTGGCCGCGCTCTCCGGCAGTTGGGTCGGTGGCACCGCCAACATGATCGCGGTGAAGCAGGCGATCGGCATGTCCGACGGGCTGCTGGCGATGTCGCTGCTGACCGACGCGCTGTGCTATTCGATGTGGGTGGTGGTGCTGTTCTCGGTGGCGCGGCTGGCGCCGGCCTTCAACCGCTGGACCCGTGCGAAGTCCAGCGGCGATATCGAGGTGGCGGTGGCGACTCCGGGCGGCCCGACCACGCCGGACAGCGTGTTGCTGTGGCTGGGCATGGCCCTGCTCGCCGCGGCGCTGGCCGGCTGGCTGGCGACCAGGCTGCCGACCTCCAGCATGCTCAGCGCGACCACCTGGACGATCCTGCTGGCCACCGGCGCGGGCCTCGTCGTCGCGCATACGCCGCTGGCGCGCTATCCCGGGGCCAGCACGATTTCCGGCGCGCTGCTGATCAGCGTGGTGGCGGTGCTGGCCTCGCAGAGCAACTTCCAAGGCATCGCCGCCGCGCCGCTGTACCTGTTGTGCGGGGTTACCATCATCGCGATCCACGCGGTGCTGCTGGTCGGCTTCGCCAAGCTCTTTCGCTTCGATCTGTTCCTGTGCGGCATATCCTCGCTGGCGCATATCGGTGGCGTCGCCGCCACGCCGATCCTTGCGGCCAGCTACTCCAAGGCGCTGGTGCCGGTAGGCATCCTGCTGGCGTTGCTGGGCTATATCCTCGGTACCGGCTTCGGCATCGTGGTGGCCCATGTGATGTCGGTACTGGCGGCCGGTTGATGTCACTTCCCTACAGGACCAGGACGATGCGATTTTCCCTGCTTGCCGCCGCCTTGCTGAGCCTCGCCTTCGGCGCCGGGTCGACCGCCGCGCGCGAGGCCCCGCCGGCGTTGGCGATCCCGCCTTCGGGCGTGCTCGGGGTGGGCGAGGCGCAGCTCACCCCGGCGTTCTGGATCGGCCTGCAGAGCGAGCCCGATCGGGTGATCATGGATCGCGCGACGATCGAGGCGCAGAACGCAAAGCTGTTGCAGATCGACCCGTCGATGCACGACCTGCGCGCGCTGCCGAAGAACCTGAGCCGCGCACAGGTGGCCGGCTGGATCGAGGCGCTGTCGGAGCTGCCGAAGCATCCGCTGTTCGATGTCGATGGCAAGCCGGTACCCGCCGCCACGCTGAAAGGCGTGGTAGACAACCTCGCACTCGGCGCGATTCCCGCGCAACAGCCGACGCGCTACGGACTCATCGTGCAGCGCGCCGCGCTGCGCACGTTCCCGACCACGTTGCGCGTGTTCAGCGCCAAGGGCGACACCGACATCGACCGCTTCCAGGAAAGCGCCGAGTTTCCCGGCACGCCGGTGGCGATCGTGCATGCCAGTGCCGATGGCCAGTGGGTGTTCGTGGTCAGCCCGCGCTATGCCGCGTGGACCGAAAAACGGAAGGTGGCCGAAGGCAGTGCGACGCAGGTGTTCGGCTACGTCGACAAGACGCCCTACCGGGTGGTCACCGGGGCCAGCGTGCGCACCGTGTTCACCCGCGAGCAGCCGGCGCTGTCGCAGTTGCAACTGGACATGGGCACGCGCGTGCCGGTGCTGACCGACCTGCCGCCGGACCAGCCGGTCAACGGGCAGACGCCATACGCCACGCACGTGCTCGAGTTGCCCGTGCGCGCGGCCGATGGCACGCTGAAGCTCGCGCCGGCGCTGCTGCAGAAAAATACCGACACTTCCGGTGACTACCTGGCGCTGACCCCGGCCAACATTATCCGGCAAGCGTTCAAGTTCCTCGGCGAACGCTACGGCTGGGGCCACGCGTACGACGGCCGCGACTGCTCGGGCTTCGTCTCCGATGTGTATCGCAGCATGGGCGTGCAGATGCCGCGCAACACCAGCAAGCAGGCGATCAGCCCCGCGCTGGAGCATCGCGCGTTCACCGGCAAGGACAGCCGCGAGGCGCGTCTCAAGGCAGCGCACGAACTGCAGGTGGGCGACCTGGTCTACATCCCCGGCCACGTGATGATGGTGATCGGCCAGTTCAACGGCCAGCCCTACGTGATCAATGACGTCGGCGGCATGACGTATCGCAAACCCGGGGGCGGTTTCGGCCACGTCAAGCTCAACTCGGTCGCGGTGATGCCGCTGATCCCGAACCTGTACAACCACGAGCAGAGCTACGTCGATCGCATGACCAGCATCGTGCGCATCCGCCGGTGAACGGGATATTCCCGAGCTTCCGCGCAATGACCAACAAGATGCGGTTCGACACTCTCCACGAACGCTGCTCCACAAGACAACAGCCATTGGCCACACATCCATGAAAATCACCGACATCCAGTTCGGCATGTTGCGGGTGCCGTTGAAGACCCCGTTCAAGACCGCGTTGCGCACGGTCAGCACGATCGAGGACATCGTGGTGATGGTGCATACCGACACCGGCCAGGTCGGCTACGGCGAGGCGCCGGCCACCGCGGTGATCACCGGCGATACCCACGGCTCGATCATCGACGCGATCCGCCATTACATCTCGCCGCGCCTGATCGGCCAGGACATCGCCAACCTCAACCACATCACCCAGCTGATCCAGAGCGCGATGGAGAAAAACACCAGCGCCAAGGCGGCGGTGGAAATTGCCATCTACGACCTGTGGGGCCAGCTCTACGGTGCGCCGCTGTACAAGCTGCTGGGCGGCGGCGATCCGGTGATCACCACCGACATCACCATCAGCGTCGACTACATCGACAAGATGGTGGCCGATTCCATCTCGGCGGTGGAGCGCGGTTTCGAGTCGTTGAAGATCAAGGTCGGCAAGGACATCGGCGTCGACATCGAGCGGGTCAAGGCGATCTACGCCGCGGTGGAAGGCCGCGCGCTGCTGCGGCTGGATGCGAACCAGGGCTGGACCGCCAAGCAGGCGGTGTACGCACTGCAGACCCTGGAGGACGCCGGCATCAAGCTGGAGCTGATCGAACAGCCGGTGAAGGCGCGCGACCTCGCCGGCATGCGCTACGTCACCGAGCGCGTGCACACGCCGGTGATGGCCGACGAGAGCGTGTTCGGCCCGATGGAAGTGATCGAGCTGATCCGCATGCGCGCCGCCGACATCATCAACATCAAGCTGATGAAGACAGGCGGCATCTCCAACGCCATCCGCATCGCCGACATCGCCGCGATGTACGACATCGAATGCATGATCGGCTGCATGCTGGAAACCAGCATCAGCGTGGCGGCTGCGGTGCACGTGGCGGTGGCCAAGTCCAATGTGATCGCCAAGATCGACCTGGACGGCCCGTCGCTGGCGCAGTTCAATCCGGTCGACGGTGGGGTAATCTTCAACGAGTCGGAAATCTCGGTGACGGACGCCCCCGGCCTGGGTATCCGCGAGATACGGGGTCTGGAGAGGATCGAAGGTTGATGTCGCCGCTGGTCAAAATCCGTTCGGAACGCGACCAGATGTCGGCGGTGGAGCGGCGCATTGCCGACTTCATACTGGAGAACGCGCAGCTGCTGCGCGACTACTCTTCGCAGCAACTGGCCAATGCGTTGGGGATCAGCCAGTCCAGCGTGGTCAAGTTCACCCAGAAGCTGGGCTTCAAGGGTTATCCGGACCTGAAGTATTCGGTCGGCGAGGCGATCGCCCGCGCCGACAACGGCGACGCGCCGCAGCTGGCCGCGGCCAGCGAGGGCGAGGCCGGCGGCTCGTCCGCCGGCAATCTGTGGAGGCGCAAGTCCGAGGCTGAGGAGGCGACCCGGCTGATCAATCCACCGGAGACGCTGCACGCCGTGGCGGACGCGATCGAACAGGCCGGCCGCAACGGCAAGGTGTTCATCATCGGGTTGGGCGAAGACGACATCTACGCGCGCAACTTCGCGCTGCGGCTGTCGCTGCTGGGCATCCTCACCGTGCACAACTTCGATACCGCGCGGATGACCGCGAACATCTCCGTCGCCGGCGCCGGCGACGTGTTGCTGGTGTTCTCCGAGCACGGCAATCATCCGGCGCTCGGAAAGATTGCCCGCTTCTTTCGCGAGCGCCGCGGCCAGGTGATCACGGTGACCCGGCATACCGCCAACCCGCTGCGCACGCTGGCCGACCTCGCACTGGTGGTGTCGGCGCACGACGAACTGCCGTACATCCAGCCGTTGCTGTACCAGTCGGCGCTGCAGCACCTGCTCGACGGCGTGTTCGTGCAGTTGTGTGAAGGTGGCGGCGACCGCCATGCACAGTTGCTGGCCAACCTCGATCGCATCCAGCTGATGCTGGAGCCGTAGCCGCCGGGAATCGGGAAAGCTTCGCCCGCGATGCGGGCTCTAGGTCCAACAACAGCGTATCGCGTGACGATGATCTGCCGGATGGAGAATTCATGATTGTTTACCGTCGAACCGTTGCCTTGCTGGCGCTCGTCGTCACGCTTGCCGGCGCCGCGCACGCCGCTGCGGCGACCACGCCATGGCACGACGCCCGCCAGATGGTGCTGGTCACCACCGCCGACTGGAATGCCGACCACGGCACGCTGCGCACGTTCGTGCGCGACGGCGAAGGTTGGCGCGAGGTGCGCGCCGCCACGCCGGTGACGATCGGCAAGAACGGCGCCGGCTGGGGCCTCGGGATGAACGCGCCGCAGAATGATGCCGGCGGCCCGGTCAAACGCGAAGGCGACAACCGCAGTCCGGCCGGCGTATTCCGCATCGGCGACACCTTCGGCTACGCCGCCAGCGTCGATACCGCGATGCCGTACCTCGCGCTCAATGCCACCCAATATTGCGTCGACGTCAGCGGCGCGGCGCACTACAACCGCATCGTCGATGCGAAGGTGGTCGGCGCCGACGCGGTGAAGGGCTCCACCGAACCGATGCGGCGCGACCTCCATGCGAACGGCGACCAGCGCTACCGCATGGGCTTCGTGATCGAGCAGAACCCGCAGGCGAGGCCGCAGGCGGGCAGCTGCATCTTCGCCCACCTGTGGAAGTCGCCGACCGATGCAACCGCCGGCTGCACCGCGATGACGCCGGCGGTGATGCAATCGCTGCTGGCGTGGCTGAAGCCGCAGGATCATCCGGTGTTCGTGCTGCTGCCGCAGGCCCAGTACAAGCGGTTGCGCGCCGACTGGAAGTTGCCGCGCGTCGACGCGAGCGGTGATGCTTCATGAGCGCGACCACGCGCGTCCTCATCGGGCTGGCCGTCGGCGCGGCGATCGGCCTGCTGCTGGCCAACCAGAACCCGTTGCTGGCGCTGCAGGTGGCCAACGTGGCGCAGCCGATCGGCAAGCTGTGGTTGAACGCACTGCAGATGACCGTGGTGCCACTGGTGCTGGCGCTGGTGGTGGTCGGCGTGAACACCGCCAGCGACGCGGCCGCGTCCGGCCGCATCGCACGGCGTGCGATCGTGGTGTTCGTCGTGGTGCTGACCGGTGGCGCGCTGTTTGCGGCGCTGGCCGCGCCGCTGGTGTTTTCCTGGTTCCCGCACCGCCCGGAACTGACCGTGGCGCTCAATCATGCGACCTTGCCATCGGCGGCGCAGGTCGCACCGATCAGCTGGGTCGACGCACTTGTCGCGATCGTGCCCAACAACGCGGTGATGGCTGCAGCGCAGAGCGCGATGCTGCCGCTGGTGGTGTTCGCGCTGTTTCTCGGCTTTGCGCTGACCCGGCTTGCGCCGGAACGGCGTGCGCTGCTGATGGAATTTTTCCAGGCGATCGCCGACGCGATGATCGTGATCGTGCGCTGGGTTTTGTGGGTCGCGCCGCTGGGCGTGTTCGCGCTGATCCTTTCGGTGTGCGCCCGCTCGGGCCTGGGCATGCTCAGCGCGCTCGGCGTGTATGTGCTGGTGGAGTGCCTGCTGTACCTGGCGGTCACCGTGATGATGTTGCCGGTGGCGGTGATTTTCGGCGGCGAGCGCCTGCGTCGTTTCGCGCTGGCACTGCTGCCGGCGCAAGCGGTGGCGATCAGCACGCAATCCTCGCTCGCCTCGCTGCCGGCGATGCTGGAAAGTGCGGACCGGCGGCTCGGTTACCCGAAGCCGGTCGCCGCGCTGGTGTTGCCGATGGCGGTGACCCTGTTCCGCCTTACCAGCCCGGTCCAGTACATGACCTCGGCGGCCTTCATCGCGTGGGCCTACGGCGTCGACCTGTCCACCGCGCAACTGGTCGCCGGTGCACTGCTGGCGGTGGTGATCAGCCTCGGCTCGGTCGGCTTGCCGGGCCAGGTCACCTTCATCGCCACCAACCTGCCGGTGGCGCAGGCGATGGGCCTGCCGCTGAGCCCGCTCGGCCTGATGCTGGCGGTCGACACCATTCCCGACGCGCTGGCCACGCTGGGCAACGTCACTGCCGACGTCACCGCCGCCAGCGTGGTGACGCGGCAATCGCGGCGCGACGCCGCATGAGCAGGCTCCGCCTTTGTGGGAGCGGCTTCAGCCGCGATGCTCCTGATGTTTGCGCCGCCCGAAGAGCATCGCGACTGAAGTCGCTCCCACAGGTCTACAGGTGTACAGCGTCGAACGAATCCAACTACAAGAGCGTTTCCCATGAGCGTGATTGATGCCGACGTGATCGTGATCGGTGCCGGCATGGCCGGCGCCTCGGCCGCGTATTTCATGGCGCCGCATGCACGCGTGCTGGTGCTGGAACGCGAAGCGTATGCCGGCATGCATTCGACCGGTCGTTCGGCGGCGCTGTTCAGCGAAACCTACGGCTCGGCACAGGTACGCGCGCTGACCCGTGCGACCCGGCCGTTCCTGGCGCAACCGCCTGCGGGGTTTGCCGAGCACCCGATTCTCACCCCGCGCGGCGCGACGATCATCGGCAGTGCCGCGCAGGCAGATGGGGTGCGTGCGATGTACGAGGCGATCGTGCCGTTCACCCGCGACATCGAATTGCACGACGCCGCCCGCGTGCAGGCCGCCGTGCCGGTGCTGAAACCGGAGTTTGCCCAGATCGGCCTGCACGAGCCCGGCGCCGCCGACATCGACGTCAACGAGCTGCACCAGGGCTTCCTGCGCGGCCTGCGCGCGCGCGGTGGCCAGTTGCGCCTCAACGTCGACATCCGCGCGATCAGCCATGGTGCGGACGGCTGGCAGATCGACGACGGTGGGCAGGTGTTCCGCGCGCCGTTGCTGCTCAACGCTGCCGGCGCCTGGGTCGACCAGGTCGCCGTGCTGGCCGGCGTGGCCCCGCTCGGCATCATGCCGAAACGGCGTTCGGCCTTCGTGTTCGATCCGCCGGAACATGTCGACACCGCGCACTGGCCCTTCGTCCACGCTTTCGACGAAAGCTTCTACTTCAAGCCCGACGCGGGCCTGTTGCTCGGTTCCTGCGCCAACGCCGATCCGGTCGAGCCGCACGACGTGCAGCCGGAGGAATACGACATCGCGCTGGGCATCCACCGCATCGAGGAAGCGACCACGATGACCATCCGCCGCCCGCGCAGGACCTGGGCCGGCCTGCGTTCGTTCATCGCCGACGGCGACCTGGTCGGCGGCTTCGCGGCCGATGCGCCCGGTTTCTTCTGGGTCGCCGCGCAAGGCGGCTACGGCATCCAGACCAGCGCGGCGATGGGCGAGGCCTGTGCGAATCTCGCGCTCGGCCGGCCGCTGCCATCGCCACTGGTCTACGCGGGGCTGTCGGCGTCAATGCTGGCGCCGCGCCCGCAGGGCGCCGGAATGGCGCGCTGATCTCATCAATCGAAATGGACGTCCATGCGGCCATGTAAAGCCGAGCTGCGTCCGCGAAACGAAACAAAGGCTTCATGGCGTAGCCCTTGCTGAAAGGGTGCCATGAAGCCTCGATGGGACTGGATCAGGGAGTCGCTTGCAGTTGCAATCAGAGACCTCGCTGATTCGCCAGCGCGGCGGTGCCGATGACACTCGATATCGGCAGCAGCTGACTCAGCACGCGATTCCATTCGGTCACGCCGGAAGGCCCGACCCACACCACGTCACCCGGCCGCATGACGAAATTGTCGGCCAGCGCGAACGCGGCGGGCGAATGCCCATTGAGATGGAACACCGTGGCCGGCTCCTCCTGCAGGTTCGCCACGCCACGGATCACGTAGATCGCCTTGCTGTCGGAGGTTATGGGATTGAGGCCGCCTGAGCGTCCGATCACCTGGGTGAGATTCATGCTGGTCTTGAACGTGATCGCCTGCGGCCTGATCACCTCGCCCATGACGTACACCTCCCTGCTTTCGTTGTACGGCAGGAACAGGTCGTCGCCGGGTTTCAGGTAGATGTCGCCGGAGGTGGCGCCTTTCCCCTGGCCGAGCGTATTGAGGTTGATGTGGTACTCCTTCCCGTCGCGCGTCAGCACCAGGTCCGAAAGGTCGGCCAGATCGGTGTTGATGCCGGCACTGCCGACCACCTGGTTCAGCGTCATCGGCACCGCGCCAATCGGCTGCGGGTCGGTTTTCGTGAACGCGCCCCGCAAGGTGATCCGCTGGCTGCCGTAGCCGACCACGTTGACATCGACCTGCGGATTCTCGACATATTTGCCGAGCTTGCTGCTGATCGTCTGGCGAAGCTCCTCGATGGTCATGCCGGCGACCTTGATGTTGCCGATGTACGGATAGAACAGCGAGCCATCGGATCTCACCAGGCGGCCGTTGGCGACCGTCTGCTGTTGCGATCCCGCCGGCGAGGTCAGCTCGGGATGGTCCCATACCGTGATGTAGAGCGAGTCGCCGGGACCGATCTGGTAGGGCTGCGGTTGGTAGCTGACCAGTTCAGGCGCAATCGGCTGGTTCGACGTCCCGGCCTGGGTACTGGTCAGTACGTCTGGCGTGATCAACACCAGTTTTACGTGCCCGCTTTCGGGGGAGTTGCCGTTGGTGAGCGACCGCGTGGACATGTGTTGACCAGGCACTATGGCGCAGCCGTGCAACAGTAAAGCCGACAATGCGAACCCCGCCAAAATGAAATGCTTCATGGGTTGACCTCCAGACCGATACCTGTATTCAAGCAAAGGGAAGCCATGCCCAAAAAGGCGCATTGGCAAGCTTGTTTTCCCACCTCGTCAAATTGCATTTTCCGACACGACTTTCCCCCACCCTTGACTCATTGTCGTCGTCCGATCGCAGGAGAATGTGACCTGTATCGGAGGGCGATGTGAGCCTAATGAAAGCTGTTCATTTGGATAGCGGAAAGGGGATACAGAAACGCACATTGAGCGTGAAGAGAGCGTATTTTCTTAACAGGTACTCTTCATCTCTATGAAACGGACCCGGCGCCGCACATTTCAGGTTCTTCGGGGGAGGTGCCGGAAGCGCTACAAGCCATTAAAAAAAATGGTAAATACCGGCCCACTTCGGCCTCGTTGGCGGCGGTGCTGCAGCCGTTTTACCCTGCATCCGTGCGGGCGATACGGCGGTCGGCGACGCCGTTTTTTTCTCTTCGGCAGCTTCGCGAAAGCTTCACCTTGGCGATATTAAACTGGCCGCTTTCGCGAATATGGCGTGAATCAAATGTCATTATTCTTCCAGCACGGACGATCGGTCCGTGAATTTCATGTCTAATTTGATTATCCGATTTTAACCGAATGTAGAGTGGCAACGTCGATGCGCGCCAAGAACATCAGCCGGATGAATGCCGCAGCGTGTCATCGGCACCAGCCTGCGCCAGCGCGTGTCGACAGAAGTCGATGCGCGAGGACTTGGCGGCTGCTTCAAGTCATGACAGGGCGGTGGGTCGATGTGTTCAAGAAAATCCTGATCATTTGCGTGGGCAATATCTGCCGCAGCCCGACGGCGGAATATCTCTTGCGCCGGCAACTTGCCGATCGGGATATCCAGGTCGGCAGCGCCGGGCTGGGCGCGCTGGTGGGACATCCGGTCGAAGGCCATGCCATGGCGATCTTGAAGGAACGTGGCATTGACGCCTCCGGACACCGCGCGCGCCAGGTCGATGCCGTGATGTTGCGGGAGGCCGACCTGGTGCTGGGCATGGAGCGCAGGCACCTGGCAGCCACCGCACGGCTGGCACCGGAAGCCAGCGGAAAGATGTTCCTGCTGGGCAAGTGGAGCGACTTCGAAAGTGTGCCCGACCCTTACCGGCAGCCCCGGCGGGTTTTTGAAAACGTCTTTGGCCTCATCGAGCGAGGCGTCGACAGCTGGCTTCGCTATCTGTGAACTTCCCCCCTTTCAAGGACCGGCTTCCATGACCACCAGGCAAACTTTTTCGCCGCGCGACGATGATATCGACCTGCGGGCCATCCTCGGTACCTTGCTCGATCACAAATGGCTGATCAGCGCGATCACCCTGTTCTTCTTCGTCGCTTCGGTGCTGTATGCGGTGCTGGCCACGCCGATCTACCAGGCCAGTGCCGTCGTGCAGGTCGAGAAGACCACGCCGAGCCTGCCCGGCCTGGATGACGTCGTGCAGACGCTCGGCATATCGACCTCGCAGGCGGTTACCGAGATCGCGCTGCTTACCTCGCGCACGGTGGTCGGGCAGGCCATCAGCAATCTCAAGCTGGATGTGGAAAGCGAGCCGGAGCACTTCCCGGTGGTGGGCGGTTACATCGCGCGCCACTTCACGCCAGCCAGCCCCGGCATGGTCGCGCCTCCGCTGGGCGGCCTGAGCCGCTACGACTGGGGCGGCGCGCAACTGGACATCTTTCAGCTGGACGTGCCGAAGGATCTGCTGGACCAGCCGCTGCACCTGGTCGCCGGCGAAAACGGCGCCTATGTACTGAGCAACGACGACAACGAAGTTTTGCTGACCGGCTGGGTGGGCGAGTCGGCAACCGCCAACGGCATAACGATGCAGGTGAAGACGCTTCGGGCCAACCCGGGAACCGCTTTCGACGTGGTCAAGCACGCGCAGCTTCCGCTGATCTCCAAGGTGCAAGGCAAGCTCGTCGCCACCGAGCAGGGCAAGGACTCGGGCATCATCGAGCTGGACTACCGCAGCGCCGATCCGGTGCTCGCCACCCAGTTGCTCGAGCAGATCAGCTCGCTCTATGTACGCCAGAACGTCGACCGCAACTCGGCGGAGGCGGCGAGCAGTCTCAAGTTCGTGAAGGAGCAATTGCCGAAAGTGAGGCTTGAGCTGGAGCAGGCAACGCAGGCGATGAACACCTTCCAGACCCGCGCGCACTCGGTCGACATCAGCATGCAGACCAAGGCACTGCTGGATCAGATCGTGGCGATCGATGCGAGCCTGGGGCAACTGCACATGCAGATGAGCGACATGCAGCATCACTTTACGCCGGAGCACCCGGCGTACAAGGCGCTGGCGCAACAGATCGGCGACATGGAAGGGCAGAAGGCCGCGTTGCAGAAACAGGTCGGCAAGCTGCCCGATACCCAGCAGCAGATGTTGCGCCTGGCGCGCGACGTCCAGGTCAGCAACCAGACCTACACCAACCTGCTCAATCAGGCCCAGCAACTGAACATCGCCCGCGCCGGCACGGTAGGCAACGTGCGCGTGATCGATCACGCGGCCACGGATACGTCCCAGCCGGTCTGGCCGCGGGGAGTCCTGCTGGTGTTGGGCGGCACGATATTCGGAGGCCTGCTTGCGGTCGGGCTGGTGTTCCTTCGTCAGCTGCTCAACCGCGGTGTCGAGGATCCGGCTGCCATCGAACGCCTGGGGCTGCCCGTGTATGTCTCCATTCCGCGCAGCGAACTGCAGCGTGCAAACGCCTTGCGGATCGTCGGCCATCGCCGTGCCGCCAGCAAGCAGAGCCTGCTGGCGCTCAGCGCTCCGGCCGACATGGCGACCGAGGCATTGCGGAGTCTGCGAACCAGCCTTCATTTCGCGCGACTGGAAGCCAAGAACAATCTGCTGCTGATCTCGAGTTCCAGGCCCGGCGTCGGCAAGAGCTTCGTCGCGGCCAACCTGGCCGCGGTGAGTGCCGAGGCGGGCCAGCGAGTGCTGCTGATCGACGCGGACATGCGCAAGGGCACGCTGCACAGGGTGGTCGGCGGCAAGGCCGAGCAGGGGCTGTCCGAGTTGATTTCCGGCCAGGCCGATCTTCCGCAGGTCCTGCGCAGCGTCGATGGCGTCAACAAGCTGTTTTTCATTCCACGCGGCAAGATACCGCCCAACCCCTCCGAGCTGCTGATGCACGCGAGGTTCACTTCGATGCTGGAAAGCCTGAAGCCGCGCTTCGACCTGATCATCATCGACACGCCGCCGATCCTCGCCGTCACCGATGCCGCCGTGATCGGACATTACGTCGGTACCAGCCTGCTGGTGGTGCAGTTCGGCGTCAATCAGCCGCGCGAGGTCGCCCTGGCCAAGCAGCGCTTCGAGCAGAACGGAGTCGCCATCAAGGGGGCCATCTTCAACCTGGTCGAGAAGCGCAGCGCAGGTCATTACGCCTATGCCTATTACGCGTACGCGTCGGCCAAGTCGTAATCGACGCAGCGGAATCCGTACCCATGATCCAGCAATGCCAGGTGTCCTCATGATCGCGAAAGTCACCTTGTTGGGTGCCGGCTGCGGTGGACGCATCGCCAGGCCGCGCATGGGGCGAGGGCGCCATCGGCTGCGTGTCGGGTTCGGCGGGGGTGGCGGTTGGTCCGCCCGACGCACCGGCAACGAAGCCGATTGCAGCGGCCATCTGCGGATACGTGTGCTGCTTCCGCAATCGTTAACCGCGGGCTCCCTTCTTCCGGCGGGGGGCTGAGCGCGACATGTCTGCGCTGGAGTCCAGCATTCGACGTCTGGTCGTCCTTCCGAAAGGTTGGCGCGCCGCGCTGGGCGCCATCTCCATGCTTTGGATTGCGACCGCGCTCGGCGCAGGCATGGCGTTTCTCACGCAGGCGCTGCTTGCGCACGAGTTGGGTCCGGCGTTCTACGGCCTTTTCACCTCTTCGCTGGCCATGGTGAGCATCATCGCGCCGCTGGCAGGTTTCGGAGTGTCGCAGTTCTGGTTGAAGGTGTATGGCGCCGAAGGATGGGCGGCCGACCGCTGGCTACGTTCGTCACGGCAATTCCTGACGACGACCACCTTGCTGACGCTGGCGCTCATCACGATGTGGGCCTTCACCGGCGCACCGGCAGACTCCAGGGTGACCTTGCTGCTGCTGCTGCCGATGGTGCTGGCCACCCTGGCTGCAGCGCTGCTCGGCAGCAAGTTGCGGCTGGAGGAACGTCACTCGGCATTGGCCCTGTGGCAATTGATCGCTCCGGGCAGCCGCTTGCTGGTGGCAGCCATGTTGTTGGTGGTGCCAACGCTGGCCGTGCACTTCGTGGCTACCGGTTACGGGGTAGTTTCGCTGGCGGTGACCTTGCTCGCAGCACCGCAGGTGTTCGCGATGCTGCGCGGCGATATACGCCTGCATGGGCACGGCCGGCGTCCCGCGCCGACGGGCGATATCCGCCCTACGCCCGGCCCGATGCAGCTGTGGTCGCAGGCGTGGGCCTATGGCCTGGCCGCCGTGCTGTACCCGGTCTTCTTCCAGATCAGCACGGTGCTGCTCAAGTACATCGATGGGAATATCGAGGCCGGCATTTTCGGGATCGCTCTGGCTGTGATGACGGCGATCTATCTGATCCCGGCAACGCTCTACCAGAAATTCCTGCTCTCCAAACTGCATCGCTGGGCCGTGCATGACACTGCGAAGTTCTGGCTGGTTTATCGAAATGGCAATCTCGCCATGTTGATCTCGGGTGTGTTGTTGGGCGCGATGGTGATGCTTTTCGCGCCGTGGATGGTGCCACTGGCTTTCGGTGAAAAATACCGACCAGTGGTGCCGGTTTTGCTTGCGCTGGCGGTATGCATTCCGATCCGTTTTCTGTCCGCTGGTGTGGGATCGGCATTGCTCACCGAGCGGCATATGCGATATCGGGTATTCACGATGGGCCTTTGCGCCGTCGTGGTGGTGCTTCTCAATCTGATCCTGATCCCGACGTACCACGAAATGGGTGCCGCAGCCGCCACTGTGGTTGGCGAGACGGTGTTGCTGCTGGCTACATATGTCGGTGTTCGTCGCTTCTACGCGAATCGGGAGACGCCGCCTTGACCTCAGTGCAACAACTCACACGCACGTGGCAATCGTCGCGCGCTGCCCACCGGCTATCGCTCGTCGTGGGCGCAGTAATACTGGTCCCCGCTGGTTTCCTCGCGGATCTTTCGGGCGCGTTCGTTTGCTGCTCGAAGGGGGTCCCGGAGTGAGCCAAATGAATCGCATGCAAGGCAACAGGCCGATGGAATTCGCGGAACATTCCGCTTCCTGGAACCCGCGCACCGAAATCGCCCCGGTGGCACCGGTGAGCGTGGTGGTTCCGTGCTTTCGCTGTGCTGACACGATCGCCAGCGCTGTCGCCTCCGTCGCGGCCCAACTCCTGCGGCCGGCGGAGGTGCTGCTGGTGGATGACGGCAGCGGTGACGGGACGCTTGAGTGCCTGCAACAACTTGCCCGGCAGTATCCCGAGGGTTGGATCAAGGTGCTTTCGATGCCGCGCAATGGAGGTCCCTCCGGTGCGCGCAACCTGGGCTGGGAACATGCGACCCAGACCTGGATCGCCTTTCTCGACGCGGACGATACCTGGCACCCGCACAAGCTCAAGCTCCAGATGGATGTGCTGAGGCGCGATCCGCAAATTGCCCTGCTTGCCCATCCGATGAACGTGCAGACGCGCGACGCACCGGCCCCGGCGCTGACCTATCCGCTGAAGGTGAAGGTGGCCGGTCGCCACTTGCTGCGAATTCGCGCCTCGTTTCCGACGGCTTCGATCGTGTTGCGCCGGCACTTGCCGTTCCGCTTCGATGAGAGCCGCAAGCGCGCGGAGGATTTTCTGCTGTGGGCGCAGATTCTCCTCCATGGCTATCGATGCGCACGCATCAATCAGGTGCTGGCTTCATGGCACAAGGAGCCCTTTGGCGCGGGCGGCCTCAGTGGCGACCTCGCTGCCATGTACGCGGCTGCCGTGGACGTACGGCGGGAGCTGCATGCGCAAGGCCTGATCGGCCGGACGCAGTGGCAACTCCTCCACTGGATCGGCCTGGTGCGCTACGCGCGGCGTCGCGTCATCACGTTCGCACGGCGCCGGGCCGCGGCCAGACTCCAGCCAGCACAACGTGACAAGACGTCATGACGCAAACATGCGAAGAACCAGATCATGGCCATAACCTCGGAAGCGTGTTGCACGGAAGTTTCGGCTACGGCGAAGGCGGCATGCACGACGGGCGGGTTGCCGTCGGCGACGTCCCGCCACAGCGGCTGCGCGGTTCGGCGGGTGGCGAAATGAACGCTTCGCTGCGGCATGAACAAAATGTGCCCGGATTGGCCGGCCACGGCGACAACGTCCAGATATTTGCGCGGGAGTGCCAGGCGTCCGTGGATTTCTCGCCGCTCGATCATCAAGCGCGCGATGCGGCTGAACTCGACCCGGTGTCCATCGCGGACCTGTTGCGGAATGCCTTTGTCTATCCGCCTCACTCGATCTACCAAAGCGTGAAGTTCGCCATTTCCGGCTTCGAGGAAGATCAGGACCTTTGTCGCGATCCGCAATTCCATTTCCGCTACCAGTCGGCGTCGGCCTCGCGGCCGCGGATGGACGCGTCGGGATGCGAGTCGTTGTTGAAGACTTATCACGATTTGTTGTGCGACGCCGTTTCGATGTCGACCGCCCGCATGCGTTCGCCGTGGTTCCTGCAAAGCGGTGGCAAGGATTCCACCTCGATCGCCATCGCGGTGGCGGAGGCCAGGCCGGACGCCGTTTGCATGACTTATCTGGGCGGGCGCGAGGAGGACGAAATCGATTCCGCCCGCTTCGTCGCCAACCAGCTGGGCCTTCGCCATGAGGCGCTGGTATGCGATCCGGGCCGCGCCTACGACCGGTATCTGGCGATGGTGCCGACCATGCCGTTGCTGACCGCCGACTTCGCCATGCTCTCCTACGCCGACCTGGTGACCGAAATCGCTGCCAATGGCGGCGATGGCGTCGTCGACGCCCTGGGATCGGACAACTATTTCGGCATGCCCATCCATTGGCGCCAACGGTTGAAGGCTCTGCTGGCGCTCAGGCTGCGGCTGCCACGCGGCATCGTGGAGTCGAGTCTCTTCAGCAGGAATTTCCGGTTGTCCTATGTGCTGGGAACATTGCAAATGGACACGTTCGAACGCTGCTTCCCCGGCTCGCGTTTCAGCGACTCCGAGGTGGATGCGCTGCTCGGTCGCAAGCTCGCCGACCGCTCCAGGCAACGGCTGGAACTGTTTCGCGCCGATATCCAGGCGGCGCCGTCGCTTGAGGCGCAGCGTCGCGTGGCGGCGACGATCGTCGAGGCGGCGACCTTCGGCAAGGGCATGTTCACTACCAGCGCGTTGTCGCTGTCGCTGGCCTATCCGTACCGGGATACCCGGTTGTGCGACTGGATCTTCCACGAGGTACCGGACGTCCTGCTGATGGGACCGGGAGGCGTCAACAAGGTCCTGGTGCGCGAGCACATCGCCCAGCATTTCCAGCACCTGCCCTACGTGCGCCTGAAGGGGAGCTTCCGTTTCGACCTGTGCGGGCTGGCCCGGCAGCGCTTCGACCAGGTGCACGCATTTGCCGTGCAGGGCCGAGCATTGCTGCCCGGCGCCGTGTGCTGGCTGGAGAGCCACCGCAACCGTCTGGACAACAAGTATTTCGCTTCGAAGTTCTATCTGCTGGCGGTCACCTTGCCGTGGCTGCTCAGCCGGATGGGGAAATCCATCCCGGGGGCACCATGAATACTGAGCCGGCCGTTGGCAAGAAAATGAACACGCCCGATGTACAGATTCGGCAGGGAGGTTCCGGCACGCGCGCCAGGCCCCGGATCCAGATCAATGTGTCGCCGCATGCGGGTGAAGTCGATTTCTCGGCGCTCGACGGACACGCCGGCGGGAGGGCCCCGATCGATCGGGTATCGATCGCCGATCTGCTGCGCAATGGGTTCGTCTATCCGCCGCACACGATTTTCGGCGACGTGAAAGTTGCCATCACCGGTTTCGATCCGGCCCAGGACCTGCATCAGGATCCCGTATTTCATTTCGCACGACAGTCGGCCGCGGCGCAGCCGCGGCCTGCCGCAGACTCCGTGGAAGATGCGCAACTGCTGAAGACTTATCATCGATTGCTGTGCGAAGCGGTGGCGCGTTCGACCGCCACCATGCAATCGCCATGGTTGCTGCAGAGTGGCGGCAAGGATTCCACCTCGATGGCCATTGCGGTGGCGGAAGCCGCGCCGCAGACGACCTGCATTACCTATCTTGGCGGGAGCGAAGAGAACGAGGTCGAATCCGCCCGGTGCGTGGCGCGAAAGCTGGGGTTGCGTCACGAGTCGCTGGTTTGCGATCCGGGCCGGAGCTATGACCGCTACCTGGCGAGCGTGCCCCGGATGCCTTTGTTGACCGCGGATTTCGCCGCGCTTTCCTATATCGATCTGGCGACCGAGATCGTCGCCAACGGCGGCGACGGCATCATCGACGCGCTGGGTTCCGATCCGTATTTCGGTGTGCCTGCCCATTGGCAGAATCGAGCCCTGGCCATGCTGGCGCGAGGGGTGCGATTGCCGTCTTCGGTGCTCGAATGGCGCCTGGTCGGCAACAGCTTCGGGCTGTGCTATGCCCTGGGCACGCTGCAGATGGACGACTTCGAACGCTTTTTCCCCGGCTCGCGCTTCACCGATGCGGAGGTCGACGGGTTGCTGGGCTGCGAAACGGCCGCGCTGTCCAGGCGTCGACTTGAAATTTTCCGTGCCGATATCGCGCAAGCATCTTCGATGGAGGCAAGGCGCAGGGTGTCGGCAACGATTCTGGAGTCCGCGATCTTCGCCAAGGGGATGTATACCGCCAAAGCTTTGGCCCTGCATCTGGCCTACCCGTATTGCGATACGCGTTTGTGCGACTGGGTATTCCATGAGGTGCCGGATGACCGCCTGATCGGCCCCGGCGGGGTCAACAAGGTACTCGTGCGGCGGCATATCGCCCAGCACTTCCAGAACCTGCCCTACGTCGCGGCGAAGGGTTCCTTCCGCTTCGACGTATGTGGGCTGGCGCAGCAGCGCTTCGATCAGGTGCACGCGTTCGCCGCGCAGGCGCAGGAGCTGCTCCCGGGCGCTCCGGACTGGCTGGAACGCCATCGCAGCCGATGGCACAACAAGTATTTCGCATCGAAGTTCTACCTGCTGGCGATGACGTTGCCGTGGTTGCTCAGTCGCCTGAAGGCAGCCTCCGACCAAACTCGTGTTGCCCACTGAAAAGAGCCCCTTTCCATGACCAGAAAAATGCCGACCCCAACTTTTCGCCGATCCGTTCGTGATGAATCGGTGAGCGTGGCTGGACGATGAGGGTTCAGCGTGAAACGCGCTAAATGTCCGGCGGGAAGCCAGGTCATATCCCGTCGACCCAGCCCCTCCGTCAGCGAAGGAATGCCCCGCGAAGAAAACGACCATGCGCCTTTTGCGGCTGTCTTTTCGCCGCGCGAATTCGATGATCCGACGATGGCTCATATGCAACCGAAGACAGACGCGACGCTGGATGCCGGGGAGACCGGGTCGCGTGTTCAGATCGCCGCGTCGCCCTACCTGGGTGGGCAGGAGGTGGACTTTTCGATGCTGGACGATCGCCGCGGCGGCAATGTCCTGCTGGACCCGGTATCGATGGCTGATCTGCTGCGCAACGGATTTGTCTATCCGCCTCATTCCATCTACAGCGACGTCAAAGTGGCGACCCTGGGCTTCGATCCGGCGCAGGACTTGTACGACCAGCCGCGGTTTCACTTCGCACTTCAGTCGTCCGACGCGTCATCGAGGCCGGCAGCTGCCGCCGTGGACGATGCGCAACTGCTGAAGACCTACCATCGCCTGCTGTGCGATGCGGTATTGCGTTCCACGCAGGACATGCAGTCGCCATGGTTGTTGCAGAGCGGTGGCAAGGATTCCACTTCGTTGGCCATCGCCGTGGCCGAAGTCAGCCCGCGGACCACGTGTTTTACCTACCTTGGGGGGCCCGAGGAGAACGAGGTAGCTTCCGCACGTCGCGTGGCGCGGGAGCTCGGTCTGCGCCACGAAATGCTGATCTGCGATCCGGGCCGGGCCTACGACCGCTACCTCGCAATGGTGCCGGAGATGCCGCTGCTGGCAGCGGACTTTGCCCTGTTGTCCTATGCCGACATGGCTACGGAAGTGGGCATCCGCGGTGGTGACGGAATCATCGACGGACTGGGTTCGGACGTCTATTTCGGTGCGCCGGTGAGTCGACGGCAGCGCATGATATCGATGCTGGCCTGGGGCATGCCGCTGCCGCCGTGGTTGTTCAGGATCGGTCCGGTTCGCCGGAGTTTCAAATGTTGCTATGCCCTTGGCACGCTGCAGATGGGTCGCTTTGAACGGCTTTTCCCAGGTTCGCGTTTCACCGATGCCGAAGTGGACGACTTGCTCGGCCGCCCGGTCGCGGCTCGTTCCCGGAAACGGCTTGGAACGTATCGCGACGACATCGATGCGGTCGATTCGGCGGAGGCGGTGCGCCGGATATCGCTAGCGATCGTGGAGTCCAATGCCTTTGCCAAAGGCATGTACACCGCGCGCGCGATGTCGTTGCGCGTGGGCTATCCGTTCTGCGATGCGCGCTTGCGGGACTGGGTTTTCCATCACCTTCCGGATGATCGCCTGATCGGCCCCGGCGGCGTCAACAAGGTGCTGGTACGCAGGCATATCGAAAGCCGGTTCCAGCATCTGCCGTATATGACCGCGAAGGGTTCCTTTCGCTTCGACCTGTGCGGGCTGGCCAGGCAACGCTTCGACCAGGTGCACGCGTTCGCCCTGGAGGGACGGGCGTTGCTGCCCGGTGCCGCGCACTGGCTGGAATCCCATCGCAGCCGGTTGGACAACAAGTACTTCGCCTCGAAATTCTACCTGCTCGCGGTCATGTTGCCGTGGTTGCTGAGCCGCACGAGCGGTTCGAGGGTCGTCGGCGTGAATGAGGGGTCGGCAGAATGAGCACGGCGAAAGGCATGGCGGAGATATCCGACGGCCGGCGCGCGTTCCTGCGCCGTTCGTTGTTTTTGATCGTGCCTGTGGCGCTGCCCGCCTTGGCGCTGCCGGTGGCGGCGCGCGGCAAGGCGTCCGCGGCCGATTCGAAGGCTGCGACGATCGACGTGCGACACAAGGGTGCGCTGGGTGACGGTGTGCACGACGACACCGCCGCCATCCAGGCGGCTATCGATGCGCTTCCGGCGGCGGGCGGCACCGTCACGATTCCGGACGGCAGCTACATGATCGATGCCGCGCGCCCGCTCCGGTTGCGTTCCAACATGCACTTGCAGATGGCGCCGGCGGCCACGCTCCGCGCCATCGCAAACGATCTTGAGCGCTCGCACGTGATCAAGGTCTGGCGGGCGAACAACGTGCGGATCACCGGTGGACAGATTGTCGGCGAGCGCAGCGGGCATCGCGGCACCACGGGCGAATGGGGGTATGGCATCAACATCCAGGCCTCGAACAACGTCAGTGTCGTCGGCACGCATGTCTCCGATTGCTGGGGTGACGGCATCTGGATCGGCGGGATCGGTCGTCGCGCCGGTGTGGTCGTGTCGACCAACGTGACGCTCGATCGCGTGGTCTCCACCAACAATCGGCGCCAGGGCCTTTCCATCGGTCCGGTCCGGGGCGTCACCGTGACTCGCTCCACTTTCAGCGATACCCATGGCACCAAACCGCAGGCGGGCGTCGACATCGAACCGCAGGGACAGGGGCCGGCCAGGGACATCACCTTCAGCGACTGCACGATAACCGGCAACCAGGGCAGCGGGATGGAGATCCACTCGAACGTCAGCGGCGTGGTGGTGAAGAACTGCAGGATTCAGGACAACCACGGCTACGGCGTACTCGGCGTGGGTGCAAGGCAGCTCGCGATTTCGGAAAACGTCATTACCGGCAACGGACTTGTTGGCGTGGTGATTTCTTCCAGAACGGCAGATGTCCGCATCACCGGCAACACCTTGACCGGCAACAGCGCGAATTTTCTCCGCAAACTTGTTGCGTCGCTCAGGACCGCAAAAATGACTGAGGGCGCGCACAACCTGCGGATCGACGATGGAGCCCTTGGCGTCACCGCTTCGGGTAACAGGTTTCAACCATGAGCGCCATATCGATCGAGCCGGTCGCTGATCGTTCGCGACGAGGCGATGTCGGTCAAGGATCCGGGACGACATGAAGTTCATTTTTTTTGCCAACACCGACTGGTACCTCTACAACTTTCGCCTGGCGACCGCACTGCAGGTCAAGGCGGACGGTCACGAGGTGGTGATGCTGTCGCCGCCCGGAGAATTCGGTGTGCGCTTTGCCGCGCATGGCTTGCGCTGGCTGACGCTGCCCATGGACCGCGCCAGCCTGAATCCCCTGCGCGAAGCGGCGACGCTCCGGCAACTGGCAGTAATACTGCGCCGCGAACGCCCCGAGGTACTGCACAGTTTTACCGTGAAGTGCGCGATTTACGGCGCACTGGCGGCGCGCACGGCACGCGTTCCGGCCGTCGTCAATGCAGTGGCCGGGATGGGCTACGTCTTTACCAGCGACCATTTCAAGGCGCGGGCACTGCGCCCCTTGGTCAAGGCGATGCTGAGGGTTTCGCTCGGTGGATCGCGGTCGCTGCTCGTCCTGCAGAACCCGGACGACGCCATGGCGTTTGTTGCCGCAGGCCTGGCGAGCAGGGACAGGATCCGCGTCATTCGCAGTTCCGGTGTCAATACCACCCGTTTCCAGCCGGCTGTTCCGCCTCGGGGGCGCGGTCGCCTGCGCGTGGTGCTGGCGGCGCGCCTGTTATGGGAAAAAGGTATCCAGGAATTCGTCGATGCCGCGCGGCTTCTGCGAGAGCAGGGCAGGGACGTGGAGTTTGTCCTGGCCGGCATGCCTGATCCCGGCAATCCTCGCTCGGTGGATGCGGCTCAGGTTCGCCAGTGGTGCGACGGAGGTTTGCTGCAGTGGCTTGGTCATGTCGACGACATGCCTGCGCTGTTCAACACCATGGACGTGATGGTTTTGCCAAGCTACTACCGCGAAGGTGTGCCGAAAAGCCTGATCGAGGCCGCAGCCTGCGGACTGGCGATCATCACCACGGATCTTCCCGGCTGCCGCGAGGTGGTGACGCAGCACGGTGTCGACGGCCTTCGGGTGGCGGCGCGCGACGCGCGCGCGCTGGCTGACCGGATCGCCGCACTGGACGATGACCGCGAGCTGCTTGCCCGGCTGGGGCGCAACGCGCGTGCGCGTGCGCTGGCCGACTTCGACGAACGACTGGTGATCCGGCAAACGCTCGACGTCTATGCCGAGTTGTTGCCGAACCCTGTGCCGCAACGGCGGATTGCCGTTCGATAAATCGGCATTGAACCAAACCCCGGGACTCCATCACGACCATGAACTCGCAGATTTCAGACGCTCCCTACTACGACGATGGCGATTCAAGCGCCGCGAACGCCCGCATGGTATTGAGCTTGCTGCTGATATTTTCGGCCTGCCTGATCGCAGACTCGGTTGTCGCCTTGCGTCCACTCACCGTGGGTACCGACACGCGGATCTATGCCGGCGTTTTCCTGAGCATGCGTGACGCGTTCGTCGAGACTCGGTTCGAGCCGATTTTTGCCCTGGTGACGCGGCTGCTGAGTGCCACCGGCATGAGTATCGCCGGCTATCAGGCGTCACTTTTTGGTATCTCCCTGCTGACGGCGGCAATGGCGGCGCGCCGTTATTTCCATTACCTGGGAGGAACGCGCGGTTACCTTACGTTTCTCATCGCGGGGCTGATGTTCCTGTTCCTGTCACCGATGTTCGTCAATGGTTCCATCAACGCCGTACGGCAGGGTTTGGCGTCGCTTCTGGTATTCGCAGCGCTGCTTTCATTCCATCATCGACAGTGGCGAAGTTTTGTTGTTTATGGGGTATTGGCGAGCGGGTTTCACTATTCCTCTTTGCTTTATCTCGCTTTTGCTCCGTTGCTCCTGTTCAACATGCGTGTTCAACGCGTCGTGGCAGTTACGGCGTTCGTGGCGTACTGCTCGGGGTTGACCATGATCATGGTTCGCGCTTTCGTGCCGTCGCTGTACAACGCGGTCATGGCCTATGTTGCTGGCAGCGATTACCGCGCTGGGGTGCGGATCGATTTCGCGGTTTTTGCCATGTTCTGGTATTTCCTGCCTTACCTCCTTTCGCGAATGGTCCGTGAGCCTTTCAGTACGCGAATCAAGCAGAGCATGGCGGTGTATTCGGTGATGTTGCTGCCGTTTTTCACCGTGGGCTGGGGGAACTTCTCCAACCGCTATCTTCTCGGTCCGTGGGAGGCGGCATCTCTCATTGTCGCTGCTATCTTCTGTTTCTCACGTTTCCCCCCGCTGAGACATCCATTGCTGTTGGCGAGTGGACTGCTGGCCGCCAGCGGCGTGTTTTGCTATTACGTCACTTATCAAGTGATTATTTGACTTCTCATGAACCTGCGCTCCTCTTCTCTAGACGGCGCCTGACGTCCAAACCACAACCCTGAACTGTTTCCTGGCGGCGAGGTTTGGACCCATCCATCACAGATCAGAGCCAGACTGAAGCGATGCCGACGATACTTGGGCCGGACCACGCCAGCTGGAGTTGCAGTTGGAGGCCCTGGAAGCGGACCCCGCCATCGCGCTGATCGCGCACCGGGCGCTGGTGAGTCGACGAGGCACGGCGGTGCCCCCTGCAACTGCCGGTGCGCGTGGAGATCGTCGGCCGGCGCACGTTGCTGCTGCGCAATCCGTTTCCGACTTCCTCGGTGGTACTGCGCCGCGACCTGCCGTTCCACTCCGACGAGGACTTCCGGAACTCACAGGACTGTCTGCTGTGGTCGCAGATCGTCTTGTCCGGCTATCGCTGTGCCAAGGTCGATCAGGTGCTGGTGCTCTGGACCGAGCGCGAAGCGGGCGATGACACCGGGCTCAGCGACGACTTTGCCGCGGTCCAGCGCGCCAGGGGCAGGTTGCGCCGCAAGTTGCTGCGAGAGGGGCTGCTCAGCCGGACCGAGTACGCTGTTTCCAGCACCGTGGGCATGGCCACCAGGACGCGTCGGAATCTCGTGCTGCGCCTGCGGCGGCGAGGGCCTTGTCGGCCGCACGCGTAGGGGGTGGCAAACGACCTGCGGGGCATCCGGCTGGGGTCGAATGCAGGCCCCTGTCCCGTTCACGTGCCTGCGCAAGCGGCGAAGTCGAAGCGCCGGTGCACCTGTGAATGTCGCTGCAACGACAGACCGGCCGGAGTAGGCGAATGATTTTTCACGGCTTGGCGGCGTGAATGGCAAGAGTCCAGCCGGGGTTCGGCGCCGCTGAGGCCAATAATTTTCCGGTCGTTGTGAAATATTCAGTTAGTTGTGAATTTCGTCGAGTCAGTCCGAGCGCGCACGCGCTTACGCCATGGTCTACAACGCATCGCGTTGTCGACCATGTAACGCTGGTTTGTGCAGTAAGTTTAAAGATGAAGTTAAAGCGGGCGCGAACGTTCGTGGAGAGCCCGCATCACGTTCAGTTTTCGGGTTTTCAGCCTGCTTTTCAACTTGTATGGTTCGTCGGCGTGTCCACCAGCCGCCACGCTTCGAGACACGCACTCGCCCTCGTATCCATGTGGAAACGAGCCTCGACAAGTAACCCTCCTGGCTAGAAACAACGCCAGACTGCGCTCCTCCGGATAGCCGTAGGATCGCGCGTGCTCCGCACGTCACAAACAACTTCCATCCTGCTCGGCATGGAGCTACGGACACCAGTTTGCTCGCCTGGATGCGACAACTTCGTGAAAACGGAATTTGTTCCCTGCTAGTAGCGCCCTTATCCATTCGGCCCAATCGGCTGACATGAACACACGAAAGTGTGAAGGCCGATTTTTGCCCAAAATTCAAAGGCTCCAAACAATGCAAACAATGACTGATCAGAAAAAAAGAGACACCGCACTCGTCGACACCCACTCTGCGCGACGCGGCAACACACATGTCCGCCGATCCCTGGGTCTTGCTGCCGCCTCGCTGGCGCTTTGCCTGGTGGCGGTGCCGGCTTCGGCCAGCAACTGGTGGTCGACCACCCCGAGCGTATCGATCGGCAGCAAGACCATCAACGTTCGCAACGCCGGGGCCAAGGGTGACGGCCGGCACGACGACACCCGCGCGTTCCAGGCGGCGATCAACTCGTTGCCGTCGAGCGGCGGCACGATCACCGTACCTGCCGGCACCTACATGATCGACGCGCTGCGCTCGATCAACCTGCGCTCGCACGTGCGCCTGAAAATGAGCTCGGGGGCCAAACTCGTGGCCATCCCCAACAGCAGCCAGCGTTCCTACGTGATCAAGGCGTGGAAGGTGAACAACGTCGAGATCAGCGGCGGCGCAATTGTCGGCGAGCGCGCCAAGCATCGTGGCTCAAGCGGCGAATGGGGCTTTGGGATCGATATCCTGGCCTCCAGCAAGGTCTACGTGCACGACCTTAAAGTTTCCGATTGCTGGGGTGACGGCCTGTACATCGGCGCCATGGGCAAAGGCAGCAGGGCCGTGAAGTCCACTGACGTGACGGTCAGGAACGTGGTCTCCAACAACAATCGACGTCAGGGTCTGTCGTTCGGTCCGGTGCAACGGGTCTATGTGGTCAACAGCACCTTCAGCAACACCCATGGCACCAAACCGGAGGCAGGCATCGACATCGAGCCTTCCACCCAAGGCTCGGCCGCGAACATTCGCATCGAAGGCAGCCATGTGACCGGCAACGCGGGCAGCGGCATAGAAGTGCAGCCACATGTGAGCGGAGTGGTGGTCACATCGAGCACGATCAAGGGCAACAAGGGATTTGGCGTGTACACCAACGCTGCATCCAATGTCTCGATTGCGAATAACAGCATTACGGAAAACTGGCTGTTTGGGGTCGCCATGAGGTCAACCACTCACGACTCGAAGATCAACAACAACAAGATCACGTATAACAGCACGCGCGGGTTTTATGCGCACCACAAGTCGATCTACACATTGGTTTCGGGTCCTCGCGATGTGGAAGTGATGAAATCGACCCGCAATATCCAGGTGTCCGGCAACACCATCTCTCCAAAGCCCTGAGGGAAAGTCAGGTTCACCGATGGCAAAGCGATGCTCGTGACTGATGCATGGTTGAACTGGTAACTGGTTGCGGAAATGGCGTGGGCTTTTCGCCACGCCATTTCCGTGGCGCCGTCAGTTGTTCATGCATCGCTTCACTGGCGATGCATTGCAGGACGAGTGGCGTACTTTGGCGGATGCGCATTGCGACGTCTCGCAATGCGCATCGGCTTTCGCCCACGAACGTGGGCCTGATCCGCCAGGAATGCCGACGATTGGGCTGACGGCTGCCTGCAGGGATTGCCGTCGTTGCCGTCTGGGCGGTTTGCCTGGCGCGATCAACATCGCCTGTTCGTCGAGCGCCTTTCGGTCTTCGCAAACTTTGCGCGGTGGTTGTGGTACTCAATGGATAATCTTTGACCACATCCCCGTTCGTCCGGTCTTCTGTTCGGTCGATCAGCAAAGGAATTTTCGTGATAGACGATTCTAGGCTTCGAACCACTTTCACCGGCTACTACGGCATGAACAACTTCGGCGACGATTTGTTCGGCGTGGTTTGTACCGCGGCAGCGCGAAAATACTGGGGTGGCGATCCCAGGCTGGTATGTCCGGCGATACAGGGCGTCGACGCACGTTACACCATGCCCTGTTGGTATCCAGCGCGCCTCTACGGAACATCGGGCCCGTTCGGTCAGGTCAGCCGATTCTGCAGTTTCGCCCGCGCACTTTCCGGCTCGGACGTGTTGGTAATGGGCGGCGGTTCGGTGATAGGTGGTTCATCCAGAACTTCGTTTCGCCGGCGGATGATGGTTTCCGCACAGAAGGCAGGCAAGTTGAAGCTGGCTGCAGTCGGCGTGTCGATCGGGCCGATTGATAATGCAGAGGCGGAGGATGATATTGCGGATTTCGTCAGCCGCTTCGATTACATAGCCGTGCGCGACAAGCGGTCGTATGATCTTGCCGTCAAAATGGGAGTCGCTGAAAAGACTCATCTCGGACGCGACCTGGCGGGTCTGCTGCCGCCCGTGGCAGTTGCAGATACGCCCCGGAGTGGTCCGATTCGCATTGGCGTCGCGCCATGCAATTACAACGTCACCAACAACAACTATGCTGCGCCAGACAAACAGGCCTTGTTGTCGGCACTGACCCGTGAGTTGGGAAGACTGGCGGCCTTGCGCCCGCTACAGGTGGATATCTTCAGTCTCAACGAACACCCGGCACACGGAGATTACGCACTGTCTTCAACCTTGGAGCGGAACCTTCTTCAGCGTGGTATTCCTGCCCGGGTACGACGCTATCGGGGCATGAGCCCTTTGTCCATGGTTCAGGCCATAGGCGAATGCGACGCTTTCGTCAGCGTGCGTCTGCATGGAGCCATTGTTGCGTATCTGCAGGGTATTCCACTGGCCATCGTGGATTACCACCCCAAGTGCCGTGACTTCGCTGATGAGATCGGATTGCCCTCGGCACTGCGGATTCCCACTGGAGACGGTCTCTCCACCGCGGTTGCCAACGCGCTTGCGCTCATGTTGAGCCCTGGGAACGAGCCGACGCTTTCGCGGGAGGTCTATTCGCAGCAGGCACAGGAAATTTTCAAGTGCGCTCCATGGTCAGTCAACTCTGCGGTTAGGGCATCACCGATGAGCTTTGCACGTCCGGACCTGAAAGCGGGTTGACGAGGGCTGCCGTTTGCGCGTGGCGCGCAGCAAGTTGTCGGCGTTTGCCACGCTTGCGGCATGCACCGCGGGCGTAAGTGGTGTGCGGGTGGAGAGTGACGGTCGTTCTGGTTCGGGCATGGTGCCGAACGGTTGACCTGGCCGATTTTCATGCGCACGGCTTGACGACGCCTTGCACCAGGCATGTCTTGCGCCGCGAACCGTCAATGCGCTGGCAAGAACTATCCATACCGACCACGGCTTCGCGAGCGATCATCACTTGATTGCGCCTGGATTGCCTTGAGGTAGCTCCATTTTGTCGGGTGAGGACGCCGGTTCCTGCGTCGTATTTGGCGCATGAGCTTCTGCTTGAGTCCGAGCGTCGGTTGTCGTTCGTCCTGAACGTTCAGCTCGCCCTCCATCTCTGCCAGGCTTCTTTCCACCTGATCGAGCCATGCGTCATGGGTGGCGGTGAAGTGCATGTGCACGGTTGGGTGGTCGGCCATCATTGCAGTGATTGCGCGTGTCTTTCCGGCTGCAGGGTTATCGGCGATGACGTGGATTTCCGTGTCATCCGGTTGACCCGCTGCGACGGCGGCAAGGAAGGCTGCAAACTCCGCAGAGGTTTGACGATTCATTGGCGCGGAAGTGGTTGTATTGGCTCGGCGCCTTTTCAAGGTCGCGTAGAGCGCCTGCGCGCCTCCATGATCATCCGCGCCTTGATGTCGCCTGATGCGAGGTGATCTGACGTCACGGGTATCCGCTGTGTCCGCATGGATCCCGCTGACGCTGAATATCGCCGCATGTTGGGGTGGGCTGAGATACAGGCCGACGATGTCGGCGGCCCCGGCGTCGAAAGGAAGTTGATCGGGAACCGGGCGACTTTCGAGGCGCTTCGGTGTAATGCCGTGTCTGGCCCAAATGCGCGCCACCGTTGTATGCGAGATGGTGCCGCCGAGTTCGGCTGCCAACTTGCGTGATGACCACCGACCCGAGCCGTCGGCGGGAAGGTGCCGGATGGTGCGTGTCAGTACGCGGGATTCCAGGCGATGGGTGACTTTGTATGGCTCGCGCCCTGCATATTTGGAATAGAGCCCCGCCAGCCGCTCGGCCTGGAATCGCTTGCTCCATCGTGCAATGTAGCTGTCACTGCAATGAAGCCTCGTGCGGATCTCGTTCCAGCTGCAGCCGTCCGCCAGCAGCAGGATCAGTTTTGCATGACGGGCGGAATCCGCACGTTTTTCGTCGGCATCAGCCTGATGCTCAAGTTCAATGCGCTCGCTCTCTGTCAGCTTCAACACGGCTGCGGAACAGCGAGTCCGCACTTCCGATTTGTGCGTAACAAATTGCCGGTTTCAGCGCAATGGATGATCGATAAGTGATTGCTCGTAGTGTGAAACAGGTCACTCGGGTTTGCACCTTTCCAGCGTGAAAAGTATGCATTCTTTAGGTGAAGGCTTTCTTCACAACGAGGGTGACTATGATGTCCAATGCGATTACTCCGATAACCGGGCCCGTCGGCGGGTTCTCCAGCAACTTTCTCGGCAAGAGCCCACGCAACAGGGTTTCCCGCTCGCTGATTCTCGCGGGAATGGCGCTGACGTTGAGCGTCGTCGCCGTGCCGGCATCGGCAGCCAATTGGTGGTCCGCCACGCCGAGCGTATCCATCGGCAGCACGACCATCAATGTTCGGAATGCCGGGGCCAAGGGCGACGGTCAGCACGACGATACGCGCGCGTTCCAGGCGGCGATCGACTCGTTGCCGTCGAGCGGCGGCACGATCACCGTACCTGCCGGTACCTACATGATCGACGCGCTGCGTTCGATCAACTTGCGCTCGCATGTCCACCTGCAGCTGAGTACCGGGGCGCAACTGGTCGCCATTCCCAATAGCAGCCAGCGTTCCTATGTGATCAAGGCATGGCGAGTGACGGATGTCGAGATCAGCGGTGGCGCAGTCGTTGGCGAGCGAGCCAAACACCAGGGCACTACCGGCGAATGGGGCTTTGGCATCGATATCCTGGCCTCCAGCAAGGTCTACGTGCACGACCTGAAGGTTTCCGATTGCTGGGGCGACGGCCTGTACATCGGCGCCATCGGCAGTGGCAGCAGTGTCGTGAAGTCCACTGACGTGACGGTCAGGAACGTGGTCTCCAACAACAATCGGCGGCAGGGTTTGTCGTTCGGTCCGGTGCAACGGGTCTATGTGGTCAACAGCACGTTCAGCAATACCAATGGCACCAAACCGCAGGCAGGCATCGACATCGAGCCGTCGACCCAAGGCTCGGCCAAGGACATTCGCATCGAAGGCAGCCATGTGACCGGCAACGCGGGCAGTGGCATAGAAGTGCAGCCCAATGTGAGCGGGGTAGTCGTCAAATGGACCACGATCAAGGGCAATAATGGATTTGGCATCTACAGCAATGCTGCGTCCGGCATGACGTTTGCGGGTAACTTCATTACAGAAAACTGGCTGTTCGGGATCTCCATGAGGAGTACCAGCCACGATGTGAAAATCCTCGACAACAAGATCACGTACAACAGCACACGCGGGTTCTATGCCCACAACAAGTCGATCTACACATTGATTTCGGGCGCCCGCGATCTGGAAGTGGTCAGCACGACCTGGAATATCCAGGTGGCTGGCAATACGATTTCCCCAACACCGTAATCGGCATAGCGAGTCGTGCCACGGCTTCCCCGGATCACGAACTGATATCGACCCGCCATTCGCGTGGCAACGAGGCGCAGCAAGGAACGCTGCGCCTCCCTTGGGTGTGAAGGGACAGCTTCGCCGGACGGCTTTCATGCCTGCGCGCGCGCACATGGCAACTCGGGTCTCTTGTTGGGCTGATCATTCCGTTACACGTGTCACGCAACGCGCTGCAGGTCGCTGCGGCGTCGCTGGTAGGCATGTGCCATTTGCGATGAGGATCGGGCCGTCCGTCGTTCGATGAAAATGAACGGAGCGGATGCGGACATGGGGACAGGGACGACACCGGGGACGACACCGGGCACGCCTTGGCCGAGCTGTTGTTTCAGCCAGACCCGTCGATGCGCCGCGATGTAGATCAGAGCCAATGCACCGAATGCGAGCAGGTTGCTGCCTGCCGTGAAGGTACGTGTGAAGGTTCCCAGATAAGCCAGTGCGATCGCGAAGGTGACCAGCACGACCAGTGATGCGCGCGGGGTCAGTCCGGCGTTCAGCATCAGGTGATGAATGTGGCCGCGATCCGGTTTGAAGGGCGACTTGCCCTCGCGGATGCGGCGGATCATCACTGCCAGGGTGTCCAGCACAGGCAACGCCACGCACCAGAGCACGTCGATGGTCGACAAATGCGTTGGAGCGTCCTGACTCAGCTTGATGAGCGTCCAGGCCAGCAGATAGCCCACGACCATGCTGCCTGCATCGCCCAGGAAGATCTTCTTTCCGATCAGGCCGAGGTTGACGGCCAAGTACGGCAACAGCGCCGCCGCGAGCAGCAGCGGAAGCGAGAGGTCAGGCCAGGGCGATGATCCCTGGTAGACCGCAATGGTCCCCACACTTACCAGTGCCAGCATGCCGGCCAACCCGTCGATGCCGTCCATCATGTTGAATGCGTTCAGCAGACCGATGACGGCGATCAGCGTGAGCGGTATGCCGAGTAGGCCCAGTTCCATTTCCACGCCGAACAAATGTCCCAGCGTATGAATGTGCACGCCGGTGCAGACGATCACCGTCAGCACCGCGACGCTCTGCACGAGCAGCCGTGCGCGCACGCTCAAGTCCATGCGGTCGTCGAGCGCGCCGATCAGCGCCAGGACGGCAGCTGTTACCAGCACGTAATTGCCGAACAGATGGAATTGCCCAGCGACGAACGCGCCCGTGATCACGCCGAGAAATACGCAGACGCCGCCGATCACGGGGATATTCCCCACGTGCTTCTTGCGTTCGTTGGGGCGGTCGACCAGGCCCAGGTGCTCGGCATAGCCGTACAGAAAAGCAATGGCAATAGCCGACGATGCAGCGGCACTCGCGAAGGCGAGAAGGAATCGGTAGGGCGTCATTGGCAAGCTGTCCTGATCGCTGACACGGCCACGGCGCAATGGGCGCGTCATGACCGTGTGAAATGCCTCATGGCGTGACGCCCTGAGGCCATGGGATGCATGCCCTGTTCCCTGAGCCTCGGTAGTTGAGGCCGTCGCAAGCCTAGTCAGGCCTTCGTGCATGAGCGGTCAAAAAACAGTGATTTGCGTCACAATTTTCGTCATCGCCGACGCAGGCATCTGGCGAAGCAAACGGACCTGTGGACCGTGCTGAAAATCAGCCAGCCTGTGCGAACCCGCGTCGGCGAGCGCGGACGAGAAATTCGACTTCTACGCGGAAACCCTTGGTGCCGGTTTGAGCTGTGAGGTGCCCCTGCAAGGGGACCTGCTCCCGCCGCTTCCGCCGCCGTCGGTTGGAGCTACCGCTCGCTGTCCGGCACAATGATCGGGGTTGGAGAAACGACGGGCACTTCAGCATTGGAGTAGCGGTGCCGGCGTGGGCACGGCATCCAGGATGTCCCACCTTCACATGACGACAGGTTGAGTTACCCATGCTGCTGATGATCGACAACTACGACAGCTTCACCTACAACCTCGTGCAGTACCTGGGTGAACTGGGGCAGTCCGTTCAGGTCGTGCGCAACGACGTGCTGGACGTTGCCGGCATTCGCGCGCTGAAGCCTTCGCACATCGTGATCTCGCCGGGGCCAGGTACGCCGGACGATTCGGGCGTGTCGCTGGACGTGCTGCGCGAGTTGGCCGGCGAGATTCCGGTGTTCGGCGTGTGTCTCGGCCACCAGGCGATCGGCCAGGTGTTTGGCGGCAAGGTGATCCGGGCCAAGCAGATCATGCATGGCAAGATCTCGCCGGTGCGTCATCGCGGGCAGGGCGTATTTGCCGGCCTGCCGGACCCGTTCGAGGCGACGCGATACCACTCGCTGGTGGTGGAGCAGGCGTCGTTGCCGGATTGTCTGGAAGTCACCGCGTGGACGGAGAACCCCGACGGCTCGATCGACGAGATCATGGGCCTGCGCCACAGGACGCTGGCGGTCGAGGGCGTGCAGTTTCATCCGGAGTCGATCCTGACCCAGCACGGCCATGACCTGCTGCGCAATTTCCTCGGACTGCCATTGCGGCTGGCCGCATGAACACACCGGATTTCGACAGGAGCGGGCGCGATATCACGATCACGCCGCAGGAGGCCCTGCAGCGCACGATCGAGCACCGCGAGATCTTCCACGACGAAATGATCGCGCTGATGCGGCAGATCATGAACGGCGAGGTGAGCCCGCTGATGACCGCCGCGATCGTCACCGGCCTGCGCGTGAAGAAGGAAACTGTGGGCGAGATCACCGGCGCGGCGCGGGTGATGCGCGAGCTGTCGGCCAAGGTGGACGCGCCCGCACACGACCACTTCATCGACATCGTCGGCACCGGCGGCGACGGTGCGTCGAGCTTCAACATCTCCACCGCGTCGATGTTCGTGGCGGCGGCGGCCGGCGCGCGGGTGGCCAAGCACGGTGGCCGCAGCGTGTCGTCGAAATCCGGCAGCGCCGACGTGCTGGAAGCGCTCGGAGCGTCGATCGAGCTCACGCCGGCACAGGTCGCCGAGTGCATGGCCGAGACCGACATCGGGTTCATGTTCGCGCCGAACCATCATCCGGCGATGAAGGTTGTGGCACCGGTGCGCAAGGAAATGGGCGTGCGCACGCTGTTCAATATCCTGGGCCCGCTGACCAACCCGGCCGGTGCGCCGAACATCCTGATGGGCGTGTTCCATCCCGACCTGGTGGGCATCCAGGTGCGCGCGCTGCAGGCGCTCGGCGCGCGGCACGCGCTGGTGGTGTGGGGGCGCGACGGCATGGACGAGATCTCGCTCGGCGCGGCGACCCTGGTCGGCGAACTGCGCGATGGCATGGTGCGCGAATACGAAGTGGAGCCGGAGGATTTCGGTCTGGCGATGGCGTCCAGCCGCAACTTGCGTGTGGCGAACGCCATCGAGTCGAAGGCGATGCTGCTGGAAGCGTTGGCGGGGCAGCATGGCGTGCCGCACGACATCGTCTGCCTGAACGCCGGCGCGGCGCTGTACGCCGCTGACGTGACCGGGTCGATCAGCGCTGGCATCGAGCTTGCCCGCGCCACGATTGCCAGCGGCGCCGCACATGCGAAAATGCAGGCCTTCGTGTCCACCACGAAGCGGCTTGTCGCGCGCGGCGGGAAATCACCGAGGGGTGCGTGAAGTCCGACGAAGTGGCAGGATCGGACCACCCCGCGCACGGAACGCGTCCCCACCCAGATCAGCGAGATGCCATGACTGACATCCTCAATCGCATTCTTGCGCGCAAGGCGGATGAGATTGCCGAGCGCCGGAACAAGGTGCCGTTATCCGAACTGACGGCGCGCATTGCAGAGCAAGCGGACACCCGCGGTTTTGCCCGCGCGATCGAGGCCAAGATCGAGGCCGGCCTGCCGGCAGTGATCGCCGAGGTGAAGAAGGCCAGCCCGAGCAAGGGAGTGATCCGCGCCAACTTCGATCCGGCTGCGATCGCGAAGAGTTACGAGGCGGCCGGCGCTGCGTGCCTGTCGGTGCTGACCGACAGCGACTTCTTCCAGGGCAGCGAAGCATTCCTGCAGCAGGCACGCGCGGCCTGCTCGCTGCCGCTGCTGCGCAAGGATTTCATCATCGATCCTTACCAGGTGTACGAAGCCCGCGCGATCGGCGCCGACTGCATCCTGCTGATCGTCGCCGCGCTGGACGACGACGTGCTGTTGCAGCTGTCGCTGCTGGCCGCCGAACTCGACCTCGACGTGCTGTGCGAGGTTCACGACGAGGACGAGCTGGAGCGCGCGATGGCGCTGCCGGTGCCACTGATCGGCGTCAACAACCGCAACCTGCGCAGCTTCGAGACGTCGCTGGAGACGTCGTTGGCGTTGCAGGCGCTGATCGAGTACGACCGGATCCTGGTGGCCGAATCGGGCATCCGCACCCCGGAAGACGTCGCGTGCCTGCGCGAAGGCGGCATCCAGGCGTTTCTGGTCGGTGAGGCGTTCATGCGCGCGGAAGATCCAGGCAGCGAACTGCGACGGTTGTTCGGCACGCCGTGACCATTGCGCTGACAGGGGAGGCGCCGCCGTTGGCGGCGGGCGCGGATGCGGTGTCGCCGCGCGTGGTGCTGTTCGATTTCGATGGCGTGCTGGTTCACGGCGATTCGTTTGCCCTGTTCATGCGCGATCGTTACCGTCATTCGTCATGGCGGAAGTTGCTGGCCTTGCTGAGCGCCCCGCTGTTGCTGCTGCAGTTGCCGTTTTCGCGCCACCTGCCGATCCGAACGCTGGTGCGCATCGCCTTGCTGGGATTGGGCGAGCAGCGCTACCAGGGCGTCGCGAATGCGTTTGCCGCCACTCTCGTGCGGCGGCCAAAGCAGTTCTGCCGGGACGGACTGCAGGCGCTGCGTCGGCATCAGGCCGCGGGCGACCGGGTGATTGTGGTCACCGGCTGCGAACACACGCTGGCGAGCGGCATCCTGCAGCAACTGGGACTGACCGGCCTCGAGGTGCTGGCCTCCCGGCTGCGTCCAGGCTGGCTCGGCATGCGGTTGCTGCATCACAACGTGGGCCAACGCAAGGTGCAGACACTGGCCGGGCATGGTGTCACCGAGTGGCAGATGGCGTATGGCGATTCGATGTACGACGCGGCGATGCTCAAGCTCGCCGCAGAGGCGGTACTGGTCAACAGCACGCCGGCGTTGTGCAAGAAGATGGAGAAGGCGCTTGGCCGTGCCGTGACCCGGGTCGAGTGGTTCTGATGCGCCACTCTCCGAATCCAGGTGTGGCTACACGACCATCTGCAGCAACTGGCCCAGGCTGATCAGCACGATCAGGCTGCCGACCGCCCCCATCACGGCGCGTTCGGGCAAGTGCCGTACCAGCCACGCGGCGAACGGCGCGGCGATCACGCCGCCGGTGAGCAGGCCCAGCACGATCGACCAGCGATCGATGCCGACGTGCCATATCAGCGTGGCGGAGACGCATGCGGTCACCACGAATTCGGCCGCGTTGACCGAGCCGATCGTGCTGCGCACGGCACCGCCGCGGGCAATCAGCGTGCTGGTGGCGAGCGGTCCCCAGCCGCCGCCGCCAATCGCATCGAGCAGGCCGGCAAAAAAACCGAGCACGCCGCTGTGCTGCACCTGATGGCGGACCAGCCGTTTGCCGAAGGCCCGCAGCAGCACCATGGCGCCAAGAACCAGCAGGTAGACGTTGACGAACGGACGTATGCTTTCGCCCGGCACGCTGGCCAGGAAAGTTGCGCCAAGGATGCCGCCGACGGCGCCGGGGATGGCCAACTGCCAGAACAGCTTCCAGCGCACATTGCCGAACCACGCGTGCGAGGCGCCGGAGACTCCGGTGGTAAACACTTCGGCGGTATGCACGGTGGCGCTGGCCAGTGCCGGCGGCAAACCCAGCGCCAGCAGGATCGAGTTGGAGACCAGTCCGTAGGCCATGCCCAGCGCGCCGTCGACCAGTTGGGCGAGCAGGCCGACACCGACGAAGACGAAGAACTGTCCGTAATCCAAGCGATGTCTCGCAGGCCGGTGGCGGGGGATTCATCCTCGGCCGGCACCCGTAAAAAACCGGTTCAGACGACGCCGGCCCCGGCCCCGGCGCAGGCGGGCTGGACGCTCAGCGCGTGCCGCGCACCACGATGGTCTTGCCGGCGACGTCGATCAAGCGCTGTTCCTCGAGCTGCTTGAGCACACGGCCGACCATTTCGCGCGAGCAGCCGACGATGCGGCTCACTTCCTGGCGCGAGATGCGGATCTGAGTGCCGTCCGGATGGGTCATCGAATCCGGTTCCTGGCAGAGGTCGAGCAGGGTGCGGGAGATCCGGCTGGTGACGTCCATGAAGGCCATCCGGCTGACCTGGCGCGACGTGCGCAGCAGGCGGTTGGTGAGCTGCGCCCCGATCGCGAAAAGGATCTTCGGACATTCCTCGCGCAGCGGACCCTCCATCAACTGGAACAGGCGTTCGTAGCTGATCTCGGCCATCTCGCACGGGGTGCGCGTGCGCACCATCGACTCGCGCTGTGCCTGCTCCACGAACAGGCCCATTTCACCAATGAACTGGCCACGGCTGATGTAGGCGAGGATCAGCTCGCGCCCCTGCTCGTCCTCGGTGCATACGGCCAGCGAGCCATCCACCACGTAATAAAGCGTGTTGGCCGGATCGCCCGGACGGATGATCGCGGTTTTCCCCGGGTAGCGACGGCGGTGGCACAGCGCCAGGAAACGTTCCATCGAGGCGGGGTCAGGTGCGAAGCCGAGTGGGGCCTGCGAGCGCTCGAAGGCTTGTTGAAGCTGATACTTGAGTTGCGCCACGGTCATCACCTACAGGGTGGTTGTCTTTCAGCGGCGGTCACGCGCGAACGCGGCATGCGTAACGTAACCGATGCACAGGCTTGGCATTATGGCAAACCCGGGCCGATTGCCGCAGGTTCAAATTGTTTGCAGTATGCCGCATACTTCGCGGTCTTCCGGATGCGGTGATGTCATCGCACTCGTTCACAAGGGTCGTACAGGCCTTCGCCTGTGCTCCATACCATTCTGCGGGGACCCTTGTCGCTAACCCGCCTCTACTGCTGGCCGAGCGTTCGGTCATGGAGAGTCGCTCGTGGTCAAACCACTCCCCCGCCTGCGCCTGCAGGGTTTCAACAACCTGACCAAGGCGCTGAGCTTCAACATCTACGACATTTGCTACGCGGTGTCCGAGGACCAGCGGCGCAACTACATCGAATACATCGATGACCAGTACGACGCCGACCGCCTGACCCAGATTCTTACCGACGTGGCCGAGATCATCGGCGCCAACATCCTCAACATCGCGCGCCAGGACTACGACCCGCAGGGTGCCTCGGTGACCATGCTGATCTCCGAGGAGCCGGTGGTCGAGAAGCTCGGTCGCGACACCATTTCCGGTGCCGTCGTCGCGCACATGGACAAGAGCCACATCACCGTCCACACCTATCCGGAAACGCATCCGCACAACGGCATCGCCACGTTCCGCGCGGATATCGACGTGGCCACCTGCGGCGTGATCTCGCCGTTGAAGGCGTTGAACTACCTGATCGACAGTTTCGAGTCGGACATCGTGGTGTGCGACTACCGCGTGCGCGGCTTCACCCGCGACGTGAAGGGCAAGAAGCACTTCATCGATCACAAGATCAACTCGGTGCAGGATTACCTGGCCAAGCACATCCGCCAGAAGTACGAGATGTTCGACGTCAACGTGTACCAGGAAAACATGTTCCACACGAAGATGCACATCAAGGACTTCGACCTGGACACGTACCTGTTCGATTCGCACGCCGACGATCTGTCGTTCAAGGAGCGCCAGCGCATCGAGTCGCTGCTGCGGCGCGAGATCGAGGAGCTGTTCCACGGGCGCAACCTGATGTGACGAAAAACCCGCCGGAAGGCGGGTTTTTTCTGGAGGGCTTCCTGTGGGATCGGCGTCACACGCGATAAGCCACCGTCTTCATCACCATCGAACTGAGATGCATCAGCTGCGGCAGCGGAAATGGCAGTTCGATGCCGCCGCGTTGCTGCGCCGCCTGCGCATGGCGGATCTCGTCCGACTGCATCTGCGTCAACACGGCGCGGGAACGTTCGTCCTGCGCCGGCAGCTGTTCGAGATGCTCGGCCAGATGCGCTTCCACCTGACGCTCGGTTTCCACCACGAAGCCCAGACTGACCGGATCGCCGGCCAATGCGGCGGCTGCGCCGATCGCATAACTGCCGGCATACCACAACGGATTGAGCAGACTCGGGCGGCTGTCCAGTTGCTGCAGACGCTCGGCGCACCAGGCGAGGTGATCGGTCTCCTCGGCAGCCGCGTGCAGCAGGTGTTCGCGGTTGTCCGTATGGCGCGCAAGCGCGGCCTGTCCGAAATACAGCGCCTGTGCGCAGACTTCCCCGGTGTGGTTGACGCGCATCAGGCCGGCGGCATGACGGCGGTCGGTGTCGTCCATCTCCACTTCGGCGATGCCGTTGGCAGGCGAGCGGCGTTGCGCGAGCGGCGAACCGGCGATGGCCTCCAGTGCGCGTTCGCACCTGTCCAGCAGGCGATCGAGGCGACTCAGTATGCGGATGTCCATGAATACTCCTGCTTCAAGGGGTGGTCGCGACTGGCCATTCCAGTTGTCGAGCCAGCAGGCTCAGCGGATGCTGGTTCGACCAATCCAGCTGTTGCGCCTCCATGCCGGCCGCCAGATGCAGACGGCAGCCGATATTGGACGACAACAACTGTTGCGGCGCCAGCGTGGCGGCTTGCCGCAAGGTCTCGTCGCGCAACCGCGCCGCACGTTCGGGGAATTCCAGCAGATGGCTGCCGGCGGCACCGCAGCAATGGGGCGGGCGCGGCAGCGGCACGGTTTCCAGCCCGGGGACGCAGCGCAATAGTTGCAGCAGCGCCGCCTCGCTGCGCGCCACATTGATCTGCGTGCACGGCAGGTGCAGCGCGACGCGTTGAGCCAACGGTCGAAAATGCAGCCTTTCGGCGTGCTTCGCCAGCAGTTCCAGCGGATCGATCACGCTCACGCCGGGAAGGGCGCGGCGCAGTGTGCCCAGACAACCGGGAGTGATCGTGAGCAACTGGCTTGCCCCGCTCGTCGTCCACGCCTGACGCACCTGCTGCGCCGCGCGTTCCGCGGCACCGCTCTCGCCCCCATGCAGGTCCATCGCGCCGCAGCAGAACGCGGGCAGCACGCTGACCTGGAAGCCTGCGGCTCGCAGCAGGGTGATCGCCGCCTGTTGCGCCTCGGCATCTTCGACGCTCGCCACGCAGCCGGGAAACAATGCCAGCCGCGTCGATCCGGCATGATCGTCGTCGGCACGGACCGGCGGGGCCGGGATGGCCGCGGGCAGGCTGAGCAGCGCGGCGCGCCAGGCGGAATGGCGCGGCAGCGAGCGCAACAGGAGGCTTTTCCAGCGCGGCAGCGCGATCCAGCTGCCGACTCGGCGCAGTGCGCGCAGACGCCGCGGCCGCTTCAGCAGCTTCAACAGGCGCCGCGGCCGGCGCGATGCCGGCCCCAGCATCGCGCGCGTTTCAATCAACAGCTCGTCGTACTGCACGTTGGCCGGGCACACCTTTTCGCAGTTCAGGCAACCCAGGCAGTGATCCAGGTGTTCGCGCAGCCCGGCGGTGGGGTCGACCAGCCCACGGGCCAAGGCGGAGGCGATCGCGATGCGCCCGCGCGGCGATTCGGCTTCGTTCCGGTCCAGCGCGTAAGTGGGGCAAACCGGCAGACACAGCCCGCATTGCACGCATTGGTCGGCCAGCTCGGCAATGCGGCCCACAGACGCGTGCGGGGGGGACTTTTCAAGCGGCATGGTCATCATGCTATCATTGCCAGCTCACAGCCCGCCGGTCGGTGGGCTTGCGCCATGGGTGACGGCTCCGCTATCATCTCGCGCCTTTGATCCACCGATGACGCGTACCGCCTGACGGCGGCAAACAGGTATTTGAAATGAAAACGTTCAGCGCCAATGCAGACAACGTCAAGCGCGACTGGTTCGTGGTCGATGCCGCGGGCAAGACGCTCGGTCGCCTGTCGACCGAAATTGCACGTCGCCTGCGCGGCAAGCACAAGCCGGAATACACCCCGCATTGCGACACCGGCGATTATATCGTGGTGATCAACGCGCAGAAGGTGCATGTCACCGGTGCCAAGCTGGACGACAAGAAATACCACCGCTTCACCGGCTACATCGGCAACCTGAAGACCACCAGTCTGAAGGATCTGCTGGCGACCTACCCGGAGCGCGTGATCGAAATCGCCGTCAAGGGCATGCTGCCGAAGAACCCGCTGGGCCGCGAGATGTATCGCAAGCTCAAGGTCTACGGCGGTGCCGAGCATCCGCATACCGCACAGCAGCCGCAGGCGCTGGAAATCTAAGGAATCACTATGTCGATCCAGCAGAATTACGGCACCGGCCGCCGCAAGACCTCCGCCGCCCGCGTGTTCCTGCGCAAGGGCAATGGCACGATCGAAGTCAATGGCAAGACGCTTGAGGCCTTTTTCGGCCGCGAGACCTCCTGCATGATCGTGCGCCAGCCGCTCGAACTGACCGAAAGCACCGGCAAGTTCGACATCAAGGTAACGGTCGCCGGTGGCGGCATCACCGGTCAGGCCGGCGCGATCCGTCTGGGCATCGCCCGCGCGCTGATCGAATATGATGAGACGCTGAAGTCGCCGCTGCGCAAGGCCGGTTTCGTGACCCGCGACGCCCGTGAGGTCGAGCGCAAGAAGGTCGGTCTGCACAAGGCACGTCGCGCCACCCAGTTCTCGAAACGCTAAACCCCGTTTTACGGGTCGGTGCCACAGGTCAGAGCGCACCGTCCCGCGTGTCATTGGGGGATCGTCTAACGGTAGGACAACAGCCTCTGACGCTGTCTATCTAGGTTCGAATCCTAGTCCCCCAGCCAAAACAAAAGACCCGCCCTTGTGGCGGGTCTTTTGTTTTGGCTGGGGGTACAGGAGTCAACCACGTTCGACAATTTTGTCTGGAACAAAATTGGACAGCCGCAGGCTGGCCCCGCGAAGCGGGGTTTGGCCCATGGATGGGCCAAACAATCCTGGTCCCCCACGCGGCACGTCCCGTATCTCGCTCTTCGGGTCATCGGCTGCGCCGATGTTCGCTCCAGCATTCCCGATCCGGCACAGCCCTGCCTGCGCAGTCGAAAGCCAGCCCGTTTCCAGCCTCGGCGAAGTGCAAATGCAGCCCCTGTCCACAATGCGTGCTGCAATACAACAAAATATGCCCTCTACCCCTTCGGTTATACCGCCCATCGGCGTAAAATCCCCGCCTTTACCTTCCACGAAACTCTCATGACGCCAGCCACTGACAACTCCGTCGGGCACGCCAACGTGCGCACGGAAGGCAGCACCGACGCACTGCCGCTCGCCCCCGCGATGAGCGTGACGCTGGATGCCACACGCATGCCGCGCCGTTCGACCCTGGTGGACCGGCGCATCTTGCGGATCACCGCGGTGGCAGTCGTGCTCGGCGTGGCGGCGGCATTCATCGCGATGCTGTTGAAGTCGCTGATCGGTCTGGTGACCAATCTGGCGTTCTACGGCACGGTGTCCACCGCGTTCAGTTCACCGGCAAACAATCATCTTGGCTGGTGGGTCGTGCTGGTGCCGGTGATCGGTGGCCTGCTGGTCGGCGTGATGGCGCGCTGGGGTTCCAGCGCGATCCGCGGCCACGGCATTCCCGAGGCGATGGAGCAGGTGCTGCTGAACGAGTCGAAGATCCCGCCGCGGATCACGTTCCTGAAGCCGATTTCCTCGGCGATCGCGATCGGCACCGGCGGCCCCTTCGGCGCGGAAGGTCCGATCATTGCCACCGGCGGCGCGCTGGGTTCGTTTGTCGGTCAGTTGCTGAAGGTGACCGGGGGCGAGCGCAAGGTGCTGCTGGCGGCTGGCGCGGCGGCGGGCATGGCAGCGGTGTTCGGCTCGCCCATCGCGGCCGTGGTGCTCGCGGTGGAGCTGTTGCTGTTCGAGCTGCGCCCGCGCTCGCTGATTCCCGTGTCGCTGGCTGCCGTCACCGCCACCATGGTGCATTACGTATTGCAGGGTTCCTCGACGCCGATCTTCGCGATGGAGGCGATGGCCACGCCCGGCAGCTTGGCGCTGCTGTGCTACGTGTTGATCGGCGCTCTGCTGGGTCTGATCAGCATTGGCGTCACCCACCTCGTGTATGGCGTCGAGGATGCCTTCGAGAAGTTGCCGATCCACTGGATGTGGTGGCCGGCGCTGGGCGGCATCGCGGTCGGTGTCGTGGGTTACTTCGCCCCACTGACGCTGGGTGTGGGCTACACCAATATCGAGGACATCCTCACCGGTCACCTGACGATGACGGCGCTGGCGTTCCTGTGCGTGATGAAGTTCGTCTCGTGGGCGATCGCGTTGGGCAGCGGTACCTCCGGCGGCACGCTGGCGCCTTTGTTCACCATTGGTGGCGCGTTGGGCGCGCTGCTCGGCATCGGGCTGGTCGCATTGGCGCCGCAGCTCGGTGTAGACCCGCGAATCGCCGGCCTGGTCGGCATGGCGGCCATCTTCGCCGGCGCGTCGCGCGCGCTGCTGACGGCAGTGGTGTTCTCTTTCGAGACCACCGGCCAGATGGCGGTGTTGCTGCCGCTGCTCGGCGGTTGCACCGCTGCCTACCTGGTATCGGCGCTGTTGATGCGCAACACCATCATGACCGAGAAGATCGCCCGTCGCGGCGTGCGTGTGCCTTCGGAGTATGCGGCCGACTATCTGGACCAGGTGAACGTGGGTACGGCTTGTGCCCGCAACGTCCATTCGTTGCGCGCGGACCAGACCCTGGCCGAAGTACGTCGCTGGCTGGGCGAAGGCACACCGGAAGCACAGCATCAGGGTTTCCCGGTAGTGGACGGAGCCGGCCAGTTGCAAGGTGTGCTGACGCGCCGCTCGCTGCTCGACCCACAATGGCATTACACGCTGACGGTAGGCGAGTTGGTCACGCGTCCACCGGTAATGGTCAAGGAAAACCATTCGCTGCGTGAAGCGGCCGATCACATGGTCGGCGAACAGGTGGGGCGGCTGATCGTGATCAGTCAGGATGCGCCGTACAAAATGGTCGGCATCATCACCCGCGGCGACATCCTGGCCGCCCATGGCAGGCGTCTGCGCGAGGCGAGCTTCAAGGGGCGGCACATCAGGTTGCGCAAGTCGCGCAGACCGGCACCGGAGGGGTGAGCGGAAGCGGGAACCGGATGGCGGATTCGCCGTTGTTGATCGCCACCGGTTCCAGCAGCATCACATCTCGCGATCACCCACCAGCACCACGTCGGCCGGCCGCCGCGCGAACAGGCCCACGGTGACGATGCCTGGCAACTGGTTGAGTTCGCTTTCCAGTGCGGCTGGGTCGGCGATCTGCCAGTTGTGCACGTCGATGATCCAGTTGCCGTTGTCGGTGACCACGCCGTCACGCCACACCGGCTGGCCGCCGCGCTTGATGATTTCACGGCCGATCAGGCTGCGCGCCATCGGGATCACCTCGATCGGCACCGGAAACTTGCCGAGCAGCTTGACCTGCTTGCTCGAGTCGATGATGCAGACGAACTTCTCGCTGGCTGCCGCCACGATCTTCTCGCGCGTGAGCGCCGCGCCGCCGCCCTTGATCAGCCGCTTGTGCGGGTCGCACTCGTCGGCGCCATCGATGTAGATCGTCAGCGGGCCGGCGGCGTTGAGGTCGAGCACCGGGATGCCGAGTTTCTTCAGCTGCGCGGTGGACTGTTCCGAACTGGACACCGCACCCTGGATGCGATCCTTCAAGTCGGCCAGCGCATCGATGAAGAACGCCACGGTGGAACCGGTGCCGACGCCGACGATGGCGCCGTCCTCGACGTAGCGGATGGCGGCCTCACCGGCCTGGCGCTTTTCGTTGGCGTTGCTCATGGGGATGCGGCCTCGGTGAAAAACCGCATTATGGCTGCCGTCCGCCTTCGTGTGTAGGAGCGCAGCCTGTGCGCGAGGCTTTCCGTTACGTGGCGAAGAGCCTCGCGCACAGGCTGCGCTCCCACAGAGAGGCTGGGTTATTCCAGGCCGAGAATGTACTTCCAGTGGGCGGCGTCGACCGGCATCACCGACAGCCGGTTGCCCTTGCGCAGGAGCGGCATGTCGGCGAGCGCGGGATCGTTCTTCATTTCGTCCAAGCTGATCGTGCGCTTGAGCTTCTTCACGAACTTCACGTCGACCAGCATCCAGCGCGGGTTGTCGCGTGAGCTGCCGGGATCGAAGTACTTGCTCTTCGGATCGAACTGGCTGGGATCGGGATACGCGTCGGTAGCCACTTCGGCGAGGCCGACGATGCCGGGCACGGCGCAATTGGAGTGGTAGAAGAACACCTTGTCGCCCGGGCGCATGCCGTCGCGCATGAAGTTGCGCGCCTGGTAATTGCGCACGCCGTCCCAAGCCTCGCGTTTCTTGCGCTTGAGGTCGTCGATCGAGAACGCGTCCGGTTCGGACTTCATCAGCCAGTGGTTCATGCATCAGCCTCCGGATGGCAGTCGATCAGTTCGCGCTCGGTGGCGACGAAGTCGAGCGGCACGTCCCAGTCTTCCTCGTCGACAGCGGGGAGTTCCTGGAACGCGTAGGCAATGCCGACCAGCAGCGGTTCGGTCGGGCGCACCTGTTCGTTGAGGAAGGCGAAGCTGCGGTCGTAGTAGCCGCCGCCGTGGCCGAGCCGATTGCCGCGGCGGTCGAAGCCGAGCAGCGGCACCAGTACCAGGTCGAGCTGGAATGCCTCCAGCAGCTCGCCCGGTTCGACCGGCTCGGGAATGCCGTAGCGGTTCGGTTGCACCGCGTCGCCGGATCGCCACAGCGCGAAGCGCAGCAGTTTGTCCGCGCCGATCACCGGCAGCAGGAACTGCTGGCCGCGGCCGGCCAGCGGCGCGATCGCCAGGTTCAGCGGCAACTCGCCGTGGCTGGCCCAGTAGCCGGCCACGCGCGCGTCGGTGAGGTATTCGGGCAGTTGTTCGAGGCTGCGGCGCAGGCCCTGCGCGGCAGCGATGCGTTCGGCCGGGGGCAGGGCACGGCGTTGGTCGGCGAGGCGTTGGCGAAGCTCGCGGCGTCGGGCGGGGGCGTCCACGTTTCGCGTAGCTCCGTCTTGGTTCCGCCCCGTTCGTCGCCGGACGAACGGGGCATGGGGAATGAGGTGGCGTCAACCGCGATGCCGCTGCCCACCAAACGACCTTGATCCAAGATGGATCAGGTGGGAGGGCTACATGGCCTCGAGGCTTTCCGCACGTGGCGGACATGCACAACAGCCGATGTGAAGCCGACCCGGGGCCGTATTTAGGAACAAGGCAAATGTAAGAGTGTGCTGGCGCACATCGCAGAAAACGCCGGGTCCGATTTTAGGCGCTTGCCCGGGAATGTGCCACTGGCGAATGACAGCGCTGGTTCAGCCGGCAAGCCGGCGTCTGAATGCGCCTCGTTGCCGCGAGGCGGCAACCCTTTCAGCGCTTCAGCGGGTCGCCGTCGAAAGCGGCATCGAGCTTGCTTCGCAGCGCGGCGAGGCCGGCGCTGAGACGTTGCTCCTGACCATCGTGCTGCTTGCGCAAGGTCAGCAAGTCGTGGGTCACGCTGATCGCGGTGAGCACGGCCAGCCGCTCGAAGCTCGGTGCCTTCGCGTTCGCGCGCAGCTCGCGCATCTTTCGATCGAGAAAGCCGGCTGCTTCGAGCAAGCCCTCGCGTTCTTCCGGCGCGCAGGCGATAAGGAATTCGCGGTCGATCAGTCGCAGTGCGACCGGTTCACTGCTGGACATGGTTTCTATCAACCGTTGCTTTCAAGCGATTTCAGCCGCTGGATCATCGCCTCGACGCGGCTGCGAGCCTGCTCGTTGCGTGCCAGCAGGCCGGCGCGTTCGCCGGACAGTTGCTCCTGGCTCTGGCGCAGGCTGCGATTTTCCTCGGTGAGCCGGCGCACGGTATCGAGCAGGCGATCGAGCTGCTGGCCCAGCGCGGCCAATTCTTGATGGACAGGATCGGGATGCACGGGAGCGGGCGTACTCATGCCCGAAACTATAGCAGGACGCCGGAAGAAGTCAGCCCGGGCGACCGAGCGACTTTCCGGTGGATACGGCGGCTGCACTAAACTGGCGACCTTCCTTGAAGGAGCATCGCCATGACGGCTACCGGGCTTGTGGGCCACGACGATATCGACGCGCTGATCATGCGCCTGCAGCTGGGCACCGAAGCCAGTGAACTGCATGGATCCCTGTGCGGTTACCTGGCAGGCGGCGGCTCCTTGCACGGCCATTCCGTGCTGGCCACGCTGCAGCTCGAGGGCGAGGTGGTCAGCCCCGGGCCGGACGACCAGGCGCTGCTGGACCGGCTGGTTCGGCAATGCGAAACCGAGCTGGCCGATCCGGAGCTGGGGTTCGAGCCATTGCTGCCGGCGGACGATCGTCCGCTGACCGAGCGCGCCGAGGCCATGGTCGACTGGTGCCGCGGTTTCCTCGGGGGCTTCGGATTGGCCGGCGCCAGCGCGCATGCGCAACTGTCGGAGGAGGCGCAGGAAGTTCTGCGCGATCTCGCCACGATCGCCGCCTCATCGTTTGATTTCGACCGCGAAGACGAGGACGAGGATGCGTTGATCGAAGTGCAGGAATTCGTGCGGGTTGCCGCGATGCTGCTTCACACCGAATGTGCTTCCGGCGACAACCCTGCCCGCGAGACCTTGCATTGAGCTCAAGCGCATCGAAGCTGACCGCGCTGGCAATCACCACCGCCGAATTCGCACGTCGCCGCGCCCAACTGATGCAGATGGCCGGCGACGATGCGGTGGTGCTGGTCGCCGCAGCGCCCGAGCGCATGCGCAACGCCGATGCTGCATGGCCATACAGGCAGGACTCGGACTTCCATTACCTGGCCGGATTTCCCGAGCCTGGTGCGATGCTGGCGTTGCTACCCGGGCGCAAGCATGGCGAGGTCGTGCTGTTCTGCCGCGAGCGCGATCCCGCGCGCGAGCGCTGGCATGGACAGACGATCGGCACCGAGCAGGCGGTGGCCGGTTACGGCATGGACGATGCGTTCCCGATCGAGGACATAGACGACATCCTGCCCGGCATGATCGAAGGCCGCGCCCGCGTGTACTGCCATTTTGGCCGTGAGCCGGAGTTCGACGCGCAACTGCTTGGCTGGATGCGCAAGCTGCGCCAGTTGCGCGGTGGCGGCGTGGTGCCGAAGGAATTCGTTGCGCTCGGCCATCTGCTGCACGACCTGCGACTGTACAAGTCGCGGGCCGAGCTGAAGCTGATGCGCGCATCGGCCGCTATCGCAGTAGACGCACACCTCGCCGCCATGCAGGTCGCCATGCCCGGCCGGCTGGAATACGAGGTCGAGGCCGAGCTGCTGCGCGTGATGCGCAGCAGTGGCGCCGTGCCGGCGTTCTCGCCGATCGTCGCCGGTGGCGCGAATGCCTGCGTCATGCATTATCAGAGCAATCGCGCGGCGCTGCGCGACGGCGAGCTGCTGCTGATCGATTCCGGCGCCGAACTGGACTGCTATGCGTCCGACATCAGTCGCACGTTTCCGCTCAACGGTCGCTACAGCCGCGAACAGCGGGCGTTGTACGAAGTGGTGCTGGCCGCCCAGTTGGCGGCGATCGACGAGGTGCGGCCGGGCCGACCGTTCAGTGCGGCGCACACGGCGGCGGTGCGTGTGCTGGCCGAAGGCCTGTGCGAACTCGGCCTGCTCAAGGGCGACGCCGACGCGGCGATCGCCGATGGCAGCTACCAGCGTTTCTTCCCCGCCAAGACCGGCCACTGGCTGGGGCTGGACGTGCACGACGTCGGCGATTACCGGGTCGGCGGCGAATCGCGCCTGCTGGAGCCGGACATGGTGCTGACCGTCGAGCCGGGGTTGTATGTGGCGCCGGACGATCGCTCGGTGGCCGAACGCTGGCGCGGCATCGGCATCCGCATCGAGGACGACGTGGCGGTGACCCGCGATGGCAACGAAGTGCTGAGCGCGGCCATGCCGAAAGAGGCCGAGGCGATCGAGGCGCTGCTGGCCGCGCGGCCAGCTGCCTTGCAGCGCTCACCTTGAGCGCAGCGAAATCGAAAGGCTGCTGCCTTCGATTTCGATCCTGCGGATCTGCGCTCAGGGTAAACGGCGCAAGGCCGGGGGCGCAGTCAGGTCAACTCGTCCGGCAACTGCGAATCTTCGCGCTGGAGATTCGCCTCGTCGGTGGCCCGCACCTCGTACCACATCGCATTGAGGATGGCGAAGGCGCAGGCCAGCCCCAGTCCGAGAATCCATGAGAAATACCACATGCCGGCTTACCTCGTGTTCGTGTGAAACGCTGCGTGCGCTCCTGCAAATTCAATACCCGCCGTGCGCCTTGCGCACCTGCTCCAGCGTGATCCGTCCGCGCATCACCCGGTAGACCCAGCTGGTATAGATCACGATGATCGGCAGCAATATCGCGGTGACCACCAGCATCAATTGCAAGGTACCGCGACTGGACGAAGCGTCCCACACGGTGAGGCTGGAGCGCGGGTCGAGGCTGGACGGCAACAGGAACGGAAACAGCGCGAAGCCGGCCGACGCGATCGTGCTGCCGACCATCAGGCTGCTGGCGATGAAGCCTGCGATGCCGCGCCGGCCGATCAAGGCCTGCACCCCGACCGCCGAAGCCAGCGCCAGCAGCGGCGCAATCCAGAACCACGGGTATTGCATGTAGCTGGCAAACCAGCTGCTGCCATGCGCCACCTGCTTGTACAGCGGATTGGAGACCCCGTCGGTGATCACCGACCCGGCGATCGCGTAACCGGGAATGCCGTAGGCCAGCCACACGCCGGCCAGCACATACAGCGCGGCAAATACCAGCGTCATCCAGCGTGCGATGCCCACCGCGCGCTCGGCGATCGCGTGATCGGCCTTCAGCGCGGCGAAGCACGCGCCGTGGGCCAGCAACATGCTCAGCGACACCAACCCGCACAGCAGGGCAAACGGATGCAGCAGCTCGAAGAAGCCGCCTTGCCAGCTCATGCGCAGGTCATCGTCGAAACGGAACGGCAGGCCGAGAAACAGGTTGCCGAACGCCACCCCCGACACCAGCATCACCACCACGCCGGAGCCGCTGAGCACCCAGTCCCAAAGCGACGCCCAGCGCGGATCGTGGATCTTGCCGCGGAAGTTGAAGCCGACCGGACGCAGGATCAGCGCCAGCAGCACCAGCGCGATGGCGAAGTACATGCCGGAAAACGACACCGCGTAAAGCATCGGCCACGCCGCGAACGTCGCGCCGCCGGCCACGATGAACCACACCTGGTTGCCCTCCCAGGTCGGCTCGATGCCTTCCAGCAGCACCTTGCGTTCCTCGTTGTCGCGGCCCAGCACTTTCAGCAGGCCGGCGACACCGAAGTCGAAGCCGTCCATGATGGCGAAGCCGATCAGCAACGTGCCCAGGATGGCCCACCAAAGCACTCGCAATGTGGCGTAATCAAACATGGCGTTCTCCCTGCGGCCAGATGCCCAGGCCATCGGGCCCCTTGCGGGTGAACTTCAGCATCAGGAACACGTCGACGATCGCCAGCGCGGTGTAGAAGAACACGAACCCGCCGAGCGAAGTCAGCACCTGGCCCGCGCTCACCGAGGACACGCCGAGCGCGGTCGGCAGCACGCCTTCGATCGCCCATGGCTGGCGTCCGTATTCGGCAACGATCCAGCCCAGCTCGATCGCAATCCATGGCAGCGGCAGACTCCACAGCGCCAGGCGCAGATACCAGCGCTGGCTGTCGAGTTTGCGCGTGCTGGCCTTCCAGAACGAAAACGCGAACAGCGCGATGAAATAGAAGCCGCAGCCGACCATGATGCGGAACGCCCAGAACAACACGGGCACATTCGGGATCGTGCTGTCGGCGGCTTTCTGGATATCTTCCGGGGTGGCCTGGCGCGGATCGTCGACGTATTTTTTCAGCAGCAACGCATAACCCAGGTCCTTGTCGTGCGCGGCCAGGGTTGCCTTGGCCTGCGCGTTGTCCTTGTCCTGGCGCAGCATCAGCATCGCGTCGTAGGCCTTGATGCCGGTGCCGATGCGGCCCTTGGCGGCATCCACCAGCTCGGCGATGCCGGGCATCGTCTGGTCGACCGAACGGGTGCCGATCAGGCCCATCACCCAGGGAATCCTGAGCGCGTAATGGGTGGTGCGTTGCTGCACGTCGGGAATGCCGAACAAGGTGAACGAGGCCGGCGCCGGCTCGGTGCGCCACATCGCCTCGATCGCCGCCATCTTCATCTTCTGGTTCAGCGACACGGTGTAGCCGGAGGCGTCGCCGAGCACCACCACCGACAACGCCGCGGCCAGCCCGAAGCTTGCCGCCACCGTCATCGAGCGCTTGGCGAAATCCACATTGCGCCCGCGCAGCAGATACCAAGCGCTGATCGACAGCACGAACATCGCGCCGAGCACGTAGCCGGCACTCACCGTGTGCACGAATTTCTCCTGCGCCACCGGATTGAAAAACACCTCGGGGAACGAGGTCACCTCCATGCGCATCGTCTGCGGGCTGAACTCGGAGCCGACCGGATGCTGCATCCACGCATTCGCGATCAGGATCCACAGCGCCGACAGGCTCGTGCCCAGCGCAAGGAACCACGTCACCAGCAGATGCTTGATCCGCGAAATGCGATCCCAGCCCATGAAGAACACGCCGATCAGCGTGGCCTCCAGGAAGAACGCCATCAGCCCCTCGATCGCCAGCGGCGCGCCGAAGATGTCGCCGACGTAATGCGAGTAGTACGCCCAGTTCATGCCGAACTGGAACTCCATCGTCACCCCGGTGGCCACGCCCATCGCGAAGTTGATGCCGAACAGCACGCCCCAGAACTGCACCATGCGCTTCCACACTTCGCGTCCGGTCATCACGTAGACGCTCTCCATGATCGCCAGCATCCACACCAGACCCAGCGTCAGCGGCACGAACAGGAAGTGATACAGCGCGGTCAGCGCGAACTGCAGGCGCGACAGCGTGACGACATCGGTGTCGATGATCATGGGCGGGCTTCCGGCGTGGCGTGGGACGTGGGAGCGAGTCGCTGCGCGATCGCACTCGCGCTGACGTCGGGCTTTGGCTGCGGCGCGAACACCACCCACCAGATCAGCGTCAGCGCTGCGATCTTCAGGGCGATGATGCCGAACAGTTCAAGTGTCAGCCGCCGCAGCGGGCGCTGCGGTGCAGGAATGCCTTTGAGCGTCGTGCTTGCGGCAGAGCGGAGCATGCGTTGGATCCGTGCAGGAGCTGCACGTCAGCATACGCCGTCGTCGTGTTGACTTGATGTGGATGAATGTCGCAGCAGCGCGCGTCGGACGCACGCGCAACCTATTGCCTTGGCCCAACCCGGACAAGCACAACGCATCCGTGCCGGGCGAACCAGATCGCGTACGGTGGTCCCGGCTGTTGCCGCGAACCCTCTCCCGCACGCAGGCAGCTACCGCAATGGCGGGTATTTCGCGCAGCGGCTGGTACGGAGTAGTGCCAGCAACGCTGTGGCCTCGACGCGACCGACCGATGCCGTGGCGTGGTTTGGACGCCTGGCTGCGAACTTCCGTTGCTTGTCCGTGTCCCAAGGCGAAATCAGACCGGAGGCGCTTATGGCGCGCAAGAACCTGGGTATTTTTGGCGTGGCCTGCATCGGCTTGCTGGCAGTTTCGGCGGCAGCCACGCCTTCGGCACCCACGAGGACGCCGGACAGCTATGCCCGGCCGGGCAAGCGCATCGTCATTGGCCAGGGTCGCAGCCTCAACCTGCGTTGCAGCGGCAAGGGGCCGGTGACGGTATTGCTGGAGGCCGGTTCGCATGCCGACTCGAGCAACTGGTTTCGCGTGCAACCGATGCTGGCGCAGCATGCGCGCGTATGCGCCTACGACCGTGCCGGCTACGGTTTCAGTGACAACGGGCCGCTGCCGCGCGGGCTCGATGCCGACGTGTCCGACCTGCATGCGCTGATTGGCGCGGCCGGCCTGCACACGCCACTGGTGCTGGTAGGGCATTCGCTGGGTACCAATATCGTGCGGCGCTATGCCGACGTCCATCCCGGCGATGTGGCGGCCATGGTACTGGTCGATCCGCCGGCGCAGGATCTCGGCCATTTCCTTCCCGCGCAATGGATGAAGGACGACGCGACCACGGCGTCGCAGCGAGATGCGTTCATCGGGCGCTGCGAGCAGGGGGCCGAGCGCAACGAGCTGGCCAATCCACCGCCTGCACTGGCCGGATGCATCGGTGGGCCGGCGCCATGGGAGAGCGCGAAAGTGGCGGCGGCCAATCGGGCGCGCAAGCTGCGTCCGGCGTTCTGGCACACCTTGCGTTCGGAGTTGGCGCAGAACACGCGGATATTCGCGCCGTCGGTGCCCGAGGGCGAGTCGCATGGCGACATGCCGCTGGTCGTGCTCAGAGCCTCGGATACGTACGCCGATGCGCCTGCGGATGTGCGTCAGCAACTGGAGTCGGCACGCCGCGAGACCCAGCGACGTATCGTGGCGACGTCGACCCGGGGCGAGCTGCAAATGGTGGCCGACTCGTCCCACGACATCGAGCTGGACCAGCCCCGGGCCGTGGTCGATGCCGTCACGCATGTGCTGGCGGAACTTGCCCCGGCGCACGCTGTTCCCGCGACGGCTACAACGCGGTGAGATTCGCGTACGCCGCCACCAGCCACTTGCTGCCGGCGGCCTCGAAATTCACTTGCAGTCGCGTATGTGCGCCGCTGCCTTCGGCGCTGATCACCACGCCTTCGCCGAAGCTGGGGTGGCTGACCCGCTGGCCGAGCTTCACCGGCAGCGATTCCTCCAGCGATGGCGAGATCTCGTGCGGCCGGCCGGCGTACAGCGGGCGGGTGACGTGCACGCGCGGGCGCACCTCGTCGATCAGTTCGGCCGGCATCTCGCCGAGGAAGCGCGACGGCCGCGCCAACATTTCGGTGCCGTGCATGCGGCGCGATTCGGCGTGGGTGACGACGAGCTTTTCGCGGGCGCGGGTGATACCGACGTAGGCGAGCCGGCGCTCCTCTTCGAGCCGCCCCTCGTCGTCGACCGAGCGCTGGCTGGGGAACAGGCCTTCCTCCATGCCGACCAGGAACACCACCGGGAACTCCAGCCCCTTGGCCGAGTGCAGGGTCATCAGCTGCACGCAGTCGTCCCACGCCTCGCCCTGGTTCTCGCCGGCTTCCAGGGTGGCGTGCGACAGGAACGCGGACAGTTCGCCGAGGCCGGCATCGATGTCCTCGGCGGTACGCTCGAAGCGGCTGGCCACGTTGACCAGTTCATCCAGGTTCTCCACCCGCGTTTCGCCGTTGCCTCGTGAATCCTTTTCGTAGAAGTCGCGCAGGCCGGTGTGGGTGATCGCGTGGTCGATCTGTTCGGCGAGGGTCAGGGAGGGAGCGGGGGATGGCGAAAGGGGAATGGGAAGTGCTTGCGCGGGCGGTGTGGTGGCCGTCTCGGCTTCCGCCACTCCCGATTCCCCATTGCCGAGTCCCGCGAAAGCGCGCGCCATCTCGTCGATCAGCGCAAGAAACGCCTTCACCGCATTCTTCGCCCGTCCGGCCAGCTCACTGCCGCCGCTCAATTCGATCAGCGCCGCTTCCCACATCGACGTGTTTTCGCCGCGCGCACGGCGGCGCAGCGTATCCAGAGTACGGTCGCCGATGCCGCGTGGCGGAGTGTTCACCGCGCGCTCGAACGCGGCGTCGTCGTGCCGGTTCGCGGTGAGACGCAGGTAGGCCAGCGCGTCCTTGACCTCGGCGCGCTCGAAGAAGCGCTGGCCGCCGTAGACGCGGTAACCGATGTTGCGCTGGACCAGTTGCTCCTCGAAGTTGCGCGACTGAGCGTTGGAGCGATAAAGGATCGCGCAGTCCCTGGCCGAACCGTGCTCGTCGATGTACTCACGGATGCGCTCGATCACGAAGCGCGCCTCGTCCTGCTCGTTGTAGGCGGCATAGAGAGCGATGCGCTCGCCGTCGTCGCCGGCTGTCCACAACTCCTTGCCGAGGCGGCTGCCGTTGCGCTGGATCACGCTGTTGGCAGCCTTGAGGATGGTCGAGGTGGAGCGATAGTTCTGTTCCAGCTTGATCGTGCGCGCGCCGGGGAAATCGCGCAGGAATTGCGCCATGTTCTCGACCTTCGCACCGCGCCAGCCATAGATCGACTGGTCGTCGTCGCCGACCGCGAATACTTTGCCGGTAGCCCCGGCAAGTACCCGGATCCACGCATACTGCAGCGTGTTGGTGTCCTGGAATTCGTCGATCAGTAGATGCCGCCAGCGCTGCTGGTAGTGCTCCAGCACGGCCGGATTCTTCAACCACAGCTCGTGCGCGCGCAGCAGCAGTTCGCCGAAGTCGACCAGGCCGGCGCGGCGACAGGCATCTTCGTAGGCCTGGTAGATCCTGACGAAGGTATGCGTTACCGGATGGTCGCGATGTTCGATGCCGTCCGGGCGCTTGCCTTCGTCCTTCCAGTGGTTGATCTGCCAGGTGGCCTGGCGGTGCGGATACTTTGCGTCGTCCAGGCCCAATCCGGCGATGGCGCGCTTGACCAGCCGCAGTTGGTCGTCCGAATCGAGGATCTGGAAGCCTTCGGGCAGGCCGGCCTCGCGCCAATGGCGGCGCAGCAGGCGATGGGCGATGCCGTGGAACGTGCCGACGGTGAGGCCCTGGATGCCGCCGGGAATCAGGGCATCCAGACGCGCGCGCATCTCGCCGGCGGCCTTGTTGGTGAAGGTGACGGCGAGGATCGCCCACGGCGGCACGCGTTCGGCCTGGGTCAGCCAGCCGATGCGGTGGGTCAGCACGCGGGTCTTGCCGGAGCCGGCACCGGCCAGCACCAGATAGTGGCCGGGCGGGGCGCAGACGGCTTCGCGCTGCGCCTCGTTGAGCGGATCGATCAGATACGAGACATCCATCGCACCCATTGTAGTGGGCGCAAACGAAAACCGCCGCGGAGGCGGCGGTTTTCATGGACCAGGGCGTTGCTCAGCGCTTCTTGCTGGCGATGCCGCCGACCACCAGCAGGCCGCCGAGAACGATGCCGGCGATGCCGATCCATTGCGGCACGGACTTGGTGTGGGTGGCTTCGATCTTGGCCGAACCCAGCTGGGCCACAGTATCGGTCTGCTTGTAGCTGCCGTTGCCGACGGTGATCCAGATACCGGCAATCACAAGGATGATGCCGGCAATGAGAAGACCTGCGCGCATGGTTGTTCCCCTAGATGAATGTGGATCAAGTATGCCGGGCGGCAATGTGCAGAAAGTGTACAGGCGCCGGAAACGCAGGCAAAGAAAAGCCCCGGAGGCTAGGGGGAGCCTCCGGGGCGGGGCAGACGCAAAGACCCAGGGGAGAGGTTTGCGCCTGTGGCGGTCCAGGGAGGTGAACCAGCCGCGGATGCCATTGCGTGCATCCGAAGGATTAGATGGCGCTTGGCAGGAAAAGTTTCAAGAGCATCGAAGAAAATTCAGAAACAATTCATTCTCATGAAAAGTTAACCCGAAGTAATCAGTGCGCCTCGTCCCAATTGGCGCCGACACCCACATCGACCAGCAGCGGCACCGCCAGTTCCGCAGCGCCGGACATCCGTTCGGTCACCGCGGCGCGCACCTCGTCGACCGCATCCGCGCGCACCTCGAACACCAGCTCATCGTGCACCTGCATCAGCATGCGTACGTCGTCCCGGTTTGCTGCCCAGGCGGCGACCGCAATCATCGCCCGCTTGATGATGTCGGCGGCGCTGCCCTGCATCGGCGCATTCACCGCGGCGCGCTCGGCACCCTGACGCAGGCCCTGGTTGCGCGAGGTGAGGTTCTCCAGGTACAGCCGCCGGCCGAAGATGGTTTCGACGTAGCCGTCGCGATGGGCCTGCTCGCGCGTGGCGTCCATGAAGGCGCGTACGCCGGGGTAGCGCGAGAAATAGCGGCCCATGTAATCGCCGGCCTCGCCGCGATCGACGCCGAGCTGGCGCGCCAGGCCGAATGCGCTCATGCCGTACATCAGGCCGAAGTTGATCGCCTTGGCGGCGCGGCGCTGGTTGGCGGTGATCTCTTCCGGCGGTACGCCGAACACTTCCGCGGCGGTGGCGCGGTGCACGTCGCCACCGGAGTGGAACGCGCGCAGCAGGCCTTCGTCGCCGGACAGGTGCGCCATGATGCGCAATTCGATCTGCGAGTAGTCCGCCGCCATCACCTGCCAGCCCGGCGGCGCGACGAACGCCTGGCGGATGCGCCGGCCTTCTTCGGTGCGCACCGGAATGTTCTGCAGGTTCGGGTCGGACGAGGAGATCCGTCCGGTCGCCACCGAGCCCTGGTGATAGCTGGTGTGCACGCGGCCGGTGCGCGGATTGACGATGCCGGAAAGCTTGTCGGTATAGGTGCTGCGCAGTTTGGCCAGGCCGCGGTAGTCGAGGATCAGCCGCGGCAGTTCATGCGTGTCCGCAATCGCTTCCAGCGCCTCCTCGTTGGTCGACGGCTGGCCGGTCGGCGTCTTCAGTTTCGCCTGCAGGCCGAGCTCGTCGAACAGCACGGCCTGCAGCTGCTTGGGCGAGTCGAGGTTGAACTCGCGCCCGGCCAGCGCATACGACTGCTGCTGCAATTCCAGCATGCGTTTGCCCAGTTGCTGGCTCTGCCGGCGCAGCGCGTCACCGTCGATCAGCACGCCGCGCTGCTCCATGCCGGCCAGCACGGGCACCAGCGGGATCTCGATGTCCTCGTAGACCTTGCGCAGCGACGGCACGCTTTCCAGCTTCGGCCACAGCGCATGGTGCAGGCGCAGGGTGACGTCGGCGTCTTCCGCGGCATAGCGGCAGGCAGTGTCCAGGTCCACCTGCGAGAACGAGATCTGCTTCGCGCCCTTGCCGGCGACCTGTTCGTACTTGATCGTCTCGTAGCCGAGGTATTTCTTCGCCAGCGAATCCATGTCATGGCGTGTGGCGGTGGCGTTCCAGACGTAGGACTCCAGCATCGAGTCGTGCTTCAGGCCCTGCACCACGATGCCGTAGTTCGACAGGATGTTGATGTCGTACTTCGCATGCTGGCCGAGCTTGGGTCGCGCTGCGTCCTCGAAGACCGGTTTCAGCGCGGCGAGCACGGCGTCGCGGTCGAGCTGCGCCGGTGCGCCGGGGTAGTCGTGGCCGAGCGGGATGTAGCACGCCTTGCCGGGCTCCACGGCGAAGCTGATGCCGACGATGTCGGCGCGCATCGCGTCGATGCTGGTGGTCTCGGTGTCGAACGCGATCAGCTCGGCGCGGCGCAGTTTTTCCAGCCAGGCATCAAACGCCGCTTGCGTGGTGACCAGCTCGTACTCACCGGGAGCCGAATCTGTGGGAGCGGCTTCAGCCGCGGCATTCTTTGGCTCGGTCGCGGCGAGGGTATCGCGACTGGAGTCGCTCCCAACCGTCGCTGCTGCGGAGTCCAGATCCTTCAGCGCCGCCTTGAACTCGTAACGCGTATACAGCTCGCGCAATTGCGTGGTATCCGCATCGCGCTGGGACAGGTCGACGGGACTGAACTCCAGCGGCACGTCGGTCTTGATCGTCACCAGCTCGCGCGACAACGGCAGTCGCGGCAAAGCCTCGCGCAGGCTTTCGCCGATCTTGCCGCCGACCTTGTCGGCGTTGGCGATCACGCCGTCCAGCGAGCCGTATTCGGCCAGCCATTTGGCGGCGGTTTTCGGGCCGCACTTGGTCACCCCCGGCACGTTGTCGACGGTATCGCCCGTGAGCGCGAGGAAGTCGACGATCTGGTCCGGCCGCACGCCGAATTTCTCCACCACGCCGGCGCTGTCCATCACGGTATTGCTCATGGTGTTGACCAGGGTGACGTGCGGCCCCACCAGTTGCGCCATGTCCTTGTCGCCGGTGGAAACCAGCACATCGATGCCGAGCGCCTGTGCCTGCGCCGCCAGCGTGCCGATCACGTCATCGGCCTCGACGCCGGGCACGCACAGGATCGGAAAGCCCAGCGCGCCGACGATCGCCAGCATCGGCTGGACCTGCACGCGCAGGTCGTCCGGCATCGGCGGCCGATGTGCCTTGTACTGGTCGTACATGTCATTGCGGAAAGTCGGCCCGGGCGCGTCGCAGACGAACGCCAGGTAGTCCGGTTTGGCGTTCAGCGTGGCACGCAGCATGTTGACCACACCGAAAAGCGCGCCAGTCGGTTCACCGTGCGCGTTGCTCAACGGCGGCAAGGCGTGGAATGCACGGTAGAGGTAGGAGGAGCCGTCGATCAGGATGAGTTTGGGCATGCGCCATTCTCGCATGCACGGCGAAACGTCGCGCTTCACGAATGCCCGGCAAGGGCGCTGCTATGCTCTGCTTCCCGACCGAGGTTGCCGCCATGAAAACCGCCGTCCTGCTGGGTGCCGCCGGCGCCATGCTCCTTTCAAGCCTGCTTGTGCCGGCTGCGTTTGCGCAGTCGTCCGGCGCGAGCAACGTGCCTCCGCCACCCGGCATCCACGATCCGGGCGTGAAGGCGGTGGCTCCGCCCGATCTGAAGCCGCGGACATTGCCGGCGCCGCCCGCCCGCGGCGTCGCCGCTGACCGGGATCCTTCGCTGCCCGAGGTCAGGGTGCGCCAGAAGGGCGACGACAGCATCCAGGAATACAGCCGCAATGGTCGTGTCTACATGGTGGTGGTGACGCCGAAGAACGGCATCCCGCAGACCTATATGGTCGATCCCGAAGGCCGGCTGGTCGACGAGCATGGCCAGAAGCCGGTGCGGCCGGTGATGTACAAGGTGCTGGAGTGGGGCAAGAGCAAGCCGGCGGATGCGGATTCGAGCGGGTCGAACTCGGACGACGGTCACTGACGCCGGGTCGTCTGGTCGGCGCGATGCCGGACGAGAGCGTGTCGACATCGAACGGAGGACAGCAATGCAACTGCGCGAAAGCTGGCTGCTGTTTGCACTGGGCTCGGCGCTGTTCGCGGCGTTGACCGCGTTGTTCGGCAAGCTCGGCGTGGTCGGTATCAACTCGAACCTTGCCACCTTCATCCGCACCGTGGTGATCCTCGTGGTCACCGCCGGTATTCTCAGCCTGCGCCAGGAATGGGCCAAGCCCACCGGCCTGCCACTCAACAGCTGGGTGTTCCTGGTGCTGTCCGGCATCGCCACCGGCTTGTCGTGGCTGTGCTACTACCGCGCGCTGCAGTTGGGGCCGGTCAGCAAGGTGGCCCCGATCGACAAGCTCAGCGTGGCGCTGGCGATCGTGCTGGGGCTGGTGTTTCTGGGCGAAAGGCCAAGCTGGCCGCTGCTGGTCGGCGGCGTGTTGATCGTGGCCGGGGCGATGGTGATCGCGTTGTTCTGAGCACGGCTACGCCGGATCGTCCAGCTCCGGGTAATGGCGGAAGATGCCGCTCTCGTTGAACGCCAGCCGCCGCGGTGACGCGAGGTAGGCGGCGATGCGCGGTCGTTCGGCGATGCGTTGTTTCAGCGCATGCAGCAGTGGCAGTTCGCGTGCCATGCGTTGCATCGCGCGCGGAAACGCATAGTCGAGTCCGGCCATCAGCTGGAACAGGGAGAGGTCGACGTAGCTGTGTTCGTGCAGCGCATGACGACCGCCGCCGCGCTCCAGCACCTGCTCGAAGTAGTCGAGGAATTTCGGCAGCCGCGTCTCGCGCAGATCCGCCGCGCGTCGTCCGGCTTCGACGCGCTGGTCCTCGTAATACAGGCCACCGGCGATCGGATGATGGGAGTCGTGCACTTCGGCGACCAGGTCGCCGATGGTCAGCTGCAACTGGTTCGCGTACAGCCGGCGGCTCTCGCTGTCCGGCACCAGGCCGAGCGGCGGGCCGAGATGGTGGAGGATGGTTGCGGTCTGCGCGATCACCAGCCGGCCAGCTTTGAGGAACGGCGGGGCAAACGGCAACGCGCCGTCGTGGGCGCCGTCGAGAAAACGCACGATGGCGTCGTCACCCTGTTCGCGCGCCACGTCGTCATAGTCGGCGCCGGCATCCTCCAGTGCCAGCCGCACGAATTCGCCGCGGCCCTGGATGCCGGTCCAGTAATACAGTTCGTAGCGCATGACCGCCTCCAGCCCAGAGACGTCGATGCTGGAACGACAGGCTTCAACAACGCGTGAGCGACACCTCCTGTGGGAGTGGTTTCAGCCCGCGATGCTCTGGCGCTACCGGCGGAAACCATCGCGGCTGAAGCCGCTCGCACAAGGAATGCTTCACAGCCATCAATGCCGGAAGTGGCGCATTCCGGTGAACACCATCGCTATGTCGTGCTCGTCGGCGGCGGCGATCACTTCGCTGTCGCGCATCGATCCGCCGGGCTGGATCACGGCACGAATGCCGGCTTCGGCGGCGGCGTCGAGGCCGTCGCGGAACGGGAAGAATGCATCGGAGGCCATCACCGAACCGCGCACTTCCAGCTTCTCGTCGGCGGCCTTGATGCCGGCAATCTTCGCGCTATAGACGCGGCTCATCTGGCCGGCGCCGATACCGATGGTCTGGCGATCGCGGGCGTACACGATGGCATTGGACTTGACGAACTTCGCTACCTTCCAGGCGAAGATCAGGTCGTGGATCTCCGCCTCGGTCGGCGCGCGGCGAGTGACGACCTTCAGGTCGGCGGCGCCGATCATGCCGGTGTCGGCGCTCTGGATCAGCAGGCCCGAACCGACGCGCTTGGAGCTGTTGCCGGGGTGCGCGTGCTGCAGGTTTCCATCGGCCGGCGGCGGGATCACCAGCACGCGCACGTTGCCCTTCTTCGTGAATGCCTTCAGCGCGTCGTCGGCGTAGCCCGGTGCCAGCACCACCTCGACGAACTGGCGCTCGACGATCGCGCGCGCGGTCGCGCCGTCCACCTCGCGATTGAACGCGATGATGCCGCCGAAGGCCGAGGTCGGATCGGTCTGGAATGCCAGGTCGTAGGCCTTGCCGATCCCGTCCATGCTTACTGCCACGCCGCACGGGTTGGCGTGCTTGACGATCACGCAGGCCGGCTTGCTGAAGCTGCGCACGCACTCCCACGCGGCGTCGGCGTCGGCGATGTTGTTGAAGGAAAGCTCCTTGCCCTGCAACTGGCGAAACGTGGCCAGGGTGCCCGGTGCCGGTTCGAGGTCGCGGTAGAACGCAGCCTGCTGGTGCGGGTTTTCGCCGTAGCGCAGATCCATCAGTTTCACGAAGCGGCTGTTGACCTGGGCCGGGAACGTGGCGTGGCCGGCGATGGCGTCGTGCGTCTCGTTGAGTTCCAGACCGGACAGGTAATCGCTGATCGCACCGCCGTAATTCGCCACCCGGTTGAACGCGGCCACCGCCAATTTGAAGCGGGTGGCACGGGTCAGGCCGCCCTGGTTTTCGATCTCGGCCAGCGCGCTTTCGTATTGATCGGGCGAGGTCAGCACGCCGACATCATTCCAGTTTTTCGCCGCCGAGCGCAGCATCGCCGGGCCACCGATGTCGATGTTTTCGATTGCGTCCTCCAGCGTGCAGCCGGGGTTTGCCACGGTGGCTTCGAACGGGTACAGGTTCAGCACCAACAGGTCGATCGGCTCGATGCCGAGTTCGGCCATCACGGCGTCGTCAGTGCCGCGCCGGCCGAGCAGGCCGCCGTGCACTTTCGGGTGCAGCGTCTTGACGCGGCCATCCATGATTTCGGGAAAACCGGTGACGTCGCTGACGTCGGTCACCGCGATGCCGGCTTCGCGCAGCGCCTTCGCGCTGCCGCCGGTGGACAGCAGTTCAACGCCCTTGGCGGCCAGGCGCCGACCCAGATCGATCAGGCCGGTCTTGTCCGAGACACTGAGCAGGGCGCGACGGACCGGGACGAGCTGGGGCGTGGACATGAGCGGGTTTCCATGACGGGAAAGCCGCTGATTATAGCCGTCCGGATGAGTTGGCGTTTTGGCGCGGCTCAACGCTCGTGAAGAAAACCGCTTCCTGGGGTTTTCTTCTATCGCGAGTCCGGCGCCTGCGTGCCCGATCCGCGACCGACGATCCCCTGGCCGGCCTGAAAGATTGAATGGTCACAACCTCTCAGAGCAGGCCGTGCGCGGCCAGCTTCTTGCGCAACGTGGCGCGATTGATGCCTAGCGCGCTGGCGGCGCGGCTCTGGTTGCCTTCGTGGAAAGCCAGCACCTCGCGCAACAGCGGCAATTCGACCTCGCGCAATACCAGCGCATGCAGGCCTTCGGCACATTCGGTGTCGCCGATGTCGGCCAGATAGCGACGCACGGTGCGGCTGACGCATTCGCTCAACGCACTCTGCGAATGTCCCGCCTGTGAACTGGTGCTCTGCGACGAGGTCAGTTTTGCAGCCTCGGCAGCAGGCAGTCTTACGGCGTTCACGGGCATCTTCCTCACGTACGGGGCAACGGCTGCTTGGGCCGGTGCGCATGGTTATGGCGGGTGCTGCGGATGGCGATGCGTGTCGAGCGAAGTCGGCACGCCGGGCAGAAGGCCGAGTCTACCCGTGCAGGCCGACAATTTTAAGTGCTACTCGAAACCGAACTCGAACGCGACGGCCTTGTCGCCGGGATCCTTCACCTCCAGCAGCAGGACGGCGCTGGAGCCTGGCGCCAGCCCGCGCTGCAGGATCGCCTCGTCGTCGAGGTATTCGCGAGGCTGCAGCCGGCGCATCGCTACCCTTTGCCCTTGTGCATTGGACAAGGTGATGGTCAGCACCGGATACGGTTGCGTGAATGCGGCGTCATTGCGAATGCTGGCGCTGATCATCAAGGCGCCGGGCACGCTGGGATGCGCCTGCACGTTGCTGGCGAGCAAGCGCAATTGTCGCGGCGCGGCGACCAGGGGCAGCTCGCAGCGAAGGACGTTGCAGGTATCGCGCAACCAGCGCCCGACAGTCGGGTCGCGAATCAGCATGTCGCGCTGGGCCCAGGCGAGCTGGACCACGAGCAACATCGCCAGCACGGTGCATACGACGACCCATGGCCAGCGCCGCGACGCACTGGATTGCCGCTGGTGGTCACGCCCATGCGATCGTCGCGGCTTGCGCGCACGCGGCTCGCGAGCGAAACGCGGTGCGATTACCAGTTGCGAGAAGTCCGACGCCGCCGGCGCCGCTGCCTCGGCGGCCGAGGTTTCCTCTTCGATGACGGCAGGAGGATCCGGGCGTGGCCGGTAGACGACGAGGTCGAGGCCGGGCGGCTCGAACGCGGGTTCGTTCACCGGCAGCTCGACGAAAGGTTCGGGCGGCAGTTGTTCGGTCAGCGTCGCAAGACTGTCGAAGCTTGCGCCACAGTGTCCGCACCCGACATGGCCGTGCGCCTTCGCGAGCGTCTGTGCGTCCAGCGAAAACACGGACAGGCATTCGGGGCATTGGGTATACATGCAGGCCGCTTTGGATCGGTGAGTGGCGAGTCTAGCAGCCGGCAAGCGTGACCCTGCAGCGCTGGCGGCTCGGGCTGCGGGGAAATCCTGTCTGTCGGATTGACCATTCGCGCCGGCAACACGAGGGTTTCACGAACAGGAAAATCAGCCGCGGCGGCGACCGCTGATGCGCACCCAGTCCTCGCGGGTCTCCACGCGCAGCTCGTCGAACCATTCGGTGTAGCGCTGCAGCAATTCGTCCTGCTGACCGGCGAGGATGCCGGAGATCGCGAACGGTGCGCCGGGTTTCGCGGCGGCGGCGAAAGTGGGTGCGAGCTCGCCGAGCGGGCCGGCGAGAATGTTGGCGATGAAGACGTCGGCTGCTCCTGCGCATCCTGCGCCCGCAGCACTAGCGCATCCATGCGCGTCGGCTTCTTCGGCGACGACGTCTTCGGGCAGAAACAGCGCGAGGCGATCGGCCACGTCGTTGCGTTCGGCGTTGTCGGCCGACGCGATGAGTGCCTGCGGGTCGTTGTCGACGCCGATGGCGCTGGCCGCGCCGAGCTTCAGTGCAGCGATCGCCAGGATGCCGGAGCCACAGCCGTAGTCGGTGATCGTCTTCCCGGCTAGGTCGAGTCCGTCCAGCCATTGCAGGCACAGCGCCGTGGTCGGATGGGTGCCGCTGCCGAAGGCGAGGCCGGGATCGAGGCGCACCACCACGAGGTCATCGTCGGCCGGCGGTTCGATGTTCCACGGGTAGATCCACAGCCGCTTGCCGAATGGCATCGGCTTGAACTGATCCATCCAGACGCGCTCCCAATCCTGGTCGGCGACGTCGTTGAAGCGCAGTTGATCGGGTTCCAGCCACGGCAGCAACTCACCCAGTGCGGCGCTGAGGCCGCGGCGGTCGGCGTGCTCATCGAACAACGCGTTGAGCGTGATCGTCGGCCACAGCGGCAACTCGCCCACGCCCGGCTCGAAGATCGCCTGCTCGTCCGCAGTCTCCGCATCGGCGTCCTGCAACGTGATCGACAGCGCACCGAGATCGTCCAGCGCTTCCTCCGCGCCGGGTTGCTGTTCGATGCGGACGATCAGGGAAAGTTCGAGGAAAGGCATGGGAGAAGTGAGTGGGCAGGAGTGAGTAGAGAGAGAGGGGCAGGAAACGTGGCGAGTGTGCCGAGGGCGAAGGAGAGAGACCGGGTTTTTTGACAGGCGGGCCGGAGCTGTCCGCTGTCTCTCACTTCTCGCTCCTCCCCACTCACTCCTCGCTCTTCGCCTTGTGTTCCTTCTGCTCGGCCATCCGCTTTTCGAGGTAGTGGATGTTCTGCCCGCCATGCTGAAAACCGACATCGGCCATGATTTTCTGCTGCAGCGGGATATTGCACTTGACGCCTTCGATCACCGTCTCGGCCAGCGCCAGTTGCATGCGCGCGATCGCGGTGGCTCGGTCGGGGCCGTGCACGATCAGCTTGCCGATCATCGAGTCGTAGTTCGGCGGGATGCGATAGCCGTCGTACAGGTGTGTGTCGACGCGCACGCCGGGGCCGCCCGGTGCCTCGAAACGCTTCACCGTACCCGGGCTGGGCATGAAGGTTTCCGGGTCCTCGGCGTTGATGCGGCACTCGATCGCGTGGCCGCGGATCGCGATGTCTTCCTGCCGGATCGACAGCTTCTCGCCGCCGGCGATCAGCAACTGCTCGCGGACCAGGTCGACCCCGGTGATCAGCTCGGTCACCGGATGCTCGACCTGGATGCGGGTGTTCATCTCGATGAAGTAGAAGCGGCCGTTCTCGAACAGGAACTCGAACGTGCCGGCACCGCGGTAGCCGATGCGGATGCAGGCATCCACGCAGACCTTGCCGATCTGGGCGCGCAGCTCCGGCGTGATGCCCGGCGCAGGAGCCTCTTCGACCACTTTCTGGTGGCGGCGCTGCATCGAGCAATCGCGTTCGCCCAGGTGGATCGCATTGCCCTGGCCGTCGGCCAGCACCTGGATTTCCACGTGGCGCGGGTTCTCCAGGAATTTCTCCATGTAGACCACGTCGTTGCCGAAGGCCGCCTTGGCCTCCTGCTTGGTCATCACGATGGAATTGCCCAGGTGCGCCTCGGTGCGCACCACGCGCATGCCGCGGCCGCCGCCGCCGCCGGCGGCCTTGATGATCACCGGGTAGCCGATCTCGCGGGCGATCTTGATGTTGGTATCGACATCCTCGCCCAGCGGGCCGCCGGAACCTGGCACGCACGGCACGCCGGCGGCCTTCATCGCGCGGATCGCCTCGACCTTGTCGCCCATCAGGCGGATCACCTCGGCGGTCGGGCCGATGAAGATGAAGCCGGATTGTTCGACTTGTTCGGCGAAATCGGCGCGCTCGGACAGGAAGCCGTAGCCCGGATGGATCGCCTGGGCGTCGGTAATTTCCGCCGCCGCGATGATCCGCGGGATGTTGAGGTAGCTGTCGACCGACGGTCCCGGGCCGATGCAGATCGACTCGTCGGCCAGGCCGACGTGCTTCAGGTTGCGGTCCACGGTGGAGTGCACCGCCACCGTCTTGATGCCCAGACTGTGGCAGGCGCGCAATACGCGCAGCGCGATTTCGCCGCGATTGGCGATGACGACCTTCTCGAGCATCCGGGCGGCCTCAGGCAATCACGAACATGGGTTCGTCGAATTCCACCGGCTGGCCGTTCTCGACCAGGATGGCCTGGACGGTGCCGGCCACGTCGGCTTCGATCTGGTTGAACATCTTCATCGCCTCGATGATGCCCAGCGTCTCGCCGGCCTTGACCTGCTGGCCGATCTTGACGAAGGCCGGCGTGCCCGGCGTGGCCGAGGCATAGAAGGTGCCGACCATCGGCGCCTTCACCACATGGCCGGCGGGCAGTGCGCTGGCGGCTGGCGCTTCCACGGCGGCTACTGGCGCGGCAGCGATCGGCGCGGGGGCAGCGGCCACGGCAACAGGTGCGGCCGCGACTGGCGCGGCGTTCTTCGGCACGCGCGACAGGCGGACGACTTCTTCGCCTTCCTTGATTTCGAGTTCGGCGAGGTTGGATTCCTCGAGCAAGTCGATCAGCTTCTTGATTTTGCGCAAATCCATCGGATCAGCCTTTGTCAGTCATGCCACCGAGGTGGCTGGAAATAAACGGATGGGCAGGCACCATGGCCTGGTTCACGCGGTGCCGGGCACTGGCGCCTGCAGCCGCTGGAGCGCCGCGTCCAGCGCCAGCCGGTAGCTGTCGCCGCCAAAGCCGCAGATCACGCCGACCGCGAGGTCGGACAGGTACGAGTGGTGGCGGAACGGTTCGCGCGCGAAAACATTGGACAAATGCACCTCGATGAACGGGATCGCCACCGAAGCGAAGGCGTCGCGCAGCGCGATGCTGGTGTGGGTGTAGGCGCCGGCGTTGCACAGGATCATCGCCGTGCGGTCGTCGCGGCCCTGGTGGATGCGCCCGATCAGCTCATGCTCGGCATTGGACTGGAACCATACCAACTCATGCCCGGCGGCCTGCGCACGCTCGGCTAGCCCCTGGTTGATGTCGGTCAAGGTTTCGCGGCCGTAGATCTGCGGCTCGCGCGCACCCAGCAGATTGAGGTTGGGTCCATGCAGGACCAGGATCTTTGCCACCGAATCGTCCTGCGGCGTCCGGCAACTCCGGAACCGGACGCAGTGTGCGCGCAGCGGGCGATGTTGTCCAGTTCACTGCAGATCGGCGATGTTTGACGGAGAAGCCTTGCGTTCCGTGCGGAAGCGTATGTCGATCGGGCGGTCAGTGCCCGCCTTGCGCCGGTTTCAGCCACTGGTCGAGTCGGGAATCGTCGAGAGGCCCCTCATGGATTGCCGAAATGCGCCCATCAGCACCGATCAAGACGCTATATGGCAATACCTGGCCGACATCGCCGAGCTGCAATGACGTGTCTGGCGTCGTCATCCGGCCGATCAGGACGAGATAATGGACCGGATGTGCTGCCAAAAAGGCTCGAACATGCGCGGGATCGTCCATGGCAATACCGATCACGATCGGCGCACGTTCCCCGAATTTGTGCGATATCCGATCGAGCGCCGGCATCTCTTCGACGCACGGTGCGCACCAGCTGGCCCAGAAATTCAGTACGAGGCGGCGCCCCCGATAATCACTCAGCCGGTGCAGCTTTCCGTCGAGATCTGGCAGGTCGATGGCGGGCATGGGCTGGCCGACGAAGCTTGTCGACGCATGGTCGGAGACAGCCGGCTGGCCTCGACGCTCGGCATAGCCGCCTATGGCGGCCGCCAGCACCGCCAGGCCGAGAATCAGCCAGTTGCTCCGACCGAGCATCATTGAGCCGCTTCCGTCAGCGCTTGCTCGACCAGCGAGGAGGTCAGCACCGTCGAGAGTTGCCTGCCGGGGCCACCGTGCTTCGGAAACACGACATACAGCGGCACGCCAGGCGAGTGGTATTGCTGCAGAAACGCGCTGATGGTCGGGTTGACGTCGGTCCAGTCGCCTTTCATGTAGACCGCACCGGTGCGTTGGAGCAGATCGCGGAAATTCGGTGTGTCGAGCACGATGTGCTCGTTTGCCTTGCAGGTGACGCACCAGTCGGCGGTGATGTCGACGAAAATCGGCGTGTCCGCCGCCCGCAGTTCAGCCAGTTTTTCCGGGCTGTAGGCGACCACGCCCTCCTCGGCGATGGCGGCTTTCAAGGGCGGCGGCACGTGGGCCAGCAGGTACATCGGCACGGCCATGGCGATCGCCAGCACCGCCACCGCCATCTTGCTGGCCGCGCCGTGCGAGCGGCTGCGTTCGAACCACCACAGCATCATCGCCAGCAGCACCATCGCAACCAGGATCAGGCCGACCGCGTCGGCGCCGCGCTGGTTCGCCAGCACCCATACCAGCCATGCCGCAGTGAGGTACATCGGGAACGCCAGCACCTGTTTCAGCGTTTCCATCCAGCGTCCCGGCCGTGGCAGCAGGCGCGCCAGCGCGGGCACGAAGCCGACCGCCAGGAACGGCAGCGCCAGCCCGATGCCGAGCGCCAGGAACACCAGCAGCGCGGACAGCATCGGCGCGGCAAATGCATACGCCAGCGCGCTGCCCATGAACGGCGCGGTGCACGGGCTGGCCACCACCACCGCCAGTACGCCGGTGAAGAAATCGCCGGCGGGGCCGGAACGGGCGGCGAGGCTGGCACCGGTATTGCCCAGCGAGGCGCCGAACTGCACCACGCCGGACATCGACAGACCGACCGCCAACATCACGCAGGCCAGCAGACCGACCAGCAGCGGCTGCTGCAGTTGCGAGCCCCAGCCCAGCGCATGGCCGGCGCTGCGCAGAGCGAGAATGCCCAGCCCCAGTGCGGCGAAACTGCACACCACGCCGGCGGTATAGAACAAGGCATGGCGGCGCGCGGTGGCGCGGTTTTCGCCACTTTCCAGCACGCTGACCGCCTTGATCGACAGCACCGGCAGCACGCAGGGCATCAGGTTCAGTACCAGTCCGCCACCCAGCGCCAACAGCAGCGCAGCGACCAGGCTGAGCTGCAGCGGTACCGGACTGGCCGCTGGAGGCAGTTCCGGCGCGGTTCCGGTGGTCTGGCCAGTAGCGATGGTGCCGCTGCCGAGATCGAGGTTCACGCTGCGGGTCATCAGTGGATAACACAGACCATCGTCCTGGCAGCCCTGGAAGCTGGCCTCGACCGTCAGCTGCTTGCGGCCGGCGAGATCGCCTTCGACGGCGACCGGCAACTCGACCTGGTCGAAGTACACGGTGACGTCGCCGTAATGCTCGTCGTGGTGCGCGGTGCCGGCCGGCCATGCCGGCTTCAGGCCGAGGCCGGCGGCGTCTTCGAGTTTCAGCGTGGTCTGGTCGCGATACAGGTAATAGCCCGGCGGCATCGTCCAGCGCAGCAGCAACTGGTGCGGGCTCTGCGCCAGCGCTTCGAAGCGGAATGCCTGTTCGGCCGGCAGCGGCGCACCGGTCACGCCCGCGGTGGCAGCAGGCTTGTTGCTGCCGAGCCGGCTGAGTGCGGCGTCGAGCGAAACGGCGCCAGCAGCAGCTGCGCCGGTGCCGCCGCTCGGCAGTGGCAGATCGAGCTGTTCGGTATGCGGCGGATAGCAGATCTTCGGATCGACTTCGTGGCAACCCTGGTATTGCACGCTCAGCTTCAGCCGGGTGGTGCCGGCAGCCGCGGTGTACGGAATGCTGGCGTCGATGCCGTGGTGGTAGGTCTCCACGTCGCCGAGGTATTCGTCGTGGTGTTTCTCGCCGTCGGGCAATTGCGCTTCGCCCAGCGTGACGCCATCGGCGCCCTTGAACTTCATGCGGCCGCGGTAGAGGTAATAGTCCGGCGCGATCGTCCAGTGCAGTTTCAGCACGCCGGGCGTGGCGGCGTCCGCGCTCAGTTTGTACGCCTCGGTGACCGGCAGCAGGTCGTCCGTGCCCTGCGCGAACGCAGGCAACATGCCAAGCAGCAGACTCAGCCCGATCAGCAGGCGTACGGCCATCGGGCGGGCAAGCAACGAACGCATCACGACTCCGGGAACAGTGTGGCCCGCGCGCCGCGCGGGTGGACGGGCATTATGGCCCAGTCGCCGCGTCTCACCCTGCGGCGTTGGCACGCACCCAGTCCAGATAGGCGTCATGACCGTGCGTCACCGGCACCGCGATCAGTTCCGGCAGTTCGTAGGGGTGCAATTGCAACAGTCGCGCCTTCAGCGTGTCGAAGCGCCCGGCGGTGGTCTTGATCAGCAGCAACTCCTCGCTGTCGCTGGTCACCTCGCCTTGCCAGCGATAAGTTGAGCGGACGCCGGGCAGGTGGCTGACGCAGGCCGCCAGCCTCTCGCCGACCAGTGCCTCGGCGAGTGCCCGCGCGCTGGCGGCGTCGGGACAACAGCAATAGCAAAGCAAAACAGGCTCGGACATGCCGGCCAGCTTAGCGCGAAGCGGGTTTTCCCTTGGCATCTGGGGGGAGTGACTTCACTCGGGGCTTCGTGGATGGGCCAGGTCAAAAGCGTCGCGGCTGAGGCCGCACCCACCGAGGCGCTGCAGTTTGTCTCTGCGCCAGCCCTTGAAACCGGCCCTCGCCCACCCAATTAGCTGTTCGTTCCCGATTCAAAGAGCTTGCGGCGGGGTGCTGTATCCGTAAAATTGGCACTCACTTACCATGAGTGCTAACAAGCCTGTCGATCGGGCCTTGAAAGCCTTGTCCCACCTCAATCAAGTCAGTTGGAGAGTCATCCATGAGCACACTGCGTCCGTTGCACGACCGCGTCATCGTCAAGCGTCTCGAAGAAGAGCGCGTCTCTGCCGGTGGCATTGTCATCCCCGACAGCGCCACCGAAAAGCCGACCCGCGGCAAGGTCGTCGCCGCCGGCACCGGCCTGATCATGGCCGATGGCAAGGTGCGCCCGATGTCGCTGAAGGCCGGCGACGTGGTGCTGTTCGGCAAGTACGCCGGCCAGGAAATCAAGATCGACGGCGAAGAACTGGTCTTCCTGAAGGAAGACGACATCGTGGCGGTGATCGAAGGCTAAAAAGGCAGGAATGAGTGAAGAGGAGCGAGAAGTGAGTAGAGCGCGCCCGTCGCGATCACTCCACCTCGCTTTCTGCTTCGCTCTCTCTCGTTTCTCACTCCTCTCAACTCTTTTCTAAAGGTTTACGAAAATGGCAGCTAAAGAAGTACGTTTCGGCGAAGACGCCCGCGCTCGCATGCTGAAAGGCGTGAACACCCTGGCCAACGCGGTCAAGGTCACCCTCGGCCCGAAGGGCCGCAACGTCGTGCTCGAGAAGAGCTTCGGCGCGCCGACGATCACCAAGGACGGCGTGTCCGTCGCGAAAGAGATCGAACTGGCCGACAAGTACGAAAACCTCGGCGCGCAGATCGTCAAGGAAGCCGCTTCCAAGACCTCCGACGTCGCCGGTGACGGCACCACCACCGCCACCGTGCTGGCCCAGGCGTTCATCCAGGAAGGCCTCAAGGCGGTTGCCGCCGGCATCAACCCGATGGATCTGAAGCGCGGTATCGACAAGGCGGTGAGCGCTGCCGTCGGCGAGCTGAAGAAGTTCTCCAACCCGACCGCGAACGACAAGGAAATCGCCCAGGTCGGCACGATCTCGGCCAACTCCGACACCAACATCGGCGACATCATCGCCACCGCGATGAAGAAGGTCGGCAAGGAAGGCGTGATCACGGTCGAGGAAGGTTCGGGCCTCGAGAACGAGCTCGACGTCGTCGAGGGCATGCAGTTCGACCGCGGTTACCTGTCGCCGTACTTCATCAACAACCAGCAGTCGCAGCAGGTCGAGCTGGACGATCCGTACATCCTGATCCACGACAAGAAGGTCTCCAACGTCCGCGAGCTGCTGCCGGTGCTGGAAGCCGTCGCCAAGGCCGGCAAGCCGCTGCTGATCGTGGCCGAGGAAGTCGAGGGCGAGGCGCTGGCCACCCTGGTGGTCAACACCATCCGCGGCATCGTCAAGGTCGCCGCCGTCAAGGCGCCGGGCTTCGGTGACCGTCGCAAGGCGATCCTGGAAGACATCGCGGTGCTGACCAACGGCCAGGTCGTGTCCGAGGAAGTGGGCCTGTCGCTGGAGAAGACCACGATCAACGATCTGGGTCGCGCCAAGCGCATCGTCATCACCAAGGAAAACACCACGATCATCGACGGTGCCGGCGACGCGGAGAAGATCCAGTCGCGCATCGGCCAGATCAAGGCGCAGATCGAGGAGACCTCCTCCGACTACGACCGCGAGAAGCTGCAGGAGCGCGTGGCCAAGCTGGCCGGCGGCGTGGCGGTCATCAAGGTCGGTGCCGGCACCGAGATCGAGATGAAGGAAAAGAAGGCACGTGTGGAAGATGCATTGCACGCCACGCGCGCAGCCGTCGAAGAAGGCGTGGTCCCGGGCGGCGGCGTTGCGCTGATCCGCGCGCTGAAGGCGGTCGAAGGCCTGAAGGGCGACAACACCGACCAGGATCTGGGCATCGCGATCACCCGCCGCGCGCTGGAAGCGCCGCTGCGTGCAATCGTCGCCAACGCCGGCGAAGAGCCGTCCGTGATCCTCAACAAGGTCAAGGAAGGCACCGGCAACTTCGGCTACAACGCCGCCACCGGCGAGTTCGGTGACATGGTGGCGATGGGCATCCTGGATCCGACCAAGGTGACCCGCTCGGCCCTGCAGCACGCCGCGTCGGTCGCCGGCCTGGCGATCACCACCGAAGCGATCGTTGCCGAGTTGCCGAAGAAGGACGAAGGCCACAGCCATGGCGGCGGTGGCATGGGCGGCGGCATGGGTGGCATGGGCGGCATGGACTTCTAATCAAGAAGCCGCCATCCCAGACCGCGCTGCTCGTCAAGAGCCTGCGCAAAAAGAAACCCCGCCCTGGCGGGGTTTCTTTTTGCGGTCGGTCGGTGCCGCGCAGCTGGAAACCACCATCGAAACCGGACCGCTGTTCGCGCGTCGGGAACTCAATGGGCCGGCGCAGCGACCGCAGTGCCGGACGCCTGCAACGGCGGTCGATCGTCATGTGCGGCGGCGGCTGCCAGCGGCGCCGGCCACAACTTGTCCAGCTTGCCGTCCATGCGCAGTTGGTCGACGCTGGCCATGGCCTGGTCGAGTTTTTGCTGATCGCTGCCTTCGACCGGTGGCGGCGCGCCGGGAGCTTCGGTGAGTGCGGCCAGTTGCGGGCCGATCAATGCGGTCAGCGCGAAATACGGGTCGTCGTGGATGCCGACACGCGCCAGCAGCTTGCCGGGCAGCAGCCATGAGGCGGTGTCGACCTGGGCGCGTTTCCCGGGGTGCTTTGGATCGACCAGCAGCCACACGCCGGCCTGGCTCAGCATGTCGCCGCCGTCGACGAAACCGGTGATGTGGTAGCTGTTGCTCAGCGCGGGCAGGTGGTCGCCGTAGAACAGCACCACGCTGGGCCGTTCGCGCTGGGCGAGCAGTTTCACCAGCCGGCCGAGCTCGGCGTCGGCATGCTTGAGGTGGTAGAGATAGGTCTGCAGTTCCAGCTTGTCGCGACCGCTGATGCCATCCGGCACCGGGATCGCATCGCGCTCCGCGGCGTGGGCGGGCTCGACGTCGTACGGACCGTGCGCTTCGATGCTGATGGCGAAGATGAATTGCGGCGGCCCGCTGTCTTTCAGCTGGGTCATGATCTCGTCGGTCATCGCGCTGTCGGCCATGTACTTGCCGTCGTTCGGCGCGCCCGGCGGGAACGACGACTGCGACACGAAGCGGTCGAAGCCGATCGCCTTGAATGCGGTGGTGCGGTTCCAGAAGGCCGGGTCGTTGCCGTGCAGCGCCAGCGTGCTGTAGCCGTGCCGGCTGAGGGTGCGCACCAGTCCCGGCAGCGCCTTGTGGCTCATCTGCAGGTAGGGGAACTGCAGGTTGTCGAAGTAGCGCAGCGACAACCCGGTGAGTACCTCGAACTCGGTGCGGATGGTGCCGCCGCCGAAGGTGGGCACATGCAGTTTGCCGCTGGTGCCGTGCGCGGCGAGTCGGTGCAGGTTTGGCGTGAAGTGGCTGTGCTCGTAGCCGCGCATGATGGTGGGGTCGAAAAGCGACTCGCTCTGCACCACCACGATGTCCGGCAATTCGTCGCTGGCCATCGGGGCCTGCAGCGACTGCAGCAGGGCGGGCGCGGACTGCTCGATCAATTGTGTGGCGGCTTTGCGGTCAGGCTTGTGCTGGCCTTTTCCATATTGCAGATGAAACAGCATCAGCGAGCTGATCAGGCCGGAATGGATCGTGGTGGAAGTGGCCGACCACGGTTCCAGCCAGAGCACCTTGGCGTTGTAGATGCGACCCCATGCCGGCAGCCCGACCAGCATGCTGAGCAGGGCCGCGGCCAGCACGCTGCCGGCCAGCAGTCGCCGGCCACCGGTGCGGCGCTGAAACAGCGGCGGTTCCACCCGCCACGCAAGCGCGACCAGCGCCAGCGCGACCAGCAGGCCAAGGTACGGCCATGGACTGTGCGGCAGGTAACCGGACAGCAGATGCATGCCGCCGTTCTGCAACTGGCCGACGATGCGGAAGTCGTCCGGCAGCAAAGGCGTGCCCAGGTTGGCCACCTTCAGCTCGTCGGCACCGTAGATCAGCCCCTGCAGCAGAAACGCCAGTCCGAACGACAACAGCAGCCGTCGGCTCAGCGCCAGCAGCACACCGGCCAGCAGCAGGCCCGGCCAGGCGTTGGCCAGGGGAAACCGTGGCTGATCGAAGATCCGCGTCGGTGTCACGCCAACGCCGCCATCCAGCAGGCCGGTCAGCAACACGAACGCCAGCGCCAGCAACAGCACCAGCGCGACGCGTGAAACCGGACCGCGCCAACGGCCGGGCGGATTTGCGAAATTCAGGGGCATGCGGGTCCTGCAGTTGCTGTCATGGTGCGGACACTCAAATGTAATGGCGCTTGGATGAACCGCGCGTAGGCGGGAGAGCGGCGAGTTTCGGGCTTGCGTACCGGTTGTTCAACGCTCCGCCGCGCCGACGGTGCACCGGTGATTGCGGCAACGGATGCCGGCGGCTCGGCAGCTTGCCCGCACTGCGGCACAATGGCTCGATGCCTCTCCAAGAATCCCCCGCACTGCGTGCGTTGATCGATGATCGCTACGGCGACCTGGCTGCCCGTTGCCGCGCCGCCGGTGTGCCACTGCACGATGACGCCGGCGTCGCTGAACGGATCCGTCGCACCCTGCTGGCCAGCGATTTCGCGTTCGACGTGTGGTGCCGCCAGCCGCAGCTGCTGGCCCCGGCCGGGCTGGAGCGGTTGCGCTCCGGCAACGACGCCGGCAGCCGCATCGACGCGCTGAAGCTGCCCGAGGACGAGGCCGCCAGCATGGTTGCGTTGCGTCGCTTTCGGCACGCCGAGGCGTTGCGGCTGGTGTTTCGCGACGTCAATGGGCTGGACGAACTGCCCGAGACGCTGTCGGCCACCAGCGTGCTGTACGAGGGCTTGCTCGATGTGGCGCTGGCATGGTCCGAACGTGCGCTGGCTGCGCGTTACGGCCGCAGCCGTACCGCCGACGGTGCGTTGCAGCGGCTGCTCGTGATCGGCTTCGGCAAGCTCGGCGGCAGCGAGCTGAATTTCTCCTCCGACATCGATCTGGTGCTGGCGTATCCGCATGCCGGGCAAACCGATGGCGCGCGGCCACTGGACAACAGCGAGTATTTCATCCGGCTCGGCCGCCAGCTCGTGCGCTTGCTCAACGAGCCGACCATGGATGGCATCTGTGCGCGGGTCGACCTGCGCCTGCGTCCGTTCGGCAATGCCGGCCGCCTGGCGCTGTCGTTCGCCGCGATGGAGCAGTACTACCAGAGCGAGGGCCGCGACTGGGAGCGTTATGCCTGGATCAAGGCGCGTCCGGTGGCTGGCGACCGCGCCGCCGGCAAGCAACTGCAGGAATTGCTGCGCCCGTTCGTCTACCGCAAATACCTCGACTACACCGCGTTCGCCGGTTTGCGCGAGATGAAGGCGCTGATCGACGCAGAGGTCGCGCGCAAGGACCTGGCCGACAACCTCAAGCTCGGCCCCGGCGGCATCCGCGAGATCGAGTTCATCGTGCAGCTGACCCAGCTGATCCGCGGCGGCCGCGAACCGAGCCTGCGCGTGCGCGGCCTGCTGCCGGCGCTGACCGCTTGCGAGGCGCGCGGCCACATTGCCGCGGCGCGCGCGCGCATGTTGCGCGAAGCGTACGTGTTGTTGCGCCGGGTCGAAAATCGCGTGCAGATGCTGCGTGACGCGCAGACCCACGACATCCCCGACGATGCGCTCAGCCGCGAACGTCTCGCGCTGAGCCTGGACTACCCCGGCTGGGATGCGTTGAACGCCGCGCTGGCGAAGCACCGCGCCATCGTCAGCGAGGAATTCGCTGCGGTGCTGATGCCGCAAGGCGGCCGCGCGGCGAGCGTGCCGGCGGCGGACATGGTGTTGTGGCAGCGCGCCTGCGACGAATCGCTGGATGTGGCCACGCTGGAAGCCTCCGGCTTCGTGCCCGGCGTCGAGCTGGCCGATACGTTGTTGAAATTGCCGCAGGCCGCGGCGGTGCGTGCGATGTCCGCGCGCTCGCGCGAGCGGCTCGATCACCTGATGCCGCAATTGTTCGACGCGGCTCGTGCCACCGCTGCGCCGGTGGCCAGTTTGCTGCGCTTGTGCCGGCTGATGCAGGCGGTGGCGCGGCGCTCGTCCTACCTGGCCTTGCTGGAAGAACAGCCGGCGGCGCGGCGTCGGCTGGTGAGGCTGTTCGCCGACAGCGCGTTCCTGGCCGAGCGTGTCATCGCCCAGCCGCTGCTGCTGGACGACGTGCTCGACCCGCGCATCGACCAATTGCCGTTCAAGCGCGCCGACATCGCCGCGGAAATCGTCCGCGTGCTGGGCACGCTGGATGAGCGCGAGGCGGAAGCCGAGCTTGAACGGATCAACGAATTCAGGGCGTCCACCGCATTCCGGCTTGGACTGGCTTTCAACGATGGCCGTGCCGATGCGGTCGCCACCGCACGCCGGCTGGCCGCACTGGCGGAGTCGGTGGTCGGCGCCGTGCTGGCGCTGGCAGAGCGCGAATTGATCGCGCAGCATGGCCGGCTACCCGGCGAAGGGTCGGGCTTCTCCGTGCTCGGCTACGGCAGCCTTGGTGGCGAGGAACTCGGCTTTGCCTCGGATCTCGATCTGGTGTTCGTCTACGACGGTCGGCGCGCTGCGTTGATGAGCGACGGCCCGCGTCCGCTGGAAGGCGCTCGCTGGTATCAGCGACTGGCCCAGCGGGTAATGAACTGGCTGACCGTGCTGACCCGCGCCGGGCGCATGTACGAAGTCGACACGCGACTGCGCCCGGACGGCTCCAAAGGCCTGCTGGTCAGCAGCCTGGATGCTTTCGTCGCGTACCAGCAAAGCCGTGCATGGACGTGGGAGCATCAGGCGTTGCTGCGCGCCCGCCCGGTCGCCGGCGATGTGGCGCTCAATGGCCAGTTGGCAGCGGTCCGCCGCGAGGTCCTGACGGTGCCGCGCGAGCACGCCACGGTGCGGGCCGATGTCAGCAGCATGCGCCAGCGCTGGCGGGCCGAGCGCGACCGTTCCGACGAACGCCAGCTCGATCTCAAGCAAGGCCACGGAGGCCTGCTCGACATCGAATTCGCACTGCAGGGCATGGTGCTGGCGCATGCGGCAGGACGGCCGGAACTGCTGGGTGTCACATCCAACGCCGGCATGATCGAAGCATGCCGCGTCGCCGGATTGCTCGATCCCGATCAGGCGGCGACCCTGGGGACGGCGCATGCCATGCTGCTGCAGCGTGCGCTGGCCTGCACGCTCGACCTGCGCTCACGCATCGCCCCGCGCGACGCGGCACTGGAACAGTTGTGCGCCAGCGTGCGCGAAGTCACCGATGCACTCGGTTTCGCCTTCGACGCCGTTGCCGGCTGAAACGCCCGCCGCATCCGCGCGCTGAGGGGTGCGCAGGCGGGATTTTCATCGACACCGCTTGTCTGACACCTTGTCGAGGGGCAAGATCGGCCGGAGCCGGCCAGGAGTTCGGGGGAGCCGGAGAGTCCAGCAACTTGCAGCAAGGGAAAGCATGACACCGCGGCTGCACATCATCCTGTTCGCGATCGTGGCTTGCCTGTCCGGCATGCGGCCGGCCGCGGCCATGGACCCGCGGATGCCGTTCAGCAGCTTCGTCCTCGATCACTGGAGCGTCGAGCAGGGCTTGCCGCAGATCACGGTGCTCGGCATGGCCGAGGATCGGGCCGGTTTCCTGTGGATCAACACCCAGTCCGCGGTAGCGCGCTTCGACGGCGTGCGCTTCGTCACGTTCGACCGGACTCGCGCCGGGGTCGACACCAGCATGCTTTCCGCCGTTTGGGCAGACCCGGTCGGACAGGTCTGGTTCGGTGGTGCGCGCGGCCTGTTGCGGGAACGCGGCGGGCAGTTCACCGCGCTGGGCGGAGAAGGGATCAACGCCATCATCGATGCCGGCGACGGCACGCCTTTGCTGGCCACCGCGCAAGGCCTGGAGCGCGTACGCGATGGCAGGGTCGTGCCTGTTCCCGGCTATGACGGGCCGGCCTTCAGCCTGCTGCGCGAGGGCGGAGTGCTGTGGATCGGTGGCCTGAATCGTGTCTGCCGACTCGATGCCGGGGCCGGTTCGTCGGCCATGACATGCTTCCGCCAGGATCACGCGGACGGCCGACCGGTGCCGATCACCCATATTGCCGCCGCCGGCGGTGAGCTGTGGCTGGGTACGTCGTTTGGCCTGAAGCGGCTGGATGGCACCCGCCTCGTTGCGTCCGGCCTGGATTCGGTCCTCGATACCACGTCGATCGAAAGCCTGCTGACCGATCGCGATGGCGCGTTGTGGATCGGCACCGTGCCGGCGCTGTATCGACGCCGGCCCGATGCCGTGCTCGAACGCGTGAGCGACGACGACATCGCGCACCATCCCTGGGTCCAGGTGCTGTTCGAGGACCATGCCGGCAGTCTGTGGCTGGGTACCCACATCGGGGGGCTGTACCGGGCCTGGAACGGCTGGATGCGAAACATCTCCACCCGCGACGGCATGACTGACTCGATGCTGTGGAGTATCGCGCGCGCACCGGGCGGCGACATCGTATTCGGCACCAATTCCGACGTGGAAAGGTTCGATGGCAAGCGCGTGCACCCGTTGATTCCGGGCAGCGGCCTGCCGAACCCGTCCGCGTACGAGCTGTATTACGACCATCGCGGCCGCCTGTGGATCGGCACGCGGGCGGGCATGGCGGTTTACGACAAAGGCAAAAACGTCACCCCGGCCGCGCTGTCCGCCCTGGATCGCTGGCAGGTCAACGACATCCGCGAGGTGGCGGATGACGATTTCTGGATCGGGACCTCCGGCGGCCTGTACCACTGGCGTGCGGGCAAGCTCGATCGCGTCGACCCCGGAGCTTCGGTGGCCGCCGCGACCATCCGTTCGATCCTGCCGCTGGGCCCCGATCATCTGTACCTGGGCACCGAGGACGGCGTGCGCGAATGGCGCGCCGGCAAGTTGCAGCAGCCGGCCTGGGCCGAACCGCTGCGCGGCCACTTCGTCTCGCGCCTGGCCATGTTGAAGCCCGGCATGCTCGGGGTCGCGACCATGGATGCCGGCATCGGCGTGATGCAGGATGGACGGCTGCGCATGACAAGACAGAAGGATGGCCTGCCCAGCGACAACGCCTGGACACTCGACCTTGTCGGCGGACAGCTTTACGTGGGCACGATCGTCGGGGCGTGGCGCATGCCGCTGGCGCAACTGCCACTGCCGGGTTCGCCGGCGCGTCGGGTGGTGCCCCAGTTGCTTGCCGGCGAGGAACGGACCACCAGCCTGCACAACATGCATTGCTGCAACGGCGGTGCCGGCGCGCGCAGCCTCGTCGACGGCGATGTCATCTGGTACGGCACCACCGATGGCGCACTCGGGCTGGATACGCGTGTGCTGGACGCACCGCTGAAGTCGCCATCGGCGATGATCGAGTCCAGCGGGCACGACGATCCCGCTGTTTACGACGAAACATTCGATCCGCAGCGTGACGTGCGCGATCTGGCGATTCGCTACACCGCCCCGTATCTGGGTATCAGCCCATTGCGCTTTCGCTATCGGCTGGAAGGCTACGACAAGAGCTGGCAGGAAGTCGGTGCGCGACGCGTGGCGTTCTACACCCACCTGCCACCAGGCTCCTATCGGTTCCGCGTTGCCGCCGCGGTTTCCGGTGCGCCGGGCTTCGGGCCCGAGGCCGACCTGCGGATCGAGGTCAAGCCGTACTGGTACGAACGCACCGTGGTGCGCGTGGCAGCGATCGTGCTGGCGTGTCTGCTGATCTTCCTGCTGGTCGGCTGGAGCATGCGCCGGCAGCGCCGTCGCAATGTCTGGCTGGAGACGCAGGTCGCGCAGCGTACCGACGAGCTCGCCCATGCGCTCGAACGCTTGCGCCTCAGCAACCTGGTGCTGACCGAGGAAAGCCACACCGACGCTTTGACCGAACTGAACAATCGCCGCTACCTGCTGGCGCGGTTGCCCGAGATGCTCGCCAGCGGCGATCCGATCGGCGTGGTGCAGATCGATGTCGACTACTTCAAGCTGGTCAACGACGGCTACGGTCATGCGGCCGGCGATGCGGTACTGCGCGAACTCGGCCATCTGTTCATGGCGTCGCGGCGCGAAGGCGACATCGCCGTGCGATGGGGCGGGGAGGAATTCCTGCTGCTGCTGCAGGACGTCGAGGTCGCCGACGTGTGCACCGTCGCCGAACGCCTGCGCTGCGATATCGCGGCAAGGGATTTCCCGGACGGTCGTGGGGGCAGGATTCAGCTGACCTGTTCGATCGGCTTCAGCATGTATCCGCTCGCGCTTGATGTCGACAGGACGACCTTCAATGCGGCGATCGAACTGGCCGACCTGGCGCTGTACCGCGCCAAGCAGGACGGGCGCAACGCCTGTGTCGGCCTGGTCGCCACCGCGCCGTTGTCCGCTGAAATCATGCGCTTCCCGTTTGCAGCGCAACTGGATGCGCTGCTGGCATCCGGGCAGTTGAGCTGGGTGCGCGAGGGATCATGAGTTGCCCGCGCGGGCGCTGATCCGTTCGCGCAAGGCAGCGGCGATGGCGGCGGTTTCGCGCAAGGGCGGCGCGCGCGCGATCGACACGGTTTCATCCATGGCATGCAGCAATCCGGCATCGTGCAGCGCCTGATGGAAACGCGCGAGCTTTGCCGGCAGCGGTGCGCGCACGAATGTCTGCACGGGGCAGCCGACGGCGCAGGCCTCGCTGAGCATGTTCACCGAATCGGGCGTGACGATCAGCCGGTCGGCCCAGCCAAGTACGCCGGGATACGGGTTGCGGCCATCGTCGCGACCAGCCCAGACCAGGCCGGGTATGTCTTCCAGTGCAAGCCGGAACACCTCGATCAATGCGGAAGGTGTGCGTCGCGAAGCCAGCACCAGCAGGCTGCCACCTCCGACGCGCTGGCGCTCCAGCAACCGCGCAGCCAGTTGGCTGGCGTAACCGGCATCCAGCGCGATGCCCTTGCGCGGGCCGCCAAGCAGTACACCGACACGCGGCTGCGGCAATTCGGCGAAACCGGGACAGGAGTCGCGGCCGTCGGCCAGCCACTCGTCACCCACCAGATTCAGCGAGCCCAGCGGCCGCAGCACATTGGGGCCTTCGACATGGTCATGTCGTGGTGCGATCACCGTGTCCCAGTGTGCGGGATCGATGCGCGGATTGAGGATTTGAAGGGTGTAGCACTGCCCGCCGGACAGGCCGCGCAGCATCCGCGTGAACAGCGCGGCGCTGCGACCGCAGCCGATCGCCACCGACGGCCACGGTGGCGTGAACGAGCCGCGTTGGGCCGCAGGCAGCGCGAGCGCTCCGCCGAGCGCCAGTCGCGGCGCCAGCCACGACCACGGCGCGCGGGGTTCCAGTACGAGATGACGCAGCGGCATCTGCAGGTGTTCGGCCAGCGCCAGCGCCTGGCGCTGGTTGCCGGCAGCGGCGTCGGTGATCACCCAGCATTCGCCGTGCAGTTTCACCATGGCAGCTGGCATCGCGGCATTGTTTCTCCCATGAACACAGTACGTTCCCCAAAGCCGTGATCTGTTCCCACGCGACGGCCTATACACTTGCAGACCATGCCGCCACCGTCGGCGCGCTTTCGACAGAGGATACCCATGAGCGAGCTGCTTTCCGAGGCCACCCTTGACCAGCTGTTCCGCAGCGCCCGAACGTTGAACGCCTGGTTGCCGAAGGAGGTGAGCGACGAGCAGTTGCACCGGATCTATGAACTGGCCAAGTTCGGCCCGACCAGCGCGAACTCCTCGCCGATGCGCGTGGTGTTCGTGAAGTCGAAGGAGGCGAAAGCGAAGCTGGAGCCCTTCCTGTCCGAAGGCAATCGCGCGAAGACGATGGAGGCGCCGGTCACCGCGATCGTCGCCACCGATCACGAGTTCTACGAGCAGCTGCCGAAGCTTTTCCCGCATGCCGACGCGCGCAGCTGGTTCGTCCGCAACCAGCCGCTGATCGACACCACCGCATTCCGCAACGCGACGCTGCAGGGCGCCTACCTGCTGCTGGCCGCGCGCGCGGTCGGGCTCGATTGCGGACCGATGTCCGGTTTCGACAATGCCGGCGTGGACGCGGCGTTTTTTGCCGGTACCGCGATCAAGTCGAATTTTCTGATCAGCATCGGCTACGGCGACGCCAGCCGCAACCTGTTTCCGCGCAGCCCCCGCCTTGCGTTCGACGAAGCCTGCAAGATCGCCTGACGCAAAGTGCCATCCACGATCCTCCAAGGAGTCATTCCCATGCGTGCACTGAAGTATCTCGCGCTCGCCGGCCTGCTCGGCGCCGCCGTATCGGTCCAGGCCGCTCCGGTCACCTACAAGCTCGACCCGAGCCACACGATGGTGTTGTTCAGCTGGAACCACTTCGGCTACTCGAATCCCACTGCCGATTTCGGCCTGGGCGAGGGCACGCTGGTGTTCGACGAGCAGCATCCGGCCGCCTCCAGCGTGCAGGTGACCTTGCCGCTGGCCATGCTCGACACCCACGTGCCAGCGCTGGACAAGCATTTGAAGGAGCCGGATTTCTTCAACGCCGAGAAGTACCCGGTGGTGACGTTCAAGAGCACCGCCGTGCAACCGCTGGGCGGCAACAAGTTCAAGGTCACCGGCAACCTCACCGTGCATGGCGTGACCAAGGTGGTGGTGCTGGACGCCACCTTGAACAAGATCGGCCCGCATCCGATGAGCAAGGCGCAGTCGATCGGCTTCGATGCCACTGCCAGCATCAAGCGCTCGGACTTCGGCGTGGGTGCGTACGTGCCGAATGTCAGCGATGCGGTCAACATCCGCATCACCACTGAAGGCTCGGTGCCGAAAGCGCCTTGAAGTGAGCTCCATCCATCATGAAAAAGCCGCGCCCGTGATGGCGCGGCTTTTTTTGTGTCGATGGTGCGATCGGGGTCAGTCCGGTTTCACGCCGGCGTCCTTGAGCGATTCCAGCTTGCCGAGATCGATGCTGGCGACGGCCTGTTTCAGCTGATCGATGCTGTCGGTGCTGCCGGTCGCCTTCACCGTGAAGCGCTTGCCGACGACCACGCTGTACTCGCCGGATTTGGACTGGTCGTCCCATGATTCATGGACCATGTTGCCGTCGGCGGTGTAGGTCTTCTCGTAGCCGTGTTCGGTCTGCTTCTCCTCTTCCGGTGCCATCGCGGCAGCCATCGCCATGAAGCCCTTGGCGCCGCCGGTGTCGGACACTTCCAGCGAAATATGCTGATTGTTGTCGCCGCGATAGTCGGCGCTGGCCTGCGAAATCTGCATGCCCATCGCATTGTTGCGTTCGGCGGACACGCTGGTGCGCTTGAGATCGCCAAGGCTGTCGGGCAGAAACGCCTTGATCCGATCCGGCGCTAGCGCTTCGACCGTGCCGCTGGTGCCCGATACCGCGCCCATCATCTTGCCCATCGCGTCATGCTGCGCGGCGGCGTCGCCGGACTTTTGCGCGGACTCCATGTCCTTGCCTGCCTGCTCGGCGCGCTGGCCCATCGCGGCGAGCTTGCCGAGCGTGCTGTTGCTATCGATGGTGACGTCGCCGCTGCTGTTGCTGATGTGCGCGCCGCTTATCGCGGCCGTGCCGACCACGCTGCCGACAATCAAGGCGAAAATCCAGCCCAGCACGACGGTGATGACGATGCTGACCGCGGTGTAGCCACCGGCCTTGTCCGCCGGGCATTTCATGGTGCTGGGCAGGCCGAGGTAGAACAGGTAGATGGCATAGACCAGGCCCACGATCAGGATCAGCATGCCGATCCAGGGCAGGATCACCGCGATGCCGGCGATCCAGCTGGCCGTCCACGCGTAGGTGATGGTCTTGAGCGCCTGCACCATGTCCTTCTTGCCGCCGAAGGTGGGCGCGAGGGCATTGATGATCAGTGCCATCACGTAGACCAGTACCAGCGCCAGCAGGTACTGCAGGAGCATGCCGACGATGCCCATGCCGACCGGGCTGCGTACGGTGACGCCGAACAGGCTGTGCCCGATCAGGCTGCCCTTGATGAAGCTGGCGATCGCCGGAAGTGCCGCAAGGATCGCGATGTAACCGGTATACAGGCCATTCACCGTGGCCGGTTCGGCGGCGATGACCGGCCATTCGGTTTTCGGCGTGGTCAGGATGTTCTTGATGCGGTCGATGATTTTCCCGAAATCCATGGTCTGCTCCCGTAACCAGTTGGTCCGGTGCCGGCACCGGAACGAGGATGATGTACAACCCACTTTCCCGGGGTCACGCGATCTGGCGGCATAGGCCCCGCTTGTTTTCCCCGTCCCTGCCGTCCCCCGACGGAAGCCTGCAGCCTGCTACCATTTGTGGTCCGCTGTCCAGTATGGAGTTCACTGATGTCGCCCACTCTTTCCGCGGCGGTGCCGCTGGTGCCGGCAAATGCCGAAAATCGTTATGAAGTGACGCGCGCGGACCTGCCGTTGTCCTGCCCGATGCCCGGCATGGAGCTGTGGAATTCGCACCCGAAGGTCTATTTGCCGATCGTCGACGATGGCGGCGAGTCAGCCTGTGCCTACTGTGGCGCGCACTACGTGTTGCGCGACTGACCGTTCGCCGGTACGCCAAGCGCTGGCGGCACTGTTTTTGCTTGCCTCCAGAGAATGAAATCCGCCAGTCCAGAGCTCATGTCCAGCATTGCCGTTCCCGCCAAGCTGCTGACTGTGGTCCAACTGATCCCCGCGCTGCACTCCGGTGGCGCCGAACGTTCGGCGTTGGAGATTGCCCGCGCGCTGGTCCAGGCGGGCCACCGCTCGATCGTGATATCCGCTGGCGGCCGGTTGGTGGAACAGTTGCAGGCCGAAGGCAGCGAACACGTGGCGCTCGACCTGGGCCGCAAATCGTTGCGCACCCTGTTTCAGCTCGGCCCGTTGCGGCGGGTATTGCGCGAGATCGGCCCCGACATCGTGCATGCCCGCTCGCGGTTGCCTGCCTGGCTGGGTTGGTGGGCGTTGAAGGGGATGACGCCGCGGCCGCATTTCGTCACCACCGTACACGGGCTGAATTCGCCGGGCAGCTACAGCGCCATCCTGATGCGCGGCGAGCGCGTGATCGCCGTCTCGCAGCCGCTGCGCGATTACGTGCTCAGTCACTATCGCTGGCTGGAACCGTCGCGGGTAAGGGTGATTCCGCGCGGCATCGATCCGGTAGCGTTCCCGTATGGCCATCGTCCGGACGAGGCCTGGAGCAAGGCATTTTTCGCCGAATACCCGATGCTGGCCGGCGCTCCGCTGCTGACCCTGCCTGCACGCGGCACGCGCCTGAAAGGCCACCATGATGCGATCGAGTTGCTGGCCGACCTCAAGCGCCGCGGGATCGAGGTACGCCTGCTGCTGCTGGGCGTGATCGAACCCGGCCGAGAGGCTTACGTGACCGAGTTGCGTGAACTGGCGCGCGCACGCGGGGTGACCTCGCAGGTCGCGATGTCGCCGCCACGCGGCGACATCCGTGATGTCTATGCGATATCGGCGCTGGTGCTGCAGCTGTCGAACCAGCCCGAGTCGTTCGGCCGCACCGTGATCGAGGCGTTGTCGCTGTGCCGGCCCGTGCTCGGCTACGCGCACGGCGGGGTGGGCGAGCTGCTGGCCGAGCTGTATCCGGCGGGCCGCGTGCCGCCGGGCGATCGCGAACGGCTGGTCGAGCGGGCCGCCGAGTTGTTGCGCGTGGCGCCGCCGATTCCGCCACTGCAGAGCTACCGTCTGGTCGACATGCAGCAGGCCACCCTGGCGCTGTACGAAGAAGTCACGGCAGGCTGAAACACCACGGCGTTCGCGCTCGCCTACAATGCGGGATCGTCTTCGTCCGGTCCGCGCATGAATTCCTTCGGCACCTCACTCAAGGCTGCACTGCGCTCGCCGTTGCTGCCGTTCTGGCTGGTGATCGCGCTGCTGCCGCTGGGCCGCAGCTCCGAACTGGGCACCTTGTTGTGCCTGCTCGGAGTCGCCCTGCTGTTGGCGCGCGAGCCGCAAGCGTTGAGCCAGCATCCCGGTGCACGCCTGCTGCTCTGGCTGCTGGCGGCTTATGTCGGTGCGGCGCTGCTGTCGGCGTTCGACGCCATCATGCCGGGCAAGAGCTGGAGCACCGTCGCGGGACTGCTGCGCTACGCGCCATTGGGGTTGTATGCGTGTTTCGCGATCCGTCGTGACAGCAAGTTGCAGGCACTCTATGTGGCCGTTGCCGTGGTGTTGGCTCTGTGGAGCATCGATGCGTGGCTGCAGGCGCTGACCGGCTGGAGCCTGGGCGGCCATGCCGAGGCCGAACGCGTTTCGGGCATTTTCGGCGCGGACAACCTCAAGCTGGGCCCGACCCTCGCGGTGCTGTCGCCGTTTGCGTTGTGGGTCGCGCGGCGGCGCTGGGGCCTGCCCGGATTGTTGCTGGCTTTCGTGCTGATGCTGGGGCCGGTGTTGCTGGCCGGCTCGCGCGCGGCGTGGCTGTGCTACGCGCTGGTGGCACTCGGATTCGCCTGGCACGAGGCAAGGTCGCCGCTGCGTTTTGCCGGATTCTGCTTGGTCGCCGCGGTGCTTCTTGCCCTCGCCGGCAGCCTGGCGTGGAAAACGTCCGAACGCTTCCATGCCCGGATGGAGCGCAGCATGCTGATGGTTCAGGGAACCGATCAATCCATCGACACCGCACTCAGCGGCCGGCTCGACATCTGGCATGCCAGCGTCGGGATGATCGCGGCGCATCCATTCAATGGCGTCGGCGTGCGCGGGTTCCGTTATGCCTATCCGCATTACGCACCGGCGAACGATCATTTCGTGGTTTCTGCCGAAGCCTGCGGCGTGGACGAAGGTGCATGCCATGCGCATCAGCTGGTGCTGGAAATCCTCACCGAGACCGGTGCGATCGGCCTGTTGTTGTGGCTGGCAGCTTTCGTGCTGGCGTGGCGCGCGTGGCGTCGGGTTGGCGCGGCGGCGCGTACACGTGCTTTCCCGGTCACGCTGGCACTGGGCGTGATGCTGTTTCCGTTGAACACTCATTTGGCCTTCTATTCGGCTTGGTGGGGCTTGCTGTTCGCCTGGCTGCTCGGGTTGTGGTGCGCAAGTTTATTTGTCGCCGGCATCCCTGCCGGCACGGCAGAAACCGGCATCCCTGCCAGACTCCTCAAAAAAGCACCCCCTCGGGATACATGCGATGAGACGTGAGCTGCTGTCGGTGGTGGTGACCACGTTCAACAGCGCCGGCACCCTCGATGCCTGCCTGCGCGGGGTGAGTTGGGCCGACGAGGTCGTGGTGCTGGACTCCGGCTCGACCGACGCCACCACGGCGATCGCCGCGCACCACGGCGCGCGCGTCCACACCCAGCCGTTCGCCGGCTACAGCGCACAGAAACAGGCGGCGATCGACCTGGCCAGCCATCGCTGGGTGCTGCTGCTGGATTCCGACGAATCGCTCGCGGCAGACACCGCGGCCTTGCTGCAGCAGGCATTGCGGGCACCGGCGCACGCGGGCTACCAGTTGTGGCGGCGCGAGTGGCAATTCTGGCGCTGGCAGTCGCGGCGCGGCCGGCTCAACCATTACGTGCGCCTGTTCGACCGGCAGCGCGCGCGGATGAGCGGCCACGAGGTGCACGAGGAAGTGCAGGTGGATGGCCCGGTGGGCGTGCTCGACGTGGTGATCGATCACTACGGCGAACCTGACATCGCCGGTCGCGTGGCCAAGGCGAACCGTTATTCCAGTCTGCAGCAGGCCGACCTGGCCAGGCGCGAGATCGGCTGGCTGCGGCTGCGCATGGTGGCGTATCCGACGGTGGCATTCCTGCGCTACTACCTGTTGCGCGGACACTGGCGGTCTGGCTGGGCCGGTTTCATCGCGGCGCGCATCCATGCGTTCTACGCGTTCCTGAAATACGCGAAATCGTACGAATTGCATCGGCGCCCGCCACCGGGCGACAGCGCGGATCAGTAGACCGCGGGCAGACCGGGCGGTCGCGTCTTGAAGCGTTTGTGCACCCACAGATACTGTTCCGGTGCCTCGCGCACCATCTGCTCGATGCAGGCGTTGACGCGGGCGGTATCGGGCAGGACGTCCGCGCCCGGGAAGTTTTCCAGCGGCGCACCGAGACGCAGCGCGTAGCCTTGGCCGCCAGGCAGGCGACGATGGAAGAACGGGATCACCACGGCACCGGAAAGCCGCGCCAGGTGATGGGTCGCCGTGATGGTGGCTGCCGGTACGCCGAAGAACGGCACGAACACCGTGTCCTTGCTGCGCATGTCCTGATCCGGCGCGTACCACAGCGTGCCGCCGCTGCGCAGGTACTTCACGGTGCCGCGGATGTCGTCCTTCTCGAACATGGCGTCGGCGTAATCCAGTCGCGCGCGCAGCACCAGCCACTCGAATACGGTCGAATCCATCCGGCGATACATGCCGGCGATGCGGATCCGCTGCGAGACCAGTCGCGCGCACAATTCCAGATGCGAGAAGTGGCCGCCCACCAGCAACACCCCCTTGCCTTGCGCGCGCGCCGCCTCGAGATGCTCCAGCCCCTCGATGCGGGTGGGAATCGCCGTCATGCGCAAGTCGCTGCCCAGCCATCCGAGCGCGAACTCCACCAGCATCAGCCCGATGTCGCGCAGATTGGCGTCGACCAGCGCGCGATGGGCGGCAGCATCGAGCTCGGGGAAGCACAGCGCGATGTTCGCCTCGGCGATATGCCGACGCGCGGAGGGTATCCGCAATACCAGCGCGCCGAGGCAGCGACCGAGCCACATCAGTGCGCGTTGCGGCAGCCGCGCGATCAGCCAGATCATGGCCACGCCCAGCCATGCCGGCCAATGGCGCGGCGCAAGCAGTGAGCGGGTGAAGGTGGGGCGGGGCATGCCGGGCATCGTGCACATTGTAGTGGAGGCGGGAATGCGGGACGAACGGAGGCGGCAGCTTGCTGCGACACAACGCCTGCTGCGTCCGGACCGTCCTGGCGCTGTCGATGCGTTCCCCCATTCCCCATTCCCCGCTCTCGTATACTGCCGCGTTGAACGGAAAGGCACCCACGTTGCGCTACCTCTACACCTTCGCGATGTTTCTGGTGACCCCGCTGCTGGTGTTGCGCCTGTTGGCGCGCGGGCTGCGGTCACGGCCGTACCACCGCCGCTGGCCCGAGCGATTCGGCTTCTTCGAGGCACCCGGTTTCAGGGGCAGCCTGTGGGTGCACGCGGTTTCGGTGGGCGAAGTGAATGCGGCCGAACCCCTGATCAAGGCGCTGCGGCGCGATTATCCGAACGCGCCGCTGGTGATCACCACGGTGACACCCACGGGTACGGCGCGGGTGCATCAGCTGTTCGGCGACAGCGTGTTCCATGTCTACCTGCCGTATGACCTGCCGTTCGCGGTGAGTGGCTTCCTTAGGCGGATTCGGCCGCGACTGGCGCTCATCGTGGAAACCGAGATCTGGCCGAACCTGTATTTCGCCTGCCGCCGTCGCGGGATACCGCTGATGATCGTCAACGCGAGGCTGTCCGAACGCTCGTTGCGTGGCTACAAGCCGCTGCGCAGCCTGCTGCGCTCGGCGTTGCGCTGCGCGCGGCTGATTGCCGCGCAGTCGCGTACGGATGCAGCGCGCTATCGCTTGCTGGGAGCCGATCCGCAACAGATCGTGGTGACCGGCAACATGAAGTTCGACATGCCGATCCCCGATGGCGCGGTCGCTGCCGGCGCCGCGATACGCGAACACTGGGGGCTGCGGCGGCCGGTATGGATCGCGGCCAGCACGCATGAGGGCGAGGAGCTGGCGGTGCTGGAAGCGCACCTGCAGGTACTCAAGCGGTTACCCGATGCACTGCTGCTGTTGGCCCCGCGACATCCGGAGCGATTCCGCGTGGTCGAAAATTCGGTGCGCAGTCTGGGCTTCAGCGTCGCCACGCACAGCGCCGACCGCTTGCCGCTGTCGACGCACCAGGTGTTCGTGATCGACGCGATGGGTCAGCTGATGCCCTTTTTCGCGGCGAGCGAGGTGGCCTTCGTGGGCGGCAGCCTGGTGCCCATCGGCGGTCACAACGTGCTGGAGCCGGCAGCCTTGTCGATCCCGGTGCTGGTAGGGCCGCATACGTTCAATTTCGAGGAGATCACGCTCAGCCTGATCCAGCAAGGCGGCGCCGAACGGGTGCCGGACGCGGCCCGGCTCGGTCCGGTCACCTTGCAGTTGCTGCTCGATCCGCTCCGACGCGAGAACATGGGGCGGGCGGCGCAGCAGGTTTTCGAACGCGAGCGCGGTGCGGTGCAGCGGGTCATGCAACTGATCGACACGCTTTTGCAGGAGTAGTCCGCAGACGCCGGTTGCCGACGGCAAACGGCCGGGAATGATCCCGGCCGTTTGCGCGGAGGTCGACGCGATCAGGTCACTGCAGCAAGGCGTTGATCGCCTCGATGTCCTTGATGTCGGCAGTTCCGGCCGTCTGCTTCAGCAGCAGCTTGTTCAGGATGAACTGGTGCCGCGCCTGCGAGTAGCTGCTTTCCGACGAAGTCAGGGTCTGGATCGCCAGCAACACGTTGGTCATTGTCTGGGTGCCGACCTCGAAGCCGGCACGGGTCGCCTCGAGCGCCTTCTGACCGGACACCACCGAGGCCTTGGCCGACTCGACCTGGGCGATGCCGGCGATGACCGAGCGGTAATAGTTGAGCGTGTCGCGGACTACCTGGCGGCGCTGCGATTCCAGCGCGTCGGTGGCGGCGTCGCGCTGATAGATCGACTGGCGGACCTGCGAGTGGATGAGGCCGCCGGAGAAGATCGGCACGTTCAGGGTCAGTCCGACGGTGGTGGAGCCGGGCCGGTTGTCGTGGATGTCGGCGTTCTGATACCAGCTGGCATTCTTGCCGTAGCTGACGTTGGCGGTGATCGTCGGCAAATGCGCGGAGCGGGCCGCCGTGATGTTGTGTTCGGCCGTCTCCACGTTGTTTTTCTGCGCGAGCAGGTCGGGATTGGTCAGCAGCGCCTGCTTGACCCAGCTGTCCTGGTCGGCGGGCGAGGGCGGCTGCATCGGCAGATCGTCGCGCAGCTTCTTGAGCTCGCCGGTCGGCTTGCCGGTGATCTGGGTAAGCGCCTCGCGCGCATCGTTCAGCGCGTTCTGGGCCGCGATGGTCTGCGATTTGGCCGCTTCGTAATAAGCCTTGGCCTGGTACACGTCGGTGATGGCCGAAAGGCCCACCTTGAAGCGCTGGTCGGACTGCTCGTATTGCTGGCGGAAGGCGTCCTCGTTCGCCTTCGCGTAGGTCAATGCGTCTTCGCTGGTCAATACGCCGAAGTAGGCTGCTGCCACGCGCGCATACAACTGTTGCGCCGCCGATTCATACAGCTCGTCTTGCGCAGCCGACGCGGAGTGCGCGGCCTTGAGGTTGGCGTATTTGCTGAAGTCGAAAATGGTCTGGCTGAGCTGGCCATTGATGCTGCGCGTGCGGGTATGCCCGAACTGGCTGGTACTGATGAATTGGCCGGGATTGTTCGGGTCTTGGAACGTGGTGCCGCCACCACCGTTGGTCTGGCTCAGCGTCAGGCCGGCCGAGACCTGGGGCAGCAACGATGCGCGTGCCTGATTGACGCCTTCGCCGATGGCGAGCCGGTTGGCATCGGCCTGCGAAAGCACCGGATCATTGGCGCGCGCCTCACGGTAAGCGTCCAGCAAGTCTTCGCCGTGGCTCGGCAGCGAAATGGCGGCCAGAACCATGGCCAGTGTGAGCAGCTTCAAACGCATGGAGTGCCTCGCAAGAATCAAAGTCAGAAGACGAACCGCTGCGGCGGCTCGGCATGGGTCAGATACGGCAGGTCGGTCTCGAACAGTATTTCTTCGCGATAGCGGCCGGCACCTTCCTGCGTCAACAAGGTGGCGTGTTGCACCGGCGACTGGCCGCGCACGACCAGCGCGCGTGCGCCGGGTTTCAGCCAGGTCAACCAGTGCGGCGGAATCTCGAATACCGCACCGGTCACCACCAGCGCATCGAACAACGCGCCCGGCTGCCATTCCCTGACGGCGTCACCGGTGACGAGAGCGACGTTGCCGATGCCCGCGGCCTGCAATCGCTGTGCCGCCGAGGTGGTGAAGTCCGCATGGATGTCGATGCTGGTGACCTGCGCCGACAGGCTTGCCAGACACGCACTCAGAAAACCCGAGCCGGTACCGATTTCCAGGACGTGGTCCGTGGGCAGCAGCTCCAAGGCCTGCAATACCCGCCCTTCGACCACCGGCTTCATCATCACTTCACCGTGGCCCAACGGCAGGCACAGATCGGCGAACGCGAGCTGGCGGTGTTCGGCGGCGACGAAATCTTCGCGACGCACGCGGCCGATGACGTCCAGCACGCGGCCGTCCAGCACTTCCCACGGGCGCACCTGGTTTTCCACCATGTTCGTCCGCGCCTGCTCGATATTCATCGCCATCTGCTCGTGTCCTGTACGGATCCAAAAGGTCAAAAAGGATAAGTGCTGCAGCCCCGTCCTACAATGACACGCCTGGACATGGACAAGCCTGCCGCTTGCGCGCCGACCCACGAAGTGCCGGAAGTCATCGCGGACAACTGACGAACGTCACCGTCCGGACATGCGCAAGGAGGGCTCCGGGTCGCCGGTCGGCACCCGTCTGGAAAATAAATGAACCGTTGCGTATAATAAAGCTCGAATTCTCTTTTGTTAAGGTGGGAGGCATGAATACCAGCGCGCAAATCAGACCTCAGGGCCCCGGCCGCCCCAAGGACATGGAGAAGCGTGCCGCCATTCTGATCGCGGCGAAGGCATTGTTCATACGCAATGCGTTTGCCGGTACCAGCATGGACGCGATCGCGGCCGACGCTGGCGTCTCCAAGCTCACCGTGTACAGCCATTTCGGCGACAAGGACAACCTGTTCCGCGAAGTGATCCGTTCGCGCATCCAGGACCTGTTGCCGGAGGAAACCTATTTCTTCGATCCGCAGGTCGACATTCGCGAGACGTTGCTGCGGGTGGCGCTGACCCACGCCCACCTGGATTGCAATGCCGAGACCGTGGGTACCTTCCGCGCCATCCTCAGCGACTGCCGTCAGGGCAATCCGCGTTACGGCAAGCTGATCTGGGAAGAGGGCGCGACGCGTACGCATGGCCTGATGGAACGCCTGCTGCAGCAGGCCGTTGACGCCGGTCAACTGGACATCGATGACGTGCCGCGCGCCAGCATGCAGTTCCTTACCCTGATCAAGGGCAATCTGATGATGCGCCAGATGTTCGGTTGCACCGAATGTCCCGAGAGCTATAGCGCGGAAATCGAGGCCACGGCGCGGGCTGGCGTCGACATGTTCCTGCGCGCCTTCCTGCCGCGCGGCCATCAATCGGCCAAGGTGCGTTCTGCCCCGTAGTATCCACGGCGCCGGCAGTCCGCTACCCCGCCAAGCTCCCGTTCCTGTCGATCGACCGGCGCCGCCATCCAGTGTCCCGGTGCGCGATAATGCCTCGGGCGGAGCGAGTTTCGTTGGGCTTGCGCCGCTGATTTTCGATGTGCGCCCGAATCCGTTCTGTGCGACCCCGCCGCCGCTCGCGATGTCGAGGCGGCGGTCGCGCCGATGCCGGCATGGCGGAGAGCTCCGCTGAATAATTCGCGCCGCCGGTGCGCGTGTGTACCGATCCGAGTAAAGGTTGCCCGATGAAGCTGCAGGTGCCGTTCGTCCAGTTGCCGTTGCAGTTCGATGCCGATGCACTGGCGCGTGAAATCGCCGCCCTGGGCAGCGAACACTGGCGCGAGCATCCACAGAAATTCCCGGGCAATTACGCCCTGCCGCTGATCTCGGCCGGCGGCGACCCCGACAACGATGCCGTCGCCGGCGCGATGCTCCCGACCCCGTATCTCGCGCAATGCCCGTATCTGATGCAGGTGCTGGCGCGGATCGGTGGTGTATGGGGACGCACGCGGTTGATGAAGCTGACCGGCCAGGCCGAGGTCAGCCCGCATGCCGACATCAACTACTACTGGCGCGAGCGCGTGCGCGTGCACGTGCCGATCGTGACCCGGCCCACCGTGCGCTTCCTGTGTGGGGATGCCGAGGTCAACATGGGGCCGGGGGAGTGCTGGATCTTCGACACCTGGCGCCGGCACCAGGTCATCAATGCGGCCGACGATGAACGCATCCACCTGGTGGCCGACACCGTCGGCGGCGAACCGTTCGCCGATCTGGTCAGGCGCGGTCGCGCGCCCGGCCATGGCAGCTTCGACGGCTGGCGCGCGGAAGCCGTTGCGCCGCAGGCCGGAGCGCAGTCGCCACTGCGTTATGAGGCAGTCAACGTACCGGTGGTGATGACGCCGTGGGAGCTGCGTGAACATGTCGGCTTTCTGTTTGGCGAGGTGCGTGCGCACCCGCAGCTGCAGCCGGCGCACCAGATCGCCATACGTTTCCTGCATGTGTGGCAGGCCTTGTGGGCGCAGCACGGCACCGACCAAGCCGGCTGGCCGGCCTACCGCGAAGCGCTCGATGCGTTCTCGGACGACATGGAGCGCTACGCGGTGTCGCTGCAGATGGTCAACGGCGCGCTGTTCATGAATACGTTGCGGGGAATGATCCTGCAGGTGGCGCTGGCCGATCGGGGCGGCGCGGTTGCGGATGCCAGCGAACCACGACTGCCGGTTGCGCCGACGATGCTCCAGGCGCGTGACGATCGGCGCGGACGCGATCCGCTGTTCGACCGCCCGGTCTTTGTCATTTCGCCGCCACGCGCGGGTTCGACGTTGCTGTTCGAGACGCTGGCGCAGGCACCGGGCCTTTACACGATCGGGCATGAGAGCCATGCGCTGATCGAGGGCCTGCAGGAGTTGCACCCCGCCAGCCGCGATTTCGATTCCAACCGGCTCGATGCGACGGCGGCTACGCCGGCGCTCGTGGCGGAATTGCGGCGGCGTTTTCACGCCGAGCTGCGCGACCGCGATGGCCGTCCGGCGGAAGCATCGCCGGTACGCCTGCTGGAGAAGACCCCGAAGAACGCGCTGCGCGTGTCGTTCCTGGCCAAGATCTTCCCGGAGGCGCACTTCGTCTACCTGCATCGCGACCCGCGCCAGACGCTGGGCAGCATGCTCGACGCCTGGGAGTCGGGTCGCTTTCGTACCTATCCGCAGTTGCCCGGTTGGGAGGGGCCGCCATGGTCGCTGCTGCTGGTACCCGGCTGGCGTGAATTGAGCGGGCGCTCGCTGCCCGACATCGTCGCCGCGCAATGGGGCACCACCACGCGCATCCTGCTGGACGATCTGGAGGCACTCCCGGCCGACCGTCGCCACGTGGTGCGCTACGACGCCATGCTCGCCGACCCGGCGACGGAAGTGGCACGCGTGTGTGCGGCGCTGGGGTTCGACTGGGATCGTCCGCTCGATGCCACCCTGCCGTTGTCGCGTTTCACCCTTTCCGCGCCCGCGCCCGACAAGTGGCGCCGACACGCCGCCGAGATCGAGACGGTCTTGCCGGGTTTGCAAGGGATCATCGAGCGGGCGGAGCGGTTCGCTGCACGATGAACGGCATGGCGCGATGTGCTCTGTCGCCGCGGACGGACTGACCTTCACCTGACTTTTTCATGCGCGTTTCTACGCTGGCGAGGTCTCGTTGGCACTGGCACGCTGATGTCCTGCCCGGGTCCCTTTCCACCTGCGCAGGAGCAAGCCATGGCCAAGACCAAGCCGTTCGTCAGCGATATCGAGAACATCCGCAAGCGCGCGCGCCAGGACATCGACAAAGGCGCGATGACCGCGGGCTACAGCGCCGATCGCGAGACCGTGGTCAAGCTGCTCAATCACGCGTTGGCGACCGAGCTGGTTTGCGTGCTGCGCTACAAGTTCCACTACTACATGGCGTCGGGCATCAACTCGCAGGCGATCAAGGCCGAGTTCCTCGAGCATGCCAACGAAGAACAGGGCCATGCCGACCAGATTGCCGAGCGCATCACCCAGCTCGACGGCAAGCCGAACCTGTCGCCGGAAGGCCTGCTCAGCCGCAGCCATTCCGACTACGTCGAGGGCGAGGATCTGGTCGACATGATCAAGGAGGACCTGGTCGCCGAGCGAATCGCGATCGACAGCTATCGCGAGATGATCAATTACATCGGCGCCGACGACCCGACCACGCGCCGGGTGCTGGAAGGCATCCTGGCGGTGGAGGAAGAGCACGCCGAGGACATGAACACGCTGCTGGAGCAGCTCGGCAAGAAGGGCGAGCCGGCCAAGCCGTCGCCGGCCAAACCCGCGCGAAAGCCCGGCTGATCGCGACGGATGGCGCGCAGGCACGCCCATCCGCGAAACGGGATTCACCAGCCGGCCAGTGCCAGCTTGCCGATCGTGCTGCCTGATTCCAGCCGACGATGTGCCTCACGCAGATTCGCTGCATTGATCGGCGCCAGTGTTTCGGTGCGTGTGCTGCGCAATTCGCCGGCGTCGATCAAGCCGGCGACCCGCTCCAGGATGCGGCCCTGCTCGGCCTGGTCGGCCGTTTTGAAGCGCGGTCGCGCAAACATCATTTCCCAATGGATGCCGATGGCCTTGGCCTTGTACGGATCGCCGATCTTCAGCGCACCGACGGGCTCCACGATCAGGCCGACGTGGCCCTGCGGCGCCAGCAACTGGCCGATCGCGTCCCAGTAGTGATCGGTGTCGGCCAGGTTGAGCACCGCATCGACCTGCTCGAAACCCAGCGCCTGCAGTTGCGCGGCCAGCGGCTGGCGATGATTGATCACGTGTGGCGCGCCCATCGATCGGCACCAGTCGATGGTTTCGTCGCGCGATGCGCTGGCGATCACCGTGAAGCCGGCGCGGCGCGCCAACTGGATCGCGATCGAGCCGACCCCGCCGGCACCGCCGATGATCAGCAGCGACTTGCCCTGGCCGCCGTGCTCGCTGTCGAACGGCATGCGCTGGAACAGCAGTTCCCATGCAGTGAGCAGCGTCAGTGGCAAGGCGGCGGCATCGGCGGCACCGATCGACTTCGGCGCATGGCCGACCAGCCGCGCGTCGACCAGCTGGAACTGCGCGTTGCTGCCGGAACGGGTGACGTCGCCGGCGTAATACACGCGATCGCCCGGCTGGAAACCCGCGGCCGATGCACCGACCGCCTCGACGACACCGGCCGCATCGTAGCCGAGCACTTTCGGCTGCGCCTCGACCTGCGGCTTGGGCGAACGGATCTTGGTGTCGACAGGATTCACCGACACCGCTTCGACGCGCACCAGCAAGTCGTGTGCGCCGGGCGTGGGTGTGGGCAGTTCGACATCGAGCAACGATTGCGGGTCGTCGATCGGCAGGTAGCGGGTGAGTGCGACGGCTTTCATGCTTGCGGCTCCGTGGCGACGTTGAACGGCACCGGCGGCGGATTGCGCTCGGCGAACATGCCGTTCCAGTAGGGATAGTAAGGATACGGCGGCATCACCGCGCTGGCCGCATCGAGCCGCGCGACCTGCGCCGCGTCGAGCGCCCAGCCGACCGCGCCGAGGTTGTCGCGCAGCTGCTGTTCGTTGCGCGCGCCGATCAGCACGCTGGACACGGTCGGCCGCTGCAGCAACCAGTTCAGCGCGACCTGCGGAACGGTGCGGCAGGTTTCCGCGGCGACCGCGTCCAGCGCATCGACCACGCGATACAGGCGTTCCTCGTCCACCGGCGGCGCGAAGCCGGTGGTGTCGTGCAGACGGCTGCCGGGCGGCAGCGGCTGGCCGCGGCGGATCTTGCCGGTGAGCCTGCCCCAGCCCAGCGGACTCCACACGATCGCGCCGATGCCCTGGTCCAATCCGAGCGGCATCAGCTCCCACTCGTAGTCGCGGCCGACCAGCGAGTAGTAGGTCTGGTTGGCCACGAAACGCGCGCGGCCATGCCGGTCGGCAGCGGCCTGCGACTTCATCAGCTGCCAGCCGGAGAAATTCGACGCGCCGAGGTAGCGCACCTTGCCCGCGCGTACCAGCTCGTCCAGCGTCGACATCACCTGCTCGACCGGCGTCATCGCGTCGAAGTGGTGCAGTTGCAGCAGGTCGATGTAGTCGGTGCCGAGCCGTTTCAGCGCACGCTCCACGCCGGTGATCAGATGATGACGCGAGGCACCGACGTCATTCGGGCCGTCGCCGGCGCGAAGGGTGAGCTTGGTCGAGATGATCGCCTGCTCGCGTCGACCCTTCAGTGCCGAGCCAAGGATGGTTTCCGACGCACCATCCGAATAGACGTCCGCGCTGTCGAACAGATTCACGCCGGCGTCGAGGCAGATGTCGACCAGCCGCTTCGCTTCGTCGACATCGGTGTTGCCCCACGCGCTGAACAGCGGCCCCTTGCCGCCGAACGTGCCGGCGCCGAAGCCGAGGGCGGGCACCTTGAAGCCGGAGTGGCCGAGATGGCGATATTCCATGAGAGTGTCCCAATTCAGAGGATGGTTTCCGCGCAAGCCACGGTGGCGATCCGTCGTGACGGCTGTGTATCCAGCCGCACGCTCCACAACGCCACCGCGAAACCGAGCACCGGTACCAGCGCCGCCACCCAGGTCACCGCGCCCAGGCCCGGGCCGTGGCTGATCACCGCGCCGCCCAGCCACGCACCGATCGCGTTGCCGAGGTTGAACGCGGCGATGTTGAAGCTCGACGCCAGCACGCCGCCGCCGGTGGCTTTCTGCAACACGCGCAGCTGCAGCGGCGCCACAGTGGCGAAGGCGACGATGCCGAACACGGCGGCAAACGCGATCATCGCCGGCTTGCTGTGCAGCGCGAACGTCATCGCGCCAAGCACGATCGCCAGCGCGGCCAGCGAACCCAGCAGGGTGGCCACCAGCCGCTGGTCGGCAAGCCGGCCGCCGAGCAGGTTGCCGACCACCATGCCGCCGCCGAACACCAGCAGGATCGGCGACACCGCGCCGTCGGCGAAGCCGGTAACGCGGGTGAGGATCGGCTGGATATAGGTGAACACCGCGAACACGCCGGCGAAACCGAGCACGGTGATCAGCAGGCCTAGCAGTACCTGCGGATGTGCGATGCCCTTGAGCTCCTCGACGAACTTCATCGGAGCGTGCTCGCCACGATCGGTCGGCACCAGCGCGGCGATGATCACGGTGGCCAGCACGCCGATCGCCGTGACCGCCCAGAACGTGGCACGCCAGCCGAAGTGCAGGCCCAGCCAGGCGCCGGCCGGCACCCCGAGCAGGGTCGCCACGGTCAGCCCGGTGAACATGATCGAGATCGCCGAGGCCTTGCGGTCCTCCGCCACCAGGTTGGTCGCCACCACCGCGCCGACACCGAAGAAGGTGCCGTGGGCGAGCGAAGTGATCACCCGTGCCAGCATCAGCATCGCGTAGCTTGGCGCCAGCGCGCTGGCCAGGTTGCCGACGGTGAAGATGATCATCAGCGCGACCAGCGCGGTCTTGTGCGGCAGACGGCTGGTTGCCGCGGTCAGCAGCGGCGCGCCGACGAACACGCCCAGCGCATAGCCGGAGATCAACAGGCCGGCAGCGGCAATGCTCACGTGCAGGTCGGCGGCGACCTGCAGCAGCAGGCCCATGATCACGAATTCGGTGGTGCCGATGCCGAACGCACCAGCGGTCAGCGCATACAGCGCCAGCGGGGTGCGTGGGCGAACGGTAGGGGAGTGCATGGCGACCATCCTGAGGAAACGATGCGCCAGCTTAAGGATTTGCCTTTTCGTCAAAAACCACCAAGATAGCTAATCATTGTCAACGAATAATTGATAGTCATGGACCGCATCGGCGACCTCGCCCTGTTCCTGCGCGTGCTCGATCTGGGTTCGATCAGCGCGGCCGCACGCAGCCTCGACCTCTCGGTGGCGGTGGCCAGCCAGCGCCTGAAGCGGCTGGAGCGCGAGCTGGGCGTGCGCCTGCTGCACCGGACCACGCGCCGGTTGCACGCCACGCCCGAAGGCATGCAGTTGGCCGAGCAGGGCCGCGCGCTGGTGGAGGATCTGGAATCGCTCACCGGCGGCCTGCGCCGCAGCGCCACCGAAGTCAGCGGCAGCTTGCGGGTGACCATGTCGGCTGCATTCGGCGGCCAATACATCTCTCCGCTGCTTCCGGAGTTTCTCGCCATGCATCCGCGGGTGAAACTCAGCGTGAATCTCGACGACCAGGTCGTGGACCTGGTCGGCTCCGGCTTCGACCTAGGCATCCGTGTCGGCGCGCTGGGCGATTCCGCCCTGGTGGCACGCCAATTGGCGACCAACCGGCGCGTGCTGTGCGCATCACCGGCTTACCTGCAACGCCACGGCACGCCGAGCACGCCGGCCGATCTGGCCGTACACGATTGCCTGCTGCTGGTCGGCAGCCAGGGCCGGCAGGACGTGTGGCGCTTCAGCGACCGCAAGGGCCGCGAGGTCGTGCAGCGGGTGCAGGGTCGCTTCGAGAGCAACCAGGGCGTCATGTTGCGCGATGCGGTGGTGGCAGGCCTCGGCATCGCCATGCATTCGGTCTGGCACGTGCACGAGCAACTGCGCAGCGGCCAGTTGCAGGTGCTGCTGCCGGAGTTTCCCATCGCCACCACCGGCATCCACGCGGTGATGCCGCAGCGACGGCTGGTGCCGCCGCGGGTGCGTGCGTTCGTCGATTTCCTGGCCGAGCGGTTCGGCGAGCATCCGCCGTGGGAGCGCTGATTGCGCGCAACTTGTTCACGACGCATGCATGGCCGCATGTAAGCTTGCATCACCCCTTCAGGAGTTGCCCCGATGCAAACCCAGGACACGTCGAGTTTGCCGCGGCGCGGCATGCGCCGTGCTGTGCTGGCGCTGATCGCGCTGGTGGTGTTGTTCGTGGCGGCATTGATGTGGTGGTGGGATACCGAGCCGCCGCTGTTCGATCCGGTGGCCGCGACCCAGGCGCAGATGCGGGAATTGAAGCGTCCGGTCAGCGTGGGCGCGACTACCACGGTCACCCTGATCACCTCGGTGCGCACGCTGCTCGACAAGCGCGGCGGCTACCTCAGCAACGACAAGTTGCCGCCCGGTGTGCTGATGGACAACATCCCCAATTGGGAATTCGGCTCGCTGACCGCTTCGCGGGACCTGGTGCGCGCGCTGCGCAACGATTTCAGCCGCTCGCAGACGCAGTCGACCGAGGACAAGGACCTGGCCGAGGCCGATCCGCTGCTCAACAGCCCGAACGACCGCTGGCTGTTGCCCAGTTCGGAGAGCCAGTACCGCAAGGCGATCGGACATCTGGACGGCTATCTGGGGCGACTTGGCGATGCCGAGGGCAGCAACGCGCACTTCTACGCGCGCGCCGACAATCTGGCCGATTACCTGCAACTGGCCTCGTCGCGGCTGGGCTCGCTGTCGCAGCGATTGTCGGCCAGCGTGGGCCAGATCCGTGTCGGTGACGTGGACGCCTCGGCCGAGCCGGCCATTGCCGGCACGGTTCGCGCGCCGGATGGCGGTCGCATGGTCAAGACGCCATGGACGAAGGTCGACGACAACTTCTACGAAGCGCGCGGCTATACCTCGACCCTGCTGGAACAGCTGAAGGCATTTCAGCACGACTTCGGTCCGATCCTGCGCAGCAAACACGCGGATGTCAGCCTGCAGCAGGTGATCCGCGAACTGGAGGACGCGCAAAGGCCATTGCACAGCCCGATGGTGCTGAACGGCTCGCCGTTCGGCTTCTTCGCGAATCATTCGTTGGTGATGGCGAACTACGTCTCGCGCGCCAATGCGGCGCTGATCGACCTGCGCGAACTGCTCAAGCGCGGCTGAAACACGACGGCAAGGCAGACACGAAAACGGCGCGCCACGGGTTCCGGTGGCGCGCCGTCGATCGCCCCGGTCACACTTTCGGCTTGCTCGCCTGGTAACGCTCGATGCCGGCCACGATTTCGGCCTTCGCCTCGTCGGCGCCGACCCAGCCTTCGACCTTGACCCACTTGCCCTTCTCCAGATCCTTGTAGTGCTCGAAGAAGTGGCCAATGCGCTCCAGCCAGTGCGGCGAGACGCCCTTCATGTCGCTGATGTGCGCGTAGCCCGGAAATACCTTCGGTGACGGGATCACGATCAGCTTCTCGTCGCTGCCGGCCTCGTCGCTCATCTTCAGCATGCCGACCGGATGACAGCGGATCACCGAGCCGGGGATCAGCGACAGCGGCAGGATCACCAGCGCGTCCAGCGGATCGCCGTCGCCGCCCAGCGTGCCCGGCACGTAGCCGTAGTTGCAGGGGTAGCGCATCGGCGTGGAGAGGATGCGGTCGACGAAAATCGCGCCGCTTTCCTTCTCCACTTCGTACTTGACCGGCTCGGCATCCTTCGGGATTTCGATGACGACGTTGATTTCGTCCGGCACGTTGCGACCGGCGGAGACAAGATGCAGACCCATGGAATGTCCTTGGTACGGAGGGAAAAGTTGACTTGCAAGGATACGCCAAACGCTGCTGCATCGCAGCAACCGCGATGCGCCGGCCGCCGTGGATCATGCCGGTTCAGGCTTCCTGTAGGGACGCTCGCGCAACCATCGGGTGGCTATCCACTTTTCGCCCTGCAATACCGGCAGGCCGGCATGCAGCGAGCTGCGGTCGCCGCCTTCATAGGCGAAATACACGGCCGATCCGCGGCGTGCCGTGACGGTCAGGCCGATCTCGGGGAACGCCGTGCCGCCGCCCTGTTCGGGGGTGTTGAGGTACATCACCACGCTGGCGATGCGCTGGCCGCCGACGGCGGTGATGGCGCCGTAGCCGGGCTGTTCGGGGTCGAACCAGTCGAAGTGCGGCTCGTATTCCTGGCCCGGCAGGTAATGCAGGATCTGCAGGCCTTCGCCGTGATTCGCCGGTACGCCAAGCAGCTCGGCGAGGCGTTGCTCGATGCGGCCGATCAGCGGCAGTTCGTTCGGGGCAAAGAACATGCCTTCGCTGGTGCGCCGCTGATCGATCTGGTGCTGTCCGTCGCTGTCGACGGTGAGTGCGCGCTGCAGCCGCGGCCGCGCCAGCTCGATCAGCTCGGCGCATTCGTGTTCGGTGAGCAGGCCGTCGAGCACGCGCAGGGCCGGTGCGTCCACGCTGAGCGAGACGCCGACGGCATGCCCGCCAACGATCACTTCGGGAGCCTCGGGATGCCGAGTGCGCTTGCCTTTCGGCGCACCCTTGTCGGTGCTCGCCTGCAGCGTCGCCAACGGCAGCTTCAGCACTTCGGCGACGATGCTGCGGCTCTGGCGTGGATCGTAGCCGCTGTCCTTCATCAGCTGCAGCACGTCCGGCACGCCGTGGCCGGCGCGGGTCGTGGCGAGAATCCATTCGCGCAGTTCGGGGGTGATCGTGGTGGTGCGTGGGTGCATGGCGGCGAGGTGGGCGATGGCGAGTCGGGAAGCTTACTTCACGGCCTGCGCCGGTCGCCTGAATGACATGAGCCGGCAACGGCCGGCTCACGGTTACGGCATGAATCCGTTGGTGGCCTATTTCAGCTGATCCCACAGGAAGTCGTACGCCATCGCATGCATGTGCGCGGACTGCTTGTTGTCCGCGCCGGCACCATGGCCGCCTTCGAGGTTCTCGTAGAACCACACGTTCGGCAGGCCCATCGCCTGCATCTTCGCGGCCATCTTGCGCGCCTGCACCGGACCGACGCGGTCGTCGCTGGTGGTGGTGTAGAACAGCACCGGCGGGTAGTCGCCGTTCTTCTTCACGTTCTGGTAGGGCGAGAAGGTCTTGATGAAGTTCCAGTCCGTGGTGTCCGGATTGCCGTACTCGGCCATCCACGACGCGCCGGCGGACAGGTGCGTGTAGCGCTTCATGTCCAGCAACGGCACTTCGCAGGCGATCGCACCGAACAGCTGCGGGTACATCGTCAGCATGTTGCCCATCAGCAAGCCGCCGTTGCTGCCGCCTTCGGCGCCGAGATGCTGCGCGGACGTCACGCCGCGCTTGGCCAGATCCTCGGCCACCGCGGCGAAATCCTCGTACGCGCGCGGGCGGTTCGCCTTCAGCGCAGCCTGGTGCCACTGCGGGCCGTACTCCCCGCCGCCGCGGATGTTGGCGACCACGTAGACGCCGCCGCGCTCCAGCCAGGCGCGGCCGATGCTGCCGCTGTAGTGCGACTGCAACGAAACTTCGAAGCCGCCGTAGCCGTACAGCAGGGTGCGGTTGGAGCCATCCGGTTTCATGTCCTTCGGGGCGATTTCAAAATACGGCACGCGGGTGCCGTCCTTCGACTTCACGAAGTGCTGGCTGACCGTGAATCTGGAAGCATCGAAGAATGCCGGCTCCTGCTTGATTGTTTCCGCGGCGACGCTATCCAGCATGCCGCGCTCGAGCGACGACGGGGTGAGGAAGCCGCTGACGTTGAGCCAGTATTCGTCGCTGTGGTCGGGGTCGGTATCGAGTACGCTGATCGTGCTCATCGCCGGCGCGCCGGGCATCGCCGCGCGCCGCCAACTGCCGTCGGCAGTCGCCATCTGCGGCGGCGTCAGCACTTCCAGCCGGCTCTTGACGTCGTCCATCAGGTTGATGATCAGGTGGTTCTTCGTCCAGGCGTACGAATCAAGCGAGGTATGCGCGTCCGGTTCGAACAGCACGGTGAAGTGATGCTGGCCGGCCATGAAATGGTCGAACCGGGTTGCCAGCAGTGCACCGGCGGGATAGGTGGTGCCGCCGACCGTCCATGGCGAGCGCGTCTGCACCAGCAGCCATTCGCGGTGGGCATCGGCATTGGCGTCGGTGGGCACTTCGACGCGGATCAGCGTGCCGCCGCTGCGCTGGTACAACTCGCTGTGATAGAAATCCTTGGCCACGGAAACGAAATCGCGTTCGTAACCCGGCGTGCGATCGTGATAGGCGCTGATCGCGAGGTCGCTCGGCTTGCCTTCGTACACCGTGGTGGCAGCCGACAGCGGCGTGCCGCGCTTCCATTCCTTGACGATGCGCGGATAGCTCGATTCGGTCATCGAGCCGGGGCCGAAGTCGGTGCCGACGTAGATCGCGTTGTCGTCGATCCAGCCGGTCTCGGTCTTGGCTACCGGCAGCTCGAAGCCGTTTTTCACGAAGCTCTTGTGCGGGATGTTGAACTCGCGCACGGCCACGGCATCGCCGCCATCGGGCGACAGCGAGATCAGGCAGCGCTCGAACGCCGGCTTCAGGCACTGCACGCCCTTGAACACCCAGCGCTTGCCTTCGGCCTTGTTCAGCGCGTCGATGTCCAGCAGCACCTCCCACTTCGGCTCCGCCTTGCGGTACTCGGCCAGCGTGGTCCGCCGCCAGATGCCGCGCGGATGCGTCCTGTCGCGCCAGAAATTGTAGAGATGGCTGCCCATCCGGCTGACGTACGGAATGCGTGCGTCCGAATCGAGCACCTCGAGGATGCCGTCGCGGGTCCTGGTGAACTCGGCGTTGTCGACAAATTGCCTGGTGGTGACCGCGTTCTCTTTCTTCACCCAGTCCATCGAACGGGTGCCGCGGATGTCCTCCAGCCACAGGAACGGATCGTCGCTGGACGGGGACGTCGAGGAAGCGGGTGCGGGTGTCTTGTCGCGGGCGTGGGCGTTGTTCATGCCCGCCAGTGTGACGCCGAGTGCCAGCGTCAGCCAGATCGCTTTCATCGTGTGCTCCCCGTGTGCGCGAGTGAACCTGATGGACGTGGCGGGCGTGGCCCGCTTTCAGTCGAGCGTAACCGCACGATCGTACGGCCGCCCGTGACTAAAGTCGGATTGACTCGCGTTGCGCCGGCGCCAGACAAAAATCCCGCCATGCAGGCGGGATTTCTGTTTGGTGGTGCCGAGCGCGAGTCGCTTCGGCTAGAGCAGCGGGATCAGCAGCAGTGCGACGATGTTGATGATTTTGATTAACGGATTCACTGCCGGACCCGCGGTGTCCTTGTACGGGTCGCCGACGGTGTCGCCGGTGACCGCGGCCTTGTGCGCCTCCGAACCCTTGCCGCCGTGGTGGCCGTCCTCGATGTATTTCTTGGCGTTGTCCCACGCGCCGCCGCCGGTGGTCATCGAGATCGCCACGAACAGGCCGGTGACGATGGTACCGATCAGCACGCCGCCGAGCGCCTTCGGGCCCAGCAGCAGGCCGACCACGATCGGCACGGCGACCGGCAGCAACGACGGCACGATCATTTCGCGAATCGCCGACTTGGTCAGCATGTCGACCGCCCGCGAATACTCCGGCTTGGCCGTGCCGGCCATGATGCCGGGGATGTCGCGGAACTGCCGGCGCACCTCGACCACCACCGCACCGGCCGCACGACCGACCGCTTCCATCGCCATCGCGCCGAACAGGTACGGGATCAGACCGCCGATCAGCAGGCCGATGATCACCATGTGGTCGGACAGGTCGAACGTCAGCGACGTGTAGGGTATGCCGGCGGTGAGTGCCCGGGTCGCGCCCATCGCGTCGAGGTTGTGCGTGTAGTCGGCGAACAGCACCAGCGCGGCCAGCGCGGCCGAGCCGATCGCGTAGCCCTTGGTCACCGCCTTGGTGGTGTTGCCGACCGCATCCAGCGGGTCGGTGACGCCGCGCACTTCCGGCGGCAGGTCGGCCATCTCGGCGATGCCGCCGGCGTTGTCGGTGATCGGGCCGTAGGCATCCAGCGCCACGATCATGCCGGCCATCGAAAGCATCGCCGTGGCGGCGATCGCAATGCCGTACAACTGGCCGAAGTGGTAGGCACCCCAGATCGCCGCGCAGACCGCGATCACCGGCAGCGCGGTCGATTTCATCGACACGCCCAGCCCGGCGATGATGTTGGTGCCATGGCCGGTGGTGGATGCCTCGGCGATGTGCTGCACCGGCTTGAACTGGGTGCCGGTGTAGTACTCGGTGACCCACACGATCACGCCGGTCAGGACCAGTCCGATCAGCGAGCAGCAGAAAAGCTGGCCGGAGGTGATCAGATGACCGTCGCCCGCGGTCAGCCCCTGCGGCAGCAGCGAGCCGGTGACGAACCAGAACGCGATCGCCGAAAGTACCGCCGACACGACCACTCCCTTGTACAGCGCGCCCATGATCGAGCCGCCTTCCTTCACCTTGACGAACAGCGTGCCGATGATCGAGGCGATGATCGACACGCCGCCCAGCAGCAGCGGGTACAGCATCGCCTGCAGGTTGTCGGCAAACATCAGGCCGCCCAGCAGCATGGTGGCGATCACCGTCACCGCATAGGTTTCGAACAGGTCCGCCGCCATGCCGGCGCAGTCGCCGACGTTGTCGCCCACGTTGTCGGCGATCACCGCCGGGTTGCGCGGGTCGTCTTCCGGGATGCCGGCCTCGACCTTGCCGACCAGATCCGCACCGACGTCTGCACCCTTGGTGAAGATGCCGCCGCCAAGCCGCGCGAAGATCGAGATCAGCGAGCTGCCGAACGCCAGGCCCACCAGTGCATGCAGGGCCGTTTCACCGGTGATGCCCATGCGGTTGAGCACCAGCCAGTAGCCGGCGACGCCGAGCAGGGCGAGGCCCACCACCAGCATGCCGGTGATCGCGCCGCCGCGGAACGCCACGTCCATCGCCGGGCTCAAGCCCCGCCGCGCCGCTTCGGCGGTGCGCACGTTGGCGCGCACCGAGACGTTCATGCCGATGTAGCCGGCCGCCCCCGACAGCACCGCACCGAGCAGGAAGCCGATCGCGGTCGGCCAGTTGAGAAAGAACCCGATCAGCAGCAACAACACCACGCCGACCATGCCGATGGTGGTGTACTGACGGTTGAGGTAGGCGCGTGCGCCTTCCTGGATCGCCGCGGCAATTTCCTGCATCCGCTCGTTGCCCGGCGATTGCGCCAGGATCCAGCGCGCGGAGAACGCGCCATACAAAACCGCCACCACCGCACACGCCAGAACGATCCACCAGCCATACTGCTGCAGCATCGGAGCCTCCCCATGGGTTGTAAGTGGCCGTCCGGAATGGGCGGTCCCGGGGAGTATAGGCAGAGGTTGTTGCGCGGACTGTTGTGCGGCGCAGCGCCATGCAGCGAAAAGGGCCATGCACGAATGCATGGCCCTCGGCGGTTCATGCGACGGCGGATTTACTGCAGCGCGATGTCCAGGATGACGCCGGTGGCGATGGCGACCAGCAGATAGTCGTTGTCCGCACGTACCCAGTGGTAGCCGCGCGGTGGCGGACGCAGGCGGTAGTAGCCGTAGTCACGCACGACGTAGGTCGGGCCGTAGTATCGGTGGCCGCGCTCCCAATGGCCGTGACGCGAGTAATAACGTCGGTCGGCGTGGCGATAGCCACGGTCGTAGCCATAGCGGCGATCGTCATGACGCCAGCCGTCACGATCGCGCCAGTCATGATCGCGCCGGTCATGGCGTCGATGATCGTACCCGCGGCGATCGTCGTGGTGCCGGTCGTATCCACGATCATGGCCACGGCGATCATGATCCTGACCATGCCGGTCGTGATCGCCGTGGCCCGGGGCTGCGAGCGCGAAGCTGCCGGTGGTGGCCAGGGCGAGTGCAATGAGCAGGCGGTTGACGAGTTTCATCTCCAGTCTCCTCCGTGGGCATCGTGCCGCAACAAGGCGGCGAGCGACGGGACACGGCGGATCGTAGGAATGTGCGGCTGAACGCAGCCCGATACGCTGCGTCCGGTTTCAGGTGGCACTCAGCAAGTGGCTGCCACGAGTTCAGCGCGTGAAACCTGCCAGCTGCTTCGCCACCGCCACATTCTTCAGCTGCACGTATTTCGGCAGACCATCCTTGCCGTACGGCAGTGGTGCTTCGCCGCGGATCAGCGGAGCGAGGTAGCGCCGTGCCGCGGCGGTGATGCCTAAGCCGTCGCGGGTGATGAAGTTCTTCGGCATTTTCTTCTCGCGGTTGGCGATCTTCGCCAGTGCGGCCGGCTCGAGCTTCCAGCGATAGGGCGCGTCGGAGCTGCGCACGATCACCGGCATCACCGCATTCATGCCGGCCAGCGCGTAGTCGACCGCCGCCTTGCCGACCGCATACGCCTGTTCGGCATCGACTTTCGACGCGGCATGGCGCGCGGAACGTTGCAGGTAGTCGGGCAACGCCCAGTGGTATTTGTAACCGAGTTTTTCCTTCACCAACGCTGCCAGCACCGGTGCCACGCCGCCGAGCTGCGCATGGCCGAACGCGTCGCGCGTGCCGGCTTCGGCGAGGAACTGTCCGGACGCATTGCGCACACCTTCGGAAGCGACCACGGTGCACCAGCCGACGCGTTTCACGGTGGCCTCCACCTTGGCCAGGAACGCCGCTTCGTCGAACGCGTTCTCGGGGAACAGGATGATGTGCGGTGCCGCGTCAACGCCTTCCCCGGCGAGCCCGGCGGCAGCGGCGATCCAGCCGGCGTGGCGGCCCATCACTTCGAGGATGAACACCTTGGTCGACGTCTCGGCCATCGAGGCGACATCGAGGCTGGCCTCCAGCGTGGATATCGCGGTGTACTTCGCCACCGAGCCGAAGCCGGGGCAGCAGTCGGTGACGGCCAGGTCGTTGTCCACCGTTTTCGGCACGCCGATGCAGCGGATGTCGTAGCCGAGCGTCTTGCCGATCTGCGACAGCTTGAGCGCGGTGTCGGCCGAATCGTTGCCGCCGTTGTAGAGGAACCAGCGGATATCATGCGCGCGGAACACCTCGATGAGCCGCTCGTACTCGGCGCGGTTCTCCTCCAGCGACTTCAGCTTGTAGCGGCACGAGCCGAACGCGCCGCCGGGGGTGTGGCGCAGCGCGGCGATCGCGGCGGTCGATTCCCTTGAGGTGTCGATCAGGTCCTCGCGCAACGCGCCGAGGATGCCGTTGCGCGCGGCGTACACCTTCACGCCCTTGCTGCGGGCGGCCTCGATCACGCCGGCGGCGGTGGCGTTGATCACCGCAGTGACACCGCCGGACTGGGCGTACAACAGGTTGCCGGTGATGGCTGGCGGGCGGCGGGTCGGGCTCATGGCTATCCTCGATGGGTTGGTGGGGGCGTTGGTCGGCCGCAAATCCTTTTGGCGACAGGCACTTGGCGGACACAGGCAAAGGGCGCTGTTTGACGGCATCGGGTGCAGCCGCTAATTTGACGGTCAATTCTGGGAATCTGGCGGGCTGCTGCAGTGTGCGGCAGCCCGCCAAACTTGTGGAGCATTATGCGACTCGTCCTACTTGGTGCGCCCGGCTCGGGCAAAGGCACGCAGGCTGCCCTGCTGAAGGCGGAATTGGGTGTGCCGCATATCTCGACTGGCGACATGTTGCGCGCTGCCGTGGCGGCCGGCACTCCCATGGGGTTGAAGGCCAAGGCGGTGATGGATGCCGGCCAGCTGGTTTCCGACGATATCCTGCTCGGCATGCTGGAAGACCGGCTGGCGCAGGATGACGCGAAAGCCGGCTTCATCCTCGATGGCTATCCGCGCAACCTGGCCCAGGCTGACGCGCTTGATCAATTGCTGGCGAAAATCGGCCAGCCACTGGATGCCGTGGTGAAGCTCAAGGTGCCCAGCGAGGTGATCATCGGCCGCTGCGAGATCCGCTTCAAGGCCGAAGGCCGCGCCGACGACAACCCCGACACCGTGCGCAAGCGCCTGGCGATCTACGCCGAGCAGACCGCGCCCGTGGCGGACTTCTATGCCCGCCGTGGCAAGCTGCAGATCGTCGATGGCGTCGGCGAGCTGGGCGAGGTCACCGCGCGGGTCAAGCAGGCGCTGCGAAGCGAATCGGCCACGGCGAACGGCTGAGCATTTCCGCTCCTGCGCGAGCGGTTTTCAAGGGATCGCCCACATGCGTCTGCACATCCTCGGCATCTGCGGCACCTTCATGGGCGGTGTCGCCGCGCTGGCGCGCGAACTCGGCCACACGGTCGAAGGTTCCGACGCCAACGTCTATCCACCGATGAGCACGCAACTGGAAGCGCTCGGCATCGGCCTGATGAGCGGCTACGCGGCCGATCATCTGCAACCGGCACCGGATCTCGTCGTGGTCGGCAACGCGATGACTCGTGGCAACCCTGCCGTCGAATACATGCTCGATCAGCGCCTGCGCTACGTCTCCGGGCCGCAGTGGCTGGGCGAGACGGTGCTGGCCGATCGCGACGTGCTGGCGGTGGCCGGTACGCACGGCAAGACGACCACGACCAGCCTGCTGGCGCATCTGCTGGAAAGCGCAGGGATGACACCGGGGTTCCTGGTCGGCGGAGTGCCGGGGAATTTCGGGGTGTCGGCGCGGCTGGGGGGAGTAGGGCCGCACGCCGCCCAGAGTCCCTCTTCCGGCGCTGCGCGCCACCTTCCCCCGGCGGGAGAAGGGCGTGTCGTGCAGCCTTTGGCTGCGCCGTTCGTCATTGAAGCGGACGAATACGACACCGCGTTCTTCGACAAGCGCAGCAAGTTCGTGCATTACCGCCCCCGCATCGCGATCCTCAACAACCTCGAATACGACCATGCGGACATCTTCCCCGACGTGGCGGCGATCCAGCGCCAGTTCCATCACCTGGTGCGCACCGTGCCGGGCAACGGCCGGCTGATCGTCAACGCGCACGACGAGCGTCTCGCCGAAGTGCTGGCCATGGGTTGCTGGACGCCGGTGGAAACGTTCGGCATAGGCCGCGGCAACTGGCAGGCCACGCTGAGCGAGGCCGACGGTTCGGTTTTCAGCGTGCAACGCGATGGCGAGTTGATCGGCGAAGTGCGCTGGCCGCTGCTGGGCAACCACAACGTGATGAACGCGCTGGCCGCACTGGCCGCGGCCCACGCCGCCGGTGCCGATCCGAAAGCGCTGCTGCCCGCATTCGCCAGCTTCGAGAGCGTCAAGCGGCGGATGGAGCGGGTCGGCGAGGTGAACGGTGTGCGCGTCTATGACGATTTCGCCCACCACCCCACCGCGATCGTCACCACCCTGGCCGGGCTGCGCGCAAAGGTCGGCAAGGCCCGCATCCTGGTGGCGCTGGAGCCGCGCTCCAATTCGATGCGCCAGGGCGCACACGCCGAAGCGCTGGCACCGTCGCTGGCCGATGCCGACGTGGTGGTGTTCCTGCACCGGCCCGAGTTGCCGTGGGATGCCGGCCAGGTCATCGCGGCGCTGGACGGGCGAGGTACGACGGCACCGACGGTCGATGCGCTGATCGCCATCTTGCAGGCCCAGGTGCAGCCGGGCGACCAGGTGATCTTCATGTCCAACGGCGGTTTCGAAGCGGCACCGCGCCGGTTCGTCGATGCCCTTGCGCAGGCTCGCTGATTCAGCGGTTGGCCTGTCCAAGCGGGACGATCGCCCGGGATATTCCCTGCATGCGGCCAATCAGACACCGGTGCCGAAAAGCAGGGGGCGTGGACGTACGTGTGGATGCCCACAGGGCCATCCCTGGAAGTGCGAGCAAAACGCCGCCATGTGAAGGAAGCAACACGCATGGTCCGGTGATGTAGACCACGGCGCTCGGGTGTCTGCCCGCCTGGCACTGGTTACACTGGGCACATGGTCGCCCAGTCGCCGCTCATCGAAATGCCGTTGTTTCCGCTTGCCTCCGTGTTGACCCCCGGCGGCCAGTTGCAATTGCGCATTTTCGAGCCGCGTTATCTCGACCTGGTGCGCGAGTGCAGCCGCTATGGCACCGGTTTCGGTGCATGCCTGATCCTTGACGGACATGAGGTCGGTGCACCGGCGACGCCGGCAGCGATCGGCACGGTGGCGAGGATCACCGATTTTCATCGCGACGAGAACGGCTTGCTGGGCATCGTCGCCGAAGGTGGCCCGCGCTTTCGCGTCGCCCGCACGCGGGTGCGTTCCGATGGAATGCTGCGTGGCGATGTGGAAGTCTGGCCCGCCGAGCCGGAGCAGCAGGTGCCTGTGGAATTCGCGTTGCTGCAGGGCATCCTCGAACGGCTGATCGAGACGATGGCGCCGCAGTGGCGGCACGCCCCGCGCAGCGCCTACGACGATGCCAGTTGGCTGGGTTTTCGGTTGGCCGAGCTGCTGCCGCTGGATGTCGCCGAGCAGCAGCACATGCTCGAACTGACCGATCCGGTGCAGCGGCTGGCCGAGTTGCGCGACATCCTGCCGCGTTTCCAGAAGCCATGAATCTTTGAGCACGCCGGCATCGTAAACTCGGCTTTTGCGACGGAGTCGATGGGCATGGGCAATCTCGCCGGCAAGACCTTGTTCATCAGTGGTGCCTCGCGCGGCATCGGGCTGGCGATTGCGCTGCGGGCCGCACGTGACGGTGCGAATATCGTGATCGCGGCGAAGAGCGGCGTGGCGAATCCGAAGTTGCCCGGCACCATCCACACCGCCGCGGCGGCCGTCGAGGAAGCCGGCGGCAAGGCGCTGGCCCTGCAGGTGGATATCCGCGAGGAAACGCAGGTGCGTGCCGCCGCAGCGCAGGCCGCCGAGCGTTTCGGCGGCATCGACATCGTGGTCAACAACGCCAGTGCGATCTGGCTGGCCGGGACCGCCGACACGCCGATGAAACGCTACGATCTGATGCATCAGGTCAATACCCGCGGCACCTTCCTGGTTACCCAGAGTTGCCTGCCGTATCTGAAACAGGCGGCCAATCCGCATGTGCTGATGCTGTCGCCGCCGCCGAACCTCGATCCGAAATGGTTCGCCCCGCATACCGCCTACACCATCGCCAAGTACGGCATGAGCTTGTGCGTGCTGGGCATGAGCCCGGAGTTTGCGCCGCTGGGCATCGCGGTGAATGCGCTGTGGCCGCGTACGGTGATCGCCACCGCGGCGATCGGCATGATCGAGGGCGTGAAGGCCGAACATTGCCGCAAGCCGGAGATCGTCGCCGATGCCGCCCACGTCATCCTGACCCGCCCGTCGCGCGACTACACCGGCCATTTCGCCATCGACGAGACGGTCCTGCGCGAGGCCGGCGTCAGCGACTTCGAAACTTACGCGGTGCAGCCGGGCGTGCCGCTGCTGCCGGATCTGTTCCTGGACTGACGTGGCGCCGAGGCACCGGTTTGGCGTGTACGGCAAACCCGACAGCCTGGCTCGGTCTCCGCTGGTTTCTCTGGACGATAAAAACCTCGCGATTGCAAGGGGTTAGCGACGAGTGGATACTTGAGCGTCTTCACGCAACTCTCGCGCACGCGGAGTATTGTGTGATCTGGTTCACATTTCAGTAGCAAGCCGGGTGGAATATCCGGCCGTGAAGTATCGGGGGTCCATCACCTGCCCAAGGTGTCTCGTCCCCGAACCGCATTGGAAGGACAGGGGGCGGTCATGACTAGCGAGCAGGTATCCAGACGTTGCGTCGTCTGGTTCGGACAGCCGACGGCCGAGGAGTGTGCCTCGTTGGCTCAGGCCGGTTGGCGTACACGGATTGGCGACGTGGCGACGCGGGACGGTGTAGGCATGCGCCGCGATGACGTCGTGGTGGCCATGGCCGATTTGCGGCATAGCGATTCGGATACGGTCCAATCCATGGGTCGCTTGATGGATGAGTATCCGTGGTTGCCATGGCTTGCCGTGGTCGTGCAGGAAACTTCCGCCGATGCACCCGAAGTGGAACGGATCCTGCGCGCCAGTGCGGCCTTCTTCACCGCGCCGGTCGACATGAAGCGGCTGATCGGGACGCTCACGAAGATCGGCTGCGGCTGGTCGCCAGCCGTCGAGAAAGCCGATGTTCCCGGGATCGTCGGTGCGATCAGCCCGGTGATGCGGACAACCATGGCGAGCCTGCGCAAGTACGCGCCGGTAGACCTGCCGGTGCTGATCACCGGCGAAACCGGCAGCGGCAAGGAGGTGGCCGCACGCGCGCTGCACGGTTTGTCGCGGCGCTGCGAGCGGCCCTTCGTGGCGATCAATTGTGGGGCGTTGCCGCTGAATCTGGTGCAATCCGAATTGTTCGGGCACGAGCGCGGCGCCTTCACCGGCGCAAATGCGCGGCGCATCGGCCATTTCGAAGCGGCTGACGGCGGCACGGTGTTTCTCGACGAGATCGGCGACCTGCCGCTCGATGCGCAGACCAGCCTGTTGCGCCTTTTGCAGGAAGGCACGCTGCTGCGCGTGGGCTCCAGCCAGCCGATCAAGCCCGACGTGCGGGTATTGGCCGCCACCCATGTGGACCTGGAACTGGCCGTGGCGCAAGGGCGCTTTCGCGAGGACCTCTACTATCGCCTCAATGTCCTGCGTCTGCACATGCCGGCGCTGCGCGAGCGCAAGGGCGACGCCGAGCTCCTGGCGCAACATTTCCTCGACGCTTTCCGCTTGCGGCATCCAAGCCGCGCCCGCACTTTCAGCGGCGACGCGCGCCAGGCCATGCGCGATTTTGCCTGGCCGGGCAATGTGCGCGAGCTGCTCAACCGGGTGCAACGTGCCGCTGTCGTCGCCGAAGGTTCATTGATCAGCGCCGCCGATCTGGATCTGCAAGGAACGTTGCCTGCCATCGGTCGCTCGAATCTCGATCTGATGCGCGTATCGGCCGAACGCGCAGCGGTTCTGCAGTGCCTGCGCGAGAGCCACTTCAACATCAGCGAATGCGGACGGCGGCTCAACGTATCGCGGGTCACCGTGTACCGCCTGTGCAAGAAACACCACATCGCGCTGGACGAGTTGCGTGAAGGCGCCCCGTTCGGAGTACTGCGGCCGGAGAAGGGCGGCGCGCGGCCGGTGACTCAGAACATGTAGGGAATCTTGAAGGTGAGGCTGTAATCCGGCGCGTCGGGGCTGAGGCCGACGCCCAGCAGGGTGACCAGGGTTGTATGCGCACTCAGCGCATAAGTCACTCCGAGGTTGAAGGTGCCGGCATTGGCGTCGCTTCCGATCACCTTGGTCCAGGGCAGCTTGCCGTTGCGCAGCGACGCCTTGGCACTGAACCGGTCGCTGAAGGAAAGGCTCAGGCTGGTGCGCTCATTGAAAGCAAAAGCCACGCCGGCGCCAAAGTAGTAGGAGTTGCCCAGCTTCACTTCGCCCGGGCTGCGCGTTTGCGGATCGGTATCGATGTCGCCGAAGCGACGCGGGAACGAGTGGATATAGCCAACGTTGGCGAACACGATCGCGGGATCCATCGTCTTCACTGCCGACACGCCGATGTTCGCTTGCCACAAACCATTGCCGGTCGGCTGCTTCTGCGGCACCGCGAAGCGGATGAATTTGTCGTCGCCACGCTCCAGCACCTTCCAGTCGATGCCGTAGGGTGCGCGGCCGGTCGGTGCGGTGACGGCGAGAGTCAGCACGGTATCCGGCCGGGATGCGGTTTCGGCGAACAGCTTGTAGTTCGCGCTCAGGCTGACGTCGCCGATGCCGCTGCCGCGGGTCTGTTCTTCGGCAATTGCTGCCGCAGAGCCGCCCGCACCGCCTTTCAGATAGGCCGTCTGCCGGGCCAGATAAGGCACGTCGAGGTTCATTGTGAGTCGCGGACTCACGCCGTAGCGCGCCGCGAAATTGTAGGTGAGCGAGTCGGATTTGACGTCCTCGATGGCAATGTTGCCGAGAAAGATCGCATCAAGCGCGAGGAAGCCATTGAGGGTCAGTTGCTTGCGATCGTAGTGGCTGTAGCTGAGGCTGTTTTCCAAGGTCAGCTTGCGGTCGAATACGGCATGCTCCTGCTGCAGTGCGTCCTGCATGCTGCGCGTGGGCGTCTGTTCCCTGGCTTTTTCGGCATCGGCGATGCTGCCGGCCTGGCTGGCCGCGTTGCCGGTCGTGTTGTCGTTGCCCGGCGCGGCAACGGCCGGCGTGGCAAGCGCGGGCAGCGCAGCGTTGGGTGTTGTCTTTCCGGCCAGGCGCGCCTGCAATGCCTGCACCTGCATGTCCAGCTCGCGCAGGCGTCGCACTTCCTGCGCGTAGCTGCTCTTCAGCGTCTGCAGTTGGTCGACAAGCGCGTTGATCTGTTGCTGGTCCGCGCCGCTGGCGGCGGTATCCTGCGCGGCCGCCAGCGGTGCGCCGAGCAGAAGCGCGCAGGCCGTCGCGCTGGCGAGTAATGTCCGGTGCGTATCCATGTCCTTTCCCCTGAGGTGAAGCAAGCGACGAACGAACCTCCGTTTCAATGCAGGCCGATGCCTTGCGCCTGGTTGATTGCCTGCGCAACATTCTGTGCGAGCTGGGTGTTGGCTGCTACCGTCTGTCGGACCAGCTCGATCTCCATGCGGTTGTTGATCAGCTGGTTGTCGGCCGTGAGCTGCACGCTCTGGCCGACGCTGCCGTTGCGGATCCATTGCTCGACCGAGCCCTGGCCGTCGATGCTGAGCAACAGGTTGGCACTGTTGCCATCGAAACTCGCCACGGCGCGGCTGCCGCCGCTGACCGCCATCGCGGCACCGCTGGGTGTGCCGGTGCTGACGCCGGCCGGGGCGGCATCGCCGTCGCTGACGGTCAGCCGGGTGACGTTGCTGGCGAGGTTGCCATCGCCGGCAACCTGCACGCTCTGCACCACGCCGCCGACGTTGGCCAAGCCTGCGCCGTCGACATGGCGGACTGACGGCGTGGCCACGCCGGCGGAGGCCGGTAGCGGAGCATCCGCGCGGGTGATGCTCACGATCGGTTCGAAGCTGATCTGCGGTTTCATATGGTCGTGGGTGAAGTCCATGTTCAAGGCAAGCGTCCCTTGCAGAACCTGCCCGGTGGCGGTCTGCCAGGTCGAGATCATCTTCACGCCGAACCAGGCAACCGCGTTGTCGCCCACGGTGTAACGGCCGCGCATGTCGCCCATTTCCGCATCGCCGATCTCCTCCAGCCTGCTGGTTGCCGGGACAGTCGTGGCCATGGCCGGCGCACCCCAGTGGCCGAGCGCCAGGGCGGCGGAACTGAGCAGGCAGAGCCGGGTGTGTTTCATGGCAGTGTTCCTAAAAAAGATCGGCATGGGTGAAACCGAAGTCGAGCAATTCGGCATCGGTGATCGAACCCTGACGGGCAAACAGCGCACGCGCGCTGGCGTGATCGGTGGGCTGCAAAAGGACGGTGTGACGGTCGAAGTCGTTGCCGATCACCACGAAAACCGCGCGCGATGGCCACGCCTTGACGAAGTCGGCCAGCGGAATGCTGCGGTTCCCGAGGATCGGGTCGGCAAGCTCCACCGTGTCGTGGTGAACCTGCTTGAGCACCACGAAATGCCGAAAGCCGCGCACGTCCATCAACACCAGACCGGGCACATGCAGGCTGCGCAGGCGCGCCTCGTTGATGCGGTAGCCGCGGCCACGCATGCCCAGCGAGGTCACGTAGTGCTTGATGTCCAGCAGCGAGAAACCGCGCTGCCTGACCAGGTTCGTATCGGCCACGCCCATCATGCCCTGGATCACCGTGTTCTCGTCCACGTTGAGGTGATAGGCGTAGCGAAGAATGGTAGCGAGTGCCGCCGCACCGCAGCTGTAGTCGGTGTGCTGGCGCACGATATTCCGGTAGCGCCCTTCCTGCATGCTCTCGACATGGCCGACGTAGAGGCCGCCGTTGGGCAGTACGCCATCGAAGCGTACCTCGCCGGCACGCGCGATCGAGCCGACCAGGGTGAGCGAAAAAAGTGCGATGGCAATCAGCAGATGACGCATGGTGATTCCTTGTCGAGGAAGACCCCCGGCCCGCAGGGGACGGGCCGGGGGGTTCCACAGGTATCCGGCGTCAATGCCACCGGACTACCGCCCTCGTCGGTCGCTTGAGGCGACCACCTGTACCATTGCGATGGCGGTTATTCGCCGCCACCCGTGCCACCCGCGCCGGGCTGTGCAACGGCCATCGCCAGGCTGTTCGCCTGCTGATTGCCACTGCCCGAGGCGACGTTGATGCCGATGTTGCCCGACGCGTTCTGGAACGCATTGCCGCTCAGGCCGGCGGTGTTGGTCGCATCCACGACCACCCAGCGCGTGGTGGTCACGGTACCGCTGAGGTCGGCGTAGAGGTCATTTGCCGAGAGTTCGACGAAGCCCAGCCCACCGGACTCCGTACCGCGCGTTGTCCCACTTTCGCTGCCGCTGCTGTGGCTGCTGGTGTCGAATGCAAAGCCGCCCACGCCCGGACGGTTCGGGTTCTGCACCGCACCCTGCGCTTCGTTGTCGAAGTCGATATGGCCGGTCTGGTTGCCACTCGGGTGGGTGGCGCCGTTCCAGCTGTCCGGATACAGGTTGCTGGCCTGATACGCCATGCCGCTGCTGTCGGAAGACGAGCTGCCCGAGTAGCTCCCCGACGAATGACCCGCGTAGCCGCCAAGGCCCAGGCCGAGCGAGTAGCCCTGCACCGCGCCGCTCATCGAGACGTCGACCGTGTCGTTGTACTGCTGGACGTAGCCGGCGTTGCTGACCGAGTTGTGCCCCGACGCCTGATCCGACGCCACGGTGGACTGCGCGAAGCGGGTGGTCGCCACGGCGGCGGCCATCGCGTTCTTCTGCTGGTTGTTGTTGCCCGAGGTAACGTTCACGCCCAGGTTGCCCGAGGCGTTCTGGAACGCGTTGCCGCTGACCGTGGCGCTGTTGGTGACGCCCGCGTTGACGGTGTCGTTGAACAGTCCCTGCTGATTCACGAACACTTCGCCGTCCGCCATGCCGAAGGCAAAGCTTGCGTCGGCTGCCGACAAGGCTGCGGCGTTGTCCTGCTGGTTGTTGTCGCCGGAGCCGATGTTCACGCCGATGTTGCCCGACGCGTTGCCGGCGACGTTGCCGGAGGCGGAAGCGTTGTTGGTGAGGTTGGTGTTGTCGCCTTCGTTGACGGCGTTGGACTGCTTGTTGTCGACGATCGCAATGGCGGCGGCGTTGATGTCGATGTTGCCCTGCACCCGGGGATCGCCCTTCAGCGAGATGTCCGTGCTCAGTTCGACCTTCTTGTCGATCCTCACCTTGTTCGAGTTGTCGGAATGCGAGTCGTGCCGGTCGCCGCCGTTGTGGGCATACGCGGTAGCGGTGCTGAACAACGTGGCAACTGCCATGGCCAATAGTGTTTTCTTGAATGTGGCGCTCATGATGTCCTCTCTCTCTTGGTGCTTGGTGCATTCACCGCGGTGACGACGACACGGACAGCAGCAGCTGATTACCGGTGGCGTTGCCCGACCCCGCGGCCTGATTGAGTTGCATCACACCCTGATATCCCCGCATGGCCGACGCTTCGACCGCCGCACTGCGGGGGCCGTCGCCGGATGAAGGGATGGTTCTGGGGTGCTGCTCCCCTGCCGACGCTGAAATGGCGGATGACAGGGAACCGTCCGTCGTTTCGCGTATTCCTTGTGCAGCCAGTTCGCCGGCAACGGCATTGAGCTGCTGGTTGCCGCTGCCACTGGCCTGGTTGATCGCTGCCAGTCCGCTGCCTTGCGCGTAAGCCGCGCCGCCGATGCTGGCGCTGGCTGCGTAGGGGCGGTCGAAGTGGTTGTCCTGCTGCGCCTGTCGGCCTTGGACCGTGACGTTGCCGCCACTGGCAAACGCGCGCAGGTTGGCTTGCTGGTTGAGATCGCCCGCTGCCACGTTCACGCTGCTGGCGCCGCTGGTGCCGCGCATGGCGTTGCCATCGATACGGCTGTTGGCGAGGTAGCCAAGCATCATCGTGTAGTCATCGCCGGCGGCGCAGGCCGCACTGAACGGGAACGCCAGCATCGATGCGAGGATCAGCGTGACCGATAGTGTGGATCGTGGCGACATGGCGGCGCTCAGTGCCCGGCGGGACTGGAAGGAGCGAGACCGGGCAACAGGGACAACGCGCCCTGTACCTGGTTGCCGATGCCGCCGGTGGCCCGCCCGATGCCGCCCGTGGGCGCCGCGATCAGATGGCTGAAGCCGTTGCCGGCGTCCGCACGTGCGCCGACGCTGCCACCGAGCGCGTTGCGGGTGACCCGCTCGACGGTGGTGTCATGCGTGCCGCGATTGCCGGCGGGCGTGGTGGCATTGAGGCTGGCGTAGTCGCCATCGGAAAGTTCGCCGGTATTGAGCGCGCCATCCAGTTCATGCCGTGGCGAAGGATTCACGATCAGCGCCATGCCCGGCGGCGCTTGCCGGTAGGCCGGACGCGCCGAGACGTTGCGCACCACCACGATCTCGCCGTGCTGTACCTCAACGGCCTTGTGGGCGTCGGCGGCGATCGCAGGCGTGGACAGCACCATCATGCCAAGTGCCAGCCATGAGCCGGCGGCGATTCCCCTTCGCGCGGCATGTCGTTCTGCGTGATGCATGGTTTCCCCCACTGCCTGGTCCACGTCCGTACGACGCAAGCCGCGTGCCAAGGCGACCTATTCGAGTCGTCCCAACGGCTGGCGCCGTTCGGCGGGTTTCCGGAGCGGATGCGGCAGTGTTGCGGGGTTACAACGGCAACGCGTGTACCAGCACGACAGATCGCGTCGGATCGAGGCCGGCACGGGGTCGCGGCCACATGTAACAGCACTGATACACCGCCCGCCGTGGTTTACAGCAGGCCACGCCGGGGGTCGTGCAAAGCCGACGCGCAGCACTTACGATGGCATTCCCCTACGGAGTTCGAATCCGTTTTCTCACGCCAGGTTGACTCTGGCCGCTTCACGGATCCCCCATGCACGCGCACGACGCCACCCTGACCGACCTTGGCAAGCGTTACTGGCTGCCGGTATACAAACCGCGTGAGCTGGTGCTCGATCATGGCAAGGGTGCCCGGGTGTGGGACACCGAAGGCCGCGACTACGTCGACTTCGGCGCCGGCATCGCGGTCAATGCGTTGGGTCATCAGGACCCGGACTTGGTCGATGCGCTCACCGCGCAGGCGCACAAGCTGTGGCACGCCAGCAACGTGTTCTACACCGAGCCACCGCTGCGACTGGCCGAGGAGCTGGTGCGCGCCTCGCATTTCGCCGAGCGCGTGTTTCTGTGCAACTCCGGTGCCGAGGCGAACGAGGCGGCGATCAAGCTGGTGCGCAAATGGGCGGCATCGAAGGGACGTCCGCCGGAGCGGCGCATCATCATCACCTTCAGGGGCTCGTTTCACGGCCGGACGCTGGCGACCGTCACCGCCACCGCGCAGCCGAAATATCAGGAAGGTTACGAGCCGCTGCCGGCGGGTTTCCGCTATCTCGACTTCAACGATGTCGCGGCGCTGGAGGCGGCGTTCGACGCGGGCGACATCGCCGCCGTGATGCTGGAGCCGGTGCAGGGCGAGGGCGGCGTGGTGCCGGCGGCAGCGGGCTTCCTCAGGTGCGTGCGCGAGTTGTGCGACCAGCATGACGCCCTGCTGGTGCTGGACGAGATCCAGTGCGGCATGGGTCGTACCGGCACGTTGTTCGCTCATACGCACGACCATGTCACGCCGGACATCGTGACCCTGGCCAAGGCACTCGGCGGCGGTTTTCCGATCGGCGCGATGCTGGCTGGCCCGAAGGTGGCCGAGGTCATGCAGTACGGAGCACACGGCACCACGTTCGGCGGTAATCCGATGGCGGCCGCGGTCGCGCGTGTCGCGCTGGCCAAGCTGGCTTCGCCGGCGGTGCTGATGAACGTGGAACGCCAGGCGAATGACTTGCGCGTCGGGCTGGCTCGCATCAACCAGGAGTTGAACGTGTTCGCCGAAGTGCGCGGTCGCGGCCTGATGATCGGCGCCGTGCTGATCGATGCGCACGCAGGCAAGGCGGGAGCGATCCTCGACCACGCTGCGGCGCATGGCCTGTTGCTGCTGCAGGCCGGGCCAAACGTGTTGCGCTTCGTGCCGCCGCTGACCATCACCGACGAAGAACTGGCCGACGGTCTCGCGCGCCTGCATGTGGCGTTGAGCGACTTTGCGGCAGGCTGAATCGATACCCATTGATCAGGAACATCCCGATGAAATACCTGCACAGCATGGTGCGCGTACGTGACCTCGACGCCTCTCTGCGCTTCTACTGCGAAGGTCTCGGCTTGCGCGAAGTGCGCCGCAAGGAAGTGCCCGAAGGCAAGTACACGCTGGTGTTCCTGTCCGCGCCGGAAAGCCCTGAGGCCGAGATCGAGCTGACCTGGAACTGGGGCTCGCAGGAGGATTACGGCTCGGCACGCAACTTCGGCCACCTGGCGTTCCGCGTCGACGACATCTACGCCACCTGCGCGCGGCTGCAGGCGATGGGCTGCACCATCCACCGGCCGCCGCGGGATGGCCACATGGCCTTCGTGCGCTCGCCCGACCTGATCTCGATCGAGTTGCTGCAGGACGGGCATCTGCCGCCGAGCGAACCTTGGGCGTCGATGCCGAACACCGGCAACTGGTGAATCAGTTCTTCGCCTCGCGTATTGCGCCGCGCGCCGCTTCCAGCGTATCGGCGATGTCCTGCTCGCTGTGCGCGCTGGACATGAAGCCGGCCTCGAACGCGGACGGTGCCAGATACACGCCGCGCTTGAGCATGCCGTGGAAGAAACGGTTGAACAGCGCGACATCCGCCGCCGTCGCCTGCGCGTAGCTGGTGACTTTTTCGGCGCTGAAGAACAGCCCGAACATGCCGCCCACGCGGTTGGTACTGAACGCCACGCCTTCGCCGTCGGCGATCGACTGGAAGCCGTCGGCGAGCAGGCGCGTGCGCGCGGCGAGCTGTTCGTGAAAGCCCGGTGCCTGGATCAGCTCCAGCATCGCCAGTCCCGCTGCCATTGCCACCGGGTTGCCGCTCAGCGTGCCGGCCTGGTAGATCGGCCCGCTTGGAGCGATCTGCTCCATCAGCTCGCGCCGGCTGCCGTAGGCACCTACCGGCATGCCACCGCCGATGATCTTGCCGAACGTGGTCAGATCGGGCGTCACGCCGTAATGCGCCTGAGCGCCGCCGAGCGCGACGCGGAAACCGGTCATCACCTCGTCGAAGATCAGCAACGCGCCCGACTTCGTGCACAGTTCACGCAGGCCCTGCAGGTAGCCGTCCGCCGGCAGGATGCAGTTCATGTTGCCGGCGACCGGCTCGATGATCAGGCCGGCGATCTCATTGCCCTGTTTGGCAAACAATGCCTTCGCCGCGTCGAGGTCGTTGTAAGGCAGCGTGAGGGTGAGGTCGGCATTCGCCTTCGGCACGCCCGGCGAGGTTGGCACGCCGAAAGTCAGCGCGCCGGAGCCGGCCTTGACCAGAAAACTGTCGCCGTGGCCGTGGTAGCAGCCCTCGAATTTCACGATCTTGCTGCGGCCGGTGGCGCCGCGAGCGAGCCGGATCGCCGACATCGTGGCCTCGGTGCCGGAGTTGACCATGCGTACCATGTCGATCGACGGGATCAGCCGGGTGATGGTCTCGGCCATGGTGACCTCGGCGGCGCAAGGCGTGCCGAACGACAGGCCATCCTTCACCGCGCGTTCGACCGCTTCGCGCACGGCCGGATGGTTGTGGCCGACGATCATCGGCCCCCACGAACCGACATAGTCGATATAGCGCCTGCCTTCAACGTCCCACAGGCAGGAACCGTCCGCCCGCGCAGTGAAGAACGGTTCGCCACCCACCGACTTGAACGCGCGCACCGGCGAGTTCACACCGCCGGGCATCAGTTGCAGGGCGCGCTGGAACAGTTCGTGGTTGGTCATCGCGTGGATTCTCGGTCAGGGGAAAACATGCCGGCAAAGCGTTGCGCGGCGGTGTGCACGTCGGACGCGCCGAAAACAGCCGAGACCGCCGCCAGAAAATCTGCCCCAGCGTCAATCAACGGCGCACCATTGTCCGGTGTGATTCCACCGATCGCTACCCGCGGCAGACCAAGCGCGGCGCTATGCCTCAGCAAATCGATCGAGGCGCGCGGTGCCAATGGCTTGGTCGGCGAAGGGAAGAACGCACCAAACGACAGATAGCTCGCGCCGGCGCGGGCGGCCACCCGCGCCAGTTGCAGCGAATTGCAGCAGGCCGCGCCAATGATCGCGTGGCTGCCGAGTTCGCTGCGCGCTGCGCCGATGTCCTTCTCCACATTGCCCAGATGAACACCATCCGCACCTACGGCCCTGGCCAGCGCGATGTCGTCGTCGATGATCAAGGGCACGCCGCGCTCATGACACAGCTGCCTGAGGGCAGTCGCTTCGGCATGACGGCGTGCTGCGTCCATGGTCGGGTCGCGGTACTGCAGCAGCCGTGCTCCGCCAACCAGCGCCCGGGAGACGACCTCAAGCAGATCCTCGCGAGGTCCGTCGGTTAGGGCATAAAGGCCGCGGCCGGGCCATGTTGCAAAACTGTTCAATTCGATACCTTGCATGCGTGGATGTGGGGCCGGCGACGTCGAGATGCTTTCGCATTGCCGGGCGAGTTGCGAGAATGTGCCATTCCATGACGATCCAAAGAAGTCCGACCATGAGCCAGAGTTCCACCGAAGCCGTTGCCTTGCGCAAATGGATGTGCGTTGTTTGCGGCTATATCTATGATGAGGCCGCGGGCGTTCCTGATGAAGGGATCGCGCCAGGCACCCGCTGGGAGGATGTGCCCGACACATGGACCTGTCCGGACTGCGGCACCACCAAGGATGACTTCGAGATGATCGAACTCGACTGAAGACCCCTTCCTGTCAGCAAACGGCCCGATCTCGCCAGCGCATTGGCCGGGTCGTCTGCTCTGATGTTCCTGCGCCCATAGGCGGCGTGTCGTTCGAGGAGCATCCCATGCAACAGTTCATTCCGTTCGAAGATGACTGGGACGCGCTGGAAAATCTTCGCCCTGAAGACCTGATCCCCTACCGTGTCGGTCTGCTGGACAATTCCGCTGGACTCAATCGGCGCAGCGCCCCGGTGGCGCCAGCGATTCCTGGTCCGCAGGCCGGTCCGGATGATCAGTCCTGGCACCTGACGCGGCACGGACACGGTTGATACCAGCAATCGCTTCACTGGGTTCCGGTTGTAGGTGCGGCTGGTCTGCGTGTGCGGCCTTGCTGCAACAATGGCGATTGCGAAGGAAGATGGCCGCGGCCTCTTCACATGGACGCGACGTGGCGCTATGATTCTCGCCCCTTCGACGAAGCGCTCTCTCGCGAAGGTTTCCGCAACGAATTCTCGCTGAAAAGTTTCTTCACCGAGGGTGTTGACGGTCGCAAAAAGCGATGTAGAATGGGCGGCTCACCCAGGACGAAACGTCTTGGGACGGTACCGGAAAAACGGTGCCAAGCGAACGATCTTTGACAGTGTGCGCAGGTGAATTGTGTGGACGTCTTGTGTTGAATGGGTCACGACCTGTCCAAAGCAATGCAAGCGTCCCGCCAAGTAAAAAGTCAGTAATGAGTTTTGATTGGTTGGGAAGAACGCTTCAGAAAGATAGATTGTCATCATGGTCTGCAAAGGCGATGTGACGATCGAAAACTTAAGTGAAGAGTTTGATCCTGGCTCAGATTGAACGCTGGCGGCATGCCTAACACATGCAAGTCGAACGGCAGCACAGA
>NZ_NPKN01000006.1 GCF_008329435.1 Rhodanobacter sp. T12-5
TATACATTATGCGAAATTGAAGAAGGCCCGGCGCCGCCTCTGGCTGATCTCTCCGGAAGGCTTCCGCGAGCTGCGCCACGGTTGCCTGCTGAGCCGCAAAGCGTGCGCCGCGTACCTCGGCGTCTGCGTGCGCACCGTGCGCCACTGGGACGCGGGCCGGTGCCGGGTGCCGTGGTCGGCGGTGCGTCTGCTGCGGCTGCGGCGTGCCGGCGAGCTGGGCGGCCTGCTGGACGGCTGGGAAGGCTGGACGATCAGGCGGGACCGGCTCGTTTCGCCCGATGGCCGGGCCTACCGGGAGCGCGACATGCGCCACCTGTGGCTGACGCTGACGCAAGCGGCCCTGTTTCGCGAGGGCTATGACCGTGCGACGCTCGGGGGTGTGGGGGCGCCAGCCCCCGCGGTCGCCTGCGCAGCAGTGCCTTTGATCGCGATGCCAGGGCGAAGCGCGGACACCCTGCCCGCATCGGTGGCCGTCCTTGCCGCGTCCCATTCCCGCCAAACCGCTTTTGATCGCGTATCGGTTGAGCCGGTCGGCGTGGCCCTCGTTGGAGACCAGCCGAAGGCCGACAACGAGGGCCATGTGACCGGCGATTCCGCTTGCGCTCATGCGGCTGGGCTGGCATGGTCGACGGGCATGGCGGCGTTCGCTGCCCTCGGGTGCACTCTTCNCCGTGACGTCAATCTGACGTCAGCTTGCAGTCAGAAGTGGTACTTTACACCGGTCGGAGCGCACCAAAGCCCGCCGGTAGGCCCAGAAACTAACAGGGGCCAAAAGACCCTTCTGGATGCCGATCTATGACCACCTCGACTACTCTCCGCCTTCCCGATGGCCTCAAAGCTGACGCTGAGGCCTACGCCGTCGCGCTGGGAATTTCCCTCAATGCGCTGTGTGCCGTCGCCCTGCGCGACTACCTCGACGCGCGTTCACGGTCTGAGGCGCTGCCGGTGGTGAACCTCAGTCCGGCTGAGGTCAGGCAAAAGTACGTGCAGGATCTGGCTCCGGCCGCGTTGCCCTACGTGCAACCGGCTGGCGGGGTCTATGCCCCCTGCCCGTGCGGCAGCGGTCAGAAGTGGAAGTGGTGCCACGGGAAACCGGGCGCCTGACGAAGTGATGCCCCCGGACGCTGGCGAGCTGCACGGGGGCATCGGGTACAACCACAACCGGGGCCGAAGCCCCAAGGGATGATGCCATGAAAGGCCGTACTGCGAAGCCCTACACCAGCAAGACCTTGCTTAACGCGTGGCGGCAACTCCTGGAGGAACTTAACCGGGTGAAGGCCGATCCGGCGTGCGATCTGGACCCTGCCGCCGTCGCCGACGTGACGGACTATCTGCTTGACAGAATCGACGCTTACCGGCCTGCGGTGGCGCTCGAAAATGCCGAAAAGAACGCGCCGGATAATGCACCGTTTGCCACCCCGGAAAATCCTCGGAATAATCGCCTCACGACGGGGGCGAGATAATGGCGAGCAAAGCCGCGAAGGCTATACATTATGCGAAATTGAAGAAGGCCCGGCGCCGCCTCTGGCTGATCTCTCCGGAAGGCTTCCGCGAGCTGCGCCACGGTTGCCTGCTGAGCCGCAAAGCGTGCGCCGCGTACCTCGGCGTCTGCGTGCGCACCGTGCGCCACTGGGACGCGGGCCGGTGCCGGGTGCCGTGGTCGGCGGTGCGTCTGCTGCGGCTGCGGCGTGCCGGCGAGCTGGGCGGCCTGCTGGACGGCTGGGAAGGCTGGACGATCAGGCGGGACCGGCTCGTTTCGCCCGATGGCCGGGCCTACCGGGAGCGCGACATGCGCCACCTGTGGCTGACGCTGACGCAAGCGGCCCTGTTTCGCGAGGGCTATGACCGTGCGACGCTCGGGGGTGTGGGGGCGCCAGCCCCCGCGGTCGCCTGCGCAGCAGTGCCTTTGATCGCGATGCCAGGGCGAAGCGCGGACACCCTGCCCGCATCGGTGGCCGTCCTTGCCGCGTCCCATTCCCGCCAAACCGCTTTTGATCGCGTATCGGTTGAGCCGGTCGGCGTGGCCCTCGTTGGAGACCAGCCGAAGGCCGACAACGAGGGCCATGTGACCGGCGATTCCGCTTGCGCTCATGCGGCTGGGCTGGCATGGTCGACGGGCATGGCGGCGTTCGCTGCCCTCGGGTGCACTCTTCCCCGTGACGTCAATCTGACGTCAGCTTGCAGTCAGAAGTGGTACTTTACACCGGTCGGAGCGCACCAAAGCCCGCCGGTAGGCCCAGAAACTAACAGGGGCCAAAAGACCCTTCTGGATGCCGATCTATGACCACCTCGACTACTCTCCGCCTTCCCGATGGCCTCAAAGCTGACGCTGAGGCCTACGCCGTCGCGCTGGGAATTTCCCTCAATGCGCTGTGTGCCGTCGCCCTGCGCGACTACCTCGACGCGCGTTCACGGTCTGAGGCGCTGCCGGTGGTGAACCTCAGTCCGGCTGAGGTCAGGCAAAAGTACGTGCAGGATCTGGCTCCGGCCGCGTTGCCCTACGTGCAACCGGCTGGCGGGGTCTATGCCCCCTGCCCGTGCGGCAGCGGTCAGAAGTGGAAGTGGTGCCACGGGAAACCGGGCGCCTGACGAAGTGATGCCCCCGGACGCTGGCGAGCTGCACGGGGGCATCGGGTACAACCACAACCGGGGCCGAAGCCCCAAGGGATGATGCCATGAAAGGCCGTACTGCGAAGCCCTACACCAGCAAGACCTTGCTTAACGCGTGGCGGCAACTCCTGGAGGAACTTAACCGGGTGAAGGCCGATCCGGCGTGCGATCTGGACCCTGCCGCCGTCGCCGACGTGACGGACTATCTGCTTGACAGAATCGACGCTTACCGGCCTGCGGTGGCGCTCGAAAATGCCGAAAAGAACGCGCCGGATAATGCACCGTTTGCCACCCCGGAAAATCCTCGGAATAATCGCCTCACGACGGGGGCGAGATAATGGCGAGCAAAGCCGCGAAGGCTATACATTATGCGAAATTAAAGGAGGTGCCCGACGAGGGGGCTGGAAGCGCCGAAAACGTCCTGTTCTGGTGTCTAAAAACTACGAACCACCTCCGCAGCAACCAAGAAGCCGCCTCTGAGCGAGCAACAAACTGCCCCGAACTCGTTGATTGACCAAGAAGCCGCCGCAAGTTCCCAGGTGCCGCGACGAACCTCCTCTAATTTCCTGGAACGCCACGTGGCAGGACCACGAAACTTGCACCAGGTGATCAACAAACAGTCTCCGAAATCGACCAGCAGACTGCCGCCGATTTGCAGAAGCGTTTAGACATGTGCCACGTCGGTCTTTAGCCAGCGAGCAAAGGCCCGAATATCCACAATGCCACGGGCGGCGATACGGAACTCAGCGGGCTCCGTCGACGCCCAAAAGGTCTTCACAGTCGGCAAATCCGCTTCGGGTCGCCCGTCGTAAAGTGCCGTTGCTTTCCAGTCGTACACCGTTATCACGTTGCGCCGGATGTCCGTAAAGGTGTAGGAACCCGACAATTTTGCCTAATCGTTCTGCCTCTTGTGTCTGTTCAGTGTGGTATCGGCCACCGAGTACACGGCATACCGACTGCCATTTCTTTTGCGCGTTCCTCAGCGAAATCAGCACGCGGTTCCCGACCAGCTTCCCGATTTCTTGCAATGCCGGGCAACGCAACGTATGTTCATGCGCTCGCAAGGCGTGCCGAACGAGCCGAACCGTATGGCTCAACATGCGATCGTCCGCGGGGGGGATGACAGCATGGCCTTTCGGGGCTGTCGTGTCGGGGATAACAAAGTTCGCGCAGCAATCGATCGTCACGCACGGCGATCGCCGAAGCGCGGGCGACGGAACGGCCATGGCAATGGTCCATCGTTGCTTCAGGTGGCGGAGATGCGGTACGTACACTGTTTCGAACTCGAGTTGCCGACAGCAAGCAGTCGCCAGCCGGGAAACTCCATGACCAATGGCGTGGTTTCCTCTGGAGATGATGCCAAGGCGATCGACTCATCACCGCAAGGAGCTCGTGCGCAGTGGGATTGCTGACTCTTTATTGCTTTTCTTACGCTGGCGGCAATTCATGGGCCTTCCGGCAACTCGGCCAGGAGCTCGCAGGCCGTATCGAAGTCGTTCCCGTCGAGTTACCCGGTCGTGGCAGGCGGCGCGGGGAGCGATGCATCGATCAGTGGGATGAGCTGACGGATGTCCTGGTATCCGAGCTGGCCCCCAAGCTGGACGAGCCGCACGCTTTTCTCGGCTACAGCCTTGGTGCCTTGGTGGCCCTCAAGGTCATGCATGCCCTCAAGGATCGGCATCTCGCAAGGTCATTGCCTTCGCGCGCGCTTTTCGCTTGCGCACTGAGCGGACCGCGAGCCATCACCCACGAACGACTGTTGCACCGCATGGAGGACAGGGCCATGTTCGAGGCGTTGCGCGATCTCGGCGGCATCCCCGACGAACTGCTGGATTCGCCAGAGCTCATTGCGTTGTCGGCACCCGCCATGCGCGCCGACCTGACCCTGTTCAAAACATTCACGCCGCCAGGCAAGCCATTGGCGGGCATACCCGTCCACGCCTATTGGGGCAACGCCGACGTCAGTGTTGGTGATGGTTACGCGGCATGGCGAAGCGAGACTGACGTCGCATTTCACACTCGCGCATTCGATGGCGGACACATGTTTCTATACGATGCCGCATCGGCACTCGCCAACGCGCTGGCAGAAGACCTGGCGCTTTTTGGAAAACAGCTGAAGACGGCATAGCGAGCCCGCGCCTGGCAATCGGTAGCGGATAGTGACCCAGGTCGACGGTGACGGTAGCCGCATCCGGCCGGGCGCAGTAGCGACAACACCATGGAGGAGTCATGAACGACAGTGACCAGCAGCATGTCGAATTGGCCAGGAGTATTGCTCGAAATGGTATTTCCCCCTCTCCCGCCGCCTCCCTGCCGCAGGCGTTTGCCAATATCGTCGGCATTCTGCCGGGGAAGATCGCGCTGATTGTTGGCGAGCAAGCATGGAGTTACGCCGAACTCGACAGGCTTTCAGATGCGGCCGCCACGCAACTCGTGACGCATGGCGTGGCGCGTGGGCACTGCGTGGGCATCCATATGGATCGCTCTGCCGAAGCCATCATCGCGATGCTGGCGATCCTGAAGCTTGGCGCCACCTATGTGCCGTTCGACCCGGCGGCGCCTGGCCAGCGTCTCGCAGCCCAGGCCGATGCTGCGACGATCAAGGTGCTGACGGTAGCGCAAGGCCAGCCCGCGCCGGGCTGGTTCCGCGGTGCTGTCCAGGCCATTGCGACCAGATCGGATGACACTGTCGCGTCTCGCCCCCTGCTCGATATCCATCCACTTGAACTGGCTTACGTGATCTATACCTCGGGCTCGACCAACGAGGCCAAGGGTGTGTGCATACCGCATCGCGCCATACTCGACCTGGTCACGGGGGCCGCCTATTGCGGGTTCGTGCCCGATGACGTGGTGTATCACGGGATGTCGATCGCCTTCGACGGATCGACCTTCGAGATCTGGGGAGCGTTGTTGAGCGGCGCCCGACTGGTGGTTGCGCCGCCCAGGGTGGCCATTCACGAAATTTGCGATCTGGTCGAAGAGCATCGGATCAGCGTGCTGCTGCTGAGCACGGGGGTATTCAATTCCCTGGGACGCGACGCGCTGCAGAGGCTAAGCGGGGTGAGGGTGTTGCTGGCCGGCGGTGACGTGATGTCGCCATCCGTGGCGAACCAGTTCTTCGGCGCCGGTGGCCGTATCGTGGTGAATGGCTACGGCCCCACGGAAGTCACCACGTTTTCGCATTGTCATGTGATGACGGATGCCGGTTCTGCCGACACGTCCATTCCCATCGGCACACCCATCCGCGGTACGGCTGCCTATCTGCTGGACGAACGCCTTGAGGCCAGATCGCTGGGCGCCGAGGGCGAGCTGTTCATTGGCGGAACGGGACTTGCGCAGGGTTATCTCGGCAATCCCTCGTTGACCGCCGAACGATTCCTGCCCGACCCCTTCGCGCTGGACGGTTCACGCATGTACCGAACGGGCGATCTCGCGGTGCAGGCAGCCGATGGATGCCTGGACTACCACGGGCGCATCGACACCCAAGTCAAGATCCGTGGATTCCGTGTCGAACTGGGCGAAATCGAGAGCTGCCTGCGTTCCTGCGGATCGCTGCTTGCCGCGTGCGTCATTCATGTAAAGAACGATGCCGGTACGTCCCTGCTTCACGCCTATTGCGTTCGCGACAGGCATGGTCCGGATATCACTGAAGATGAGCTCACCGTGCAGTTGCAGGCCACCCTGCCCGACTACATGGTTCCCCGGCGCATTGCCTTTCTGGACGTGCTGCCGTTGACCATCAATGGCAAGGTCGATCGCAAGCAGCTCGAAGCACATGCCCGTTCTTCGACGCCCGGCGATGCTCCCGCTCCGGAGACGAGCGGCACGTCAGACGATGCACTGGGCAATTCACTCCTGGACACGCTGAAACACCTTCTGGACGACAAGAGGGTCAGTCTCGCCGATCACTTCTTCGATGTCGGTGGCGATTCGCTGACTGCGATGCGCTTCTGCGCCGCAGTGAGTGAAGAGCACAACGTGGATTTGTCGCTCGCCGCTTTGTTCGAAGCCGACTCCCTGCAGGAAATCGTCGAGCGCGTCAGGGGCCTGAAGCAGGAACGGCTTGATTCTCCGCAAACGGCAGTAGCCTGAATCCGGTAACGAGGATGATTCATGCAGATGGAAAATGAAGAACGTTACATCGTTGTGGTGAACCACGAGGAACAGTATTCGATATGGCCCGCGGGCCGCGATATTCCGTCGGGCTGGCGAGCGGATGCGTTCGAAGGAACGCGCGCCGAGTGCCTTGCCCACATTGCGCGCGTATGGACGGATATGCGCCCGCTCAGCGTGCGTCACCATCTGGGAGAACAATCTTGACGATGCAACAGCTGCGGTTCCCGTGGTTCGAGGATCTGTTCCATGCCATCGACACGGCATCGTGGAACGATCTTCCGAATTTCTTCCATCCGGATATCGTCTACGAAAGGCCGGGATATGCACCGATCAGCGGCCTGGATGCCTTGCGTGATTTCTACAGCAGTACGCGAATCATCGCCGAGGGCAAGCATTCGCTTGACGGCGGCCTGCGCGATGCCGACAAGGCGATCTGCTGGGGGCATTTCCGCGGTCGTTCGAAGAGCGGCGACCCGCTGGAAGAACGCTTCGCCGATGCCTACGAGCTCGAAGACGGTTTGATCAGGAAGCGCACGACTTTCTTCTTCCGCGCTGCCATCTGATCGCCACTTCAATCGCCGTCGCGTGGCAACGCAAGATGGATGAATACGACGCAGCCTGTTGCAAAGATGCATTGGCCGACTTTCCTTTTTCGTCGGGCAAAACGCCGGACGCCAGGTGGAACCGAGGGGGACATTCATGGAATCGATGTACTGGCACGATGGTGATTGGACGTCCGAGCGGCGTCCGATCCTGGGGTTGAGCGACAACAGCTTCTGGATGGGCAACAGCGTTTTCGACGGCGCGCGCGCTTACGACAACATCATTCCCGACCTGGACTTGCACTGCGAACGCCTGCTCCGCTCCGCCGTCCACATGCTGATGAAGCCGACCATGGACGCCGCCACGCTCGCGTCGATCTGCAGGGCTGGCGTGGCGCATTTCGAGCCGGGTGCAGAACTCTACATAAGACCGATGTTTTACGCCCGCGGCGGCTTCATCGTCCCCGATCCCGATACGACCGAGTGTGGCATCGTGATCCATCGCGCACCGCTGCCTTCTCGTGACGGCTTCAGTGCCTGCTCCGCACCCTTCCGCCGGCCCCGCCCGGACATGGCACCGACGCTTGCGAAGGCCAGCTGCCTTTATCCAATGACCCAGCAGGCGCTGAATTATGCGCGGCAGCGTGGATTCGACAACGCGCTGTTGTGCAACGCCGACGACGATGTTGCGGAGTTCTCCACGTGCAACGTGATGATCGTGCGTGACTCGATCGTCCATACCCCGGCACCGGATGGCAGCTTCCTGGCTGGCATCACGCGCGCCCGCGTGATCGGCCTGCTCCGCGATGCCGGGATCGAGGTGGTCGAGTGTCGTCTGCGCTGGCAGGACGTACTCGATGCCGACGAAGTATTCAGCACAGGCAATTTCGGCAAGGTCCTGCCGGTACACCGCATTGACGACCGCCACTATCCACGCGGCCCGATCGCCGAACAGGCGCACGTGCTGTACCAGGCGTTCGCCCACGACACCGCACGCGCCACTGTGGCCGCGTGAAGTCGCGCGAGTGCGTCGCCTGCCAGGCGATCGAGCCGCATCGCCAGAGCAATCATTCTCCGGAGCATATCGATGGTTGAATCCGAAGCCGCGCACGTAGCTGGTCCTGCGCCCGGTCATCGTGCAGATGCGGCGCGTCGAATCTCGTTCGCGCAGGAACGCCTGTGGATCGTCGACCAGCTTGTCGATGACAAGGCCCTCTATAACGCATCCATGCGATTCGCGCTGACCGGCGAGATGGATGTGACGGTGTTCGAACGCGCGTTGCGCGAGGTCGCGCGCCGGCACGATGTGCTGCGCATGGGCTTCGCCGCCGATGATGGTCATCCCGAGATTGCTGCGCAGCCATCATTCGACCTGACGTTCCAGGACATGCGGGCGCATTCGGATCCGGTCCAGGCCATGCGCCGCGATCAATGGTCGGTAGCCTCGCGTCCGTTCGACCTGCGGCGTCCACCCCTGCTGCGCGTCGCCTTGTACCGGCTCGGCGAAGATCACCACGAACTCCTGCTGACCGTGCACCACATCATCTTCGATGGCGCGTCCATCGACATCCTCATGCAGGAACTGGAGGCTCTCTACCCGGCTTTCCGCGAGGGGCGACCGTCGCCGCTGCCCGAGTTGCCGCTGCAGAGCGGGGATGCTGCGGTTGCCGAGCGCCAGCGGATATCCGGTGCGCTCAAGGATGGGATGGTTGCGTATTGGCAATCCCGGCTCGGCGATGAGCTGCCCGTTCTCACCCTGCCCTCGGATCGACCACGGCCGCCAAGGCAGGGTTTTCGCGGAGACACTTTTCAGAGAGTGGTTGGCGCCGACCTTGCCGCCGCACTCGAAGGGGCCTGCCGACGCGAGCGCGTGACACCCTTCATGTTGATGTTGACGGCTTATTCGATCTGGCTGTGCCGTTACGCGGGCCAGCAGGAGGTGGTGGTAGGCAGCCCGTTCGCATTGCGTAGCGACAAGGACACGCGGGGGCTGATCGGCTTTTTCGTGAACACGGTCGCGCTGCGCATGAAGGTGGACGGCCAGGCATCGTTCCGCCAATTGCTGCGGCAAGCGCGGCATCTCTGTCTCGACGCCTACCCCCATGGAGAGCTGCCTTTCGGCGAGCTGGTCGGCACGCTGGGTGCCGGTCACGAATCGTCGCATCCACCGATATTCCAGGCGATGCTTGCGGTGCAGAACCGTCGCCGCCCTGCCGTGCTGTCACCGACGTCGAGCATGACCTACCTGGGCGAGATGGCGATCGACAAGGCGCGTTTCGATGTGTCGATGGTGCTCGATTTCCTGCAGGACGAGATGATTCTCTCGCTGGAGTACAACCTCGACCTGTTCGATCCGGCCACCGCGAACCGGATGTTCGACCACTTCCTGGTGATGCTCGCTGCGGCGCTCGACAAGCCCGACCTTGCCGCCGACCAGCTGCCCCTGATGAACGAAGCCGAACACGCTCAATGGCTGGAGTGGTCGACTTTGCCGGTGGCGAACGTTCCGGATATCGGCATTCACGACCTCTTCGCGCAAACGGCTGCCAACCGACCGGATGCGGTGGCCGTGCGTTACGGCGAACAGTGCTTTTCGTTCCGGGAGCTGGACGAGCGTGCGGATCGTCTCGCGGGTTTTCTGTCGGCCGATGGATTGGGTCATGGCGAGCTGGTCGGGCTTTGCCTGCCGCGATCGCCTGACTTCCTGGTCGCAGTGCTCGCCCTGTGGAAGGCCGGCGCCGCCTATGTGCCGCTCGATCCGGAGCAGCCGGCCGATCGGCATGCCTATATCATCGGCAACGCGGGCATCTGCCGCGTCCTGACGATGGTATCGCTCGCAGCACGTTTTACCGGCGAAGGCCGCTTGCTGCTGTGCCTCGATGACCCGGCCACGCAACAACGGATCGCCGCGTCGGTCGCGCTGCCAACAATCGCCCGCGATCCCCATGACCTTGCTTACGTCATCTACACCTCGGGCTCAACCGGTGAACCGAAAGGCGTGCTGGTGGAACACCGTGCCGTAAGTCGCCTGCTCGGTGCGCCTGAAGCACTGGGCTATGACCGCGAGACCGTGATGCTGCAGAGCATCAACGTGGCGTTCGATGCCTCGGTGCTGGAGACGTGGGCCCCGCTATGTTGTGGCGGCCAATTGGTGCTCTACCCCGGCCAGGGCCTCGATGTCTCGACCTTGCATGCCCTCATCGCGGACTACGGCATCAATACGCTGACCCTGCCCGCATCCCTGCTCGATTTGTGGAGCGACCAGTGGCAAGGAAGCACAGGCCTCAAGCGCATCGTGGCCGGCGGCGAGGCCCTCTCCGCCAGCACGGTCGCGCGCCTGTATGCACTCGACGACCAGGTCACCGTGATCAATCACTATGGCCCGACCGAAAACGGCGTGCTGAGCAGCTACTACCCGATTCCCCGCGAAATCACCGCGCCGGTGCCGATAGGCCTGCCAGCGCCCGGAACCCAGTTGCTCGTACTCAACGGTGCCGGCCAAGCGCAGCCAGCTGGCGTCATCGGCGAGCTCTACGTGGCGGGTCAGGGACTCGCCCGCGGCTACCTCGGGCATGCCGAACTCACGGCGGAAAAATTCCTCCCGGCCGATCCGGCCATGGCCGTTTCGGCTTGCTGGTACCGCACCGGTGATCTCGTGCGCTGGCAAATCCCTGGCGGGAGCGGACGAGCCATCCTGCAATTCGTCGGTCGCAGCGACCAGCAGGTGAAGATTCGCGGCTTTCGTATCGAGCTGAGCGAGATCGAGGCCCAACTCCGCGCCTGTCCCGGAGTGCAGGATGCCAAGGTCGTGGTCCATCGCGCGAATAGCGGAGACAAGCAGATACTCGCCTATATCGTCGCGGCGGAAGACGCACGCGAACGATGGCGCACCTGTCTGCAACAGAAATTGCCGGCCTATATGGTGCCGGCTGCCCTTGTCATGGTGCCTGCATGGCCGCTGACGCAGAACGGCAAGCTGGACCTGAAGGCATTGCCTGCACCTGATCGAAGCGCTTACACCATCGATGCCTTTGCGACCCCGACGTCCACGCGCGAGGAAGCGCTGCTGGCCGTATGGCAAGACCTGCTCAAGATGGATCGCATCAGCATCGATGACAATTTCTTCGAGATCGGTGGCCACTCGCTGCTGGCGACGCGCCTGCAAAATCGCATCCGTGCCGAGCTGGAGGCCGAGTTGCCGTTGCGCACGATATTCGAGGCTCCCACCGTGCGCCAGCTGGCCGCATGCGTGGACGCCCTGCATGCGCCGGTTGGCGCGGCACTCCACTCCCGCCCTCGTTCGTTGCCGCCCATCGCGGCGATGGGCGGCTGCAATGACGCGCCGTTGTCTCATGCGCAGCAACGGCTGTGGTTCATCCACCGCCTCGACAGCGCCAGTGCGCAATACCATATCCCTTATCGGTTGAGCATGGATGGTGCGCTCGACATCGATGCGCTGCGCAAGGCGTTGCGCGATCTGGTCGAGCGTCACGCCATCCTGCGCACGGTATTCCGCGAAGTGGACGGCGAACCACGGCAGGTCGTTCTGCCGCCCGCCGACTTCAATCTGCCGGTGCTCGACCTTTGCGAGGTCGAAGAATCCGAGCGGCAGCTCGAAGCCGAACGCTGCCTGCATGCCGAGGCGCTGCGTCCATTTGACCTGGCCCGAGAGGGATCGCTGCGCGCGCAACTCCTGCGACTGGCGGCGAACCGGCACTGGCTCGCCTTGACGGTTCATCACATTGCGGCCGATGGCTGGGCCATGGGTATCGTGCAAAGGGAGCTCGCTGCGCTGTACGCGATGCATCGAAACGACGAACCGGCATCGCTGCCTCCGTTGCCGCTGCAGTACACCGACTACGCGCGCTGGCAGCGCCAATGGCTGGATGAAGCGGCGCTGGAATCGCAACTAACGTTCTGGCAGGACCGCTTGCGCGGCCTGCCCTTGCTGCATGGCTTGCCGCTGGACCGCCCGCGTCCCGGCATTCAGAGCTATCGCGGAGCAGTTCATCGGCAAGTGTTGCCGAGCAGTCTCGTCGAGCGTCTTCAGACCCTGGTGCAACATCACGACGCCACTTTGTTCATGGGCTTGCACAGCGTCTTTGCCCTGCTGCTTTCGCGTTACAGCGGCGAGAACGACATCGTGGTCGGCACGCCCGTGGCAAACCGCCGCGATGAAGCGCTGATGCCGATGGTGGGGTTGTTCATCAACACCCTGGTTTTCCGCAGCGACATGTCGGGCAACCCCACTTTCATCGACCTGCTCGCCCAGGCCAGGACGTATGCGCTGGATGCGTACGAACATCAGGACCTGCCGTTCGAATTGCTGGTGGAGCGGATCAATCCCGCCCGCAATGCGTCCTATAGCCCCTTGTTCCAGATTCTGTTCGCACTGCAGAACACGGATGCTGCGGACATGGTGCTGCCGGATCTCGTCGCGAAACCGATTCCGTTCGCCGAACGATTCGCGAAGTTCGACCTTGCCCTCAACCTTCAACCCGTCGACGGCGAGATCCTCGCCGAATGGGAATACGACGCCGACCTGTTCGACGTCGCCACCATCGAGCAGATGGCCTCGTCCTACCGGGTGATGCTGGAAGCCGTCCTCGATGCCCCCGACGCACGCGTGCGGCAGTTGCCGCTGCTCGACGCGGCCGGTCAGGCGCGCGTGCTTGCACTGGGCAACGACACGGATCGCCCATACCCCGCACAGGATTGCCTGCACACGCTGATCGAGCGCCATGCCGAGCTTGCACCCGACGCTGTCGCGGTGATCCACGGGAGTACGACGCTCAGCTATGCACAGCTCAATCGGGAAGCCAATCGCCTGGCGCACCATCTGCGCGGGCTGGGCGTGGCCGGCGACGTACCTGTAGCCATTGCCATGGAGCGCGGACCATCGCTGGTCGTCGGCCTGCTCGCCATATTGAAGGCCGGCGGTGCCTATGTGCCCCTCGATGCCGGATATCCGCAAGCGCGACTCGCGATCATGCTGGCCGACAGCGCCCCCGCGGTGATCCTGGTCGATGAAAACACCCGCCCGAGGATCGAGGCAGCGCTCTGCGAGAGCGGAGCTTCGACGCGCCCACATGTGCTGGACGTCCAGGGCGACGCCGAACAATGGCATCGCAACAGCGAGTCGAACCCGTCCCTGGAAGACATCGGCCTCACCTCGGCCCACGTGGCCTACATCATCTACACCTCCGGCTCCACCGGTCGGCCAAAGGGGGTGATGAACGAGCATCGCGCCATCGTCAATCGCTTGCGCTGGTTGCAGGAGGCTCACCCGCTGAACGACCGGGACAAGTTCCTGCAGACGGCGGCGATCGGCTTCGGTGCCTCGGTATTCGAGATCTTCTGGCCGCTGCTTGCCGGTGCGCAGTTGGTGTTGAGCGAGGGTCAGGGCCACAAGGACCCGACGTACCTGTGCGAACTGATCGTGCGCGAGGGCGTCACCGTCCTGTTCTTCGTGCCATCCATGCTGCAGGCGTTCCTCGATCAGCCGCACGCGGGCGATTGCAAGATCCTCAGGCACATCCTGTGCGGCGGCGAGCCGCTATCGGGCATGCTTGCCCGCCGTTGTCGCGAGCAGCTTCCGCAGGCCGGCCTGACGCATTTGTATGGCTCCAGCGAAACGGCGGTGCTCTCCGCCAGTTGGGACTGCTCGGCCGGCGTGGTGCCGGACAAGGTTCCCATCGGCAAGGCGGGTGCCAACACACGCATCTACATTTTGGACGAGCTGGGAAGGCCGGTGCCGCGCGGTGTGCGTGGCGAGATCCACGTTGGTGGCTGCCAGGTTGCACGCGGCTATTTCCGCCGTCCCGAGCTGGATGCCGAACGCTTCGTGGCAGACCCGTATCATCCCGCAGCCGGCGCACGGATGTGCCGCACTGGCGACCTCGGTCGACAACTTCCGGACGGCAACATCGAGCACCTGGGCCGTAACGATTTCCAGATCAAGATCCGTGGCCAACGCGTGGAACTTGGCGACATCGAGGCACAAATGCTCGCCTTTGCCGGCATCCGGCAGGCCGTGCTTCTGGCGCGGGATGATGGTGCCGAGCTGCGACTTGTCGCCTATCTGGTACCGACGGACCCGGATGTGTCGGAGGATGCCTTGCTGCCGGCCTTGCGCGAGCACCTGGCGTCGCAGTTGCCTTCGCACATGCTTCCGGCCGCCTATGTCGTGCTTGCGCGTCTGCCCCTCAACGCCAACGGCAAGCTCGACCGCGCAGCCTTGCCTGCGCCAGGGGGGCGCGGTGCCGAAGGCACATTGCAGCCACCTGAAAATGATCTGCAGCGGCAACTGCTGGAGATCTGGCAGACCTTGCTGAAGCAGCCGCACATCGGCATCACCTGCGATTTCTTCGCAGCCGGCGGGCACTCGTTGTTGGCATTGCGCCTCGCCAATTGCGTGCGAGAGAAGTTCGATTACGAACTCGAGCTCAAGGCGTTCTTCGCCGCTCCCACGGTCCGCGCACTCGCCGAGGCAATCCACCGCCACCGTCAGGCGCGGCTCGCCGCGAAGCGTTTCAACGAGTGCGACCTCTCCGACATCGTCGAATTCTAGAACCCGGCAAGGACTCACCATGGGCTACGAACTCTCCGGCAATACGCTTGAACGCGACATACCCGCCTTGTTGCCGCTTGAAGCGCCCGCAGTGGACGGCGACCGGCATCCCGCGCTGGGCGTCATCGCAGACTGGGCAAGAAATTACCTCTGCTGTCCGCATGCCGAGCTCGGACGCAACGGGCCGGTCTGCCCTTTCGTACCCGGCGCATTGCAGAAGCAGCTGCTGTTCGCGACCGTGTATGAAGATCCCGGTATCGACGTCGACGATATCAAGACGATCCTGCTGCGCGAGATGGAGCGCTTCATCAAGCTCGATCCGGTCTCGGGCAACGAGGCTCAGTTCAAATCGCTGATGGTGATGTTCCCCCAATTGTCCGTCGACGACCTGGACATGATCGAGGTCGCCCAGGCCGAATTGCAGAAGCACTTCGTGCCGAACGGCCTGATGGTGGGTGAATTCCATTCCGGCCCGCCCCAGAAAGGCGGGCTGTGGAACAGCGCGTTCCGGCCGCTCTACAGCCCGGTGCCCATGCTGGTGATCCGGCACATGGTACCCACCGACCTGCTGTTCCTGAAAGACAGTGCACAGCTGTTTCGCGAGTATGTGCAGATTTACGGCAACGCGGTGCCGGAACGTTTCCGCGCCCAATTCGAGGAAGCTGCGGAGCGCTTTGGCATGACGACGAATCCGGATGAAAATGCCCCGCAAGCCGCGCCGCGAATCATCGACGCGCTCGATGCGGCGGGCCTCACCTACCGTGTGCATTGCCACGACAATTACCCTCTTCCCATCCGCGTGCCGAAGGATTTCGCCGACGCGCTTGGTTATGCCGTGGGGCGCATCACCAAGACGCTGTTCCTGAAAAGCCGCGATGACGCGCGCTACTACCTTGTGATCTGCAGCATGGACAAACGGGTCGACCTGCGTGGCCTGGCCGCCAAGCTGGGTACCGGGCGACTGGAACTGGCGCCACTTGCCGACCTGCAACGTCTCGTCGGTTATCCGCCGACGTCGGTCACGCCGATCGCGGTGGCTGGTATCCCGGTGTTCATGGATGAGACCTTGTTTCAGTTCCCCACCGTGCTGACCGGCAGCGGTGTGCCCCGGGTGGAGATCGAGATCGCGCCGGCCGACCTGCGCGCTTCATGCGCTGCCCAGATCCTGGCCATGGCCTGACCACGAGAACCGTCGCTCATGCTGATCCACCAGGTTATCGAAGAATTCGCCGCTGCCGGCATCTATCTCACGGTGCAGGACGGCAAACTGCTGTGCAAGGCCAGCGCAGGTGCCTTGACGCCTGAGCGACGCTCCCTCATCGCGGACCGCAAGGCGGATTTCATCGCTTTTCTCCGACAGGATGTTGGCGAGCAGCGCGAGGATGAACCACCTCTGGTGCGCCGTCCTGCGGGCCCTGCATTGTTGTCGCCGACCCAGCAACGGCTGTGGTTCATCGATCAACTGACCGAATCCGATGCCAATTACACCATTCCGGTGACCTATCGCCTTGTGGGCTCGCTGGATACCCAGGCACTGGGCCGCGCCTTGCAACGGGTGGTGGAACGTCACGAGATCTTGCGTACCGTGATCGAACTGCGCAATGACGAGCCGGTCGCCGTGGTGATGAGCGAGCAGTTTGATATCAGGCTCGTAGCCGAGGATCTGACAGACCTGGATGCGGCTTCGCAGGAAGCAGCGGTCAGTGCCCGCATGCAGGAAGCCGTCGTCAGACCATTTGATCTGGCCCACGAACCACCGCTCCGCACGCAGCTCCTGCGGCTCGCTCCGGATGCCCACGTATTGCTGCTGACCATGCATCACATTGCATCCGACGGCTGGTCAGTCGAAAACCTGCTGCGCGAGATATCCACTCTCTACACCGCATTTCGTGACGAAAAAGCGGATCCGCTGCCGCCCTTGTCGCTGCAATACGGGGATTACGCCGCCTGGCAGCGGCAATGGCTGCAAGGCGATCGACTGCATCGCTCGCTGGAGTACTGGCGCAAGCAGCTCGAGGGCGTACCGGTCGCACACAGCCTCCCGCTAGATCGACCACGCCCTGCGCATGTCCTCAACGCCGGCGCGTCGTGGCGCCAGTGTCTGCCGCCGTCGCTGCACCAGGCGTTGCTCGAATTGAGCCGGCGCCAGGGCACCACCTTGTTCATGACCATGCAAACGGCGTTTGCGGTATTCGTCGCCCGCTGGAGCGGCGAAAGCGATATCGTCATCGGTACTCCGGTCGCCAATCGCCCACGCAATGAACTGGCACCGCTGATCGGCTTTTTTTCCAACACGCTCGCCTTGCGCACGACCGTACCTGGCGATGCTTCTTTTGCGGACATCCTGCAACAGGCGAAGACGGTCGCGCTCGGCGCCTACGAGTTCCAGCACCTTCCGTTCGACATGCTGGTGGAGGACATCAACCCGCCGCGCAGTCTGGGCCTGGCCCCGCTGGTCCAACTGATGTTCTCGCTGCAGGACATCGACGAAGACGCAGCGCTGACATTGCCGGGCATCAGCGCCGAAGCGCTCATACCGGACTCGGTCAATGCCAAGTTCGACCTGAATCTCAGCCTGTTCGAACGACCACATGGACTGGAGGCTTGCTGGGATTACAGCAGTGCGCTATTCGATGCCGACACCATTGCCCGCATGGCCGGCTCGTTCGAGAACCTGTTGCAGGGCATTGTCGCCGGGCCGACGCAGCACATCGAACAACTACCGCTGCTCGATGCCGCCGCGCAACGCGCGATGCTCGCCCTTGGCAGCGAAGCGGCCACGCCATGTTTCGACCGGCATTGTTTGCATACGCTCTTCGAGCGTCAGGTCGAGCGCAGCCCGAATGCCGTTGCCGCCACTTTCGATAAGGCATCGCTGACCTACGCCGAGCTCAACCACCACGCCAATCAGCTCGCCCATCACTTGCGCAAGCTGGGCGTGGGTCCGGACGTGCTCGTTGCCATCGCGGTCGAGCGTGGCCTTGCCATGGTGACGGGCCTGCTCGCCATCATCAAGGCCGGCGGCGCCTATGTGCCGCTGGATCCGGCCTATCCCGTGGACAGGCTGGCGTACATGCTGGAGGACAGTGCACCGGCTGCGCTGATGACGCAGCAGTCCCTGCTCGACCGGCTTCCCCCGGTGAATCTTCCGATCCTGTTCCTCGAAGACAACGCGGCATGGGCGGATGAGCCCAGCCACAATCCCGACGTCGCCGGCCTCACTCCTGCACATCTGGCCTATGTGATCTATACCTCCGGTTCAACCGGAAAGCCCAAGGGGGTGATGGTCGAACACGGCAGCGTGTCGCGGCTGCTGGCTTCTACAGAAATGCATTTCCACTTCGATGCCAGCGACGTATGGACTCTGTTCCACTCCTTCGCCTTCGATTTCTCGGTCTGGGAGCTGTGGGGCGCGCTGGCCTATGGCGGACGCCTGGTCGTGGTGCCGTTGTCGTGCGCCCGCTCGCCGGACGACTTCTACGCGCTGTTGTGCCGCGAACAGGTCACCGTGCTCAACCAGACGCCAAGTGCGTTTCGTGCCCTCATTGGTGCGCAGGACAGCACTTCGCACCAGTTGCGCTGCATCATCTTCGGTGGCGAAGCACTCGAGTTGCACACGCTTGCACCCTGGGTGGAGCGCAACGATCCGCAGCGTACGCGGCTGATCAACATGTATGGCATCACGGAGATCACCGTTCATGCCACTTTCAAAGAGCTCACACAGGCGGACATCGAGGCAGATCGAGGCAGTTTGATCGGTCATGCGTTGTCGGATCTGCGTATCTACCTGCTGGATTCACAACGCCGACCGGTGCCCATCGGCATGCCTGGCGAGATGTACGTCGGTGGCCCGGGCGTTGCGCGCGGCTACCTGAATCGCGCTGACCTCACGGCCGAACGCTTCCTGACCGATCCGTTCCAGGCAGATCCCGCAGCGCGGATGTACAAGAGCGGCGACCTGGGCAAATGGTCGAACGATGGCCAGCTGGAATACCTCGGCCGCAACGACTTCCAGGTGAAGATCCGTGGCTTCCGCATCGAGCTTGGCGAGATCGAAGCAAGGTTGACCGCTTGCGCCGGGGTGCGCCAGGCGGTTGTGATCGCCCGCGAGGATCAGCCCGGGAATAGACGCCTCGTCGCGTATGTGATTGCACACGAGGGTCACGAGCCTTCCGTGGCCAAGCTACGCGACGAACTGACGAAAAGCCTGGCCGATTACATGGTGCCGAGCGCGTTCGTGGCGCTGCGGGTATTTCCATTGACGCCCAACGGCAAGCTGGATCGTGCCGCCCTGCCCGCGCCGGATCAGGCGTCTGTGGTGGTACGGCACTACGATGCACCGACCGGAGATGTGGAACTCGCGCTTGCCGCCATCTGGCAGGAATTGCTTGGCGTGGCGCGCATTGGCCGCAACGACAATTTCTTCGAGCTGGGCGGACACTCGCTGCTGCTGACACGCCTGCACAATCAGCTCGGTGCACGTTACGGGGTGGAGGTCGCCCTGAAGCGGCTTTTCGCGGCGCAGAGCATTCGCGAACAGGCTGTGCTGATCGAGCTGCCGCCAGGTCATGCGGTCACCGAGGCCTCGCCGGCACCCCGACCACGGCCTGCCGAGGCCGATAGCGTTCTCTCGTTTGCGCAGCGGCGCCTGTGGTTCATCGACCAGATGGGTGGCGCGGGGGCTGTCTACAACATCCCCTGCGCTCTGCGACTCACCGGTTCGTTGCAGCCAGACGCGTTGCGTCACTCGCTGGAATCCATCGTGCGCCGCCACGAAGTGCTGCGCACGCCGATGATGGCGGTGGGCAGCGAGTTCCAGCTGCGCTGCATCGACAGCTTCGAGCTGGACCTGCCGTTGCATGATCTCCGTAACCTGGATGGCCAGGCGCGCCCCACGGCCGTCCAGGCACATCTCGACGCAGAGGCCTCACGGCCATTCGATCTCGCCACCGACCTGTTCCTCCGGGCGCGGTTGCTGCGCGTGGCCGACGACGACCACATACTGCTGCTCACCCTGCACCATATCGCGGCCGACGGCTGGTCGATGGTCGTGCTGCTGCGGGAGCTGGCCGGGCTCTATGAAGCCCGTATCGAGAACCGCGACGCGGCGCTGCCCGCATTGCCGCTGCAATACGCCGATTACGCGCATTGGCAGCAGCAGTGGTTGCAGGGCGAACGGCTGGAAACGCAGCTGCATTACTGGCAACGGCAGCTGGCAGCGTTGCCGGTGCTGCACAATCTTCCGCTGGATTACGTGCGTCCTGATGCTCAACGCTACCGTGGCGCGCTCCACCGACAGACGCTGGATGAAACGCTGCTGGTCGAGCTGAAGCGCCTGGCGCGAGCTCACGACGCCACGCTTTTCATGACCCTGCAGGCGGCCTTCGCCGTATGGCTCGCGCGCTGGAGCGGCGATACCGACATCGTGGTCGGCACACCGATCGCAAACCGCCGCCACGAAGAGCTGGCGCCGCTGATCGGCTTTTTCGTCAATACCCTTGTATTGCGAAACGATCTCGCGGGGAACCCGCGTTTTACCGACGCGCTGGTCGCTGCCCGGGAAGTGGCCCTCGACGCGTTCCAGCATCAGGATGTGCCCTTCGAGATGCTGGTGGACCGCCTTCGGCCGCAGCGCTCGCTGAGCCACAGCCCGCTCTTCCAGGTCATGTTCTCGCTGGATACCAACGATGCCGCCGTGATTCCTTTCGGCGGGCTCGACGTCGTCGACGTCGCCGGCGAATCGCACCATGCGAAGTTCGATCTGACGTTGAGCATGCAGGAGACGCCCGATGGCCTGGAGGCTTGCTGGGATTACAACCGCGATCTCTTCCGCGCCGACACCGTCGCTCGCATGGGTGCCTCGTTCGAAACGCTCTTGCAAGGCATTGTCGCCACACCGACACAACGTATCGAGCGACTTCCACTCCTGGATGAAGCCATGCAGCGAGAGGTGACCGCCTTTGCCAGTCAGGCGGCGATGCCGGGTTTCGATCGATGCTGTGTGCATGCACTCATCGAACGCCAGGTCGAGCGCAGTCCGAACGCCATTGCCGTCACCTTCGAAAAAGAAGCGCTGACCTACGCCCAACTCAATCGTCATGCCAATCAGCTTGCCCATCACTTGCGCAAACTCGGTGTGGGGCCGGATGTACCGGTAGCGATTGCCGTGGAACGTGGTCTTGCCATGGTGACGGGCCTGCTCGCCATTCTCAAAGCCGGTGGCGCCTATGTGCCGCTGGACCCGGCCTACCCTGAAGATCGGCTGGCATACATGCTGGAAGACAGTGCGCCGGCAGCCTTGCTGACGCAGCGGTCCGTGCTCGATCGGCTGCCTGTGGTGAATATCCCGACGTTGCTCCTCGACGACACCGTGCCGTGGATGCATGAGCCCAGCCATAACCCCGATATCGCCGACCTCCATCCCGCGCATCTTGCCTACGTGATCTACACATCCGGCTCGACCGGCCGCCCCAAGGGGGTGATGAACGAACACGGCGGCGTCGTCAATCGCCTGCTTTGGGCGCAATCGCAGTTTCAGCTGTCATCGGCCGATCGCGTCCTGCAGAAGACGCCGTTCGGCTTCGACGTGTCGGTATGGGAGTTTTTCTTGCCGTTGCTGGCGGGCGCGCAACTGGTCATGGCGAAACCTGGCGGTCATCAGGACCCTGGTTACCTGGCCGAACTGATCGAGCGCGCGGATATCACCATGCTGCATTTCGTGCCTTCGATGCTGCAGGTGTTCCTGGATGGTGCCCAAGCAGCTCGATGCAGCGGCTTGCGACATGTGCTGTGCAGCGGCGAAGCCTTGCCCTATCCATTGCAGGTGCGCTTCCAGAAAGTATTGCCGGAGGTCGCGCTGCATAATCTTTACGGTCCGACGGAGGCGGCCGTCGACGTCACCTACTGGCGCTGCGACGCTTCGTTGCATCCGGGCATCGTGCCTATCGGTCGGCCTGTCGCCAATACCCGGATGTACGTGCTCGATGGTCATCGCGCCGCGATGCCCCGTGGCGTGGCAGGCGAGTTGTATATCGGCGGTATCCAGGTCGCGCGGGGTTACCTGAACCGGCCTGAGCTGACCGCCGAACGCTTCCTGGCGGACCCTTTTGTCGACGATCCGGACGCACGGATGTACAGGACGGGCGACCTGGGACGCTGGTTGCCGGACGGTTCCATCGAGTATCTCGGTCGCAACGACTTCCAGGTAAAGATCCGCGGCTTCCGTATCGAGCTTGGGGAAGTCGAGGGAGCACTGACAGCCTGCGAGGGCGTGCGCGAAGCGGTGGTGATCGCACGCGAGGACATGGCGGGCGACAAACGGCTGGTGGCGTACCTGGTGGCCCAGGAAGGACACACACTCGAAAATGCGGACCTGCGCCAGGCATTGGGAGAAAGCCTGCCCGAGTACATGGTCCCGAATGCCTTCGTCCAGTTGGAGAACTTGCCACTGACACCCAATGGCAAGCTGGATCGCCACGCGCTGCCGGTACCGGAGACGAGCGCTTACACATCGGCTACCTATATCCCGCCGGAAACGCCTGCGGAACGACAACTGGTGTCCCTATGGCAGGATCTTCTGCAGCACGAGCGGATCAGCGTAACCGCCAATTTCTTCGATCTGGGCGGCCATTCGCTGAATGCCGTGCGATTGATGTCCGCCATCCACCAGGCGACCGGTAGAGTTTTGCCGATATCGATCCTTTTCAGGGCACCGACCATACGGGCGCTTGCCGTTCAGATGGAAACATATCTCGCGGTCGCGGACGAATCCTTTGTCACGTTGCGCGAAAAAGGCGAAGGCGCTCCGTTGTTTGTGTTTCATGCAGCGGGCGGCGACGTGCTCTGCTACCAGCCATTGCTGAAGTACTTGCCGCCGGATATGCCGGTGCATGGCTTTCATCGCAGTGAATTGCCAAACCAGCGCGTGCCGATGTTCAAATCGGTCGAGCAACTGGCAGGCGAATACATCGAGCAGATACTCGAGCGGCAGCCACGAGGCCCCTATTACCTCGCCGGATGGTCGAGCGGCGGTCTTATCGCGATGGAGGTCGCATCGCACCTGGAAGACAAGGGCGAGACCGTGGCCATGCTGGCGGTGATCGACAGCATGCTTTCCACCGGAACCGACGTGGCGGCTGAATATCATGAGAAAGGTTTGTCCAGCTTGCAGCAATTGTCGTCGGAGGAAGCTTGTGAATTCATGCGCGAATATGACCCTGAATTACCGCCAGTGGCACCGGTGAACGGAGTTCTCGAGATTTCCGCAACCGATTATTTCAACTACCTGGTGGCCGCCAACCAGATCGGGCTCGACTTCCACCAGCCATGTTTTCGATTGGCCGCGCGCGTGCACTACTTCGGTTGCACCCTCAATCGAAATGTCAGGACCGAGGAGCAGCGCATCGCCGAGATCCAGGCCCTGGTCGAACAACCGATCAGCCATGAATCATTCGAGGCGACACATTTTTCGATCATGGAGGAACCCAGCGTGGCCGAACTCGGTTGTGCCATGGCAGCAGCGATCGAGCGCTCGCGCAAGGAAGAAGCCGCACATTCGCCCGCCCCCTCCCCACAGGCCACGGATTTCTTGCAGGAGACTGTCGCATGACCACGTCCATCCAGGCCCAGGTTGACCCCATCGCCGGGGACGAGCTTCCTCGCTCCTTGTTCCGCAACAGCAATTATCTGTGGCTGTGGGCCAGCTCGGGCATCTCGTGCCTGGGCGACTATTTCACCTTGATCGCCATGCCTTGGCTGGTGCTGACCTTGACCAGGGATCCGGCCACACTGGGCGCGGTCATGGCTCTGGAAAGCCTGCCTCGTGCAGCGTTCATGCTGGTGAGTGGCGGTTTCGCCGATCGCTACAGCGCGCGCATGGTGCTGCTCGTCAGCCGGACGATCTTCATGCTGGCACTCGTCGCACTGGCGCTGGATCTCTGGTATGGCTACCTGCAACTGAGCCATCTCTACGGATTCGCCTTCGTCTTCGGTCTGCTGACGGCGTTTGCATTGCCGGCGAGCCAGGCATTGCTGCCCCAGGTGGTGGACAAGACGCAGATCCAGCAAAGCAACAGCGCCCTGATGGGGTCGCAGCAGTTGATCCAGTTGTTCGCGCCTGTGCTGGCAGGGTTGTTGATCTGGGGCATGCCATCGGGTGCGGCGCCGGCCGGTACGACCGACGTTCCAAGTATCGCTCTCGCCTTCGCCTTCAACGCGGCCGCGATCTTCGTCGCCCTCCTGTTGTTGTTGAGGATCAAGTTGCAGCCTCTGCAGCACACCGAGGATGCGAACGGGGTGGGCGTCCGGCTCACCGATGGATTCAGATACCTCTGGCGTGATCGCGGCCTGCGCATCGCCACTTCGTACATGAGCTGCATCGGCTTCTTCGCGATCGGCCCGCTGCTGATCGTCATCCCTCAAATTGCCGAGCAACGCCTGCACGATGGCGCCTTGTCGTACGGCATGCTGTACGCCGTCAATGGCCTGGGCTCACTGCTCGGTTTTGCCTGTGGCGGGTTGTTGCCCAAGCCCGGGAAACGACGCCTTGGCCTGGTGATGTTCTCCACCGACCTGCTTGCCGGCATTTGCGTGTTCTGGCTCGGTCACAGCACCAGCTTTGCCACGGCGGCTCCGGCGCTGGCACTGATCGGTCTCAGTGCTGCGTACGGCGGCGTACTCGCCTTGAGCTGGATACAGGAACGCGTTCCTGCCACGCTCGCCGGTCGCGTCCTCGGCATTGTCATGTTCGCGGTGCTCGGCCTCACGCCGGTGTCCATGTCCCTGGGCGGCGTGATCATTTCGCACTACTCGCTGGAGGCGTTGCTGACACTGTCCGGGTGTGCGATCGGCAGTTTTGCCTTGCTGGGGCTGCTGTCACCAGGGATCAATCGTTTCGGCACCTATGCCAAGCCTGCCCTGCCGGAGGCGGCATGACTTGCCACATGACCGAATGTCGAACGGTCGCGCCTGAGCGAACCGTTCATCACGCCCATGAAGCCCTGCTCGAGGACGGCACAAGTGTTTCGCAGCTGGGTTATGAATACTCCGGCGCCATGCTCGATCAACTGCGTGAGCAGGTACCCTTTCCGGCCAGGCTGAAGACGGCGGTCCTCCGTCGCCAGGTGGATTTCCTGGCCGGACGATTGTGCGCACAACGCGCCTTGCGTACTGCAGGCTTCGAAGGCGATGTCGAGATCGCCACCGGTGAGCACGGGGCACCGGTATGGCCCGCAAACTTCCTTGGGTCGATCAGCCACTGCGACGGTTTCGCCATCGCTTCGGTCGCATGCGCCCAACGGATTGCCGCCCTCGGCATTGACGTCGAACGGCAGATGTCCGTCGAGGTGGCCAGCGACGTCCGGCGGCAACTGGCTACCGACCAGGAGCTGGCTCTTGGACGCCATGGCAGCATGTCGCCGGAAGCCTGGCTGACGGTGCTCTTCTCGGGCAAGGAAAGTCTGTACAAGGCACTTTATCCGGGCGTCGGGCGGTACTTCGATTTCCTCGACGTCACGGCAGTACATCTGGATGCTGACGCGGGAACGTTCATGCTCGAACTGCTAACCGCACTGTCGCCAGATCATCCGCAAGGTTCGACTTATCCGATCCGCTTCCACTGGAACGCAGACCGTGTGTTCACTCGTTGCGTAGTGCCAGGCTATGCGCGCCCCAATGCGCAGCGCTTCAAACCACGGACTGATGGCAGCCATTAGCCACCGCACTGGAATGAAATGTTTCTTCACCTGCAACACTCGACTTTCGAAAAATGGCAGACAGGCATGAACCGATTGGCATCGTATTGGGTTCGCACTACCGCGAGACGGGGGGCTCACTACGAGTCGATGACACCAACAAATCGCAAGGAGAAATGCAATGATCGGTTTGCGTGATATTGAATCCATCGAGCTCTGGGTCGAAGATGCCGATTCAGTTGCAACCCTGTATCAGCAAACATTCGGTTTTGAGCGAATTGCGCAGGCCAGTCCGGAGACCGGGCTTTCGGGGCGAAATTCGGTCGTTCTGGCTCAGGGAACTGCACACGTCATCGTCACTTCGTCGACCGGCTCCGGGGATATGGTTGCCGATTTCGTCGCCCGACACGGAGACGGCGTCCGCGATATCGCATTCAGGGTAGACGATGCTGCACGGGTGTTCGACCATGCCGTCTCCCGTGGTGCGCCAGCCATTCTGGAGCCGTCGCCTTCGAACTCGGCAGCCGTGGTTCGCGCCATCATCGGCGGATTCGACGACGTGGTGCATTCATTGATCCAGCACGATCTGTCTTTTCTGGACTCACTTCCGGATTGCTATCGCCCCCTCAAGACGACCGACAAGTCCAAGCCGTTCCTGCTCGACGCGATCGACCACGTCGCCATATGCCTGCGCACCGGAACGCTGGACAAGGTCGCGGAATACTACAAGCGCGTACTCGATTTCGAAGACGGACACCGCGAGGTCGTATACACGGATCGTAGCGGGATGAATGCCCGGGTGGTCCAGTCCGGGTCGATCAAGTTTCCCCTTCACGAACCACTCGCGACGAATCCGACAGGGCCGATTGCCGAATTCCTCGATCTCAACCAGGGGGCCGGGGTCTACCACGTGGCGTTCCTCACCAACGACATCGTCAACACCTTGCGTGAGCTCGAACAGAATCACGTCGAAGTGCTTCCTACGCCGGGGCGGTATTACGACATGCTGCCCGACCGGGTCGGTCCGGTTGATGAGCGCGTGGATGACCTGCGCGATCTGAACGTGCTGGTGGATCGCGACGAATGGGGATATCTGCTGCAGGTGTTTACGCGCTCCCTGCACAAGCGCCAGACGTTCTTCTTTGAAGTCATCCAGCGGAAAGATGCCCGCGGCTTCGGCAGCGGCAACATCCGCGCCTTGTTCGATGCGGTGGAGAGCGACCGTCTGGCGTTGATGGAGATGAATTCCAACTGAGTGCGAGTGCCTCGCGGGCTTCCGGCGCGCCAGCGCATACCGGGTCCAGGCGACGGGGCTGCGGGCTGTACGGCAACCTCGTTTCGATGCAGGGATCCGGTCGGTGGTTGCCGCCCGGATCCCATGTGTCACGCAGTTGAGCCGTTGCGGCTCATTGCGAAAAACCGAAAGTTTGCGACCCGCAGCCTCAGGCTGCGGCGTCCTTCAGCTTCTTCAGCGGGCGGATCTTGACTTTGACCGAGGCGGGCTTGGCGGCGAACCACTGCTCTTCCTTGGTGAACGGGTTGATGCCCTTGCGCTTCGGCTTGGCCGGCACGCTGACCGAGGAGATCTTCAACAGGCCCGGCAGCATGAACGAACCTGCGCCTTTCTTGTGGATGGATCCGGCCACGGCACCTTCAAGTGCGGCGAGCACGGCCCGCACGTCTTTCGCTGCCACGCCGCTCGATTCGACAATGTGTGCCACCAGGCCGGACTTGGTCAGGGCTTCCTTGATCGGCTTGTGAGTTGCTGAAGCGGGTGCTGCCTTGGCAGCCGTCTTGCCTTTTGCTGCTTTCTGCGTCGTTGCCATGGATCGGATTCCCTTGGTCGAATGGATACGGATGGATAAAGTGCCTCGCGGCACGCCGAATGTAGGGGAATTCTTCGGTGTCGCCAACTGGTTTGTCCATCAATTTTCGGCTCTTCCTCCCGATCGGCGCGTGCTGACCCCCGGGCCGGACTCCCGGCATTCGTCCAGGACGAACGCCCTTCGCCACGTCGCGGCCCTCCCCGGCTGCATGCTGCTGCCGCCTCGACCATGCTCCGCCACCGCTGCGCGCCTGCAGCCCGCGTCGTCTTCACACCGTTCCGCGTATGTTGTGGCGGGAATTCCGGCGCGTGCCGGACCCAAACTTCATGAGCGTTGCCCGCCAGGCCATCGTGTGATGGACCACCCTGCCGGAGGATCGCCACAGACAGGCAAAGGTGTCTCATTGACCATCGGCAGCACACTGGATTTTCTCAAGATGCGTCGCCTGCGTGCGTTCCGTCGACGCCGCACGGCCATGCGAACAAAGCCGGAGCAGGAGCCAGCACTGCGCTCGGAGCTGTTCAGTGCCGAGCAGATGGAACGCCACGGCCAGACGCTGGCCAACCAGCACCGCTTGAGCCCGCGCTCGCGCAGCAACCTGCTGCTGGCCAGGCTGGACGACAACGAGGCGGTCCTGATCCACACCTGCGAGCGGCTGACCGACGCCACCCGGCGCAAGCGACGGATCACTCCCGCCGGTGAGTGGCTGCTGGACAATTTCTACCTGGTCGAGGAGCAGATCCGGATCGCCCGCCGGCATCTGCCGAAAGGTTACAGCCGCGAGTTGCCACGGCTCGAAAGCGGTCCGTCGGCCGGCTTGCCGCGGGCCTACGACATCGCGCTGGAGATCATTTCCCACGGCGATGGGCGTGTCGACACGCTCAGTCTGCACCGCTTCATCCAGGCCTATCAGAGTGTTACCGGGCTCACGCTGGGTGAATTGTGGGCGATACCGATCATGCTGCGCCTGGCGCTGATCGAGAACCTGCGCCGGGTCGCCGCGAGGGTGATGGCGGACTGGCGCTACCGTGGCAAGGCCGCGCGCTGGGCCGATGCAATGGCGGCAACCGCGGAGGGCGACCCGAAGAGCGTCGTGCTGGTGGTCGCCGACATGGCGCGTTCGAATCCGCCGATGACCGGCCCGTTCGTCGCCGAGATGGCGCGCCGCCTGCAGGGCCAGAGCCCGGCGCTGGCCCTGCCACTGAGCTGGATCGAGCAGCGCCTGTCCGAATCCGGCCAGAGCATCGAGCACCTGATCCAGCTGGAGGCGCAGCAGCAGGCGGCCAACCAGGTTTCCATCAGCAACAGCATCGGCAGCCTGCGCGCGCTGTCGTCGATCGACTGGCGCGATTTCGTCGAACATTGCAGCCTGGTCGAACAGTGCCTGCGCGAAGATCCGGCCGAGGTCTATGCGGCGATGGATTTCGCGACCCGCGATCGCTACCGCCACGTCGTGGAGACGCTGGCGCGCCGTCACCGGCTGACCGAACTGCAGGTCGCCGAAGCAACGATCGAACTGTCACAGGGTGCACCGCCTGACGACATCAATTCGACGCTGTCGCACCACGTCGGGTTTTACCTGGTCGACCGCGGTCGACGCCGCCTGGAGCAGCGCCTCGGGGTCCGTCCGAACCTGAGCGAAAAGCTGCGACGCGGATTCGATCGCACGCCCTTGCCGATCTACCTGACACTGCTGGCCTTGCTGACATTTGCATTTGCGGAGCCGCTGGTCATGGCGGCGACGCACGACCGGATACCGTCGTGGGGACTGATCGCGATCGCGATTCCGGCCATCGTGCTGGCCAGCCAGTTGGGACTGAGCCTGCTCAACTGGATGGCTACGCTGACCATCGCTCCGCAGTTGCTGCCAAGGATGGATTACTCGGCGGGCATCCCGCATGCCGCGCGCACGATGGTGGTCATTCCCAGCCTGATCGCCAGCGCACAGGATGTGGAAGAACTGGTCGAATCGCTGGAGGTGCGCTTCCTTGGCAACCGCGACGAGTGTCTGCACTTCGCGCTGCTCACCGATTTCGCCGATGCGCAAAGCGAAACCTTGCCCGGTGATGAGGCTCTTTTGCAGCTGGCCCAGCGCCGTGTCGAAGCGCTCAACGAGCGTTACAACGGCACCGGGGCCGATCACTTTTTTCTGTTCCATCGGCCCCGCCGATGGAACGTCTCCGAGCGCTGCTGGATGGGCCACGAGCGCAAGCGCGGCAAGCTGGCCGATCTGAACGGCTTGCTGCGCGGCAATGCCGATGGTCGCTTCATGCGGATCGTCGGCGACATCGAAAACCTGCCGACAGTTCGGTACGTGATCACCCTGGATACCGATACCGGTTTGCCGCGCGACTCGGCGCAGGCCTTCGTCGGCACCATCGACCACCCGCTCAACCGCGCCGTCTACGATCCGGCGCGCCGACTGGTGGCGCAGGGTTACGCCATTCTTCAGCCGCGCGTAGGGATCAGCCTGCCCAGCACCGCCCGCTCGCGCTACGCGCAACTCTACGGCAGCGATGCAGGCATCGACCCTTATACGCAGATGGTTTCAGACGTCTATCAGGATGTATTCCACGAAGGCTCCTTCATCGGCAAGGGCATTTACGCCATCGATGCCTTCGAACGCAGCCTGGATGGCCGCTTCCCGGAAAACCGCATCCTCAGTCACGATCTGGTCGAGGGTTGTCATGCACGCTCGGGGTTGCTCAGCGACGTGCAATTGTTCGAGGAATATCCGGCCCGCTACAGCGCCGACGTCAAGCGACGGCACCGCTGGATCCGCGGCGACTGGCAGTTGCTGCCATGGCTGTTGCCATGGGCACCAACGGCGCACGACGGCTGGCGCCGCAATGCGCTGACCGCGTTGTCGCGCTGGAAGATCCTGGACAACCTGCGCCGCAGCCTGGTGCCCATCGCGTTGCTTGCACTGCTGTTGATCGGCTGGCTGCTGCTGTCGCCGGTGGTGTCGTGGACGCTCGCGGTATTGTCGATGGTGCTGGTGCCGCCGCTGCTGTCGGCGTTGCTGGATCTGGTACAGAAGCCGCGCGACGTGCAACTGGACCAGCACCTGCGCGCCGGCTTCAAGGCCGGCATGCAGCATTTCGCACGGATGGCGCTGGGGCTGGCCTGGCTGCCGCACGAAGCGCACTACCACCTCGACGCCATCGTGCGCACGCTGTGGCGCGTGCTGGTCAGTCGCCGTCACCTGCTGCTGTGGCAAACCTCCAGCGAAGTCGAGCGAAGCAGCAGCAATGCTCCCGCGGCCTCATGGCGACTCATGTGGTTCGGTCCGGTACTTGCCCTGACGCTGACGGCAATCCTGCTGATCCAGCGTCCGCTGGTACTGCTGCTGGCCGCACCACTGCTGTTGCTGTGGTTCTTCTCGCCATCGATCGCGTGGTGGGTCAGCCAGCCGCGTGCGCCAAGCGCGTTCAGTCCCACGATGGCGCAACTGCGTTTCCTGCGCGTGCTGGCCCGCAAGACCTGGGCTTTCTTCGACAGCCATGTCGGGCCCATCGACCACTGGCTGCCGCCGGACAACCTGCAGGAGCAACCCGGGCCGGTGATCGCCCATCGCACCTCGCCGACCAATATCGGCATGGCGCTGCTGGCCAACCTGGCCGCGCTCGATTTCGGCTTCCTCAGCGCCGGGCGCCTGCTCGATCGCACGCGGCAGACCTTTGCCACGCTGCAGCAGTTGCCGCGTCATCGCGGGCATTTCTACAACTGGTACGACACCTTGAGCCTGCGACCGTTGACACCGCTTTACGTCTCGGCGGTGGACAGCGGCAACCTCGCCGGGCACCTGCTGACGTTGCGTCCCGGCTTGCTTGCGCTGCTCGACGAACCGGTGTTTCAGCCGCGCGTGCTGCAGGGGCTGCTCGATTGCCTGAATGCGTTGCATGACACGCTGGAAGACAACGCGGCCAGTACGCTGGAACCGCTGCAACGTGAGTTGCAGGGCGCGCTGAAGACCCCGCCGGCCACCTCCGGTGCCGCCACCGAACTGCTGCAGCGGCAACTGGACCGTGCCCACGCGCTGGCCCAGGCACTCGTGATCGAACCCGGCAGCGATGCGGAATTCTGGATCGATGCGCTGCTCGACCAGTGCAGCGATCTATGCGACGAAGCCGGCATGTTCAACCTCGACCCCCCGCCAGAAGACGATGGCGGTTTCAGCGGCATCCCGACCCTGCGCCAGCTGGCCAGGATCGAGCCGTTGTGCTGGCCGGCGACGGCGCAGGCCGAGACGATCCGCGAGCGGGCGCGCGAACGCATCATCGCGATCGAGCAGCTCGTGCAGCAGGCCGGAGACTTCGCCGCGATGGATTACGGCTTCCTCTATGACAACACGCGTGACCTGCTGGCGATCGGCTACAACGTCGACGAGCGTCGTCTCGATGCAGGCTATTACGACCTGCTCGCATCGGAAGCGCGACTGGCCAGCTTCGTGGGGATCGCCCAGGGCCAGTTGCCACAGGAGAACTGGTTCGCGCTCGGCCGCCTGCTGACCACCAGTGGCGGGGAACCCGTGCTGCTGTCCTGGACCGGGTCGATGTTCGAATACCTGATGCCTACCCTGGTGATGCCCAGTTATGAAGGCACCCTGCTCGACCAGACCTGCCGCGCCGCGGTGGCGCGACAGATCGAGTACGGCAAGCAGTTGAACGTGCCGTGGGGCGTTTCGGAATCCGGCTACAACACGGTGGACGCGCACTTCACTTATCAATACCGAGCGTTCGGCGTGCCAGGCCTCGGCCTCATGCGTGGCCTCGGCGACGACGTGGTGATCGCGCCCTACGCGAGCGCTCTGGCAATGATGGTGGCGCCGGCGGCAGCGACGAAGAATCTGCAACGACTGGCCGAAGATGCCGGGCACGCGCGCTTCGGCCTCTACGAGGCGATTGATTACACCCAGGCGCGGCTACCGCTGGGACAGAGCTCGGCACTGGTCCGGTCGTTCATGGCACATCACCAGGGCATGAGCCTGCTGGCGCTGGACTACGCACTGCTGGATCGACCGATGCAGCGGCGCTTCGAATCCGATCCGCCATTCCAGGCGACCAGCCTGTTGCTGCAGGAACGCGTGCCCAAGACGGCGGCCGAGTACATGCACGCCTCCGGCTTCCCCGAGGTCGATGGCACGTTGCGCATGGCCGAGGCGCGGCTGCGGGTGTTCACCGATCCGGACCGGCCGCGCCCTGCCGTGCAATTGCTGTCCAACGGCCGCTACCACGTCATGCTCAGCAGCGCTGGCGGCGGCTACAGCCGCCGCGGCGATCTGGCGCTGACACGCTGGCGCGAGGACATCACGCGCGACAACTGGGGCATGTTCTGCTACCTGCGCGACGTCGCCAGCGGCGAGTACTGGTCCACTGCGTATCAGCCCACGCGGAAGAAAACCGAACTGTTCGAGGCAATCTTTTCCGACGCACGCGCCGAGTTCCGCGTGCGCGAACGCGAGTTCGACACGCACACCGAAATCGTGGTGTCACCCGAGGACGACATCGAACTGCGCCGCACCCGCATCACCAACCGCGGCCGCACGCCCCGCGTGATCGAGCTGACCAGCTACGCCGAGGTGGTGCTGGCGCCGCCGCTCGCCGATGCCCTGCACCCGGCCTTCAGCAAGCTGTTCGTGCAGACCGAACTGGTACCCGAGCTGCAGGCCATCGTGTGCACGCGGCGGCCGCGGTCGGCCGACGAACACGTGCCGTGGATGTGCCACCTGCTGGCCGTGCACAATGCGGACATTGACGCGATCTCCTACGAAACCGACCGCGCGCGTTTCATCGGTCGGGGCCGCAGTACGGCCGATCCGCAGGTGCTGGATCGCGAGCAGGCGCAGCTGTCCGGCAGCGCCGGTTCGGTACTCGATCCGATCGTGGCGATCCGTTGCCGCATCACGCTCCAGCCGGAACAGTCGGCCACGGTGGACCTGGTCACCGGCATGGCCGATAGCCGCGAGTATTGCCTGCAGCTGATCGGCAAGTATCGCGACTGGCACCTCGCCGATCGCGTGTTCGACCTGGCCTGGACGCACAGCCAGGTATTGCTGCGGCAACTCAACGCCAGCCTCGCCGATGCGCAGCTGTATGAGCACATGGCCACTGCGATCATCTTTCCGAACGACAGTCTGCGCGCCGAGCCCAGCGTCCTGCGCGGCAACCGGCGCGGCCAGTCGGGGTTGTGGGGCCAGTCGATCTCCGGCGACCTGCCGATCGTGCTGCTGCAGATCGCCAGCCCGGCCCGGATCGAACTGGTCCGCCAACTGGTGCAGGCGCATGCGTACTGGCGGCTGAAGGGCCTGGCCGTCGACCTGGTGATCTGGAACGAGGATCGCGCGGGCTACCGGCAAGAGCTGCACGACCAGATCATGGGATTGATCGCATCGGGCAGCGAGGCCAGCCTGCTCGATCGTCCCGGCGGCATCTTCGTGCGCCCTGCGCAGCAATTGTCCAGCGAGGACCGCATGGTAGTGCAGGCCAGCGCGCGGATCATCTTGGCCGACAATCGCGGCAGCCTCGCCGAGCAGATCGGCCGGCGCCGGGTGGAGACGCACGCACCGCCCTTTGAGCCAAGCCGCTCGCGGCGCCCGACCCCAATGGCTACTGCACCGGAGCCGAACAGGCTGCTGCAACTGGCCAATCCGCTTGGCGGCTTCAGCGCCGACGGCCGCGAATACGTGATCGTGCTGGCAGCGGGCGACACCACGCCGGCGCCGTGGTCGAACGTGCTGGCCAACCCGCACTTCGGCACGGTGATCTCCGAAAGCGGCAGCGCCTATAGCTGGGGCGAGAATGCGCACGAGTTCCGGCTCACCCCCTGGCACAACGATCCGGTTGGCGACGCTGGCGGCGAGACGTTGTACGTGCGCGACGAGGAGACCGGAGAGTTCTGGTCGCCTACCCCGCTGCCCTGCCGCGGCAGTGGCCAGTACATCACCCGGCACGGTTTCGGTTACAGCGTGTTCGAGCACGAGGAAGACGGCATCCACTGCGAACTGTGGATCTACGTGGCGCTCGACGCGTCAGTGAAATTCTCGCGACTGAAACTGCGCAACAGCTCCGGCCGGCCGCGCCGGCTCAGCGTCACCGGCTACGTCGAATGGCTGCTGGGAGACTTGCGCGAGAAGACTGCCATGCACGTGGTCACCGAATCGGATCCGGTCAGCGGCGCGCTGTTCGCCCGCAATGCGTACAACACCGAGTTTCCCAACCGCGTTGCGTTCTTCGATGTCGACGACCCCAACCGCAGCATCGGTGGCGATCGCAGCGAGTTCCTCGGTCGCAACGGCAGCACCCGCGCACCGGCCGCGCTGGGCCGGATGCATCTGTCCGGACGCATCGGCGCGGGATTCGATCCCTGCGCGGCGCTGCAAGTCAACGTGGCGTTGGAGGACGGCGCGCAACACGAACTGGTATTCCGCCTCGGTCTCGGACGCGATGCAGCGGACGCAAGCGCGTTGGTGCAAAGATTCCGCGGCCGCGGTGCGGCGACGCAAGCGCTGGACCAGGTGCGCGCACACTGGTCGAACCTGCTCGGTGCCGTGCAGGTCAGCACCCCCGATCCCGCGCTCGACGTACTGGCAAATGGCTGGCTGCTGTACCAAACCATCGCTTGCCGGATGTGGGCACGCAGCGGCTACTACCAGTCCGGCGGTGCGTTCGGCTTCCGCGACCAGTTGCAGGATTCGATGGCCTTGCTGCACGCCGCCCCCGAGCTGTCGCGCGCGCAGTTGCTGCTATGTGCCGCGCATCAGTTTCCCGAAGGCGACGTGCAGCATTGGTGGCATCCGCCGCTGGATCGTGGCGTGCGAACGGCATGTTCCGACGACTACCTGTGGCTGCCGCTCGCCACCAGCCGCTACGTGCTGGCCACCGCGGACACGACCGTGCTGGACGAGCGGATCGGCTACATCGAAGGCCGCCCGCTGCACCAGGGCGAGGAGTCCTATTACGACCTGCCGCAACCGTCGGGACTGTACGAAAGCCTGTACCGGCACTGCGTGCGCGCGATCGAACACAGCCTTGTACGCGGCGTGCACGGCCTGCCGCTGATCGGCAGCGGCGACTGGAACGATGGCATGAACCGCGTCGGCGAACACGGCCGCGGCGAAAGCGTCTGGCTGGGCTTCTTCTCCTGCGAGGTGCTGCGCAGCTTTGCCGAGGTGGCGCGCCTGCATGACGACGAAGCGTTCGCACAACGCTGCGACGGCGAGCTCGCCAGGCTGCGCTCCGCACTTGAACTGCATGGCTGGGACGGCGAGTGGTATCGCCGCGCCTACTTCGACGACGGCACCCCGCTCGGTTCCAGCGGCAACAGCGAATGTCGCATCGACTCGATTGCGCAGAGCTGGTCGGTGCTCTCCGGCGTGGCATCACCAGCGCGCCGGCAGCAGGCCATGAACTCGCTCGACCAACACCTGGTACGCCGCGATGCCGGCCTGGTGCAATTGCTCGACCCGCCGTTCGACCGCTCGCCGATGGACCCGGGCTACATCAAGGGCTACGTGCCAGGCGTGCGGGAAAACGGCGGCCAGTACACCCATGCCGCGATCTGGGCCACGATGGCATTCGCCGAGCTCGGTGACAGTGCGCGCGCCTGGGAACTGCTGCGCATGATCAACCCGGTCAACCACGGCATCGATCCCGTGCAAATGGGCGTCTACAAGGTCGAACCCTACGTGGTCAGCGCCGACGTCTACGCCGTCGAGCCCCACGTCGGCCGCGGCGGCTGGAGCTGGTACACCGGCTCCGCCGGCTGGATGTACCGGTTGATCATCGAGTCGCTGCTGGGCTTGCGGCTGGACGCCGGCCGCCTGCGCTTCGCGCCGGTGCTGCCGCCGGAGTGGGAGGGCTTTTCCATGGACTACCGCCACCTTGCCACGTGGTACCGGATCAACCTGCGGCAAAGCGGCCCGGGCACCACCAGCACCTTGTGGCTGGATGGCGTCGCACAGCCGGATGGCTGCATCGTCCTGATCGACGACGGCGTGGATCACAGCGTGAATTTCAACTGGCCGCGTGCGGCGTCGGCGTCGCTGCCTCATGAAAAATCCGGCCATGTGCCAGCCGATTGAACATCGGTCATGCGGCTGGTTTCTTCGACCTTCGCCGAACCGGTTCACACTCGAACCGGACACGTTGCCGTCAACGTGCCATACGGCTTCACGGCCGCTGCTGGTCCAGCCAACCGCCCTGGAAGCCGGCGCGGCGTAGCCCGTCCACCATCCAGCGGCAGCCTCGCATCAATTCCCACAGCATGCCGCTGCGATGGTTTTCCACCATCAGCACGATCGGGCCCAGGTTGAGCCCGAAGAAATACGGCGACACCCAGCCGTCGAGCGGCAGGCCGGGCTTGTCGACGTAGGTCTGGTTGAAGCTTGCCTTGAAGCCGTAGGGATGCTGCTCGTGCAACTGCAGGGTGTGGATGAAATGGTGCGCCGTTGGCAGCACGATTTCCGGTGCAAACGGCAGCGATGCCACCACCACCCACGGCGCCAGCGTGCCGTCGTCGATGCCATATGGCGCGCCGCGGCCGACGTAATCGTAGAACTGGCGTTCGATGCCGTCGATCTTCACGCTCATCGGTCCCGGGCCATCGCTGGCGGTGATGCCCCAGCAGTGATCGCAGTAGTTCTTGAAGCCGAGCGGGTTGTCGATCGCGTAACGCTGCTGCACCATCGTCGCGCGGCGGCTGTTTTCGAAATAGTCGATGCCCTTGTCGCGCATGAAGGCATCCCGGATACCGCGGGCATCGATCCATACCTGCGACAATTGATGGGTGAACATCGGCCCGCAATACAGGTAATCGATGCCGTAGCAATGCTTCCATTCGTAGGTCGACGACCATGCCGCATAAGCGTCCGGTGTCAGCGGATGCGTCGGCGATCCAAGTGCGAGCACGTACAGCATCAGGCCCTCGTCGTAGCCCTGCCAGCGGTGCGGAATGAAGCCGCTTTCGGGGTGCCAGCCGTGGCCGATGGTGCCGTCCGCGGCCTGGGTCCAGGGCCATTCGGCACGCTGGTACAGCATATTCGCGAGCTCGCGGATTTCCTTCTGTTCAGCGGTGTCGTCCTCGAAATAGGCGGCCGCCGTCAACATGCCCGCAAACAGCAGTGCGCTGTCCACCGTCGACAGTTCGCACTTCCACGCTCGACGACCGGTCTGCATGTCGAGAAAGTGGTAGTAGAAGCCACAGTAGCCGGAGGCGTCCGGCTCCGGGCCCTGCGGGCTGTCGCGGAAGAACCGCAGCGTGGCAAGCGTGCGCGCGATCGCGGTGGCCCGGCTCATCAAGCCTCGCTCGACCGCCACCGGATAGCTGCTCAAGGCCAGCCCGGTGGCGGCAATGCTGGCCGGCCAGTTCGGCGCTGTCTTGTCCCTGACCAGTCCGTTGACCGGGTTGGTTTCGTACTGGAAATAGGCGAACGCCTTGCTCTGCAAGTGCTGCAGCATCGGGGCGGATTCCATCGGATGACTGAGCGGATCGGAACTCATGGTTTTCGTCATGGTCTGTTGCGGCAATGAGTGACGCATCGAAGTGAATTCCGGGCTCGTCGATGCCTGTGGCCCGTCGATATCGCCGCCATCCTATCTTCGCCATCGTGAAACGCGGGTTCATGCCTTGACGGCATGTATGCCGCACAAGGTGCACGATGCGGGAATTGCCCGCCTTCGACAGGACCCACCATGCCCGCATCCTCGCGCACCATCAACACCCGCCAACGCTGCCTGCTGTCGAACGGCAGCTACAGCGTCATGCTGAGTGCGACTGGCTCAGGTTACAGCCGGTGGCGGGAGCTGGCAGTGAATCGGTGGCGCGAGGACCCCACCGTCGAGAGCTGGGGCAGCTATCTGCTGCTGCGCGATGAAGACAACGCGGAGTCCTGGTCGGCCACGCAGCAGCCCTACGGCACCCGCACGCCGGATGATGCGGTTGCGTTCAGCACGGGCCGCGCCACCTTCAGCCGCCGCCACCACAGCGTGCACAGCGTGCTGGACATTGCGGTGGCCTGCGACGCCGACATCGAGTTGCGCCGGTTGACTCTGAGCAATCACGGTGACCGCACGCGCAGGCTGTCGCTGACCTCCTACGCCGAAATGGTGCTCGGCCCGATCGCCGCCGACAACGCACACCCGGCGTTCTCCAAGATGTTCGTGCAGACCGAATGGGACGCCGCGGCCGGCTTGCTGCTCGCCACGCGCCGCCGGCGCGACAGCAAGGAGGCCGAGATGTGGGTGGCGCAGGCGCTGCAGATCGAGGGTCAGGACAACGCCGCCGCGGCCGGGTACGAGAGCGATCGTGCGCGCTTCCTCGGACGCACGCGCACCTTGCGCGACGCCGTGGCGATGCAGGCCGATACGCCGCTCTCGAACACGGTCGGCTGCGTGCTCGATCCGGTCTTCAGTCTGCGTCAGCATTTCATCCTCGCACCGGGTGCCAGCGTGACCCTGCTGCTGTGGACGCAAGTGGCCGACACGCGCGCAGGCGCCAGGGCGCTCGCCGCCCGGCTGCGCGACACGAGCGCCGCCGCCCGGCTTTTCGACGCCGCCACGAACCACGCCGAAGCGGAACAACAGCGACTCGCTGTCGATATCGCGCAAGCCACCCGCTTCGCGCACTGGATGAGCGCCCTGCTGTGCAACGATCCGGAGCAGCGCGCGGCGCCGGCGGCGCTGATGCAGGGTCGCGGCGGGCCGCCGACCTTGTGGGCCGCAGGTATTTCCGGCGATCGCCCGATTACCTTGCTGCGCGTGGACGATCTGCAGGCGTTGCCGCGGGTCGAGGATGTGCTGCTGGCCCAGATCGACTGGCGAAGCCGGCAGCTCGCCGTCGACGTGGTACTGCTCAACGTCGCCGGCGGCGCAGCGGCTGACGCGTTGCAAGCTGAGCTCGAACCGTTGGCGAATGCACAACAGGCGCGCCTGAAGGCCGACGAGCATGCGCCGAAGGCTGAGCTGTTCCTGCTGCGCGACGACGGGATCAGCGCCGAACTGCGCGACGGCCTGCTGACGGCAGCACGGCTGCTGCCGGACGAGGCTCCACCCGCCCCGGCTGCAACCAATGCAGGCGACAGCGTCGCCACGCCGCCCGCCATCCGCGCAACCCGCCGCATGGACGAGGTGGTCGCGACAACCGACGCGGACTTCGAATTCGCCAACGGCATCGGCGCGTTCACGCAGTCCGGTCGCGCCTACCGGATCGACCTCGGGGACGGCCGCAGTACTCCGGCACCGTGGATAAACGTGATCGCAAACCCGACGTTCGGCTTCCTCGTCTCGGCCGACGGCGGCGGCTACGCGTGGTCGCTGAACAGCCAGCAAAACCCGCTGACGCCATGGCCCAACGATCCGGTCAGCGATACGCCGCATGACGTGCTGTACCTGCGTGACGAGGAAACCGGCGTGTTGTGGAGTGCCACGGCGCTGCCGATCCGCGTGGCCAATGCCGCTTATTCGGCGACCCACGGCAAAGGCTGGTCGCGTTTCAACAACGATGCCCATGGCATCGAACTGGAATTGACCCAGTGCGTGCCGACCGACGCCTCGGTCAAACTGTCGCGACTGCGCCTGTGCAATCGCTCGTCGCGCACGCGGACGCTGTCGATCACCGGCTATGTGGAGTGGGCCTTGGGTGCGAACGGCACCACACCGGGGCCGTACGTGGTCACCTCTCGTGACGAAACCACCGGCGCGCTGTTTGCGCGCAACCGCTGGCGGCCCGACTTCGGTGAGCGGGTGGCGTTCTTCGACCTGTCCGGGCAGCAACATTCGATGAGCGGCGATCGCGCTGCGTTTCTCGGCCCACTCGGCACGGTCGTGCAACCGGCTGCGCTGCGCGACGACGGTCCGCTGGACGGCCGGCTTGGCGCCGGAATGGATCCGTGCGGGGCGTTGCAGACGCGCATCGAATTGCCGCCACAGACACAGATCGAGCTGACCTTCCTGCTTGGCGATGCCGACTCGGAAGCCGTTGCCAGGCAACTGGTCGAAACCTTCCGCGCGACCACGATGGAGAGCGTGCTGGCGGACCTGGCCGCACAGTGGAACGGACTGCTCGACACCGTGCAGGTGCGCACGCCGGACCGCGCGATGGACCTCCTGCTCAACGACTGGCTGCTGTACCAGGTGCTGGGCTGCCGGCTGTGGGCGCGCACCGCGTACTACCAGTCCAGCGGCGCCTACGGCTTCCGCGATCAGTTGCAGGACGTGATGGCGCTGTGCGTGAGCCGCCCAGACCTCGCCCGCGAGCACCTGCTGCGTGCCGCCGGCCGCCAGTTTGCCGAGGGCGACGTGCAGCACTGGTGGCTGCCGCCGAAGGGCCAGGGCATCCGCACGAAGATCAGCGACGACCGCATCTGGCTGGCCTATGTCGCCACGCACTACGTCGACGTGAGCGGCGACGCGGCCGTGCTGGACGAGGTGTTGCCATTCCTCACCGGCCAGCCGATTCCCGACGGAGCCTCTGATGCGTTTTTCCAACCCGGCGTGGCGCAGCAACACGTCAGCGTCTACGAACATTGCGCGCTGGCGATCGACACCGCGCTTACCCGCGGCGCACACGGTCTGCCACTGATCGAAACCGGCGACTGGAATGACGGCATGAACGCCGTCGGTGCCGAGGGTCGCGGCGAAAGCAGCTGGCTCGGCTGGTTCCTGCTCGCCACGATCGCGACACTCGCGCCGCACGCCGAACACCGCGGAGAAAAGGCGCGTGCCAGGCACTGGCGCGATTACGCCGATGAACTGCGCGCCGCTCTGGAGCAGGCCTGGGACGGCCAGTGGTACCGCCGCGGCTATTACGATGACGGCGCACCGCTGGGCTCGCGCGAAAACGACGAATGCAGGATCGACACCATCGCGCAGTCATGGAGTGTCATGGCCGGCAACACCGATCCGGCGCGTTCGACACAAGCGATGGATTCGGTCGACCGCCTGCTGATCGACCACCCCAACCAGGTTGCCCGCCTTTTCACCCCGCCGTTCGATCACGGCAAGGAAAACCCCGGCTACATCAAGGGCTATCCGCCCGGTGTGCGGGAAAACGGGGGCCAGTACACACACGGCGCGATCTGGTCGATTTTTGCGTGGGCCGGACTCGGCGACGGCGACCGTGCCGAAGGCCTGTTCCACTTGCTCAACCCGATCCATCACGCCGGCAGTGCCGAGGCCGTCGAACGCTACAAGGTCGAACCCTACGTGGTCTGCGCCGACGTCTATTCGGTCGCGCCATACATCGGCCGTGGGGGCTGGACCTGGTACACCGGCTCCGCCGCATGGCTGTATCGCGCCGGGCTGGAAGCGGTGCTGGGGTTCCATCTGCACGGAGAACAACTACGCATCGATCCGTGTATCCCACGGGCGTGGCCAGGCTTCGAGCTGCGCTATCAACATCGTCGGCGGCATGTGAGCGCATACACGATCACGGTCGAGAATCCGAACCACGCCGGTCATGGCGTCACGGCCGTCGAGCTTGATGGTGCGGCGTGCCCGGCTGCGGACCCGATCACCCTGGTCGACGACGGCCAGGCGCATGCGCTGCGCATCGTGCTCGGCTGACGGACGCTACTGCAGGCCCGTCAGCCCGGCGAGGCAGGCCTAGCGACCGAAGATGATTTCCTTGCCTTCATGGTCGCGGTCCCAGCCGCGCAGCTGGTCGCGGATATGGGCGATGCGCTGGCGGCCGAGGGCGTTGCGTTCTTCGTCGAGTACCTGGCCATCCAGCAATTCGGCCAGGCGTTGCGCGGTGGGCAGCATGGCGTCCCAGGCATCGAGGGCCGGCAACGGTGCCGGCAGGGTCATGAAGAAGCTCACCCCGGGCGTGTGCAGCGCGTCCAGCCGGGCGAGATCGAAATTGCCCGGCTTGAGCATGTTGGCGACGCTGAAGATCGGCCCGAGTTCGCGTTTGCCGTCGACCAGGCGGTGATAGATGCCCATGTCGCCGAATTCGAGACCGGCCTTTTCGGCAGCTACGACCAAGTCCGGGCCGTTGAAGAAGCTGCCTTCGCGCGCCACCACGAACAAGGTGACGATCCGTTCCACCGGCAACTGCGCGGGACGCCGACCCAGGTCCGAACGTGGCGGCGTGTTGGTCGCCTTCGCTGCAGCAGGCGCAGGTGCCTGTGGCATTTCGATGGCCGGTGCCGGCTGGCTGGCGCTGGGTGCGCGCAAGGCGTCGATGATCGACGCGACATGGTCGGCCAACTTGGCCGGTGGCTTGGGTTTCGCCGGCGCTGCCGGCGACTGGGAGCGCTCGCCGGAAAGCGTGGCCCCGAGACGCTCGAGCTCTTCGCGCAAACCTACTTCCAATTCGCCTTGCCGGGGGTTTTCCGTGCCGGCCGTAGAGCTGGCGGCCACCGTGCCGAACCCGTCGAACGAAGCTTCTTCGCCTGCACCGGCCTCGCCCAGCGTGGGCTCGCGACGTTCGCCGCCATGCGGCGTGGGCACGACCCGGCGCTTGCCCTGCTCCTTCTTTGGCTGGCCGAACAGCCACATCAGCGCCAGCACGATCAGACCCACGATCAGCATCGGGATGCCGACGGCAGGGTTCCAGGCGAATGCGAGCACGGGTTGCAACGTCATCATGGGTTCCTCAGGCAGCGCCTGCCAGTTTAGCCGCTTCGGCCAGATCCACCTGCACCAGTCGCGACACGCCCGGCTCGCGCATGGTCACACCGCACAACTGGGTGGCGGCCTCCATGGTGGCCTTGTTGTGGCTGATGAAGATGAACTGCACCTTTTCGCTCATCTCGCGAACCAGGCTCGAAAAACGTCCCACGTTGGCCTCGTCCAGCGGTGCATCCACCTCGTCGAGCAGGCAGAACGGCGCGGGGTTGAGGCCGAAGATCGCAAACACCAGGGCCACGGCGGTCAACGCCTTTTCGCCGCCGGAGAGCAATGTAATGTTGGACGGGCGCTTGCCGGGCGGGCGCGCCATGATCGATACGCCGGTACTGAGCAGGTCGTCGCCGGTCAGTTCGAGGTAGGCATGGCCGCCGCCGAACAGGCGCGGGAACAAGGCCTGCACGCCGGCGTTGACCTTGTCGAAAGTTTCCTTGAAGCGCTGGCGTGTTTCGCGGTCGATCTTCTTGATCGCGCCTTCCAGGGTTTCCATCGCGCTGACCAGGTCGGCCAGCTGGTTGTCCAGGTAGGTCTTGCGCTCGCTCTGTTCGGCGTGCTCCTGGATCGCGGCCAGGTTCACCGGCTCGACCCGCGCGATTTTCTGGCCGATGTCGGCGAGCTGTGACCGCCACTGGCTGGCGTCGATGTCGTCGGCCAGTTCGGCCAGCAGGGTTTCCAGTTCGAGGCCGGAGGCGGCGATCGCTTCGGCCAGTTGTTCGGCGCGCAGTTGCAGAGCCTGGGCGGCGAGGCGTTTCTCGGACAGGCCCTCGCGCAATGCGGACAGGCCCTGCTCGGCCAGGTGGCGCTGCTGTTCGAGCTTGCGGAATTCGAGGTCGCAATCTTCCAGTGCGCGGCGCGCTTCCACCAATTGCTTGTCGACCAGCAGGCGCTGGTCCAGATACGCCTGGCGCTCGGCTTCGAGTTCGGCGATCGGGTCGGAGCCGGCGGCGAGCTGTTCGGCGATCTCGTTGCGGCGCGCCTCGATCTGGCGCAGCTGGGCGTCCATGCGACCGAGCGCCTGTTCCAGCGAGCTCAGCGACGAGCGCTTGGACTCCAGCGAGAGCGCCAGCGAATGCGATTGATCGGCCGCCTCGCGCGCATTCATGCGGGCTTCCTCGCGGGCCTCGAGCAGGCTGCGGCGTTCGTTTTCCAGTTCGCGGCGCTGGTCTTCCAGGTCGCCCATCAGGCCGACCGATTCGTCCAGCCGTGCGCGTGCTTCGCGAGTCTGGTTCTGCAACTCGTCGATCTGCGTGGACAGGTCGGCCAGCTCGCCGTTGACCTTTTCGGCACGGGCGCGGGCGGTTTCCAGCTTGCCGCGGTGGCTTTGCAACTGGCCGGCCAGTTCGGACTGGCGACGGTGCGCGTTGTACAGCTCGCGCTGGGCGTCGTCGCGCGCGCGTTCGGTTTCGAATTTGCTGGTGCGCAGGTTGTCGAGCCGTTCGCTGGCTTCTTCCAGTTGCGCTTCCAGCATGGCGATCTGTTCGGCCAGCGTGCGCAGCTCGCGTTCGCGCGCCAGCACGCCAACCTGGCTGCCTTGCGCCCGGCGCACGCGCGCCCAGCCCGGGCCGAGCCATTCGCCGCCGCGCGTCATCACGGATTGATACGGTGCCAGTGCGGACAGCGAGGCCACCTGCCGGTGGGCGTCGGCCAGCGATTCGGCAGTAAGTACATGGCCGAGGATGGCCATCGCCGCCGCCGGACCGCGCACGTGGGCGGCCAGCGTGCCAGCGGTGCCGACGCCGCCCTCGGCGCTGTCGAGCAAGGCGATGTCGGCGTTGTCGAGCGCATCGAACTCCGTCGCCAACGCATGCGAGCCATCCACCAGCACCGCGTCCAGAAAACCGCTCAGCGCCGTTTCCACCGCGGTTTCCCAGCCGTTCTCGACCTGCAGCGACTCACCGAGGCGGCGTGACTTGTTCAACCCGAGACGAGCCAGCCAGCCGCTGGCGGCGTTTTCTTCCTGACCGAGCGCGGCATGCTGCAGCGCTTCGAGCGAGGCGTGCCGGCCACGGGCGGTCTGCAGTTGCTGGCGGGCCTCGTTCAGCGCCGACTGCACCTGGCGCTCTTCTTCCTGCACTTTTTCGTGGCTGGACTTGTGCTGGTCGAGCAGGCTGCCGAGGGTTTCGACGCGCTCGCGTTGGGTGTCGTGCTCGCTGTGCAGTTGCTCGCCGGCGGCGTCCAGCGCGGCCACGTCGGTGGCCTTCTGTTCGGTTTCCAGCGCTTCGCGGCGGCGCGCCAGGTCGATGCCCTGGCGGTCCAGATAGTTGAGCTTGGTGCGTTCCACTTCGGCAGCGCGGTTGGATTCGCCGGCGTTTCGGGTGTGGCTGTCCCAGCGCTGCTGCCAGTCGGCGAGTTTTGCTTCGGTGCTGCGTTGCGCTTCGGCGGTGTCGTCCTGCATCTGCTGCAGGGCTTCGAGCTTCGGTTCGCCCTCGGCCAGCGCCATGCGCAGTGTTTCGATCTGCTCGCGGTCGGTGGCGATGTGGGCAGCCAGTTCGGCATGCTCGCGTTCGCTGTCGCCGTGGGCGCGCTGCAGGCGCTCGGCGGTCTGGCGGTTGTGCTGCACCTGCTGCTCGACCCGGGCAATCTCGGCGCCGACCTTGTACACCTCGGCCTGCACCGCATTCAGGTGCTCGCTGGCGTCGGTGTGGCGTTCGCGCACGCTTTCCAGCTGCGCCTCGATCTGGCGCTGGCCGGCCAGCTGCTTCTCGATCTCGATCTCGGCGGCGGACAGGCCTTCGCCCTCGCCGTCGTGCTGGCTCTTCAGACCGCGGTATTCCAGCGCGCGCAGCTCGGCTTCCTTGCGCGTCTGCTCTTCCTTCAGCGCTTTCCAGCGTTCGGCCGCGCGGGCCTGGCGGTTCAGGTGTTCGAGCTGTTTGTCGACCTCGTCGCGCACGTCGCGCACGCGGTCGAGGTTTTCGCGGGTGGCCTTGATGCGGCTTTCGGTTTCCTTGCGGCGCTCCTTGTACTTGGAGATGCCGGCGGCTTCTTCCAGATGCGTGCGCAGTTCCTCCGGGTGCGCCTCGATGATCTGGCTGATCATCCCCTGCTCGATGATCGAGTAGCTGCGCGGGCCGAGGCCGGTGCCGAGGAACAGGTCGGTGATGTCGCGCCGGCGGCAGCGCGCGCCGTTGAGGAAATAGGCGGATTGGCCGTCGCGGGTGACCTGGCGCTTCACCGAGATCTCGGCGTACTGGCCGTACTCGCCCTGGATGGAACCGTCGGCGTTGTCGAAGATCAGCTCGACCGTGGCCTGCCCTACCGGCTTGCGCGTGTTGGAGCCGGAGAAGATCACGTCGGTCAGCGAATCGCCGCGCAGGCGGCTGGCCGCGCTCTCGCCCATCACCCAGCGGATCGCGTCGATGATGTTGGATTTGCCGCAGCCGTTCGGGCCGACGACGCCGATCATGTTGCTCGGCAGGTGCAGGGTGGTCGGGTCCACGAAGGACTTGAAACCAGCGAGTTTTATGGTGCTCAGGCGCATGCGGTCATCAACGGGTCATCGGGTAACGCCCATACGGCCGGGCGACAGGTCACTGTGCCAAACGCGGGGCGGAGCTGCAATGCGCGTCGACATGAGATAGTACTTCAATAATGATAACTATCTAATTGTTATTATTTGTCTTTTGCATCAATCGACAAGGCATGGATGCCCCGATCCATCAACCCGTCGAGCGCCGCATAGATCATCCGGTGGCGCTTGATCGGCAACTGGCCGGCGAAAGCCGTACTGACGATGCGCACATGGAAGTGGCCCTTGCCCTCCCCCGCATGGCCGGCGTGCTTGTGGCCTTCGTCCACCACGTCCAGCTCGGTCGGCGCGAATGCAGCCTGCAGGCGCTCGCGGATCTGCGCAATGACGGGAGGCGTTGCAGTCACGGCAGCACTTTGCGGAACGGCTTGACCGTGGTCTCGCGGTAGACGCCGGCGGCGACATACGGGTCGGCCTTGGCCCAGCTTTCCGCCTCGGCCAGCGTGGAAAATTCAGCCACGATCAGGCTGCCGCTGAAACCGGCCGGACCTGGATCTTCCGAATCGATCGCAGGGAACGGACCGGCCAGCAGCATGCGGCCTTCGTCCTGCAGTTGTTGCAGGCGGGCCAGGTGAGCCGGACGTGCGGATTTGCGTGCTTCCAGTGATTCGGGATGGTCGGTGCCGATGATCGCGTACCACATGGTTCAAGCCTCCGGGCGCATATAGGGGAACAGCAGCACATCGCGGATCGAGGCCGATCCGGTCAGCAGCATCACCAGGCGGTCGATGCCGATGCCAAGCCCGCCGGTGGGCGGCAGGCCCACTTCCAGCGCGCGGATGTAGTCGGCGTCGAAGTGCATCGCCTCGTCGTCGCCGGCGTCCTTCGCGTCGACCTGGGCCTGGAAGCGCGCGGCCTGGTCTTCCGGGTCGTTCAACTCGGAGAAGCCGTTGGCCAGTTCCTTGCCGTTGACGAACAGCTCGAAGCGGTCGGTGATGCCTTTGTCGGTATCGCTCTCGCGCGCCAGCGGCGACACCTCGACCGGATGGTCGGTGATGAAGGTGGGCTGGACCAGGGTGTGCTCGACGGTCTTCTCGAAGATTTCCAGCAGCAGCTTGCCCCAGCCGTAGCCCGGCTTGACCTGCGCGCCGAGACGCTTCGCATGTGCCGCCATCGCCTCGCGATCGCGCAGTTCCTCGCGCCGGATCTCGGGGTTGTGTTCCAGCACCGCGTCTTCCATGCGCCAGCGGCGGAACGCCGGACCGACGTCGATCGCGGCACCGTCCCATTCCATCTGCGTGGTACCCAGCACGGCCTGCGCGGTGTCGCGGATCACGCTCTCGGTGAGGTCCATGATCTCGTGGTAGGTGGCGTAGGCCTGGTACAGCTCCAGCATGGTGAACTCGGGATTGTGCCGGGTCGACACGCCTTCGTTGCGGAAGTTGCGGTTGATCTCGTAGACGCGGTCGAAGCCGCCGACGACCAGACGCTTGAGATACAGCTCCGGCGCCACGCGCAGGTACAGGTCCAGATCCAGCGCGTTGTGATGGGTGACGAACGGCTTGGCCGTGGCGCCGCCGGGGATGATATGCATCATCGGCGTCTCCACTTCCATAAAGCGACGCGTGGGCGCTTCCAGCCATTGGCGCATGGTGCCGATGATCTTCGAGCGAAGCATGAAAGTGCGGCGCGCCTCCTCGGTGACGATCAGGTCGACGTAACGCTGGCGATAGCGCTGCTCCACGTCGGCCAGGCCATGGAACTTGTCCGGCAGCGGGCGCAGGCTCTTGGTCAGCAGGCGCAGATGGTCGACCCGGACGGAAAGCTCGCCGGTCTTGGTGCGCATCAGCACGCCTTCGGCGCCCACGATGTCGCCGACGTCCCAGCCCTTGAACGCCTCGTAGGCTTCGCCGAGCGTGCCCTGGTGGATGAACAGCTGGATACGCCCGCTGAAGTCCTGCAGCTGCACGAAGCTGACCTTGCCCTGCACGCGCTTGAGCACGATGCGCCCGGCCATCTTCACCCGGCGCGCGGCAGCCTCGACGGCCTCGGCCGTATGCGCGTCCTTGTCGGCGAACTCGGCCTGCAGGTCGCCGGCGAAGCTGTCGACCTTGAAGTCGTTCGGGAATGCGATGCCCTGCCCGCGTAGCGCCTTCAGTTTCTCGCGGCGCTCGGCGATCAGCCGATTGTCGTCAGGCTTGTTCTCGTCGATGGGAAGGGTATCGGTCGGTTCACTCATGGGGATTCCATTGCTGCCTGCGCTCGCGCCGGTCGGCGGACGCCTCTTTGTCTATCGTCTGGTTGCCAAACCAATGCGTACCGGCATGTCTCCGCGACGGCATTGCGCGTCAATCGTCCTTGCTGAACACGTGCTTGACCGCATGCTTCGTCGCGTCCCAGCCTTCGCGCGCACCATGGCCGATGGCGACACCGGCCTTCTTCGCGCCATGGCCGATGCCGGTGCCGGCTTCCTTCGCACCGTGGCCGACCTTCCTGGCGACGTGCCTGGTCGCGTGGCCGACATCGCGGGCGCCGTCGGCGACGCCGTGGCCGACGGTCTTGGCATCCTGCTTGATGCTCTGGCCGGCGCTGCCCTGCTGCGACTGCGCCCCCGCGCCGAACGCGGCCAGCGCGGCAAATGCGATCAGGATTGCGCAGATCTTCTTGCTGTTCATGCGGCCACCTCGTCAGTGAGCGGAACGGAAGGAATCGGGCGTCACGCGTCGATGCGCTTGGCACCAGCCTCGAGGCCGGATTTCAGGCTGGCCTCGATGAATTCGTCGAGATCGCCGTCGAGCACCTTCTGCGTATCGGTGCGCTCGATGCCGGTGCGCAGGTCCTTGATGCGGCTCTGGTCCAGCACGTAATTGCGGATCTGGCTGCCCCAGCCGATGTCGGACTTGGTCGCTTCCAGCGCGTCACGTTCGACATTGCGCTTCTGCACTTCAAGCTCGTACAGCTTCGCGGCCAGCATCTTCATCGCCGTGTCGCGGTTCGCGTGCTGGCTGCGGCCGGTCTGGCAGGCCACCACGGTGTTGGTCGGGATGTGCGTGATGCGCACCGCCGACTCGGTCTTGTTGACGTGCTGGCCGCCGGCACCGGACGAACGGTAGACGTCGGTACGCAGGTCGGCCGGGTTGATCTCGATGTCGATGTCGTCGTCGACTTCGGGCGACACGAACACCGAAGTGAAGCTGGTATGCCGGCGGTTGTCCGAATCGAACGGGCTCTTGCGCACCAGCCGGTGCACGCCGATCTCGGTCTTCAGCCAGCCGTAGGCGTAATCGCCTTCCACGCGGAACGTGGCGGACTTGATGCCGGCCACGTCGCCGCCGCTGACCTCCATCAACTCGGTTTTCCAGCCGCGCGATTCGCACCAGCGCAGGTACATGCGCAGCAGCATCTCGGCCCAGTCCTGCGCCTCGGTGCCGCCGGCACCGGCCTGGATGTCGACGAACGCATTGGTCGCATCCATCTTGCCGGAGAACATGCGCTGGAATTCCAGCTTGCCGACTTGCGCCTCGAGCTTGGCCAGGTCGTCGATCACCGATTGCGCGGTTTCGTCGTCGCTGTCGGCGATGGCCATGTCGAGCAGGTCACCGGCGTCGGCAAGGCCGGCGGTCAGTGAGTCGATGCCGCTGACGATGGTGTCGAGGCGGGCGCGTTCGCGACCCAGTTCCTGTGCACGGGCCGGATCATCCCACACGGTGGGGCTTTCCAGTTCGCGGGTTACTTCCTCAAGACGTTCGCTTTTTGTAGCGTAGTCAAAGATACCCCCTAAGCGACTCGACCCGGCCACGAAGGTCGGCGATCTGCGCATGGATGGGATTGGTCTCGATCATGTGTTGGCGGTCCGGGATGCAAGCCCGCAAGAATACCAGAGGACACGCCGCCTTCGTTGCACGCCACACTACACTGGCCGTGCCTATTTCCGAACGGGGCCCGCCATGCCGATCGACCGCCGAGAGTTCCTGAAACTGGGTGGGCTGACCCTGGCTGGCGCCATGCCGGGGCTGCTCCAGGCCGGCGATGTGCCGGCGATGCGGCCAGCCGAATCGCATCGCCCTGCCGACCACACGCTGCGCATCGGCCGCAGCCTGGTGGAGCTGGCGCCCGACCACATCGTTTCCACCCGCACGTACAACGGCCAGTTTCCCGGGCCGCTGCTGCGGCTGAAGCAAGGCCGGCCGGTGGTGGTGGACATCCACAACGACACCGACACGCCGGAGCAACTGCACTGGCACGGGCAATTCCTGCCCGCCGCGGTGGATGGCGCTGCCGAAGAAGGCACCCCGTACATTCCGGCCCACGGCATGCGCCGGATCGCCTTCGTGCCCGGACCGGCAGGGCTGCGTTTCTACCACACGCATCTGCGCGCCGGGGCCGATCTCGACCTCGGCCAGTACAGCGGCCTGGTCGGGCCCGTGTACATCGAGCCGCAGCACGAGTCCGGCGCCTGGGACCGCGAGGTGTTCCTGACCCTGAAGGAGTTCGATCCGTTCTTCAGCAAGGGCGGCGACATGGCGATGGACTTCCTGCGGCCGGACGAACGCGACGCGGCCCTGCTGCGGCGTGGCGAAAAGGCGATGAAGGCCTCGCTGGCCGGCGGCGCACAGCACGGCTATGAAGTCGGCTACCAGACATTCTCGATCAACGGCCGCATGCTCGGCCACGGCGAACCGATCCGCGTGCGCGCCGGCGAACGCGTGCTGTTGCACATCGTCAACGGCAGCGCCACCGAGATACGCAGCCTCGCCCTGCCCGGCCACACGTTCACGGTACTGGCGCTTGACGGCAACCCGGTACCGCATCCGGCGGCGGTGCCGGTGTTGTGGCTGGGCACCGCCGAGCGCATTTCGGCCATCGTCGAGATGACGCATCCGGGCGCGTGGATACTCGGCGACCTGGCCGATGATGATCGCACCCGCGGCATGGGCATCGTGGTTGAGTACGCCGGCCACGGCGGCAAGCCGCAATGGATCAAGCCGCCGCCGTTCCAGTGGGACTATCGTCGCTTCGCCTCGCCGGATGCGCCGCCGCCGGCCACACCGGACGAGACCATCGAGCTGACGTTCGCCAAACGCAACGCGGCCCTCCACGGCTTCAACCAGTGGACGATCAACGGCCAGCCGTTCGACATGCAGGCGATGCGGCCGACTTTCCGGCTGCAATACGGCAAGCGCTACCGGCTGCGCATGCACAACGCCAGCGACGACATCCACCCGATGCACCTGCACCGGCACAGCTTCGAGATCACCCGCATCGCCGGCCAGCCCGTCGCCGGCGTGATCAAGGACGTGGCGATGCTGGGTGGCTACCAAAGCATGGATGTCGATTTCACGGCCGACCAGCGCGGACTGTCGCTGCTCCACTGTCACATGCAACTGCACATGGACTTCGGCTTCATGGCGCTGTTCGATTGCGCATGAGCAACGCGACCATGCCGCGTGGCTCCGCCTGGGAGGTGCTGGCTGCATTTCTCCGGCTGGGCGTGTCCTCGTTCGGCGGGCCGATCGCGCACCTGGGCTATTTCCATCGCGAGTTTGTCGAACGGCGACGCTGGCTGGACGACGAGCGTTTCGGCCAGCTGCTGGCGTTGTGCCAGTTCCTGCCAGGGCCGGCGAGCAGCCAGCTGGGGTTTTCCATCGGCCTGTTGCGGGCGGGCGGATGGGGCGGCGTGGCCGCCTTCGTCGGCTTCACGCTGCCCTCGGCCTTGCTGATGTTTGCCTTCGCCGTGCTGAGTGCGCATTTGTCCGGCGCGCTGGGCCTGGCGGCGATCCACGGGTTGAAACTGGTCGCCGTGGCGGTAGTCGCCCAGGGCCTGCTCGGCATGGCGCGCCGGCTCACGCCGGACCTGCCGCGCCTGCTGCTCGCCGCGCTCGCCGCCTTGCTGATCGCGATCGGCGGCAACGCATGGATGCAATTGCTGGTGGTCGCCCTCGGTGCGGTGCTGGGTCCGTGGCTGTGCCGCACGGTCATGGCGCGTCCGGGCGATCGTCTGTCTCTGCGGCACGGACGTCGCGGCGGCACCGCGCTGCTGGCTGTGTTTGCCGTCCTGCTGCTGCTCGCCCTGGTGCCGTGGCCCGGTGCGCCACCGTGGGCCCAGGTGGCCGCGGGGTTCTACCGGGCTGGCGCGCTGGTCTTCGGCGGCGGTCACGTGGTGCTGCCCCTGCTGAAACAGACCGTGGTCGATCCGGGCTGGCTCGATGGCAACACCTTTCTTGCCGGCTACGGTGCGGCCCAGGCGGTGCCCGGCCCGATGTTCAGCCTTGCGGCATTTCTTGGCGAACGTATCGGTATCGGACACAGTGGCGCACTCGGCGCCACGGTCTGTCTGCTGGCGATCTTTCTGCCGGGGCTGCTGCTGGTTTCCGCGGCGTTGCCGTTCTGGCAGGCGCTGGCCGCGCGGAATGATGCCGCACGCGTGCTTGCCGGCGTCAACGCTGCCGTGGTCGGCCTGCTTGCCGCCGCGCTGTACGACCCGGTGTGGCTCAGTGCCGTGCATCGCCCGCGCGATGCCGTCATTGCGCTGAGCGCCTTCGTTCTGCTCGGCTGGGCACGCTGGCCGGCGCTCGCCATCGTCGTATGGTGCGTGGCGGCTTCGCTGCTCACGGTATTGTTTTGATGGATCAGGTCAGCGCGTGGTCGTGCACCCCCTTGACCGCCCGGCCCGACGGATCGGCCGCGTTCGCGAACGCCGGATCCCACGCCAGCGCCGCCGGCGAGGAACAGGCGATCGACTTGCCGCCGGGCACGGTTGCGGCGCAGGCCTCGCCGGGAAAGTGCTGCTCGAAGATGCGTCGGTAGAAATACGCCTCCTTGGTCGCTGGCGTGTTGAACGGGTAGCGCGCCGCCGCCGCGGCGAACTCCCGGTCGCTGACCGCCTGCTCCGCGTGCGCCTTCAGCCCGTCGATCCAGCCGTAGCCGACGCCATCGCTGAACTGCTCCTTTTGCCGCCACAGGATCGCATCCGGCAGCGCGCCGTCGAACGCCTCGCGCAGCACCGCCTTCTCGATGCGTCCCTGCCCCGCCATCTTGTGCTTCGCATCCAGGCCCATCGCCACGTCGATGAACTCCAGGTCGAGGAACGGCACGCGCGCCTCCACGCCCCACGCCATCATCGCCTTGTTCGCGCGCAGGCAGTCGTAGCTGTGCAGCGCGTCCAGCTTGCGCACCGTCTCCTCGTGGAACGCCTCGGCCGAAGGTGCCTTGTGAAAATACAGGTAGCCGCCGAACAACTCGTCCGAACCCTCCCCGGACAGCACCATCTTCACGCCCATCGCCTTGATCCGCCGCGCCAGCAGGTACATCGGCGTGGCGGCACGGATGGTGGTGACGTCGTAGGTCTCGATGTGGCGGATCACTTCAGGCAATGCGTCCAGGCCTTCCCAGAACGTGTAGACGAAGCCGTGGTGCACGGTGCCCAGCGCGTCGGCGGCGACCTGCGCCGCGGCCAGGTCGGGCGAGCCGTCCAGTCCGATCGCGAACGAATGCAGGCGCGGCCACCAGGCCTCGCTGCGGTCGTCGTCCTCGACCCGCTCGCGCGCGAACTGCGCGGCGCAGGCGGCGACCAGCGACGAGTCCAGACCACCGGAAAGCAGTACGCCATACGGCACATCGGTCATCAGCTGGCGATGTACCGCCTGCTCGAACGCCTTGCGCAAGGCCGGTGCGGCCACGTCATGGCCGCGCGTGGCGGCATAGTCGCGCCATGGCCTGGCGTAGTAGCTGCGCAGCTCGCGGCTGGCGCTGTCGTAGACGTGGCCGGGCGGGAACGGCGCCACGTCGGCGCACACGCCGACCAGCGCCTTCATCTCCGAGGCCACGCACAGGCGGCCTTGCGCGTCGTGGCCCCAGTACAGCGGGCAGACGCCGATCGGGTCGCGCGCGATCAGGTACCGCTGCGCCTCGCCGTCCCACAGTGCGAACGCGAAGATGCCGTTGAGCCTACCCACGAAGTCACTGCCCTGCTCGCGATACAGCGCGTTGATCACCTCGCAATCCGAGCCGGTGGTGAAATCGTAGTCGCTGGCCGCACGCAGCTCACGGTGGTTGTAGATCTCGCCGTTCACCGCCAGCGCCAGCGCGCCGTCGCGCGAACGCAGCGGCTGCGCGCCGCTGGCTGGGTCGACGATGGCCAGCCGCTCGTGCACCAGGATCACCCCGGCGTCGACGAACACCCCGCTCCAGTCCGGCCCGCGATGACGCTGGCGCTGCGACAGTTCCAGCACCTGCCGGCGCAACGCGGCGAGGTCGTCGCCCGGCTGCAGGTCGAACATTCCGAAAATCGAACACATGCTGAAAGTTCCTCGATCGCTGGTTGTGGATGCCGCTCTTTTTGAAAGTCGGCCATGGATGGCCGGTTTTGCTTTGCGCGGATGGAGCCGCGCACAAACCTAAAGACCCAAAACGAAAGAGGCCCGCACTGGGCGGGCCTTCTTCGCGTGTTTCGTGGAGACTTGAAGCTACGCGCGAGCCCGCCAGTGGTTGGCGTTATTGTTCGCACGGTTATTGTTGTTGTCGGCCAGCACGACGCGTTGCGCGGAATGCGCAGTGAGCTTCAGACAGTGGATGGCGACGGGATGCATGGCGTCGACTTCAGCAGATTGACCGCGCCCTTGCAAGTGCACGGTCCGACCGACACGTTCCGGTCAGCTGGCGGTGATCCACTGTCTGGCTTCGTCGATTTCCGCGCCATGAAACAGGCGGAACTGCGCCGGGATGGCGAAGCTGAACGCGCTAGCGGTGCCGCGCAACCAGGCCACGTCGGTGACCAGCGCAACACGGTCCCAGCCGCTGAAATGCCGCGCGCCCAGCTTGGCATCGTTCCACATGGCACCCGGGTCGAAGCCGGTGAAGTCGTCGGCGGTGACGTAAAGCAGGCGCAGCTTGCGATTGAGCGCGAACGCCGCCTCGACATCCGGCACGATGATGTTCTCGTAATCGGCCGCGGTCACCTGGCCGTGGGCGCGAAAACCCAGCGTGCCGGCGGGCAATCCTTCGATCTGTGCGATCACGTGTGTGCTCCCTGGTTGGCTGGCTGGCAGCTTGACGCAGGCAGCGTGAAAAAGGTGCAAGACGCTTCTCAAGCCGGTTCGATGTGCCGCAACAGCAACCGAGGCGTTTCGCGACCCTGCCAATCATTGATGGTCAGCTCGTAGGCCGCACGAAAGCGTGGCGGCGGTGGCTGGCCCTGGTAGGCGTTGAACATCACCGCATCGTGCAACGCGCCGTCGCGCGCATCGCGCAGTTGCAGGCGCAAATGGCGTTCACCCATCACCTTCCAGCCTGCGCACTCGAACAGGTTGTCGAACAGCGGTTCGGGAAACGCCTGTCCCCACGGGCCGGCCTGGCGCAGTTGCCTGGCCAGATCCAGCGAGGCCGCGCCGGGCGGCAGTTCGCCGTCGGTATAGAGCACCGCCTGCAGGCGTTCGGCATCGATCAATTCGCGTGCGATGGCGTCGAACGCCGCCGCGAAGCGCGGGTAATCACAAGCCTTCAGGCTCAGCCCGGCGGCCATCGCGTGGCCACCGAAGCGTTCGATCAAGCCAGGCTGGCGCGCGTCGACCGCGGCCAGGGCATCGCGGATGTGAAAGCCGGCGATCGAGCGTGCGGAACCGCGCAGGTGGTCGGTATCGTCCTCGCTGGCGGGCGCGAATGCGATCACCGGGCGATGCAGGCGGTCCTTCAATTTGGAGGCGACCAGGCCGACCACGCCGGCATGCCATGACGGCTCGTACAGTGCCACGCCGATCGCGTCGATGTCGGTCATGCCAGCCACCATCTGTTCGGCCTCGGCCACCATCGACGCTTGCAGATCACGACGCTCGCGGTTGATCGCGTCGAGCTGGCCGGCATGCCGCTGCGCCTGCGCCACGTCGTCGGTGAGCAGGCACTCCACGCCCAGGCGCATGTCCTCCAACCGCCCGGCCGCGTTCAGGCGCGGACCGACGATGAAACCCAGGTCGCTGGAGCACAGCGTCGCCATGCTGCGCTTGCCGACTTCGACCAGCGCAGTGATACCGGCACAGGCGCGACCGCTGCGCATGCGTTGCAGGCCGGCCTCGACCAGCACGCGATTGTTGAAATCCAGCGGCACCAGGTCGGCCACCGTGCCCAGCGCGACCAGGTCGAGCAAGCTCGACAGATCCGGCTTCGCGTCGGCAAAAGCCCCCTGCTCGTGCAACTTTGCGCGTAGCGCCAGCAGCAGGTAGAACATCACGCCGACACCGGCGAGCATCTTGCTCGGGAACGGGTCGCCGAGCAGGTTCGGATTGACCATCGCATCGCATGCGGGCAGCTGCGCGCCGGGCAGGTGATGGTCGGTGACGATGACCTTGATGCCGCGCGCCTTCGCCGCCGCCACCCCGGCCACGCTGGCCACGCCGTTGTCGACGGTGACGATCAATTGCGGCGTCGGTTGCAACGAGGCGACGAATGCGGGGCTCAGGCCGTAGCCATGCGCGAAGCGGTTCGGGATCGCGTAGTTGACCCGTTTCGCGCCGAGCAGGCGCAGTCCGCGCACGGCCACCGCGGTACCGGTCGCGCCGTCGCAGTCGTAGTCGCCGGCGATCAGGATCGACCAGTCGTCGCGGATCGCCCGGGCCAGCAGCTCGACCGCCTGCGGCATGCCACCCAGTGTTTGCGGCGACAGCATCCGCGCCAGCCGATGTTCGACCTGTACCGGCGTCAACGCCCCGCGGGCGGCATAGATTTGCTGCAGCACCGGATGCACCGAGGCAGGCCAGCCTTCGGGGTCGCCCTTGCGTTCGCGTCGACGCAATTGCAATGTGCTCAACGCCCCGCCCCGCGCCAGAGGCGCCAGCGATGCGAGGGCTTGCGCTGCCAGCGTTCGCCACTGGCGAAATGCAGGACGACCGGCTGCCGTTCGAGCAACGGTCTCAGGATCGACCACCATGACGATGCGATGTCCGCGGGCGGCAGATCCTGCAGATCGATCAGCCATGCCGAAGCGGCAGCAGCCACGGTTTCCGGCGTGCGCAGTTGTTGCGCGATGGTGGCGCGACCGGCCAGCGAACGCAGCAGCAGGTCGTCGCTGATCACGCCATGCAGCTGGCTGTGCGGTGAGGGCGGCAACCTGCCGCCGCCCCACAGCCACAGGCTGTTGACCGGCGGCAACCCGCGCGTGCGCCGTTCGACGTTCAGCGGATGCTGGTGCAGGAGGACCTGGATATCGTTGAGCAGCACGCGCCAGCGGCGCCCTTCCGCGCCTTGCGGCAGGTGCTGCGACAGATCCTCGCCCAGCGCCTGCTCGGGCGCGGCGAAATTCGGTAACGAGGTGTCGGCAGGCAGCCGCAGATGCCAGCGATCCGGTGCGGAAACCTCCAGGTGCATGCCGGCCTCGTCGAACGCCGGTCGCAGCATCGTGGCGAACGCCTGCGCTTCGCCCATGCTCAACCGCAGTTGACCGCACGCCAGCAGGCGCACGCCGTTCATGTCCGGCTCCACCCAGGCGGGATCGGCCGACAACCACAGCGCGTCGCCGGCATCGCCGGCGAGAAACTCGCGGGTGATCGCCGCGGCAGGCACGCTGGCATCGACATCGCTGAAGTAATCGCCGAGCCCGCCCAGGTATCCGCTGCCGCCCGCGCTCAATCGATCGGCGCGAGGCAACCACTCGCGCAGCGGATGACCCGGCTCGAAATGCGCCAGCGCGGGTAGCCACAGTTGCAATGACAGCACCGGTGTCGACATGTCTAGGCTTCCAGTTGGCCGACCAGTTCCAGCCACTCCGTTTCCAGCACTTCCTTTTCGCTGCGCAATTCGGCCTGGCACTGACCCAGCCGCATCAGCTCCTGGGTGGGGCCGTTGTAGGTGGCCGGGTCGGCCAGCCGGGTCTCCAGCGCCGTCAGTTCGGCATCGATCGCGGCCGTGCGGGTTTCGATCTTCTTCACGCGCTGACGTGCGGCTTTTTCGTTGTCGCGCTGGGTCGCTGCGTTGCGACGACGTTCCTCGGGCGATTCTTCCACGACTTCCATCACCACCGGCTTGACCGCAGCCGCCCCGGCTTTGGCCGCCTTCTTGTTGGCCGCGCCGCGGGTCTTCAACCAGCGCGCGTAGTCGTCCAGGTCGCCGTCGAAGCTTTCGACCACGCCATCGGCGACGCGCCAGAAACTGTCGCAAACCATGCCGAGCAGGTGGCGGTCGTGCGAGACCAGCACCAGCGCACCGTCGAAGTCGGCCAGTGCGTCGGCCAACGCCTCGCGCATGTCGAGGTCGAGATGATTGGTCGGCTCGTCGAGCAGCAAGAGGTTCGGCTTGTCCCACGCGATCAACGCCAGCGCCAGACGCGCGCGCTCGCCACCGGAAAAGCCATCGACCGATTCGAAGGCACGGTCGCCGGCGAAATTCCAGGTGCCCAGGAAATCGCGCATGACCTGCGTGGCCACGCCCGGCGCCTTGTCCATCAGGTGGTCGAGCGGGCTGGCGCCTTCGCGCAGGCTTTCCACCGTGTGCTGGGCGAAGTAGCCGATCTTCAGGTCCTTGTGCGCCTTGCGCTCGCCGCCGAACGGTTCCAGCTCGCCGACGAGGGTTTTCACCAGCGTGGATTTGCCGGCGCCGTTCGGACCGAGCAGGCCGATCCGTTCGCCCGCCTCGATGCTGAAGCGCACGTCGGCGAGGACGATGTTGGCCACCTCTTCGCCGTGCATGGACGGATCGGCCAGGTAGCCGGCGGTAATGTCTTCCAGTTGCAGCATCGAGTCGGGCAGCCGCCCCGGTACCGGAAACTGGAAACTGAAGGGACGCTCGGCGCGTACCGCCTCGGTGCCGGCCAGCTTTTCCAGCCGCTTCATGCGCGACTGCGCCTGCTTGGCCTTGCTGGCCTTGGCCTTGAAGCGGTCGACGAAGGATTGCAGGTGCGCCCGCTCGGCCTGCTCGCGCTCGTGCGAGATCTGCTGCTGGCGCAACTGCTCGGCGCGCAGTCGCTCGAATGCGCTGTAGTTGCCGCTGTACAGCTTGGCCTTGCCGTCGTTGAGGTGCAGCGTGTGGGTGATCACGCCGTCGAGGAATTCGCGATCATGCGAGATGATCAGCAAGGTGCCCTGGTAGCGGCGCAGCCATTCCTCCAGCCACAGCACGGCGTCGAGGTCGAGATGGTTGGTCGGTTCGTCCAGCAGCAGCAGGTCGGACGGACACATCAGCGCACGCGCCAGGTTCAGCCGTCCGCGCCAGCCGCCGGAAAACTCCTGCACCGCGCGCTCGTGGGTCTCCGGCGGGAAACCCAGGCCATGCAGCAGACGGCCGGCGCGGGCGCGGCCGTCGTAGCCGTTCAGCTCCTCGATGCGGTGGTGCGCTCTCGCCATGGCCTCCATGTCGCCGCGCTCGCCCGCGTCTGCTTCATCATTGATGGCGGCGGCCAACTCCTCGTCGCCACCCAGCACGTAGTCGATCGCCGCATCCGGCAATGCCGGGGTTTCCTGCGCCACCGAGGCCAGCCGCAGCTTGCCGGACATCTCCAGTTCGCCGGCATCGCCCTCCAGCTTGCCCTGCAATGCCGCGAACAGGCTGGACTTGCCGCAGCCATTGCGGCCGATCACGCCGAGGCGCCAACCACCCTGGATCACCAGGTCGATATCGGAAAGTAGCAGGCGGGTGCCGCGGCGCAAGGCAAAATGTCGAAAGGAAATCATGGAAAAACAAGGTCCGGAACAGGCATGCAGTCATCTGCAGCCGCCCATGATAGCGGTGATGGCGCTATTCTCCGCGAACCGGCCGCCGTGCCTGTGCGATGACTGAATGCGCAACCGATCGCAATCGGCGTCAGCGGCCATGGCGTAGCATGGGCAGGTCTGCTACAACGACGCCGCACAACAGCCTTGCAGGGAGAGGGGAGCCATGGTCAAGTTCACGAGCAGTTTGCCGATCATCGTCGTGCTGGCGATAGCCGCCGGTTTTGCCGCGCCGCAGGTCGCCCAGGCAAGGCAGCATGGGGACAGCCTGCTGATCCATCGCGTACAGCAGGAAAAGGGCATGAACCTGCCCAGCCGCGGCATGAGCATGGGCCAGGTCGAGAAGACCTGGGGCGCGCCACAGCGCAAACTGTCGCCGCGCGGCGGCGATACCAGCAAGCATCCGCAGATCAACCGCTGGGAATACGCGAATTTCATCGTGTATTTCGAGCACAGCCACGTGATTCATTCGGTGCTCAACACGCCAGCCGGCAACAACACCAATCCCGCTGCCGTCAACTGAACCGGCTGTCAACGAACGCGGCCCGTGGCGACGCGGGCCGCGTTTTCGTGTGTGCCGCAGCTGCGTCTTATAATGCGCGGTCCTGCCCCGATCGAGATCCCCAGCATGACCGACCACTCCTTGCGCCTGCCGGCGGAATGGGAACCGCAGGCCGCGGTGCTGATCGCCTGGCCGCATGCCGGCACCGACTGGGCCGATCGGCTGGCATCGGTGGAAACCACGTACGTGGCGCTGGCCGCCGCGGTGACGCGGTTCCAACGGCTGATCATCGTGGTTGCCGATGCCGAGTTGAACGCCCACGTTCAATCGTTGCTGGGTGACGCCGGCGTGGACCTGTCGAAAGTCCGTTTCGTCGAATTGCCATACGACGACACCTGGCTGCGCGACTCCGGTCCGATCACGCTTGCCGGTGGCGCGGAAGGCTTCCAGCTCACCGACTTCCGCTTCACCGGCTGGGGCGGCAAGTTTGGCGCAGCGCAGGACGATGCCCTGGTCGCCGGGTTGGTCGAGGCTGGCGTGTTCGGCCACGCGGCGCACGAGCGCATCGACTGGGCGCTGGAAGGTGGTGGCATCGAGAGCGACGGCAAGGGCAGCGTACTCACCACCTGGCGCTGCCTGGTGCAGCGTCACCCCGAGCAATCACGCGAGGAAATGAGCGCGATCCTGCGCGACGGGCTGCACGCGAAACGCGTGCTGTGGCTGGACTACGGCTACCTCGAAGGCGACGACACCGACGCGCACATCGACACCCTCGCCCGCTTCGCGCCGGACGACCACATCGTGTTCCAGGCCTGCGACGATGCCGGCGATCCGCATCACGACGAGCTGCAACGGATGGCCGCCGAACTGGCCGCGTTGCGTACCGCCGATGGACGTCCATACCAGTTGCATCCGCTGCCATGGCCCCAGCCCATTCTCGACGACGGTCGCCGGCTCGCGGCCTCTTACGCAAACTACCTGATCGTCAATGGCGCCGTGCTGGTGCCGGCCTATGGCGACCCGGCCGATGACGAGGCTGCACGCGTCGTCGGCAGCGCGCATCCGGGCCGCGAAGTGGTGCAAGTGCCCTGCCGTCCCCTGATCTGGCAGAACGGCAGCCTGCATTGCATCACCATGCAGTTGCCGGCGGGGATTGTCTGAGTCGGGGAACGGGGAACGGCGAACTGCGAATTGCGAATTGCCACGCTCTTGTTCCCTGTTCCCTGTTCCCTGTTCCCCGCCCCCCAATCCAACCCCTCACACCACCGGCTTGTTCCGGAAAAACCGTTCGCGCACCTTTTCCTCGTGGTGATAGTGCGTATACGGCTTCAGCAGGTCGTAACGCGTCACCATGCCCAGCAGCGTGCGCCGATCAGCGGCAACGACCGGCACGCGATCGAGTTTTTCGACCGCAGCGCGCACCGCCACGCTCTGGCAGCTTTCGCCCGGCAGCGCGATCACCGGTTCCTTGTCGACCAGGTCGGCCAACCGGCAAGCGCCGGTCGGGTCATCCTTCAGCCATTGCGCGACGTCCTGCCGGTTGACCACGTTGAGCAGGCCGCCGCTGTCGTCGACCACCGGGAATGCGCGGTATTTCTGATCCGCGCCGAAGTATCGATCGGCCAGCTCGCGCACCGTGAGGTTGCCGGATACGGTCAGCATGTCGGTGGTCATGACGTCCTTGACCGGGATGTGTTCCAGCCGGTCCACCGAGTATTCGCGGAAGATGTCGAAGCCGCGACGCGCGATCTTCTCGGTCAGGATAGAGCGCTTCATCAGGAACACGCTGACCCCGTATGCGGTGGTGCAGGCGACCAGCAAGGCCGGCAACGCGCTGGCGTTGTGGGTGAGTTCCAGCGCAAACAGTATCGACGTGAACGGCAGCCGCATCACTCCGGCCAGTATCGCGCCCATGCCGAGCAGCGGCCACAGCAGCGAGCCGTGGCCCGGGAACACCATCGACTCCAGCCCGCCCAGGCCGGCCCCCAGCGCCAGCAACGGCGCGAGCACGCCACCGGAAGTGCCCGAGCCGAGATAGATGATCCACATCAGCGACTTCACCAGCATGAACACCAGGATCGCCACCCCGACGATCTGCCCGGTCAGCAGCTTGCCGATCACGTCATAGCCCACGCCCAGTGCCTGCGGCTCGATGCAGCCGCCGATGCTCACTGCGACCGCACCGATCAGCGGCCACCACATCCAGTGCACCGGCAGCTTGTGGAACATGTCCTCGGCGCGATACACCAGCGCGGTCAACAAAGTCGCCAGCAGGCCGGCGAGGAAGCCACAGACGACGGCCATGCCGAACACCGGCAAGGTCAGGTCGAACTGCACATCGACCGGGAACAGCGCACCGGGCCCCAGCAGCGACGCGCGCAGTGCATCGGCCACGAAACAGGCGATCGCCACCGGTATCGTGCTGCGCGGACGCAGCTCGAACAGCAGCAGCTCCACCGCCAGCAAGGTCGCCGCGATCGGCGTGCCGAAGGTGGCTGCCATGCCGGCGCAGGCGCCGGCGACCAGCAAGGTGCGTCGTTCCATCGAGGTCAGGTAGAACATCTGGCCGAACAGCGAACCGACCGCGCCGCCGGTCACGATGATCGGCCCCTCGGCACCGAACGGCCCACCGGTGCCGATCGCGATCGCCGCCGACAGCGGCTTCAGAATCGCCACCTTCAGCATCATCTTGCTCTTGCGGAAAAGGATCGCCTCCAGCGCCTCGGGGATGCCGTGGCCACGGATGCGCTCGGTCCCGTAGCGCGCCATCAATCCCACCAGCAAACCGCCGACCAACGGTGCCAGCAGGATCGCCCACGTCGAGGTGTGCAGCGCCGGCACCACGAACGCAAACGAGATTTGCTGGCGGAACGCGAGATTGGTGACGAAACTGATCATGCCGTACAGCAGCAACGCGACCAGTGCCGCGGCGACGCCGATGAACACCGCCATCAGCGAAAGTTTCAGGATGCTGAAGCTGGGCCGGAAATCGCTCTGGCTCAGCGTGTCCTGTTTCCAGCGTTGGTAGGTGCGCCGGAGAAAGTGCCCGATCCTGCTCATGCTGAATTGATCCCCTTCTTTGGCAAACCGATATCGGCGCATTCAGGCGACGATGACATGACCATCGCCAGGCGGGAATCGTCCCCGCCGGAGGACCGATGCCGCCGAGGTTAGCTGAATGGCTGCGGGTTATCAGGTGGTTCGTTGCATGCCCGGATCCGGCTGTCGAAGCCGACCGCCGCCATGTGCCGCACACGCCAGGTCCTGCCCACGGCCCTTCGGTTTCGAACAGCCCGGCGTCGCTTCGCTACACTACGAGGCTACGTCACCGCCGGCAGGAAAACCGCCATGACCCGCAAGACCCTCAAGGTCGCGCTGCTGCAGGAAACCGACCGCGGCAGCCACGACGCCAACCTCGACGCGATCGAAGCCGGCCTGCGCGAAGCCGCCGCTGCCGGCGTCGAACTGGTGCTGCTGCAGGAACTGCACAACGGCCCGTACTTCTGCCAGCACGAATCGGTGGAGCTGTTCGACCAGGCCGAAAGCATTCCCGGTCCCGCCACCGCGCGCCTGGGCAAACTGGCCGACGAGTTGCAATTGGTACTGGTCGCCTCGCTGTTCGAGCGGCGTGCCGCCGGGCTGTACCACAACACCGCCGTGGTGTTCGATCGCTCGGCCGCGATCGCCGGCATCTACCGCAAGATGCACATCCCGGACGATCCCGCCTTTTACGAAAAGTTCTATTTCACCCCGGGCGACCTCGGCTTCGAGCCGATCGACACTTCGGTCGGCCGCCTCGGCGTGCTGGTGTGCTGGGACCAATGGTATCCGGAGGCAGCGCGCCTGATGGCGCTGGCCGGTGCCGAGCTGCTGCTCTACCCCACCGCGATCGGCTGGGACCCGAACGACGAACAGGCCGAAAAGGATCGCCAGCGCGATGCGTGGATCACCGTGCAGCGCGGCCACGCGGTGGCCAACGGGCTGCCGTTGCTGGCATGCAATCGCACCGGTTACGAGCCCGATCCATCGGGCGTCGGTGCCGGCATCCAGTTCTGGGGTTCCAGCTTCGTCGCCGGCCCGCAGGGAGAATTCCTCGCCCAGGCCGGCAACGATGCGCGTGCACTGTTGCTTGCAGAGGTCGATCTGGCGCGCAGCGAACACGTGCGGCGGATCTGGCCGTTCCTGCGCGATCGTCGCATCGACGCCTATGCCGATCTGCTAAGGCGCTTCCGTGACTGAGGCCCCGCTGCTTGTTCCGCATGACGATCGTCCCCATGCTTGGGTTTTCCCCGAGACCGGCCTGCTGATCGCATGAGTGTTTCCCAAACCGATCCCGCCCTGTTGTTGCCGGCCCTGCTAGGCCAGCCGATCGAGCACGTGCACCGCGATGGCGTGGAATACGTGTTGCTGGGTACCGCGCATGTCTCGCGCAGCAGCGTGGATGCGGTCGAAGCGCTGCTCGAACACGAACACTTCGACGCGGTCGCGGTGGAATTGTGCGACAGCCGCGCACAGAGCATGCGTGATCCCGAAGCGTTCAAGCAGATGGACCTTCTCAAGGTCATCCGCCAGGGCAAGGCTGGCATGGTCGCGGCAAGCCTGGTGCTGTCGACGTTCCAGAAGCGCCTGGCCGACCAGTCCGGCATCCAGCCCGGCGCCGAGATGAAGGCGGCAATGGATCGCGCCGAACAACGCGGCCTGCCGCTGTGGCTGATCGACCGCGAAGTCGGTACCACGCTCAAGCGCGCCTGGCGAAGTGTCGGCTTCTGGCAACGCTTCGGCCTGCTAGGTGGGCTGCTCGCCAGTGTGTTCGAGCGGGAGCAGATCGAACAGGTCGAGATCGAGAGGCTCAAGCAGGGCGATCTGCTGGAGGGTGCGTTCAGCGAATTCGCCAGCGAATCGAAACCGTTGTACGAAAGCCTGATCGGCGAGCGTGACGCCTTCATGGCGGCGCGCCTGCGCGAGGAAGCCGCTCAGGCGGCTTCCTCGGAAAGCCGCCGCGTGCTGGTGGTGATCGGCGCCGGCCATCTCAAGGGCCTGGGCGAACTGCTGCGTTCACAACGAGATGACCCTGCGGACAAGGTCGCCGAACTGGCCGCCACACCGCCCAAGGCGCGCTGGCCGAAGTGGCTGGCCGCCGGGTTGGTATTGCTGGTGTTCGCGGCGATTGCCTGGGCCTTCCATCGCAACACGGCGCTGGGTGCGCAGGCGCTGCTTGACTGGGTGCTGTTCACCGGCGGCTTCGCGGCTCTGGGCGCACTTGCCGCCGGCGGTCACCCCTTGAGTATCCTCGCCGCGTTCATCGCCGCTCCGATCAAGCCGTTTCGTCCCGGCATCCCCGCCGGCGGCATCAGCGCGATGGCCGAAGCCTGGGTGCGCCGCCCGCGCGTGATCGACTTCGACACCCTGCGCGACGACATCGTGCACTGGAGTGGCTGGTGGAAGAACCGCGTCGCCCGCACCTTGCTGAACTTCTTCCTGGTCAGCGTGGGCACGATCATCGGCGAGTACAGCGCCGGCATCCACATTTTCAAGAGCCTGTTCTGATCGACCAGCCGGCTGGGCCGCAGCCCGCGCATGCTACGATGCGCGCCGCCTGCAGCCTCGCCTGCAGTGCCCTCCGACATCCTGCCCGGGTGGCGAAACTGGTATACGCAAGGGACTTAAAATCCCTCCGCCGCAAGGCGATGCGGGTTCGACCCCCGCCCCGGGCACCAGCCGCTGACTTGAGTCCCACGCCCGACGCCAGCCTGAGGCTCGGGGTCCTGCATCCGGCAGCAACAAAAAACCCGCCAGCGGCGGGTTTTTAGGGCTGAACTACAGCCTTTGCGCAATGGAGGCCAAGGTCGGAATCGAACCGGCGTACGCGGCTTTGCAGGCCGCTGCATGACCACTCTGCCACCTGGCCATTGCTTGGTGCATCGCGACCGTGATGATCGCAGTTGCCTGGAAAAAACAAAACCCCGGTGAGCCGAGGCTTTGCGAAAAACTGGAGCGGGAAACGAGACTCGAACTCGCGACCCCGACCTTGGCAAGGTCGTGCTCTACCAACTGAGCTATTCCCGCATCTGAGCCGTGAATGATAGCAGAGTGCCGGCGTTTGTGAATAGCCGCAATGACACTTTTCGAATCGGCTGCGCATCCGGACGCGGCGCGGGACTGAACCATCCCGTGCAACCATCATCAGTCCCGGCCGGAAACGACAAAGCCCCGAACATGTCGGGGCTTTGTCTGCAAACTGGAGCGGGAAACGAGACTCGAACTCGCGACCCCGACCTTGGCAAGGTCGTGCTCTACCAACTGAGCTATTCCCGCATTGGAGCGGGGCATTCTAATACGTGAATGACGATCGTCAAGTCCGGATCACCCGTTCGGCGAAACGCCAATCACGCATCACCGTTTCCCTCGCGCGGCGCTCCCGGCATGTCGCCGCTCAGGATTGGCCACGCGGCGCGCAAGTAGTACATGCCCGACCAGATGGTGAGCACGCCGGCGATCACCAGCAAGGCCTCGCCGATGTGATACAGGCGCAGCGCCTCGGCGGCCTTTTCATGCTGCACGATCAGCACGACCAGCGCGACCATCTGCATGACGGTCTTGAGCTTGCCGATGAAGGCCACCTTGACGGTGGCGCGCATGCCTATCTCGGCCATCCATTCGCGCAATGCCGAAACGCTGATCTCGCGTCCCACGATCACTGCCGCCGTCACCGCCATGAGGATGCCGGGCCAGCCGCCGCGATGCGATTCCACCAGCAGGAACAGCGTCACCGCGACCATCAACTTGTCGGCTACCGGATCGAGAAAGGCGCCAAACGCCGAGGTGAGGTTCATCCGGCGCGCGAGATAGCCGTCCAGCCAGTCGGTGAATGCCGCCAGCAGGAACACGATCGCCGCGGTGATGTTGTGCCCGGGGAATGGCAGGTAGAACGCCACCACCATGACCGGCAGCAATGCGACACGAAACAGGGTGAGCCAGGTCGGCAGGTTGATGCGCATGATTTGATCCAGTGATTTGGCACAGTTTCGCACGTCGTCGCGCCAGCGCGGAGTGAACATCCGGCAGGTGTTCAGCCATGCATGCTGGCGTAGATGCGTTCGGCCAGTCCGCGATCGATGCCCTTCACCTGCATCAGTTCCTCGATGCCTGCGCCTTCCACTCCCTGCATGCCACCGAAGGCCTTGAGCAAGGCCGATCGCCGACGTGCACCGATGCCTGGAACGTCTTCCAGCACGCTGCGCTCGCGCGCCTTCTCGCGCCGCTTGCGATGGCCGCTGATGGCGAAGCGGTGTGCCTCGTCGCGCACGGCGGCGACGAGGTGCAGCGCAGGCGACGAGGAGCCCGGATGGAGTTCGCGCCCGGAGTCTGCAAGCACAAGGGTCTCCTCGCCGGCGCGTCGACCCGGGCCCTTCGCCACGCCGACGACTTCGATACCGCTGACACCGAGTTCGCGCAACACATCCAGTGCCTGCGCCACCTGCCCGCTGCCGCCGTCGATCAGCAGAATGTCCGGGCGTGCGCCCTCCCCCTCGGCCACCTTGCGGAAGCGCCGGGTCAGCGCCTGATGCATCGCGGCGTAGTCGTCGCCCGGGGTGATGCCTGCGATATTGAAGCGCCGGTAATGCGATTTCTCCGGACCCTCCGGCCCGAACACCACGCACGAGGCCACGGTCAGCTCGCCCATCGTGTGGCTGATGTCGAAGCATTCGATCCGGCGCGGCGGCGCACTCAGCTCCAGCACCTTCTGCAGGTCGTCGAAGCGCGTACCCAGCGTCTGCCGGCTGGCCAGCCGCGCGGTCAGCGAGGCCTGCGCGTTGCGCTCGGCCATCTGCAGGAACTGCGCGCGATCGCCGCGCACGCTGGATTTCAGTTCCACCGCGCGGCCGGCATGCTGGCTCAGCAGCTCGGCCAGGATGCCCTGGTCGGCCAGCGGTTCACCGAGGATGAGTTCGCGCGGCACCGGCCGGTCCAGGTAGTACTGCGCGATGAACTGGGTCAGCACGTCGGCCGGTTCTGCATCCAGCGGCAGCCGCGGAAAGAAGTCGCGCGTGCCCAGGCTGATGCCGTTGCGGAAGAACAGCACGCTGACGCAGGCCATGCCGGCCTCGATGCGGCAGGCGATCACGTCCATGTCGGCGCTGGCGCCGTGCACGTGGTGTTGCGCCTGCAACTGGCGCAGCGCGGAGACCTGATCGCGCAGCCTGGCCGCACGCTCGAACTGCAGCGCCTTGCTGGCACGCTCCATCGCCTCGGCCAGTTCGTCGATGACCGCGTTGCTGCGCCCTTCCAGGAACATCTCGGCGTGACGCACGTCGTTGCGGTAATCGTCCACGCTGATCAGGCCCACGCAAGGCGCGGTACAGCGGCCGATCTGGTGCTGCAGGCACGGCCGCGAGCGGTTGCGAAAATAGCTGTCCTCGCACTGGCGCACCTTGAACAGCTTCTGCATCAGGCTGAGGCTTTCGCGCACCGCGTAGGTGCTCGGGTACGGCCCGAAGTAGCGCCCGGGCAGGTTGCGCGCACCGCGATGGAAGGCCAGCCGCGGATAGTCCTCGCCGCTGGACAGGTAGATGTACGGATAACTCTTGTCGTCGCGCAGCAGGATGTTGTAGCGCGGCTTGAGCGACTTGATCAGCTGCGATTCCAGCAGCAGCGCCTCGCCCTCGGTGCGCGTCACGGTGATTTCCACGCGGGCGATCTGCGCCACCATCGCGGCGATGCGCGGCTCCATCCGCGGCTTCAGGAAATAGCTGCTGACGCGTTTCTTCAGGTTGCCGGCCTTGCCCACGTACAGCAGCTCGCCAGCGGCGTCGAAATGCCGGTAGACGCCGGGCGAGGAAGTGAGCGTATGGACGAAGGCCTTGCCGTCGAACGGTGGCGGTTGTGCAGGCTGCATGCTTCGGATTCTAGCGGTGCCGGAAAGCCGGATGCACCGGCATTATCTTCAGATGTGGTGGCTCAATGGTGCGTGCGCAACCACAGTTCGGCGCGTTCCAGGTCGGCCTCCGTGTCCACTCCAGGCGGAAACGGTTCGGGGGTCAGCCGCACGGCTATACCGTGGCCGTGTTCCAGCACGCGCAATTGCTCCAGCGATTCGGTCTGCTCCAGCGGCGTGCGCGACAGGCGGCTGTAGCGGTCCAGGAAGCCGGCGCGATACGCGTAGATGCCGATGTGCCGCAGGAACGGCGAGCCGGATGGCAACGCATGCCGATCGGCGGCAAATGCATCGCGCGCCCACGGCAGCGGAGCCCGGCTGAAATACAGCGCGCGGCCGTTCACGGCGCGAACCAGCTTCACCACGTTGGGATCGAACAGTTCCTCGGCGTCGATGATCGGTGTCGCCAGCGTGGCCATCGGCGCGTCGTCGCCGGCCAGCGCCTGCGCCACCGCGCGGATGCCGGCCGCGGGCGCGAATGGCTCGTCGCCCTGCAGGTTCACCACGATGCTGTCGTCCGGCCAGCCGTAATGTGACGCGCATTCGGCCAGCCGGTCGCTGCCGGAGGCATGGTCGCTGCGGGTCATGCAGATATCCACGCCGTCGAGGCCCGCCAGTGCATCGGCAATGCGCCGATCGTCCACCGCCACGACCACCTGGCTTGCGCCGGCCTGCAATGCACGCTGCGTGACCCGCGTCACCATCGGCACGCCGCCAATCTCGCGCAACGGCTTCGCCGGCAAACGGGTCGAGCCATACCGCGCGGGGATGGCGACGATGAACGGGGGGACGGCGTTAGACATGATGGCCCTTCGATCAGACGGCAAGGTAGGTCGCAACGATACACGCCTGCATCGGCATCTCAGCCGACCGCCTGCAACACGAAACCGCAGCCGTTGGCCAGTTCAAGGAAACCGGGAAAGGACGTGGCGACATGACGGCAGTCGTTGATCCGCACCGGGCCATCGGCAACCAGACCGGCCACCGCGAAGCTCATCGCAATGCGATGGTCGAGATGACTTTCCACCACGCCGGCGCCGAGCCGGCCGCCGTGGATGATCGCACCATCCGGGGTTTCGTCGATCGCCACGCCGAGTGCGCGCAGGCCGGCAGCCATGGTCGCTATGCGGTCCGACTCCTTCACCCGCAACTCGCCTGCCCCACGAATGACCGTGCTGCCGCTGGCCATCGCGGCGGCAATGAAAAGGGCGGGAAACTCGTCGATCATGTCCGGTACCAGTACCTCGGGCAACTCGACCCCGTGCAACGGCGCGTGGCGCACCAGCAGATCGCCCACCGGCTCGCCGCCGCTCTCGCGCTCGTGTGCGATCGTGATGTCCGCACCCATCAGGCGCAGCGCCTGCAGCAGCCCGGTCCGCCGCGGATTCAGGCCGACCGCAGGCAACCGCAGTGCGGACCCCTGGACGATGCTGGCGGCAACCATGAAGAACGCGGCCGAGGAAAAGTCGGCGGGCACGTCGACGTCGGTGGCACGCAGCGCATGGCCGCCGGCAAGCTTCGCCCGACCCGGCGCAAAGCTGATCGGCGAGCCGAACGCGGCCAGCATGCGCTCGGTGTAGTCGCGGGTCGGATGCGGCTCGATGATCTCGGTTTCACCGGCGGCATACAGGCCGGCCAGCAACAGCGCGGATTTCACCTGGGCACTGGCCACCGGCAGTTCGTAGCGGATGCCGTGCAGGCGCCTGCCGCCGTGTACCTGTAGCGGCGGCAGGCCGTCGCGCGTGTCGATGCGCGCACCCATCAAGGCCAGCGGATCGGTCACCCGGCGCATCGGTCGCTGCGACAGTGACGCATCGCCAATCAGGCGACTGTCGAATTCCTGGCCGGCCAGCAGGCCGGTCAGCAGGCGCATGCCGGTGCCGGCGTTGCCACAGTCGAGCGGATCGGCTGAGCCGCGCAAGCCATGCAGGCCGACGCCCTGCACGACGCGATCGCCCGCTGCGGGTGCCTCGATATGCACGCCCAGCCTGGCCAGCACGGCGGCGGTGGCGCGGGTGTCCTCGCCTTCGAGAAAGCCATGTATGCGCGACTCCCCTTCGGCGATCGCGGCCAGCATCAAGGCGCGATGGGAGATCGACTTGTCGCCGGGTATCTGCACGCTGCCGTGCAGTGGCGAACCCGATTCACTACTCCAGTCGAGACGATTCAAGCGGCTTTCTCCATGCGCGTCATCGACTCAGGGCAACGCCACCGGGTAGGAACCCAGCACGCGGATGGTTGCCGCCGATTCGCCGATGTCGTGCACTGCGGCCTGCAGCGCGTCGCCATCGATATGGCCGGAGACGTCGATGAAGAACGCGTACTGCCACTTGCCGGTATGTGCCGGCCGCGATTCGATCCGGTTCAGGCTGATGCCATGCTTGGCGAACGGGCTGAGCACATCGTACAGAGCACCCGGCTTGTCGTTGACGGTGATCAGCAGCGAGGTGCGGTCGTTGCCCGACGGCGGGAACAGCGAGCGGCCGATGACCAGGAAACGCGTGGTGTTGTCGGCGCGATCCTCGATGCCTTGCGCCACGGCCTTGAGCCCGTAGATCTTGCCGGCGGTCTCGCCGGCGATCGCCGCTGCGTCATCGGCATGTCGTGCCAGTCGCGCCGCTTCGGCATTGCTGCCGACCGCAACGCATTCGACACCCGGCAGGTTGATGCGCAACCAGGTCTTGCATTGCTGCAGCGACTGCGCATGTGCGTAGACGCGCTTGACATCGTCCAGCTTGCCGGTCAGCGAATGCAGGCATTGGTGCACGCGCAGTTCCACTTCGCCGCAGATGGTCGCCTCCGAGGTGAGGAACATGTCCAGGGTGACCTGGATCATGCCCTGCCCGGAATTCTCCACCGGCACCACGCCGAAATCGGCATGGCCGGCGGCGACCTCCTGGAACACCTCCTCGATGCTGCCCAGCGGCAGGCCGTAGGCGGCGTGGCCGAAATGCTTGCGCACGGCCTGTTCGCTGAAGGTGCCTTCCGGACCGAGAAAGCCGATCTTGAGCGGATCCTCCTGCGCCAGGCACGACGACATGATCTCGCGGAACAGCCGCACCATCTCGGCGTCGGAAAGCGGGCCGTCATTGCGGTCCACCACCATGCGCAACACATGGGCCTCGCGTTCGGGGCGGTAATAGTCGATGGCCGACAGCCCTGTCCCCTTGACCTTGGCGACCGTCTGCGCATGGTTCGCGCGCTCGGAAATCAGCTGCTGGATCTGCCGGTCGATGCTGTCGATGCGCTCGCGCATTTCGCTCAGCGGTGTCTTTGGGTCAGTCATGATTCAGCCGCCTGGATGGATAGAAGTCCAAATGAACGAACTGGCATCTTGCCTGATAGTGCCGTGCATGGCCACTCAGCCATGCCGTTGCGCGAAATCCTGCATGAACGCGACGAGGGCGTCGACGGCCTCGGGCGGGACCGCGTTGTACAGCGAAGCGCGCATGCCGCCCAGCGCCTTGTGACCCTTCAGCGCGAGCAGGCCTGCAGCTTCCGATTCCTCGAGGAAGGCGGCGTCCAGGGCGCTGTCGTGCAGGGTGAAGCGGACGTTCATGCGCGATCGCGCGGACGGCTCGATCGGGTTCCGGTAATAGCCGCCGGAACTGTCGATGGTCCGGTACAGCAACCCGGCCTTGGCCTGGTTGCGTTCGGCCATCACGGCCAGACCACCCTGTGCCTGCAGCCACTGGAAGGTCAGCCCGGCCACGTACCAGCCCCAGGTGTTTGGCGTGTTCAGCATGGAATCGTTGGCCGCCTGCTCGGCGTAACGGAAAATCCGTGCCATCGGCCGGCCCGCTCGTTGCAACAGGTCGCGGCGGATGACCATCACGACCAGGCCGGACGGGCCGATGTTCTTCTGCGCACCTGCGTAGACCAGGCCGAAGCGGGTAATGTCCAGCGGCTCGGACAGGATGTTCGAGGACATGTCGGCCACCAGCGGCACGGCGCCGACCTCGGGGATGTCATGGAACTCGACGCCGTGGATCGTCTCGTTCGGCGTGTAGTGCACGTAGGCCGCGTGCGGATCGAGTCGCCAGGTGTCGCGCGCCGGCAGCTTCAGGTAATCGTCGGCCGCGCCACTGGCGGCGACGTTCGCCCGCACGTATGGCGCCGCCTCGCTGACCGCCTTGGCACTCCAGTGTCCACTGACGATGTAATCGGCGCTATCGCCCTCGCCGGCGAGGTTCATCGGGATCTGCGCAAACTGCTGGGTGGCGCCGCCCTGCAGGAACAGCACGGCGTAATCGGCGGGAATGCCGATCAATTCGCGCAGGGTCGCCTCGGCTTGTGCGGCCATTTGAATGAAGCGTTTGCCGCGATGGGATTGCTCCATCACCGACGCGCCGCTGCCGTTCCAGTCCAGCATCTCGCTCTGTGCGCGTTCGAGTACGGCCTGCGGCAATGCTGCCGGGCCGGCGCTGAAGTTCCAGACTCTGCTCACGTGCGAGTGATCCTGTCGAGGTGTTTCACGCATTATGGCGCGGCGCAGCATGGGGCGGTCAACTGCCCTTCCGCAACCTCAGAATCGGATCAGCAGCACCAGGGCGATGCCCAGCGCCAGCACGGCGGCAGTCACGATCAGCCACCACACTTCGCCGGTCGGACCCGCCGCTTCTTCGGGCAACTGGGCCGGCAGCGGCGCAGGCAGCACGATCTCCGGCTCAGGCTCCATCCCCGGCGCATCCACCACGAAGCGATGCATCGCCACGCCGAGCTGATCGCCCGGCCGCAACGCCAGCTTTTGCACCACGACCCCATTGACCCGCAACGGATGGCGCTCGCACGGCTGGAGCACTTCCAGCAGCAATTGGCCGGCTTCCCAGTAGATGCGCAACGAGACAGTGTCGCCTTGCGGCAACTCGAGCGGGCAGCGGCCCTGCGGCCCGAGTTCCAGGCGGTCCTCCAGCGACAATACGCGTCCGGACAGCGGTCCGGCCACCGCGCGCAAGGCCACCGTGCAACGGCTCTGCTCCGGCACGATCAGCGGTATGCGCAGCTTCGGATCATCGTCGTCGCGCAACAGCATGCGGCAGTCGCCCACGCTGACCACGTCACCGGCACGCAGCAATGCGCGTTCGCGCACCGGCCGTGCGTTGACATGAATGCGATCGGCCGACGGCAGCACATGCAGCACCCAGCCACGGCGATCCTGCTGGATGCGCAGATGCCGCGCTGCCGCCTGGCTGGTGGCCAGCACGACGTCGTTGTCGGGGGCGCTGCCGATACGCAGTTGTGCGTGTTCCCAATGGAAATCCTCGCGAGCCGCGTTGGGAAATTCGATGCGCATGTGTGAACCAGTCGATAGACCGCGAAACTCTAGCATGCAGCCCGTCACGCCCCGGTGCACGGCAGGCATTAACATGTCGCGTTTTCGTCCGGAGTCCGCCATGCCCACCATCGATATCCGCCGACCGCATCAGCTGTCGATCGCCGAGGCCCGCGCCGTGGTCGACAAGGTCGCCGCGCGCATGCACGAAAAATTCGGCATGGACGGCCAGTGGCAGGGCGATACATTGCGGTTTTCCCGGTCCGGGGTCAGCGGCACGATCGCCGTCGGCGGCGACGCCATCGAGGTCAAGGCGCAACTGGGCCTGATGCTGGCGCCGTTGAAAGGCATGATCGAGCAGGAGATCCGGCGCAAGCTGGATGAACACTTCGCCTGAGAGCGCCGGGATGCCTTGATGATTCTTTAACCAACCGCCTGTTCGTGGCATACTCGTCGGCTTACGCAGCCATGACGGTTGCGCGTGAACCCCGGAACACATGGCCAAAGACGACGTCATCGAAATGGAAGGCACGGTCCAGGAGACCCTGCCCAACACCATGTTTCGTGTGCAATTGGAGAATGGGCACGTAATCATCGCCCACATTTCCGGCCGCATGCGCAAGCACTACATCCGCATCCTCACGGGCGACAAGGTCAAGATCGAAATGACCCCGTACGACCTGAGCAAGGGACGCATCACCTACCGCATGAAATAAGGCGGCACGTCCGGGCGCGCAGCGTCCCGGCGGCGTGATGGTGGTGTCGGACATGCAAAAGGCGGCGCAATGCGCCGCCTTTGCTTTGCCTGTCGTTTCTTCGGCCCGCCTGGCTTATCCGACCACCGCCGGCAACTTTTCGGCCTCCTTGCAATCGACCTTCAGCTCGCCATCGGCCACGCTCAGGCGAACCACGCCACCGTCGGCCAGTTTGCCGAACAGCAGCTCGTCGGCCAGCGCGCGCTTCACCTTCTCCTGGATCACCCGCGCCATCGGCCGCGCGCCCATCTGCGGATCGAAGCCATGCTCGGCCAGCCAGCGGCGGGCATCGGCATCCACGTCCAGGCTCACGCGCTTCTCGGTCAGCTGGCTTTCCAGCTCGATCAGGAACTTGTCGACCACGCGCAGGATGTGCTCGAAGTCGAGCGCGCCGAACTGGATGACCGCGTCCAGCCGGTTGCGGAACTCCGGCGTGAAGATGCGCCGGATCACTTCCATCGCGTCCGATTCGTGCTTCTGCTCGACGAAGCCCATGCTTCGGCGCGCGGCGATCGCCGCGCCGGCGTTGGTGGTCATCACCACTACCACGTTCTTGAAGTTCGCCTCGCGCCCGTTGGTGTCGGTCAGCACGCCGCGGTCCATGACCTGCAGCAGGATGTTGAACACGTCCGGATGCGCCTTCTCGATCTCGTCCAGCAGCAGCACCGCGTGCGGATGCTTGGTGACCGCCTCGGTCAGCAGCCCCCCCTGGTCGAAGCCGACGTAGCCCGGAGGCGCTCCGACCAGCCGCGACACCGAGTGGCCCTCCATGTATTCGGACATGTCGAAGCGGATCATCTCGATGCCGAGCTGCATCGCCAGTTGCTTGGTCACCTCGGTCTTGCCCACGCCGGTCGGGCCGGCGAGCAGGAAGCAACCGATCGGCTTGGACGGATCAGCCAGGCCCGAACGCGCCATCTTGATCGACGCGGCCAGCGCCTCGATGGCAGGGTCCTGCCCGAATACCACCATCTTGAGGTTGCGCTCGAGGTTGCGCAGCACGTCGCGATCGGACGCCGACACCTGCTTGGCCGGGATCCGCGCCATCTTGGCGACGATGTATTCGACCTCGGTGACATCGACGGTGCCGGTGCGCTGGTCTTCCGGCAACAGCCGCTGGCGCGCACCGGCCTCGTCGATCACGTCGATCGCCTTGTCCGGCAGCAAACGATCCGGGATGTGCTTGACCGACAGATCCACCGCGGCCTTCAGCGCTTCATTGGTATAGGCGACGTGGTGGTGCTCCTCGAAGCGCGAGCGCAGGCCCTTGAGGATCTCGATGCTGTCGGCCACGGTCGGCTCGACCACGTCGATCTTCTGGAAACGGCGGGCCAGCGCGCGATCCTTCTCGAATACGCCACGGTATTCCTGGAACGTGGTCGAACCGATGCAGCGCAGCTCGCCTGAGGCCAGCATCGGCTTGATCAGGTTCGACGCATCCATGGTGCCGCCCGACGCCGAACCGGCGCCGATGATGGTATGGATTTCATCGATGAACAGGATCGCGCCCGGCTGCTTCTTCAGCTGCGCGATGACGCTCTTCAGGCGCTTCTCGAAATCGCCGCGGTACTTGGTGCCGGCCACCAGCGCGCCCAGGTCGAGCGACCAGATCGTGGCGTCTTCCAGCACCTCGGGCACTTCGCCGTCGACGATGCGCTTGGCCAGGCCCTCGGCCAGCGCGGTCTTGCCCACGCCCGCCTCGCCCACGTAGAGCGGATTGTTCTTGCGGCGGCGGCACAACACCTGGATGGTGCGCTCGATCTCGTCGCTGCGACCGATCAGCGGATCGATCTTGCCTTCCAGCGCCAGTTCGTTGAGGTTGCTGGCGAATTCATGCAGCGGGTTGCCCTTCGGTTCGCCGCCCTCCTCGCCTTCGCGCTCGCTGCCGGACGCACCGGCCGCCGGCTCGTCGCCGATCTTGGCGATGCCGTGCGAAATGTAATTGACCACGTCGAGCCGGGTGATCTCCTGCTGATGCATGAAATACACCGCATGCGAATCCTTCTCGCCGAAGATCGCCACCAGTACGTTCGCACCGGTGACTTCCTTTCTGCCGGAGGATTGCACGTGATACACGGCGCGCTGCAATACGCGCTGGAAGCCCAGGGTGGGTTGCGTGTCGCGTTCATCGCCAGGCGGCAGCATCGGCACGGTCTCGCTGATGATGCGCGCCAGTTCGGCCGACAACCGCGGCAGGTCGGCGCCGCAGGCGCGCAGGGCACCAAGCGCCGACTGGTTCTCGGTCAGCGCCAGCAACAGGTGCTCCACCGTCATGAATTCGTGGCGCTGCTCACGGGCCTGCTTGTAGCAATGGCCGATGGTGACTTCAAGATCCTTGCTGAACATTCGGATCGTCTCCGGGTGCAATGTTGAGCGGCCTGCAACACCGCGATGGACACAAAATGGGGGCCGCTCAGAGCTTTTCCATAGTGCACAACAACGGATGCTGATGGGAACGTGAATATTCGTTGACGTGGGTTACCTTGGTTTCAGCAACTTCGCGGGTAAACACGCCGCACACGCCGCGTCCGCGGGTATGCACATGCAACATCACCTGCACCGCCTGCTCCTGGTCCAGGTTGAAAAAGCTGCGCAATACCTCCACCACGAAATCCATCGGCGTGAAGTCGTCGTTCAGCAGCAGCACTTGAAACAGCGGCGGTCGTGCCACTTCGGGCTTAGTGGTCTCCAGCGCCAATCCGCGACCGCTGTCGTGCTCATGTTCGGGTTCGTGGGCCATGGTTTCCTGGGGTGTCTTCTCTGATACGAAGTATACGCCGCGGCGGATCCGGCCCGTCCGGCAGTGCGTCAATCGAGGTAGTGGCACAATGGCGGCTTTTCCAGTCCCGTCCCGCTCATGGCCGCCTCCACTACCAGCACCGAGATCTGGCGACCGCACGTCACCGTCGCCTGCGTGGTGGCCGACGGCGACCGCTACCTGATGGTGGAGGAAACCGTGAACGGTCGGCTCGCCTACAACCAGCCAGCCGGCCATCTCGACGACGGTGAGAGCCTGAGTGCCGCAGCCCTGCGCGAGACGCTGGAGGAAACCGGCTGGACCGTGGAATTGCAGCACCTGATCGGCGTGCACCAATGGCGCAGCACCGAGCATGGTGACGCGGTGATTCGCTTCAGCTTCGCCGCCCGCGGCGTCAGCCACGACCCGCAGCGCCCGCTGGATACCGACATCATCCGCGCGTTGTGGCTGACCCGGGGCGAGATCGCCGCCCTGGGCGAGCGCCTGCGCAGTCCGCTGGTGTTGCTGAGCATCGACGCGTGGCTGGCGGGCCGGCGGTTGCCGCTGGACGCCCTCGACTACCTGCCTGACGGTGGCGCGAAGTGAAGGTGATGCTCGGCATTTCCGGCGGCGTCGATTCGTCAGTCGCGGCCTTGCTGCTGCAGCAGGCCGGGCACGACGTCGAGGGTCTGTTCATGCAGAACTGGGAGGAAGATGATCGTTCCGGGCCCTGCACCACCGACGCCGACCGCAAGGATGCCGTGGCGGTGTGCGGCCGGCTCGCCATACCGTTCCATGCACGCAACTTCGCGGCGGCGTACTGGGACGGCGTATTCACGCATTTCCTCGCCGAATACCGCGCCGGGCGCACGCCCAATCCCGATGTGCTGTGCAATCGCGAGATCAAGTTCAAGACCTTTCTGGACGAGGCCCACGCGTTGGGTGCCGAGAAAATCGCCACAGGACACTACGCCCGCGTGGACTTTCATGACGGCCATTACCGCCTGTTGCGCGCGGTCGACGACACCAAGGACCAGAGCTATTTCCTGCATGCCCTGGGCCAGCAGCAACTGGCCGCCACCCTGTTCCCGCTGGGCGCGATCGAGAAATCCCGTGTGCGCGAGCTGGCCCGCGAGGCGGCGCTGCCGACCCACGCGAAGAAGGACTCCACCGGAATCTGTTTCATCGGCGAACGCGATTTCCGCAGCTTCCTGGCCCAGTACCTGCCTGCCCGGCCCGGCGAGATCCGTACGCCGGACGGCGAGCTGATCGGCGAGCATCAGGGCGTGATGTATTACACCCTCGGCCAGCGCAACGGCCTGGGCATCGGCGGGCGTCACGGCGCCAGCGGCGAAGCGTGGTACGTGGTCGGCAAGGACGTACCGGCGAACGTGCTGTACGTAGCCCAGGGCGGCGAGAACCGCTGGCTGTTTTCGCAGCGGTTGCAGACGGAAGCGCCGAACTGGGTCGCAGGCCGTGCACCATCCGCCGAATTCCGCTGCACCGCGCGCACCCGTTATCGCCAGTCCGACCAGGGTTGCCTCGTCAGCGTGCGCGACGACGGCCTCGATATTCGGTTCGATGAACCACAACGCGCTGTCACGCCGGGCCAGTCGGTGGTCCTCTACGATGGCGAGGTTTGCCTGGGCGGTGCAGTAATCGCCGCCACCGATGCACCTTACGGCAGCCTGCTGCCGACGTTCGACCCTTCCCCCACGCTCCCCGCAAGAGAACAGCAACCCCGTGTTTGAAACCTTTTCCATGAATGAAGAGCGCGTGCTCGCGCTTGCCGGCCTCTTCCAGTCCTGCGCGCTCGCGCAGCAACTTGCCAACGAGGGACGCTGCGACGAGAGCGCGATGGAAGCCAGCATCGCCAGCGTGTTCCGCATCGACGCGCCATCGGTGGTCGGGGTTTACGGCAACATCTCCAATGTGCGCATCGGCCTGCGCAACCTGATCGCACAGCTCGACGAAAGCGACCGCGACATGGCGGTGACGCGCATGGTGGTGACCGTGATGCGGCTGGAACGCAGCTTGTCCGGCCGGCCCGACCTGCTCGATAAGCTTCAACAGGGCATCGTCGCCGCGCAACGGCAGGTCGAGCATTTCGGCCAGGGCTCGCCCCAGGTCAGCAGCCGCCTGGCCGAGCTCTACGCATCCACCCTGTCGATCCTGAAGCCGCGGGTGATGGTCAGCGGCAACCCGCAGCAACTGCAGCTGCCCATTGTGGTGGAAAAGGTGCGCGCCAATCTTCTCGCCGCGATGCGTTCGGCGGTGCTGTGGCGACAGGTCGGCGGTCGCCAGTGGCAGTTGCTGCTGTACCGACGCCAGTGCAGCATGCTGGCACGCGGCCTGCTGACCGGGGTAACCCTGGATCATCGCTGACGACACCTTCGGGATCGACAAAAGCAAACGGCGGGCATCTGCCCGCCGTTTTCCGTCCATGGGTGGAACTCCCTTGCGATAACTGTTGAAACTCTTTTCGAGGCTCATCCCTGCAGCGCAGGGATGAGCCAGCTCAGAACGCCACTTCGCCAAACACGCCGAATTCGTTCGTCTTCACGTTCTGCACGTGCAGCGGCACCGGCGTGGTCACCGACTTGTCGGCCTTCTCGTGCTTCCACACGCCGGCCAGCTTGAAACCCTTGGTGATCTGGAACTCGACGCCGGCGTTGTAGTAGACGTCCTTGTTGTCGCGATCCAGGGTCCTGCTGAGCTTGGCATTGTCGTAGCGGGCGAACAGGTTCACGCCATCGGCGATCGCCACGCTGCCCCACAGCGAATAGCCATTGGCCTTGTCCGTCGCCGTGGTGAGCACGTTGTTCCAGTTTTTCGCCGTGAAGTACTCGGCACCGAGACGGAACGCGTCACTGGCGTAGGCCACCATCAGGTCGCCGCGCTGGGCGGTGTTCGGTGCATTGGTGTTCTCGGTCTCCTGGCCGCGATGGCCGCTGTAGCCGCCGATCGCCACGATCATGTTCTCGAAAGGAACGAAGCCGACGCGGCCTTCGAAGTCCACACCCTTGCTGCGGCCCGGGTTCTTGTAGCCATTGCCGTTGACGATCGAGACCGCGTAGTTGAGCGACTTGCTGCTGCCGATGTCGCCGCCGAGGTGCAGGCCCCAGTCAGCCGAGTTGCCGTACTTCAGGCGATCGGTCAGCGTGTTCTCGACGTAACGGAAGCCGTAGTACTTCTCGGCGAACGGGATCCAAGGCATGTCGGCCGAACCAACGCGGAACACGGCCGCCTGGTCGAACTTCGCCTGCACGTACGCCTTCTTGACGAACAGGTTGGTTTCGCCGTCGCTGCTGACGTAGTTGAAATCGGTGGTGAGGTTGGCCGACCACACATCGTTGAACTTGTGGTCGACGCCGAGGTAGAAGCGCTTCACGTCGAGACCCAGGCCGGATGCATTGGTCTTGCCCGTGTCGCTGTTCTTCTGGTCGATGCTGGTGAAGTCGAAGTACATCTTGCCGGACAGGGTCGTGTTGTTGATGGCCTTTTCCAGCGCAGCGAATTTCTTGTCGCTGGCCGCGGTTACATTGGTCGCCTTTTCGACCGCCTGGCCAGTACTGACGTTGATGTCGGACTGCGCGTCGGTGCGATGTTCCAGCTCGTCGACCTTGGCTTGCAACGCTGCAAGCTGCGCCTTCAGCAACTCGACGTCGCTGTTGCTGACAGCCGGTGTCGTGGTCGCCCGGTGCTGTGCCGGGGCCGCGGCGACGGTGAAACTGGTGACGCCCAGGCCGGCAGCAATCGCCACCGCAATCAGTTTGGAACGCATGTCATTCTCCGCAAGTTTGGTGGGAAACATCTCAACCGCCCCCTCGATCCGATAGCCGGCTAGCGATTAGTTAACAAGTGTGCCGAGCCAATTTGACGTTTGGATGCATCTTTCGTGACACATTCAAGACAGTCCCGGGGGACGGTACTACGCACGCCATCCGGAGCGCGCTGATATGCTTTGTGAATGGAAATTTTCAGCAACAGCACTGCGCCACGCATGGCGGAACGGTTTCGCGGCTTTCTTCCGGTGGTGGTCGACGTCGAAACAGGCGGCTTCGATGCCGAACACGATGCCTTGCTGGAAATCGCCGCCATCCCCCTGCTCATGGATGCAGACGGCTACCTGCGGCTGCAGCCCACCGTGTCCACGCACGTCGAACCGTTCCCCGGCGCGAATCTCGATCCGCGCTCCCTGGAAATTACCGGCATCGATCCATACAACCCGCTGCGCGGCGCGCTGGCGGAGCGATTGGCGCTGGATCATATCTTCCATGCCGTGCGCGAGGCCGTGCGCGAAGCCGGTTGCCAGCGGGCGATCCTGGTCGGCCACAACGCCGGGTTCGATCTGGGCTTCCTGAATCAGGCCGTGCGCCGCTGCGGACACAAACGCAATCCGTTCCATCCATTCAGCTGTTTCGACACGGTCAGTTTCGGTGGCCTGGCCTTCGGGCAGACCGTATTGAGCAAGGCCGTGCTGGCTGCCGGCCATGCGTTCGACAGTCGCGAAGCGCATTCAGCGGTGTATGACGCCGAACGAACCGGAGAACTGTTCTGCACGGTGGTCAATCGCTGGCGTCAGCTCGAGCTGCTCGAGCAGGCACACAGCGGCCTCGATGCGGCTTGAGGGGACGGCAGCCTGCCGCAAACTCGGCTTTTGTCCCCCTGTTTCCGGTTCCCTATTTCCCGTTCCCGGTCTAAAGATGACAGCTTGTCATCTTCCTGAAACATTCATTTCATCCAATGGCAACACGAAAAGCCTGAAATAGCGGGGTCGCATCCGACTTCCCTCCAAGGAGCTACCGTGTTGACCATCAGCAAACTCCCGCTTCGCTTCGCCGCCGTCGCCACGCTTGCCGTGGCCTCGAGCTTCGGTGTGGCCGCCCACGCCACCGACATCACCGGCGCCGGATCCAGTTTCGTCTACCCGGTCATGTCCAAGTGGTCGGCCGCGTACGCCGAGAAGACCGGCAATCATCTCAACTACCAGTCGGTCGGCTCCGGCGCCGGCATCGCCCAGATCAAGGAAGGCACCATCGACTTCGGCGCCTCCGACGCTCCGATGAAGGCGGAAGACCTGCAGAAATACGGCCTCGGCCAGTTCCCGATCGTGGTCGGCGGCATCGTGCCGGTGGTCAACATCGCCGGTGTGCAGGCCGACCAGGTCAAGCTGGACGGCGCCACCCTCGCCGACATCTTCCTGGGCAAGATCACCAACTGGAACGACCCGAAGATCGCCGCGCTCAACGCCGGCCTCAGCCTGCCGGCCGGCAAGATCACCGTGGTGCATCGCTCGGACGGTTCGGGCACCTCGTTCAACTTCACCAACTACCTGTCCAAGGTCAGCCCGGAATGGGCCAGCAAGGTGAAGTTCGGCACCGCCGTGGAATGGCCGACCGGCGTGGGCGGCAAGGGCAACGAAGGCGTCTCGCAGTACGTTCGCCAGATCAAGGGTTCGATCGGCTACGTCGAATACGCCTATGCGGTGAAGAACAAGCTCGCCTGGGTCGACCTGAAGAATGCCGCCGGCAACTACATGAAGCCGAGCGCTGATGCCTTTGCCGCCGCGGCCGCCACTGCCGACTGGGCCAGTGCCAAGGACTTCAACCTGATCATGACCAATGCACCGGGCGCCAAGGCATGGCCGATCACGGCTACCACCTGGATGATCATGTACAAGACACCGAAGAACGCCAGCAACAGCAAGGTCGCCTTCGACTTCTTCAGGTTCGCGCTGGAGCATGGTCAGCAGTCCGCCAGCGAGCTGGACTACGTGCCACTGCCGAATGCGCTGGTCAGCAAAATCGAGGCGTACTGGGCTGCAGAATTCAAGCATTGATGCCTGGTTGACGCTGTGGGAGCGGCTTCAGCCGCGATGCTCTCGCGACAGACGCATCGCGCTGAAGCCGTTCCCGCAAAGGCCGCACAGATCAATTCGATAACCCATCGGAACACCAAGCCCCATGCCAGTTGTCGACATCGCACCCAGCATCCTCGAACAGCGCAGCCGCCGTGACGCCCGTCACGAGCGGCTGTTCCGCTGGCTGTTGAAGGGCTGCGCGCTGATCGTTCTGGCCGCGCTGCTTGGTGCCGCCGGCGCCACGCTGTGGGGCGGTCGCGATGCGTTTGCCACGTTCGGCTGGCACTTCCTGGTCAGTTCGGAGTGGGATCCAGGCAACGACGTCTACGGCGCCCTGGTGCCGGTCTACGGCACCATCGTCACCTCGCTCATCGCCCTGCTGATCGCGGTACCGATCAGCTTCGGCATTGCACTCTATCTTTCCGAAGTCGCGCCGGCCTGGTTGCGCACGCCAGTCGCCTCGGCGATCGAATTGCTCGCCGGCATCCCCTCGATCATCTACGGCATGTGGGGGCTTTTCATCTTCGCCCCGTTCTTTGCCGACCATATCAAGCCGTGGTTGACCAGCAACCTCGGCAACAAGCCCGACGACGGGAAGCTGTCGTGGGTGGCCCAACACGTGCCGTTCGTCGGCAAACTGTTCGGCAGCGACTACCCGTTCGGCGCCAGCATCCTGGTCGCCGGCATCGTGCTGGCGATCATGGTCATCCCGTTCATCTCATCGGTGATGCGCGAGGTGTTCCAGACCGTGCCGACACGGTTGAAGGAGTCGGCCTATGCGCTGGGCTCCAGCACCTGGGAGGTGTCGTGGGACATCGTGCTGCCGTACACCCGCTCTGCGGTGATCGGTGGCATCTTCCTCGGCCTCGGCCGTGCGCTGGGCGAGACGATGGCAGTGACCTTCGTTCTGGGCAACGCCATGCATCTGTCAGCCTCGTTGCTCGATCCGGGGACCTCGATCGCGTCGACCATCGCGAACCAGTTCAGCGAGGCGTCCGGCCTGCAGAAGTCCGCGCTGATGGCGCTGGCCTTCCTGCTGTTCGTGGTCACTTTCATCGTGTTGCTGATTGCTCGATTGATGTTGCGCCGACTGGCCAGCAAGGAAGGTCGCTGATGAACTCGCCCTACCTGCGCCGTCGTATCACCAACGCGCTGGCGATGTTGCTGAGCACGCTGGCCACCTTGGTTGGTCTGGCGTTTCTGGCCTGGATACTGTGGGAAACCCTGCGCCGGGGCATCAGCGCGCTCGACTTGAAACTGTTCACCAAAATCACGGCTTACGGCGAGGATGGTGGCCTCGCCAACGCCATGGTCGGCAGCCTGATCATCAATTTCATCGGCATCGCGATCGCCACCCCGATCGGCGTGCTGGCCGGTACCTGGCTGGCCGAATACGCGAACCGCACGAAACTCGGCGAGTCGATCCGCTTCCTCAACGACATCCTGCTGTCGGCGCCGTCGATCGTGATGGGCCTGTTCGTCTACACCATCATCGTATTGCCGAGCACCGCGCTGACCCATGGCTCGACCTCGTTCTCCGGTTTCGCCGGCGGCGTGGCGCTGGCGTTGATCGCGCTGCCGGTGATCGTGCGCACCACCGACGAGATGCTGCGGCTGGTGCCGTCGACGCTGCGCGAGGCGGCACTGTCGCTCGGCGTTCCACAGTGGAAGCTGACCCTGCAGATACTGATACGCGCGGCACGCTCCGGCATCATCACCGGTGTGCTGCTGGCGCTGGCGCGGATCAGCGGCGAGACCGCACCGCTGTTGTTCACCGCGTTCGGCAACAACTACATGGCTATCAACCCGATCGAGAAGATGTCCAGCTTGCCGCAGATCATCTACCAATACGCCAACGACCCCGGCGATGCGATGCACGCTCTGGCCTGGGCCGGCGCTTTCGTGATAACCATGTTCGTGCTGCTGCTGAGCCTCGGCTCGCGCCTGATCCTTTCCCGCACCAAGGTGTCCCATGACTGATTCCGCCATCGCCACGAACCCGACGCCGGTGGTGGCCGCAGCGGCGGTGTCTCCGAAACTCACCGTGCGCGATCTGCACTTCTACTACAACGGCTTCCATGCGCTGAAAGGCATCGACATGGATATCCCGGAGAAGCAGGTCACTGCCATCATCGGTCCGTCCGGCTGCGGCAAATCAACCCTGCTGCGCATCTTCAACCGGATCTACGCGATCTACCCGAAGCTCGAAGCGAAAGGCTCGATCGAACTGGACGGCGAGAATATCCTCGATCCCGGTTACTCGATGAACCGCCTGCGCAGCAAGGTCGGCATGGTGTTCCAGAAACCGGTGCCGTTCCCGATGACGATCTTCGAGAACGTCGCCTACGGCATCCGCCACCACGAAAAATTGTCGAAAGCGGACATGGAGAACCGCGTCGAGCAGGCCTTGCGCAGTTCCGCGCTGTGGGACGAGGTGAAGGACAAGCTCAAGCAGAACGCACTCGGCCTCTCCGGCGGCCAGCAACAGCGGTTATGCATTGCCCGCGCGATTGCACTGAAGCCCGAGGTGCTCCTGCTGGATGAACCGACTTCCGCGCTCGACCCGATCGCCACCGGCCGCATCGAGCAACTGGTGGAAGAACTGAAAAGCCAGTTCACCATCGTCATCGTCACCCACAACATGCAACAGGCCGCGCGCGTCTCCGACCTCACCGCCTTCATGTACCTGGGCGAAATGATCGAGTTCGACCAGACCGAGAAGATCTTCACCAAGCCAAGCAAGAAGCAGACCGAGGATTACATCACCGGCAGGTTTGGTTAACTAGATACTCCCTCTCCCTCCGCGACCGAAGGGAGTTCCCTTGTGGGTGAGAGGGACCGGGAAGAAGGTTCACGCTCCGCCCGAACCCTCATCCGCCCCTTCGGGGCAACTTCTCCCCGACGGAGAAGGGAACAAGACACGAGGCATACCATGAACACCGGCACCGACCACATCATCAAGAGCTACGACAGCGAGCTGACCCGCCTCACCGGCGAAATCGTGCACATGGGCGAACTGTCGGTGACCCAGCTGGAAGCGGCGATCGACGTGCTCGAACGCCGCGACCAGCGTGCGGCGCAACACGTGGTCGGCAATGACGAAGCGATCGATCAGCTGGAGCATGAGATCAGCCACGACGTGATCCGTCTGCTGGCGCTGCGTGCGCCGATGGCAGGCGACCTGCGCAATGTCTACGCTGCGCTGCGCATCGCTGCCGACATCGAACGCATCGGCGACTACGCCGCCAACGTGGCCAAGCGCTCGATCCCGTTGTCGATGGTCGCCCCGGTGGCTCCGGTCGGAGGCCTGAGCCACCTGGCCGATCTGGCGGCAAGCGAGGTGCGCGAAGTGCTGCTTGCCTATCGCGATCGCGATGCCGAAGCGGCCTACCAGGTGTGGAAAAACGATGTGGTGCTGGACGAGGCCTATACCGGCTACTTCCGCCAGTTGCTCACCTACATGATGGAAGACCCGCGCAACATCACGCCGTGCACGCACCTGTTGTTCATGGCCAAGAACATCGAACGCATCGGCGACCACGCCACCAACATCGCCGAGAACGTGTGGTTCCAGGTCACCGGCGAACCGCTCAACAAGCAGCGCAGCAAGCGCGACTTCACCGCGAATCCGGAAATGACCAAGCTGGGCAAGTGAGTCGACGGCGAGAGGCAATGCCCTCTCATCAAGGCAATCGCGAACGCTCCTCGCGACTCACCCGCAACCCGCGCAGCACGCCGTAGATGCCGATCGCGGCCCAGGCCACTTCCATCACGAACGCCGACAGGTTGAAGCTGCCGAACACGAGCGACAGCAACACGCCGAGCGCGCCGAAGATGTTCATCAACTGGTAGACAAGGCCATTGCCGTGCAGCTTGTGCGCCTGCAGCAGCAGGAACGCCAACAACACCAGGACCACGCCGACGTAGCCGGCCCAGTCATGCCAGAACAAGGTGGTCATCGCTTTGCACTCCGCTGGCGCAAGGCCTCGAACAGCACCACACCGGTGGCGACGGAAACGTTGAGGCTTTCCATCGTGCCCGGCATCGGGATCTTCGCCACGAAATCGCACAGCTCGCGGGTCAGGCGACGGATGCCCTCGCCTTCGCTGCCCAGCACCAGCGCCACAGGTCCTCTGAAGTCCACGTCGTAAACCGTGGTGTCGGTATCGCCGGCCAGGCCGGTGATCCACACACCGGCATCCTTCAGCTCGCGCAGCGTGCGCGCCAGGTTGGTCACCGCGATCAGCGGCACCCGATCGGCGCCGCCTGCCGAAGCACGGCGCACCACCGGGGTCAGGCCGACCGCACGGTCCTTCGGCACGATCACCGCGGTGACCTTCGCCGCGGCCGCGCTGCGCAGGCAGGCACCGAGGTTGTGCGGATCGGTGACACCGTCGAGCACGAGTACCAGGGTGTCGCTGCCGTCGCGTTCGAGCAAGGCGGCCAGATCGTTCTCGTGCGCCGACGGCGCCGCCTCGTAACGCGCCACCACGCCCTGGTGGCGCGCTTCACCGGCGAGCCTGTCCAGTTCATCGCGTGGACGATGCTGCACCGGAATTTTCAGCTTCTTCGCGCGCTCCGCCAGATCCAGCACGCGCGCGTTGCGCTGGCCGTTCTCGACCAACACCTCGCGCACACGCTCGGCATCATTGCTCAGCGCACCTTCGACGGGATTGATACCGACGATCCAACTCTCGCTCATGACTGGCCTTTCGGTTTCGGTTTCGAACGACGCCGGGCGTTCTTCTTCGGCGCGGCGGCCGCCGCCGGAGCCGGCGCCGGTGCTGCGCCGCGCCGGGCGGACCCACTACCCGAACCTTCCTTGCGCGGACGTCTGGCCGACGACTGCTCGGCCTTGCGTCCCGGGCGCTGCTCGCCGGCATGCTGGCCGGTGGACGAGCCATGCGCGCGGCGCGGCGGATTATCGCTTGCCGCTGCCTTGCGCGGGGCCGGGGCTGACGCTGGTGCTGGGGCCTCGGCTTCCTTCCGGCCAAACGCACGACCGATGGCCTTGGCGGCGCGACCGAACATGCCCGATGTCTTGCTCGTGGCGGTTGCCTTCTTCGGCAGCGAATAGCGCTCACCGCTGGCCGCATAGTCATACGCCTTGCCACTGCCCACGGGCGGCGTCGCCGGCGTGCGTGGCGAGACCAGCCGGAAGTCGATCTTGCGATCCTCCAGGCTGGCGCGCAGCACCTGGATGCGCACGTGGTCGCCGAGGCGGAACTGCGCGCCGGTACGTTCGCCCTTGAGCAGCTTGCGGGTGGCGTCGAAGTGGTAATAGTCGTTGGCGAGCTGGCTGATGTGCACGAGGCCGGACACCTTCGATTCGTCCAGTTCCACGAACAGGCCGAACGAGGTGACGCCCGTGACTAGACCGTCGAACTCGCTGCCGATGTGCTTTTCCATCCACGCACACTTGAAGCGCTCGTCGACGTCGCGCTCGGCTTCCTCGGCACGACGCTCGCGCTGCGAACAATGGATAGCCATCGCCGCCATGTCGCTGGGACTGTAGGTGTATTCGACTGGCTTGCGGCCGGTCAACGCGTAGCGGATCGCACGATGCACCAGCAGATCGGGGTAGCGGCGGATAGGCGAGGTGAAGTGCGCGTACGCCGTGAGCGCCAGGCCGAAGTGGCCGCGGTTGTCGGGCTGATACGCCGCCATGCTCTGCGAGCGCAGCAGCACGTTCTGGATCAGCTCGCGCTCGGGGCGATCCTTGACCATGCGCAGGATCTCGGAGAAATCCGCCGGCGTCACTTCGTCGACCGGCGGCATGCGCAGCTTGAATTCGCGCAGGAACTGCTGCAGGTCCTCGTACTTCTCCGCCGGCGGCGGCTCGTGCGCGCGGAACAGCGCGGAGATTTTCTTCTTCTCCAGGAACAGCGCCGCCTGCACGTTGGCGGCGATCATGCATTCCTCGATCAGCTTGTGCGCATCGTTGCGCTCGGTGGCGCCCATCGACTCGACGCTGCCCGTCTGGTCGAGGCGGAACTTCACTTCCGGCGTCTCGAAATCGATCGCACCGCGACGCTTGCGCTGTTGCGCCATCGCCTTGTACAGCGCGTGCAGGTTTTCCAGCTGCGGCAGCACATCGGCCACTTCGTGGCGGGCGTCGGCATCATTCAGGCCCACCGCTTCCCACACCTTGTCGTAGGTAAGCCGCGCATGCGACAGCATCACCGCGTCGTAGAACTTCGACTTGGTCACGTTGCCTTCGGCATCGACCACCATGTCGCACACCATGCACATCCGCTCGACCTTCGGCATCAACGAACAGATGCCGTTGGACAGGGTCTCCGGCAGCATCGGCACCACGAAACCGGGGAAGTAGGTCGAGGTGCTGCGCTCGTAGGCTTCTCGATCCAACGCGTTGCCGACCTGCACGTAATGCGAGACATCGGCGATCGCCACGATCAGCCGCCAGCCGCCGCCGCGCTTCGGTTCAGCATAGACCGCATCGTCGAAGTCGCGCGCATCGGCGCCATCGATCGTCACCAGCGGCAGCTCGCGGATGTCGGTGCGGCCTTTCCGCTCAGCCGCGGTCACCACGGATTCCACCTGCGCCGCATCGCGCAGCACTTCGGCCGGCCATTCGTGCGGCAGATCGTGGCTGGCGATCGCCATCTCCACCACCAGCGACGGTTGCAGGCGCTCGCCCAGCACCGCGCGAATCTCGCCGATCGGGCCGCGTTGCGAGGTCGGCGGGTCGGTGATTTCCACCACCACGATCTGACCCGAACGTGCCCCCTGTTCCTGGCCGGGCTTGATCATCACGTCCTGATTCAGGCGGCGATCGTCGGGCGCCACCAGAGTGACGCCGTTGTCGATCACGACCCGGCCGACCAGCCGCGGCGAACGGCGTTCAAGCACCTCGGCGATCGCCCCCTGCTTGCGGCCGCGGCGATCGATGCCGACCACACTGGCCAGCACGCGATCACCGTGCATGACCGCACGCATCTGCTGCGGCGACAGGTACAGGTCTTCGCCGCCTTCGTCCGGGCGCAGGAAGCCATAGCCCTCGGCATTGGCCAGCACGCGGCCGGCGATCAGATCGAGTTTTTGCGTTGGTGCATAACCGCCGCGCCGGCCGAGCAACAACTGACCGTCACGAACCATGGCGGCGAGCCGTTTGCGCAACGCCTCCAGATCGGTTTCGTCATGCATCGCGAGGGCTTCGGCAATGCGCGCCTCGGTCAGAAGTTCGCCGCGTTCTTCGAGCAGGGCGAGGATCGCTTCACGGCTGGGAATCGGACGCGCATAACGCTGCGCCTCGCGATCGGCCTGCGGGTCGCGCACGGCGCCTGTAGCGGCCTTGTTGCGCTTGTCCGGTGCGGATGCGGCGCGCGGCGCCTGCCTGGCAGGCCTCTTCGCGGAACGCTGGACTGGGGGATTGCCGGATGAGGGGGGAGTTTTTCTGGTCACTCAATATCCTTGTGATGATTGCGCCGCGGAGAATGCCACGTCGCAGTGAACGGATGTGAAAAAGTGTTGACAAGCCGCGGGGAGATGCCTAGATTACGCGGCTCACGCAGCTCGCCGAGCAACGTGACACCTGCCCAGGTGGCGGAATTGGTAGACGCACTAGCTTCAGGTGCTAGCGGGGGCAACTCCGTGGAGGTTCGAGTCCTCTCCTGGGCACCAATTGTAAACGAAGGCCGCCTTTATGGTGGCCTTCGTCTTTTCCGGGTTTTGTTAAAAGCCCGGAAGGCCCGCTTCAACCGACCGCCGGCCCCTTCAGCTCGACCATGTTGCCCTGCGGGTCGTACAGGTAGATCGACGGACCTTCGCCTTTCGCGCCATAGCGCGAACCCAGCTCGCCGATGCGCACGCCGTGCGCCTTGAGATGCGCCAGGATCGCGGCCTCGTCGTAGTCTTCCACGCGCAGGCACAGGTGATCCATGTTGTGGCCTTCGCTTCCCGGCGCCGCGCCGCCGTGGCGGCCGAGCTTGCCGTCGATGCCAACCAGGTCGATCAGCGACGCACCGGCACGCAACTGCACGAGGCCGATCTCGTCCTGCCGTCGCTCTTCGCGGCATCCCAGCACGTCGCAGTAGAAGCGTTGCATGGCCGCGATGTCGATGGCGCGCAACACCACATGGTCGATTTCACCGATACGGATCATGGGATTCCAGCGGGTCGGGGAATGGGCGTTCGAGCATAACGCGGGAGGTTTCTGAACCGCACTCCGGCGGACCGCAACACGCACCGCGCGCCCTGTATAATCGTGGAGGTAAACGCATGGTGGGAGAAGCAGCCGGCCCTCACAGGTACGGCCGCTGCCGAAGACGCAACGCCCGTAATCGCTCAGGCTCCCATACCATCATGTGCGAACACTCTGGAGAGACCGGTTGAATCCGGCGCCGAAGGTGCACGAAGCGCAGCCATCGCGCTTCCAAACTCTCAGGCAAAAGGACAGAGGGGCGCCCGCGTGCGGCACGGCACGTTGTCTGCGGATGCCCAAGTCATGACCCCGAACACCCCGACCTCCCTGCGCGACCTCGAACACCACGGCGCCTTCATCGAACGCCACATCGGCCCGGACGACGCCGAGATCGCGCAGATGCTGCGCGTGATCGGCCACGATTCGCTCGAATCGATGACCGACGCCATCGTCCCTGGCGCGATCAAGTCCGCCGCGCCACTGGCCTTGCCCAGGGCGATCACCGAAGAAGAGGCGCTGGCCAAGATCCGCGCCATCGCCGACCGGAACGACGTGTTCCGCAGCTTCATCGGCCAGGGCTACTACGGCACCCTCACGCCGAACGTCGTCCTGCGCAACATCCTGGAGAACCCGGCCTGGTACACCGCGTACACGCCGTACCAGGCGGAGATCTCGCAGGGCCGCATGGAGGCGTTGATCAACTTCCAGACGATGTGCGCCGACCTCACCGGGATGGAGATCGCCAACGCCTCGCTGCTCGACGAAGCCACTGCCGCGGCCGAAGCGATGACCCTGGCCAAGCGCTCGTGCAAGTCGAAGTCCAACGTGTTCTTCGTGTCCAGCGGCGTGCATCCGCAGACGCTGGAAGTGGTGCGCACGCGCGCCGAGCCGTTGGGCATCGAACTGGTGGTCGGCGCGGACAGCGATGCGGCCGGCACCGAGTCATTCGGCGTGCTGCTGCAGTACCCGGACACCTTCGGCAGCATCAACGATTACCAGGCGATCGCCGATGCCGTGCACGCGCGTGGCGGTGTGGTCGCGGTCGCCACCGACCTGCTCGCGCTGACCCTGATCGCCGCACCCGGCGAATGGGGCGCGGACATCGTGGTGGGCAACTCGCAGCGCTTCGGCGTGCCGTTCGGCTTCGGCGGCCCGCACGCCGCCTTCATGGCCTGCCGCGACGCGTACAAGCGCTCGATGCCGGGCCGCCTGATTGGCGTGTCGATCGACACCGAAGGCAAGGCCGCCTACCGCCTCACCCTGCAGACGCGCGAGCAGCACATCCGCCGCGAGAAGGCCACCTCCAACATCTGCACCGCGCAGGTGCTGCTGGCGGTGATGGCCAGCATGTACGCGGTCTACCATGGCCCCGCCGGGCTCACCCGCATTGCGCGCCGCACGCATCGCCTGGCCGCGATCCTGACCGTCGCGCTGCGTCGGGCCGACGTGAAGGTGGGCGGCGACTTCTTCGATACGCTGCACATCACCGGCATCGACGCCGCCGTTGTCCATGCCAAGGCCCGCGCTGCCGGCATCAACCTGCGCGAGCTGGACGCCAGCAGCCTCGGCATCAGCCTTGACGAGACCACCACCCGCACCGACGTCGTCGCACTGGCGGGCTTGTTCGGTGCCGCGATCGACATCGACGCGCTCGATGCCGAAGTCCACGACGCGCTGCCACGCACGCTGCTGCGCAAGAGCGACTTCCTCACCCACCCGGTGTTCAACACGCACCACAGCGAGCACGAACTGCTGCGCTATATGCGCGCGCTGGCCGACAAGGATCTGGCGATGGATCGCACGATGATCCCGCTGGGCAGCTGCACCATGAAGCTCAACGCCACCGCCGAGATGATCCCGGTCACCTGGCCGGAATTCGCCAACATCCATCCGCTGGCCCCGGCCACGCAGGCGCAAGGCTACAAGGAACTGATCGACGGCCTGGAAGCCATGCTGGTCGAATGCACCGGCTACGACGCGGTGAGCCTGCAGCCGAACTCCGGCGCGCAGGGCGAGTACGCCGGCCTGCTGGCGATCCGCGCCTACCACCGCTCGCGCGGCGAAGCGCATCGCGACATCTGCCTGATTCCCGAATCCGCCCACGGCACCAACCCGGCCTCCGCGCACCTGTGCGGCATGACGGTGGTGGTGACCAAGTGCGACGCCAACGGCAACGTCGACGTCGAGGACATCCGTCGCGCCGCCGAGAAATATTCGGATCGTCTCGCCGCGCTGATGATCACCTACCCGTCCACGCACGGCGTGTTCGAGGAAGACATCGTGGCGATCTGCGAGATCGTGCACGCGCACGGCGGCCAGGTGTACACCGACGGCGCCAACATGAACGCGCTGGTCGGCGTGGCCAAGCCCGGCCAGTGGGGCTCGGACGTGTCGCACCTGAACCTGCACAAGACCTTCTGCATCCCGCACGGCGGCGGCGGCCCGGGCGTCGGCCCGTGCGCGGTGAAGTCGCACCTTGAACCGTTCCTGCCACGCAGGCTTGGCGAACAAAGCCCGGTCGGCATGGTCTCGGCGGCCAGCTTCGGCAGCGCCAGCATCCTGCCGATCAGCTGGATGTACATCACGATGATGGGCCAGCAGGGCTTGCGCAAGGCAACCCAGGTCGCCCTGCTCAACGCCAACTACATTGCCAAACGGCTCGAAGCGCACTACCCGACCCTCTACACCGGTCGCAACGGGCTGGTCGCGCACGAGTGCATCCTCGACCTGCGCCCGCTCAAGGACGCTACCGGCATCGGCGCCGAGGACGTGGCGAAGCGGCTGATTGACTTCGGCTTCCACGCGCCGACGCTGAGCTTCCCGGTATCCGGCACCTTGATGGTGGAACCGACCGAGAGCGAATCGCGCCACGAACTGGACCGCTTCATCGACGCGATGATCCAGATCCGCGACGAGATCCGCGCGATCGAGGAAGGCAAGCTGGACCGCGAGGACAACCCGCTGAAGAACGCCCCGCACACCGCCACCATGGTCAGCGCCAGCGAGTGGACCCACGCCTACCCGCGCGAACTGGCCGCCTTCCCGCTGGCCAGCCTGAAGCTGCAGAAGTACTGGCCGCCGGTCGCCCGCGTCGACAACGTCTACGGCGACAAGAACATCATGTGCGCGTGCATCCCGGTGGATGCGTACAAGGAGACGGCCGAAGCGTAAACCTTCCGCCTGTCGCCACCTGCCACCGAAAAGGCCTCGTCATGCGAGGCCTTTTTCTTGTGGCTTTGGCGCCACCGGCAACAAGACGGAAGCCCGGCACAGCGTTCCAGCGGCGGTGCATGCGCGGGAATGAGATCGCGCAAAGCCAGCTTTGCCGTGGGCGTTGCCTTGCCACGGCGGACGGTCAACTCCATCGGCGTACCGGCCGGCGTGATGCGCAGCGGCTGACGTGCGTCGGCGAGCGACAACTCGCGCGGATCAGGGCCGTCGAAGCGGATGATCGCGTTCCCGGCGGGACTGCGAACGCGATGTGGCGGAGGCCTTGCTGCAGGCCCGAACGCATGCGGCATTGAACTGCACCGAACCACATCACTCACCGCCGCAGCCATCGCACACGCCTGCGACTTCACCGACCATGCCCATCCCGGCCGCTCAGCCGCGCCCTGTGGAACACGACGGGTCAGCAATCCGACGCGGAAGACGGGCGACGTCGCGTTCACGCCGCTGGCGCAAGGATGTCCACTGGCGCCTTGCACCATCCCCGTATCCGGAGCACACCATGGCCAAGTCCAGGACAGTCGGCAAATCTTCCCCCGCCGCCAAAAACAGCACGCCCGGCAACCCACGTGACTCCCGTGGCCATGGCGACGAACTGCAGCAGATGGCCGGCGGCTCGCACCCGCCGCTGACCACCAACCAGGGCATCCCGGTTGCGGACAACCAGAACTCGCTGCGCGCCAGCCCGCGCGGGCCGACCCTGCTGGAGGATTTCGTCCTTCGCGAAAAAATCACCCACTTCGACCACGAGCGCATCCCCGAGCGCATCGTGCATGCGCGTGGTTCGGCGGCGCATGGCTATTTCGAACTGACCAAATCGTTGAAGAAATACACCACCGCGAAAATCCTCACCGAGGTCGGGGTGAAAACGCCGCTGTTCACGCGTATCTCCACCGTGGCCGGCGGAGCGGGCTCGATCGACACGCCGCGGGACATCCGCGGCTTCGCTGTGAAGTTCTACACCAGGGAGGGCAATTGGGACCTGGTCGGCAACAACATCCCGGTGTTCTTCATCCAGGATGCGATGAAATTCCCGGACCTGGTGCACGCGGTGAAAATGGAACCCGATCGCGGCTTTCCACAGGCCGCCAGCGCGCACGACACGTTCTGGGATTTCATCTCGCTGACGCCCGAAGCGATGCACGTGATCATGTGGGCGATGAGCGACCGCGCGATTCCCCGCTCGTTGCGCATGATCGAGGGCTTCGGCATCCACAGCTTCCGCCTGATCAACGAGAGCGGCGACAGCACCTTCGTGAAGTTCCACTGGCGGCCAAAGCTCGGCCTGCAGTCGCATGTGTGGGACGAAGCGGTGAAAGTGGCTGGCGCCGATCCCGACTTCCACCGCCGCGACCTGTTCGAAGCGATCCAGGCCGGCAACTTCCCGGAGTGGGACCTGGCCGTGCAGTTGTTCACCCAGGCACAGGCCGACAGTTTCCCGTTCGACCATCTCGACGCCACCAAGATCATTCCCGAGGAACTGGTACCGCTGACCGTGATCGGCCGCATGGTGCTGGACCGCTGGCCCGACAACTTCTTCGCCGAGACCGAACAGGCTGCCTACTGCCCCGCCAATATCGTGCCGGGCATCGACTTCAGCAACGATCCGCTGCTGCAGGGCCGACTGTTCTCCTACCTCGACACGCAGCTGATCCGCCTCGGTGGACCCAACTTCCACCAGCTGCCGATCAACGCGCCGAAATGTCCCTTCGCGAACCAGCAGCGCGACGGCCACATGCAGATGCAGGTACCCAAGGGCCGCGTGAACTACGAGCCGAGTTCGCTCGATCCCGCCTCGGCCCGCGCCACACCCGCCGGCTTTCCCAGCTTTGCCGAGCCGGCCGGCGACGGTGCCAAAGGCCGCATCCGTGCGGAGAGCTTCGCCGACCACTACAGCCAGGCACGCCAGTTCTACCTCAGCCAGAGCAAACCCGAACAGGCGCATATCGCCTCCGCCTTCGTGTTCGAACTGTCGAAGGTGGAAACGCTGCACGTGCGTGAAGCGATGGTCGGCCACCTGCGCAACGTCGACGAGGATCTCGCCCATCGCGTCGCCAACGGCCTTGCCCTGCCGAGCTTCCCGCCGGCGCAGCCCAAAGCCGTGCCGGCGAAAGACCAGCCAGTGTCGCCCGCCCTGCAGATCATCGGCAAGATGAAAGACACGCTCAAAGGCCGCGCCGTCGGCATCCTGATCCACGACGGCTCCGACGCCGCCACCATCAAGGCGCTGCGCAAGGCGGCCGAATCCGCCGGCGCCACAGTCAAGATCGTCGCGCTGAAGGTCGGCGGCGCGAAACTCGGCGACGGCAAGCTGCAGCCGGCGGACGGTCAACTCGCCGGCACGCCGTCGCTGGTATTCGACGCCGTCGCTTTGGTGCTGTCCGCCGACGCCGGCAAGCTGCTGGCGAAGGAAGCCGCCGCCGTCGACTTCGTGCGTGACGCCTTCGGCCACCTCAAGGCGATCGCCGCCGACGCCGGCGCACAAGCCGTGTTGAAGGCCGGTGGCGTCGGCAAGGATGCCGGTGTCGTCGATGCCGGCGACACGGCGGCCTTCATCAAGGCGGCGAAGACGCGCCAGTGGGCGCGCGAACCGAAGCTGCGCACGCTGGCCTGAAGCGCTGGCGCAACAGCGTCTGCGCTTTCCCTGTCGGACGGACAGGTCGGTCCGGAATCACTTGCCGGCACGACCGCAACGTTCGAACGGCTGGCCGTGCAGTGTTACCGTCCGCGCATGATCGCGCGTCGCCTTCTCCCTGCCGTTGCCTTCCTGCTGCCGTTGCTCGCAGGCGCCCGCGACGTGCCCGGCGCATCTGCGGCCGGCACGCAGCACGACGCGGTATTCGCCCGATACTCGCCGCTGTCACGCAGCACGGAAATGATCCGTCGCTTGCTGAGCCCGCTGAACGCCGGCCGCGTGACCCTCGAAGCGACATGGCCCGGTCACGCCGTGCGCCAGCAATCCGTCGACCTCAGCCAGGAAAAGTTCGTCGTCCACGTGCCCGCGCAGGCACCTGCGCACGGCTACGCATTACTGGTATTCGTGCCGCCTTGGGACGACGCACGCGTGCCCGCGGCATGGATCCCGGCGCTGGATCGCCACGGCATGATCTTCGTCAGCCCTGCCCATGCGGGCAACGACGCCGATGTGCTCGACCGGCGCGAACCACTCGCCCTGCTCGCCGCCTACAACCTCAGCCAGCGCTACCCGATTGATCCGCAGCGCGTCTACGTCGGCGGCTTCTCCGGCGGCGCGCGGGTCGCCCTGCGTCTTGCCTTGGGCTATCCCGATCTTTTTCGCGGCGCCCTGCTGATCGCAGGCAGCGACCCGATCGGCACCGCACAGCTGCCGCTGCCGCCGGCATCTTTGTTCCGCCGATTCCAGCAGGGCACCCGACTGGTGTACCTGACCGGCCAGCGCGACGACCTCCACCAGGCAATGGACAGCCGCAGCCGCGAAGCGATGCAGCACTGGTGCGTCGCTGGAATGACCAGCATCAATGCACCCCGCAGCGGACACGAGCCGCCGGGGCAGGCGACATGGTCCCAGGCGTTGTCTGCGCTGGAGCAACCCGTGCCGGCCGCCTCGAAACAGCTCGCGGCATGCCGTGCCCGCATCGACGCGTCCTTGCGCGACCAGTTGCGGAAAGCGCAGGCACGGTTGGAAAACGGCAACCACGGTGCCGCCTGCAAGCTGCTGCAGGACATCGACACCCGCTACGGTGGACTGGCCGCACCGCGCAGTGTCGAGCTGATGAAGCAGGTCTCGGGTGATGACCTACACTCAGGCACATGCCCAAGCCATTGATTCCCTCCACGCCCAGTCGCCTGCTGGCGGAACAGGCGCTCAGCCGTGCCGCCGGCGCACCGCTGCTCAACGGCAACGCGGTCGAACTGCTGATCGATGCGGCCGCCCACTACGACGCCTGGCTGACGGCGATCCGCGGCGCTCGGCAGCGCGTGCTGCTGGAGAACTACATCATCCGCGACGACGAGGTCGGCCGGGCGTTTCGCGATGCGCTGGTGGAACGGGCGCAATCGGGCGTTTTCGTCGCGGTCGTGGTCGACTGGATCGGTTGCTTCGGTCAGTCGCGCGGGTCGTTCTGGGCGCCGTTGCGCGCAGCCGGCGGCGAAGTGCGCGTATTCAACCCGCCGCAGCTCGGCGAGCCGTTCGGCTGGATCAGCCGCGACCATCGCAAACTGCTGGTGGTCGATGGCGTGCACGGCTTCCTGTCCGGCGTGTGCATCAGCGCAAAATGGCTCGGCGACCCGGCTCGCGACGTACCGCCGTGGCGCGACACCGGCGTGGCGCTGCGCGGTCCGGCGGTGGCGGAGCTGGAGACCGCATTCGCGCAAAGCTGGGGTGAGATCGGGGCCTCGCTGCGGGAATTCGCGCCCATTCCGGCACCGGCCACTCCCCCCGGCCATGTCTCGCTGCGGCTGATCGCCACCCAGCCGGCCACCGCCGGCATGTATCGGCTCGACCAATTGATTGCCTCGACGGCACGCAAGACCCTGTGGCTTACCGATGCCTATTTCGTCGGTCTCGCCCCCTACGTCCAGGCGCTGGTGGCGGCCGCGCGCGACGACGTCGACGTGCGCCTGCTGGTGCCGGGCAGCAGCGACATCCCCGTGGTGGCCGGCATGTCGCGCTCGGGTTATCGACCGTTGCTGAAGGCCGGCATTCGCGTGTTCGAATGGAACGGTTCGATGCTGCATGCCAAGACCGCGGTAGCCGACGGGCAATGGGCGCGGGTCGGTTCGTCCAACCTCAACATCGCCAGTTGGCTGAGCAACCGCGAACTCGACGTGGCCGTCGAGGATGCCGGCTTCGCCGGCCAGTTGGCCGAGCAATACGAACGCGACCTCGGCAACGCCACCGAAATCGTGCTTGCCCGCCGTCGACGCCGGGGCAGCGGCGAACACGTGCGCAGCAGCGAATCGCGGCCGCCGCGGGTGCGTCATGCCGGCGGCAGTTCCGGTCGCGCTGCCGCCGGCGCGTTGCGCATCGCCAACAGCGTCGGCGCCGCGCTGACCAATCGCCGCGTGCTCGGCGACACCTCCAGCGGGCCGCTGCTGATCGGCACCATCGCGCTCGCCGCGCTGGCCGTGATCGCCTTCGCATGGCCGGCATGGATCGGCTGGCCGTTCGGCGTCATTGCCGCCTGGTTCGCGCTGAACCTGGGTATCCGCAGCTGGCGTGACCGCAAACGCCGCTGGCGCAAACTGCGCGACGTCGACGACGATTGAGGCCGGGTTCTTCTCTTGATGTCTTTCATGCGTTTCCTGCGTCAAGCGGATGTTTTCTCACAACTTGATACTGCGTGCATGCTAGGCTCACGCCCTTATGCCAGCGCCGTCCGACAACGCCACGCCACGCCACGTCCTCACTCCCAGCTCGCTCAACCGGCTGGTGCGCGACCTGCTGGGCGACGCGCTGCCGCAGGTGTGGATCGAGGGTGAACTTTCGAATGTGGCCAAGCCCGCCTCCGGTCACCTGTATTTCACGTTGAAGGACAGCGGCGCCCAGGTGCGCTGCGCGATGTTCAAGATGAAGGCATCCGCGCTGCGTTTTCGCCCGGTCGACGGCATGCAGGTTTTATTGCGTGCCAAGGTCGGCCTGTACGAACCGCGCGGCGAATTCCAGTTGGTCGCCGAATACATGGAGCCGGCCGGCGAAGGCGCGCTGCAACGTGAGTTCGAGCAGCTCAAGGCGAGGCTCGATGCCGAAGGCCTGTTCGATCCAGCGCGCAAGCGCGCCCTGCCCGCTTACGCGCGGCGCATCGGCGTGATCACCTCGGCCACCGGCGCCGCCGTGCGCGATGTCTTGAGCGTGCTGGCCCGACGCTGGCCGCTGGCCGATGTCGAGATATTGCCGGTGCCGGTGCAAGGTCGCGAGGCGCCACCGGCGATCGTGGCGATGCTGCGCAAGGCTTCGGCCAGCACGCGCTACGACGTGCTCCTGCTGACCCGCGGCGGCGGTTCTCTGGAAGACTTGTGGGCGTTCAACGACGAAGCCGTGGCGCGGGCCGTCCATGCCAGCGCGGTGCCGGTGGTTTCCGCCGTCGGCCACGAGATCGACTTCAGCATCGCCGACTTCGTCGCCGACCTGCGCGCACCCACACCCTCGGCTGCCGCCGAATTGCTGGTGCCCGATGCGGTGGCGGTCGGCCACCACCTGCGACAACTGCAGCAGCGCCTGGCTACCTTGGAGCAACGCCGCCTGCAGGCGAATGCGCAACGCGTCGACCACCTGCTGGCACGCCTGCAGGCGCAGCGGCCGCAGGCGCGGCTGCAACGCGATCGCGAGCGGCTGGAGCATTTGCAACACCGCCTCACCGCCGTGCTGCGCGAACAAAGCCAACTGCGCCACACGCGGCTGGAGCGGCTGCATGGACGATTGCTGGCGCAGCATCCGCGCGCGCACCTGTCGTTGCTCGCGCGCCGGCTGGTCGAACAGGATCAACGTCTGCGCCGCGCGATCACCCACCTCCTCGAACGCAGGCAGACAACACTGCGCCATGCCGGCCATGCATTGCACGCGGTCAGCCCGTTGGCCACGCTGGAGCGCGGCTACGCGATCCTGTTCGATGCGGACGGCCAGGTGCTGCGCTCGGCGCAGGGCGTCGCGGTGGGCACGCCCTTGCGCGCACGTCTTGCCGATGGCGAATTGCCGTTGCGAGTCGACAGGGGCTGACCTACACGGAAACTGAACGCCGCGGCTCGCATCCTGCACGCTTTTAACTCGGAGCCGTGGCATGAAGGCAGCAGCGTTGTTCGTGAAGGCCCTTGAGGCGGAGGGCGTGCACAGCATCTTCGGCGTACCCGGCGAAGAAAACCTCGATCTGGTCGAAGCGCTGCGCGATTCCTCGATCCGCTTGATCGTGACCCGCCATGAGCAGGCCGCCGGTTTCATGGCCGCGACCTGGGGCCGGCTGACCGGCGAGGCCGGCGTGGCGCTGGCCACGCTCGGGCCCGGCGCTACCAACCTGGTCACCGCGGCGGCCTATGCCCAGCTCGGCGCCATGCCGATGCTGATGATCACCGGCCAGAAACCGATCCGCACGCACAAGCAGGGTCTGTTCCAACTGGTCGACGTGGTCGACATGATGCAGCCGTTGACCAAGTACACGCGCCAACTGGTTTCGGCGCCGACGATCCCGGCGCGGGTGCGCGAGGCGTTCCGTCGCGCCGAGGAGGAGCGTCCCGGCGCGGTGCATCTGGAACTGCCCGAGGACATCGCCCGCGACGAAGTCGAGGACGCGATCCTGCTGCCCACCGGATACGCGCGGCGACCGTCGCCGGACGATGCCGCGCTGGTTCAGGCGGCCGAAGCGATCAGCAATGCACGCAAGCCGATCCTGATGATCGGTGCCGCCGCGAACCGCCAGCGCACGGCCGTCGCCCTGCGCGCCTTCATCGACAAGCTCGGCCTGCCGTTCTTCACCACCCAGATGGGCAAGGGCGTGGTCGACGAGGATCACCCGCTGTGGCTTGGCAATGCCGCCCTGTCCGATGGCGACTTCGTGCATCGCGCGATCGATGCCGCCGACGTGATCGTCAACGTCGGCCACGATGTGGTGGAGAAGCCGCCGTTCTTCATGCAGAAGGGAAGACGCACGGTGATCCACATCAATTTCGCCTCGGCCGAGGTGGACACCGTGTACTTCCCGCAGATCGAGGTGGTCGGCGACATCGCCCATACGGTCGAGCGGCTCACCGATGCGCTGGACCCGCAGACGCACTGGGACTTCGGCTATTTCGACAAGGTGCGCGCCGCGTTCCACGCGCAGCTGGAGGAACACGCCGACGACCCGCGCTTCCCGATGCATCCCGTGCGCATCGTCGCCGACACCCGCCGCTTCATGCCCGACGACGGCGTGCTGTGCCTGGACAACGGCATGTACAAGCTGTGGTACGCCCGCTACTACCGTGCGCGCCAGCCGAACTCCGTGCTGCTGGACAACGCGCTGGCCACCATGGGTGCCGGCCTGCCCTCGGCGATGGCGGCGAAGATGGTGTATCCCGGACGCAAGGTGCTGGCGATCTGCGGCGACGGCGGCTTCATGATGAATGCGCAGGAGCTGGAAACCGCCGTGCGGCTGAAGCTCGACCTGGTGATCCTGCTGCTGCGCGACGACGCCTACGGCATGATCCGCTGGAAGCAGGCCGAGATGGGCTACGCCGACTACGGCATGCAGTTCGGCAACCCGGATTTCGTGCTGTTCGCCGAAGCACACGGGGCGCACGGCCACCGACCGGCCAGCGCAGACGAGTTCCTGCCGACCTTGCAGCGCGCCTATGCCGAAGGCGGCGTGCACCTTATCGACCTGGCCATCGATTACTCCGACAATCACCGCATCCTCGACGAGCAGATCCGCGCACTGAGCGCTGCCGTCTGACCGGGAGACCTCCATGCTCAAGAAAACCTATCCCTACTACCTCGCCAACCAGCCGCAGACGTCGAAGGACATGCTCGACGTGCGCGACAAGTTCAGCGGCAAGCTAGCCACCCGCGTCGCCGTGCCGGATGCCAGGGTCACCGAGAAGGCGATCGCCGCCGCGGTGAAGGCCGCCAAGCCGATGCGGGAATACAAGCCGTGGGCGCGCCAGGCGGTGCTGCAGCATTGCGCGCAGCGCTTCGCCGAACGCCGCGACGAGCTCGCCGAGGCGCTGTGCATCGAGGCCGGCAAGCCGATCAAGGATGCCGCCGGCGAGGTGACCCGGCTGATCGAGACCTTCCGCATCGCCGCCGAGGAGGCCGTGCGCATCAACGGCGAGACGATCAACCTGGAACTGGCCAGCCGTCTGGACGGCTATCATGGCTACACGAAACGCGTGCCGCTGGGGCCGGTGTCGTTCATCACGCCGTTCAACTTCCCGCTGAACCTGGTGGCGCACAAGGTAGCGCCGGCGATCGCGGCCGGCTGCCCGTTCGTGCTGAAGCCGTCGGAGAAGACCCCGATCGGCGCACTGATCATCGGCGAGGTGCTGGCCGAGACCGACTTGCCGAAGGGCGCGTTCTCGATCCTCACCCTGGACGGTGCGCATGCATCCCCGCTGGTCGAGGATCCGCGCTTCAAGCTGCTCTCCTTCACTGGTGGCCAGATCGGCTGGGACCTGAAGGCGCGCGCAGGGCACAAGAAGGTGACACTGGAATTGGGCGGCAATGCCGCGTGCATCGTCGACGCCGACCAGGGCCCGAAGCTGGACAAGGTGGTCGAGCGGCTGATCTTCGGCGCGTTCTACCAGTCCGGCCAGAGCTGCATCGGCGTGCAGCGCATCTATGCCCATGCCGACGTCTACGACACGCTGAAGCGCAAGCTGGTCGCCGCCACGAAGCAGCTCAAGGCCGGCGATCCGAAGGACAAGAACGTGTTCCTCGGCCCGATGATCGACGAGGCCGCCGCCGAGCGTCTGCATGGCTGGATCCTCGAAGCGAAAAAGGCTGGCGGCAGGATCCTCTGCGGCGGCAAGCGCAGCGGCAACATGCTCGACGCCACTCTGATGGAAGGCGTACCGGCCGACGCCAAAGCCAACACCATGGAAGCCTTCGGTCCGTTCGCCCTGCTCGCCCCGTTCGGGAAGTTCGACGACGCGATCGCAATGGTCAACGACTCCGATTACGGCCTGCAGGCCGGCATCTTCACCGACAGCCTCGCCCACGCGATGCGCGCATGGAACGAACTTGAACAAGGTGGCGTGGTAGTCAACGACATCCCCAGCTTCCGCGTGGACAACATGCCCTACGGCGGCATCAAGCTGTCGGGCTTGGGCCGCGAAGGCGTGCGCTACGCGATCGAGGACATGAGCGAGATCCGGCTGATGGTGATGCGCGAATCGTGACGCCAGGATTGCCTTCCTTCTGTGGGAGCGACTTCAGTCGCGATGCTTTCCGATCTTGAAGCCAAGAGCATCGCGACTGAAGTCGCTCCCACAGCACAGCAAAGCATCGCCTTCTACAACGCGCCGGGCTTGGTCGCCTGCACGTTCCAGCCCATCGCGTTGTACCAGTAGTACCGCGCGATGCCCGCGTATTCGTGCAGCGCCACGTCGGTCATGCTGAAGTTGCGCGACAGCGGCAGCCATGACATCTCGCCGTCCAGGTAATCCGCGCGCACCGGTGTCGGCTGAATCCCGAAGTGAGTGAAATACAGCATGCTCCGGCGCAGATGAAAGCCTGACGTAACCAGCAGCACGCGGTCGGCGCCCCATGCACGCAGCAGCGGACCGCTGAATTGCGCGTTCTGCCAAGTGTTCATGCTGCGCGACTCGAGCAGCAGGTCGGCCGGGTCGACGCCGAGCTGCCGCAGATCATCCGAATAGACTGCAGCTTCGGACTTGCCCAACCGCTGCGCATCGCCGCCGCTCACCTCGACCTTGCAGAGCCGGCCAACTTGCCGACAGGCGCGATAGAGCATCACCGCCTTGCTGATGCGCCCATACGCGGAAAGCTTCGGCTCCACCTGTCCGCCAGCCGTCCGTACCGTACCTGCGCCGAGCAGCACGATCGCATTGCGCTGGCCCCAGTCAACCGGCGCGTCCGCGGTGCCACCGGATTGCAGTCGGATCAGCAAACCGATCGGCACCGGGCCGCAGCCGATCGCCAGCCCCACGATCACTGTCAGCGCCAGCAACGCGCGGCTGCAGCGATGCCATTGCAACGACGCCAACGCGATCGCCAGCAGGACCAGGATGAGCAGCACAGTCTGGGTCATGGACGCCGTCGACTTTCAGGGCAGCAGGAATGAAGCGCGATTATGCCGGTGCGGCCCGCGCCGATGGAAAATACATGCTGTTCCGCTGCGCGACTTTGGTTAGGCTTGGCCATCGCAGCAGGAGCGGGCCATGACCACTCTCGTCTTCGTCCACGGCTGGAGCGTCACCAGCACGTCCACTTATGGTCAGCTGCCGGAGCAACTGCAGCAGCAAGCGGCCGCGGCCGGCCTGTCGCTCACACTCGCCGATATCTGGCTGTCCGAATACGTCAGCTTCGACGATGCGGTCACCATGCCCGATCTGGTGCGCGCGTTCGATCATGCCTTGCGCGACCTGCATCTGCGCGATGCCAGCTTCGCCTGCATCACCCACTCGACCGGCGGCCCGGTGGTGCGTGAATGGCTGCGCGCGCAACGCGACAAGCCCGCCACGCACAGCACGATCAAGCTCAGCCACCTGGTGATGCTGGCCCCGGCGAATTACGGCTCGGCGCTGGCGCAACTCGGCAAGGGCATGCTGGGCCGGCTCAAGTCGTGGTTCGCCGGCGTCGATCCGGGCCAGCGCATTCTCGACTGGCTGGAACTGGGCAGCGCCGAATCGCTGTCGCTCAACCTCGACTACATCCACAGCGACGATCCGCTCAAACGAGGGCAGTTCCAGTTCGTGCTGATCGGCGACCGCCCGGACCGGTCGCTGTACGACCACCTCAACAGCTACACCGGCGAAGACGGGTCCGACGGCGTGGTGCGCATCGCGGCGGCCAATCTCAATGGCCAGCATGCCGTGCTGTCGCCGCAAGCCGATGCGTCCGGCGGCGTCGATGCGCTGGCGCTCACCCTCAGCCGGGGCCCGCGCTGTGCATTCAAGCTGATCGCCGGCGCGGCACACTCCGGCGAGGCCCACGGCATCATGGCCAGCGCCGCGCCCGCCACCGTGCAGGCGATCCTGCGCTGCCTGCTGATCCGCAGCGCCGACGATTACGCCGCACTCTGCGATGCGTTCGAGCGCGAAAACGCCGCGCGCGACGCGGACAAGGTGGAACTGGAACCGGCCGGCCCGTTCGCACCGCGCGTGCACATCCACGACCCGCGCAGCCAGCTGATCGTGCGCCTCACCGACGAAGCCGGCGAACCGCTGACCGGCGCCGGCTTCCTGCTCACCGCCGGTATCCAGGCCAGCCCGGACCTCCTGCCGGCCGGCTTCATGCTCGACCGCCAGGCCAACTCGCACAACCGCACCACCATTTCGCTGTTCCTCGACCACAGCCTGCTGGCCGGCGACGACCGCGTTGCCGATCCACGCAACAGCCGCAAGACGCTGCGCCCTGCCGTCGCCAGCCATCGTCCCTACGGCGCCAGCGTGCAGCCGCTCGACCTCAGCGGCCTGGTGCACCACGCACTGGCAAAAAGCGTTGCGCGCGACGACCTTTTCAGCATGCTCGGTCCGCACCAGACCACCGTCCTCGACGTGGTACTGCCGCGCAAGATCCACGAAGGCGTGTTCCGGCTGACCCAGCGGTTGACGCCAGAGGACTTCAGCGAGCCAGTCCCGGGTCCGGTGATCGAATAGGCACCGAAAACTCCCTGTTTGCAGGCAGCGGGTGGCTCTGCTAAGCGTATTGGAGCGTGCATCCGCGGAAAATTGCGATATCGCCGGCCGGGTGGCGTCATCCAAGCTCGACCACCGGAAGGCCGACAACCCGACTCAGGACCATGCCGCCGCACCACGTCGGCGGCACATTCGAGAAGTTGTGAGTATCAACAGCTTCTGCGTCCTTCGCGGCAGCCTGGCCGATGGGCAACGCCGGCTGACCGACCCGGTGTCCGATCCCGCGTGGAAACCCGATGGATAGGCGATACTGCGCATCCCCGACCTCAGCAGTCACGCCAACGCCGTTCGGGTCCATTCCAACTGGCGACCTGCGGCATTCGTCGATCCGACCCCGGCATGCAAAAGAAACCGATCTTCTTCGACCCCACCGGCCGGCGCGCCAGCCATGTCTCGCGTCTGGCACTGCTCGCCGGCGTGATCAGCACGCTGTTCGTGGTGGCATGCGCCGCCAGCCTTTTCGTCGGGCCGAACATGGTCGGCCTGCATATCGGCGAACACGCCAGGACCCGCCACGCCCTGGCCGGGGTGAAGGCCGCCGCGCCGGAACTGCTGAAGCCGGCGGCGAAGCTGGCCGCGGAAGTGCGCGCACGGCAGAAGCAGCTGCACGCCCCGCGCACGCATGCCAGCAAGGCGGCCGCCTTGCACATCCCGCCGCCATCGCTGGACAAGCCCGCCGACCGGCCGCTGGCGATCGGCTTCTACGTCAACTGGGACGACAGCAGCTACCCGTCGCTGAAGCGCGCGCTGCCCACGCTGGATTGGGTGATCCCGACCTGGATGAGCGTGAGCGGCGCGGACATGGCGCTGCATACCAGCATCGACGCCAAGGCGCTGAACCTGATCCGCACGCAGAAGCCGTCCACCCCGATCCTGCCGCTGCTGCAAAACGCGGTTGGCGGCACCTGGGACGGTCCGGGCCTGGCGCGCCTGCTGGCCGATCCCTCGATGCGCCAGGCCCGCATCGCGCAGATCGTCGCGTTCCTTTCCGCCAACCATTTCCAAGGCGTGACGATCGACTTCGAGGACATCCCGGCAAGCGCGCAACCGGACCTCAAGGCGTTCCTGTCCGAACTCAACAATGCTTTCGATCCGCACGGCTGGGGCATCGTGCTGTCGGTGCCATTCGACGACGCCGACTGGGACTACGCCGGCTACGCCGACATCGTCGACTTCGAATTGCTGATGGCCTACGACCAGCACTGGGCCGGCAAGGACCCGGGCAGCATCGCCGCCGAAGACTGGTTCGAGCAGACGCTGGACAAGCGCATGAAGACGCTCGATCCGGACCAGACCATCGTGGCGATCGGCAGCTACGGCTACGACTGGTCGCACGGACAGAATGCCGAGGCACTGACCTTCCAGGACGCGATGGACCGCGCCGCCGATGCGCAGGCCGAGATCAGCTTCGATCCGGACACGCAGAACCCGCACTTCTCCTACAGCGAAGACGACGGCAGCACGCACCAGGTCTGGTTCCTCGACGGTGCCACGGCGTACAACCAGATCCACGCCGCCGACGACTACAAGCCCTACGGCTACGCCCTTTGGCGGCTGGGCTCGGAAGATCCGTCGGTCTGGTCGGTGCTCGGTCGCAACTACGGTGCGGCCGCACCGGACCAGTTGCGCACGATCGGCCAGGGCCAGGACATCGACATCGAGGGCCAGGGCGAGGTGCTGGAAATCGCCTCGCAACCGTCGCCCGGCGCGCGCACCATCGAACTGGACAAGGACGATGGCAGCATCGACGACGAAAGCTACACCGCCCTGCCCAGCTCCTACGTGATCCAGCGCGCCGGCACCCTGCCGCACAAGATCGCACTGACCTTCGACGACGGCCCCGACCCGGAGTGGACGCCGCAGATCCTCGACATCCTCAAGGCGAAGCACGTACCGGCGACGTTCTTCATCATCGGCGCGAACGCCGAGATGTCGCCGCGGCTGGTGCAGCGCGAGGTCGCCGAAGGACACGACGTCGGCAACCACACCTTCACCCACCCGAACCTGGGCGACAGCCCGCCGGGCATCGTGGCGCTGGAGCTCAACGCCACCCAGCGGCTGTTCGAAGCACTCACCGGCCACTCGATGCGGCTGTTCCGCGCGCCCTACTTCGGCGATGCCGAGCCGACCACCGCCGACGAACTGGTGCCGATCCAGATCGCGCAGAAAATGGGCTACCTCTCGGTTGGCCTGCATGTCGATGCCGAAGACTGGCAGCGCCCCGGCGTCGACGCCATTGTCCATAACGTGCTCGGCGGCATCGAAACCACCAACCCGGATCGCAAGGGTCAGGTGGTCCTGCTGCACGACGGCGGCGGCGAGCGTTCGCAGACGATTGCCGCGTTGCCGCGCATCATTGACGGCCTGCGCGCGCAGGGCTACGACTTCGTCACGGTGTCGGCGCTGGCCGGCCTCACCCGCGCGCAGACCATGCCGGAACTTCCGCCCGGCTCGCTGTCGCAATGGGCCGATCGTTCGGTGTTCCTGGCGCTGGGATGGTTCGGCCATTTCATCCGCTGGCTGCTGACCGCCGCCATCACCCTCGGTGTCGCTCGACTACTGCTGCTCGGCGGCCTCGCCCTGCTCAACCGTGCACGCGAACGACGCCGCGTGCCGCCGGTGCTCGGCGAAGATCCGCCGCTGGTATCCGTGCTGATCCCCGCCTACAACGAGGAGAAGGTGATCGCCAGCTCGATCCGCCAGATCCTCCGCAGCCGCTACCGGAATCTCGAGATCATCGTGGTCGACGACGGCTCCATCGACGCCACCTCGGCGGTGGTCACCGAGCACTATGCAGACGATCCGCGCGTGCGGCTCATCACCATTCCCAATGGCGGCAAGGCGCATGCGGTCAACACCGCACTGCGCGAATCGAACGGTGCCGTGGTGGTCGCGCTGGACGCCGATACCCAGTTCGAACCCGACACCATCCCGCGTCTGGTGCGCTGGTTCGTCGACCCCGGGGTCGGCGCCGTGGCCGGCAACGCCAAGGTCGGCAACCGCATCAACCTGATCACGCTGTGGCAGGCACTGGAATACATCACCGCGCAAAACCTGGAACGTCGCGCGCTGGCGGCATTGGGTGCGATCACCGTGGTGCCCGGCGCCGTCGGCGCATGGCGACGCGAGGCGCTGGAACTGCTTGGCGGCTTTCCCGCCGATACCCTGGCCGAAGACCAGGACCTCACCATCGCCGTGCAGAAAGCCGGTTACCACGCCCTGTTCGACGCCGATGCGATCGCCTGGACCGAAGCCCCCGACACCGCCCGCGGCCTCGCCCGCCAGCGATTCCGCTGGGCCTACGGCACCCTGCAATGCCTGTGGAAACACCGCAACGCCACCTTCAACCCGCGCTACGGCGCGCTCGGCACGATCGCCTTGCCGCAGGTGTGGCTGTTCCAGATTCTCTTCTCGGTGGCGTCGCCGCTGGTCGATCTGGTGCTCGTGTGGCAGATCGTCGGCACCGGCCTGGATTACCTGCAGCATCGCGGCCAATTCGACGACACCAACCTCATCAGGATGCTGGTGTTCTACGCCGCCTTCATGGCCGTCGACCTGGCCGCCGCCGCGCTCGCCTTCGCGATGGAAAAGAAGGAAAAGTGGAGCCTGCTGTGGTGGCTCGTCCTGCAACGCTTCGGCTACCGCCAGCTGATGTACTACGTGGTGGTGCGCTCGGTATGGACAGCCATTCGCGGACCCTCGGTGGGCTGGGGCAAACAGGAGCGCAAGGCGACCGTGAGGTCAGACGAGACGTTGGCATCCTGAGTCGCATCCGCAGCCTCAGGCGAGGCACTTGACATATGAATTCCATGGAAACAATATGAGTTCCATGGAACTCGTCTGGCGAAGCCAACCATGCAGAACTCCTCGAAAGGCGAAACCTCCCCTAACCCCCTGCAGATCCATCTGGGCTACTGGCTTCGGCTGGTCTCCAATCAGGTGTCCGGGTCTTTCGCCGGCGCCTTGCAGGAGCGACAGCTTTCCGTCGCCGAATGGGTAGCACTCAACCAGATCGAAACGCATCCCGACATCACCGCCGCGTCCCTCGCCGATGCAATGGGCATGACCCGCGGCGCCATCTCGAAAGTGCTGGACAAGCTGCAGACCAAGGAATGGCTGGTGCGTACCCCAAGCCAGCACGACAGCCGCGCGAATTTGCTGGCATTGACCCGGTCCGGAAAGCGCCTCTTGCCCACCCTCACCCGTATCGCAAACGACAACGACGAACACTTCTTTGCCGCCCTCGCCACCAGCGAGCGGCGCGAGCTTCGCAGACTTCTGCAAAAACTTGCCGACGCCCACCAGATCAGCACGGTACCTGTCGACTAGGCAGTACGCATCGAAGCCCGGACCCCGATCTTTCATGCACGCATCAGGAGAAACGCCATGAGTGAAGCGATTGCCCATCTGCAGGCAGCGCAGGCGCAGGCCATGGCCGGTCGCCCGCGAGTAGGCGGCTTTCCGTATCTTGCCGAAACCCTGCGGAGCGTGGGAGTGACGCGGAATGTGTGGCAACTCCCCGCCTGTCAAAGCCTTTACCTGACCGATCGCGGCGCGGTGCTGCAGCAAGGTACGCCACTGGTATCGGGCAGCGTCGACGTGCCTCGCTTCGACCAGTCAGCGCTGATCCAGGCACTGCGTACCGACCAGGCCGGGGAAAGCAGCTTCCCGGCCTTTCTGCTTGCGGCATGGAACGCTGGCGTGATCCACTACGACGTCGATCTGTTTGAACGTCGCGTGACCTATTACGGCTGCGATGGCGAGTCGTACGTCGAACACTATCCGGCGGTATCGCTGTAATCATCGCCGCGACCGTCGAACCGGTGCGAAGCTGCTTTCTCAGGTTGGCACGGCCACTGCGCAACCGCGTGGTCAAGACAAATCAGGCATTTCCACGCACCCGCATCGTCAGCCCCTTCAGGAAATTCCGCAGCAGCTGGTCGCCGCACAGCTTGAAATTCTTGTGGTCGGCCTGGCGGAACAGTGCGCTGAGTTCCGGCTTGGAAACCGGGAAGCCGGCGCTTTCTAGGATTTCGTGCATGTCGACGTCCTTCAGCTCGAACGCCACGCGCAGTTTTTTCAACACCACGTTGTTGGTGACGCGCTTCTCCGGCGGGCGCGCCGGCAGGCTGTCGTCCTTGCCGCGACGGTGGAACACCAGGCCGTCGAGGAACAGCGCAAGCACCTTGTTGCTGCACTCGACGTAGCCGGCCTCGTCGTCCTTCTTCAGGAACGCCTGCACGTCTTCCTTTTCGATCGGGTAACCGGCGTCCGCCAGGTGGATGAGGTCCACCACCTTGCCGTCGCTGAGGTCGAGCATGTAGCGGATCGCGCGCAGTACGTCGTTGTTGATCATGTCGTTCCGATGGATCTTGCACAGGGCGCCATGTTACCGCGCGACGGTCAACCCCGTTTGCGCCACGACCGCGTTTCATCTTCCACGACCCGGAGGAGAAGCACCCCATGAACACGAAGGCCCTGTTGCGCAGTCTGCTGCTTGCCTTGCTGGTGATACTGGCCGGCTGCAGCGTATCCAAACCCATCGCGGACACGCCGGCAACGACCGACCGGACACCACCCGCATTACCGCCGACCGCGCCTCCCCCGGCCGAACCTGCCGACAAGGCTTTCAACGAGGTCCGAGCGCCAGTATCCGTGAGATCCCTCCCGTCGGAACAACCTGCGTTGTCGATGCAGCTCTTGGCGACGGGCAAGGGCATGGCGGCCCGCGGACACCGCGTGACGCCGATAATGATGCCGCCCATGCAGCCGATGCCCAGCGACATCGACACCGAAAACTACGCCCACCGCGACTCCAGCCCGGTGCAACTGGTGAGCGAGCAGCCGGTGTCCACCTTCAGCATCGACGTCGACACCGGCTCGTACACGAACGTGCGCCGCATGTTGAACCAAGGCCAGCTGCCGCCGGCCGATGCGGTGCGCGCGGAGGAGTTCATCAACTACTTCGATTACGGCTACACGCCGCCGACGGATCGCACGCAGCCGTTCAGCGTCGCCACCGAGCTGGCACCGGCACCGTGGAATGCAGAACGCCAGCTGCTGCTGATCGGCATCCAGGGCTATCGCGTACCGGCCACGGAAATTCCCGCATCGAATCTGGTTTTCCTGATCGACACTTCCGGCTCGATGAACGAACCTGACAAGCTGCCGCTGCTGAAAGCCTCGCTGAAGCAGCTGGTGCACGAGCTGCGCAAGGAGGATCGCCTGTCCATCGTCACCTATGCCGGTTACGCCGGCGTCGCCCTGCCCTCCACCGCCGGCGACCAGCACGCCACCATAGACGCGGCGATCGACAGCCTCGGCGCGGGCGGCTCCACCAACGGCGGCGCCGGTATCGAACTGGCCTATGCACAGGCCGAGCAGGGCTTCATCAAGGACGGCGTGAACCGGGTGATCCTGGCCACCGACGGTGACTTCAACGTGGGCACGGTCAACCAGGAAGCGTTGAAGACGACGATCGAGGACCACCGCAAGAGCGGCGTCGCACTGACGACGCTGGGCTTCGGCGAAGGCAACTACAACGACGCGATGGCGGTGACGCTGGCCGACGTGGGCAACGGCAGCCACCACTACATCGACAACCTGCAGGAGGGTCGCCGCGTACTGGTCGATGAAATGTCCGCGACCCTGCTGACGATCGCGAAAGACGTCAAGATCCAGGTCGAGTTCAACCCGGCGCAGGTGAAGGAGTACCGACTGATCGGCTACGGGAAGCGCATGCTCAAGCGCGAGGACTTCAACAACGACAAGGTCGACGCCGGCGAGATCGGCGCGGGTGCCAACGTCACCGCGATCTATGAGATCACCCCGACCGGTTCGGCTGCGGCACGCATCGACCCGCTGCGCTATGCCGAGCACGCCGCGCCGGCCGAGGGCAGCAACGAACTGGCTTTCCTGCGCCTGCGCTACAAACTGCCGGGGCAGACGGACAGCAAGCTGATCGAGCAGCCGATCGCCGCGCACGCCAAAGCACGGGCCAGTGAGCGCCTGCGCTACGCCGCCGCCGTGGCTGCGTTCGCCGATGCCCTGCGCGGCGGCCAATACCTGGATGGCTACGGCTACGGGCAGATCGCGAAACTGGCCGACGGTGCGCGCGGCGACGATGTCGGCGGCTACCGCGCTGGCTTCGTGCAACTGGTGAAGCTGGCCGACGGGCTGGCCACGCGCGGCCACGACGACGTCAGCGACACCGCGGCGCGCTGAGTTTTCCGGCCCTGCTGCGCCGACAGCGGTCATGGGCATGCGCTCTCCCATGTCCTTCCCCAACCGACGTCGCGCGGTGGGGCCGGAGCTTGCAACCACCGGGCATGACGCTTTTCGCGGAAAGCGCCGCGGCCTACCCGCTCTGCGGCGATTTGCCTTACGCTCGCACTCCATGGATGCCGCGGTCGATCCCGATGCGATGCTGATGCTTGCCTACGCGCGTGGCGATCTCGCTGCGTTCGAAGCCCTGTATGCAAAGCACCGCGGCATGCTGTACCGCTTCCTGCTGCGCAGCGCGCGCGACCCGCACCGTACCGACGAGTTGTTCCAGGAAACCTGGAGCCGGGTGATCAGCGCGCGCGAACGCTACCAGCCGCAAGCGAAGTTCAGCACCTGGCTGCTGCAGATCGCGCACAACCTGATGATCGATGGTATCCGCCGACAGCGGCCGATGGCCGACGGCGACGAAGCCGAGATGGCGCTGGCGAACGCCACCACGCCCGAGAGCGGGCAGCCCGAGCATGCCTTGTCCGAGTTCGAACGCCGGCGCAACCTGCAGCGCGCCATCGAGCAATTGCCCGACGAGCAGCGCATCGCCGTCCTGCTGCGCCTGGAACAGGAATTGAGCCTCGAGCAGATCGCCATGGTCACCGGCAGCGGCCGCGAGACGGTGAAATCGCGCCTGCGCTATGCCATGAATCGACTCCGCGAAGTGCTGTCCGAATGACCACGCCCCTGCCACCGACCGATCCGCCCGCACCGGACGACCAGCTCCTCGGCGAAGCCGAACTGGCCGCGCTGTACCGGCAATTGCCGCACAGCGAGCCAGGCCCGGCACTGGATGCCGCCGTGCTGCGTGCAGCAGCGCAAGCGCTGGTCGCCAGCAAAAACCCGCTGGCCGTCGAGCGCCGCCGCAACCCGCGCGAGCGCGGCGACTGGGTGCGCCCGAAAGATTTCCCGCTGCGCGATGTCGACTCCATCGGCGTGGCACCGCGCGCACGTCGCCGCCGGTTGCCACCCTGGTTGCTGGCGCTGGGCAGCGCCGCCAGCCTGATGCTGGTGGCAGGCCTGGCCTGGCATATGCGTGGCCAGCCGACTGCCGCTGTCCCGACAGACGTCGCCCCGCCCGCTCCCACGAATGCGCCTGCCGCCACCGCGTTGCCCGCAACGCCTGCACCGGATCGACAAGCAGGTGCCACCATCGGCGCGATGGCGGCGAAACCAGCCGCGTCGCTGCTGTTGGCAGCGCGTCCGATGAAAGCCGAGAGCGACACGTCGGAACGCGATGCCGCGTACAACCAGCGTGCCGCGGCAGGCGCTGACGCAACCATCGCCTCGCCGTCACCTCCGCCTCTCGCCCAGACGTCGGCGCAGCCTGCTTCCGTTCCGCCAGCATCATCTCCGCCGGCCGAAGCTGAGCCCGCCACGATGATGCCAATGCGCCACGAAGCACCATCGGTCGCACAAAAGGCCACCCCCGAGCAACGGCGCGAGCTGGACGCCATCCGCAAGCTGTTCGCCGAACACCACGACGACGAGGCGCGGCAGCGACTGGAGAACTTCCACCGCAGCTACCCGCAATGGGAACTGGCGGAGGATTTGCGGGTTCACCTGCGCAAGCCATGAGCAACACGCTGTCTACCCTGGTCCAGCAATGCCGTCATCAGGAAGAGATCAGGAAGAGCCGTTTCCTCGCCATCGCCGCGCCGGTGGCCTCGGCCGAGCAGGCCATGAGCTTCCTGCGCGAGGTCGCCGAGCCCACCGCCACGCACAATTGCTGGGCCTACCGGATCGGCCAGGCCTACCGCTTCAACGACGATGGCGAACCCGGCGGCACTGCAGGCCGGCCGATCCTGCAGGCGATCGATGGGCAGCAGATGGATCGCGTCGCCGTGGTGGTGACACGCTGGTACGGCGGCATCAAGCTCGGCGCCGGCGGCCTGGTACGTGCCTACGGCGGCACCGCGGCCGAGTGTCTGCGCCGCGCCGAGCGCGTGCCGATCGTGGCGACGGCGCGACTGCAACTGCACTGCGACTTCACCGAACTCGCCCTGCTCAAGGTCCGGCTGAAGGAACTGCAGGCCGAAGTCGAACACGAGGCATTCGACACCGACGGCGTGGAACTGCAGCTGTGCCTGCCCGACAACCAGGTCGCCGAAGCTCAGCGGCGAATCAGCGACATCAGCCGCGGCCGCATCTCCGCCAAGCGCCTCGACTGATGCGTCGATCTCGCTGAATTCGTCATCTCCGCTTTCGGGAATCGCGAATCGCCCGCGTCTTTTCATCGTCATCCAGGCGAAGGCCGCTCGCACATGGCTCTTCGCGACAACAACGCACGATTCCGCCCTTCGCCGGGGCGGCGTGCGAAAAGCCTTCGCCTGCCCCCGGACTGTTCCTTCGCGGTACAAGGATTGAATCGACTGCGTCACGCCCCACCTTGAATGGCACCGACTGCGTCGTTCCGACCCATCCTGCGAGAACCCATGAGCAACGTCACCACCGATACGCCCCGCCCTTCCCGCCGTATCGGTGCACTGCGCGAACTGTGGCCGTTCCTGAAACCGCATCGCGCGCTCGCCCTCGGCTGGCTGCTGTTCCTCGGCGTGTCGTCCGGGGCATCGCTGGTGTTGCCGATGGCGTTCCGGCACATCATCGACCAGGGCTTTGGCCACTCCAGCCAGGCGGTCATCAACGAGACGTTCATCGCGCTGTTCGGCGTGGCCCTGGTGCTCGCCTTCGCCACCGCCGCACGCTATTTCTGCATCACCCTGCTGAGCGAACGCGCGCTCGCGACCTTGCGGCAAACCCTCTATGCGCGGGTAATCCGGCTCGACGTCGGCTTCTTCGAACGCAGCCGCGTCGGCGAACTGCTGTCGCGCCTGAGCGCCGATACCGAAGTGGTGCAGGCGCTGATCGGCTCCGGCGTGTCGGTGGCACTGCGCAGTGTGGTGATGCTGATCGGTGCCAGCGCCATGATGGTCTGGACCGCACCATCGCTGGCCGGCCTCACCGCGCTGGTGATCCCGGCCGTAATGCTGCCGATCCTGCTGTTCGGCCGACGCGTGCAGAAACTGTCGCGCGCCAGCCAGGACCGCCTGGCCGATGCCGCGGCCATCGCCAACGAAACCTTGAACGCATCCACCGCCGTCAAGGCCTATGCGCGCGAGGACATCGAAAGCATCCGCTACAGCAGCGCCATCTTCCGTGCGCTCGCCACCGCGCGCCGGCGCATCGGCATGCGCGCGCTGCTGACCTTGGCGGTGATCGTGCTGGTGTTCGGTGCGATCACCCTGGTGCTGTGGGCCGGCGCACGCCACGTGCTGGCCGGTACGCTGGATGCCGGCGTGCTCGGCCAGTTCGTGCTGTACGCGGTATTCGCCGCCGGCTCGGTGGCTGGCCTGTCCGAAGTGTGGGGCGACGTGCTGCGCGCGGCCGGTGCGATGGAACGCATCAGCGAACTGCTGGCCGAGCGCGCCGAGATCGTCGACCCGGCCCAGCCGACCGCCCTGCCACGACCGATGCGTGGCTCGCTGCGCTTCGACAGCGTGAGCTTCCATTACCCGACCCGGCCCGATACCGCCGCACTCAACGATTTCACGCTGAATATCCAGCCCGGCGAAACCGTCGCCCTGGTCGGCCCGTCCGGAGCCGGCAAGAGCACGGTGTTCGCGATGCTGCTGCGCTTCTACGATCCGCAGTCGGGCCGCATCAGCATCGACGGCATCGACCTGCGCGCTGCCACCCTGGCCGACCTGCGCGGAACGATCGCACTGGTGCCGCAGGAGACCGTGATCTTTGCCGGCAGCGCCGCCGACAACATCCGCTTCGGCCGGCAGGACGCCAGCGACGATGAAGTTCGCGCCGCCGCACGGGCCGCCGAAGCGCACGATTTCATCAGCGCGCTGGACAACGGTTACGACGCCGAACTGGGCGAACGCGGCGTGCGCCTGTCCGGCGGCCAGCGCCAGCGCATCGCGATCGCCCGCGCCATCCTGCGCGATGCCCCGCTGCTCCTGCTCGACGAAGCCACCTCCGCACTCGACGCGCAATCCGAAGCCGCAATCCAGCAAGCGCTCGAACGCCTCGAAAAAGGCCGCACCACCCTCGTCATCGCCCACCGCCTCGCCACCGTGCAACGCGCCGACCGCATCGTGGTGATGGACGGTGGTCGCATCGTGGCGCAAGGCACGCATGAGAGCCTGCTGGCCGAGGGCGGCCTGTACGCGGAGCTGGCACGGTTGCAGTTTGTGGCTTGAGAATCGTGGCGGATCGGCAAGGCCCTCGCGTGCGTCAATCTTTTGCACCTACACGTAAGTCCATCGACCATCATGTCCATCGTCCTCACCCCCTTCGCCCGCACCCGCCTGTTCCCGCGCGACCGCCGCCGCAGCGCCATCCAGGATTGCAGCGCCGAGGAATTCGAGCGGCGCCTCAACACCGAGGCGCCGCTTGATGTACTGACTGGCTACGCCCCGTTCTGCCGTCTGCACGTGCACCGCAACTGGACTTCCACCCGCTGCACCGCCACACCCATTACCGACGCCAACCGTCATCTGCTGCGCTCGGCCTATGAAGCCCGCAGCACGGAAGAACTGCCGGTGCTGGTGCGCTGGTTCGAGGGCATCGACCCGCCGGTGGCCAACTACCTGCTGCCGATCCTCTACAGCCGCGAGCAGCTGGCGAAGGAAGGCGCGCCGATCGATGCCGACTGGGGCGTGGTCGGCTGCCTCTACACCGCCGAGCCGGAAGAAATTCCGATGGTGCCGATCACCATGCTGCGCAACGCGCTGGGTGTGACCGAAGGCGGTTCGGGCGTGCCGCTGGATCGCGCCGCATATCGGCGCGCCGTGGCGTTCTGGGAGCGGCACGCGAACTGGCGCGGTTGAAGCTTGCCCTTGATTTGTGCAGGCGCGGCACGCATCCCTGATCCGTGTCGCAACGCCACCGGGGCCACCTCATGCGATCTTTCGGCAAGCCCGCCCAGGGCGAACGTCTCGAACGTCTGCACGACCTGCCGCTGTGGGACGGCGAGCGGCTGCGCAACATCCATCCGGTGCTGCCCGGTCTGCGCGACAGCTCGGCAGCACGGCCCACCCTGCGCGACTTCATCTTCGGCGATGCCGACCGCACGCCGCCGGCGCCGCTGCCCGCCGAGGATCCGCGCGGCGCATGGCTGAAACCGCCAGCCAGCGGACTGCGTGCCACCTGGCTGGGCCACTCCACCGTGTTGCTGGAGATCGACGGCTGGCGCGTGCTGACCGATCCGGTGTGGGGCCAGCGCGCCTCGCCGTTCACCCTGCTCGGCCCCAAGCGTTTCCAGCCGGTGCCGGTCAGCCTGCGCGAGCTGCCGCCCATCGATGCGGTGGTGATCTCGCACGATCACTACGATCACCTGGACTACCCGACCATCCGCGCGCTGGCGAAATCGGATGTCCCCTTCGTCACCTCGCTCGGCGTCGGCGCGCACCTGGAAGCCTGGGGCATCGCGCCGGCGCGCATCACCGAGCTGAGCTGGTGGCAGACCCATCGCGTGCCCGGCACCGGCCTGAGCATCACCGCCGCGCCGTCGCAGCATTTCTCCGGACGCGGCCTTAAGGATCGCAACCTCACGCTGTGGTCGTCGCTGGTGATGCAGGGCGAACGGCACAGCGTATTCTTCAGCGGCGACACCGGGCTCACCAGCGAGTATCAGGTCATTCGCGACCGGCTCGGCCCGTTCGACCTGGTGATGCTGGAAGTCGGCGCGTTCCACCCCTCGTGGGGCGACATCCACCTGGGTCCGGCCAATGCGTTGGCGGCGCACCAGATGCTCGGCGGCGGCGTGCTGATGCCGGTGCACTGGGGCACCTTCGCGCTGTCCACGCACGCCTGGGACGAGCCGGTGGAAACCCTGCTCTCGCTGGCCGATCCGGACCGGTCGCCTTTGCTGTTGCCGCAGCTCGGCCAGGCGGTCGAGCCAGTGGAACGACGACCGGTGACGCCCTGGTGGCGCGGTGGTGAAAGAGCCACGCGGAAACAGGATGTCGAGTCCGATCCCGTCGACCCATCCGGCGCCGATCGTCTCGCCGATTCCGTCCCCTGGCCGCTCGACTGAGCAGATCCGCGACGCCTTGAAGAGCCACCCGCGTGCAGCTCGCGGGCTTCACCGATGCCGTCACCGCCCCATGCGAACCAATACGCGCAGGAGCCCGCCCGCGGGCGGTGCTCTTGCGAATCCGGAATCCCGGCAACAGCATCGCCCGCGAGCGGGCTCCTACGCGTACATGGGGTTGTGCCTGATCAGCTGGCCAGTGACTTGTTGTCGATCACGAAGCGGTATTTCACGTCGCCCTTGACCATGCGGTCGTAGGCTTCGTCGATCTGCTGCACCTGGATCATCTCGATGTCGGAGACGATGCCTTTCTCCGCGCAGAAATCCAGCATTTCCTGCGTTTCGGCGATGCCGCCGATCAGCGAACCGGCGATCGCACGACGCTTGAAGATCAGGTTGGCGACGCTCGGCGACGGATGCGGATGTTCCGGCACGCCGACCAGCACCATGGTGCCGTCGCGCTTGAGCAGACCGGTGAAGGCGTCCAGCGAGTGACTGGCGGCCACGGTGTTGAGGATGAAGTCGAAGCTGTTGGCGTGCGCCTTCATCTCGCCTTCGTTGCGCGAGACCACCACCTCGTCCGCACCCAGGTCCAGCGCCGCCTGGCGCTTGCCCTCGGAGGTAGTGAACGCCACCACGTGCGCGCCCATCGCATGCGCGAGCTTCACGCCCATGTGGCCCAATCCGCCGATACCGACCACGCCGACCTTGCTGCCGGGGCCGACCTTCCAATGCCGCAGCGGCGAGTAGGTGGTGATGCCCGCGCACAGCAGCGGTGCGACCGCGGCCAGTTGTTCTTCGGGGTGGCGGATCTTCAGCACGAACTTCCGGTCCACCACGATGCGCTGCGAATAGCCGCCCAACGTGTGCCCGGGTGCATCCGCGGTCGGGCCGTTGTAGGTGCCGACGAAGCCGTTCTCGCAATATTGCTCAAGCCCTTCGTCGCAGGCCGAGCAATGCTGGCAGCTGCCGACCAGGCAACCCACGCCTACGGTGTCACCGACCTTGAAGCCGGTCACCTCGCTACCCACGGCGCTGACGTGACCGACGATCTCGTGGCCGGGCACGCAGGGATACAAGGTGCCTCCCCATTCGGAACGCACGGTGTGCAGGTCGGAATGGCAGACGCCGCAATAAGCGATCTCGATCTGCACATCCTGCGGGCCAGGTGCGCGGCGTTCGATGTCGAGTGCTTGCAGTGGCTTGTCGGCGGCGTGTGCGCCGTAGGCTTTGGTGGTCATGGCGTTTTCCTTGTTGGGGATTGAAGTAATGGGGTCAGGCTGTCGGTCCTACAAGATATTCCCCATTGCTCACCTTCTCCATCCATTCGACCACCTTGCCGTGCTTCGCGTCCTGGATGGCGAGAAGGGGCGATGCGGGCGCTGCCGGTGAAGACAAGCCTGACGTTTGCTGTCGACACACCGGGAATCGACCCGACACTGTTTCCTGTTCAGTGCGTCGGCTGCTTCTGCTCTGCATCCACCGCGCGCTTGACGCTGGCCACGAACGCGCGCCGCGCAGCCACCAGTTCGTCGGACGTCGCGTGCGGCCATGCACCCACCTGGGCGATCACCAGCCGGCGCGCAGGGTCGACGTAGACCATCTGGCCGAAGATGCCGATCGCGGCATAACTGCCGTCGTTATCCGTCCACCACAGATAGCCATAGCCACGGTCCGGATCGTCGACGTTTTCCTGACGATGAAGCGCGCCATCGAGCCACGCCCTGGCGACCACCGGCTTGCCGGCGATGCGGCCGCCGTCGAGCATGAACTGGCCCAGCCGCGCGTAGTCGCCCAGCGTGGCCGACAGGCCGCTGCCACCGGTATCGCTGCCGTCGCATTCGTCCTTGATCCAGTACGCATCGGCGGCCATGCCGTACGGCTTCCAGATCGTCTGCGACAGGTAGGCGGCCAGCGAGCGGTGCGTGGCCCGCTGCACCAGGATGCCGAGCAGGTCGGTTTCCGCGGTGTTGTAGTTCCAGTGCGTGCCGGCCGGCCATTGCCGCGGCTGTTTCTTCAGGTACGACAGGATGTGCGCCTGACCGTCGACGCAGGGGTGCAGATACATCTGCGCCACGTCGGACTTCGCGTCGGCATAGTCCTCGTTCCAATGCACGCCGGAGGTCATCGTCAACAGCTGTTGCACCGTGACCTTGGCATAGGCGCTGTCGCGCAACTCCGGGATGTAGGTGCCCAGCGTGTCGTCCAGGCTGTGGATGTCGCCGCGCTGCAATGCGATCCCCAGCAAAGTCGAGGTGACCGACTTGGCTACCGAGAACGACTCCCAGCGCTGCGCCGGCCCGAACCCCAGCGCAAAGCGCTGCATGCGCACGCGGCCGTGCTGCAGCACCATCACGCCGGCGAGGTGGTGCTCGTCCATGTAGCGAGCCAGCACGCCCTGCCCCAGCGCCAGCGGCTTGCCTTCCGGCAGCGCGTGCACATGCGTGCCATGCGCGGCACGGTCGCTGGGAAACAGCTCGTACATCCGCCGGAACTGCGCCTCGCGCTGCGCCTGCGGCCAGAACAGCACGCCCTCGCGTTGCTGGCCAACGGTCGGGGCGTGCTGCTCGCTGGCGGCCAGCGGCAACGCGACGGCCAGGCAGAGTGCGGTGCTCAACAGGCGAACGCAGACGGCTGGGAACATGTGGACGTCCGAATGGGTGGATGCGGGAGCACTATGATATCGGGGCGACGCCAGGAAACGCGGAAGTCGCAAGATATGCCGGCGCTGGGCCGGCGACGCGGCGCTTCGACTCCGTCCATGGCGCGGGCTACGCCCAGCGGGAACGATGAGGCGCTGGATGGCCTCAAAGTGAAGTTCGGCGTCACCGCTGCTTTGTCTCCCAAGCATCCAACCACAGGAATAACCATGAGCACCGTTCTGGTAACCGGCGGATCAGGCTTCATCGGCAGCCACGCGATCCTGCAGCTGTTGGCCGCAGGCCATCAGGTACGCACCACGGTACGTAGCCTGAAGCGCGAAGGCGACGTTCGCACCATGCTGAAGCAAGGCGGTGCCGAGCCGGGCGACCCATTGTCTTTCGTGGTCGCTGATCTCGAGAGCGACGCCGGATGGCCGCAAGCCGTCGCCGGAAGCGACTACGTGCTGCATGTCGCGTCGCCGTTTCCTGCCACCCTTCCCAGGCACGAGGACGAATTGATCGTGCCCGCGCGCGAAGGTGCCCTGCGCGTCCTGCGGGCCGCGCGCGATGCGGGCGTGAAGCGCGTGGTGCTGACCTCATCGTTCGCCGCGATCGGCTACGGACACCCGGTGCAACAGGCACCATTCGACGAAAACAACTGGACCGACCCCGCTGCCGCCGACGTGCAACCCTACGCGAAATCGAAAACCCTGGCCGAGCGCGCTGCCTGGGATTTCATCGCCCGCGAAGGCGGCGCGCTCGAACTTGCCGTGGTCAATCCGGTGGGAGTGTTCGGCCCGGTGCTGGGGCCGGATTATTCGACCTCGATCCTGCTGGTGCAGCGGCTGATGGACGGCGCCATGCCCGGCTGCCCGCAGCTCGATTTCGGGGCCGTCGACGTGCGCGACGTCGCCGACCTGCACATCCGCGCCATGACCGATCCCGCCGCGAAGGGCGAGCGGTTCCTCGCCGTGGCGGGTGATTTCCTTTCGATCCGCGACATCGCACGGATCCTGAAGAACCGCATGGGCGCAGCGGCCAAACGGGTGCCGACCCGGCAACTGCCGAACTGGCTGGTGCGCCTTGCAGCGCTGCGCGACCCGGCGGTCAAGCAGATCCTTCCCGAACTCGGCAAGCCGAAGAACGCCACCGGCGAAAAAGCCCGGCGCTTGCTCGGCTGGGCACCGCGTTCGAGCGAGGAAGCCATCGTCGCCACCGCCGAAAGCCTGCTGCGGCTGGGGCTGTTGAAGGAAAGTCCGGCTGGTCCAAAAGCCATCGGCCACTGAAGGATTTCAATTTCCTCCATCACGTCGATTCGCCGCGGGAATCCGCAGCATCAAACCAGCGCCAGCCGCCTCCGTGGATTTCTTCGGGCAAACCTGCTGCAGTCCATCGCCTTCGACGCCGCTATCGGGCAGAGCTTGCCGCCGGCGCAGGTGCACTCGCTGCAGCGGGTGACCACACGAACGTCGCCACGCTGCTCGCCGGCAGGTCGTACTGGAAGCGGAGGGAACCTTGCTTGACCGACAGCCGGTTGGTCGTCGTGTTGCCGTTGACGGCCACCAGCACCACCGAGCCGTCGTGCCGGCCCTGATCGGGCAAGTTCTGGAAGGCCACCTCGTGGATACCCGCGTTCGTGTTGCCGGATTTCACGCGCGCGGCACCGGGCAACACGAAGCGGCTGAAATGGGCGAACGCGTAATACTCGTCATTGCGGCTGATCGAGCCCGTGGCGGAGTCGATCGTGACCACACCCTTGCACTCGTCGCAACCACCTGCATGCGGGCCGTGGTTTTCGTCCAGCGCCAGGTTCCAGTACACCACGCCGCGCGCCCAGTTGCTGATCGCGCCCATGATGATGTTGCGTGCGAACAGCAGCAATTCGCCGTTCCTGGCAGACGGCCAGTCACCGCCGGAACATTCGGTGAGGTACACGTCCTTCTTTGGAAAGGCGCGATGGACCGTGGTCTGCGCGGTCGGATCGCCGCGATAGCAATGCCAGGCGATACCGGCGACGTAGCGTCGCGCATCGGGGTCGGCAAGCACGCCCAGAGGTTGATTCGACTCGTCCCAATTGTGGTCCCAGCCCAGTATCGCGATGCCCGGCTTGCGCCCGGCCAGCGCCGGCCCAAGGTACTTGCCGATGATGCGGGCGCGCGCATCCACCGGCAGGTTCATTCCCGGATAGGTCAGCGGCTCGAAGTCCGGCTCGTTCTGCACGGTCAGCGCGAAGATCGGAATGCCGTCGCTGCGGAACGCATCGACGAAGCGCACCAGGTAATTCGCGTAGGTTGGCTCGTATTGCTCGAACAGGGTGCCGCCGATCACGTTGGCGCTGGTCTTCATCCAGGCCGGCGCGCTCCATGCCGAGGCAATGATGCGCACGCCAGGCTGGATGGCCAGGATGTCGTGCAGCATCGGTATGACATCGCGCTCGGCCACGGCAATGTTGAAGTGCTGCAAGTCGGGATCGACCTGGCCGGCGGGCATGTCGTCCAGCGTGTAATGCTGCAGCGAGAAATCCGATGCGCCGATGCTGATGCGCAGCATGTTGAAGTTGAGCCCGGGCGGCGGGCCGAACAGCTCCCGCAGCAGCGCGGCACGCTGCAATGGATTCAACTTGTTCCGGACCAGCCACGCCGACGAGTCGGTCAGCGCCGCACCGAAACCGGTCATGGTCTGATACTTCCGGTCGAGGTCAATGACTACATCGGACGCTCTGGTGCCGGCGTCGTGGCCGTCAGCGACAACGTCGGCCTGTTCGGCGAGGCGCAGGCTTCGATCTGCGGTGCTCAACCAGACCTTGACCCGGGGGCCGGTCGGCGCAAGCACCTTGGCAATGATTTCCGTGATCGGCTGCGGGCGCGGCCAGTACATCGCCGACAACGCCAACAGCGTCAGCAGGGCCACCAATGCGATCGCCGTCCAGCGGCCAACCCCCTGCCCTTCATCCATGGCGGGCGTGCTTGCCGCGGACGGCTACGGTTTCACGCAACCTCGTTCCCGCGATCATCGATGGGCCGTCTCGGGGCACGCCGCATCCGCGCCGTTTCCGGCCCCCGCGACAATCCTCACATTCGCAAAGGCTGCTGAAAACGGCGGCGAGGCAAGCACCCCGAACGGCACGTCGACATGCGCGAGATCTGCGCCGGGCTTGATGAAGCATTGCAACGGGAGCGATACGCTGCGCCGCTTGCCCGGCGCATACGCGGCGAACAGGCCGGTGACGTCCACCGCACGGACGCAGTCGTCGCCGCAGCCCATGTAGATTTTCACCGGGCTGCGCGCCGGTGTACCGATCACCACATCGAACTGCAGCGCGGCATGCGTGGCCACCAGCGGCATCAAGTTGGTCGGCTGCGGGCTCTGCGCGAAGAACCGGCCTGGCTCGTGCCAGGTGACGGCCTTGGCATCCTGCTGCGTGTTGACCTGCACCGTGCGCAGGCTGATGACCGGATGGACCGCCGGCCACTCGATGGCCGCATTCAGATCCGCGCCTACCGCGTGGACATCGTGGCCGCCGCTGCCCGCGCCCAGGTACAAGGCAAACGGCGACTGCGCCAGCGTGTGGAAGATCGGCAGCGTCGACGTGCTGGCGCAGGTCGTCACCTCCGCATGCGTCGGCAGCATCGGCACGCTGTGCTGGTCGGCATAACGCAACCCGTAGCCGCGCGCGAACAGCCAGCTGGCCGCCTTGTCGTCGCTTGCGGCATACGGGCACGGCGCACCCGGCCACGGCATGGCCAGCGTGCCGGTGAAGTCGAACGCCGGTTTGCCGTCCTTGCCCGCAAACAGAAGATCGGCGATGCCGTCGCCTTCGCTTCCTGGCAGCCATGCCGCGACAAACGCATCGGACAGGTTGAGCAGATCATTGACGAACAGCGGACGTCCGGACAGGAACACCGTCACCACCGGCTTGCCGGACGCGGCGGCGGCCTTCAGCACCGCGAGGTCTTCGGGGTATCGGTCGCTGTGGCGCAGCGTGGCCGACGGGATGATGTCGCCCATGGTCTCGGCGTAAGGCGTTTCGCCGATGACCGCGATGATGGCGTCGAAGCTCTTGGGATCCACACCCTCGGTCGTCGCGCGATAAGTAACCTGGGCTGTGCCATCCGCCTTGCGGATGCCGGCGAGCACGCTGGTCGCGTGCGGAAAATCGGCATTGCCGTTGTCGGTACCCTGCCAGGTCAGCGACCAGCCACCGACCTGGTTGGCGATGGCGTCGGCGCTCTTGCCGACCACCAGCACCCTGCTGCCGCGCTTGAGCGGAAGCACGTCATGGTTGTTCTTCAGCAACACCAGCGATTCGCGTACCGCGCGGCGCGCAAGCGCACGGTCCTGCAACAGGTTTGCATCACCCGCTCCAGCACGCTGCGACGGCCGCTTGGCGAATGCCCCCATCACCAGCTTCGCCCGCACGATGCGGCTTACCGCATCATCGATGCGCGTCATCGGAATTACGCCATCCTTCACCTGGCGTGTGGTGTTGGCAATGAACGCCTGCCAATCGTCGGGCACCATCACCATGTCGATGCCGGCGTTGATCGCCTGCGGGCAACTGGCATTGCTGCAGCCGGGCAACTGGCCGATGGCATTCCAGTCGGACACGATGAAACCGGGGAAGCCCATCTTGTCCTTCAGCGCGCCGGTCAGGAGCGCGCGAGCGCCACTCATCTTGTGATAATCGACCCCATCGGCCGCATCATCCCAGCTGTTATAGGACGCCATCACGCTGAGCACGCCGGCTTCCAGCGCGCCGTAGTAGCCCGCGCCGTGCACGTTGATCATGTCCAGCCGGCTCACCTTGGCAACGCCCTGGTCGGTGCCGTTGGCGGTCGCGCCATCGCCGATGAAGTGCTTGGCCGTGGCCATCACGTTGGCGTCGCCGAAATTCCCCTGCAGGCCGGTGACGTAGGCACGCGCATAGGCGCGCACCAGCGGCCCGTAGTTGGAAAAACTCTCGTAACTGCGCCCCCAGCGCACGTTCTGTGCCACGGCCAGCGTGGGTGCGAAGGCCCAGTCGACGCCGGTGGCTCGCACGGCGCGCGCGGTGGCCGCGCCGATCTGCCGGATCAAGTCCGGGTCATGTGCCGCGCCCAGACCGATGTTGTGCGGAAACAGCGTGGCGCCGAACACGTTGCTGTCGCCGTGCACCGCGTCCGTGCCCCAGATGACCGGTACCTTCACCGGCGAATCGACCGCCATCGAGGCGTCGTAGTAGCGATCGGCCAGGGCGAGCCAATCCGCCACGCTGGCGTGCTTGTTGCCCTGCGGCCAGGAGCCGCCGCCGTTGAGCACCGAACCGATGTAGAACTGCCGGACCTGATCGGGCGTGATCGACTTGATCTCCGCCTGGGTCATCTGGCCGATCTTCTGCGCCAGGCTCATCTGCGCGACGATGTCGTGCACCCTGGCGTCCAGTTGCGGGTCCGTTTTCGTGCGGGGATGGATCCGCGGCCAGTCGGTGTAATGGGTCGGCGCGAGCGCCTGTTTCGTCATCCCGGGCGAAGCCGCATCCGCTGCCGCCACGACGCTGCTTGCAACCACCATCAACATGCTGGCGCAAGCCAGACTCGCATACCTGATACCGATCATTAAAAACTCTCATTTCGAATCGTCGAACTTGCGTACGGTGGCAATTGCCGTGCGCCCTACCTGATGGGAACCTCGAAAACCCAGCGGCGTCATTCCCTCGAAGCGGGAATGACGCCATCGAGGGGGCAAGACTCCCCTGACCCAGCCTACAACTTGTAATTGACGCCGAACAGAATGGTGCGGCCCCAGGTGTCGTATTCCAGCGGCCGGGTGAGCGGCACGTTGTTGGGCAAGGTGGAGACCTGCACCGACGAATCCGAGGAATTGGTGAGGTTGTTGACCTGCAAGAGCAGCGACAGTCCATCCCAGCGTCCGCCGGTGAACGCGTAACCGAGTTGCAGGTCGGTCTGCCGGTTGGCCAGGATCCTGGTGTAGCCGAGCTGGTCGAACAGGGCCACCGCTTCGCCGGTGAACGACGAGCGATAACGTTCGGCCACGCGGATGGAGAAGCCGTAGCGTTCGTAGAACAGCGCCAGGTTCGCCACCTTGCGCGACAGGCCCGGCAAGGTCTTCGGACCACCGGGCACCGACGAGATCGAGCTGAGCGGAATCGAGCTGTTGGTCAGCGAGAAGTTGGCCTGCGCGCCGAACCCTTCCAGCGCGCTGGAAAGCAAACCGCCCTCCAGTGCCCCGGACAGTTCCAGGCCATCCATCTTGCCGCCGGTGCCGTTTTCCGGCGTGGTGAACGAACCGATGTTGCTGGTCGGCACCAGGGTCGGCGTGTCGTTGGTGTAGTTGGAGAAATCGTAGTCGAGCACGGTCTGGTTGTAGATGTAGTTGAGCAGGTTCTTGTGGAACACCGCCGCTGCCACATAGCTGGCCTCGCCGAAATATTTCTCCCACGAGATGTCGGTGCCAACCGCCACATACGGCCGCAGCTGCGGGTTGCCGCCGCTGCCCGACCACAGCACCTGGCCCGCGCCCGGGCCATTGGTGATCTGCGATACGTTGGCCGACGTGGACACCTTCTCGTCATCGATGCGGCCACGCGCCATGGTCTTGGCCAGGCCGAAGCGCAAGTACTGCCGCTGCCCGATCTCGGCCACCAGGTTCAGGCTGGGCAGCACGTTGTTGTAGGTCGCCCCGTCGTTGATCTTGCCGACCAGCGAATCGCCATTGGTCTGCAGTGCCTGCGACGACTGGTCGGTGTGCACGAACTGCACGCCCACGTTGCCGCGCAGCGGAATATTGCCCAGTTGCGTGTCGATGTTGAACTTCACGTACGCGAGCGGCACCTTCTCCTCGACGGTGTAGTTGCGGCTCCAGTCGCCCTGCCCGTTCTTCGGGACCAGGTAGAACTGGTTGCCGAGCATCGCGCCCAGCACGTTGTAGTTGAGGATGCCGGGAATGCCGCCGTAGCCGAGCGACGTCGGGTTGTACAGCAGCGACGGGTCGATCGGTGCGCTGAAGTGGTTCTGGTAGGTGTCCTGGGTGGAACCGTTGCCATTCAGATAGGCGAACAGCACGTCGGCATGCTTGGTCTTGGTGCGGTCCGACCAGGCCAGCCCGACATCCATGTCGCTGAAGATCCAGCCGACCGGATGGCTTGCCTGCAGGCGCAATGCGTGGATGGTGTCGTCCTGGCGGTCGAGCTCCTCGCGCCCGTTGTAGCCGTAGTTGTCCGGATCGGTGAACACCACCGTGCCGGGATCGCGCAGATCGACCGCCGGCCGGAAGTCAGGATAACCAAACCCACTCGGCGTGTTGAAGTCGACGTTGGTGAAGGCCCCGTTCGCCAGGCCACTGAACAGGTAGGCGTCGTGCAGCTTCACCCGTGCGCTCGACGAGGACAGGTCGGCCATCATCGTCCAGTCGCCGAGGTACAGCTTGTTGTTCCAGCCGATCGAGTAGAGCTTGTCGTGCTCCTTGGTGTACTCGTTCTGCAGGATCGGCGCGATGCCAAGGATGGTGCCGGACGTGACGATCGGCAGCGGCTGGCCGGGCACGGTTTGCACATTGTCGTAGCCGACGTTGTCGTACGGGCTGCTCGACCATTGCGCGCCATTGGTGAACTTGCGCTTGGTGAAGGTGGAGTAGTACATGTCCAGCTTCGAATAGTAGACGTCGTTCGGTGCCCACTCGAGCACGGCCATCAGGCCATTGCGCTTCTGGTTCTGCGACTGCGCGCGCAGTTGCATGCCTTCCTGCGAAATCACATTGTCCGGCATGCCCGGCGTGTGCGGGCCGCCCCAGTTCTGGTCGATGCCGGCGCTGCCGTTGTCCGCGCTCCACCACCAGGCCTGGTATTGCTTCTCCTGGATCGGTTCGTCGATCGTGGCCACGCCCACCGCCACGCCAAGGGTGTGATCGAGGAACTGGTCGACGTACGAAAAACTGGCGCGATGGCCATTGGTTCCCGTGCCTGTGCCCGGATTGAGCGAACCGTTGCTGTTGTGCTCGCCACGCAGGTTGAACACGAACGTCCGCCTGGACAGATCCAGCGGATTGATCGTGTGCAGATCCACGGTGCCGGACAGGCCCTGTCCGATCAGGCTGGCATCGGGTGTCTTGTAGATGGTCACGCCGTTGACCAGCTCGGCCGGGTACTGGTCGTACTCCACGCCGCGGTTCTCGCCGATCGTCGCCTGCTCGCGTCCGTCGAGGGTGGTGCCGGCAAAGTCCGGCGACAGGCCACGGATGGCGATGGCATTGGCGTGGCCATCCGCGCGCTGCGTGGCCAGGCCCGACACGCGCGAAAGGCTGTCGGCAATGCTGACATCCGGCAGCTTGCCGATGTCCTCGGCGGATATCGCCTCGACGATGTTGTTGGAGTCTTCCTTGGTTTTCATCGAACTGGCGATGCTGCTGCTGATCCCGGTCACCACCACGCGGCTCAAATCCGTCACCGGTTTTGCGGACTTCCTCTTGCCCTTCCGGGCCGTGTCGTCGGCTTTCGCGGCACCGGCATCTTGCGATGTCGCCGACACGGCCGCTGGCAGCTGTTGCGGCTGGCTCGCCGCCTCCTGCGCAAAGGCAGGCCCGAAACCCGCGATGGCGATCAATGCCACCGCGCAGGCGGCGGCCAACGGACGACGGTGAAAATGGATTGGCGCGACGGCGCCTTGCAACACGCAACGATGGTTCATGCAGATCTCCCTATTGCCCCTGGCTTGAAGTTTGTCTAGCCCCGTGGAACAGATCTTGCGCTTGCCCTCTGCCGCGGAACAGGGGGGAGTTCACTTTTCGACCCACCAACAATCGAACCCATCGTCGTTTGGCTCGGGCGTCAGAGACTGTTCATGATTTTCACGCGATCCGTCCACGCACGACGACCGGAACGCAAGCGCGACAAGGCGCCACGCGTTGTGTGCAGATGGTGAAAAGCGCTTGTGAGCGTTACCGGCCGAACTCGGCCACGACCGGGAAGTGGTCGGACGGATAGCGCGCGCCCTCGTGCGTGGTGATCGTGTGGACGGCGATCGGCCTGAAGCCGCGGCTCAGTATCCAGTCGATGCGCTGGTCGGGGTTGCCGGTGAAGTTGTGGAACGTCCTGGCCGGGCCGGAGCGCGACGATGCCGTGATCCAGGCATCTTGCAGGTCCTGGGTCAGCTTGGCGTGCACCGGTGTATCGGGCGCGCAATTGAAATCCCCGGCGAGGATCACCTTGTCTCCGGACGGCAGCTTGCCGATCCATCGCAGGATCTCGTCCGCACTGAGCATGCGCGCGCGGACATCCTCCGCCCGATACGGGAAATGCGTATTGAGGTAGTCGAAGCTGCCGCCGCCATCGCGCAGGCCGAACCGCGCCCAGGTGACCATGCGCGGATAGGGCTGGCCCCAGGTCTTGCTGCCGGGGACGTCCGGGGTATCGGAAAGCCAGAAATCGCCGGAGCGTTCCACCTTCAGGCGATCCGTGCGATAGAACACGCCCATGTGCTCGCCCTTGGTACCGCCTTCGCGGCCCTGTCCGAACCAGGCGTAGCCCGGCAGATGCGCGGCCAGGTACTCGCCCTGCTCCTCGGTCAGCTCCTGCGTGCCGAGAAGATCCGGATGCTCCGCCTTGATCACCTCGACCATCAGGTCGCGCCGGTTCTCCCAGGCATTCATGCCGGTGTCCACCGGCACCCGGACATTGAACGTCATCACCCGCAGCGGCGCCTCCGCCGCCGCACCCGTACCGGCCAAGCCAAACACAAGCACACAGGCAAACAGCGAAGACCAGTGGCGCAGGTTCATCACATACCTCAGGGCAGGAAGCGACATCGGGAAGTTCAGTCTAGCGCCCTGCCTGTTGCCGATGGCAAGCGCATCGATGTCATCATCGCCCTGCCGGGCATGGACGAGGCGGATGTCCAGACGCCGTGCCTGGTGCTCGACCTCGACGCGCTGGAACGCAACATCGTCAAGATGGGCGACTACGCGAAAGCGCACGGCATGCGCCACCGCGGCCACGGCAAGATGCACAAGTCGGTCGATGTGCAGAAGCTGCAGGAACGCCTGGGCGGTGTGGTCGGCGACTGCTGCCAGAAGTGTCCGAAGCCCAGGTATTCGCGCGCGGCGGCATCAGCGACATCCTGGCGTCTAACCAGGTGCGCGACCCGGCCAAGATCGACCTGCCCGCACGTCTGCCGAAATGCCCGCCGGTCACTTCGCACCGGCAACGGTTAGGATATCTCCCACCCCACAAAGCCGTGTTTGTCATGAGTGACGTCCTTGCCATCCATGAGTTCAGCGATGATCTCGCGGTGCACTTCCGAGACATCAATGCGGAATGGATCAATGCCATGTTCCGCCTCGAACAAACCGATCGGGACGTGCTGGAGAACCCGCGAGCGAGGATCATCGACGCGGGTGGCGTCATTCTCTTTGTCGAGGCAAGCGGACTGGGTATCGTCGGTGCGTGTGCCCTTCAGAAGACGGGGGCGGCCAGCTACGAACTCACCAAGATGGGTGTGCGCGAGTCGGCACGCGGCATGAAGGCCGGGGAGTTTCTGCTCTCCGCGATCATCGACCGGGCAAGCTTGCTGGGAGCCGAGCCGCTGTACCTGCTCACCAACGCCAAATGCGCCGCTGCCATCCATCTGTACGAGAAGCTTGGCTTCCGACACGATGCGGGAATCATGGCCCGATATGGAGCACGCTATGAAAGGTGCGACGTAGCCATGCGCTACCACGCAGGAGCCCCGGGGTAAAACAATCGCATCAAGAACCGGTCGTTGCGCAGCCGCCCCGCCAAGGCCAGCGACCGGAAAGGCACTGGACCGGGTCAGTCCACCCCGCCCGCTTCCTGCGTCCCGACCATCACTTCGTTATGAATGTCGGTGGCCAGGTTCCTGACCCAGCGGTCATAGCTGGTGTGGATGTAAGGCCGGCCATGCCTGACTTTGTACTTGAGGTTCTCGCTGGTGACGTAGTTGATCTGGATTTGCCTGGCGTCGTAGTGCACCGCGATGGTCACGCTGAACTCGCGTGGATCGTAGACGGCATCGATCTCGCCGGGCACGCTCTTGACCATTCGCCAGCCGTATCTGCTCAGCGCCTGCCCGATCACATGCACGACGGTGTCCTGGCTGATGCTGGCAGGCAACGGAATCGGTGGCGGGTCGACCAGTGGCGCCGTACGGGATGCCATCAGCAACAACAGGATCGGCGCCAACAGCAACGGCCGCCACATCGTGCGGATTCGCGAATGCAACATGAAACTATCCCCTTCAACCAGGCGGCCGACGTGCCGCGCGGCCGATTATAAACACGGCACGATGGATTTCATCGCGAAGCGCAACGCCTGAAGAACGCGAAAAACCTCGACTCAGGCGTGTGCAACCGGCCAGCGCTGCGCGCGCTTCAGAGGACGACCCGCAGCGGACCGCGGGTCGTTCCGGTGTCATCGGCTAAGGCGCATGGCGCCCGCCGTCAAGGTCGAACCGCAACACCTGCCCCATGCCGGGCGGCAAGCCGAACCCGGCGTTGGAGACATACAGCGCGCAGTCCGGCCCGAAGGTCATCGCGGTCGGCAGCACCAGCCCGCTGATGACGGTCTTGCGCGCACCGGACGGATCGATGCGCACCACGGTACCCGTGCCAGGCGTCGGGAACAGGTTGCCCTTGCCGGTGGTGTTCTCCAGCACATACATCCGCCCCCACTTGTCGAAGGTGATGCCGACCACCGTGGTCAACTGCCCCGCCACCGGCCAGAGTTGCCGGTTCGCGGTGAGCTTGAGCACCTTGGAGGATCCGGTCACGATCGGGAACGTGTGGAGATTGCCGATGAAGAAATGGTGGTGATACGCCAGCGCGGTCGGCACGATGTGCCCCTGCGTCGCCGAGACATCCACGATGCGGCGGATCTTGCCGTGGGGCGTGATCTTCACCAACTCGCCGTGATTTGGCTCCAGCGCGTACAGATTGCCGCGCAGGGCCACCATGGAATACCACGTTCCGTCCGGCTCGAAATCGTCCGCTTCAGGATTCTGCACAGGGTGATGTTTCTGGTACGCGCTGAGGTTGGCGATCCAGTGGATCGAGCCATCGTGGCCGATCCGCGCCACCCCATTGAACGTGCCGGCAACACCGTGCGAGCAGCCGGCTCCGGCGGTAATCGCGTACAAGTCATCGCCGATGAAGGCGACATCCGCCACGCCGCTGACCAGCGAACCCTGCGCCGCATTCGTCTGGCTGGACGGGAACTTGTTGGTGACCGTGTGTCGGTGGCCGTGATGATCGATCCGGGAGATGCGTCCGCCCGTGCGGCTTCCCGTGTACGGGCCGACGTTCGGCACCTGCTTGCATTGCATCGGCGTGGTCGAGAGGGTACCGCCGCGGCCGCCTTCGGCGACGTAGAGGTAACCGTCGGGGCCGAACTTCAAGCCACGCGGGTTATCGAGGCCTGTGGCGTAGACCGACACCTTGACCGGATAGCCGGTATTCGTCTGGACCAGGCTGGCGATATCGTTCGCGTTGGGCGTCGCTGCCCGCTCGGCGGCGGCAAGGGTCGGCAACACCACAACGTTGAGAGCGAGCGCCAAGGCACTGGCGACGAGAAGCTTTCGATGAATCATTGGGATCCCCTCCAGGGAGGATGCGGCAGATCGGGCGGTGCCGCGTCGCCTAGCAATGGCAGACCGTCCGACAGCATCGAGGCGATCCGACCACCGGCACGCCGCAGCGCGCCGGCGATGCATGAGGCCGCCGGCGCGACAAACCCGCGGCTTCGTCAAGGTTTGCGTGCCCTGTCCCGGGTGGAACGCCACGATGCAGGCACACGAACGCGCTCCTGCCCGAAGCCCTCCAGCATCCGGGGTCCACGCGGCAAGCGAATGATCGAACGGGGCTCGACCGGCAATGAATTCGAGGAGCGCTCGCGCTACTTGTCGATCAGCGTCCGGCATCGCCGATGCCAGCTTGAATCGCTGGATCATGCGGGCTTTGCCACCCGGACCAGCTTGTCCTCGCGCGGGATTCTACTCAGGCCCCGTTATGCCCGGGTGATCGGTCGGGCAAGGTCTTGTGCGCAGCGACGACTTGTTACCGGCAATACCGATGCCGAGAAAGGACATTGTCGGTTCGATCAGGTCCCGGCATCCTCAGCGCGCTTCGACTTTTGCAGGGTCGCCGGTTGCGTCGATCCGCTTCGCCCATGCGACCGAAAAATCGTGGGGCCTTCAGTGCCGCCTGCGGGCCGACGCGGGGCTGTCGCCGGCGTGAACCGACCACAATCGACGCAGCTGGCGTGCCGAACCCAGCCCGGCGCGTTCGGCGGCGCGTTCCACGCTGTCGCCGCTGGCCAGTGCCTGGCGCGCGAGTGCCAGTCGCAGGCTGGCGTGGTAGCGGTTGATCGACATGCCGCTGGCCTCGCGAAAATGACGGGTGAGGCTGCGCACGCTCATGTGCCCGATGTCGGCCAGGCGCGCCAGCGGCCAGTCCTGATCGGGCGCCTTGGCCAGCGCATCCTGCACGCGATGGATGGCCATGCTCATGTGGTTGCGTCCTTCCAGCCACGGCGACAGCGCCGGATCGCCGGAGGCACGCCGCATATAGACGGCCATCTCGCGCGCGACGGCGGCGGCCAGCCATGGCGAGCCGAGCCGGGCGATCAGGTACAAGGCCAGGTCGATACCCGCCGTGATGCCGGCGCTGGTGCATACCTCGCCGTCCTCGACGAACACGCGGCTGTCCAGCACCTCGGCGCTGGGCACCAGCCGGCGCAGCGTGTCGAGCAGGCTGTGGTGGGTGGTGCAGCGCCGACCATCCAGCAAGCCGGCGGCGCCGGCCAGCAGGGCGCCGGAGCAAACGCAGGCCAGCGATCGGCCGTGGCCGCCATGCTGCCGCAGCCATTCGACCAGCGCCTTGCTGGCGGGCGACGACAACACCGCCTCGCCGCTGCCGGTGGCGCCGCAAACCACGATCAGCGTGTGCTCGCCCAGCTGGGTCGGCAGCGGCTCGATGCCGGTGAGGCCCACGCCCAGCGCGGTCGACGCGGCCTCGCCGCTCTGTATGGGCGCCACCATCCGCAGGCGCACCGGCAGCCCCATCGACGCGGCGATCCTGAACGCATCGGCCGCGCCGGCGAGATCCAGCAGGATCAGCGCCGGCGGCAGCACGAAGCACACCTCAGTGATCGGCGAGGACGTCATCGACGGTGCGAATGCGGGCAAAACGGCCATCCAGAACCAGCTCGGTACGCTGCTTGATATCCTGCGCATCGTAGCGAGTTCCGCTGCCGGCGTGGATCATCGGAAAGGTCAGCGTCGCCTCGGTCACGTAGTCGACGGCGAAGCCGAGATCCGAAGCCACACGCGCCGTGGTCTCGCAACACTGTTCCGAGCGGATGCCGCTGACGATGACCCGCTCGATGCCGCGCTCCTTCAACCAGGCCTGCAGGCCTGTATCGGTGAAGGCGTTGTGGACGCGCTTGTGGAACACCACGTCATGCGCGTCGGGCACCCACGCCATCGGCCGCACCAGGCCGGATGCCGCGCTGAAATGCGCGTCGTCGTCTTCGTGCAGGATCCGTACGATCGGCCAGCCACGCGCCGCCGCCGCATCGAGCAGTTTCACCAGGTTTTCGCGAAAAACGGGTACATCGTCCTCGCGCCAGTACGGCGCATGCAGGAACGACTGCTGGACATCGATGACCAGTACGGCAGGCAGCTTGGACATGGGTAACTCCATCGGTAAAGGAGTCGCCACTGTAGGCAGCGCGCGAACGGTCAGCGAGCACCATGGCGGACCACGAGCGGACGGATCCGGCCAGCCCGCTGGCAGGCAGGCGCGACCGCACCGACCCGGCAAACCTCGCCGGGCCGAACAGACCCGCGGGCCGGGGATACCGCCATGCCAAACCTGGACACGACGGCTTCGTGCGTTCGGACACCTGAGCTGCGACGCTCCTGCTGGATCGATCGTTGTGCAGGCCGGCTCCGCGGAGCGTATCGAGCACCCACGCCCGTGGAGTAGACCGCCCGTCCAGCGCGATGGAATGAACCTGACCCTTTTCGCATGATCACGTTACCGACGCATGGCATGGTCCAGTGTGCGAGGACTCCAGTCGGTTTGCTCTGGATGTATCACCAGACCCGCGTCGGTCGACCAGATCGCCAGGTCACTACGTCCATGCTTTGGACCCCGCTGGCAAAAGAGGTGGACAAATGGAAGACAGTCGCACGGCACGGGATTTCCCGATCGTCTGCGTAGGAGGATCGGCCGGCGGTCTCGACGCCTATATCCGGTTGCTGAAGCATCTGCCGAACGACATGGGTGTCGCGATCGTCATCGTCAACCACATGAGAACGTTCGCCACCCGGCTGCACGAGATCCTGCCGAGCTTCACCACGATGCCGGTGGAACTGATCTCGGATAGCCTGCGGGTTGAACCCAATCGGGTCTTCATCATCCCTGCGGATCGGGACCTGCACGTGATTCGCGGCAACTTTCAGCTGGAGCCGATCTCGAAGCCCCGGGGATGGCCCGATGTCATCACCGTGTTCTTGGGCTCCCTGGCGAAACACTGGAACGGCAAGCTTATTGCCGTGATCGTCTCCGGCTACGACGGAGACGGCGCCAAGGCGCTTCGCGCCATCAAGGAAGTCGGGGGCACCACGATCGCACAGCGCCTCGACACGGCACAGCAGCCCGACATGCCTGAAAGCGCCATCGCCAGTGGCTTCGTCGACTTCGTACTCTCGCCCGAAGACATCGCAAAGACCATCGTGCAGATTGCACGTGCGGGACGGTAGCCGGAATCCGTTCCTTCGCCCTGCGGCTGGCGTGCACGCAGGCACGAAACCCCACGTTGAGGCGGACTCCCTGCGCTCACCATTCCATCTGCGCATGGACCGTCCGCCTGGCGCGGCGCACATCGGTTGAGGCAACACCAGGTCCACTGCACGTGCCCTTCATGGCGAACGCCGCACGCTTCCATCGCGCGCCCGCCGCAATGAAATGCAAAACAACCGCCCCCTTACGGAGCACGATCATCAAACGACGCACAGCTTCACTCGCCACCGCCTGGTTCGACCTCGCACAACGCTCCATGGAAATGATGCAGGGCTCGGCGACCGTGATCGCCACCCGCACCGCGGCCATGGCGAAAGCCGGCACCCATCCTTCCGCCGCGCACGATCGCGAGATGAAACGCATGGTGGACGAGAAGGTCGATGCCTCCGCCGCGTCGTTGACCGGGATGGCGTTCACCGCCGCGGCAGCGTGCCAATCGCTCTGGCTGGCCTCGCTGTGGGGCGGGCGCTCACCCACCACCACGCAACTGCAGCGCGCCACCACGCGGGTGCTGGGCGCCGGCCTCGCGCCCTACCAGAAGACCGTGCGCAGCAATGTAAAACGCCTGAGGAAGTAACATGTCACGCTGGATCGGGTGCGCGTCGGCATGTCGACGTGCCCGCTGCGCGCGGAACCACGGGTCATCGCCGCGCAGACGCGGCAACCGCAACCCGTGAGCCACGGCGTATCCCACTCCCCGCACACCGCACTTCCCCGCACTCACGGAAACCCATGGTCGCGAAACTGTTCAGCCTGCTTGCCGCCGCCATCATCGACCTGATCACGCGCGGCGGCTATCTGGGCATCGTGCTGCTGATGGGGATCGAGAGCGCCTGCATCCCGTTGCCGTCCGAAGTGATCATGCCGTTCTCCGGCTATCTCGTTTTCAAGGGCACCCTGGTGCTGTGGCTCGTCGTGCTGGCCGGCGCCATCGGCTGCGTGCTGGGCTCGTTGCTGGCCTACGCGGTCGGCGCGTGGGGCGGGCGCCGGCTGGTGGAACGCTACGGCAAGTACGTACTGGTTTCGCGCAGGGATCTGGACCTGGCCGACCGCTGGTTTCGCGAGCACGGCGGCATCATCATTTTCGTGGGGCGCTTGCTGCCGGTGGTGCGCACCTTCATCGCCTTTCCCGCCGGCGTGGCCCGCATGCCGATCTGGCGCTTCTGCGTCTACACCTTCCTGGGCTCGCTCATCTGGTGCGCGCTGCTGGCGTGGATCGGGATGAAGCTGGGGCAACACTGGGGCACCCTGGGCGGCTGGTTCCATCGCTTCGATGCCGTCATTCTCGCCGTGCTGCTACTCGCCTTCGGCCTGTATGTGTGGCGGCACGTGCGGCATCTGCGCAACGAGTGATCCGCTGCTCGCCAAGCCCATGATGCCGGGAACCGTTGTCAGGCAAAATCTGTCTTCGGCGGACGCCGTGAGAGATATCGGAAATTGTCCCTGACACCTTTTCCGCAACGGTTTCCCTTTCGTATGTGACCCTGCGACCTTCGCGCGCACCCGATCCGCCGATAGCCGCAAGCGAACTCCGAAGCGCAAGGTTGAAAACATCGGAGTGCGAAGGTCCTCAACGCCGAGCGCGAGGGTCAAACCGTCGCGCGCGACTGAAAACTCTCGCGGCCGCCCCGGAAAGCGTCGCGCGCGGTGTCCTTGCCCGGTGCATGGCCATGCACCGAAAACCGCTCCCGGTACTGCCTCGGACCGATGCCGAGCCGGCGTTGAAACGCGCGGCGCAAGCTCTGCTCGTTCGCGTAACCGGCGCGCAAAGCCAGGGTTTTCAGCGGCAGCGCGGTTTCTTCCAGTGCACGGCAGGCGACTTCCATGCGCATGGCTTCCACCGTCCTGGCTGGCGTGCGGCCGTGCGCGGCGGCGTAGGCGCGAGCGAACGTGCGCGGCGCCATGCCGGCCTGCTCGGCAAGGCGGCCGATGCTGAGGTCGTCGGCGATGTGCGCGGCGATCCAGGCATGCAGGTCGGCGAACTTGCCGGTTGCGTCCGACTGCGCTGCCAGCGGAACGCTGAATTGCGACTGCCCGCCCGAGCGCTTGATGAACATCACGAGCTGCCGTGCGGTTTCAATGGCGACGCGGTGGCCATAGTCTTCCTCGATCAGCGCCAGCGTGAGGTCGATGCCTGCACTGACCCCAGCCGATGTCCAGACCGATCTGTCCTGGATGAAGATGCGGTCGCCATCGACCTGGATGGCGGGATGCAGCTTCGCCAGTCGCTCGACCCACTCCCAATGCGTGGCCACGCGTCGCCCGTCCAGCGTGCCGGCCGCGGCGAGCAGAAACGCGCCGGTGCACACCGAGCACAGCCGGTGCACGTGCGGAGCGCGCAGCGCGATCCATGCCACCAGCTGCGGCGGCGCGCGCATCCGGTCGTCCTTGCTGCCGCCCGGCGCGATGAGCGTGTCGATCGCGATGTCGTTCAGCGCGGACAGCGGCACCGTCATGATCGGCAGTCCCGCGCTGGTGGCGACGAGCCCGCCATCGACGGAGGCGACGATCGTTTCGTACAAGGCCGGCCCGTTGCCGGAAAACAGCTTGCTCGCGGTGAACAACGCCTGCAGCGGACCGGCCAGGTCAAGCAGGTTCATCTGCTCATGCGCCAGCAGGACGACCCGGCGCGTTTTCCGGGTGGCCATCGAGGTCATTTCCTGAAACCCGGGTATTCGAAATCGAGCGCGACGCCATAGGCGGTGGAACGACCGTAGCGCTGCGCGATGCCGGCCAGCGCCTGGTCCAGCATGCGCGCCGATGGCGTGGCGTCGAACGCGGGCAGCACCCGGTCGACCGGGTTCGCGCCACCAACCACACGGTCCGGCAACAGCGTCAGTCCGTGCCGCGTCTGCACCGGTGCAGCCGAGGCGGACAACGCATAGGCATGGCTGCGACCGGTGCGCGAGTACGCGTCGGCGGTGAGCGCAAGCGCGATCTCGTCCACGCCCGCGGCGACCGGCACGCCGATGCGCTGCATCGCATGCAGGTGCGCGTTGCTGTAGGTCGTATGTACAAATGCCATCAGGTTGACCCCGAAACGTGGCCGGAACACGTCGCTATTATGGGCCGTGCTCCAATCGGAAACGCCGAGTTCGTGCGCCAGCGCGGCGGCATGGTCGTGGCCGGCGATGGCTTCGACCAGCGCGATCGAAACAGGCATGGATGCGCTGATGCCGGCGCTGGAGACGATCCTGCCGTCCGCCACGTAGCGGACGTTTTTCACCCAGTCGACGTCGGGATAGGCCTTGGCCCGCAGCGCCTGGGTGGCCCAGTGCGCAGTGGCGCGATGCCCCTTCAGCAGCCCCGTGTTCGCCACCACCAGCGCCCCATCGCAGATGCTGACGATGGTGCCGCCCTTGGCGCCCTGCGCCACGATCCATGCCAGCAGCGCCGGGTCGTTGCGCCTGACCACCGCGGGCACGATCACGTAGTCGGCGCCCTCGGGAAAGTCCGCATCGAACTCCGCGATGGTGGCTTGCGGCTGGATGCGCAACGCGGGCCGCATGGTGATCGGGCCAGGTTGCGTCGCCACGGTGATCACCCTGGCGACACTGGACTGTTGCAGGACGCCGTAAGGAATCACGTAGTCGGTGAGCTCGGTGCCGCTGTTCTCGCCGATGATGGCGATCACCGGCTGTGTACGGCCGAATCTGGCGTGGTACGGCGCGATCTTCCCGGCCTGCGCCGCGACCGCAGCTGTCGCGGCGCCACGCGTTGGCGAGGATGCCGGCTGATCGGCCGCAAACGCCGCTGACATGGCCGGCACAAGGAGCGCTGCAGCCGCAGCGACGAGCAAGGATCGAACGGTAACGTTCATGACGATTCCCATGGCAAAGGGCGGATGCCCGGGAGCCATTGTCAGAGAACGCCTCGCGGCAGGAAGGACATGGAACGTGCATTTCCTGCCAATCGGAAAGAGGACGGAGGAAATCCATTCGATTTCACTTCCTCTGTGCCGATTTCGCGCAGATCGCAGCCGGCAGCTTCAGCCAGCTGGCTCATGTTGCGTGCGCACCCCGTGCCGAACCATGCAGGCGCAATGCAGGATTCACGACGTTCATCGATGTTGTCAGGCAAAGTCTGCTTGCGAAGGAAGCCGTGAGAGATATCAGAAATTGTCCCTGACACCTTTTTCCCCTCGTGGTGGAGGACACGGTGGTGGAGGCGAGGCATCGCCTCGCAGGTTCACGTCGGCGCGCCGGGCGTTCGACTATTCTCCCCAGCGCAGGAACCACCCCGCCAAGGCATCGACGCCATGACTCGAAGCAGGCCGGTTCGCCCGATGCGCCGGTCGGATGACTGGGACGCCGCCCTGTCCGCCTGCAGGTGCGGGCCATGAAGCGTTCGGTGACGGCGGTGTTGGGTGCACTGCTCCTGCTGGCGTTTGGCGCAGCCGCGTTGCGCTATTGGCAGGGGCCCCGACTGGCCGGGTATCAGGTTGAATCGCGACCGCTGGTGCAGACCGTGGTGGCCACCGGTCGCGTGGTGTCCGTATCGCGGGCCCAGGTGGGCAGCGAGATCACCGGCGTGCTGCTGGAGCGACGCGTGCAGGAAGGTGATCACGTGCAGGCCGGCGACATCCTGGCCGTGTTGCGCGCCGACGATCTCACCGCCGGCGTTCACGAAGCCGAGGCCGCGCTGGCACAGCTGCAAAAATCCGTGCGCCCGCAGGCCCTGGCTGCGGTGCGCCAGGCCGAGGCCCAGTTGGACCAGGCCAGCCGCGAGGCGCAGCGCCGGCGCCAGTTGTTCCAGCGCCAGCTGATCGCCCGCGAAACCCTCGAGCAGGCCGAGCAGGCCGAAACGGTGGCGCGCACCGCGGCCGAACGCGCGCGCCTGACCGCACAATCGCTGGCCGCGGGCAACCCCGACGAAGCACTGGTACTCGAACGCCTGGCCTCGGCGCGCGCCGCGCTGGCGAAAACCTTCATCCGCGCGCAGGTCGCCGGCACCGTGCTTACCCGCAACGCCGAACCCGGCGACCTGATCCAGCCCGGCCGCGTGCTGTTCGAGATCGCGCGCCAGGGCGATACCGAACTGTTGGTGCCGCTGGACGAGAAGAACCTCGCCGTGCTGGCGCTTGGCCAGCAGGCGCAATGCGTTGCCGATGCCTACCCGACGCGTGCATTTCCCGCACGGGTCAGCTTCATCGCGCCAAGCGTGGATCCCCAGCGCGGCTCGGTGGAGATCCGCCTGAAGGTGAACCCGGTGCCGGACTTCCTGAAGCAGGACATGACCGTTTCGGTCAACGTGGAGACCGGCCGACGCACGCAGGCGCTGGTGCTGCCCAACGATGCGCTGGAGCCCATCGACGGACACGAGGCCTGGGTCTGGCAGGTCCGCGACGGCAAGGCACGCCATGCGCAGGTGCAACTGGGCCTGCGCGGGCTTGCCATGACCGAGATCCTCGGTGGCCTGAAGCCCGGCGACTGGGTGCTGGCCAACGCCCCCGGCGACCTGCGCGATGGCACGCGCGTGCGGATAGCCCCGCAGGCGCCACCCCGGACAGGTGGCGATGCGGCGCACGGCAACGAACTGCCGATCAAGCTGGACTGATGCCGATGTGGCTGGAATGGACCATTGCAACCAAGTTCCTGCGCGAGGGTCGCACGCAGACCGCGCTGATCATGGTCGGCATCGCGGTGGGCGTGTCGGTGATCGTGTTTCTCTCGGCGCTGATCGACGGCCTGCAGGACAACATCATCGAGCGCACGCTCGGCACCCAGGCGCACATCAAGGTCGAGGCGCCGGACGAGGTGAACCAGGTCGTGCCGCTGGCCGGCGGCACCATGCAGCTGGTGCTGGAAGACAAGCGTGCCCAACGGCTGCGTTCGATCAACAACTGGCAACAGGTGCGCGACACGCTGGATGCGCTGCCGGAGGTGACGGCGGTGTCGCCGCTGATCTCCGGCCCCGCCTTCGCCCGTCGCGGAAGTACGCTGGAATCCGTGGCGCTGATGGGCATCGATGAGGTGCGCTACCAGAAAATCATCCCGATCCGGAACGATATGGTGGCCGGACAATTCCGCGTCGGCGCCGGCGACGCGGTGATCGGCAGCCGGCTTGCCTGGGACCTCGGTCTGCGCGTGGGCGACAAGCTGAGACTGGATGCCGGCCAGGGCGGCGACAGCGTGGTCAACGTTGCCGGCATCTTCGAACTGGGTGTGCGCGAACTGGATTCCCGCTACGTCTACCTGGACATGAAGCAGGCCCAGTCGCTGCTCGGCCTGCCCGGGGCCGCGACGGTGATCGACGTAACCGTGAAGGACATCTTCGCCGCCGATACGGTGGCGCAACGCATCACGCGACTGACGGGACAGAAAGCCGAAAGCTGGATGCAGACCAATGGCCAGCTGATGAATGCGCTGAAGTCACAGAGCCTGTCCACGCGCATGATCAGCCTGTTCGTGGCGGTGTCGGTGGCGTTCGGCATCGCCAGCGTGCTGTCCGTCAGCGTGGTGCAGCGCACCCGCGAGATCGGCATCCTGCGCGCGATGGGTGCCACCCGCGCGCAGATGCTGCGGGTGTTCCTGCTGCAGGGGGCGCTGTTCGGACTGGCCGGCTCGGTGGTCGGCGGCACAGCCGGCTATGGCCTGGTGTGGTTGTTCAACGCGTTCGGACCGAGGCTGTTTCAAATCCCGGTATCGCCGCTGTTGCTGCTTGCCGCCACCATCCTGGCCACCGTTACCGGGGTGATTTCCGCGGCGATCCCGGCGCGTCGCGCCGCGCGGCTGGATCCGGTGGTGGCGATCCGCCATGTCTGAGCCCAGCCAGGAAGTGCTGCGCCTGCAGGGCCTGCGCAAGTCCTACAACGTTGGCATGCCCACCGAGGTGGAGGTGTTGCACGGCATCGACCTGCGCCTGGCACGCAACGATTTCACGGCGTTGGTCGGCGCTTCGGGATCGGGCAAGAGCACCCTGCTCAACGTGATCGGCCTGCTCGACCCGCCGACCGCCGGCGAGCTGTACCTGCTTGGGGAGCCAACCCGCGGCATGGACGACGCCAGTCGCACCGCGCTGCGCGGTGGCGCCATCGGCTTCGTGTTCCAGTTCCACCACCTGATCCAGGCGTTCACCGCGCTGGAGAACGTGCTGATGCCGTTGATGGCCGCGCGCGGCAAGCCGCGGCGGGAGGACATCGACACGGCGCAGGCACTGATGGCCGAGGTCGGCCTGGACAAGCTCGCAGATCGCAAGCCCGACCAGCTCTCCGGTGGGCAGCAGCAGCGCGTGGCCATCGCGCGCGCGCTGATCACGCGCCCGGCCCTGCTGCTCGCCGACGAACCCACCGGCAACCTGGACAGCCGCACCGCCGCCGACGTGTTCGCGCTGTTCCGGCGGTTCAACCGCAAGTTCGGCTGCGCGGTCTTGCTGGTCACCCACGACTCGCGCCTGTCCGACGCCTGCGACCGCACACTGACACTGGCCGACGGTTTGATCGTGTCGGACCAGGCCGCGAGGCAGAGTGCAGGTTCCTGACCGGCGGGCGCGGGCACGGCCGGCAGCGTGGCGCGGGCGCTGAAAGGTGCACTCCGACTCGCATTTCCGGGATGCAGGCTTGCCGGATATCGGGACGGAGGAAGGCTTTCGACAAGGAACGGGCTTGCGAAAAGTGCACTCTGACCGCGGTTTCGACGCTTCGCGATGGGGCGTTGCAACTACTGTTTGATGGTCTTCCTTGCGCTTCGGCGACGAACCGGAGGACGTGACCACCCTTCGGTCGGTGTTCGCTTATCGAGATCCAATGTCATATTTCGTGCTTGAGGCAGATTGAATTCAAGCATTCGCTCGAAAAGTGCAGACCCAGAGTCGCGGTGGGCTTCTCCCAAGTCTTGCAAACTGAGTGCGATAGCCAGCAACCATTCGGTACCTTGGTACCAAGAGGTCGAGATGTTACCCATCTGTTCGCCCAATGCATCCAGGATAGTGTTTGCTACCAAACAAACGCGCTCCGGTTCGAAGGCAACCAATCCTTCTAATGTTTCTGGGAATCGTTCCGCGTGCGGTTGTGTTAGCAGGCGATTGTTTGCGACAAGCGCATCAAGGAGTTGGCGGGTTTCCAAATCGGGAACGAAACCATTTCCTAGGAAGATCGCATCGACTGCTTTGAGTACCGCGTCTTCTGCACTCGTTGTCAGATGCAAGAGATAGGGGTGAACGACAGGTCGCACCATCGAATTAGCCCATAAATGAGCTACAGCGTGGGCAATGCCTGTGCGGCGCACCCGCATCCGTTCATCTTTCGACGACAACGCGGTTACCACTATGTCACGCGCCCAAGCTTCAGCAGGAAACATCGAGTGACGCAAAAGAGCGAGCTCGCCGAAGGCTTGTTCGTTCTGGGCGGACTGCTCCAAGCGTTGAAGCCAGCGCTGTACGTAAACGGCGGAGGCCCAGCGATAAGCGTTGGCTATCAAGTGCACTGCTTCACGCGTGCTGATGAGTGTGGGATGGGCATCAAAAAGAGTTTCAAGGAAAACCTCTGCGCGCGCCCGATTAGCTAAGTGAAGATGAGGCAAGTAGTGCCCCATCATGGCCTGCCAGACCTTGGGAGATTCCGCTTTCTTATTATTCTTCTCCAGAATCTCAAGCCAGCGATCCGTTTGCGCTGGTTCTGTTATGAGGCATGCCTTGGTAAGTGCCGCCAAGATGGGGAAGTTACCGCTCGGTAAAGCGTTGAAACCTCCGTAACCCCAAAGGACGGATTCATTTTTGGAAGCGTCAGCAGTCTCAGCGGCTTGCTCTTCCCATGATCCGACCGCCGTGAGCCAGGCCTCCAAACGCGTCATTAGAAATTCCGGCGCCGGACTCTTCGAAGTGATCGCGGATTCCACTGCGTGGGCGGCGCTCTGACGAAAACCTTCACTTTCGAACCCTTTCCCGTCCAGTTCTTCAATGAGGGCAAAGAGGTCTGTCGCGCGATAGCCTGATGGCTCCAATTCCCGAAGAACGATCGCCACCGGAATCTCATTAATACCCGGCTTCAACGCCCTGATGACTCGCAGCACTTTATCGATGTCCCTCTTGGCAAGAGCAGCAAGCCCGCGACCAGCCTGGATCGCACCACCCTTCATCCAGTGCCTTGGATGATCCCAAGCGGACTCGTCGCTGAGCTCATTGAACAAGTTCAGGACGTCTTCGTCTTTGCTATTTGCCATTTGATTGGCCGTGACAGGGCTGCCAATGAATTGACAACCCGAAGAGCGTACATCTTCGTTACCTAGATCAGGAAAAGCGCGCTCTTCCTCTTCAATTTGTCTCTGTAGTGCCGCAGCGCACCTTTCCTTTGGCAGCGCACGAAGCAAACGAAGGCGGTGCTGCCGGGTCCAACGCAATCGATGCATTCTTATCGAGGCGTCCTCGCCTTCAGGCTGCTCCCTGTACCGCTGCCAGCTTGTGATGAATTCCTCCAACTCCGCGAACTGCTGGGCGTCTAGATGCGGGCTTAGAGCGCTTATAAGAGCGACGCTCTCTTTGTGCACATTTGAATAGGTACCGAGTACCAAGCGACGAGGGTCGCCCTTTAAATAGGCCAAGACCTTGGCGGGTAAAGCGGCAGCGCACTCCGTAACTCCCTTAGCGAGCAAGCGCTCGGCCACCATGAGTTCCGATGCTGAGTGAGAGTCGACGAATTCGAAGAAACCACCAGAGTCGGCTTTGGCCCAACCCTGCACAGCTATCCGCATTGCCTCAAGCAGAGGCCGATCGGTTCTCTCATCCTCATCATCCATGTCGTCCACAGTCAAACCGGCACTGTGCCGGAAACCGACGACGATGGCATGCTCATCGCCAGCACACATAGTCAAAATTTCAGAGTAGATGGGCCAAACGGTGTTCACGAATGCCTGTGGAGCGGCCTCAGCGATTGCAGGCAGCCCATGGAATTGGCTTGCTTTGATGAGGGCTTCGACCCTGTCGCGGACAGCGGTAGGCTGATCCGCATCACTCTCTTGAATCCGCGTGAGGTCCGCCTCGGCCTGCTGCAACTTTCGCCTCAGCCACGCCGCAACGAGTCGAGGCGCTTCGTTTGGAAGTACCTCGCTGACCACGCCTGCCACGTGGCCGATCGTCCACTCGTCCAGTGGCGCTCGTAAAGCGATTGCTTCCAGATCACCCACCCATTCAGGCGACTGTGGTGCCACGCTACCCATGCCCAGGACGCGCCAGCTTAGTTCGTCTTTGGAACGCTCCGAGAGCCAGATTTTCCTGACAAGATCTGTCACGAGTTGTGGATCGACACTCAAGGCCGTTTCAAGCAAAGGGACAAGTCCGAGTGCTTCCTCGACTGGCAGCGCCATCCATATTGGCAAGTGCCTCTCTGCTAGGGCTGACAGCCAACCCGGACTACCGATGGCAGCGCCAAGAAATCGGGGCCTGAACCATCGATCATCGAGCGACTGGTAGACGAGTTGAAGTTCTGCAGGCAACGGAGAGACCTGTCGCCCCAAAAACTCGATCACAAGCATTTTTAGATGCGGCCTGATGCCTGCACTCCACAGGCGCACCAGTTCAGCGCTGTAGTCCTCCGGGCTCGTCTTGCGAAAGAATGCCAGCGCATGCCAAAGCTGAGGACGAATCCGCAGGCTTTTTTGATGCCGCAGTACTGTGTCCGTCAGGCTGCCGGCTTCGTCAAGGAAACTCCGTGCGCGAACAAACTCGTAGAGGGTCTGATGCCGAAATTCGACTCTACCTGCCCCCTCGTCGAAGCGGAGCAACCCAGCGGCCGAAAGCTCTTGGATCTCGCTAAACCAATCCTCAGCGGCCGCGAGCGGCAGCCCGAGTACTTCGCGTTCCGCCATCGTGCAGGCGAGCTCAAGCATGGCGCGTTTGCGCCGGCCAGTAGGATCACTGAGGACCCGCTGCTCCCATTGCAGTTGCAGCATGCCTTGAAAGCTTCGCAATACCCCCACCTCGGTAGTGGTTTGCAGCAGTCCAAGGAATACATCCAGTGCGTGCGGCGAGCGCAAAATTTGTTTGAGATCGTCGTTCCAGCCTTCGGCCTTAATACCACGCGTAGTGAGGACTGCCTGAACTACACTCCACTCCGGCAGGTTCAGTGTGACTACCGTAGCGTCGAGGTTGCGTAGGCTCGGATCGTGGCGTTGCTCGAAGGATCTGCAAGACGAAAGAGTGTGGACGTTCGGCACTTCCGAGAGATCGCGGATCAGATCAATTAAAACCCGGAGGCGCGCGGAGTGCTGCACGACCAGGTCGGCCAATGCATCGAGCTGATCGATGACTACGAGTACTGGGCCCGCCTGGGCAAGACCGCGCAACGCGTTTGCGGGAGCAGTCCCGATGTTCAGGTAGCGAGCGAGCCCCTCGCTGTTCAAGATGTCCTCCGGTAGCCGATCCGCCTTGATTGCGAGCACCGACCACCCCTCGGCGTGTTTCATCTTTGCCACCCTGGCCAACAGGGCGGATTTTCCGCTACCCGGTTCGCCCAGTACCAAGGTGAGGCTAGACGATGCGCCATCAATGCGCTGTACAAGCTGCTCCAGCTCCGGTCGCTCTAACCACTCACCACCAGGCAATGTGCAAGGCCAGGTCAATAGGGGCGTGGATGCTTCGTACAACTTAAGCCGCAAGTCGCCAATGCCGGGCACCGGTCCGAGTTCGGCTTCCTTTGTCGGTAGCGAAAGCGATTTGCCTTTGAGGTTCGCAATTAGCGCGAGCATCGTCTTATGGATCGTGGCATTACGATTCGCCGGTTTAGCGATCTGAATATGATCAGCGTCGATTTGCGTGGGTACGACTTGTGGAATCTGAGGGTCACTGCTATTTCGGTTCACGATAATCACGCGCGAACCTATCGACATGCCTAAGAATTTCCAGCCAAGAAAGACACCTTTCGTCTCGGAGAACGCGGAGACATAAAACTCGCGATTGGCCTGGAGTTTGCGAAATTGCCCATTAATTATTTTCAACCAAGCATCATCCGATGCCATATTGACGACTTGCGGATTCGTCCGCAGCAAGCCGGACAGCACGGCCGCGACGGATGCGAGATTTGAGCCTTGATGAGGTGTCCCCACGAAGACGACGCCGGAAATTGCTTCGAGTAAAGGCTGGAAGCGCGGATCGTCAAGCGTTTCGGCATGTACCATTCCCGACTTGATGACCAACCCGCCCAAGCTGTGTCCGACTAGGACCAAGGGTCGGCCAAGCAGCGAGGGCTCGGAGAGCAGCTCCGACATGAAAGCGTTGCCTTGATCCGCGAGATGCATCGCGTGTTCTGTCCAACCGGAGAATGCAGCGTCATACCCCAAAATCCAGACGTTGCAATCGGCATCCTCACCGACCCATTTTGGCCACAGCGTCGCAGGGTCCTTTGGTTTGCACATCCAGGTTTGATGCGCATCACCACCGAGGCCGTGGATAAACACGACGCTGATGGCACTGGGCGAATCCGCCGTGTGAATCCGGGTTAGCTCTGCCATGATCTATTTGATCTCCTGTACTAGTTCGATCTTGGCAGGCTTATGGATGGATTTAGCTCTGTGCACGCGGAAAGCGACTGGGCCATGATCGCCACACTTAAAAGCCCTTTTTCACGGGCTACCAGCTATGGTCGCCGGTTCGCCACGCTTGCCAATATAGATAGCTGGGTTAGAGCCATTTAAGGCTATGGTTCCGGCAGTACCGGGAATCTTCGGTCGAGCGCTACGCGGAATAAGGCGCGAGCAGGCATATCTTGGGCGGTCTGCAGTCCATGGAGATAACTCACCCGTCAACACAATCAAACCGCCGATCCGCCTCCACCTCGGCCTCATAGTCCACATCCCCCCGATCAAACCCGAACAACTGCAAAAACTCGTGCTTGTAGCCCGCGTAGTCGGTGATCTGCTTGAGGTTCTCGGTGGTGACGGTGGGCCAGATCGTCTTGCAGGGGATCTGCACGTCGTCGCGCAGTTCCCAGTCGTCCAGGCGCAGGCGGCCTTCGTCGTCGGTGGGTGCGGGGGCACCATCAGCACGGTAGAGGCGGTCGTGGAACAGGCGGTTGGCCTGTTCGATCGGGTTTTCGTGGATGCCCTTCTCTTTCATGATCTTGAAGGCGATGGAGACGTACAGCGGGATCACGGGGATGGCGGCGCTGGCCTGGGTGACGACGGACTTCATCACGCCGACGTAGGCGTCGAGGCCGGGGTGGCGGCTGCGCAGTTGCTTGGCGGTGTTGTCCAGGTGCTGCTTGGCCCGGCCCAGGGTGCCGTGCCAGTACATCGGCCAGGTGATCTCGGTGCCGATGTAGCTGTAGGCGACGGTTTTGGCGTGCTCGGCCAGCACGCCGGCGGCGCTCAGCGCGTCGATCCACAGCGCCCAGTCCTCGCCGCCCATCACGGTGACGGTGTCCTTGATCTCCTGCTCGGTGGCCGGCTCGACGGTGGCCTCGATCACGGTGTCCTTGTTGGTGTCGACCGAGGTGTTGTGGAACGGCGCGCCGATGGTCTTGAGCGCCGAGCGCACCACGTCGCCGGTGTCCGGCAGCTTGCGCACCGGGGATGCCAGCGAATAGACCACCAGGTCGATCGGACCGCCCATTTCGTTCTTGATGATCTCGATGGCCTTGGCACGGGTTTCGTGGGCGAATGCGTCGGCGTTGATCGACTTGCTGTACAGGCCGGCGGCTTTGGCCGCCTTGTCGAACGCGGCGGAGTTGTACCAGCCGGCGGTGCCGGTTTTCTCGTGGCTGCTGGGCTTCTCGAAGAACACGCCGAGCGTGGCGGCGCCGTAGCCGAACGCGGCGGTGATGCGCGAGGCCAGGCCGTAGCCGGTGGACGCGCCGATCACCAGCACGCGCTTCGGGCCCTTGGCCTTGTCGTGGCCCGCGGCCTGGGTGACCTTGATCTGGTCGAGCACGTTGCGCTCGCAACCGACCGGGTGGGCGGTGATGCAGATGAAACCGCGGACTTTGGGCTTGATGATCACTCGGGTAGCTCCTGCTGCTGTTCGGCAATTCGCCATCTTAACCAAGGCGGGGGCCATGCGCTGCCGTAGGGAACTTCGAATGACCCGGTTGTACTCGTCATCCCGACGAAGGCCGGGATCGCGCGTTGCCATGTCGAAGGGCCGACGGGATGACCGGCTTCGCCGTTGAAGAGCGATTCCTGCCTTCGCAGGAATGACGATAGGGGAGGCTTTTTTATTCGTCATCCCGGCGAAGGCCGGGATCGCATGTTGCCATGTCGAAGGGCCGACGGGATGACCGGCTTCGCCGTTGAAGAGCGATTCCTGCCTTCGCAGGAATGACGATAGGGGAGGCTTTTTTATTCGTCATCCCGGCGAAGGCCGGGATCGCGTGTTGCCATGGCGAAGGGCCGAAGGGATGACCGGCTTCGTCGTTGAAGAGCGATTCCTGCCTTCGCAGGAATGACGATAGGGGGAGGCTTTTTTATTCGTCATCCCGGCGAAAGCCGGGATCGCGTGTTGCCATGGCGAAGGGCCGACGGGGTGACCGGCTTCGCCGTTGAAGAGCGATTCCTGCCTTCGCAGGAATGACGACAGGGGGAGGTTTTCTTATTCGTCATCCCTGCGAAGGCAGGGATCGCCTATGACGGTGGCGGAAGGCCGGAGGGGGGCGGCTCCGTCGTTGAAAAGCTGAAGTGCGATGACGAGCTCGCCGTTGAAAAACTTCCCCTGCCTTCGCAGGAACGACGACATGCGGGAACGAGGTGCTCCGGGGAACCGCTTCCGGCTGACGCGCTCAGGTCCCGGCCGGATTTTGCGCCGTCGTTGCCAAGGCGGTGACCAGCGCACGTACCTGCTCGACGTCGCTGCACAGTTCGCCGCCCTCCATGTCACTCAACAGCGGTCGGCGATAGTGCATGCCCGAAGGCAGCTGGTGTTTGGCGGAGGCGTGGAATTCGTGCGCGCCGGTGGCGGTGGCCAGCGCGGCGATGTTCTGTGCGGTGATGCCGGCGCCGGGCATCACGACGATGCGATCCCCGGCTTGTTCGACGAGTTCGCGGATCAGCGTGCTGCCATCGGCGGCGCTGCCTTGCATGCCCGAGGTCAGGATGCGCTCGCAGCCGAGCGTGACGATGTCCTCCAGCGCCTGTGCCGGGTCGCGGCTGAGGTCGAAGGCGCGATGGAAGGTGACGCCGAGTTTGCCGGCGGCGGCGATCAGCGGGCGGCAGCGCGCGGTGTCCACCCTGCCTTCGGCGTCGAGCACGCCGAGAACCACGCCGTCGCAGCCCAGCGATGCGCAGGTTTCGATGTCGCGCAGCATCGTTTCGCATTCCAGCTCGCCGTAGAGGAAGTCGCCGGCGCGCGGGCGGATCAGCACGTACAGCGGGATGCGCAGGCGCTCGCGGGCCAGCGCGATCTGCGCATGCGACGGCGTGAGGCCGCCCAGTTCCAGCGCGGTGCAGAGCTCGACCCGCCCTGCCCCGCCTTCCTGCGCGGCGAGCGCGGAGGCGACCGAGTTGGCGGCGATTTCCAGTATCACGAATAGCTCGTGGTGTAGACGCTTTGCGACGGGATCAGGGTGTCCTGTTTCTTCGCATCGCACACGGCGTAGGAGAAGCCGTGCTGGATCGCGTAGGCGCCGACCTCGCCATGGCGGTTCATCGCGAGGAAGCCGACCTGCAGGGTCTTGGAAGCTTCGCGGCGTTTCTTGACGATGCGCATCACCGCCTCCTTGCAGGCTTCGTGCGGCGAGCGGCCCTGGCGCATCAGCTCGACGACCAGGAAGCTGCCGGCGTTGCGGATCACTTCCTCGCCGACGCCGGTGGAGGTGGCGCCGCCGACCTCGCCGTCGACATACAGGCCGGCGCCGATGATCGGGCTGTCGCCGACGCGGCCGCGCATTTTCCACGCCATGCCGCTGGTGGTGCACGCGCCGGCCAGGCGGCCGTGCGCGTCGATCGCCAGCATGCCTATGGTGTCGTGGTTGAGCGCGCCGCCGGGCATGCCGGTGACGCCGCCCTTGCCGTAGTCGTGCACTTCGCTGTTGATCGACGGGTTGTATTTCGCCGTCTTCAGCCATTCGTGCCAGGCCTTCTCGGCTTCCGGCGTCAGCAGTCGTTCCTTCTTGAAACCCTGCTCCAGCGCGAACTGCAGCGCGCCTTCGCCGACCAGCAGCACGTGCGGCGTGCGCTCCATCACCCGGCGTGCGACCGAGATGGGGTGCTCGATGTGCTCCAGCGCGGCGACCGCGCCGCAGCTGCCGTCGAAGTTCATGATGCTGGCGTCGAGGGTGACGTGGCCGTCGCGATCGGGATAGCCGCCCTTGCCGACGCTGTGGTTTTTCAGGTCGGACTCGGGTACCCGCGCGCCGGCTTCGACCGCGTCCAGCGCGGGGCCGCCCTTGCCGAGGATGGACCATGCGGCCTGGTTCGCCGCGACGCCGAAGTCCCAGGTCGAGACGACCCGGGCGCCCGCTGTCGTCGTGCTGCGGGTTGCCGTTGCGGCGGCCAGCTTGCCGCTTCGGCCCATCGGTCCGGCGGCCAGCTTGCCGCCCCAGGCCAGCATCGACGCCGAAGCCCCCAGCAGCGAGGCCTTGAGGAAACGCCTGCGATCAGTCATTGCGTGCTCCCTTCATGAAAACAAAAAACCCCGCACAGGATGCGGGGTTTCATTGTTGCCGTGCAACGCTTGCCTGACGGATCAGGCGGCGGCTTCGACGTCGGAAGCCTGGGCGCCTTTCGGACCCTGGGTCACTTCGAACTTGACCCGCTGACCTTCCTGCAGGCTGCGGAAGCCCTTGCTGGTGATCGCCGAAAAATGGACGAACACGTCCGCCCCGCCGTCCTCCGGTGCGATGAAACCGAAACCCTTGGCGTCGTTGAACCATTTGACCGTACCAAAACTCATTGCGCGAACCTCTGGATCCATGGATTGGGTGCGCCAGGCTCTGCGCGGAATTCCCCTGGTTCTCCGCCCTGGCCGGCGAAAAGTACCAATATGTGAAGGCCCAGCGCAATATGAAAAAGTACCCGGGTCACGCAAAGCCGCCGGCGACCCTCAGCTTTCCAGCATCGCCGCGAGGATGCGCGGCACCTCGGCGGTGGCCGCCGCCAGATGCGCGAAGATTTCCTCGATGCTGATTTCCGCCTCGTCGCCGCAGCCGGCGGCGAAGTTCGCGACCAGGGCGAGGCAGGCGTATTCCAGCTCCAGCTCGCGCGCCAGCGCCGCTTCGGGCATGCCGGTCATGCCGACCAGGTCGCAGCCGTCGCGCTTCATGCGCGCGATCTCGGCACGGGTTTCCAGCCGCGGTCCCTGCGTCGCGCCGTAGCAACCGCCGCCGATCGCCGCGATGCCGGCCGCGCGCGCCGCCGCCAGCAACGACACACGCAGCGATTCGGTATACGGCTCGCTGAAGTCGATGTGCTTCACTTCAGCGCCGTCCATGTCGCAGAAGCTGGTGACGCGGCCGTGGGTATAGTCGATCAGCTGGTCGGGCACCACGATCACCCGCGGCCCCATGTCGCCGCGGATGCCGCCCACCGCATTGACCCCGATCACCCGGCGCGCGCCGAGGCTGTGCAACGCCCACAGGTTTGCGCGGTAGTTGACGCGGTGCGGCGGCAAGGTATGGCTCTCGCCGTGGCGCGCGAGGAAGGCGATGCGCTTGCCGGCGAAATCGCCGAGCACGACGTCGCCGGAAGCCGGCCCGTAAGGCGTGTCCACGGCATGGCGCGTGGTGTTTTCGAGACCCGGAAAGTTGTACAGGCCGCTGCCGCCGATGACGGCAAGGTCAATGGCACTCATGCGGCCGTCTCCTTCAACGCATAGATTGCCGGCAGGTTGCGGCCCTGCTCGTAATAATCCAGGCCGTAGCCAAACACGTAGCGGTCCGGCAATTCGACGCCGTTGAAATCGGAGGCGATGCCTTCGACCAGGCGATCATGCCGCTTGGTGCACAGGCTGGCGATCAACACACGTTTTGCGCCGCGCCGATAGCAGTCCTCGCGCACCGCTTTCAATGTGTGGCCCTCGTCGAGGATGTCGTCGACCAGCAACACCACGCGATCGACCAGCGACACCGCCGGCTCGCGCAACCAGTGCAGCTCACTGCCGGAGGTGGCGCCGCGGTAGCGCGTGGCGTGCACGTAGTCGAATTCCAGGTCGGTGCGGATCGCCAGCGCCAGCTGGCCGGCGAAGATCAGCGCGCCGTTCATCACGGGGAGGAAGACCGCGCGCTCGCCGTCCAGCGCGGCGTCGATCTGCCGCCCCATGTCGGCGATCACGCTTTCCAGCGTGCTGCGCTCGAACAGCAGTTCGGCCTGCGCCAGCGCATCGGCCAGCGGTGGGATTGGAGTATTCATGCGGCTCCCTGGTCGGCATGCAACGCCATGATGCGCGCGACGAAGCGGTCGCGCTGCGGATTGTTGGTGAGGCTGTCCCAGCTTGCGCCCAATGCGCCGCGCAGGTTGGCCAGTTGCGGCGGCAGCCCGGTGGCTTCGCCCTGCATCGCGGCGATCGCCTCGTCCACCACGTCGGGAAAGCAGGCCAGCACCAGATCGCAACCGGCAGCCAGGTGCGCGCGCACCCGTCCGCCGACGCTGCCGGCCGTACCGGCGGCGGCCATGCTGATGTCGTCGCTGATCACGGCGCCGGCGAAACCCAGCTCGCCACGCAGGATCTGCTCGATCCATACCTTCGAATAGCCGGCCGGCTGGCTGTCCACCGCCGGATAGATCACGTGCGCCATCATGACCGCCTCGACCCGTGCCTCGATGCACTCGGCGAACGGCAGCAGGTCGTCGCGGCGGATCTCGTCGAGGGGGCGCGGGTCGATCGCCTGCGCCTTGTGCGTATCGGTGGCGACCGAGCCATGCCCGGGAAAGTGCTTGAGTACTGCGGCCATGCCGCCCAGGTGCATGCCGCGCACGTAGGCCTGTGCCAGCTCGGCGGTCACCGCCGGAACGGCATGAAAGGCGCGCAGCCCGATCGCGGCGTTGCCGCGGGCCAGGTCCACCACCGGCGCGAAACTGAAATCGACGCCGCTGGCGCGCAGCTCGCTGGCCATCACCCAGGCGTGTTCCTCGGCCAGCCGCACCGCCTCGCCTGGGTCATGGTCGTAGACCGCGCCGATCGCCGCCAGCGGCGGCAGGCGGGTGAAGCCGTCGCGGAAACGCTGCACCGGACCGCCTTCCTGGTCGACGGCGATCAGCAGGTGCTCACCGCCGGCCTCGCGGATCGAATCGCACAAGGCGATCAGCTGCTCGCGCGAGTGGTAATTGCGTGCGAACAGCAGTACGCCGGCCACCCCCGGCGCGGTGAGCCAGCGCTTCTCGTGTTCGGCCAGTTCCAGCGCGGCCACGCCGATCATCAGCATGCGGCATCCTCGGCAGCGCGCTCGGCCGGCGACCACTCCCGGTACGGATGCGCGATCAGGTTGACGTTGTAGTAGCGGGTCAGCGTGCTGACTTCGCGGCCCAGCCATGGCGGCCGCGGGAACGGCGCGTCGACCGCGGGCAGTTCGACCTCGGCGACGATGAGCCCGTGGTTGTCGCCGTTGAATTCGTCAATCTCGAACAACACGCCATCGACCCGCACGTGGTGGCGGATTTTTTCCAGCACGCCGTCGCACAGATCGGCCAGCAATATCCGCGCATCGGCCACCGGTATCGGGTAGTCGAATTCGGTGCGGGCAATGCCCGGCGTGGCCGCCTTGATGTTCAGCCATGCCAGCTCGCCGGCGAGGCGCGCCCGCACCGAGGCGCGTGCATGGCCAGCGCGCAGCGCCTGCGCACCGACCAGGTAGCCCTGCGCGATCGGTTCGCTGCGTTCGATGCCGGCGCGCCAGCTATCGTCGGCCAACAGGAATTTGCGTTCGATCTCTATTGCCATGCTTTTTCGATGAGTGCGGCCACGGATGGCCGCTTTTTGATTCTCGCATTCAGGGACGAATGCATAAGTTACCGCTCGAACAGCGCGATCGACTCGACGTGCGCGGTATGCGGGAACATGTCCATCACGCCCGCCGACGTCAACTTGAAGCCATGCTGGTTGACCAGGATGCCGGCGTCACGCGCCAGTGAGGCCGGATGGCAGGAGACGTAGACGATGCGCCGGGTCTGCTTGTGCGGCAGGTACTCGAGCACCTTGTCGGCGCCGGCGCGCGGCGGGTCGAGCAGCAGCTTGTCCCACGGCTGGCGCGCCCAGTCGGCGCCGCGCTGATCCGCGAACAGGTCCGCCACGTGGAAGCGAGCATTGTCGATCCCGTTACGCGCGGCATTCTGTGCCGCGCGTTCGACCAGGCCATGCTCGCCTTCCACACCGACCACTTCGGCCACCCGGCGCGCGATCGGCAGCGTGAAGTTGCCGAGACCGCAGAACAGGTCCAGCACGCGATCGGTCGGCTGCGGGTCGAGCAGTTCCAGCGTGCGCGCCATCATCCGCTGGTTCATGTCCGCATTGACCTGCACGAAGTCGAGCGGCTGGAACTCCAGCTCCACGTCGGCGATCGCGGCATCGCCGCTGGCAATGCGGAACGCCAGCCGCGGGTTTTCCGGCCATAGCGGATGCACGCTGCTGTTGCTGCCAGGCTGCAGGTAGATGGCCAGATCGTGCGCCTGGCCGAACGCGGTCAACGCCGCCAGGTCGCGTTCGCTGAGCGGCTGCATGTGGCGGAACACCAACGCCATCAGGTCGTCGCCGGCGGCAAATTCGATTTGCGGAATCGTGTCGACCGCATCCATCTCGCTGAGCAGATCGGCCAGCAGGCCGACCTTCGGACCCAGCGCGGGATGCATGACTTCGCACTGCTGGATCTCGGCAACGAAGCGCGGGTTCTGCTCTTCGCGGAAACCCACCAGCACGCGGCCTTTCTTCATCACGTTGCGCACCGACAGCCTGCCCTTGCGCCGATAACCCCACGGCTCGCCGGTGAGCGGCGGCAACCACTGCTGCGGTGTGACCTTGCCGATGCGCTCGAAATTCTCCGCCAGCACGCGCTGCTTGGCGGCGATCTGCGAGGCGGCGTCCAGGTGTTGCAGCGAACAGCCGCTGCACTCGGCGAAGTGGCGGCAGCGCGGCTCCACCCGATGCGGCGAGCGGGTGATCAGCTCGACGACTTCGGCCTCGTCGAAATGGCGATGACGCTTGCGCAGGCGCGCCATGACCTGTTCGCCCAGCAACGCGCCGCTGACGAATACCGTCTTGCCATCCACCCGCGCCACGCCGCGGCCATCATGGCTGAGGTCGGTGATGTGGGCTTCGAAAGGGATGGGCGAAACGGAGTTGGATCGGGACATGAGGCTCGGACGGTTGATGCCGCAAGGGCTGGCCGCCGATTATCCCAGATCGGCCGCAGGCTTGCGCCTTGTGGGAGCGACTTCAGTCGCGATGCTTCTGCTAATGATGTCAAAGGCATCGCGGCTGAAGCCGCTCCCACACAGGGACCTACTTCTTTTGCCAGGCGCCGGAAGCGTCCTGGTAATACCAGCCGGCACGAGCCTTTTCGATCCAGCTCTTGGCGAAGGTGGCGCGGATCTGCGACTCCCACTCCGGATGGTTGTTGGCATGGGCGATTTCGCGGTAGAGCGCGGCGCGATCGCGGTTTTCGTCGGCTACCGTGGCGTTCGCCTGGGCGCGCTGGCTCAGCGGCACCTTGGCGGCGTCGCGCATGGCGACCATGCCGTCACGGGTGAAGCCGACGGCACCGCTGTCCAGCAGATCGCCCAGCGCGCCCTGGAAGCGCGCATGCATGCGGCCACGAATCGCCTCGGTGGCGCTGGTCTGGATGCGGATGTTCGGCACATCGGCGGCGTAGGCGGACGGGATCAGCAGATCGAGCAGCATCGCCGAAGGGTGCTGGCCGTCGTTCTGCACGGCCGGGGTCGGTTCTTTCGGTGCGGGAGTGGCATAGGGCGCGGTTCCCTCCAGCACGTTGCCGATGAACTGGTCCGCCGCCTTCTGCGCTGCGGCCTCGGGGAAATACACGTTGATGGTGACGCAGCCGGCCAACGCCACGGCCAGCGAGGTCAGGATGACGTAGACGAGCTTGCGCATGATGGACTCCAGCGATTGAAAGGGAAAAGACTGCGGCGGCATGCCGTCAACGGACCTGCGGACCCGCCCCGTTGATGGCGTCATGCAATCGTTGAACCAGGGTGGGCCAGTCGACCTGGGTCTGGTGGCCGATCACCTGCAGTCGCGGCAAGCCACTGCCTTCGACGATAGTGTAGCCGTCGTCGGTCGGCTCCAGACCACTCATCTGGCAGACCGTGCCCTGCAATGTGCAATTGAGGCCGATCTGCTTGTAGCCGAAGGTCTTGAACAATTTCAGCACGGCACCCTGCAGGCCAGCGGCAATCCCGCCGCCACCGACCGCAGTGAGGTTGTTCACTGCGCGCTGGCTGATCCGCCCGCCGCTGCCGGCGAGCAGGCTGGCCTTGAATGCGACCGGGCTCCAGCCGACCAGCCGCAGGTCGTTGATGGAGCCGTCGAGCCGGCCGGTGATGCTGCCGAAGTCGAATACGCTGGTGATCTGCGCCAGGTCGAGCTGCTTCAACGCAATGTCGCCGCTCAGCACCGGATTGGGTCCGAACGGCTGCTGCAGCGAAAGTCGGGTGATGTCCATGTAACCGTCGAACAGGCTGGCGGAAAGGCCGCCCTGCAACTCGAAGCGATCGTCGACCCAGCGCAGCGACGGGATCGCGCCCGCGAGCGTACCCGGGAAGGCTGGCCAGCCTATCGCCTTGCTGAAGGCGGCCATGTCGACCCCGGTCAGCACCAGTGAGGTTTCCAGCCGTTGCCCCTTGGCCGCGCCCGGGCGCCAGTCCAGCTCGCCGACGCGCAATTGGCCTCCCAGCAGCGGCATCGGCAGCGGCTGCTGCAGGCTGAGCGTGCCGCCTCGGCTTTGCCATGACGCCTGCGCGGCGCCGCTGGGTATCTTGTAGAACTGCAGGCTGCGCCAACCCAAGGTGGTCGCCGGCCGGTCATCGGTGATCGACCAGTCCAACCCGCCGTGCAGACCGGCGATGGCCAGCCGGCCATCGGCGTCGGCCAGGTCCAGCCCGTCGGTGCTGAACGCAAAGCTGCGCGGCCCGTCCGCACGCAAATCCAGACTGCCGTTGAGCTGGCCTTCGATGCGCATGTCGCGCAGGCCGAGCGTGCTCAGCCAGGCCTTGCCGTAACGCTGGTAGGCGGCCGGAAAACTGGCATGCAGTCGATCGAGCTTCAGTGTCTTCAACGTGCCTTTCGCATCGAATGCCAGCGCGCCGTCGAGCTGCAGGGCATCGGCATCGGTCACACGCAACCGGCTCAATTCCAAAGCGCCCTTCTCCGCGCTGGCACGCAGGCCGATCTGCACCGGATGATCCGGCAGGCTGGCATAAAGCGGGCCCAGCAGAAGCTCACCGCCACGCAGGCTGGCGTCCAGATCCATCCGGGCCGGACCGTTCGTGGTATCGAGGCTGAACCGGCCCGAGCCGTTCAGTTGTTGCCCGGCGAGCGTGCCGCTGGGCGTATCGAAACCGACGTCGTCGAGCGTGAACTGGCCGGAGGACTGCACGCCGTTGTCGCGCAGATCCAGTGCCAGTTCGGCGTCCACCCGCCCCCCGGTGGTTCGGCCCGACCAGACCGTGCCGAGCAGTCCCTGCAGCCAGCCGGCGGGGAGATTGTCCAGCTTGATCTGCGCATGCGTGGGCTGGTCCAGCGGCAACGCGGTACTTGCGTGCGCCTTGTTCTGGACGAGATCGACCAACAAGGTGTTGGCCGCCTGGCTGAGCACGATGTTCGCCTGGGCATCGCTGAGCGCACCACCCGGCGCACCGGCCAGTTGCACGTTGCCGTCGAGGATCCAGCGCAGGCGATCGTCCCGCCGCAGGTTGCCATCGAGGGTCAGCCCCAGCCGCCGCCATCCCATCGCCGGAACATCCGCCCGGTCGGCATGCAATTGCAGATGAAGCCCGCCGGCGGGATCTTCGGCGAGGCTGACGGTAACCGCCTGCAAGCGTACCCCGGGCATGCTGACCGACTTCGCCGTCAGCAGCACATCCGCGCGCGCGGGCAGGCTCCAGCCGATCGCCAGCAGCAGGCAGCAACACAGAAAAAGGTGGCTTGATGTCGGACGCATGTCGGGCCATTCTGCCAAATTAAGCTGAACGACAAGGATTTCGTCATGACCAGCCCGCTTTGCGACCGTTTCCATTCCGCCGAATCGGCCTGCCCCAGGGTCCTGGTGGCGGACGACGATCCGGCCAGCTGCCGTTTCCTCGGTGACGGCATGCGTTCGCTGGGGGCGCAGGTGGAGATCTGCACCGAAGGCAGCGCAGCACTGCAATTTGCCCGCGAGCAGGCGTTCGACCTGCTGCTGCTGGATTGCCGCATGCCGGGGGCCGGCGCGCTGCAGATTCTCACCGCGCTGCGCAACGATGGCCAGGCCCGTTCGGCCGATGGCATCGCCGTCGCCACCAGTGCCGAGCTGGAACCGGCCGAGCGCTCGGCGCTGCTTGCCGCCGGCTTCAGCGAGTTGCTGCTGAAGCCTTGCAGCCTGGCCGACCTGCAACGCACCTTGGCGCTGGCGCAACCGGACCGCAGCGACGCCGGCATGCTGGATGATCACGCCGCGCTGGCCACCTCGGGCGACCCCGTCACGATGCGCGCACTGCGGCTGCTGCTGCGTGAGGAGCTGATCCTGCTCGATCGGGAACTCGAGGCGGTGAGCCGCGAGCCGGACCGGTTCGGCGAGCGCCTGCATCGGCTGCGCTCGTCCTGCGGCTTCTGCGGTGCCACGACGTTGTCGGTCCAGGTCGTTCTGCTGCAGAAGCGGCTGCCGCACCGCGCCGTGACCACCGGCGTACTGGCGCGTTTTCGCAAGGCGTTGCGGGCCACACTGCAGGCGCTGGACGGCTAGGGTCCGCGCGGCGGAGAAGCGCGTGGGTCGCCGAACCTAGCGTTCGGTGTCCGGACGACGCGACACCGCCATGGCCAGCACCCGCCAGGCGCGCAACTCGCCGCCACCGAGATGAAAACGGATGATCTCGCGCATCATGTCGCGGAGGCTTTTCAGCCCGGCGTTGTCGGGCATCCGGTCCTGCGCCAGCGCGAGCAGATCGCTGCCGCGCAATGCCTGCGGATGACTGGCGGCGCAGCGCACGGCGCCCTGTTCGACCAGATAACGATAGGATGCCTCCGGCACCAGCGCCTCGCCATCGTTCGAATCGTGGTGCAACTGCAGGCCGTAGCCGATCGCCTCCAGCAGATCGCGCTCGAAACGGCGCAGGCTCCACGCCAGCGATTCACCAGCGGCCAGCCGCGTCAGGGTCTGTGCGTAGGCATCGAACAACGCGGAAACCGGATCCTGCCGGCCGGTCAGACGCACCACCAGCTCGTTGAGATACAGCCCGGCCAGGCCGGCATCGCCGGGCAGGCGCGATGGCGTGCCTACCGTTTCGACTCCGGTCAGCGTGGCCATCTCGCCGCGCAGCAGCAGGTCCATTGCCAACGGCTGGAACGGCTCCAGCTGGGCCCGGCGCAGGCGCGAGCGTTCGCCGCGCACGCCGCGCGCCACCACGCCGAGCCGGCCATGCTCACGAGTCAGGCATTCGAGCAGCAGCGACGTCTCGCGATAGGGGCGCGCATGCAGGACGTAGCCGGGTTGCTGTTCGAGGCGCATGGGTCAGGGGCGGGGAACGGGGAACGGGGAATGGGGAATGGGGAATGGAAAACACGATAGCGCGCGGCAGCTTGCTCTTACCCGTTCCCTGTTCCCTGTTTCCCGCTCTCAATCCGTATAGCCGAATTTCTTCAGCATGTTCTCGTCGTCGACCCAGCCCTCGCGCACCTTCACCCACAGCTTGAGGAACACTTTACGCTCGAACATGCGCTCCATGTGGCGGCGGGCGCTGGTGCCGATGGCCTTGAGCTGGGCGCCGCCGTTGCCGATCACGATGGCCTTCTGGCCGTCGCGCTCGACCCAGATGATCGCGTGGATCTCGGCGATGCCGTCGGGACGGTCGTTGAACTGCTCGATCTCGACCGTGGTGGCGTACGGCAGCTCCTGGTCGAGCCGCAGCATCAGCTGCTCGCGCACCATCTCGGCGGCGAGGAAGCGCTCGCTGCGGTCGGTGACTTCGTCTTCGCCGTATACCGGCGGCTGCACCGGCAGGCGCTTCAGGATCGCCTGTTCCAGCTCCTTCAGCCCTTGCCCCTTGAGCGCGCTGACGTAGTGGATTTCGTCGTAGCTGTGTCTGGCCACCAGCTCGGCCACGAACGGCAGCATCACCGTCTTGTCCTTGTTGAGGTCGACCTTGTTGATCACCAGCAGGCGCGGCGACGACTGCTCGACCAGCGCGGCGTACAGCGCCTCGTCCTCGTCGGTGAAGCGGCCGGCCTCGATCACCTGCACCACCAGGTCGACGTCGCTGATCGCCGAACGCGCGGCACGGTTGAGGCTGCGGTTCATCGCCTTCTTGGCGCCGCGATGCAGGCCGGGTGTATCGACATACATGATCTGCCCGGCCTCGCTGGTATTGATGCCGAGGATGCGATGGCGGGTGGTCTGCGGCCGCGGGCTGATGATCGACAGGCGAAAACCGATCAGGGCGTTGAGCAGAGTCGACTTGCCCACGTTCGGTCGTCCGGCCAGCGCGACCATGCCGCATCGGAAATTCTCATGCGGCAGGGTGCCGGCGGCGGTGTCCAGTTCGTGGTTCATGACGTGAAGTGCTCGGCGGGTCGGATGACAAGTGTAGTGCTTCGCCGAAAGCGGCTGCGGCGGACGGTCCGCCACGCCACGTCCCGCCGGTCCGGCGGGCGCTTCGGCAAAAGGTGAAAATCAGGGATTGCGCTGCTGTTCCAGCAACTGGTTGAGCACGCTCTCGGCGGCGTCCTGCTCGGCTGCGCGGCGGTTGCCGGCCTGGGCCGCTGCGGTGAGCGGCAGCGGCTCGACGATGGTGCAGCTGACATCGAACGTCTTGGCGTGATCCTCGCCATGGCTGGCGACCAGCTCGTACTGCGGCAGCGGCAGGCCCTTGGCCTGCAGCCATTCCTGCAGTCGCGTCTTGGCGTCCTTGGAGGATCGGCGCAACGCGACGATGCGTTCGTTGAACAGCCCGCGCACGGTGTCGCGGCAGGCATCGAAACCGCCGTCCAGGTAGACCGCGGCCACCAGTGCCTCGAACGCGTCGGCCAGGATCGAATCGCGCCGGAACCCGCCGCTCTTCAGTTCGCCCGGCCCGAGTTTCAGCCCGTCGCCCAGATCCAGCTCACGCGCCACCACGGCCAGCGCCTGGCCGTTGACCAGTTGCGCCCGCAGCCGCGACAGCTCGCCTTCGCTGGCCTTCGGATGCGCCTCGTACAACATCTCGGCGATGATCGCGCCGAGCAGGGCGTCGCCGAGAAACTCCAGCCGCTCGTTGTTCGGCTTGCCGATGCTGCGGTGGGTCAGCGCCAGCTCGGTCAGCGCCGGATCGCGAAAGCGGTAATTCAGTTCCAAAAGTTACTGCCCTACATTGCCCTGCAGCGGCACGTTCTTCTCGAAGTGGAGCAGGAAGTCGATGTTGTACATGAACGGAATCTGCTTCTGGTAGGCCACGCGCAACTCATTGGCGCCCCCGGATTGGCGCACGATGGTGATGTTCGCCGGCTTGATGGTGGCGTCGTCGACGTACTGGAAGTTCATCTTGAACATCAGCTCGTGGCGGATTGCGTCCAGCGACTTGCCATTGGTGCCCTCGGTCGCGATCTGGTTCATCGCCTTGGTTACGCCGAGAAACTCGGAGTACGACGGCAACAGTTTCATGGCCATGTAGGCCAGGAAGGCCACGATGGCCATGATGATCAGAAACCCGATCAAGGTGACACCCGACTGCTTGGATTTCATAGTCCCCTCGCTAGGCCGCCTGCGCGGCGTGCCGATCTGTCGATTACGTGAAACATGGCCGCAAACGGCCATGCCTCCAAAGTGATTCCCCTTCGCATCAAAGGGCGCCCGTACGGGTCGATGCGCCGATTGTGCCAGCGGATTCTCGCACTGTTGAGCCTGACGTGTCCGGACCTGGTCGACTGGAGCGGCATCCGGTCAATGGATGACCGTGCCGATCCGCGAGAAGTCCACCCCGCCGGTGCCCCAACCCTTCCAGCTCATCCAGATCAGGAAAGCCTTGCCGGCGAGATTTTTCTCCGGCATGCAGCCCCACCAGCGGCTGTCGAGGCTGTCGTTGCGGTTGTCGCCCATCACCAGGTAGCAACCTGCAGGCACCTTCGAGGGCACGCGGTCGTTCGGGATCGAATTGGGCGTGGTGTAGGCGGGCATCCGTGCGATCAGGTGATTGACGGCGCTGCCGTCCTCACGCTTCAGGTGCTCGTTCCAGACCGTGGCACCCATGCCCAGCATGGTTTGATCCACGCTGCGCTGCGGATTGCCCTCGTACGGACCGATTTCGTCGGCGGTCACCGGCTGGCCGTTGACCCAAAGATCGGCGCCATGCACTTCGATGCTGTCGCCGGGCAGGCCGATCACCCGCTTGATCCAGTTCTGCTGCTGCACCGGGGCATGCGGATCGTTACAGCTCATGTCGCCGCTGCGTACCAGTTTGTCGCCGTCATGGCACAGGTAGCCGGGAAAACGGAACACGACCACGTCGCCACGCTTGGGCTCGCCCAGGTCGACGAACTTGTTGTTGAACGCCGGCAGGCGCAGGCCGTAGGCGAACTTGTTGACCAGGATGAAATCGCCCACGTCCAGCGTCGGCATCATCGAACCGGATGGAATGCGAAACGGCTCGGCCACGAACGAACGCAGCAGCAACACCACCAGCACCACCGGGAACAGCGAGCGCGCCCAGTCCACCGGCATCGGGTCGCGATATTCCTCGCCGGCTGCGTCGAGGCGGGTCTTGCGCCTGCGGTACAGGAACAGTCTGTCCAGACCCCACACCACGCCGAACAGCACGGTGAGGCCAAGCAGAATCGCCGAAAAATCAAAATCCATGTGTTGCTCCTGCGGACAAACTATTTATCGACTCTCAAAACGGCCAGGAAGGCTTCCTGCGGGATCTCCACCCGACCCACTTGCTTCATGCGCTTCTTGCCTTCCTTCTGCTTCTCCAGCAATTTCTTCTTGCGGCTGACATCGCCGCCATAGCATTTGGCCAGCACATTCTTGCGCAACGCTTTCACGGTGGATCGCGCCACGATCTGCGCGCCGATCGCCGCCTGGATCGCCACGTCGAACTGCTGGCGCGGGATCAGGTCCTTCATCCGCTCGACCAGTTCGCGACCTTTGCGGTCGGCGTGGCTGCGATGCAGGATCAGGCTCAGCGCGTCGACGCGCTCGCCGTTGATCAGCACGTCCACCCGCACGAACGGGCCGGCCTCGAAGCGCTCGAAGTGATAATCCATCGAGGCGTAGCCGCGCGACACGGATTTCAGCCGGTCGAAGAAATCCATCACCACCTCGGCCAGCGGCATCTCGTAGCTGATCTGCACCTGGGTCGCCAGGTACTGGATCGAACGCTGCACGCCGCGCTTCTCCTCGCACAGGGTGATCACGTTGCCGATGTAGTCCGGCGGCGTGAGGATATTGGCGACGATGATCGGCTCGCGGATTTCCTGCACCAGGCTGGAGTTGGTCGGCAGCTTGGCCGGGTTGTCCAGCATCAGGATCGAGCCGTCGGTCTTGAGCACCTCGTACACCACGGTGGGCGCGGTGGTGATCAGGTTCAGGTCGTATTCGCGCTCCAGCCGCTCCTGCACGATCTCCATGTGCAGCATGCCGAGGAAGCCGCAGCGGAAGCCGAAGCCCATCGCCTCGGACGACTCCGGCTCGAAGAACAGCGCGGCGTCGTTGAGGCGCAGTTTGTCCAGCGCCTCGCGCATCGCCGGGAAGTCGTCCGACGACACCGGAAACAGGCCGGCGAACACGCGCGGCTGCATGGTCTGGAAGCCGGGCAGCGCCTTGTCGGCGGGCTTGCCGGCGTGGGTCAGCGTGTCGCCCACCGGTGCGCCGTGCACGTCCTTGATCGAGGCGTTGATCCAGCCCACTTCGCCGGCGCCGAGCTTGTCCAGCTTCTTGCGCTTGGGCGTGAACACACCGACGTCGTCCACCTCGTGGGTGCGCCCGGTAGACATCACCAGCAGCTTGTCGCCGGGCTTGATCTCGCCCTGCATCACGCGCACCAGCGATACCACGCCGAGGTAGTTGTCGAACCAGGAATCGATGATCAGCGCCTGCAGCCGATCGGTATCGCGCGGCTTGGGCGGCGGGATGCGCGCGACGATCGCCTCCAGCACCTCGACCACGTTGAGGCCGGTCTTCGCACTGATCGCCACCGCATCGGTGGCGTCGATGCCGATCACCGCCTCGATCTCGCCTTTCACTTTCTCGATGTCGGCAGTGGGCAGGTCGATCTTGTTCAGCACCGGCACCACTTCCAGGCCCATCTCCACGGCGGTGTAGCAGTTGGCGACGGACTGCGCCTCGACGCCCTGTGCCGCATCCACCACCAGCAGCGCGCCCTCGCAGGCGGCCAGCGAGCGGCTGACTTCGTAGGAGAAGTCGACGTGACCGGGCGTGTCGATGAAATTGAGCTGGTAGGTCTTGCCATTGCGCGCGGTGTACGGCAACGACACCGACTGCGCCTTGATGGTGATGCCGCGCTCGCGCTCGATCGGATTGTTGTCCAGCACCTGCGCTTCCATCTCGCGCGTGGCCAGGCCGCCGCACAGATGGATGATGCGATCGGCCAGGGTCGATTTGCCGTGGTCGATGTGGGCGATGATGGAGAAGTTGCGGATCAATTCCATGGAGCGCTGGCGGCCTGTCGAGCTGGGAGCTTGCCACCACGCACCATGCGTGACAGCGCATCGCCATTGGGCGACGCTAACCCCGCATTATCGCATGGAACCCGCCGTTGCCATGCACGAGCCAATGCAAAGCGGGCGCCATCCGGCATGGATGAACGCCCGCTTTGCCATCGTGACGCGCTGGCTGGCAAGGGACTATTTGCTGTCCGGCACGGTCAGGCCGATGAAGTTGCTCCGATCGTCGCGGTGCACCAGCAACAGCACCGTGCTGCCGGGTTTCACGTCTTTCGTCGCTGCCTTGAACTCGGCCACGCTGCCGATCTTCTGCTGGTTGACCATGGTGATCACGTCGCCCGGACGCAGGCCAGCCTGCGCCGCCACCGGACCGGTGATATCGCTGATCACCACACCCTGCCCTGCCTTCAGGCCGAGCTGCTTGCGAGTGTCGCTGTCGAGCGACTCCACGGTGAGGCCCAGCGCGGCCGAGCCGCTGTGTTCCGATGAGGAAGCACTCTGATTGTTCACCGCGTTCTGGTCACGCTTGGCTTCGCTGATGGTCACCTGCAAGGTCTGCTTCTTGCCGTTGCGCAGAATTTCCACCGGCACCTTGCTGCCCGGCTTGGTCAGGCCGACCAGCGGCGGGAGATCCGAAGCCTGATGCAGCACCTGGCCGTTGTAGGACAGGATGATGTCGCCGGGCTGGATGCCGGCCTTGGCCGCGCCGCTGTCCGGGGTCACGTCGACGACGGCGGCACCGGCACCATTGTCCAGCTTGAACGCCTTGACGATGTCTTCGCTGACGGTGGTCATGGTCACGCCGAGTTGGCCACGCGACACGTAACCCTTGCTCTTGAGCTGCTGCACCGCGTTCATCGCCACGTCGATCGGGATCGAGAACGACACGCCGAGATAGTCGCCAGTGTTGGAATAGATCTGCGAATTGATGCCGACCACGCGCCCCTGCAAGTCGAACAGCGGGCCGCCGGAATTGCCGCGGTTGATCGGCACGTCGGTCTGGATGAACGAGGTGTAGGGCTGATCCTGTCCGCCGAGATTGCGCCCCACCGCGCTGACGATGCCCTGGGTCACGGTGTAGTCGAAGCCGAACGGCGAGCCGATCGCCAGCACCCATTGACCCGGCTTCAGCGTGCGCGAATCACCGATGTGGACGGCCGGCAGGCTGCTGCCGGCGTCGACCTTGAGCAAGGCGATGTCATAGGTGGGGTCGGTGCCGACCACTTTGGCCGTCAGGGTGCGTCGATCCTGCAGACGCACGGTGACCTTGTCCGCATGGTCGACCACGTGGTTGTTGGTGAGGATGTAGCCGTCCGGGGAAATGATGAAACCCGAACCGAGCGAGGTGTGTTTCTGTTCTTGCGGCGACGGCATCATCGGCATGCCGAAAAAACGACGCAGAATCTCGGCCTGCTGGTCGTCCGGCATGCCTGGCATGGCCTGGCCGCCCATGGATTGCTGCAGCGACGGGTTCTCGCCGCTGTACTTGGCTTCCACGTGCACCACGGCGGGTGCGTTTTTCTGAACGATGCCGGTGAAATCCGGCAGCGCCGCGGTCGCCGTGGGTGCCTGCGCCTGCACCGTGCCGATCGCGGCGAAGGCGAGTACGGCCGCGCACGCCAAGGTGCGCAAGATGGAACGATTCATGGACTCCTCCTTGGGGTTTTGACTTCAGCCGGAACGCGGCGGAAATATCGGCTTCTGTCTGGCATACGCCGGCCACGGGCACAGGCCCGGTCGATGAGTGCAATCGGCGGACGGCAAGAACGGGAAATCGGCCCAACCCCGCGTTATTGCGCGGCAGCGTTCTCACGCGAGGTATCAGGCGCACCCTGCCGGGGATCGAGCAGCAGCAGATAGCTGCCATCATTGTTGTCGAGGGTTCGGTACCGCTGCATCGACGGATAGGCAGACAGGCGCCGCGGATACATCGCCTGGTTACCGCCGAACGGCGCACCCAGGGTCGCGGAAGCCTGCTGGCTGAGCAACCCGGCGGAATTGCCGCTCAACCACGGCGGCACGGCGGCAGGCGCGACCGACCTGATTGCCGGCGGCGCGCTGGCTATCGCGCTGGCTTGTCGGGTGGTCGATGCGGTCATGCGCTCCACATCGCCTGCGGGCTGCGCAATCATCAATGCAGCAGCCGCCACGCTGGCGGCTATCGCGCCACCGGCCGACCAACGCAGCCAGTGGCTGCGCCTGGTTGTCGTCACCGGCAACGCATCGTGTTCGATGGCCGCCATGACCCTCGCGGCAAAACCCGCGCTGGCCATCGGCGGCAGCTCTCCGCGCACACCATCGCGGGCAAGGTGGTAGCGCTGCCAGGTCTGTTGCATTGGCGCATCGTGGCCAAGTCGACTCAGCAGGAATCGAAGCTGCTCCTTCGACAATTCACCGTCGATGCCGGCGGAGAGGCTTTCGCGGATTTGCTGATTCATGTCTGCCTGGTTCATGTCTGATCCTCGCGGTCTGACAACAGGGGCCGCAGTTTTTCGTCGATCGCCTCACGTGCCCGGAAGATCCGCGAACGCACGGTACCGATCGGGCAGCCCATCGCCTCGGCGATTTCATCGTAACTGAGGCCATCCACCTCACGCAGCGTGATGGCTGTCCGCAGCTCTTCGGGCAACGCTTGGACAGTGGAAAACACGGATTGTTCAATTTCCTGGCGCATCAACTCGCGCTCCGGGGTAGCGCTGTCGTGCATGCGCTCGGCGCCGGCCGCCAGGAATTCGGCATCGTCGGCGTCGATGTCGCCCGCCGGCGGACGTCGGCCCATCGCGACCAGGTGGTTCTTGGCGGTGTTCACCGCAATCTTGTACAGCCACGTGTAGAACGCGCTATCGCCCCGAAACGAGCCGATCGCGCGCCATGCGCGGATGAAGGACTCCTGCGCGATGTCCTCGCATTCCGCATGGCTTCTCACGTAACGCGAAACCAGCCCGATCACCTTGTGCTGGTACTTGCGCACCAGCAGATCGAATGCCCGTTTGTCCCCGTTCTGGACGCGCTCGACGAGCGCGCGGTCCAGTTCGTTTTCGCCCATCCGGGCCGTGTCCATCGTCAATGCCGTCATCCGCTGCGGGAGCTTGTTGGAAACTGAACGCGCTGCTCAGACCGTTGCCGAGCGCTCAAGTTCAGCCTGCGAAGGTATTCCCCCACCATAACGCACCGTCCGTTGCCCAGTTGTCATGTCGGAAGGAAGGGTGTCACTCGTCATGGGGCCATCCGCAAGCGACTCAAGCCGGTTCGGCGGCCCGCGGTTCGAGCAGGCGCTGGCGCTCGGCCAGCAACTTGTCGAAGCTGATCGGCTGCAGCGGGCGGCAAAACAGGTAGCCCTGCAGCTCGTCGCAATCGTGGGCGCGCAGGAACTCCAGGTGCTGCTCGATTTCCACGCCCTCGGCGATCACTGCACGCTTCAACCGATGCGCCATCTCGATGGTGGCTCGAACGATGGCCTCATCGTCCGGATCGACGCCGATGTTGCGCACGAAACTCTGGTCGATCTTGATCCGGTCGGCCGGCAGGCGGCGCAGGTAGTCCAGGGAGGCTGCGCCGGTGCCGAAATCATCGATCGCGATATGGCAACCCAGCTTGTGCAGCGCGTGCAGGTTTTCCACCAGATTCGGCGCGGCCTTGATGCTGATGCTCTCGGTAACCTCCAGCTCCAGCAGGGTCGGGTCCAGGCCAGTGTCACGCAGGGCCCGGACAACCGTATCCAGCAGCTCCGGCTCCATCAGCTGCACGGCCGACAGGTTCACGCCCAGGCGCAGTCGCAAGCCGTACCGCTGCTCCCATTCCTGCGCTTGCCGGCACGCCGTGCGCATGACCCATTCGCCAATCGAGATGATCAGGCCGGTTTCCTCGGCCAGCGGAATGAACACCGCCGGGCTGATCATGCCCAGTTCGGGGTGTTCCCAGCGTACCAGCGCCTCCATCCCCGTGATGTCCTCGGTCTCGGTATCGACCTGCGGCTGGTAGACCACCCGCAACTCGCCGTTGCCCTCCGCATGGCGCAGTCGCGTTTTCAGCGCCATGCCATGTTCCTTCGCGTATTCCGGGCTTACTTCGTAGATCTGGAAATTGTTGCGACCCTGGTGCTTGGCCGCATACATCGCCTCGTCAGCGTGCTTGAGCAGGGTCTGCGCATCGCCCGCGTCGTCGGGAAAGAAACTCAGGCCCATCGAGGCGGTGATCTGCAATTCGGTGCCGTCGTCGAGATACAGCGGCGTCTCCATCATCTGTACGATCTTTTCGGCCACCCGCAGCACGTCGTCGTTCTTCACGATATGCCGCAAGACAATGGTGAACTCGTCGCCGGCGTAGCGGGCGACGGTATCCGAAGCGCGAATGCTGCCGCACAGTCGCTGCGTGACGACCCGCAAAGCCTGGTCGCCAGCGGCGTGGCCGTAGGTGTCGTTGATGGCCTTGAAGCGGTCCAGATCGACGAACAACACGGCGAAACATTCGCCGTTGCGGGTCGCCTCGCGAATGATCGTGTCCAGCCGGTCATTGAACAGCAGCCGGTTTGGCAGCCCGGTCAATGCATCGACCAGCCCTTCGGCGCGGCCCTGCTCGCGCGTGCGGCTCAACTCGAGCATCTGGGCAAAGCGCGCCGCTGCGCAGCGCAGCACCGGCTCGATGATGCTCATTTCGCCAAAACCCTTGCGACTGCCGGCCAGCATGGCGCCGAGCACGGCATGGCGTTCGTCGTACAGCGGCAATCCGGCAAAACCGGTCAATTCGAGTTGCTGCAGCAACGGATCCATCGGAGCCAGTCGCTTCGCGTCCGTCCGGTACAGGATGGGCTTGCCGCCCAGTACCAGTTGCAGGGAACCCTGCAATTGCGGCGCGGGCCAGGTCTGCTCATCGCCATTCCACAGATGCAACAGTTGTGTCGGCCCTTCGCCGCCGTCCTGGCGCGCCGCCCAGACCACCAGGTAATCCAGCCCCAGTTCGTCGAACAACAGGCGCGCCGCCGCGGTTTGCGCGTCGACACCACTGGTCGAGGCGAAGATGCGCGACAGCAGCGACAGCGCAGCCTCCGCCCGCAGGTCTGCGCGATCGCTGCGGAACATCAGCGCCAGTGCTTCCTTTCCCGCATGCCGGATGCGACGCACGCTGGCCTGGCCGATGTCGGCACCCAGGGCCGATTTGCGTTGGCATGGATACCAGCTGCGATCCGCCTCGGCCAGCACCTGGGCGATCGCGACGCCCTCGAAACGCAGCACCTCGGACAACGCCAGGCCCTCCCATTGGCGCGTGTGCATCCGGCTGTGCCTGGCCACGGTGGGACTGACTTCCAGCAAGCGTCCGGTCTGCGGATCGACGATCAGCCACTCGCTGTCGCCTTCCTCGAAGACATACCGGTAATCGCCCGGCTCACTACCGCCGTGGAGGGGGCCCGGAGCAGACAGGCTGGGCTGGCTGCCGAGCGAGCGCCGCCAGCGAGCGAGCAGCTCGGTACCGATCTGCTCGGCAGACAACCAGTCGGCGATCCCCGCCGGCAGGTCGGCCGGGTTGAACGAGGCCTCTTCGGACAACACCGCGATCAGTGGCGCGCCGCTGCCGCCGGGCAGACGGCGTGTCTGCTCGATGCAACTTTTCGCCTGCTGTTCGTCGCCGGAAAAAACCACCACCACGAGTTGCAGCGAGGGACGCCCTTCCAGCAGGATCGCCGCATGCGACACGTCACGCGCACTGTAGATATGCGGGTAACCCGCCTCGTCGAGCGCATCGAACAGGTTGCGTCGCAGCTCACGCTGTGCAGCGATCAGCAGAATGCCGGAATTCATCTGCGTGTCCGCCTCAAACCAGCCAGCGACCGTCGCGCAGGCGCAACCGCCGCGGCTGACTGTCTTCGCTGCCCAGGTGCACGGCCAGATCCCCCAGGTGCTCGACCAGCGCCGCGGGGGCATCGATCAGCACCACACGCCTGAGATGCTCCTTGGGTGCACGCGCCAGTTGACGCAGCAAGGTGGCATCCATCGCCGACAACGGCAGCTCCAGCCCGATCAGGAAATAGACGCCGAAATGCATGCTTTGCCGCATGTAGCGGAGCGCATTTCCCAGTCGCTGGCAATCCGGCACCCGCACATGCGCGTCGCGCAGGCTGCCCAGGCCGGTATCGGGCTGCCACAGGTAGACCGCCTGGCCGGTGTGCCGGGCCAGCGCGCGGAACTGATCGATCAGTGCGTGGACATTCTTGCAGTCCAGCAGGACCAATCCGCTGGGCGCAGCCAGCACGCGCTCGAAAATCTCGGTGCCCGCTTGCGGTGAAGCGGAGGCCATTGCGGACATCATTGCATCGCGTTCCTGCAGTGGCTGCATGGTGATCCCGGCAAGGCAGTTTCGACACGGGACCCGCCGGGTGAATGGTCCAGCCGGCACGAATTCCGGTCCAATGAAGCACGACAAAACCGAAAGTCGCCGCCGAGTCGACACGAAAACCACGCAGCGCCCCTTGCCCACGCCGGACAGTCCGGTGGGGTAGCCGATTTCACACCTGCTTCATCCGCCGGTCAAGGACGCCGGTCACAGCTCGCAATCGAGCCAGCGGGACGGTATGGTTCATGCCTCATCCATCACGCTTGTAACCCCATGTTCGAAGGATTGCGCTTCAACCACTGGCAGACCAGCGAAGGCGACGATGGCGTTGTCACGCTGACCCTCGATCGCGCCGACAGTCGCGTCAATGCGATCTCCCGCGCCATGCTGGACGAACTGGAGCAGATCGTCGAGCGGCTGGCGATCGACAAGCCCGCCGGCGTCATCATTCACTCGGCCAAACCAGCCGGGTTTGCGGTGGGGGCCGACATCAAGGAGTTCGTCGAGTACGCCCGGCACGACACTGTGCTGGAGAACATCGAACACGGCCAGCGCGTCTACGAATCACTGGCGCGCCTGCCCTGCCCGACCGTGGCTGCCGTGCACGGCGCCTGCATGGGCGGCGGCACCGAGTTGATCCTGGCTTGCCACCAGCGCATTGCGGCAGACGACGAAAAAACCCGCATCGCGCTGCCCGAGGTAATGCTCGGCATCCATCCCGGCTGGGGCGGCACCGCGCGCCTGCCAAGGCTGATCGGCGCCACCGACGCGCTGCCGCTGATGCTTACCGGCAAGTCGCTGTCGGCCAGACGCGCGCTGGAACTGGGCGTGGTCGATCGCATCGCCCTCCCCGCGGAACTGCTGGCCGAGGCGCGCCTGTTGCTGCGTCATGCGCCGCCGCGTCCCTTCGCACGACGCGCCAGGGCCTGGGCCAGCAATACCTGGCTGGCCCGGCAGATCCTCGCGCCGATGATGCTCAAGCAAACCGCTGCGAAGGTGCGCAAGGAGCATTACCCCGCCCCGTTCGCCATGATCGATGTATGGAAGCGCGGCGGCTCCGGTATCCAGCAACGACTGAAGATCGAAGCCCGTTCGGTGGCGAAGCTGGCAAAGACGCCTACAGCCCAGAACCTGATCCGCATCTTCTTTCTGCAGGAACGGCTGAAGAGCCAGGGCAGCGGCGTCGAGGCGGGTATCCGGCATGTGCATGTGGTGGGTGCGGGCGTGATGGGTGGCGACATCGCCGCGTGGGCCGCGCTCAAGGGTTTCGACGTGACCCTGCAGGACCGCGAGATGAAATACATCCAGCCGGCGCTGGATCGTGCCCGCCAGCTGTACGAGAAGAAGCTGAAGTCCCCCGAAAAGGTCGAGGCTGCCATCCGCCGGCTCCGCGCCGATGTCGATGGCAACGGCGTGGCTTCCGCCGATCTGGCGATCGAAGCGATCTACGAGAATGCCGACGCCAAGCGCGCGCTGTACGGCCAGATCGAGCCCCAGTTCCAGGCTGACGAGATTCTCGCCAGCAACACCTCCAGCATTCCGCTGGATGAGCTGCGCCAGGGCCTCCAAGCGCCCCGGCGCTTCCTCGGGCTGCATTTCTTCAACCCGGTGGCGCAAATGCCGCTGGTCGAGGTGGTCCGCCACGACCAGCTCGATCCGGCCATCGAGAAGCGCGCCCTGGCGTTCTGCAAGGCGATCGGCAAGCTGCCGGTCGCCGTCAAGGGAACGCCGGGATTCCTGGTCAATCGCATTCTGATGCCGTATCTGCTGGAAGCCTTGCGCCTGTACAGCGAGGGTGTCCCAGGCGCGGTGCTGGATCGCGAGGCAAAAAAATTCGGCATGCCTATGGGTCCGATCGAACTGGCCGACACGGTGGGTCTGGATGTCTGCGCCTCGGTCGGCAAGGAACTCGCTCCGTTTCTCGGACTGGAGCTTCCGCCCGGGCTGGATGAAAAGCTCGATGCCGGCAAGCGCGGCAAGAAGGACGGCCAAGGCCTGTATGTCTGGCAAGACGGCAAGCCGGAAAAACCCGAGGTCGACAAGGAGTACGTGATGCCGCCGGATCTGCAGGACCGCATGATCCTGCCGATGGTGAACGAAGCCGTCGCCTGCCTTGCCGACGGCGTGGTCGACGATGCCGACCTGCTCGACGCCGGGGTAATCTTCGGTACCGGTTTTGCGCCGTTCCGTGGTGGCCCGATCCAGTACGCGCGCAGTGTTGGCGTCGACCAGCTCAGGTCACGCCTTGAGCAACTGGCGCGCAGCTACGGCGAGCGCTTCAAACCGAAGCATGGCTGGGATCATCAGGCGCTGACCGATACCGGTGGCAAGCAAGAAGCAACGCACGACGCGTGATGCGTTTCCCGTTCCCCGCGATCACCACATCAGGTCATCCGGCACGCCGTCGTCACCGATGCCATTGGCCCCTGGATCGACCAACAGGGCCAGATGATGTGGATCGAGCGCACGAACCTGTTCGGCGATGTCACGGTTGACCAGCAGGTAGCGGCCGGCCTGCTGCACCACGCCAAGCTCGCCGGCGTTGAGTGCCGCCAGTTGCGCCGCGTCGACATGCACGCGGCGGATCTTGCCACCGTATTCGAAGTTGCGTGGCTGATCGGCCTCGGCCTTGTTCAAGGTCCGGCCTTCGAGCAATTGCTGGATCTTCAACTTGCGCTCGCGGCGAAGCCTGGCCTGCTCGGCTGCTTCCTGCTCTATGCGTTTGCGTTCGCGCGCTTCGGTCTGTGCCCGTATCGCATAGGCTTTGGCCAGATCGATGTCCTGCTGGCTCTGTCCTGTCGGCCGCGCAGGCGGCTTGCCGCTCTTGCGCGCCGTTTTGCCGGAAGGCTGGGAGACCGGGCGCTTTTGTTCGCGCGACCGGTCTTGCTGGACCTGTTTGACGATGCCGCTCTTGAGCAGCTGATCGCGCAGGGAATCGGCCATGCTGGGGTTCCGTGATCGGTAGGGCGGGATCGGTTCAGTCGGATGGATCAGTAATGCGGCGGCGGCGGCTCGTCATGCGGGTCGTCTGCCTGTGCGACGCGCATCGACGCCATCTCGCCGCGCAAATCGCGCAACGCACGCTCCAGCGCCGCGATCCGCGGCGACTGTTCGGCATCCGCCACAATCAGCGCCTGCACCGCCTCATCGATGAAAGTCAGCCGGACCTCCATTTCGTCCAGCCGCTGTCCCAATACTTCATTGGAGATGTTCAATTCGATATCCGCAAGCTGCGACCGCGGCCGATGCCGTAATAAGCCAGGCCGGCCTCTTCCACCACGGCCGGGTCGTACAGATTGCGTCCGTCGAATATCGCCGGCTCGGCCAGCGTCGCGCGGATATGCGCAAAATCGGGGCTGCGGAACGCCTTCCATTCGGTGACCACGGCCAATACGTCGGCGCCGTGCAGCGCCTCATGCGGCTTGTCGCACAGCACGAGGTCTTCGCGCTCGCCGTAGAGGCGATGCGTCTCCTCACGCGCTTCCGGATCGAACGCGCGCACTTGCGCACCTGCATTCCACAACGCTTCCATCAGCTGCCGGCTGGGCGCTTCGCGCATGTCGTCGGTATTGGGCTTGAACGCCAGTCCCCACAGCGCGATGGTCCGGCCCTTCAGCTGGCCGTCGAAATGGCGCGAAATCAGTTCGAACAGCTTGCCCTTCTGCTGCCGATTGACCGCCTCTACCGCGCCGAGCAGGCGCGCCTCGTAGCCGTGGCTGTGTGCCGCGCGCTCCAGCGCCTGCACGTCTTTCGGAAAACACGAACCACCGTAGCCGGCTCCCGGATAGATGAAGTGATAGCCGATGCGAGGATCCGACCCGATACCCTGCCGCACAAGCTCAACGTCCGCCCCCACCCGCTCGGCGATGTTCGCGATCTCGTTCATGAAACTGATCTTGGTCGCCAACATCGCGTTCGCCGCATATTTGGTCAGCTCGGCCGAACGTTCGTCCATTACCACCATGCGATCGTGATTGCGGTTGAACGGCGCGTACAGCTTGCGCAATGCCGCCACCGCGCGCGCGCTCGAAGCGCCCACGATGATCCGATCCGGTCGCAGGCAGTCCTCCACCGCGGCGCCCTCTTTCAGGAACTCCGGGTTGGACACCACATCGAATTCGATCGCCACGTCGCGCGCAAGCAATTCGGCTGCAACCGCTTCGCGCACGCGATCGGCGGTGCCGACCGGCACGGTCGACTTGTTCACCACCACCGTATAACCCCCCAGATGCTGGCCGATGCTGGCAGCCACCGCCAGCACATACTTCATGTCGGCGCTGCCATCCTCGTCCGGCGGCGTACCCACCGCAATGAAAAGCAGCTCGCCGTGCGCGATCGCCGGGGCTACCTCGGTGGTGAAATCCAGCCGCCCGCTGGCGTGATTGCGCAGCACGATTGATTCCAGGCCCGGCTCGTAGATGGGGATTTCACCACGCTTCAATCGCTCGACCTTGGCTGCGTCGATATCGACGCAGATCACGTGGTTGCCCATCTCGGCCAAACAGGCACCGGTAACCAGTCCCACGTAACCGGTACCAAAAATAGTGACCTTCATCATCGTTGTCGCGACTCCCTCGTAACGAACTGACTATTGTAACCGCGTGGTTGTGGAAAGGCCGTTGACAGTCTGCGGAAAGCAGAAGGGCGTGAATTGCTTCACGCCCTTCCTGTTTTGCGATCTTTCAAATCGCGATTGACGGTATTACTTGGCGGGCGTGGCCGCACCAGCAGCGGTCGGGCCGGTCTTGACCAAGGTCACGTCGAAAATCAGCGTGGCATTCGGCGGCATCGGCGGCTGCGGCTCGGAACCGTAGGCCAGCGAGGACGGAATGAACAGCTTGTAATGGCCGCCTACCTGCATCAGCTCCAGGCCCTCACGGAAACCCGGGATCACGCCAGCCAGCGGGATCGAGGCCGGACCCGGCGGGTTGTGCTTGGACGAGGCGTCGAACACCTGGCCGTTGACGAACGTGCCGGTGTAGTTGATCTCCACGGTATCGTTCGGACCCGGACGCGCGCCCGTACCCTGGCTGATCACCTTGTACTGCAGGCCCGAAGCCGTGGTCTTGACGCCGGGCGCGCTCTTGTTCTTGGCGAGGAAAGCATCGCCTTCGGCCTTGTTCTTGGCTGCAAGCTTGGTCATCTCGACCTTGTACTTGGCCTGGATCTTGGCCATGAAGGCGTCATGCACCTCCTTGGCTTCGGCATCGGTCATGGTCGGCTTCTGGCCGGACAGCGCCGCCTGCACCGCACGGCCCACCGCAGCGGCATCCAGTTCGTCGCGCATGATCGGCGGAACCTGAGAAGCGATCTCCCAGCCCACCACATAACTCGCCTTGGCCTTGTCGACCGTGCCGGCGGCGCCGGTCTTGGCAGCCTGAGCGTACACGCTCGCAGTCATGCCCAGCGCAACGGTCATCGCGACCGCCGTTAGCGTGGGACGCAGAAAATGCTTCATTCGTAACTCCCTCGTGTTTAGATATGCCGGCGTTGCCGGCCGGGCCCCCCGATGGGGCAGGCCACGCATTGTGCGGCGCTTGTCCGGTCTTGGCAACGACTCAAGGGTCCGACCGTCAGACCGCATAAAGGTTCATTTGCATCGTCAAATGGTTCACGCGGATCAGCCGGAACCGTCCCCGGGCAGCTCCGGCTTGTCCAGGGTCTCCTTCAGGGCCGCCTGCAGGCGCGCGTGCATCTTCACCAGGCTGCGCCATAGCACCACAGCCAGCACGACCCCAAGAATCACCAACGACAGCGCAATGCCGCGTGGCGGCAGAATCGTCGTACCCAGCGCACTGACCAGCAGGGCCAACGCCAGCAGGGTCGCCAGCGGAATGATGCGCGCCAACACATTGCGAATGGTCTGGGTGTACGAACCGGCGAAGCGCTCACGTATGCCGATTTCGGCCAGCAACATGCCGAGCGCCTCGGCCTTGCGGTACACCGCGATCAGCATCGGCAGGGACAGAAACAGTGCGCACGCCCAGATCAGCGTGTGGCGCAGATCGCGGCCGATGCCGACCATCGAAAACCAGCTCCAGTTGTGCGCATTGACATAGGCACCAGCCATGAACAGCGTCACCACCAGCAGCACATTGATCCCTATATGCCACAGCAGGCGCCGGAAAATCGCCGCGATCGCCGCGTTTTCGTTGACCGGCTTGAGGTTTTCCAGCCAGCCGCTGTAACTGGTCGCCAGCAGACGTGCCGACCGCGGCGTCATCCGGTGCAGGCCGTTCGCCAGTCCGTCGGCCGAACGGGTCAGATACGGCGAAGCCGCCATGCAAACCACGGAAACCGCCACCGCGATCGGATAGATGAAATCGCTGATCACGCCGAGCGAGAGTCCCAGCGTGGCGATGACGAACGAGAACTCACCGATCTGCGCCATCCCCAACCCCGAACGCAGCGACGTGCGCGCATCGTGGCCGGTCACGAAAATGCCAAGGCTGCAGGCCAGCGTCTTGCCGACGATTACCACCGCCGCGATCGCCAATGCCGGCAGCGCGTACTGGAGCAGCATCGCCGGGTCGATCTTCAGGCCGATCGCCACGAAGAACAATGCCGCGAACATGTCCCGCAGCGGCTCGACCAGACGCAACACGCGACCGACGCATCGCGACTCGGCCACCACAGCACCCGCGAGGAACGCGCCCAAAGCCACGCTGAAACCCATCCAGGCCGCCAGCAGGCTGGCACCGAAACAGATGCCGAGCACGCTGACCAGCAGGGTTTCATCGCTGCCGAAGCCGGCCACGTAATCGACCAGCCGCGGCAACAGCAGCAGGCCGAGGATCATTCCCACCACCACGAACAAGCCCAGGTGCCCGATCAGCGTGAATGCCGCTTCGGCCTGCACCGATCCACCGATCGCCACCGCCGTGAGCAAGGTCAGCATCACGATCGCCAGCATGTCCTCGGCCACCAGCAGGCCCACCACAAGCTGGGCGAACGGCTGATGTCGCTGGCCGCTTTCGGCCAGCGTGCGGGTCGCCACCATGGTCGAGGACAGCGAGATGATCGCGCCCAGGAACAGTGCGTCCATGCCCTTCCAGCCGAACAGCCCGCCGATGCCGATGCCGATCCACAGCATCAGCCCGACTTCGCCCAGCGCCACCACCAGCACGCCGATGCCGACCTCGCGCAGTTTGCGCACGCTGAACTCCAGCCCCAGCGTGAACATCAGCAACACCACGCCAAGATTGGAAATGTCGTCGATCGCGCGCGGATCGGCCACCAGCGTTCCCGGCGTATGCGGACCGATCAGCACGCCGGCCAGGATGTAGCCCAGCAATACCGGCTGGCGCATGCGCTGGAACAGGATCGTGGTGGCACCGGCCACGATCATCACCACCGCAAGATCGCGAATGAAGCCGATTTCGTGCATACGCCATCCTGTTCAACACTCAAGTCACTGCAGCTTAAACGAATACACTTCATCCCCTGCCCGGGTGCACGCTGGCAACGCCGTCGTCGGCGAATTCAATTGCGCGGATTCCCGAAAAAAAGCTTGACGGATATGTGACTCGGACCTATTCTTCCTGGCTTCCAGCGGCGGGGCCATAGCTCAGCTGGGAGAGCGCCTGCATGGCATGCAGGAGGTCGGCGGTTCGATCCCGCCTGGCTCCACCAACTTGAATTGTCCCCATCGTCTAGAGGCCTAGGACACCACCCTTTCACGGTGGACACCGGGGTTCGAATCCCCGTGGGGACGCCAAGTCGGCTCGCAAAGCTGGAAGAAGCAACAAAATGCGGAGTGGTAGTTCAGTTGGTTAGAATGCTGGCCTGTCACGCCGGAGGTCGCGGGTTCGAGTCCCGTCCACTCCGCCACTATTCAAACAAAAGCCCGCCAAGTGCGGGCTTTTTTGTTGTCGTGTACTCGTGCGCTCATCCGTGCGCGAAAAGATCAAGAAGCAGCCATCCATGGCTGCACTCTTCAAATAACCCCTATTCCAGACTGCCCTCGCACGACTCCGATTGCGGCTCCAGCGTTCCGGTGGAATGCCCCTGCTCGGCGAGGTACTCCAGCCAACGCGAAAGGAAACCGTTCATGCGCAGGCGATGCTGGAACACCGTATGCGCCGGCGAAAAGGGTCCCAGCACCTGCCACAGATGGCGACCCGGATGGCAATGCAGGGCCTCGGCCACGTGGGCGTCGGTGTACATGCGCAACTGTGCCGACGGTGCGCGCTGGCCGGTATGCGCATCGACGAAGTCGTAGGTGAGTTCCAGCTCCAGCGTATACGGATGGCATTCCTGCACATGCAGGTGCACGTTCAATCCATCATCGACGCTGGATACGTAACGGCCCGCAGCGAGTTGCTGCGGCGCGAACAGCCGCGTCAGGCGGTGATAGTTCTCCGCATACAAGCCCATCAGGAACTCGAAGCGTCCCGGCAGCAGGCTGTGGCGATTGTCCAGTACGGCGCTCATCAAAAGTACTGCAACTCCAGTCGACGTTCAGAACATGGTCCGCTCGATACCGAAGCGGTCGAAGATCTTGCTGGCGATCTCCTCGATCGACACATGCGTGGTGTTGAGGCTGGGAATGCCGGCCTGGCGCATCAGCCGATCGGCTTGTTCCAGCTCCCAGCGACATTGCTTCAACGTGGCGTAGCGGCTGCCGGCGCGCCGTTGTTCGCGGATCTGCGCCAGCCGCACCGGATCGATGGTCAGCCCGTACAGCCGATCCTTGTAAGGGCGCAGGCGTGCAGGCAATTCGAGCTTCTCGAGGTCGTCGTCGGTCAGCGGATAGTTGGCGGCGCTGACGCCGTAATGCAAGGCCATGTAGAGGCAGGTCGGCGTCTTGCCGGAGCGCGACACGCCGACCAGGATCAGGTCGGCCTCGGCGTAGTTCACGTCGATGCCATCGTCGTGCGAGAGCGCGTAGTTGGTTGCGTTGATGCGCGCCTCGTACTTGTCGAAATCGACCATGCCGTGCGAACGGTTGACCGCACCGGAGCGCTTGGTACCCAGTTCATCCTCCAGCGGACCGATGAACGGCGCGAACACGTCCAGCATCAACGCACCGCTGGCCGCCACGATCTCGCACAGCGCACGATCGGCCATGGTGTTGACCACGATCGGTCGCTGCCCGCTCTGCGCGTATTTGGTCTTGATCCGCAGTGCGGCGGCTTCCGCCTTGTGCGCGTTGTCCGTGAACGGCAACCGGTGCTTGTCGAACTGCACGCCCTCGAATTGCGCCAGGATGCTGTTGCCGATCGTCTCCGCGGTAATACCAGTGGAGTCGGAAATGAAAAAAACCGTTCGCTGCATACAGGATCCCATTCGCGCTGGTGCGTTTGTCCGCACCTTAGCGCAAGCGCAAAATGCTGTCGCCGATTGACTGGCGCCTGACTGGTATGTCGTTGGAATGGCATCTGCCGGCAATGGTCTTCTTGTGCTGCGCACCATCGACAGCGGACAATACCAGTTCTTTGCAACCCGCTTCGCGCCTTCGTGCCGCGTCCATTCCACTACCCGTAGAGCTTCTTGAGGAGACACCCTTGAACGACCTGGTGCTTTGGCTCGACCAACTGCGCATGACCGACCTGGGCAAGGTCGGCGGCAAGAATGCCTCGCTCGGCGAGATGATAGGCAACCTGGCCAAGCTCGGCGTCTCCGTGCCTGGCGGCTTTGCCACCACGGCCGATGCGTTCCAGCAGTATCTGGAAAAGAGCGGCCTGGCCAAGCGCATCCAGGAGCGACTGGCCTCGCTCGATGTCGACGACGTCGACACGCTGGTCGCGGCAGGCAAGGAAATCCGCGGCTGGATCGTCGACACCGCCCTGCCCGGCGAACTCGAGCAGGCAATCCGCGACGCCTACATCAAGCTGTGCAAGGACGCCGGGGCCGACGACATCGCCGTTGCCGTGCGCTCTTCGGCGACAGCCGAGGATCTGCCCGACGCGTCGTTCGCTGGCCAGCAGGAAACCTTCCTCAACGTCGTCGGCATCGACGACGTGCTGCATAAGGTCAAGGAGGTTTTCGCCTCGCTGTACAACGACCGCGCGATTGCCTACCGCGTGCACCAGGGCTTCAGGCACGAGGACGTGTTTCTCTCCGCCGGCGTGCAGCTGATGGTGCGTTCGGACGTCGGCGCCTCCGGCGTGCTGTTCACGCTGGACACCGAATCCGGCTTCCGCGACGTGGTGTTCGTCACCGGTTCGTATGGGCTTGGCGAGATGGTCGTGCAGGGTGCGGTCAACCCCGACGAGTTCTACGTATTCAAGCCGACGCTGCGCGACGGCAAGCCGGCCGTCCTGCGCCGCAACCTCGGTGCAAAACAGCTGCGCATGGTCTATTCCGATGCACCCGGCGAACGCGTGCGCACCGAAGACACCCCGACCGAACTGCGCAACAAATTCTGCATCAACGACGAAGACGTGCAGGAGCTCGCCCGCCAGTCGCTGATCATCGAGAAGCACTACGACCGCCCGATGGACATCGAGTGGGCGAAGGACGGCCACACCAGCAAGATCTACATCGTGCAGGCACGTCCGGAGACGGTGAAGTCGCGTTCGCACGCGACCCAGCTGGAACGCTTCCATCTCAGCGAGAAAGGCAAGGTATTGGCCGAAGGCCGTTCTATCGGCCAGAAGATCGGCGCCGGCAAGGCGCGCGTGATCCGCTCGCTCTCGGACATGAACAAGGTGCAGGTCGGCGACGTGCTGATCGCCGACATGACCGACCCCGACTGGGAGCCGGTGATGAAGCGTGCCTCGGCGATCGTCACCAACCGCGGCGGCCGCACCTGCCACGCGGCGATCATCGCGCGCGAGCTGGGCGTGCCGGCGGTGGTCGGCACCGGCAATGCGCTGGAATTGATCCCCGATGGCGCCGACGTCACCGTGTCCTGCGCCGAAGGCGACACCGGCACGATCTACGAAGGCATCCTGAAGTTCGAGCGGATCACCGCCGACCTGGGCGCCATGCCCGAGGCGCCGCTGAAGATCATGATGAACGTGGCCAACCCCGAGCGCGCGTTCGACTTCGGCATGCTGCCGAACGCCGGCATCGGTCTGGCCCGGCTGGAGATGATCATCGCCAGCCACATCGGCGTGCACCCGAAGGCGTTGCTGGAATACGCCAAGCAGGACGCCGAAACGAAGGCGAAGATCGACGAGCGCATCGCCGGCTACCCTGGCCCGGTCGAGTTCTACGTCGACCGCCTCGCCGAAGGCATCGCCACCATCGCTGCCTCGGTCTACCCGAAGCCGGTGATCGTGCGTCTGTCCGACTTCAAGTCGAACGAGTATGCCGGCCTGCTCGGCGGTTCGCGCTACGAGCCGCACGAAGAGAACCCGATGATCGGTTTTCGCGGTGCCAGCCGCTACGTCGATCCCAGCTTCGCCGAGGCGTTCGCGCTGGAGTGCCAGGCGGTCAAGCGCGTGCGCGAAGTGATGGGGCTGAACAACGTATGGGTGATGATCCCGTTCGTGCGCACGCTCGGCGAAGGCCGCAAGGTCATCGAGGTGCTGGCGAAGAACGGTCTCAAGCAGGGCGAGCACGACCTCAAGGTCATCATGATGTGCGAAGTGCCCTCGAACGCCCTGCTCGCCGACGAGTTCCTCGACATCTTCGACGGCTTTTCGATCGGCTCCAACGACCTCACCCAGCTCACCCTGGGCCTCGACCGCGACTCCAGCATCGTCGCCAGCCTGTTCGACGAACGCGACCCGGCAGTCAAGAAACTGCTGGCGATGGCGATCAAGACCGCACGCGCCAAAGGCAAGTACATCGGCATCTGCGGTCAGGGTCCCAGCGACCACCCCGACCTGGCCGAATGGCTGATGGAACAAGGTATCGAATCGCTGTCGCTGAACCCGGATACCGTCGTCGACACCTGGCTGCGGCTGGCCAAGAAAAAGGCCGGCTGACCAGGTTCGGATCGGAGGCAAGCCGGCCCCACGCCGCTTGTCTCCGCCCACCCCGTCGCGTAAACTTGCCGGCTCGCGCGGACCACGCGCACCCCTCCGGAGAGGTGGCAGAGTGGTCGAATGTACCTGACTCGAAATCAGGCGTACGTGTAAGCGTACCGAGGGTTCGAATCCCTCCCTCTCCGCCAGATACGCAAAGCGCCCCGCAAGGGGCGTTTTGCGTATCTGGCGGAGAGGGAGGTGTGGACGAATCCTCTCGGTTCGACAAAATTGTCTGGAACAATTTTGGACAGCCGCAGGCTGGCCCCGCAGCGCTCAGCGCGAAGGGGTGAAGCCCGGGATGGGCCGAACAATCCCCGCAAACTTCCAAGCACCTCCAAGTCCCACCGAGAATGCACCTGCATCTGCATTGGCTCTCCCACAAATTTGCTTTTGCGCCCCACCCCCACATCCGTCATGCTCCACACCATTCGTCTACCTGAAAGACCATGATCGAATTCGGACACGGCACCCACGTCGGCCTGCGTCGCACGCGCAATGAAGACACCTATTACGCCGATGCCTCGCTGGGCCTGTTCCTGGTCGCCGACGGCATGGGTGGCCACCAGCACGGCGAAGTGGCGTCGGCACTGGTGCGCGATGCTGTGGTCGAACTGGTCAGTCGCGGACACAGCCTGATCGAAGCGGTGAACGGTGCGGCCGAGCGGTTGCTGGCACACACCCGGCCCAGCTTCGACGTGCTGCCGATGGGCACCACGATCGCCGCGTTGCGGACCACCACCGACGGTTACGAAGTGGCCTGGGTCGGCGACAGCCGGATCTACCAATGGAAACAGGAGCTGCGGCAGATCAGCCACGATCATTCGCTGGTGCAGGCGCTGGTCGAAGCCGGGCAACTCGACCCGGCGCAGGCATCGCAGCATCCGCAACGCAACGTGCTGACCCAGGCGCTGGGCGTGACGGCCACCGAGCAACTGCACATCGGCATGGCACGCGGCCAACTGGAACCGGGCATGGGCTTTCTGTTGTGCAGCGACGGACTGACCGAAGGCGTCAGCGACACGACGATTGCGCGCACGGTGGCGCGCAACGACCTGGCCGCACAGGAATGTGTCGATCAATTGCTGCTGGACGCGCTCGACAGCGGCGGCGATGACAATATCACCGTGCTGCTCGTGCGTTCCTGCTGAATCCTGCGGGTACGGCCCGTTTGTTTTTAACCCTGCCGACGCCACACGCTCTGGCCATCCGCACTGCTCTTGTCCAGCGCATCCAGCCGCTGCTCGTGCCGCAGCAATTCGTCGGCTGAAGCATGCAGGACACGCGGCCGCACCCGTAGCACCACCGGCGCGACCACCACGGCATCGCGTTGCTCGACAGCTCCCTCGAAACCGAGCTCGAAGGCCCCCTGCCCCGTGGTCATCGCCAGATAGACGTCGGCCAGCAACTGGGCGTCGATCAAGCCGCCATGCAGGTCGCGCCGCGAGTTGTCCACGCCCAGCCGCTTGCACAGGGCATCGAGGCTGTTGCGCTGGCCGGGGTAGCGCTCGCGCGCCATGGCCAGCGTGTCGAGCACGGTGCAACGATCGCTGATCCGGCCTGCACCGTTGTCCAGCCGAGCCAGCTCGGCATCGAGGAAGCCGATATCGAAACTGGCGTTGTGGATGACCAACTCCGCGCCGTCGATGAAGGCGAGGAAGTCATCCACCACGTCGGCAAAGCGCGGCTTGTCGAGCAGGAACTCGTCCTCGATGCCGGTTACCAGCCGGGCACCTTCATCGATCGCCCGATCCGGATTGAGATAAGTCTGGTAGTGCCGCCCGGTGAGTCGACGCTCGATCAGCTCGACGCAGGCGATTTCCACCAGCCGATGACCCTGGCGCACTTCCAGTCCGGTCGTTTCGGTATCGAGAACGACCTGCCTCATGCCCGGCCCCTGAGCAACTCGGCCTGTTCGCGTGCCGCCTGATCGACCCGTTCGTTCTCGACGTGACCGTTGTGGCCCTTCACCCATTTCCAGCGCACCTGATGGGTGCTGACCGCCGCGGACAGTCGCTGCCACAGATCCTGGTTCTTAACCGGCTTCTTGTCGGCCGTGCGCCAGCCGTTCGCGCGCCACTTCGGCATCCACTGCTCAATGCCCTGCATCACGTAGCGCGAATCGGTGGTGAGGGTCACCTGGCACGGCCGTTTCAAGGCTTCCAGCGCACCGATCGCCGCCATCAGTTCCATCCGGTTGTTGGTGGTGGCGGGGTCACCGCCTGCGACCAGGCGTTCGCTGTCTTTTGCCCGCAGCAGCGCAGCCCAGCCACCCGGGCCCGGGTTGCCCAGACAGGCACCGTCGGTAAATGCTTCCACTTCGCTCATCGCTACTCACATATCCCATTGAAGTCATGACGCCGAACTGCGCCGAATGCTTGGCGACCATCGGCCGTTGGCCGGTACCCGCGCGGGCGCCGGCCTGAACCGCAGCGGGGTTATCGCCCGCCGCTGCTTGCGCGCAAACAATATGTAACCGCCGCCCAGTACACCTCCTTGCGTCGGGATCATCGGCAGGCCTGGCAACATGCGTCCCACCCGTTGCGCCCGTTCGATCTCCAGCCCCGCCTGCAGCAGTCCGTGCCTGAGTCGCAACGGCAACTGCAGTCGTGGCATTTGCGATGCACCATGCCCGCGCCAGCGCAGCCACGGCGCCCAGCCACTGAGCGGATGTATGCCCGTCACCACCAGCACGCCGCCGGGCGCCAACATGCGGATCGCATCGTCCAGCAAGGCCGAGGCGACCGGCGCAACCTCCAGCGCATGGCGCAGCAACACCAACTCGAATGCGTCATCGACAAAGGGCAGCGGTTCGTCCGCTGCCGCCTGCAGATCGCCCCGATAACGGTTGTTGCGCAGATGCAGGCTGGTCCAGCAACCGACCAGTGGGAGCGCCGGCGGGCCGTCATCGGGCGATGCGCCAAGCAACAAGGCATGCGAGCCGAAACAGCGCTGCAGATCCGGCATCAATACGCGTAGTTGCTCCTCCAGCAACCGGTGCATTGGCGCGCTGGTGTAGACGTCTTGATTGCGTTGGCGCATGCAGCCGGCCCGGTACCCATCGGTATCCGAAGTGTAACGGCTGGCAGCAGCTGGCAGATCACCGCAAACGGGGAATGCGCGTGAAATGAACCATCCCAACCGGATTAACGCGCAGCTAACGAGCCGCTCTTCCAGCCTCTTTATAGTCGACCGCCTGATACGCGCCCCGGATGGCTGCGTCGTCGCCAAGGGGACACATCCGATCTCTCGGGTGTCCCGAGAACGCAGCGGAGTCATCTTGCATATCACACCCTTGCCAGCGCTGACCGACAATTACATCTGGCTGCTGCACGACGACAGCGGCGATGCGATTGCCGTCGATCCCGGTGATGCCGATGTCGTCGAGCGTGCATTGACCGGGCAAAAACTGCGTTTGCGCGCGGTTCTGCTGACCCATCATCACCACGATCACATCGGAGGTGCCGCCGCACTGCGCAGGCAGCACGACGTACCGGTCTACGCACCAAATGACGACCGCATCGATGAGGCCACCCATCGCGTCGGCGACGGAGACCTCGTCGAACTAATGTCGCCGGCAGTGCGTTTCGAGGTGATCGCGATTCCCGGCCACACCCTCAGTCACATCGCCTACAGCGGCGCCGGGCTGTTGCTGTGCGGCGATACTCTTTTCAGCCTGGGCTGCGGCCGGTTGTTCGAGGGTACCCCGGCGCAGATGCTCGCCTCGCTCGATCGCCTGTCGACGCTGCCGGGCGCCACCCTGATCTGCGCCGGGCACGAATACACCGAAGCGAACGGGCGCTTTGCACGTACCATCGAACCGGACAATGCCCACTTGCGCCAGCGCCTGTTGGAAGTCGCCGCGTTGCGAGCCAGCCACCATCCCACGCTCCCGGTGACACTGCGCAGCGAACTGGACACCAACCCGTTCCTGCGCGTCGATACCGATGCGGTCGTCGAATGGTGTCGAAAGCGCCACGGCACTGGCGCTGACCGGGTGGCCCGTTTTGCCGCCATTCGGACAGCCAAGGATGGATTTCGCGGATGAAAAAACGGGTCTCTTTGCTGCCGCTGATCCTGTCGATGGTACTGACGGCTTGCGCCAACGTGCCATCGGGCAACCCGCACCCGGCCAAGGTGGAGACGACTCCGGTGGCGCCTGCCGCCGGCGAGCCCATCGCGCCGTCGGTGGAAATGGCACCGCAGCCCGCATCCCCGGACAGCAATGTATGGGAGCGACTGCGCAGCAGCTTTGCCATGGCGGACTGCGATGCCGACCCGTCGGTGCTGCTTCAGGCCAGGCAATACACGCGTCACCCACGCCAGTTCGAGAAACGATTGCTGGAGGTCATGCCCCGCCTGGTTTATGTGCAGCAGGTAGCTGCCCAGTACGACGTCGCCGGTGAATTCGTATTGCTGCCCTGGGTGGAGAGCCACTTCCAGCCGGTCTCCGGCCGGCGGCATCGACCCGCCGGGATGTGGCAGATCATGCCGGTCACGGCCGATGCCATGGGGCTTCGCGTCGATGACCGCTACGACGGTCGCCTGGACGTAAACGCAGCCGCAAACGCCGTGATGAAGCTGCTCAAGCAATATCACGACCGGTTTCACGACTGGCGCGTAGTCGATTACGCCTACAACGCTGGCGAATATTCGATAAGAAAGATGATTCGGAAGCACGGTCTGCCCGCGGACGAGCCGTTGATTCCGGCATGGCCGGTACGTCGGGTGACCCGCGAGCATCTGACTCGGTTGCTGGCGATAGCGTGTGTCGTGCGCGAGCCGGCCCGTTTCAATGTCAGCCTGCCCCGTCTGTCCGAAGAGAAGCATCTGGTCCGGATCCCGATTCCGCACCCGATACCGATGGCGCGAGCGGCCGATCATGCCGGCATGCCGGTGGATTCATTGAAGGATCTCAATGCAGCGTTCCGCGGTGACCTGGTCAATCCACGCGTCAATTCGTACCTGCTGCTTCCGCGTGGCCATGTGCAGCAATTTCGCGACGCCTTGCTGAATCAATCTACCTCGGCCAGCGCCGACATGCGCCCGACAGACCCTCGCGATCACGCCTCTTCACGGAAAACCTATACGGTCAGGCCTGGCGACAGCCTATGGAAGATCGCGCACGATTGCTCGGTATCCGTTGCTCAATTGCGCCGCTGGAACCAGCTCACGGGCCACACGCTCAAACCCGGCCAGGTCCTGCAGGTGAACGGGACCGATTGAATCCGATCGACCCGACGCCGCTTCGATATCGCAACGCAAGGGCAGCGACGATGGGGGCGTTTACATTCCGATATTCAAGACTGAAACAGAAAAGGCAGCCGTCGGCTGCCTTTTCTTGTTTCAGTTCGTCGAACATCCGTTACATGAGGTTCTTGTTCACCTTGATCTTGGCGTGTGCCCTGAGCACATCGAGAAGCTCGCGGGTCGCCTCGGAACCATACGCCTGGCCCATCTGCTGGCGCAGCACGTCGCGCTGCTCCGGCGGCACCTTGGACAGGTCGCCACCCTGCACCTTGTCTACGGCCAGCAACGCATAGTTGCCATCCTGCATGTCCACAGCGGCGAACTGCGGTTTGCCGGAAACCGGGTGCGGCAACAGGAACGCCTGCGTCATCAGCGGCGCAGGGACCTCAGCATGTCCGCGTACGGCTTCGCTGACACTGGTGACACTGGCACCGACCGACGTTGCCACGGCCGCCATCGCCTCGCCCTTGCGCAGACGCGCCAGCGCTCCATCCGCCTGCTTCCTGGCGGCGGTCGCAACGCGCTCATCCAGGATTTTCTTCTGCACGTCGGCGCGTACTTCTTCCAGCGGTCGTGCAGCCGCCGCCACATGCTTGTCGATATGGATCACCACGGAGTGGTCGTTGCCGAGATCGATCAAACCCGAGTTGTTGCCCTGGACCAGCACATCGTCGCTGAACGCGGCAGCGATCAGTTTGGGATTCGCCGCCAGCCCTTCGCCACCCTTGCGGGAAAACAACCCCGTACTCTTTATGGGCAGGTTCAGCGCCGCGGCTGCGGGCTCGAGCGAAGTCGGGTTCTGATAGGTGTTGTCCGACATCTTGCCCGCGACTTCGTTGTACTTCCGGTCACGTGCGGCAGCCAGAGCTTCCTTGACCAACTGGTCACGCACCTCGGCAAACGGCTTGGACTCGCCACTGCGAACGTCACGTAGCCAGATGATGTGATAACCGTCGGGCGACAGCACCGGCTTGGATATCTGGCCCTTCTGCAATGCAAACATCGCCGAATCGAAGGCCGGATTGGTCACGCCTTTTTCGAGCCAGCCAAGATCGCCACCCTGGCGCTTCGAACCGAGATCCTGCGAATCCTTTTTAGCGAGTTCGGCAAAATTGCCGGGATTGGCCTGCGCTGCAATCTTCTCGGCCTTGGCCAGCGCCGCCTTCTGCTGGTCTGGCGTGGCATTGTTCGGCACGTCGATCAGGATATGCGAAACCAGGCGTTGCTCGGGCTGCACGAAGCGCTGCTTTTCGTCTTCGTAGCGCTTCTTCAATTCGTCATCACTTGGCGCAATATCCGGCTTGAGGTCGGCGCCATTGACTTCGATGTATTTTACCGAGACCTGCTCGGGGTTCATGTAGTCCGCAAGATGTGCCTTGTACCAGACTTCCACCTGGGCATCGCTGACCTTGCTGTCCGCCGGCGTCGGTCGTGGCAGCATGAAGTAGCGCAGATCACGGCGCTGTGTCAGCAGACTGAGAAACTGGTCGATCTGGGCATCGCTGATCAACGTGCTGGCGTCAATCGCGTCCGGCAGCAGCCGGGTCGCCAGTGAGGCGCGTATGTCGTCCTCGAACATCGCCGGCGTCTTGCGCTGGCTGGCCAGCCATGCGCGGTAGCTGGTCGGATCGAATTGCCCGTTGACCACAAAGGCGGGGATCGCCCCGATGTAATCACGCACGGCCTTGTCGGCCACGCGCAGACCCCAGTCGGCGTTGGCCTGGAGCAGCAACTGCTGGTCGATCATGCCGTCCAGAATGCGCTGCTTGACCTCGGGCTTTTCGAACATGCTGGAGTCGAAGTGCTCGCCCTGTTCGGCGCTCGTCTGCTGTCGCAGCTGATTCACCCGATCCTGAAAGTCACGTTGGCTGATCTCATGACTGCCGACTTTCGCCACGAATGAATCATTGCGCGACGTGAAGTAGCTCTCCATGCCAAACAGCGACATCGCGAAAACGCAAACCCCCAGAAGGATGATGGATGGCCATCCATGCATCTTGTTACGCATTGCCTGCAGCATTGAAATCTTCCCGCACGTGGTTGAGGCGCATGAAGCGCGTGGCTCGCGGATGGGGCTGCCCCCCCGCACCGGCACGCATGTCCGATCGACCCAGGCAGCAGACGCAAACTGCCTAAATGACAAGGGCGCCACGCGGGCGCCCTTGCGAACTGTGGCGGAGTGGACGGGACTCGAACCCGCGACCTCCGGCGTGACAGGCCAGCATTCTAACCAACTGAACTACCACTCCGCATTTTTCTGGTGGGTGCTGTAGGGATCGAACCTACGACCACCGCCTTGTAAGGGCGACGCTCTACCGCTGAGCTAAGCACCCGAAACCAAGCGTCAGCCGCTTAGTTTAGGGCATCCTTGAGGGTCTTGCCAGCCTTGAAAGCAGGCACTTTCGAGGCCTTGATCTTGATCGCTTCATTCGTGCGCGGGTTGCGGCCAGTACGGGCAGCGCGCTTGCGCACGGTGAACGTGCCGAACCCCACCACCGAAACATCCTCGCCCTTCTTCAACGACTTCTGCACAGCCTCCAGGTAGGCTTCGAGAGCGCGCCCTGCGTCGGCCTTGGTCAACTCGGCCGCTTCGGCGATGGCATTGATCAGATCGGTTTTATTCATTGAAAAACTCCCTTGTTCGGATTTTCACCAGCGTGGTCAGTCCTGGAGACCTGGCACGCCGGCATGGATGGCTGGCTCTTGTTAAGCGCCGTAACGTAACCCCGCATCACTGCACTGACATGCAACGCCGGGCTGCGGTACGGCCTTTATACCAGTGCCTTGCCGGAATCCGCAACACAAGCCACAGCAACGTTTTCGGCTTGTCTGCATATGACGAAATCGCTTGCAAAACCGGCGCCAGACGACTACGGCACCGGAGGGTCGATCAAACGCGGAAAACCGGAAAGAAGAATGGCCACGGCCGCAAACCGGACGAATCCGGAACGCCCATCATCGATAAGCCTACACGGGTCAATGCGGTCGAGAATGCACTTCCGCCGATTCGCCGGCAGATGCGGCAGGTGCCTCCTCCTTGACGGGGTTCGGCTGCAGCGGGTGCTCCAGTGCGATATCCAGCACCTCGTCAATCCAACGCACCGGGTGAATCTCCAGCGACGAGGTTATGTTGGCCGGCATGTCGACAAGATCCTTCTTGTTGTCCTCCGGAATGATTACCGTGGTGATGCCGCCGCGAAGTGCCGCCAGCAGTTTCTCCTTGAGTCCGCCAATCGGGAGTACCCGGCCGCGCAAGGTGATTTCGCCAGTCATCGCCACTTCGGAGCGAACCGGCACCTTGGTCAGCACGGATACCAATGCCGTGCACATGGCGATGCCCGCGCTGGGGCCATCCTTGGGCGTGGCGCCTTCGGGCACATGGATGTGCACGTCGAGCTTCTGGTGAAACTCGGGGTCGATACCCAATCGATCGGCGCGTGCACGCACCACGGACAACGCGGCCTGGATCGACTCCTTCATGACATCGCCGAGCTGGCCGGTATGCACCAGCCTGCCCTTGCCGGGCACCACCGAGCCTTCGATGCTGAGCAATTCGCCACCAACTTGCGTCCAGGCGAGGCCGGTCACCAAACCCACTTCGTTCTGCAATTCCTTGCGGCCGAAATCGAACCGGCGCACGCCCAGGTAATGGCCAAGGTTGCCCGAACCGACCCTGACCCGCTCGGTACCGGACTTGGCCTTGGTCTTGCCCGCCTTCGATGCGGCCCCCGGTTTGGTCTTTTTCACCTGTCCCAGCGTGAGCTCCTTCACCACCTTGCGACAGATCTTGGAGATTTCGCGTTCCAGATTGCGCACGCCCGACTCGCGCGTGTAATACCGCACGATGTCGCGCAAAGCCTCCTCGTCCACGCTGAGCTCCTCGGGCTTCAGGCCGTTGGCCTTGAGCTGCTTGGCCAGCAGGTACTTCTGAGCGATACCGAGCTTCTCGTCCTCGGTGTAGCCGGGGATGCGGATGACTTCCATGCGATCGAGCAGCGGACCTGGAATGTTCAGTGAATTCGCGGTGGCGATCCACATCACCTCGGACAGGTCCAGGTCGACCTCGAGGTAATGATCGTTGAACGCATGGTTCTGCTCCGGATCGAGCACCTCCAGCAGTGCCGACGACGGGTCACCACGAAAGTCCATCGACATCTTGTCGATCTCGTCCAGCACGAACAGCGGATTCCTGGTACCCACCTTGTTGATGTTCTGCACGATGCGGCCTGGCATCGAGCCGATATAAGTGCGCCGATGACCACGGATCTCGGCCTCGTCACGCACTCCACCCAGACTCATGCGCACGAACTTCCGGTTGGTCGCCTTGGCGATCGACTGTCCCAACGAGGTCTTGCCCACGCCCGGTGGCCCCACCAGGCAAAGGATCGGCCCTTTCATCGCCGATACGCGTTGCTGCACGGCAAGATATTCCAGGATGCGATCCTTGACCTTTTCCAGTCCGAAGTGATCGGCGTCGAGCACTTCCTGCGCCATTTGCAGATCCTTGCGCACCTTGCTGCGCTTTTTCCACGGCACACCCACCAGCCAGTCCAGGTAATTGCGTACCACGGTGGCCTCGGCCGACATCGGCGACATCTGCTTGAGCTTGTTGAACTCCTGTCGCGCCTTGGTCAACACGGCCTTCGGCATGCCGGAAGTTTCGATCTTCTTCTGGAGTTCCTCGACTTCGTTCGGGCCTTCCTCGTTGTCGCCGAGCTCCTTCTGGATCGCCTTCATCTGTTCGTTGAGGTAGTACTCGCGCTGACTCTTTTCCATCTGCGATTTGACTCGCCCGCGAATACGCTTCTCGACCTGCTGCAGGTCCATCTCGCCATCGACCAGCCCGATCAACAGCTCGAGCCGCTTGCCGACATCGGCAGTTTCCAGAACCTTCTGCTTGTCTGCCATGCGTACGGAAAGGTGCGCGGCGATGGAGTCGGCCACGCGCGACGGGTCGTCGATGCCGGACAGGCTGGCCAATACTTCCGGAGGCAGCTTGCGACTCTGCTTGACCAATTGTTCGAACAACGAGATCAGCGTGCGCGAGACCACGTCGAGCTCGCGCTCCTTGGCGTTGTAGACAGGCTCGATCGTATGCGAACGCGCCATCAGCATCCCGTTCTCTTCGCGGAAATCCTCCACTGCCACCCGCGACTGGCCCTCCACCAGCACCTTGACCGTGCCGTCAGGCAACTTCAACAGTTGCAGTACTCCGGCCAGCGTGCCGACCTGATGCAGGTCGGCGATCTCGGGATCGTCGATATCCGGGCTTTTCTGCGCGACGAGCAGGATCTGCCGCTCGCCCTCCATCGCCCGCTCCAGTGCACGCATGGACTTGTCGCGGCCGACGAACAAAGGAATGACCATGTGCGGATAAACCACGACGTCGCGCAGCGGCAACACCGGCAACACGTCCAGCACAGCAGGAAGGGGGGCGTTCTTGGCCATGAAAGAGAGGTCCCTCGGGTTCGGATCTGGATTCATCCCGACACTGCGCCGGGCCTGTTATTACGTCAAGTGGAGGCAATCGTGCGTTCACGCAAGAGTTGGAGAGCGCAAAAAGCAGAACGGCCCCGGAACACTGCCGGGGCCGTCATCATCGAGGAGATCGCGGGCAAGGATCAGGCGGCGTCGCCACTTTCTCCCGCCACGCGCTGCTGCAGGTTGCCGCGATAGATGAGGTAGGGCTCGGCCTGACCTTCGATCACGGCATCGTCCACCACTACCTTGCTGACGTGCTCCAACGAAGGCAACTCATACATCGTGTCGAGCAGCACCTGTTCAAGAATGGTACGCAAGCCGCGTGCGCCGGTCTTCCGCTTGAGCGCCTTTTTCGCGATCGCCTGCAGCGCCTCGGGACGGAACTCCAGTTCCACCTCCTCCATCTCGAACAGTTTCCTGAATTGCTTGGTGACCGCGTTCTTCGGCTCGGTGAGGATCTTCACCAGCGCCGCCTCGTCAAGTTCATCCAGCGTCGCCACTACCGGCAGGCGGCCGACGAATTCGGGAATGAGGCCGAAACGCACCAGGTCGGAAGGCTCCACATCGGCCAGTACCTTGCCAAGGTTCTGCGTACGCTCCTTGCTGCGGACCTCGGCCGAGAAACCGATGCTGGTGTTCTCCGAGCGCGATTGAATGACCTTTTCCAAGCCCGCAAATGCACCGCCGCAGATGAACAGGATGTTCTTGGTGTCGACCTGCAGGAACTCCTGCTGAGGATGCTTGCGTCCGCCCTGCGGCGGCACCGAGGCCAGGGTGCCCTCGATAAGCTTCAGCAACGCCTGCTGCACGCCTTCGCCGGACACGTCGCGGGTGATCGACGGGTTCTCGCTCTTGCGCGAGATCTTGTCGATCTCGTCGATATAGACGATGCCCGACTGCGCCTTCTCGACGTCGTAGTCGCACTTCTGCAGCAGCTTCTGGATGATGTTCTCGACATCCTCGCCCACGTAACCGGCTTCAGTCAGCGTGGTCGCGTCGGCGATCGTGAACGGCACATTGAGCAGGCGCGCCAGCGTTTCAGCCAGCAGCGTCTTGCCCGAGCCGGTCGGGCCGATCAGCAGGATGTTGGATTTGCCCAGTTCGATGTCGTCGCTCTTCTGGCGCGACTCGATCCGCTTGTAATGGTTGTACACCGCCACAGCCAGCGCCTTCTTGGCGCGGGTCTGTCCCACCACGTACTGATCCAGCGACTCGCGGATCTCGCGCGGCTTCGGCAACTGGGTGCGCCCGGAGGCAGCCTTTTCTTCCAGTTCCTCACGGATGATGTCGTTGCACAGCTCCACGCATTCGTCGCAGATGAACACGGACGGACCCGCGATCAGCTTGCGCACTTCATGCTGGCTCTTGCCGCAGAAAGAGCAATAGAGGATCTTGCCGCTGTCGCTGGAACGCCCCTGCCGGTCGTCGCTCATACTTTCGGTCCCACTGACAAATCTGAATGCGTCGCGAGAATAACACAGGGCCCCGCGTCTGCCTGCAGACACGGAGCCCCTCTCGAGACTCGGGGGTAGAACCCGGAAATCAGGCCGATTTCACCGTCTCGCCAGCGCGCTTGTCGAGCACGTCGTCGATCAGGCCATAGGTTTTTGCGTCAACCGCGTTCATGAAGCGGTCGCGCTCCATGTCCAATTCGATCTTTTCGATAGCCTGCCCGGTGTGTTCGACGTAGATCTGGTTCAGGCGCTGGCGCATGTACAGGATCTCGCGGGCCTGGATTTCGATGTCGGTCGCCTGGCCCTGCGCGCCACCCGAAGGCTGGTGAATCATCACGCGCGAGTTGGGCAACGAAAAACGCTTGCCCTTGGCACCGGCCGTCAGCAGCAACGAACCCATGCTGCATGCCTGGCCAATGCACATGGTGCTGACATCGGGCTTGATGAACTGCATGGTGTCGTAGATCGCCAGACCCGCGGTCACTGCCCCGCCGGGACTGTTGATATAGAAATGGATGTCCTTGTCCGGATTTTCCGATTCAAGGAACAGCATTTGCGCGACCAGCACGTTGGCGACCTGGTCGTTGACCTCGCCCACCAGAAAAATCACCCGCTCCTTCAACAGGCGCGAGTAAATGTCATAGGAGCGCTCGCCGCGAGCAGTTTGCTCGACGACCATCGGTATCAAATTGAGGTTCTGGATCTGATCCATGGCCATGTTTGCAGCTCTCCGGTGAGTGTGCCTGTAAAGGCTCAGGCGTTGGCGGGGCGCATCACGTCGTCGAAGCTCAGGTCCTGCTGGGTGGTCCTGGCATGCTCTGCCACCCATTCGGCCACCTGATCTTCCATCACGCGATTCTGCAGCCCAGACATCAATTGGGGGTCACCGTTGTAGAGTTCAATGACCTTCTCCGGCTCTTCGTAGGTCGATGCGATCGCGGCGAGCTGTTCAGCAACGCGCTTGCGATCGATCTTGATTCCCTGTTTGCGAGCCAGCTCACCCATCAACAACCCCGCAACCACGCGCTTGCGCGCAATGGGCATGGCTGCCTCGATCAACTGCGGCGGCGGCTGCTGACCCTGCGGCACGCTGCCGGTGGCCATGTTGCGCGCCTCGGACTGCACCATCAGGTTCGGCACGTTCAGTTCGGCATGGGCGTCGGCCAGTTTTTCGGCCACTTCCGACTTCAGGCGCGCCATCAGTGCAGCCTTCAGCTCACGCTCGAGATTCGCACGGACTTCCTTGCGAAACGTCTCCATGTCGCCGTCGTCGATGCCGAACAGCTTGGCGAACTCGCCGTCGATTTCGGGCAGCTTCGGCTCCTGTACCTTGATGATCTTGAAATTGACCTTCGCCGACTTGCCAGCCAGTTGTTCGTTGCGGAAATCCCCCGGAAAGGCAACCTCGGCCTCGAAGCTGTCGTCACCCTTGCGCCCGGCCAACGCCTCGTCCAGCGCCTTGAACAAGGTACCCGAACCCAGCACGCTGCCCGCACGCTCCAGGCCTTCGGCCGGGAAGCGGTAGTCGCCTGCTTCGGCGGAGTATTCGAACATCACGAAGTCCCCCTCGACGGACGCGCGATCGACCTCCTCGAAGCTGCGGCGCTGCTGACGCAGGGTCTCCAGCATCTTGTCGATGTCGGCATCGGTCACCATCGCCACCGGGCGGGTGATCTCCAACGAAGCCACGTCAACTACCGGGAACTCCGGCATGATCTCGAACGTCGCGGTGTAGGCAATTTCACCGTTTTCCGGCTTGCCGGTGGTGTTGATCGCCGGATTCGCAATCGGCTGCAGCTTTTCCTGCTCCACAGCTTCGCGCAGCGTGCTGCCGATCAGGTCGGACAGCACCTCACCACGAACCTGTTCGCCAAAACGCTGCTTGATCACCGTCGTCGGCACCTTGCCTGGACGGAAACCTTTCAGGCGAACGGTGCGGCCCATCTCCGCAATACGCGCACTTACCTGCGTCTCGAACCGCTCCGCGGGAAATTTCACCGTGAGCTTGCGCTCGAGCGTGCCGATGCTCTCAACCGAAACCTGCATGACGTCTCCTGGTACTACCTGATGTTGTGGGCCTGGCGCAGGCACCATGACGGCCTTGCCGCCTGAAAACAAGAAAACCAACGGGGCTTGGTGCGAAAGGGGGGACTCGAACCCCCACGGGGTTAACCGCCAGAACCTAAATCTGGTGCGTCTACCAATTCCGCCACTCTCGCCTTGCCCAGCTCATCAAACACGCGTAACCACTGGATTCTGCGGCCGATTATGACTTGCCGGACAAGTCAGGAGGGCATCGCGGCAGCCATGATCACGATCGTCTAAGTCGATGATTCCCTTATACGAAAGCAGACCATTTTACGGTTGCACCACCGTGCAGCACAAGCACTGACAGCGATCACGGGCCGCGCCGGGACCGACTTGCCGCCATCGCGCCTTGCTGTCGCGCCAAAGCAAAACGCCGACCGCAAGCGATCGGCGTTTTGCTTGATTGGTGGGCCGTGAAGGATTCGAACCTTCGACCAATTGATTAAGAGTCAACTGCTCTACCAACTGAGCTAACGGCCCAGGAAACCTGGGTTTGAAACTGGGGTGGATGATGGGATTCGAACCCACGACAACCGGAATCACAATCCGGGACTCTAACCAGCTGAGCTACACCCACCATAAATCTTGCAACTGGTGCGCCAGACAGGACTCGAACCTGCAACCGTCGGCTTAGAAGGCCGATGCTCTATCCGGTTGAGCTACAGGCGCAGTCTCTGCAGGTAGAACGTGTCGCTGGTCGGGGCAGAGGGATTCGAACCCCCGACTTTTGCGTCCCAAACGCAACGCTCTACCAGACTGAGCTATACCCCGCTTTCGAATCACCGGCCATGCCGCCGCCGGAGCCTTGAAATGTTACGGGTGCCGCCTCGCTCAGTCAATCCGTATCGAAGCACACCTTAGTGTTTCTGAATCACTGTGTCGCTGAAATCATCTGTCTTCACGGAGAGCAAATACCCGCCTTCCGTTGAAAACAAAACGGGGTGCAAGCACCCCGCCTCGCCGAATAAAAATGGTGCGCCCGGAGAGATTCGAACTCCCGACCACCTAGTTCGTAGCCAGGTACTCTATCCAACTGAGCTACGGGCGCACTGAAAAAACTTCTACGTCATCGCTGCGATGTTTGGGCATCGAGGCGGTGAAGCAAGAAGCGGAATTATTCAGACTCCGCCCCCGTGCGTCAACCCTTTTCGCAAAACTTTCTTCATCGGGGGGTTGCCGTGCGGCACAAAGGCGAAAAACCCACCATGCCGGTGGTGCCAGTCAGCACGTGAAGACGGCGGCCGGTGGCCGCCCTCTTCCATCATCACATCGCGGGACGATCACGATCGTCCGAATAGCCGTCCAAATCAGGATTGACCGTCCAGTCCGGTGCGGCTCTGCGGTGCAGGGTCACCGACCTTGCCCACTGCCGAACCGGCATCGCCCTTCGGCGGCGGTGGCGGCGGCGTAGCGCCGGTTGCGGCATTCCTGGTCCAGTCGGCCGGTGGCCCGGGTACGCGCCCGGCCATGATGTCGTCGATCTGATGCGCATCTATGGTCTCGTACTGCAGCAGCGCATCGGCCATCGCATGCAGCTTGTCGAGGTTAGCCGTCAGCAATTCCTGGCTGCGCGCATAGGCGCGATCGAGGATGCCACGCACCACTTCGTCGATCTTGCTCGCGGTCTCGTTGGAGATGCTCTTGTGCTGGGTCACCGAACGACCCAGGAACACTTCGTCCTCGTCCTCGCCATAGGTGATCGGACCGAGTTCGTCGGACAGGCCCCACTTGGTGGCCATGTTGCGCGCCATCTTGGTGGCCCGCTCGATGTCGTTCGATGCGCCGGTGGTGACCTTGTCGGCGCCGAAGATCAGTTCCTCCGCCACCCGCCCGCCGTACAGCGAGCACAGCTGCGACTGGATCGCCACGCGGTTGATGCTGTACTTGTCGCCTTCGGGCAGGTACATGGTCACGCCCAGCGCGCGACCACGCGGGATGATCGTGACCTTGTAGACCGGATCGTGCTCCGGCACCAGCCGACCGACGATCGCATGGCCAGCCTCGTGATAAGCAGTGAGCTTCTTCTCGTCCTCGCTCATCGCCATCGAACGGCGCTCGCTGCCCATCAGGATCTTGTCGCGCGCCTTGTCCAGATGACTCATGCGCACTTCGCGGGCGTTCTCGCGCGCGGCGAACAACGCCGCCTCGTTGACCAGGTTGGCCAGGTCAGCACCGGAAAAACCCGGCGTGCCGCGCGCAATTGTCATTGCATTGACGTCGCTGGCGGTCGGCACCTTGCGCATGTGCACCTTGAGGATCTGCTCGCGGCCACGCACGTCCGGCAACCCGACCACAACCTGGCGATCGAAACGGCCCGGACGCAGCAGCGCCGGATCCAGCACGTCGGGACGGTTGGTCGCGGCGATCACGATGATGCCTTCGGTGCCTTCGAAGCCGTCCATCTCGACCAGCAACTGGTTCAGGGTCTGCTCGCGCTCGTCGTGACCACCACCCAGGCCGGCGCCGCGATGGCGGCCGACCGCGTCGATCTCGTCGATGAAGATGATGCACGGCGCGTGCTTCTTGGCCTGCTCGAACATGTCGCGCACGCGGCTGGCGCCGACACCGACAAACATCTCGACGAAGTCGGAACCGGAAATCGCGAAGAACGGCACCTTCGCCTCGCCCGCGATGGCCTTCGCCAGCAGGGTCTTGCCGGTGCCGGGCGGACCGACCATCAGCACGCCGCGCGGAATCTTGCCACCCAGCTTCTGGAACCGGCCAGGGTCGCGCAGGAACTCGACCAGTTCGCCGACCTCCTCCTTCGCTTCATCGCAACCGGCGACGTCGCTGAAATTGACCTTGATCTGGTCCTCGCCCTGCAACTTGGCGCGCGAACGGCCGAAGCTCATCGCCCCGCGGCCACCGCCGCCGGATTGCATCTGACGCATGAACCAGATGAACACGCCCACGATCAGCAGCACCGGCAACCAGCTGATCAGCAAGCCGATCAACGAGAAGCCTTCGGAAGGATCCTGGCGCACTTCGACGCCCTTGCTCTGCATCTGCTTGACCACCTCGTTGGTGGAGAAGCCGAGCATCGGCGCGACCGTGCGGAACGGGCTGCCGTCCTTCAGCTTGCCGCTGATGGTGGCCGGCTGGTCGGCGCTGATCGTGGCGTTGGCCACGTTGCCGTTGTCCACGCTCTGTACGAACGAGCTGTAGGGCAGATCGGAGGAGGCCGCGCCATGCGGATTGAAGCTCTGGAACACGGTGAACAGGACCACCGCGATGATCACCCAGAGCAACACATTTTTCGCTGTTTCATTCATGCACGGTTCCCGCCCGGTGACACGGCGGAAGGCTTGAGCCCCACCGCCAGTGCGTACACCTCACGCGAACGCGCGCGGGAGGCCTTAGGTTTACGCATGGTTACGCGGGTGAAGTCCGCGCGCAAGCTGCGCAAGTAATCGTCAAAGCCGACTCCCTGAAACAATTTGATCAGGAACGAGCCGCCCGGCTTGAGCCACTGCCTGCTGAAATCCAGCGCCAAGTCGGACAGCGCCATCGCACGGATCTGGTCGGCCAGCGCCACACCACTCATATTGGGGGCCAGATCGCACAGCACAAGATCCAGCTTCTGCCCTTCCAGGCGCGACTCCAGCTCGCGCAGCACGGATTCCTCGCGGAAGTCGCCCTGCAGGAAATCCACCCCGGCAATACTCTGCATCGGCAGGATGTCCAGCGCGAATACCTTGCCGCTGTCGCCCAGGCGGTTGCGCACCAATTGCGACCAGCTGCCCGGGGCCGCACCGAGGTCGACCACGCTGATGCCCGGCTTGAGCAGACGATCGCGCTCTATCAATTCCTCCAGTTTGTACACCGCACGCGAACGCAAACCCTCGAGTTGGGCTTTCTTCACATATTCATCATTGAAATGTTCGCGCAGCCAGACTGCGCTGCTTTTGCTGCGGGCCATGTCGTTTTTGGTGTGCCGATTGGGGAAAGGGGTGGTGCATGATACCCTTTGCCGTTCACTTACCGCGAATCGAGCACCATCGCATGGCCCTTTCTTCCTCGCAGACCCGCTATCTGCGCAGCCTCGCCCACGACCTGAGCCCGGTCGTCCTGCTGGGCAACAAGGGTGCCACCGAGGCCGTGGTCAAGGAATTGAACCAGGCGCTGGACATCCACGAGCTGGTCAAGGTGAAACTGTCCGGTGGCGACAAGGACGAGCGGCAGGCGCAAGTCGACGTGCTTACCGAAGGTACGCAGGCGCAGAAGATCCACCAGATCGGGCACGTCGTGGTGCTGTTCCGTCGCAACGCCGACGAACCGAAGATCGCATTGCCCCGATAGGCTCGCTGATGGACTTGTCGCTCGATCGTCCCGAAGGTTATTTGTTCGTTCGTCGCGTCGGTGTACGCGACATCACGCTGATCGACCGCGCGCTCGACAGCAGCTTCCTGCTTGCACCGGACCGGGCGATCGAGGGCTGGCCGGTGGCTGCTGCCGATGCACTCGACGCCAGCCATGTCGAAGCCATCCTGGCGCTGCAGCCGGAACTCGTCATCCTGGGCACGGGCGAGCGTCAGGTCTTTCCTGAAGCGGCCTTCATCGCCGGCTTTCTGCGCAAGGGTATCGGCATCGAGGTGATGGACAATGCCGCCGCCGCTCGCACTTACAACCTGCTCGCAGGGGAAGGGCGTCGGGTCGTCGCGGGATTCATCCTGCCCAAGGCATGACGCCCGGCAGCTCGTGCGTCCGGCGGAATCGCGCCGCGCTCAACGCGGGGGCAGATAGTCCAACGGATTCACCGGATTGCCGTCCCTGCGGATCTGGAATTCCAGCTCATTGCGCGTCGCACCGGTGGAACCCATCTCGGCAACCTGCTGTCCGGCGCTGACTCGCTGCCCTTCCTTGACCAGGCGCTTGCGGTTGTGGCCATAGGCCGACAGAAAGCTGTCGCTGTGCTTGATGATCACCAACTCGCCATAGCCGACCAACCCGTTGCCGCTGTAAACGACCACGCCATCGGCGGCGGCACGCACGGGATCGCCTGACTTCCCGGCGATTTCGATGCCCGGAATCGCGTCCCCCTTCTGGAAGCGGCTGATCAGACTGCCATCGGCAGGCCAGCGCCAGTGCACGCCGCTTACCTCACGTGAGGCGCCGGTCGGCACGACCGCTGGCGGTGCGCTCGCCATCGCCGGTGCCGGCATGCCTGCGACCGGAACCACGGCAGGGGCAGTGGCAGCGACGGCAGGAACCGCCGGCTTCACCGGCAGCGTGGCCGGCGGGTTCGTGCCAGTGGCGCCGTGTGACGGTGCTGCAACGGGCTTGAATACCGGGGCGGCAGCGGATGTTGCCGCATGGCTCCCATGCGCCATCGCCGCACTGTGTGCCGGCGTCAGGGTCAGTCGCTGTCCCGGCCAGATCGTGTACGGCGCGGCGATCGCATTCCATTGCGCCAGATCGCGAAAATCCACGCCCTTGCGGAATGCAATCGAGTAGAGCGTATCGCCTCGCGTCACCACATAGCTTCCGCCGGGAATCGGCGTGCGGGACGGCAGTCGGGTATCGGCATGTTGCAAGGTGCCGACAGGCTGTCGGGTGTAGCCACTGGCGCCTGCAGGCTCGACCACCACCGAACTGCGCATGGTGCCGCAGGCGGCAAGCAGCAGGGAAACTGCCGGTATCACCAGCCATTGAAGGTGTCGATCCATGCGTAACAGCATACCGATGCCTTGCGCGTTTTTCATGCGGGATCGATCTTCATGACTGTCGGCGCTCAACGCAGCCAAAGCCACCACACCAGCAACAAGGCAAGCAGGACCAGTGCAGCCCACCCGATCCATTCGATGTACTTGTGCAGGATCCTTTCCGCACGCTCGCCAAAAAGTCGAATCAGCAGCGCCAGCAGCCATACGCGCTTGCCGCGACCGAGTCCGATGCAGGCCAGGAACGGCAGGATCGGCACACCGATGATCCCGCACGCCCAGGTGACGAACTTCATCGGCACCACCGGCTGCAGCGCTGCCAGGATCAGCACGCCGAACATGCCCCAGCGATGCTCCTGCATCTGCAGGCTCAGCGTCGCCACGCCCTGCTCGATCGGTGCCGACAGATGCAATGCATCCAGCAACGGTCGCAACGCATGAAAAGCCCAGTGGCCCAGCGCATAACCGACCAGCGCTCCAAGCAACGAGAACAGCAAGCTGATGTTGGCAAAGAAAAAGGCCTTGTGCCGCTTGCCGAGCATCATCGGCGCCAACATCGCTTCCGGCGGAATCGGGAAGATGAATGCCTCGACGAAACTCAATCCCGACAGGTAATACAGCGCCCTTGGCTCGCGTGCCCATACCAGCGCGCGCGCATAAAGTGCCCCGAACAGGCGCATCAACCGATCCCGCCAAGCAGCGGCACGAAGCTGACCGCGCCGAGCTCCTCCTGCACGAAATCACCCTGGCCATCGCCACGCATGCGGATCAACGTCTGCCGGCTGGGCGAACCGACCGGCGCCACCAGCACGCCAGTGGGACTCAACTGGTCGAGGATCCGGGTGGGAATGGTGTCGCCGGCGGCGGTGAGGATGATCGCGTCGAACGGCGCCTCGTCCGGCCAGCCGAGCTTGCCGTCGTCGTAACGCGAACGCAGGTTGGTCAGGCCCAGCTGACGGAAGCGTCGACGCGCCTGGCGCAACAACTCCTCGATCCGCTCGACCGTGAACACCTGCGGCACCAGCGCGGACAGGATCGCCGCCTGGTAACCCGAACCGGTACCGATCTCCAACACCTTCTGCGGCGTGCCGAACTCAAGCAGGGCTTCGGTCATCCGTGCGACCACCCACGGCTGCGAGATGGTCTGGCCATGCCCGATCGGCAACGCGGTATTTTCGTAAGCGCGTGAATGCAGCGCCTGATCGATGAAGTGATGCCGCGGCGTATTGCGGATCACGTCGATCACGCGCGCATCCTCGATCCCGCCCTCCTTCAGGCTGGTGGCGAGGCGGTCACGCGCACGCTGCGAAGTCATCCCCTCGCCTTTCAGATCTGCGGCAGGGAGTGGGTAGACATTCATCGTTCAAGCCGCCTCATCATTGCTGTCCTGGCCAGTTGCCATGTCGTCGCTCAGCGCCTGCATCCAGCTGCTGACTTTCTCCAGCGCCTGAAAACGGGTCAGGTCGACATGGATGGGCGTGACGGAAACAAACCCACGCCGCACGGCATTGAAATCGGTTCCCGGCCCGGCATCGTCCACCTCGCCCGCCGGACCGATCCACCACATCGGCCGGCCGCGCGGATCGGTCTGCGCGATGCACGGTGCGGAACGATGACGGCGACCCAGCCGGGTAACCTCGAAACCCTCGATCTGCGCCCACGGCCGATCCGGCACGTTGACATTGAGGATGGTGTCCGCCGGCAGCGGATCGACCAGCAATCGCCGCATCAGCAGCAGCACGGCCCTGGCCGCCGACTCGTAATGCACGCCCTTGTGGTCGCGCGTGTCCAGCGACACCGCAATGGCCGGCAACCCGAGGAAGCGTCCCTCCATGGCGGCGGAGACCGTACCGGAATAGATCACGTCGTCACCGAGGTTGGCCGAATTGTTGATGCCGGACACGACCATGTCGGGTTCCTCGTCCAGCAATCCGGCCAGCGCCAGATGCACGCAATCGGTCGGCGTACCGGCGACGCGATAGTAGCCATTGCCCATTGGCTGGACGCGCAGCGGCGCGTCCAGGGTAAGCGAGTTGCTGGCGCCGGAGCGATCGCGATCGGGCGCCACCACGGTGACTTGGCCGACCGCGCCGAGACACTCGGCAAGCACGCGGATGCCCGGTGCATCCACGCCATCGTCGTTGCTGACCAGAACTCGCATGCTGCTCCGTCCAAGACTGACTGAGTGCGCGCCCCTCATCGACACGATGGTGCGCACTCCACTGCCGAAGTCTACCGGAGCGTGTCACCGGTTTCACTCGATCTTGCGCCGATGCGCGCATTCGTCACGCCATTGGTTAGCATGACGACATGAAGCGCCGTGCACCCATCGCCGCCAGCGACGACGACAGCCGCCTGTTCCGCGAGGCGATCGGTGACGTGCGCCGGCTCGACCCCGTATCGCCACCCCCGGCCGTGGAAAAACCGTTGCCGCATCCGCACATGCTGGACGCGGACGAAGCAGCCGTGCCCGGCGAACTGCTGGACATGGCGTTCGACCCGGCCTTGCTCGAAGTGGGCGAAGAGTTGAGCTATCTGCGCGATGGCTACCCGCCGAAGCTGTTGCGCCAGCTCAAGCGTGGCCAGTTCAGCGTGCAGGATGATCTCGACCTGCACCAGATGAACGCCGCCGCCGCGCAGGCCAGCATCGTCGATTTCCTGGCCGAGGCGAAACGCAACGGCTGGCGCTGCGTGCGCATCGTACACGGCAAGGGCCTGCGCTCGAAAGCCGCCGGGCCGGTATTGAAACGACTCACCGATCGCATGCTGCGCCGGCGCGACGACGTGATCGCGTTTGCGTCGGCAAAGCCTGCGATGGGCGGAACCGGGGCCGTGGTGGTTTTGCTGAAAGCGTGACCGTCGGGCATGCAGGAGCGACTTCAGTCGCGATGCTCTGGCGCGAGAGCCAGGAAAAACATCGCGACTGAAGTCGCTCCCACTTTCAGACCGTGGCCAGTTCGCGCACGACCACCGTGGCATACGCGCCGGCCGGGAGTTCGAACGACAGTTCCAGCGAGGCGTCGTCCAGCCAGCGCCATTTCAGGTCCTTGGGCAGCAGCCGCAACGGACGGCGCTCCTGATCCATCCGCGCCGCTGCCAGTCCGGCGGCCAGATCGCTGTTGGCCGCACCGATTTCGCGCTCCAGCGCGCCAGCCTCGGCCTGGGTCGGTGGCTCGCCCTGGCCCCACAGCGGGCCGGACGGATGGATGTCGGCGCGCACCAGCCGCTCGGCCAGCACATCGGTGAATGGCTCCGGGCCGAACCATGAACGCGAGCCGGCGAGCGACCAGATCTCGCCGTCAAGCGGCTTGTCCCACGCATCACGTTCGACCCGTGCAGCCAGCACGTTGTTGAAGATGTGCGAGCGCGCCGCGGACAGCAGGAACGAGCGTTTGTCGCGCTCGACGCGGCGCCCGCCAAACATCGCCCTTGCCTGCTCCACGTTGCCGCCTTCGCGACCGAAACGCTGCTCGCCGTAATAGTTCGGCACGCCACGCACAGCGATCTGTTGCAGCACCTGTTCGGCAGCAGCCCGATCACCCTGAACTTCGCGCAGCACCAGCACGAAGCGATTGCCGCGCAGTGCGCCGCGCTTGAGCTTGCGCGAATGCCTGGTTGCCGCCAGTACCTTCACCTCGGCATGCGGAAACGTCGACCAGTCCGGGTCGGTCTTGCCGGCCAGTTGCACCGAGAATGTCTGCCGCGTCACGGCATGGCGATCCTTCATCCCGGCGTAGCCGACCGCGACCTGCGGCACGCCAGCAAATTTCGCCAGTTCGCGCGCGACCCAGTCGGTATTCGCGCCGCGCTTTTCCACCCACAGCAGTACGTGCTCGCCGACGCCATCGGCGTCATAACCGAGGATCTCCTCGACCTGGAAATCCTCGGGACTGGCACGCAGACGTGCGGCCAAGGGAGGAGTGCCGCAGGCGTAAGGAAGTTCGGACATGGGGTCAGGGTCGCGTAGTGGGGATCGCAGACAGCTTATCCGACGGAGACGCCCGCCTCGCCCCTGCTCCCGAACTACACCAGAAAAATCGTGGCCAGCCCCAGGAAGATGAAGAAGCCTCCGCTGTCGGTCATGGCGGTGATCAGCACGCTGGAACCGAGCGCCGGATCGCGCCCGAACTTCGTCATCAGCACCGGGATGCCGACGCCGGCGAACGCGGCCAGCAGCAGGTTCAGCGTCATCGCCGCAGTCATCACAAGACCCAGCGAGAGGCTGTCGTACAGCAGCCACGCCACGAGGCCTATCACGCTACCCCAGATCAGTCCGTTCAACAGCGACACGGTCAGCTCCTTGCGCCACAGTCGCTTCGCGCTTTCGGCGGTGATCTGGTTCAGTGCCAGCGCGCGCACGATCATGGTGATGGTCTGGTTGCCGGAGTTGCCGCCGATGCCCGCCACGATCGGCATCAGCGTGGCCAGCGCCACCAGGCGCTCGATCGAGTCCTCGAACAGGCCGATCACGCGCGAGGCGATGAAGGCGGTGACCAGGTTGATCGCCAGCCACGACCAGCGGTTTTTAAGCGAGGCCCACACCGAAGCGAAGATGTCCTCCTCCTCGCGCAGGCCGCCACGACTGAGTGCTTCGCTTTCGCTCTCTTCGCGGATCACGTCGACCATCGCGTCGATGGTGATGCGCCCGATCAGGTGGCCCGAGTCATCCACCACCGGTGCGGTGACAAGGTCGTAACGTTCGAACGCCTGCGCCACTTCGTAGGCGTCGTCGGCGGGATGGAAGGTGTTGACGTCCGGTGCCATTACCGCGCTGACCATTTTTTCCGGCGGGTTCACCAACAGCCAGTGCAGCGGCAGCACGCCGGTGAGCAGGTTGTCCTGGTTGATCACGAACAGCTTGTCGGTCTGTGCCGGCAGCTCGTCCCAGCGGCGCAGGTAGCGCAAAACGACTTCCAGGCTCACATCCTCGCGGATGGTGACCATCTCGAAGTCCATCAGTGCGCCGAGCTGGTCGTCCTCCCAGGACAGCGCCGATTGCACCTGCTCGCGCTGCTGCGAATCCAGGCTGGCCATCAGCTCCGGCAGGACCGCGGTGGGCAGGTCCTCGACCAGATCCGCCAGCTCGTCGGCGTCCAGGGTTTCGGCGGCGGCGAGGATCTCGTGCCGGTCCATGTCCGCGATCAGCGATTCGCGCACTGCATCGGACACTTCCAGCAGGATCTCGCCGTCGCGGTCGGCCCTGACCAACTGCCAGACAGCGAGACGCTCATCCAGCGGCAACGATTCGAGGATGAAGGCGATATCGGCCGGATGCAGCTCGTCCAGTTGCCGGCGCAGCTCCGCCAGCACGTCAGCCGGCAGACGGCCATCGTCCTCGTGCCGATGCAGCAGTTCGACGATGGCTTCGAGCTGGTCGTGCAGCCGGTTCGCGGCGCTGCGGGCCTCTACTTCGGTCACGCGCGCTCCAGCAGGACGCACGCCTGTGCGGCAATCCCTTCACCCCGGCCGCAGAAGCCGAGCTTTTCGGTGGTGGTGGCCTTGACGCTGATGCGGCCGACCTCGCTGTCCAGGTCGGCGGCGAGGTTCTCGCGCATCGCCTGCGCGTACGGGCCGACCTTCGGCGCTTCGCCGATCACGGTGATGTCGGCGTTGCCCAGTATGTAGCCATGCTGCCCCATCAGCGTCGCCGCATGACGCAGGAACTGGCGGCTGTCGGCATCGCGCCAGCGCTCGTCCGACGGCGGGAAATGCTGGCCGATGTCGCCCAGCGCCAGCGCGCCGAAGATCGCGTCGCACAGCGCATGGATCACCACGTCGCCGTCCGAATGCGCCACCACGCCGCGACGATGCGGCACGCGTACGCCACCCAGGGTGACGTGGTCGCCCTCGCCGAATGCATGCACGTCGAAACCCTGGCCCATGCGCATCTAGGGTGTGTCCTTGGGTAGCAAGTTGGTCGCGCCGGGAGCGGTTTGCTCGCGCAGCAAGGAAGATCGAGGAAGTGTATGTCGATACACGACTGCGCGATGACCCAGCTGCGTGAGCAAACCGCCCTGGCCCGCAGGGCAACGCGCGAACGGCTTGCTACCCATGGGCACACCCTCCTGTCCTCGAAAGCAGGAACTCGGCCAGCGCGAAATCCGCTGCCGTGGTCACCTTGATGTTGTCCTCGGCGCCCTCGACCAGCAACGGTGCGAAGCCGGCCAGCTCCATCGCCATCGCTTCGTCGCTGACGTTCACGCCGCGTCGTGCCGCCTCACGCAACGCCGCCGCCAGTTGACCACGCCGGAACATCTGCGGCGTGAAGGCGCGCCAACGCAAGTCGCGCGGCTCGGTCGACTCGCTGCGGCCAGCCGCATTCGCGCGCTTCAGCGTGTCGCGCAGCGGCGCGCCCAGGAGCCCGCCGTCGGCCGCACTGGCCAATTCGATCAATTGGCCAATATCGGCCAGCCGCACGCACGGGCGCGCGGCGTCGTGCACCAGCACGAAATCGTCCGCGCCCACCGACGCCGGCAGTGCATCGATTCCGGCCAGCACCGAATCGCTGCGCTCGACGCCACCGACTGCGGTGAGCACCGGCTTGCCGTTGAGCGTACCGATGCCGGGCCACTGCGCGTCGTCCGCACCCAGGGTCACCAGCAGGCCGGCGATCCGCGGATGCGCGGCGAGTCGCTCCAGCGTGTGTTCGATCAGCGCTCGCCCTGCCAGCGGCAGGTATTGTTTGGGGCAACTCCCGCCGACACGGGTGCCGCGCCCCGCCGCCGGCACCACGCACCACACCATCGGCGCGCTCATGGCGATCCGGCGGGCTTGGCAGGTGGCGGTGGCGGCAGCGCGGTGGCAGCACCAGCCGGTGGTTCGACCACCTGGTAGAACACTTCGCCCGGCTTGATCAATCCCAGTTCGGTGCGCGCACGCGCCTCGACCGCCTGGTCGCCGTGCTTCAGGTCCAGCACGTCGGCACCGACCGCCTGGTTGCGCTGCAGCAGCTTCGCGTTCTCGTCGGCCTGTTTCTTCACCGCCACGCGCAAGCTGTCCACTTCGTGCATGCTGCCGCTGCCGGTCCACAGCTTCAGCTGCAGACCGATCAGCAGCAGGACCAGAACCAGGGCGATCCAGCGCAGCATGGGCGTCCGATGACTCCGCTCAGCCCGGCAGACGGGTCAGGTTGGGGAACGCATCGCGGCCGGCATAGCGCGCGGCCGAGCCCAGCGCCTCCTCGATGCGCAGCAGCTGGTTGTACTTCGCCACACGGTCGCTGCGGCACAGCGAACCGGTCTTGATCTGGGTTGCCGTGGTGGCTACCGCGATGTCGGCAATGGTGGTGTCCTCGGTCTCGCCGGAGCGGTGCGAGATCACTGCCGCGTACTTCGCCGCGTCGGCCATCGCGATCGCTTCCAGCGTCTCGGACAGCGTGCCGATCTGGTTCACCTTGATCAGGATGGCATTGGCGATCTTCTTGTCGATGCCTTCCTTGAAGATCGCGGGGTTGGTGACGAACAGGTCGTCGCCGACCACTTGCACGCGCTCGCCGATCGCGTCGGTGAGCAGCTTCCAGCCGTCCCAGTCGCCCTCGGCCATGCCGTCCTCGATGGTGACGATCGGGTACTGCTTCGCCCAACTCGCCAGCAGGTCGACGAACTGCGCCGAGCTGTACTGCTTGCCTTCGCCGGCAAGGTCGTACTTGCCGTTTTTGTAGAACTCCGAGCTGGCCGCATCGAGGCCGAGCAGGATCTCGCTGCCGACCTTGTAGTCGGTCTTGTTGATCGCTTCGAGAATGGTATCGATCGCCTCGACGTTGGAGCGCAGGTTCGGCGCAAAACCACCTTCGTCACCCACGGCGGTGCTGAGGCCGCGACCGTGCAGCACGCTCTTCAGCGCATGGAAGATTTCCGCACCGGCGCGCAGCGCCTCGGCGAAGTTCGGCATGCCGACCGGAAGCACCATGAACTCCTGCACGTCGACGTTGTTGTCGGCGTGCGCGCCGCCGTTGATGATGTTCATCATCGGCACCGGCAGGGCGCCGGGCTTGCCGTTCGACAAGTACTGCCACAGCGGCTCGCCACGCGACGCAGCCACTGCGTGCGCGGCCGCCATCGACACGCCGAGCAAGGCGTTCGCGCCCAGCCGGCCCTTGTTCGGGGTGCCGTCAAGCGCGATCAGGTTGGTGTCCAGCCCCTTCTGGTCGGCCGCATCGAAACCCTTCAGCGCATCGGCGATGGTGGCATTGACGTTCGCCACCGCGTTCTTCACGCCCTTGCCGCCGTAGCGCGACTTGTCGCCATCGCGCAGCTCCACCGCCTCGCGCGAGCCGGTGGAGGCGCCACTGGGCACCGCGGCGCGGCCGAAGCCGCCGTCGGCCAGGGTGACTTCGGCTTCCAGCGTGGGGTTGCCGCGCGAGTCGAGGATTTCACGGGCGTGAATGCGGGTGATCTGAGTCGTCATGGTCGTCCGTCTGTGAAGGTTGATCGTAGGAGCCCGCTTGCGGGCGATGCTCCTTGGGTTGGCAAAAAAGCATCGCCCGCAAGAGGGCTCCTACAGCGGCAAATCCTGCTCCAGGAAACCGTGCCGCTTGGTCACGGCATCCAGCTCCAGCAGGGTTTCCAGCAGTGCTTCCATCTTGCCGAGCGGCCAGGCGTTCGGGCCGTCGGACAGCGCCTTGCTCGGGTCGGGATGGGTTTCAGCGAACAGGCCGGCCACGCCCACGGCCACCGCCGCGCGCGCCAGTACCGGTACGAACTCGCGCTGTCCGCCGGAGCTGGCGCCCTGCCCGCCCGGCAACTGCACCGAATGGGTGGCGTCGAACACCACCGGACAGCCGGTTTCGCGCATCACGCTGAGCGAACGCATGTCCGAGACAAGATTGTTGTAGCCGAAGCTGGCGCCGCGCTCGCACACCATGATGTCGTCGTTGCCGACGGCCTTGGCCTTGGCCACCACGTGCTTCATGTCCCATGGCGCCAGGAACTGGCCCTTCTTGATGTTCACCGGTTTCCCGGCGCGCGCCACCTTCTGGATGAAGTCGGTCTGCCGGCACAGGAAGGCCGGCGTCTGCAGCACGTCGACCACCGACGCCACTTCATCCATTGGCGTGTATTCGTGCACGTCGGTGAGCACGGGCACGCCGATCTGGCGCTTTACTTCGCCGAGGATGCGCAGCCCTTCCTCCAGGCCCGGTCCACGGAAGCTCTCGCCGGAGGAACGATTGGCCTTGTCGAAGCTGGACTTGAAAATGAAGTGGATGCCGAGCCGGTCGGTGATTTCCTTCAGCGTGCCGGCCGTGTCCAGTTGCAGTTGTTCCGACTCGACCACGCAGGGGCCGGCGATCATGAACAGTGGCTGGTCCAAGCCAATATCGAATCCGCAGAGTTTCATGCCACCGACTCCTTTGCCAGCGGCTCGCCCTCGTGTACCGCCTTGTACTCGCGCGCGGCACGCACGAAACCGATGAACAGCGGATGCCCATCGCGCGGCGTCGAGGTGAATTCCGGGTGCGCCTGGCAGGCCAGGAACCACGGATGCTGCTGTCGCGGCAACTCGATCATTTCCACCAGCAGGTCGTCCATCGACTTGCCGGAAATCACCAGCCCCAGGTCCTCGAACAGCTGCCGGTAGCGGTTGTTGAACTCGTAGCGATGGCGATGGCGCTCACGCACCACGTCATGGCCGTACAGTTCGCGAGCCAGCGTGCCGGCCTTCAGGCGGCACTCCTGCGACCCCAGGCGCATGGTGCCGCCGAGGTCGGAACGGTCGCTGCGCTGCTCGACTTCGCCGGTGGCCGTGGTCCATTCCGTGATCAGGCCTATCACCGGGTTCGGCGTGTTGCGGTCGTTCTCGCTGGAATCGGCGTCAGCCAGACCAGCCACGTTGCGGGCGAAGTCCACCACCGCTGCGTGCATGCCATAGCAGATGCCGAAGTACGGCACGCCATGCTCGCGGGCGTATTTCGCCGCCAGTACCTTGCCTTCGAAACCACGCTTGCCGAAACCGCCCGGCACCAGGATCGCATCGGCCTTGCCGAGCACCTTGGCAGCACCTTCGGCCTCGACCTGCTCGGAATCGATCCAGTCCAGGTTCACCCGCGTCTTCTGCGTGATGCCGCCATGGCGCAGGGCCTCGCCCAGCGACTTGTAGGCATCCTTGTGCTCGACGTACTTGCCGACGATGGCCACCGTGATCTCGTCCTTCGGGTGTTCCACGGCGTCGACCGTACGCTGCCAACTGGACAGGTCCGCCGGGCCGGCATCCAGCCCGAGCCGCTTCACCACGATGTCGTCCAGCCCCTGGCTGTGCAGCCATAGCGGCATCTTGTAGATCACGTCGACATCCGCGGCGCTGATCACGGCGGATTCCGGCACGTTGGTGAACAGCGCGATCTTGCGGCGCTCGGCCTCGGGCAACGGTTCCTCGCAGCGACACAGCAGGATGTCCGGCTGGATGCCGATCGAGCGCAATTCCTTTACCGAATGCTGGGTCGGCTTGGTCTTGATCTCGCCGGCAGCCTTGATGAAAGGCACCAGGGTGAGGTGCATGAACACGACCTTCTCCGGCCCCTGCTCGACGCGCAGCTGGCGGATCGCCTCCAGGAACGGCAGCGATTCGATGTCGCCGACGGTGCCGCCGATCTCCACCAGCGCCACGTCGAAGCCGCGGGTGGCTTCGTGGATGCAGTGCTTGATCTCGTCGGTGATGTGCGGGATCACCTGCACGGTGGCGCCCAGGTAGTCGCCGCGGCGCTCCTTGCGGATCACGCTCTCGTAGATCTTGCCGGTGGTGATCGAGTTCTTGCCGGTCAGGCGGGTGTGCACGAAGCGCTCGTAGTGGCCGAGGTCGAGGTCGGTCTCCGCACCGTCGTCGGTCACGTAGACCTCGCCGTGCTGGAAGGGACTCATCGTGCCCGGATCCACATTGATATAAGGATCGAGCTTCATCATGGTGACCGAGAGGCCGCGGGCTTCGAGGATGGAAGCGAGCGACGCCGCAGCAATGCCCTTGCCAAGCGAGGACACCACACCGCCGGTGACGAAAATCAGGGGGGTCATGGAGAGCAGCCGTGCTGGAAATTGGCATTTTAGCTGCAGAAGCGTCGCACTGCGAGATGGCAATCGAGAATTCGTCGCTGTCGGTTCATTTCCGGCACCTCCACAGCGGGTGAAAACGCCGCAGACCGCCTGCTAGCATGGCCGGATGAACAACCCCATTCCCGCCCGTCTCGCCGCCCTGCGCGCGGCCATGCAGCAGCATGGCGTCGCCGCCGTCCTCATTCCCAGCGCCGATCCGCACCTGTCCGAATATCTGCCGGAGCACTGGTCGGCGCGCGAGTGGCTGTCCGGTTTCACCGGCTCGGCCGGCACCCTGATCGTGACCCGCGAGCATGCCGGCCTATGGACCGATTCGCGCTATTTCTCGCAAGCGGAGCAGCAACTGGCGGGCAGCGGCATCGGCCTGATGAAGCTGCGCGTGCCACATACACCGGAACATCTGGAGTGGCTGCAGCAGCATTTGAACGAAGGCGACGTGCTGGCGGCGGCCGGCGACAGCGTGGCCGTAACCACCTGCAAGCAGATCGAGCGCCTGCTGGCCGATGCCGGGGCCATCGTGCGCACCGACCTGGACCTGCCCGGGATGATCTGGACGGATCGCCCCGCCCTGCCGCAGGCGCCGGTGGTCGAGCATGATCCGGCCTATGCCTGCGTTCCACGCGCCGGAAAGTTCACTCGCCTGCGCAAGGCAATGCACAAGCTCGGCGCCACCCATCACCTGCTGTCCAGCCTCGACGACATCGCCTGGCTGACCAACCTGCGCGGCAGCGACGTCGAGTGCAACCCGGTGTTCCTGGCCCACCTGCTGGTGCAGGCAGACCAGCGCGCCACCTTGTTTGTCAGCCGTGCCAAGCTCGGCGACGCGCTGGTCGCGAAGCTGGCCGCCGACGGCATAGGCATTGCCGACTACGCTTCGATCACCTCGACCCTGCAGGAACTGGGTGCCGGCGACCACCTGCTGCTGGACAGCGGCCGGGTGGTCAGCTCGATCGCCGCCGCCATTGCGCCGGCCGTCACCCGCATCGAGGCGGCCAATCCGAGCACCGCGTTCAAGGCAGTCAAGAGCGCCGCCGAACTCGACCACATCCGCGACGTGATGCGCCGCGACGGCGCCGCGCTGGTGCGTGGCTTCCGCCGGTTGGAGCAGCGCCTCGCCGCCGGCATGACGCTGACCGAGCTGGACGTCGACACCCTGCTGCACGAAGAACGCTCGGCCCAGCCCGGCTGGGTGGGCGAGAGTTTCGCCACCATCGCCGGCTACCAGGCGAACGGCGCGTTGCCGCATTACCGCGCCACGCCGCAGTCGCACAGCACACTGCAGGCGAAGGGCCTGCTGCTGATCGACTCGGGCGGCCAGTACCTGGGCGGCACCACCGACATCACCCGCGTTCTGGCGCTCGGCGAGACCACGCCGGAACAACGCCGCGACGCGACATTGGTGATGAAAGGCATGATCGGACTGTCGCGTGCGCGCTTCCCCAAAGGTGCCAGCGGACCGCAGCTGGATGCGTTGGCACGCGCACCATTGTGGGCCAGCGGGATGGATTACGGCCACGGCACCGGCCACGGCGTCGGCTATTTCCTCAACGTGCACGAAGGCCCGCACTCGATCCGGGCACCGGTCGCCGGTGGCGCGTTGGTGCCACTGGAACCTGGCATGATCAGCTCGATCGAGCCCGGCCTGTACAAACCCGGCCGGCACGGCATCCGCCACGAAAACCTGGCCGTGGTGATCGAGGCCGACCGTACCGAGTTCGGCGAATTCCTCGCCTTCGAGACGCTGACGATGTGTCCATTCGACCGTCGCGCACTGGAACCGGGCCTGCTCAACCCGGAAGAACGCGCCTGGCTGGATGACTATCACGCCAGCGTGCGCGCCGCCCTCAGCCCGCTGCTGGATGATGCCGACCTGGAATGGTTGAACCGCCACTGCGCGCCGCTGTAGGACAGACCCGCAACGCAGGGCAGGCGCTGCGAGTCAGCGGAAGTGTGTCGCGTCCACCTCGGCGGCATCGGCGTGCATGAAGTATTCGTGCAGGTATTTCTCGCCTTCATCGCAGAATGCCGTGACCACGGTGCGCAGCTCGGGAAAGTTCTGGCGGACGCGCTTGGCGGCCAGCAGGTGTGCGCCGGAACTCGGTCCGCAGAATAGTCCGTGGGTGCGCGCCAGTCGCTTCATCTCGGCGACGGCCTCGGTGCTGGACACGCTAAGGATCTCGTTCACCAGACCGGCATGGCGCTGGAAGATGCCCGGGACGAAGCCGTCGGAAATGCCTTCGATGGTGTGCATCGCGATCTCGCCGCACAGGATCGTGCACGACTCGGACGGCTCCATCGCGAACAGCCGCACATTCGGATTGACCTCACGGAACGCCTGGCCCACGCCGATCAGGGTCCCGCCGGTACCCACGCCCAGCACCAGCGCGTCCGGCAATTGACCCGGCGGCAGCTGGGACAGGATTTCCGGCCCCAGTACCAGACGGTTTTCCTCCACGTTCCATTCCGATTCGAACTGTCCGGGGGCGAAGTAGCCGGGTTGCTGTCCAAGTTCGCGGGCCCGTTTCAGCGCCTCGTTGACGTGGAAGTTGCCACAGAACAGCACCTCCGCGCCGTATGCCCGCGAGATCGCCACGCGCTCACTGGACATGCCTTCGGGCATCACCACCAGCATGCGGTAGCCCTTCACCGCCGCCACCATCGACAACGCATTGCCGGTGTTGCCACTGGTCGCCTCCACGATGGTGTCGCCGGGCTTGAGCAGGCCCTCCTGCTCGGCCCGCTCGATCATGTACTTGGCAATGCGCGCCTTGATCGAGCCGGACGGATTGAGGAACTCGATCTTGGCGTAGACGCCCTCGATCTCCAGCAGCGGCGTGTCGCCTACCGCATCGAGAATGTCGTGCGACACCGTGGCAAAGCGCGTGGCCATTTCAGGCCACCTCATGCGCGTGCTGCATCACGTCCAGCGCCAGCGTGGAGTGCGCGTACGCACCGCCCGCGCGCATCTCGGCGGCGACCCAGATCGCTTCCATGATCTGCTGCTCGCTGGCCCCCTGCTTCAAGGCTTCGGTCGTGTGGCCCTTGATGCAGTACGGGCACTGGGTGACGTGCGCCACCGCCACCGCGATCAACTGCTTGGTGACATTCGGCAACGCGCCATCGGCGAATACCGCGGCGCTGAACGCCTTGAACGCCTTCAGCGGCTCCGGCGCCAGTTCACGGCGCTTGTGAGCGAGCCCTGCGGTGGCCTGCGGGTAGATGGATGTATCCATGACATGACTCCTCATTGATCCTTGGTGAACCCTTCATGGCATCCGCTTGCAGCGGGCTGCGGTGCCACACCCTGCACCCAGCTCGGCGGATCGCTTGCGGGAAAGCTCTGCGCAAGTTCCTCGTCGATGAGCCTTTCGCGCTTGAGCCGGAGTTCGCGCGATCTCCGCGCGGCCGCGGTTTCCACGACGGCACCTCCGGATCCGGCGGAATCCGTCCGGGCGAGAGAGCGAAACGGGAAGCGATGTGAAACAGGCAGTGACATGGCGGTACCTCCTGCTGCCAACGAACGATGAAACGGCGTACCGGCTGACCGCATGCCCGATCACAAACCCAGATTGTTGTGCTCCAGCACGCGTTCGGCGCGATAGCTCGAACGCACCAGCGGCCCGGCGACCGCCTCCAGGAAGCCCTTGTCCAGCGCCAGTTGGCGGTAGTGCCTGAACTCGTCCGGCGTGACGAAACGCTGCACCGGCAGGTGATGCGGGCTGGGCCGCATGTACTGGCCCAGCGTAACGACATCGACGTTGGCTCCGCGTATATCGTCCAGCGTGCGCTCGACCTCCGCGTCGGTCTCGCCCAGGCCCAGCATCAGGCTGGTCTTGGTCAGCGTCTTCGGCGCGTGCCTTTTGGCGAAGGCCAGCACGCCGAGCGTCTGCGCATAGCCGGCGCGCGGATCGCGCACGGGGTGGGTCAGCCGTTCCACCGTCTCGATGTTTTGCGCATAGGTGACCAGGCCGGCATCGAGCACCGTGGCAACTGCCGCGAGATTGCCAGCGAAGTCCGGGGTCAGCGCCTCCACCGCGGTCTGCGGCGAGCGCCGGTGGATCGCCTGCACGCAGGCGGCATAGTGCGCGGCGCCGCCATCGGCCAAGTCATCGCGATCGACCGACGTCAGCACCACGTACTTCAGACCCATCAATGCCACCGCGTCGGCGACCTGCAGCGGCTCCAGCGGGTCGAGCCAGCCGTTCGGGTTGCCGGTACTGACCGAGCAGAACTTGCACGCGCGCGTGCACACCGAGCCCATGAGCATCAACGTGGCGGTGCCCCGACCCCAGCATTCGGCGATGTTCGGGCACTTCGATTCGGCACATACCGTATTCAACTTGTGGCCGTGCACGATCTCGCGCACGGCCTCGTATTGCGCTCCGGACGGCAATTTCACCCGTAGCCATGGCGGCTTGCGGCTCGCATCCGGCACGCTGCTGGCGGCGTTCGGTCGAATGCCGCCCTTGACCGCGCGGGTACCTTGCGGACTGACGAATTTGCTGCCGTCGGGAATCGGAACGCTGTCGGACATGAGGGGCGCCGCTGGGAAACTCGCAACAGTCTTCCGCGGTCTCCGTCCGCGCGCCCTGATGCACATCAAGCGACCGGCACGGTTGCATGGGCAATGCGTGGAATCAGCTGCGCTTGGGCGGCACCAGCCTGAGTTTGGCCGTGGTCTGCGGGTGGCTCGGACACAACAACCGTTGGATATTCGCCGCCGGGAGCGGGTACGAATACAGATAGCCCTGCCCTTCGAAGCAGCCCGCCTGCAGCAGAAAATCATGCTGAGCCTCGGTCTCGATGCCTTCGGCGATCGTGGTCAGGCCGAGGCTCTTGGACATGGCCAGCATCGCCTGCACGATCGCCGCATCATTCGCACTGCCGGGCAGGCCGGTGACAAAGGAGCGGTCGATCTTCAGATAGGCGACCGCCGGCAGCTTGAGGTAGGCCATCGACGAATAACCTGTGCCGAAGTCGTCGATCGCCACATCGATGCCCAGCGCGTGCAGGGTCTTCATCGTGCGCTCGGTGTCGTCACCCAGCCGCAGCATGGCGCTTTCGGTGATCTCCAGCAGCAAGCGGTGCGCCGAGAGGCGCCTGGAATGCAAGGTGCGGCTTACTCCCTCAACAAAGGCCGGATGACCGAACCAGCGCGCCGAAATATTTACCGCCACGCGGATCGGCGGCACGCCGGCAAGATCCCACGCCTGGATCTGCGCGCACGCCGTCTGCAATACCCATTCGTCGATGCGCCGAATAAGGCCCAGGCTCTCCGCGACCGGGATGAATTCGGCCGGCATCACTTCGCCCCGCTCCGGATGCTGCCAGCGCAGGAGGGCTTCCACCGCAACGATCCGTCCGGTGCGCATCTCGACACTTGGCTGATAGACCAGATGGAATTCCTCGCGTACCAGCGCCTGACGCAGTTCCGCGGCCATCTGCAGCCGCCGCCGGGTACCGGCATGCATCATCGGCGTGTAGAAGCGGAATGCGTTGCGCTCCTCGGTTTTTGCGGCATACATGGCTGCATCGGCGTTCGCGATCAGCGCCGCCGCGTCGTCGCCGTCCAGCGGATAACCGGCCACGCCGATGCTGGCGCTGAGCACGATCTCGTAGTCGTCCACCAGCAACGGTTCGGACAGCGTGGCCAGCAGGCGGCCGACGATCGCCCGTGCGTCCTCGCGCAGGATCAGTCGCGGGATCAACACGGTGAATTCATCACCACCGATGCGCCCGGCCACGTCCCCCTCGGACAATTGCCGACAGATGCGTTCGCCCACCTTGATCAGCAGGCGATCGCCGATCGCATGGCTATAACTGTCGTTGACGATCTTGAACGCGTCCAGGTCGATGAACAGCACCACCACCGCCAGCCGCTCGCGCTCGGCCACGACGATCGCATCGGCGCAACGGCGCTCGAACTCGGCGCGGTTGACCAGGCCCGTCAGCGGATCGTGCTTGGCCAGATGTTCGAGACGCTTCTGGTTGGTTTTCGCTTCATGGATGTCGGTGAAAACCGCGACATAATAGACCACCTGGTTGTCGGCATTGCGGATAGCGCTGACGCTCAGCTGCTCGGGGTAGTGGCTGCCATCGCTGCGCGTGCTCTGCACTTCTCCGAGCCAGTTCCGGCCATCGGCAACACCATCCCATATCGATTGCGGCAGCGGCCTGCCATCAGCCAGGCGGCGGGTATCGTCCAGGCGTTTGCCCTGCAGTGTCTGGAGGGTAAAGCCGGTGAGCACCGTATGCGCCGCATTGATCGAGATCACCTGGCGGGTCGCGTCGGCAATGATCACGCCCTCGGCGATGCTGGCCAGGGCCTCGGCGGCAACCCGCCGCTCCTGCTCCATCGCCACCCGCTCGGAAATGTCGCGGATGATCGCTTGGCGCACCGGCTGGCTACCCCAATCGACGAGACTGGTTTGGGTTTCCACCGGCCGCGTGGCGCCGTTCATTCCCAGCAGTGTATTGCTGGCCGCCCGTCCCGCCTGCTGTCCGGACAACGACTGCATGAACAGGTGCACGAAGCGGTCGCCGATCAGTTCGTTCACCCCGCGCCCGGTCCACGTCGATGCCGTGCGATTGACATCCAGTATCCGCCCGCTGGCTTCGTCGACCATCACGATCGCATCGGCAGCGCTGTCGAACAGCAGGCGATAGCGCTCTTCGGTACCACGAACGCTGGCCAGAATCCGGCGCGCCATGCCCAGCCACATCAGCAAGGCTAAGCACGCCGCGGCGAGCACGCTGGAAAACAGGATCGTGCCGACCCAGGCAGCTCCATGCGCGATCTCCAGCGAGAACACGTTCGTGCGCGGCTCGATATAGTCGTTGAGCGCTTGGATGCGGGTTCGCTGCCGAGCCAGCTCCGCCACCGACGGGCCGCCGCCGGCATACGCCGCCTGCAACTCGTTCGCGATGCCGGCGAATTCGGCGATCGAATCATCGGTGGAATACCACGCCTGCAACGCCACGCTGATGTGCGGAGCGGAGCGAAAATGCTGCAGGATGAAAATCATGCCGGGGATAGCCCCGGGGATCACGCTGCCGCGGGCGAACGCCTTCACCACCTTCTCCCGGTCGAAGTCGCCCGAGGCGATGGCGTCGCGTGCCCAGCGGTCGGATTCGAGCACCGCGTAGTGGCGGTGGAAGTCGGCGAGGTCCGCCGCTGCGCCACTGGTCGCATAGGTTTCCAGGTCGATCACGGACTGTTTCTGCGCCTTGGACCAGAGACTCTCGCCGTTGAGAAAACCGGCAAGAGTGATCTGGACCTGCAGGGCTCCCCAGGTCAGCGCCAGGATAAGCCCCACGATACCCGCCAGCGCGTACGCCAGCGGCATCAGGCGCCTGGACAGCGGTCGTTGCAAGGTGGCTTGCGCGTTACGCATCGGTAACCCCTTCTACCATGACCGGCGTCTCGTGGGTGCGCGGTCGCCACGTTACACCGACCGCTCCGGTCAGGCGGCGGCTTCGCTCATCGCCTCCAGGTTGCGGCGTACGTGCAGGCAGCGGTCCATGCTGATGCACATGCTGGTGTAGCTGCGCTTGATGCAGTCGCCGATGTGGGTCACTTCATCGGCAGACGGCGTCATGCCCATCAAGGTACAGACTATCTCCAGCGCCTCCCACGGGTGAGTGTCGTCATAGGCGGCATGCAGTTGCAACCAGCGCAGACTGCCGACCCGTTCGCTTGCCGGGAAGCTTTCAGCATACGTTTTACTCTCATAAACCCGTTGCGACCACTCGCCGGTAGCTCCCTCGACCGCGTAATTCGTGGCGGCGATGCTGGCCGCCAGCGTACCCCCGGTGCAGACCTCCTCGCACCAGCTGGCCAGCGTCCCGGTGCCATGCGGTGCCCGTCCATGCAGTACCTCGTCGCGCGGCACACCAGCACCCTCGGCCCAGTTGAGCCAGTACTCGGCGTGGTTCTGTTCGACCCGGATGTTGCGCACCAGCCAGCGGCGCGCGAGGTTGTCGCCGGGGCTTCGGCCGAACCGGGTCTTGAGCAGGCTGAGCGCCATGTAGGCCGGGAATCGCTCGATCACCGGCCAGATGCCCTTCATGAAGTTCGCCGTGGACACCTGATCGAGGGTTGCCCCACGCATCAGGTCCCACAGTTCATGCTGGACCACGGACTGTTTGGTGCTTTCGCAATCGGCGACCATCTGCTGCGCCCACTGCGGGTAGCTGCTCAGTTCCGTCAACGGGCCGGTGCGTTCGAAATGATTGTTCATGGGACTCTCCTGCGAGATTGGATGTTGCGGTGGTTGCTGCCTTGTGGCCGACGGGGGAGGATTCCCGCTGCCGACCGTGATCCGTCAACGCGAGACGCTGCCGGAAAGCCATGAATTCGGGGATGTCGCATGACATGGGACGTCTGCTGCGCGCACCGCACACGACGGCATGCGTCGCTCGTGTCGCGAAAAATGGACGGCCAAACGAACCCCAACACCGTCCAGCCTACGATCTTGCGCGCGCCCGCGCATCCACGCATACCGTCAAACCCCGACCCGAAGGGCGGCCGCTCGCCCGAGACGGTCACCCGGGATCGCCGGTGCCGCTCATGAACCCCGCATCCATGTTTTCGCCACCGCGCGAACCCGTAGGCAGCATTCCGCGTTCCAGCCGTTGCCCGGCGTGCACATCAACGGCGACCTCACCATGGGCGGGAACATCGCCGACCTCGGCGGCCTCACCCTGGCGCTGGACGCCTACCATACCTCGCTGGACGGCAAGCCCGCCCCGGTGCTCGACGGCCTCAGCGGGGACCAGCGCGTCTTCCTCGGCTGGGCGCAGGCATGGCGCGGCAAGCTCACCGACGACGCGATCCGCCGCCAGGTCACCAGCGATCCGCACTCCTCGCGCGCGTTCCACGTCAATGGCCCGGTGCGCGACATCGACGCGTGGTACCGAGCCTTCGACGTCAAGCCAGGCGACAAGCTGTATCTGGCGCCGAAGGATCGCGTGCGCATCTGGTAGGCCACTCGTGTAAACGCTGTGCCACCCGCGCGCATCAGAGGCTGGATTGCCCAACGGAGTACATGCCATGCAAAAGATCGTTCCCCTGCTGTTGCTGCTCTTGCCGTCGCTGGCGGCAGCCGCAACGCCCTGCCAATTCAGCGCACCGCGCAACACCGACATCGACGCTGCCGGCCTGAAGAGCCTGAGCGTGACCCTCGGCTCGGCGGATATGGACATCCGCAGCGTACCGGGCCTGACCAGGATCGAGGTGCGCGGCACCGCCTGTGCTTCCGACGCGGCGTGGCTGAAGGACCTGCAGGTCACCTCCGACCACGTCGGCGAGCACGCCTCGGTGCAGGCCCGCAACAATCACGACGGCATGAACTCCGGCCTGTTCGGCTCCAGCTATGCCTACCTGAAATTGCAGGTACGCGTGCCGGCGTCGCTCGCTATCGGCATCGGCAGCGGATCCGGCGATGTGCAGGCCGCCAACCTTGCCTCACTGGATTTCGACTCCGGTTCGGGCGATCTGGTCGCCGCCGACATCGCCGGCATGCTGACCTTGAAGCTCGGATCGGCCGATGCAAAAGCCAGCCGCGTCGGCAGCGTCGACCTGCGCCAGACCGGCTCCGGCGATGTCGGCGTCGATGGCGTGAAAGGCAACGTGCATGCCGGACGGTCCGGCTCCGGCGACCTGGCCTTCAGCAATGTCGGCGGCTCCGTCGACATCGGCCATACCGGCTCCGGCGACATCACGCTCGAACACGTCGGCCGCGACGTCAAGGTCGGCAGCACCGGGTCCGGCGACGTCGATGCCAATGGCGTGGGCGGCAATTTCACGGTCGCCGCCAGCGGCAGCGGCGACATCCATCATGCAGGCGTCAAGGGCACGGTCAGCGTGCCGAAATCCAGCGACGACTGAACCCTCCGGACGGAATGCCGGCCCCTGGCCGGGGCCGGCATTCCATCGCCATCCGCCACGGCATCCTTCCCTGCATGCCTGTGGCTGCCGCCACGCCAGTCTTCGCCGGATTGACCTTCCGATGGCGTTTGCGAGGAGCTGACGCCCCTGCATGGCGGGCACCGCAAGCCCACTACGCTCGACCTCTTTTCCACTGGAGGCGGGCACATGGTCACGTTGGGCATGGAGGAAGAAGTTCAGGTCATCGACGAGTACGGTCAGCTGGTCGCGCACGACTACGCGACGGGATTGTCCGAATTCGTCACGCCAGAGGGTTTGATCGACAAGGAAATCCACCGCTGCGTGATCGAGATCAAGACACGCATCTGCACGGGTGTGCCGGCCCTGCTCGCTGCGCTGCGCACGCTGCGCATGCAGGCGCGGCGCAAGGCGGCGGCACAGGGCCAGCGGATACTCATCGCGGGGCTCCACCCCACCGCGTCGTGGCAGCAGCAGTCGATGCACGACGATGCCGACCATCCGCACTACGCCCGGCTGGTCGACGAATACCAGGACATCGCGCGCGGCGCGTTGAGCTTCGGCATGCATCTGCACCTGGGTTTCCCCGCCGACGCACCGCGCATGGCGGTGATGAACCGCTTGCGGCACGTGTTGCCCGAGGTATTGGCGCTGTCCGCCAGCTCACCGTTCATGGAGGGCCGCGATACCGGCCTGCACTCGTGGCGGCACAGCCTGCTGGACCGTTATCCGCGCATGGGCACGCCCGATCCGTGGGAAAGCACGCAAGACTACGAGGCGCACGTGCGTCGACTGCAGCGGGCGGGTTGCCTGCACCAGGACCAGGGCCTGTGGCAGGACCTGCGCCTGCATCATCGCTACGGCACCCTCGAAGTGCGCATCATGGATACCCATCCCGACCTCGGCCGCATCGGCCTGGTCGCCACGCTGCTGAAGTGGGAGGCCGAAACCCTGCTGCGCGAGCTGGCCAGCGGACGGCAAGGCCCGGTGTGGTCGCGCGCATGCATCGACGAGAACAAATGGCGCGCGCGGCGGCATGGGCTGGACGCCCGATGGATCGAATGGGACCGCGACGAAGTCTGCGATACCACGCTGCATTTCGAACGATGGTGGTCGCGCATCGCCGCTTGCGCGGCCGACGCGGCGGAACGCGCCTACTGGGAGCGGCATCTGGCCGATGCGCTGAGCCAGGGCACGTTCTCCGACGTGCTGCGCGGCCAGGTCCGTCGGCATGGCGACTGGCGCACCACCCTGCAATGGATGGCCAACCTGGCCTTCGACGACACCACGATTCCCCAGCACGCGGGAGAACGGCGATGAACGCCTGGCCGCAACTTCGCCTGGAGTATCTGGGTGCCGACCGGTTGGCCACGGCGCTGGCGGATGTCGGCGCGCCGCACCTCCCGCAGAGCGGGATGTCCGACCATTGCGCCGTGGGCAACGACGCGCTTCGCCAGGCCCTCGCCGCCAAGGTCACGCACCTGGTCGATGCGCTCGCCCCGCAATTGCACCCGGCCCGCGTCGCATGGCCGGGCGCACGGGCCGATGTCCTCGCACTGGACCTGGCCTTCGTCGAACACCCGCAGCAACCTTTCGATCTGGCCTGGGTGGAGATCCAGGCGTTCACTTCGATGCTGCCGACGTTCCACACCCTGCATCTGGCACAGCGCCGCCTGCACGGCAGGGCGAACTGGCTTCCGCACGATGCGGTGCCAGGCAACGCCTCATGGCTCGAACACATGCGCCAGTGGGTCGCGCCGCATGCCGCGACCGTGCTGATCGAGGATCGACCGCGCGCGCGCGCCACATGGCCCGACCTGGATGCCGCGCGGCACTGGTGGCAAGTGGCCGTGCACGACTGGCGCGACGTGGTGCCTGCCGATGGCCTGTTGTGGTGCCCCGGCACGGCACGGCGCTACAGCCACGTGTGGAACCGGCTGATTTTTTCCGACCTTTCCGCGGTCGACCAGCCGGTGGCCAAAGCCGTGCTGGTGGCCGCCAACCGGGTCGGCTGGCACAGCCATCCGGCCTGGTACGAAGGCATCCACAAAGGCAGCCTGGCGGATGTTCCACTGGCGCCGCACGAGGCTTGCCACTGGGTCGAGCAAAGTCCGGCCCGCGCCGCGCAATGGGCGAATCCGGAAAGATGGGTGGCCAAATCCGTCAGCGCGCATTCGGGCGCCGGGCTGTTGCTGGCCCCGACCGCGGCGGAGCTGGCCACGCTGCCCACGCCGCGCCAGTGGATCGTGCAGAACCGGTTCCGGCAAGTCCCGATCGGCCGGCACCCGCTTACCGGGCAGGCGCTGTTCGGCGAAGTGCGCTGCATGCTGGGGCTGCAGCCGAACCGGGCACCATGGGTGATGGCGTGGATCCTGCGCTGCTCGACCAACGGCATCGCCACCATGACGGGGCGGCAGTCCGTCCCCGGCGAAGGCATGACCCTGCTGTACTTCGACACCGGCGACGACGGCTGATGCCAGTGCATCTACGCAGGCCGGGTGGCCACCACGATCAACCACGACACGCCGAAACGATCCTCCAGCATGCCGAAGCTCGACGCGAAAAACGTCGGGCCGAGCGGCTGCTTCGCCTGCCCGCCATCGGCAAGCGCATCGAACACGCGACTGGCCTCGGCATCGTCGGCCGGCGACAACGAAAGCGAGAAGCCCTTGAACTCGGGGTGTCCGCCGCTGAAACCGTCCGACAGCAACAGTTGGTCGCTGCCGATCTGCAGGCAGGCGTGCATCACCTTGTCGGCCGGCGGCTGCGTGCCATCGGGGCATGTCGCCTCGCCTGCCGGGCTGTCGCCGTAGCGCATCAGCATGACCACTTCGGCGCCAAGCGCCTTGCGATAGAACGTGATGGCCTCTTCGCAGCGGCCGTCGAAAAACAGATAGGGCTGGATCTGCATGGGGATGTCCTCCTGGTGGGGAAACGGAACCGGGGAACCCGGATCTCCTGCATGCGACGAATGGCATCGGGCGATTTCGACATGCGCGGCATGCGCCTTCATCCTCGCCCGGACGGCGCTTGTCTCAACCGAAACGGCGGGAGCCTGCTAATGTTGGCCGGCCATGTCGTGCCTGCGAATCGACCGGGGGTGGTCCGCTCCGGTGTTCGAACGCGGGACGGCAGCGCCATCCACCCTACGGGAATTGCGACCATGCCCACTGCGATAAATCTCCCCTCCGCGCACCATGCAAGCCAATGGGTGCGACTGCTGCTGGCGGCGACCTTGCTCGCGTCAGGCGCTGCCACCGCGACACAGGCGCCATCGTCCGATCAGGCACGCTGGCAGCATGAAGCGCAGGCGGTCACGATCACCCGCGACGACTGGGGCATCGCGCACGTGCATGGCAAGACCGACGCCGACGCGGTGTTCGGCATGAGCTACGCGCAGGCCGAGGACGACTTCAACCGGGTCGAGACCAACTACCTCAACGCGATGGGCCGGCTCGCCGAAACCGAGGGCGAATCCGCGATCTGGCAGGATCTGCGACAGAAGCTGTTCATCGATCCGGCCACGCTCAAGACGCTTTACGCGAAGAGCCCGACCTGGCTGCAGGCGCTGATGAACAGCTGGGCCGACGGTCTCAACTACTACCTGGCCACGCATCCGGATGTGCATCCGCGCGTGATCAAACACTTCGAGCCGTGGATGGCGCTGAGCTTCAGCGAGGGCAGCATCGGCGGTGACATCGAACGCGTATCGCTGGACCAGCTCGAAGCGTTCTACGGCCACGATACGCCGGCCGTCGCGCGAGTCGAGCCACCGGCAAGCTGGGCCGAACCCACCGGCTCGAACGGCATCGCGATCGCGCCTAAGCTCACCGCCGACGGCCACGCGCTGCTGCTGATCAACCCGCACACCTCGTTCTTCTTCCGCTCCGAATTGCAGATGACCAGCGACGCCGGGCTCGATGCTTACGGCGCGGTCACCTGGGGCCAGTTCTTCGTCTACCAGGGTTTCAACCACCACATCGGCTGGATGCACACCTCGACCGGTGCCGACGTGGTCGACGAGTTCGCCGAGACCATCGTGCACAAGGACGGCAAGCTGTTCTATCGCTACGGCAAGCAGCTGCGGCCGGTCACCACGCGCACCATTAGCGTGCCGTATCGGGCGAAGGACGGCTCGATGGCCTCGCGCAGCTTCACCGCCTATTTCACCCATCACGGTCCGATCGTGCGCGAAGCCGACGGCAAGTGGATCGCCACCGCGCTGATGAACAAGCCGATGGCCGCACTCGAACAGAGCTGGCTGCGCACCAAGGCCAGCGACCTCGCCAGCTACATGAAGGTGGCCGAGCTGAAGGCCAACTCGTCGAACAACACCCTGTTCGCCGACGACAAGGGCGAGATCGCCTACCTGCACCCGCAATTCATCCCCAAGCGCGACGACCGCTTCGACTATACAAAGCCGGTCGACGGCAGCAATCCGGCCACCGACTGGCAGGGACTGCTGCCGCTGGACGCCGCACCGCACGTGGTCGATCCGCCCAACGGCTGGGTCTTCAACACCAACGACTGGCCCTACTCCGCCGCTGGCAAGTACAGCCCGAAGCGCGCGGACTACCCGCGCTACATGGACACCTTCGGCGAGAACCCGCGCGGCATCCACGCCACCAGCCTGCTCACCGGCGCGCACGATGTCACGATGGCCTCGCTGATCACCAAGGCCTTCGACTCGTACCTGCCGGCGTTCGCACGGCAGCTGCCGATCCTGATCGCCGACTACGACGCGCTGCCCGCCAGCGACCCGCTCAAGTCCCGCCTGAAAGGCCAGATCGCCGTGCTGCGCAGCTGGGACTACCGCTGGGGCATCGCCTCGATACCGACCTCGCTGGCGGTGTTCTGGGGCGACACGCTGTGGGACAAGGCCAGCAAGGCCGATACCGCCGAAGGCCTGTCGATCTACGACTACATGGCCGAAAAAGCCGGCGCGAAAGCGCGCCTGCAGGCGCTGGCCGAAGCGTCCGATCGACTGCAAAAGGATTTCGGCAACTGGGGTACGCCGTGGGGCGAGATCAACCGCTTCCAGCGCGTCAACGGCGACATCGTGCAACCGTTCGACGATGCCAAACCCAGCATCCCGGTCCCCTTCGTCTCGTCACGCTGGGGCTCGCTGGCCTCGTTCGGCGCGCACCGCTGGCCGGGCACGAAACGCTACTACGGCACCAGCGGCAACAGCTTCGTCGCAGTGGTGGAGTTCGGCCCGAAAGTGCACGCCCGCGCGATCACCGCCGGCGGCGAAAGCGGTCACCCGGACTCGCCGCACTTCAACGACGAAGCCGAACGCTACACCACCGGCAACCTGCGCACGGTCTACTACTGGCCCGAGCAGCTCAAAGGACATACCGAACGGATCTATCACCCCGGTTCGTGACACACTCCTGGCATTTGTCGGGCCAGGATGGTGGTCGCCATCGCTCAACCGCGCGCGGGAATTTTCAGCCCGCGCTGCACCGCCGGGCGGGCCAGTCCGCGATCGAGCCAGGCTGCAACGTTGGGGAACGTGTCGAACTGCACCAGTTCGCGCGCTTCGTAGAACGTGATCAGGTTGTTGACCCAGCCCAGCGTGGCGATGTCGGCAATGGTGTAGTCGTCGCCCATGATCCAGTCGCGGCCTTCCAGGCGGCTGTCGAGCACGCCGAGCAGACGCTTCGATTCGTCGACGTAGCGCTGCAGCGGGCGCTTGTCCTCATAGCTCTTGCCGGCAAATTTGTTGAAGAAACCGACCTGGCCGAACATCGGCCCGATCGAGGCCATCTGGAAGAACACCCACTGGATCGTCTCCCAGCGCCGCGCTGCGTCGACCGGGATGAACTGCCCCGACTTGTCCGCCAGGTACAGCAGGATCGCACCCGACTCGAACAAGGCCAGCGGCGCGCCGCCCGGGCCACGCGGGTCGATGATCGCGGGAATCTTGCCGTTCGGGTTCAGCGACAGGAACTCCGCCGTGTGGCTCTCGTCTTTCGTGATATCGACCAGGTGCGGCTCGTAAGCCAGCCCGGTTTCTTCCAGCATGATCGATACCTTTACCCCGTTCGGCGTGTTCAAGGAATAGAGCTGGATGCGCTCGGGATGTGCGGCGGGCCAGCGGCTGGCTATCGGGAAAGCGGAAAGACCGGACACGGTTTGCTCCTGCAAGGGTGATCGTGCCTAGGTGGGGCGTCCGCAGCGCGGGTTCAATCCCGCCCGCACAACCCTCCGGTCGCCATGGCATCGAGTGGCGGCCGCACGCGGACCGTCTGCAACGCGCCGTTGCCGGCGCGGCCGCGGGATTCCATTGGACAAACGACCATCATCGGAAGAACACTTCAGTGCCGCTTGAAGTACTGCACTTCGCGTTCGTGCTTTTCCGCCGCTTCGCGCGTCTTGAATGTTCCGAGGTTGCGGCGCTTGCCGGTGTCCGGATTCTTCTTGCGCGAATAGAGCCGGTACTCGCCCGATTTCAGTTTGCGGATCATCGCGACCACCTCCTTTCCGAACCCTCACACCGGCAGGGTCGCGGAAAGGTGATGGATGAAACCCGGCAGCAATCACGCCGGTTCCGTCGCCGCCGCGACAAGCGCTTCCGGCTTCAGCCGGCGCCGGCGCCGGCAAAGTCGATTACCAGGGCGACGCGACGGTTGTTCGCACCGCTGTCACGCGTCCCACCGGGTTCGACCTGGCGATTGCGTGCTTCGCCGTAGCTGACGGCGCGCACTTGATTGGCCGCCATGCCGCCGGTGGAAACAAGATAGTCGCGCACCGCCTCGGCGCGCTTCTTGCCGAGGCGCTGGTTGTAGCTGGCGGAGCCGGCCGGATCGGTAAAGCCCTCAACGGTGACCACCGCGTCGGAATGATGCGACTGCATGACCTGGGCAAAGTCCTGCAGCATGGTCTTGTCCTGTTCGTTCAGATCGGCCTTGTTGAAATCGAAGTGCGCGACCGTGTCCACACGCAAACGCCCTTGCATCTGTGTCAGCGTGGCGTCGTATTTCGAAAAGTGCTGGCGCATGTCGGCCGTGAGCGAATCGATCTGCTGCTGCATCTGTGCGTCGGTAGCCTGCAACTTGCTGATGGCAGCATCAAACTCGGTGCGCTTGACGTAACTGCTGCAGCCCGCCAATGACGTCACGGCGGCCACGGCAACAGCGAAACAAAGGGCATGAGGCAATCGGTTGGACATGGAACTCTCCTCTTTTCGGATCGGAATGCGGTGACCACGCGCAGGAATGATGCGCAGCCACCTTCCGAGCATGCCTCGCGAAACGTGCACATTCCGAAAACCACGACATGTTTTCGACACCGCCGAATTCACGCGGAATTCAGCCTTGACGCACTTCTGCTCCGCGCCTCGTGTTCCGAAGCAGCTGGAAGCCGGCACCTCTTCGCGCCGACCGCAACTTGCGCGCGGTTCGATGAATGACGAGTATCGACGGACTGAGGCAACACCGCCGGACACACAGGGGACACGCAGACATGTCGACGATCCAGCTCAACTCTCTCACGCGCGTGGCGTGCGTCGCCGCGCTTGCCAGTGGCATGTTGCTCCACCCGACGATCGCTCATGCGCAGAAGCCTGTACCCGCCGGCGCCACAACCTACGTGTTGCCCGCCACGCCGAAAACGGTGGCCTGGGGACATTACGACGCGCGTACGCCACCGGTACTGCGCATCCACTCCGGCGATACGGTGATATTCCACACCGTGCTTACCAACAGTCCGGACGGGCTTGAAAAGGCGGGCGTCAAACCGGCCGATGTGGAGCAGGATCTGCGCGACATCTTCGACGGCGTACCGAAGAAGGATCGCGGGCCGGGCGGCCACATCCTCACCGGCCCGGTCTACATCGATGGCGCCGAGCCCGGCGACACGCTGGAAGTGCGGGTCCGCAAGATCGATCTAGCCATTCCCTATGCCTACAACGCCTTCCGCTACGGTGCCGGCTTCCAGACCGACGACTTTCCGTACGCCCGCATCAAGATCATCCCGCTCGACCTCGCCACGCGCACCGCCCACTTCGCGCCCGGCATCGACATCCCGCTGCACCCGTTCTTCGGCAGCATGGGCGTCGCCCCGCCACCGGCGTTCGGCCGTTACGACAGTGCGCCGCCCACCATCATCGGCGGCAACATGGACAACAAGGAGCTGGTCGAAGGTTCGACCGTCTACTACCCCGTATTCGTGCCCGGCGCGCTGTTTCAGCTCGGCGACGGCCACGCCGGCCAGGGCAACGGCGAAGTGGACATCACCGCGATGGAGACCTCGCTGGTGGGCACGCTGCAGTTCATCGTGCACAAGGGCGTCAAGACCGGCCCGTACCCCCGCGCGGAAACGCCGACCCACTACATCAGCATGGGATTCGACGACGACCTGACCGTTGCCGCGCACAAGGCGGTCGCCGGCATGATCGATTTCCTGGTCGAGCACAAGCACATGAGCCGCGACGATGCCTACATGCTGATCAGCGTGGCCGGCGACATCGACATCACCGAACTGGTCGACCACAACAAGGGCGTGCACGTGATGCTGCCCAAGGCGATCTTCAAGCCAGGGCCTGAAGACAAGGCGATGCATGATCGATGACAGGCTGCACCTTCGCCCGCAAGGCCATCGAAAGACGAGTGCCGGCGCGGGAGGCTGTCTTGCGGACAGCCTCTTGAGCGCCTACGGCTGACCCTTCGCCTGCCTTGTGCGCGCCATGCAGCGCTGCCAGCGCTGGTCGACACGCGTCGCGAACCACGCGGTGGTGAGCTTGCGGGTGATCTTCGGGCTGTGCAGCGTGATGCCCGGCAGCACGGCACGCGGCAGGGGTTTGCGTTCAATTTTTTCGGCGAGGGCGAAGACGCGGACGTAAAGTCTGCTGTCGGCAAAATCACGACTGTCGCCCCGCTCGAGGTCGCGATGAATCGCCGACTCGCTCAAGTCCAGTCGCGCAGCCAGCGAACGCACGGCCAGTTCGGTCGCCCCCGCCGGGTCGCCTAGCCCCGCGTCGGGTCGGAGCAGGTCACCGTCCAGTGCCAGCGGGATTCCCGACGCGAGGCTCACCGCATGTTGGAACGCCGCATTGCGGCTCGAATACCAGCCCGCGTTGAAGTCGGCGAAACGGTACAACGGCTGCGGGTAGTCCACCGGATAGCCCAGCAGGTGCATGACGCCGAAGTACACGCCGCCACGCCGGCTGAACACCTCGTGGCGGATCGAACCGTCGACCGGATACGGATAGTCCCGTGCATGCGCTTCGGCGAACGCGATGCTTACCTGCATCGGCCCGCCGGTGTGCACCGGATTGAAATCGCCGAACAGGCGCCTGCCCAGCGGGACCATGCCGATGAAGTCCTGGAAAATCCCGCTGAGCTGCTTCTCGGTACGCGCCGCACGCAACCGTTCGCTGTAGCGCCGGCCATCGGGCGATTTCAGCCACAGCGCGGCATCCACCAGGAAGCCCGGCACATGTTTCGCTGCGGCACGGCGGTCGATCTCCCGCCGCGCGATCTCCGCCAGGCCCGGCACCACCGGGTCGACCTGGAACCCCGATTCCTGCTCGGCCACGGCCAGCACCGAGCACAGGTTCGAGGGGGTCGGCGCGATCTGTTGTGAAGAAAATGCGACCTGGATATCGGCCGCCCAGCCGTCGCGATCGGTGACGCCGGCCGGCATCAACCGCACGATCTGAGCGCGTACCTGCGCCGGTCGGGGCGGCGCCTCCTGCGTGCGCTGGCGCACGCAACCTGCAAGCACGGCAGGCATGACCAGCAGTATGGCAACGAGACGATGGCGCAAGAGGATCCGGGATGCCGTCTTTTGCGGACTTTCGCCCATGGGGAGTGCGACGAAGCCGGAGCCAACGCGATCGAACATCAGATGATCGGGATAAGCCAGTGGATCGTCACGTAGACGATGACCTCGGCCACCACGAACACGACGAAACCCACACAGAACCTCGTGGCCGGCTTTTCGTTCCAGAATCGGTGCGCCAACTTGCGCGCTGCCTTGGCGGCGGAGTCCCCCGTTGTGTCCACACTCTCGGCGTTCCCGGTATCCATGCGGATGTCCTTTCAGCGATACGTGTTGTCGAGCATCATCACCGCTCGGGACACACGGCGCAATTCCGCCGGGACAACCGATTTCAAGGATTGGACGCGACACCCTCTGTTTTTCCCGGCACATCGGCACTACATATGGCCGATGACTCCGCTGCAGCAATTCATCCAGACCTACCCGCGCCTGTTCGTGCTGACCGGCGCGGGATGCAGTACCGATTCGGGCATCCCCGACTATCGCGACCGGGACGGCCAGTGGAAGCGCGCGCCGCCGATCGACTACGCCGCCTTCATGCGCGAACCGGGCGCCCGCCAGCGCTACTGGGCGCGCAGCCTGGTCGGTTGGCGGCGTTTCGGCAGGGCGCAACCGAATGGCGCACATCATGCGCTGGCCCAACTCGAACGCCGCGGGCAAGTCGAACTGCTGGTGACACAGAATGTGGATCGCCTGCACCAGCGTGCCGGCAGCGAGCAGGTGATCGACCTGCACGGACGTCTCGACGAAGTGCGCTGCATGAGCTGCGAGTGGCGCCTGTCCCGTCATGCGTTCCAGCAGATGCTGGTCGAGCGCAATCCGGCCTGGGTATCGCTGGATGCCGCCGATGCGCCGGATGGCGACGCCGATCTGGAAGGCCAGGACTTCGCAGGCTTCGATGTGCCGCCGTGCCTTCACTGCGGCGGGATCGTGAAGCCCGATGTGGTGTTCTTCGGCGAACACGTACCGCGCGAACGCGTGGAAGCCGCCGGGCGCGCATGGCAGGCTGCCGACGCGGTGCTGGTGGTGGGTTCCTCGCTGATGGTCTACTCCGGCTACCGCTTCGTGGCTGCCGCGGCGCGAGCCGGCAAACCGGTTGCCGCCGTCACCCTGGGCCGCACCCGCGCCGATGCCCTGCTTGCCCTGAAAGTCGACGCACGCTGCCGCGAGGCGCTGGCCTTCCTGCACGAGTAGCGCCAGCGGGTCGCGGGCCCGGCCGCATTTCGTCGGCATTCCCGTCGTGCCTTGGACTGGCGTCGACGGGCCCCATGTATGCGACGTCGCCACCGGCAGCAGTGCGACCCATCCCACGGAGGCAGTCCATGTCGACTTACCGCAAGACTCCCGAAGCCCTTTCGCGGCTCACGCCCGAGCAGTATCGCGTCACCCAGGAGGCCGCCACCGAGCGCCCCTTCGACAACGCCTACAACGACCACCGGGATCCCGGCCTCTACGTGGATATCGTCTCGGGCGAACCGTTGTTCACCTCGCTGGACAAGTTCGACAGCCATTGCGGCTGGCCGAGCTTCACCCGGCCGGTGCAGCCCGAACGCGTCATCGAGCATCGTGACGACAGCCACGGCATGAGCCGCGTCGAAGTACGTTCGCGCGACGGCGACAGCCATCTCGGTCATGTCTTTCCGGACGGGCCGCGCGATGCCGGCGGCCTGCGCTACTGCATCAACTCGGCCTCGCTGCGCTTCATACCGCTCGACCAGCTCGAAAGCGAAGGCTACGGCGACTACCGCAAGTTGTTCGATACCCCGCAGGCATCGTAACCGCACCGGTCGAACGCGCCATCCTCGTCGACGGCGGCTTTCGGGTCGTCCAGGGAAAAGCAACGTGGCGCCGGTCGGGTTCCGCGAAGTTGACTCAGTGTTGGGCCGCCTCGATGCGCCGGTCGGGGACCAGCCACAACAATGCCGTCAGCGCGTACAGCAATTGCGCAGCCCATGGCCGCCAGAACGTCAGCGCGATTCCGGTCAGGTAAAGCACCGGCGAAAGTTTCCCTTTCCAGTCCGAGCCGATCGCGCGCTGGAGTACCGAACCGGAACCTTCTGCCGCGATGAGCGTTTGCTGGAGTATCCAGTACGCCAGCGCGGCCATCAGCAACACCACGCCGTACACCGCCGTCGGCGACTCGGCGAAGTGGTTTTCGCCCATCCACGCCGTGGTGAAGGGAAACAGCGACAACCAGAACAGCAGGTGCAGGTTGGCCCACAACACCGTGCCCGAAACCCGGTGGCTGGTGGAAAGCAGGTGATGATGGTTGTTCCAGTAGATGCCGACGTACACGAAACTCAGCACGTAGCTGAGCAATACCGGTACGAGCGGCAGCAGTGCGGCGAGCGAATGCTCGTGCGGCACCTTCAGCTCCAGCACCATGATGGTGATGATGATCGCGATGACCCCATCGCTGAACGCTTCCAGCCTGCCCTTGCCCATCCGACGTCTCCCCGGTTCATCGCTGTTCGTTCGGGTGCAGCATGCCTCAGGACCTGCCCGCCTGCACGGTCGAAATGTGCAACTTAATGGTTGCATTTCACCTCGTGGCGGGTGCATGCTCGTGTGCAACAAGGAGATGGCCCATGAGCGATCGCATCGAGAAACGCATTGAGCTGAAAGCCCCGGTGGCGCGCGTCTGGCGTGCACTGACCGACTACCGCGAATTCGGCGAGTGGTTCCGCGTCAAGCTGGCCGGGCCGTTCGAACCCGGCAAGGAGGCCGTGGGCCAGGTCACGCATCCGGGCTACGAACATGTCACCTGGCGGGCCGTCGTGCAGAAGATGGAACCGGAGCGGCTGTTCGCGCTTTCCTGGCATCCCTACGCCATCGACCCGGCCGTCGACTATTCCGCCGAACCGCAGACCCTGATCGAGTTCCGCCTCGAACCCAGCGGCGACGGCACCTTGCTGACCCTCACCGAATCGGGCTTCGACAGCCTTCCTGCCGGGCGTCGCGACGAGGCGTGGCGCATGAACGACAACGGCTGGACGCAACAGATGCAGAACATCCGCCAGCACGTCGGGCAGGCCGGCGCCGAGGCCGGGCATGGCCGCTAGCGCGCAGGCCCGGCTGGCCCGACGGTCGCCGCGGGCGGCCACCGTGTTCGCTGCCCTCGGCGACCGCACGCGGCTGGCACTGGTGACCCGGCTTTGCGATGGGTCGCGCTGCTCGATCGCCCAGCTCAGCGATGGCCAGCCGCTGACCCGGCAGGCGATCAGCAAGCACCTGCGCGTACTCGAAGACGCACAGATCGTGCGCAGCGAGCGCGCAGGCCGGGAAAACCTGTACGTCCTCAACCCGCAGCCGATCGCCGACCTCGGCAACTACATCGAACTGGTATCCAGCCAGTGGGACGCCGCGCTGTCGCGATTGAAGGCCTTCGTGGAGGAGTGACACTGCGTGATCGTCATGGCTGGCCGCCGAGCAGCTTCGATGCCAGGAAATCCACGGTCGCCTGGTCCGCCTGCAACCAGGAGCGATGGCGCAGGAAGCCGTGGATCTCGTCCGGCAGCACGAGCTGATCGAACGGAACGTTGTGCTTATGCAGCCGCTGCACCACGTCGACCATCTGCAGGAAATGCACGTTGCGGTCGTCGTCGCCCTGTATCAGCAGCACCGGCGAGGTCCAGTGCGCCATGTCTGCATCCGGCGAGGATTGCCAGGCCACCTTCAGCGCCTGCTCGCGATCGCCCTTCTCGTAGCGCGACGCCGCCTTGCCGAACCACGGGTCGATCAGGCGCGACCAGTCGTGGATGCCATGCATGTCGACACCCGCCTTGAACAGGTCCGAATCGCGCGCGAGCGCGAGCGCGGTCAGGTAACCGCCATACGAGCCGCCCCAGATGCCGAGGCGTTTCGGGTCGACGCCCGCCGTCTTCTGCAGGAAGTGCGCCCCGGCGACCACGTCCTGGTATTCCGCCGCACCGGTCGGTCCCCAGTGCGGCGGGTAGTAATGAAACGCGTGCCCGTAACCGATGCCGAGCCGGTAGTTGACCGACAGCACGACGAATCCGCGGCTCGCCAGATACTGGTTCACCGCGTAACTGTTCGAGTAGTAATCCATGTAATGCCAGCCGAGCAGCATCTGGCGCGGTGGCCCGCCGTGCACGAAGATGATCCCGGGTTTCGCGGCGCGACCGTCGTCGCGCTGGAACAACTGGCCGTGGATGAGCTGGCCGTCCGCCGCGGTGAACGTGACCGCCTTCGGCACCACCAGTTGCGCAGTCGGGAAATCCTTCGGCAACAGATCGGCCTGCAGCAGGCGCTGGCCGCGTCCGTCGGTGCCGACCAGCGCCACCATCGGCGGTCGCTTTGCGCCGGCATCGATGAACGCCACGCCCTGCCCGCCCGCCGCGACCGGCTGCCACTGCAGGTCTTCACCATGGGTCACGGCCACCGGTTCGGCGCGATCCACCGGCACGGTGAACAGATGGCGCCGATCCTGGTCGTTCGCGGTGCTGCCGGTGTTCGCGTCGTAGATCACGGAACGACGGTCGGGGCTGAGCGCGACATGCTCGACCATGAACTTGCCCGGTGTCAGCAGCAGCGGCGCGCCGCCATCGACGCCGATCGAATACAGGTGCGGCCAGCCATCGAGGTCGGCCAGGAAGATCAATCGTCCACCGGCGACCCAGTCCAGGTTCGCCTCGCCAGCCGTCTGCGGATAAGAGCCCTCCAGCGTATCCGGGCTCTGCCAAAGCGCGTGGCCCTGGCCACCGGCTGCGTCGGCGACCCAGATCGACCACGGTTGCGGCGTCTGTTCGAGGATCGGTTTCGGCGGGCCGCCGTCACCGGGCTGGCGCACGAACGCGATGCGCTTGCCGTCCGGCGACCAGCGCGGCATGTCGTCCAGGCCGGTCGACGGCGCGAGGTAGAGCAATGGCGTATGCGCGTCGGCATAGATACCGATGAAGCTGTGATCGCCGCGATCGGATACGAAGGCGAGCCGCCGGCCGTCGGGCGACCAGCGCAGCGAGCGATCCTTGCCGCGGTCGAAGAACAGGCGTGTGGGCTTGGCCTTGCCCTTGCCGGACAGCGACGCGGTCCAGACCTGATCCTTCTTGATGTAGGCCAGCCGACCCTGCACCGAGATCGCCGGCGCATCGCCTTCGGTGATTTCGACCGGCGTGCCTTCCGGCAACGCGACAGCCCACAGGTTCACCTTCGGCTGCTCCGGGCTCGCGGCCGGATCGGGCGCGAGGTCGCCTTCGGCCGGCCAGTTCGCGTCGTGGTCGCCGCCGCGCACGAACACCAGCGTGTCGCCCGACGGAGAGAACGTGAGCTGGGTGATTTCCTGGCCGTCGTCCTTGTCGAAGCGGGTGAGCTGGCGCGGCACGAACGCCGGCGCCGACGCGACCCACACATTGCGCGCGCCGCGCAGGTTGATCACCCAGGCGATGCGCTTGCCGTCCCGGGTAGCAACCAGTCCACTCGGATACGCATAGTCGAGCACCTGCGCGATGCTGAAATCGGCCGGCTGCGGCCAGGCCGCCGGCGCGAACGTGCCGCCGAGCACGAGAATTGCGACACAGGCAAGACAACGAAGACGATGCATGGTGATCCACTCCCGGAAGACACCTGGCCGCTGATACACGACCGCCAGCCACATCGGAAGTGCCGCAGGTCATTGCCGGCACGTGTGCAGCCGCGGATGTGCACGGATCGACAGCGGTCGATTTGCCGGAGTGCTGCTGGCGTCAGCCAGGTCGATACGTTGCCCGCGGCCGCGGTCGATCACTTTGGCCTGAAGGGCCACAGCCGAAGCTGTGCACGGGCGCGCTGGAAACGAAGGAGCCCCCGCAGGCGGGGGCTCCGGCTTTTTCCGTGTTGATCATTCAGTGCTGTTGCGCATTCGCACCGGCGTTGACGCCAGGCTGCACCGAAGTGGAGATGCCGTCGCGGGCCGAACCATGCGCACCCGCCCGGGCACCGGCCTGGCCATTGGCGTTGGCCGAGCCACGCGTGCCGGATGGCGAACCGGCCTTGGCATTCGCGTTGCCATGGGCTGCGCCCGAGCCCGACACGTCGACCGTCCTGTTTCCGGCACCGTGCATGGCGCTGGATGTCTGTGACAGCAGGCCCGGATGGGGAGCCGTTTCGGTACCCGATTGTCGGGTGCCCGACTGGTGACTTGTGGTGTTTGAGCCAGCCTGCGACACGCTGCCGGTGGCGTCCGTGCCGAGCGAGCCGACGGCATGAGCCGGCTGCGCACCCGTGGCGGTGATTTGCCGGACTGCACTCAGGCCGGCCGTGGCCGAACCTTCGGCGTTCGCCGACGCGCTGCCTGCCGCATCCTGCACGCGGCCAAGCTCTTCACCGCTTCCGCGTTTGGCCGCCGAAACGGCTGAACGCGCATGGCCGGCGGCCTGTCCCGCCGTACCCACCGCGGCATTGCGCGCACTGGGCGAGTCGATCCCGCCAGCTGCGGACGTGCCCATTCCGGCCACACCACCGAGCACAGCGGTCTGGTTGCCGTTGCGGGTGTCGGCACCCACCGCGCCGGTGAGACCGGCAGTGGCATCAGCGGCCGCCTGGCCATTCAGCTGGCGAGTGGTTCGTTCGGCAGTACCTGTTGCCGAAGTGGCGGCCGAAGTGGCGCGCTGATGCAGCCGCGCCGCACGCCGCGCGGCAGCCCGCTGGTTGATGTCGGGAGCATGGAGGCTGCCCATGCCACGTGCGGCACCGTCGAACCGGCCGCCCATCTGACCCATCGTTGAATTGAGCGAGCCGGCCAATCCGCCACCGCCAGTGATGCCACCGGGAAGCGCACCGCCACCCAGAACCTGGGCTTGCGCCGAAGCCATCACAGCCAGGGCAAAGGCACCGGCGAACAGGGTGATGCCGAGAGTCTTGTTGTTGAGCGTCGTGTTTCGCATGAGTGGACCTCCTGCCTGCGGCCAATCCGCGGCTTCCGGGGTCCTGTACGTTCGCGCCCCGGGGATCCTTCCATGCCGGCAGGCGGCGGTCGGGATTTATTCAGATTCAGGGCGACAGCAGGCCGTCGCCGTAGCGCGGATCGCGGCCCGGGCGACCGAGGTCGCGTGCTTCGCCGGCCAGTTGCTGCTGCACTTCGGCCGCGGCGCCTTTGCGGGGCGCGTCAAGCAACTCGCCGGCTTTTCGCGCCACGATCGGGGCCGCGAACGAGGTGCCACGCAGCGCGTCGCGACCGCTGCCAACTACTCCGGACGCGCAGAAGTCCACCTGATCGCCACTGCCGGATTCGGGCAACACGCGCTCGCGTGCATCGACGCCGCTGACCCCGATCACTTCCGGATAGGCTGCCGGGAACAGCGGCGGTGCCGCGGGCCCGTCGTTGCCGACCGCGCTGACCAGCACGTGGCCGCGCGCAATCATCACCTGCACCGCGCGTGCGAGCACCGGATTGTCGGGCCCTACCAGGCTGATGTTGATCACCGCCACGCGCTCGCGCGCCATCCACGCAAGTGCGTCCACAAGATTCGAGGTGGCACCGCCGACCGCGTCACCGCACCACAGGTCGGCGGCGTACAACGTGTCCGGATCGCCGTCGACGAGGCGTGCGGCGACCGCGGTGCCGTGCCGCGATACGGTGGCCGTCTTGCACCCGTGTTGCTCGATGTGCGCGCGTGCCAGCGCGGGATCGGCGGGATCGACACCGCCATCGATCAACCCAATACGTCGCGCCGGCGCAGCGGACGAGGGGGTCGCCGAGCTTGTTGCACGAGCCACATCGCCATGGCCCGCGGGAAGGTAAACGTGCTGGTAGGTGAACGTCGCGTCCGGCGCGGCCCGCTGCAAGGCGCGCATGGCTTTGACCGCGCTGCGGCGGCGGCTGTCATGCAGCACCACGAAGTCCAGCCCCAGCGTCGCATCCGCTGGCGTCGCGCCATCCACACGGAAATCCAGCGCCCGCACCGCATCGAGTTGTGCACCCGCCAGACCCATGGCGAGAAATTCGCCACGCAGGATCGGCGCACCGTGGGGATCGACGCCAACGCGCCTGGGTTCTTCGCGCAGCAGCGCGTCGATCTGCAATCTTCGCGTGGCAGCCAGCGGCCCACGCAGCAGATCGTCGACGCTGCGCAGGGGCCGTGCAGGAGCGCCAACAGGCAAGCCCACGCCGGGAACCTGCAAGTTGGGCAACCCCTGCAACGGGCCGAGCACCTGCGCCTGCGCAGGCGGAGGCGTCGAACCCACCACGGCAAACGCGATGGCCAACACCGGAACGAGCATGGCGGGTGGACGGCGCAGGGGCATGACCAACGGCCTCGGGAGCAACGGGTCCGGATGCTAGCATGGCCCCGCTTTACGCCCTCGAACCGCGCCGATGCGCCCGAGGGAAGGAATCCTCCCCTCCAGACGTAATGTAAGGTGATACGTGAATTCGAGCGACGCCGTGCGCGAAGGATTGATCCCATTGCTGCCACGCCTGCGTCGCCTCGCACGGGCGTTGGCGGGACAGGTCGCAGACGCCGACGACCTGGTGCAGATCGTGCTGGAACGCTCACTGGCTCGCGCCGCGCAGTGGCGGCCGGATGCCGCGCTGGACAAGTGGGTGTTCGCGATCGCGCGCAACGCCTGGCGCGACGAGTTGCGTGCGCGTGGCAGGACGCAGCATCTGTTCGCACCCGAGGAGTCCGGCGAGATGGCCGCCGACCGCGCCAGCGCACAGCCCGCGCAGCAGCTGGAACTGGCGATGGCGCTGGCGGCGTTGCCGCCGGACCATCGCGAAGTGGTGGCCCTGGTGCTGGTCGAGGGCATGTCCTACGGCGAGGCCGCCGAGCTGCTGGAGGTGCCGGTGGGCACCGTCACCAGCCGCCTGGCCCGCGCCCGCGCCACCTTGCAGGCCCATCTTGGGAAAGACGCATGAACCCGATCGACGACGAAACCTTGCAGGCTTATGTGGACGGCGAACTCGACAAGCCGGGTGCCGCACGGATCGACGCCGCGCTCGCGCACGACGCCGCGCTCGCCCGCCGCGTGCAGCAGGCGCGCGACTTGCGAGCGCAGTTACGCGCCGCGTTCGATCCGGTGCTCGATGAACCGGCGCCGGCGCGTCTGTCCGCCTTGTTGCAGCCGCGATCCGCGCAGACGGAGATACCGGCCGCGCCAAGCGTGCTGCCTGTGGGCGGGCGTGGCATCAGCACGACTCGACGTCGCGCGACCCGCCGCTGGTTTGTGCCGGGCGCCGCGCTGGCTGCATCGGTCGCGCTGCTCGCTGTGGCTTTGTGGTGGTGGCAGCCCGGCGACGACCTGGTGCGCATGCAGGGCGGACAGTCATTCGCCGCGGGCGCCTTGACTCACGCGCTCGATGAGACGCTGGCCAGCGAACCGGATGCGCATGCCCCGGTCGCCATCGGCCTGAGTTTCCGCAGCACCGACGGGCGCATCTGCCGCACCTTCGTCCTGCGCTCCCCGCCGGCGCGAGCCGGCCTTGCCTGCCACAGCGATGCGGGCTGGTCGCTGCCCGTGCTGAGCGCAGTGACTCCGCCGGAAGGTGGCGGCGAACTGCGCCGGGCGGCGAGTGACTTGCCACCCGAGGTGCAGGCCGCGGTCGACGCGCGTCTGCGCGGCAATGTCTTCGATGCACAGCAGGAACGCGCGGCGCGCGATGCCGGCTGGCGCCAGCTTCCTTCGCGTCGAGGAGCAGGAAAAACGCGGTAATGGGCCTCGATCATCGGCCACGAAACAAGCGCGACCCGGAGCGCACGTTGAACGATGAAGGTCGATGATGAGCGTGGTGATGGACGTGTCGGGCAGCGGCAAATCCAGCTTCAGGCAGGCGCTGGCCGAAGCGCTGGACTGGGACTTCCTCGAAGGTGACGACATGCTCCCACCGTCGAACGTCGAAAAAATGTGCGCGGACATCGCGCTCGACGGCCGCGATCGCCGGCCCGCGGCCCGATCCCGTCGCCGCCGCGATCAGTAGCGAAGGCAGTCGAGGCTGCCACAGTGTGGTGGCCCCGGCCCAAACGCGCTTCCGTGATCGGTCGCGCCAGGCTGACAAGGCGATGCGACTCGCGTCATGAGAAAGCGATATCGGCCCATGCGGATCACCTTGTCGATCCCCCACGCACTCGTTCGTCGCATACGAGAAGGCGCCCATACCGGCCGCCATCCCTGCCAGGGAGAAAGCCATGTCCTACATCGATGGTTTCGTGATCGCCGTACCCAACGCCAACCGCGAGCAGTTCATCGGGCACGCCAATACCTTTGACGCCATTTTTGTCGAGTTCGGCGCCACCAGGGTGGTGGAGTGCTGGAACGACGATGTGCCCGAGGGCAAGCTCACCGATTTCCGTCGCGCCGTGCAGGCGAAGCCGGACGAGTCGGTGGTGTTCTCCTGGGTGGAATGGCCCGACAAGGCCACCCGCGATGCCGGCATGGAGAAATTCATGAAGGATCCGCGCATGGAAGCCGCCGGCGACATGCCGTTCGACGGCAAGCGCATGATCTTCGGCGGCTTCGCGCCGGTGGTCAGCCTGCCGGCATAGTCACAACAGGCCGCCTCCTTTCACCCACCATGCAAGACAAGCATCGACCGACCGCAACGGAACCCGCCATGACCACCAACACACTCCGCCTCCACCGCGTGCTGCGCGCCCCACCCGACCGGGTCTACCGCGCCTTCCTCGATGCCGATGCCCTCGCCAAGTGGCTGCCGCCGAATGGCTTCACCTGCAAGGTGCATCAGCACGATCCACAGGTTGGCGGCAGCTACCGGATGTCGTTCACCAACTTCTCCACCGGCAATGGCCACAGCTTCGGCGGCATTTACCGGGAGCTCGTGCCGGGCGAACGCATCCGCTACAACGACCGTTTCGACGACCCCAACCTGCCCGGCGAGATGACCACCACCATCATCTTGCGCGCCGTGTCCTGCCGCACCGAACTGCAGATCGTGCAGGAAGGCCTGCCCGCGGTCATCCCGGTCGAGCAGTGCTACGTGGGCTGGCAGGAATCGCTGGTGCTGCTTGGCAAGCTGGTCGAGCCGGAAATCCCGGACTGACCCGGGGCAGGCGGCTGGCGCGGCTTGCCGCCAGCAGCCACTGGCCGTCGCGGCGGTCCGTGTAGCGAAAGTCGGCGGTGAATGCCTTGCCGCCGGTGCAGCCACGGGTGCTGGTGATGCCGACGATCAACGCCGCGTCGCCGTACAAGCGTACCTGTTGGTCGTGATTGCGAAATTCGTCATGGAACGAGCGTGAAATCCGTCGTCAGCCTGCCAGCACCCGTGTTTCGCGGTGTTGCTGTCCAGTCGTGGCATGGTCGTGAAGTCTCCTCCAAGCTGACGGCACAAGTTTTCAGGCGGTACCATACCGACTCTGCGCCTGCACGGGAGCGACGAATCGGTCATTGCATGATCCCCAGACTCCCTCCCCTTGCCGATGTGCTCTACCTGTTGCCTGATGCCGCCTGCGTTGTCGATGCCGACGGCCGCTTCCTGTACGTCAGCGCAAGCTTCGAACGCATCTTCGGCTACACCTCCGACGAGATACTTGGCCGACGAATATTCGAGCTGGTTCATCCCGACGACCGCGCGACGACCATGCAGCAGGCCGAACAGGTGATGGATGGCACGCTCCAGCGCCACTTCCGCAATCGTTACATCCACAAGGACGGTCGCACCGTGGACATCCAGTGGTCGGCCCGCTGGCTGCCCGATCATGGCGTGCGTATCGGGGTGGCGCATGAGGTGACCGAACTGCGCCGTGCCGAACGCGAACTCGAACACCGTGCGAGCCACGATCCGTTGACCGGATTGCCCAACCGCCACCATCTGCATTGCGAACTGCAATACGCCATCGCCCACGCGGCGCAGACCGGCGATGGCCTGGCCGTGCTCTACCTGGACCTAGACGGCTTCAAGGAGGTCAACGATCGTGGCGGACACGAGGCCGGCGACCGCCTGCTTCGTGAAGTCGCGCAGCGCCTGCAGCAAGGCCTTCGCAAGGGCGACCTGGTCGCCCGCGTCGGTGGCGACGAGTTCGTGGCGCTGCTGCCCGGTTGCGCAAATGCCGAGGCCGCCCGCGCCGTTGCCGACAGCCTCCGCGCCTGCCTCAGCCCGCCCTACACGCTGCCCGATGGTTCGTTCCGGCTGGATGCCAGTGTCGGCATCGCCTGTTTCCCTTCCGACGGAAGCGATCCGGACGCCCTGCTCGCGGAGGCCGATCGCGCGATGTACGCGGCCAAGCGCTTGGTCAAGCCGAGCTGACGCACGACTTCCATTATTCAATCCGATTCGCTTGCCACGACAGTGCGGAACAGGTCACCCGGACGCTTCCCACCGAAACGCGGCCGGTCTCCGGCACCCGGTGCCGCCATCGCCAACCACGCCAAAACGCTGGCCTTGGCGGTGGGCACCCAGTCGTCATCGTTCAAGAGTCGTTTTTCCAGTTCGTCGAATCCGACCCAAACCACATGCCCTTCCTTGTTGGCCTCTGCATGCCGGCAAGCCTCCTCATCGATGGTGCAGCCGAGAAACGCCATCTGGATGAAACCGGTCTGGAGTTCCTCCAGCGCCAGTACAGGGATCGAGTCCCTGACCACGATATTGACGCGCGTCTCTTCATGGACCTCGCGCACCACCGTATACCGCAGGGAACGCCCATCTCCGTCCCGGCCATCCAGTCCCGGCGGCCAGTAGCCGCCGCCGATCGTGTGCAGACACCCCGGGTAGGTCGCCGAGGTATCCGACCGTCGATGCAGCATGATCGTGCGGCGCTCGGCACAGACGATCAACGCGTTCGCGCTCAGCACCCGTGGGAGAGTCTCCCTGGATCCGGTCTCCCGCAGAACACACAACTGCGCGTAATCCATCGGCAGCAAGGTGAACTGCAGAGGATCGTCGCCCCACGCCACGTTGTTCGTCACCAACGCATGCGGATCGTTCGGCGAGGCCACGCCAAGAGCCGCACGCTTTCGCTCCACGGCATCGCGGATCTCCGGCGCTGGCGGCTGCCTCGGCTGAACGACCAGAACCGGTTCATGCGGATAAGGGCCATGCGTCACCGCTTGGTGCTCAAGATGCCTGTTGATCTGCTTGCATGCAAGATCGTTCCACGTGCTGATCTCGCCTCTCCTGAGCTTCTTCATCAGAGGCGGAAAACAGTACTCACACAATTTCTGGAGTACCCAGAATGCAAAGTCGAGCATGAAGATTCCTTTCGGGAAACAGCGCGGTGCCGTCGAAGAAAAATGCGTTGGAATCGGCACGGCGATCACGCCGTCCGCAGCAGCCACGACTCGCTCGAAGATCGGCGACTCGATGAGCTTGAACATGGCAGCCCCTTCCGCCCGAAACTATAGGACATCGATGTGATCCCGGTACCTCATCGAGACGACGGTTCGCGGATTGACAGTCTGTGCACACCCGGGTGCCTATTTTTTCTACGCCCGCATCAGGTTGCATTGGCACGGTTGGGCGCGCAACGGGAAACCGATTCACGCCCCACACTGGAGAAACGCTGATGCGCACGGCAGCACCCTTCGCCCGCTTGGCCGGCATGTTCGCCAGTGCATTGCTGCTGGGCTGGTCGCCGCTCGGCGCGGCCGTCGACGCATCCACGCTCGCCAACCTGGGCGACGCTCACGGCGTGGCGCCGTGCGCCTCGTGTCACGGCGCCGATGGCGCAGGTCAGGCAGCAGCGGGTTTTCCGCGGCTGGCGGGATTGAACGGCGCCTACCTGCGCAAGCAACTGGATGATTTCGCCAGCGGGGCGCGCGAGAACGCCGTGATGAAGCCGATCGCGACGGCACTCGATGCCGACGAACGCAAGGCCATTTCCGACTACTACGCCAAACTGCCGATTCCAGCCGTGCTGGCCAAGCCGGCGACCGAAAATTCGAAGGACGACAGTCCGGGCGCCTTGCTCGCCACGCGCGGACGCTGGTCGCAACAGGTGCCCGGCTGCGAACAGTGCCACGGTCCCGGCGGCGTCGGCGTGGGTGAACATTTTCCACCTCTGGCAGGCCAATCGGACGTCTATATCCGCAATCAGCTGAAGGCGTGGAAACAAGGCACGCGGCACAACGACCCGCTGGACTTGATGAAGCATCTGAGCGCCGCATTGAGTGACAACGACATCGACGAAGTGTCCGCGTGGTTTGCCGCGCAACCGTTGAGCGCCAGGGGAGCCACGCCATGAAGTTGCGACCGTTCGGTTCGGTGCCTGGGCCGCGCTTGCTCGCGCTCGGCGTGACTGCCGTACTCGGCGCGTGCTCGGGCAAGCCCGTCGGCGGACTTCCGGCCACCGCGGCCAGTGCGCCTCTGCCCCATCCGTCCAGCGTCAGCCACGCATCCAGCGCTGCCGCTGCATCGAGCGCCGACGACGCTGCGAATGCCGCTCGCAAAACGGCCTTCGTGCCGCCAGCGGAAAGCACCATTCCGGAAGGCCCCTACGGCGACATGGTGCGCCTGGGTCGCGCGATCTTCACGCACACGCGGGAGAACGCCGGCGCCTACGTCGGCAACGGCTTGAACTGCAGCAACTGTCACCTCGATGCCGGCCGTCTCGCGGATTCCGCTCCGCTGTGGGCCGCCTGGGGCATGTATCCGGCCTATCGCAAGAAGAACAAGCACGTGAACAGCTACGGCGAACGGTTGCAGGGTTGTTTCATGTACAGCATGAACGGCAAGGCGCCACCGCTGGACAGCAAGGAGTTGATCGCGCTGGAGACCTATTCGTACTGGATGGCCAAGGGCGCGCCGGCCGGCACGAAGCTGCCCGGCGCTGGCTATCCGGATTTGCCCAAGCCGGCGCAGGCACCGGATTTCGCACGCGGGAAGACGGTGTTCGAGAGCCATTGCGCGCTATGTCATGGCGCCGACGGGCAAGGCCAGAAGGTCGCCGGCGCGTACGTGTTTCCGCCGCTGTGGGGGCCGGATTCGTTCAACTGGGGCGCCGGCATGCACAGCGTGGATACCGCCGCCGGCTTCATCAAGGCGAACATGCCGTTCAGTCGCGGCGGCAGCCTGAGCGATCAGGATGCGTGGGATGTCGCGATGTACATGGACGGCCATGAACGCCCGCAGGATCCGCGCTTCACCGGCAACGTGGCGGCCACGCGCAAGGCGTTCCACGACAATCCGAATTCGCCATACGGCACCGAAGTGAACGGCCACCTTCTCGGCTCGCAGCCGATGAAGAAATGAGCGCGTCGTACGGAACATCCATCGCCTGCTTGCTGGTGCTCATGTCGACGATGGGCACCGTCACGAGCGCCCTCGCGGCCGACACGCCGATCGGTGAAACGACCTTCGGCGGCAAGATTTTCGTCAATGCCTCGCACCTCGGTCAGTACAAGAACGGCGAGCGCACCGACGTGAGCCGCAACGGCGTCGATCTCACGCGTTTCTACATCGATATCGACCACCGTTTCAGCCAGGTCTGGTCGGCACACCTGACCACCGACATCAACTGGCTGCGCGACCAGTCGCCCAGCGATTTGTGGGTCAAGCGCGCGTATCTGCAAGGCGCTTTCGACAAGGCGCTGACGCTGCGTCTGGGCGCGGCCGACATGCCGTGGGCCAGCCTCGTCAACCGCTGGTCAGGCTACCGCTACGTGGACAAGGAGCTGGTCACCCGCCTGAAGTACGGCGATGCGGCGGACTGGGGCGTGCACGTGCTCGGTGCGGTTGGCGCGCACGGGCAGTTCCAGTACGCCACGTCGGTGGTCAGCGGCTCCAGCTACAAGAAGCCGCGCACCGGCGACAGCCCGAACGTGGAGATGCTCGTGGCGTGGCAGCCGACCGCCGAAGCGGTGCTGGCGCTGGCCGGCTACGACGGCAAGCGCGCGCTTGATGGCGGCGACCATCTGACTTGGCACAGCGCGCGGCGCTGGGACGCACTGGCTGCGTGGGCGAGCAAACGCTGGCGCCTCGGCGCGCAATACTTCCGCGCCAGCAACTGGAATGAGGTGCGTTCGCCCAAGGGCAATCGTGCCAGCGGCTGGTCGATGTGGAGCAGCGTGCAGCTGACGCCGCGTTGGGCTGTGTTCGTGCGCCACGATCAGGCCGACACCAGCGAATTGCTCGATCCGACCCGGCACGACCGCTATGAAAATCTCGGCGTCGAATGGAACATCGCCAGGAAGCTGCGGATCGCCGCCGTGTACAAGCGCGAGCGACTGAAACACCTCGGCATGGGCCTGGCCACTTTCAACGGACTCGGCTTGTGGGCACAGATCGGATTCTGAGCGCATTTCGCGTCCAATGGCGCCGCGATCTGCACGCTGCTTCACACTCGATGTCTACACTGACCGCAGGCACGCCAGCGCCCTGCACGGCCGACCGTAACGCATGAAGACCAGGGACAAACCGGAGAATAACGATGCTCTACCAAAGTGAAACCGCGCCCTCGGGCCAAACGATTCGCCGCTTGCCACGCCGACTGATCCTGTGGGCAGGCGCTGGTGTGGTGCTGCTGATGGGATGCGTGTTCGCGCTGATGGCATACCGCTCCGGCCGCACCAATCCGAACCTGGTGTTCCCGCGCGTGCAGGCCGCCGGCGGCGTGCTGCCGGTGGATCGGAGTGCGACGATGCCGTCTGCGCAAGCGGTGCATCGCGTACTCGTGGATATCGACAACGATCAGGTGATGCACGGCAAGGTCAACGCGCGCCTGAATACGGCGGCCAAGATACTCAATCTGTATGCACTGGCCGGCGTGCCCTCGGACAAGGTGCACATGGTGGTGCTTTTCTACGGCACCGGCGTAAACCTGGTCCTGTCCGACGAGGAATACCGGCACAGGTTCGGTCACGCCAATCCGAACGCCAGGTTGCTTTCGCAATTGCGCAAGGCCCATGTGAAGATGGTGGCGTGCGACCAGGCAATGGGGCATCAGGGCATCACCGCCGACGAGGTGGATTCCGGCGTGACCCTGGCACTGTCGGCTCTGACCGCGCGCGAAGAATTGCAGGCTGCCGGTTACGGTACGGTGCCGACGGAAGCACCGTGATTCGTTCTTACAGAAAAGTCCATAACCTGACGCCTATTCCGAGCGCTTGTTTTTTACTGGCCGCGCTCTGTTACCGGGGGAATGTCGGCGGTTCGCCAGGGGATTGCACATCACAACGAAGTGCAAATCTCTACGCGCATCGCGCGCCATCTTCGTCCGTTTCGTGATCACGCCGCTCGACGCCGACACGATCCGCTTCGCGCAGCCCTTCTCGGACGACGGCGGCAAGACCTGGGAGATCAACTGGCTGGCGACCGATACCCGGATGAAGTAGCGAGCCGAAGCAGAAGTGCGGGTTCATTTGCCCCATTCGATCTGCGCCGGACTCCTCTTTTCCATGACGGCGCCCTGCCGGATAAAGTGTTGACGACGTTTGCAGCGGCCAAATGTCTGCCCTGAAGCCGGAACGCCGCAAGCGCCAAACCTGAGCCTGATCACTCCGCTCCCTTGTCTCGCGTGTCGATCCGGGCATCCGTCGTTCGTCGAAGCAATGAAGGGCATCCTCGCCGCCCTGAACCAGGAGAACCAAGATGGCCAGCAAGAACACGATTTGCCTTTGGTACGACGGCACCGCCCTGGATGCCGCAACGTTCTACGCCAAGACGTTCCCGGATAGCGCCGTGGGCGCGGTCCACCGCGCGCCGGGCGACTATCCCGCGGGCAAGCAGGGCGACGTGCTGATGGTTGAGTTCACGGTCATGGGCATCCCCTGTCTGGGCATGAACGGCGGCCCCGGCGTCCCGCACACCAATGCGTTCTCGTTCCAGGTGGCGACCGACGACCAGGCCGAAACCGACCGCCTGTGGAATGCGATCATCGACTACGGCGGCCAGGCCAGCGAGTGCGGCTGGTGCAAGGACAAGTGGGGCCTGTCGTGGCAGATCACCCCGCGCGCCCTGATGGCGGCGGTCACCGATCCGGATCCCGCCGCTGCCAGGCGCGCGTTCGAGGCGATGATGACGATGACGAAGATCGACATCGCCGCGATCGAGGCTGCGCGGCTTGGCTGAAAACCGCCCGCACCGGAGTTGAGCGACCGGCTCCACCGCACAACATCCGCCATGGAAAAATCCTCGAGTCGACAGGAACAAGTGCGTCAAGGAAGATTTACTTGCAGAAGTCTTCCCTGACATCAATTTCGAACGCTTTCGCTGTTTTTGAATTAAATGCACCCGACTCCTCATTCCATTGCGAATGGGCACCAGCCTGAGGTCGTTGACGAGGCTCGCCTGGCGACAGTGGTGCCGACCAAGAGCGGGTTGAACCGTTCAATTGCCTCCGCCCCCGAGGTTTCCTTTTTCAGACCTCTTTTCAACCTCGATCCACGTGGGCGCGTGGTCGCTGGCCTTGTCCTTCAGACGCACCCAGCGATCCACGCCGGCGGACTTGAGCCGCGCGGCCAACACCGGGTTCAACAGCAGGTGATCGATGCGCAGGCCGCGGTCGCGTTCTGCGTGGTGACGGAAGTAGTCCCAGAACGTGTAGACCTGCGCGTCGCCGAGCACGTCGCGCAGCGCGTCCGTCCAACCCTGCGCGAGCAGCGCCGCGTACGCTTCGCGAACCGCCGGCTGCATCAGCGCGTCCTTGCGGAAGGCCTTCGTGTCGTAGACATCCGCATCGGTCGGGATGACATTGAAATCGCCCAGCAGCACCGCCGGATGCGACAACCCGACCAGCGTCTGCGCGTGCCTGTGCAAACGCGCCATCCATCGGAGCTTGTAGTCGAATTTCGGGCCCGGTTGAGGATTGCCGTTCGGCAGATAGAGCCCGCCGACGACGATGCCGTGGATCGCCGCCTCGATGTAGCGACTCTGCTCGTCCTTCGCATCGCCTGGCAGGCCGCGCCGGCTCTCCAACGGCACGACGCCGCGGCCAAGCAGCGCCACGCCGTTCCACGACCGCTGCCCCTGCCATATCGCGCCGTAACCGGCATGCTCCAGCGCACCGACGGGAAACGCCTCATCGGTCGCCTTGAGCTCCTGCAACGCGACGACATCGGGCCGCGCTTCCTGCAACCACTCAAGCAGGTGCGGCAGGCGCGTGGCGATGCCGTTGACGTTGTAGGTTGCCAGCTTGAGCGTCTTTCTGGATGCCATGGCAGCCTCGCGTTGGAGCGCAAACCCAGCCTAGGCGCAAGGACCTCGTTGCGCGGTGAAAACCGCAGACACATTGAAGCCGGTTGCAACGTTGGCAGAGGCAGGGACGCTCCACTACCTGGGGGAACAGGTGTCCGGGACAACTCGCCCAATGCCGGACCACCCCGAAATTGTCCGACACCTTTTTACAAGCGCGCTTTGACCGCTCAATTGCGGCGTTTACTGGCGCGGCTTCGATCGGCTGACGAAACTCGGCTCGGAGACGTGGATCCAACGGACCCGGACAAGCGCCAAATGTTCCTGATGCCTGACCAGGATCAAGACGACAACCGCGCTGCTCGGCAAACATGTGATATCGCAGCACCACAACGGTATGCATGAAACGAGGCCATACGATGGAATTCCATATCGCACTCACCGAGGCGTGTCCCGGCTCCGACGTCGTCCAGGATGCCATGTTCGATGTCGATCCGAACACGGTGGTCGATCTCGACATGAGTGGCCTGGTGATGCGGATATCCTCCTACGTGGCCGTGGAGGACCTGGTCGAGGTACTGCGGCGAACCGGTTGGACAGTGGCACCGGAACAGGTGGTGCAGTTGCCGACCATATGCTGCGGCGGCTGCTCCGGATGAAGTGGAGCTTCTGCTTCCTGATCAGGCGCGGCAACGCACGGTTGTCGTCGGGCAACACCTCGGCCAGCGAGCGCCTCGAGGTAGACCAGACTTTCGGCTCGTTGGCGCGTGGCTGATGGTTGCCACCAGCAATCGACGCGGACGGCCGGCCGGGAGGCGATGCCGCAGGCTGATATCCGGATGACGATGAAGCATGGTGCCAGGGGCAATTGACTACTTCCTTGGCCGCTTCGAATTTGTCCCTGACACCTTTTCCTTTTTTCGCTCAGCCGGGCGATCGCATGACCAGCCAGGCCATCAACACCACGGCGATCAGCACGCCCACGGACGCCAGGCCGAGCAGCGGCCCGATCGTCGGATCGGGAACCAGGCCGGCGTAAAGCAGTACCAGGCCCACGCTCATCAACAGCGTCGACAGCTGGTGCAGGTAGAACTGGAAGACGGCGAGCCGGGTGCGTGCGCCGGCGATCCACAGCTTGTGGACCAGCCCATAGATGAAGGACACCACGAAGCCCACCAGCAGGATATGCGCGTGCGCAACAAACAATGCGTGGTTGTGCGAAGCCGCCATGTAGATGCCGAGCCCCATGCCCGCGATGGCATAGGCAAAACCGCAGAGCAGAAACCTCCGATCGAGCGTCATGTCGTTTCCCCCATTAGCCAGTGACCGGCATCGACACCGAACGATGCACTGCCGGCTGCACATCGCCGCCGGGTGATTGTGCTACAGATGTTCGAGGCGCGGCACGGGCATCCGGCCTCGCAACCGAAGACTCACCATCAGGAATTGTCGCTGACACCATTTTCCGCGCCGGTGGTGGCATCGCGCCAGACCACACGGTTGCGACCCTGCGTCTTCGCGAGGTACAGGCGTTCGTCCGCCACCGTCTCGGTGGAGGCCATGTCACCGACCAGCAGCGCACAGCCGATGCTCACGGTGACCCCGATCGGGGCCGCGTCGGCATCCAGGCGCACCTCCATGGCCGCCACACCCGAGCGAACACGCTCGGCGATGGCGACGGCTTCCTCCAGGCCGGTATCAGGCAACAGGATCTTGAACTCCTCACCGCCGGTGCGGGTAACCAGGTCGCTGGGTCGCACGATCGCCTGCATCACGCCGACGAAAGCCTTCAGGACCGCGTCCCCGGCCGGGTGCCCGTGTGCGTCGTTGACCTGCTTGAAATGGTCCACGTCCAGCGCCAGCAGGGCCAGCGGGAACCCCTTTCGCTGCGCACGCGCCACTTCGGCCACCACCCGGTCGCCATACTGCCGGCGGTTTGCGGCGCCGGTCAGCGCATCGGTCGCGGCCAGTGCCAGCAACCGCTGGTTCGCATCCTCCAACTTCACCAGCGCCTGGTCGGCACGCAATTTTTCCAGCCGCAACTGCTCCATTACCTCTTCCTGGCTGTAGGCCGCCGAGAACGAGCGAGTGGTGTGGTAGGCCTGAATGATGCCGTAACTCAGCACGAAGAAACCGGCGGCAAAGATCGCATGCGCCAGCCACCACTGGTGGCTCCATTCCGACGCCAGCAGGAACGACAGCGACGACTGCGCGAACAGCGATAGCGAAAAAATGTACGCCATCATCAGAGGCGAGCGGGCTGGCCGGATCTGGAAGGCGATGATCGCCAGTGCGCTGGTCACCAGCGCCAGCGTCTCCACGCCCTTCCGGACCAGATTCATCCAGCCCGGCAAGAATAGCGCGCCCACGCCGGCGAGCACCGCGGCCGCCGCGAAGACGCCGAGGCCGGTCCACCAGAACCACCCAAGGCGTCGATCCCCGGGCTCCTCGGCAGGCACGCCGAAGCGCCGCATCGCCACCAGGCAGCAGGCGGCCATCGCCAGCCGCGACACTGGCCCGTAGATGGCGAACAGATACGGGTGGTGCTCACTCAGGCCGGTGAACAGACCATGCAGTGCGTACAACAGGGTGAACCCCAGCAGCCCCAGCACCAGCCAGCGCAGGAAGACCTCGCCGGAGGAGCGGTAACAGACCCAGGTGACGTAGGTGATGAAGCCGCTCAGCAGCGTCGACACCGCGATGGCCAGTTCGTGGATACCATGGTTCCGGAAGGTCATCGACGGATCCTGGAACAGCTGCAGGTAGGCGATTGCAACGAACGGCACCAGCGCCAGGCCGAGGCGCAACAGCGCCTGGAACGTCCGGGTGACCCGGAATGCGTGGACTTGCGGTATCGCGGTCTTCTCAGCGTCTGACATGCAGTACCTGTGCATTGCGCCCGTGCCCATTCGGCACCGATGACGGCGAGTGAGTCTCCATGGCGTACGTACGCTTCATGATCATACAGCGCGACGCGCGTGGTGGAACCCAGAGAGAGCAAGCCGGACGCACTGGCTCCGCGATCTGCGCCAGGGGCAGCACTCAAGCCTCGTCCGAGCCAGGACGTGCCCTTGCATCCGTCGCCCTGTCCACCGACTGCCACCGCCCCATGTCGCTCCTTGAGCGCCCCGACCTACCCGGTCAGGAGGAAGCGAAGAAGCATGCGCTGTCGCACATATACCCGGCTGGCTTCGGCAGCGTGATCAACACCTCATCGGCAGCCAAACCCGGTGCTGTTCCTGACCTCCGACGAAAGCACCTTCGGCACCGGCGCGCAGTACCGCATCGATGGCGGGATGGGAGCGATGTACCTCGCGCTTGTTGCACAAGCCGGCCGACGCCAGCTCGCCTCTGGTTGCAAGTATCCCGACAGGTGCGTCAGTACGCGCCCATGTAGTCCTTCTTGCCGATCTCCACGCCGTTGTGACGCAGCAGGTCGTACGCGGTGGTGACATGGAAGAAGAACTGCGGCAACCCGTAGGCCAGCAGGTAGGCCTGCCCGCCGATGCGGCGTTCCTTGGGTGTGCCGGGGCGCAACACGAGTTCGCGTGCCTCGCTGCCTTCGAAGCGCGCCGCGTCCAGGCCGTCGATGAAGGCCAGCGTCGCATTGATCCGCTGCTGCAGGTCGGCGAACGTCTGGTCGCCACCCTCGAAGGCAGGAACCTCCGCGCCAGCAAGCCGCGCCGACACGCTGGTGGCGAAGTCGCAGGCGATCTGCACCTGGCGCGCCAGCGGGAACATGTCGGGGAACAACCGCGCCTGCAGCAGCGCGGCAGGCTCGATCTTGCGTTCGGCGGCAAAAGAGTCCGCCTTGGCCAGGACGCCACCCAGCGCGGCGAGCATCTGCTGGAACAAGGGAACGGACGCGGCGTGCATCGAGAGGGACATGGGCGGTTCCGCGGTTGTGGGAAACGACATGGTATCCGGCGAAACCGGCCCGCGCGATCGAGCGGCGCTACGGGTCAAGCGGCGCTGCCCCCGGTTTGGTCGAAGCGGCGAGTTCCGCCATCTTCAACACACGCAATTTCTCGGCCTTCCTGAGGGCGTCGCGTGCTTCCTTGATGACCTCGTGGGCCAGATTCTGGTGGTGTGATGGCCTTTTGCGTCGATCGCGGCACCGAGACGTTGCCGGGCCAGCTTGATCGCTTTATCGACGCGATAGATCGGGCTGTGCCCATCCGCAGTGAGCGGTGGATCGTAGCGTTTCGTCATGGCGTCCTTCCCTGATCGGAACGGCACGATAGCCAGATTCAATGGGCTCTGCACGATAGCAGTCGTTGCCACGAGTGGTCAGGAGCGCAAAGGAAGTGCGGGGAAAAATGTGCCTGGATTGGCCCGCAGCTCAGGTCGGCACCGGCATGAACCTGTCTTCCAGGACGTCACGCGGCACCGGCCCGCTGTACAGGAAGCCCTGTACCCCGTCGCATTCGAGGATGCCAAGCAGCCTGGCCTGCTCCTGCGTTTCGATGCCCTCGGCGACCACCCTGAGATTGAGCGAGTGCGCAAGCTTGATGATGTTGGAAACGACGGAAACGCCATTGGGTCCCAGGGTCATGTCGTGTATGAACGATCGGTCGATCTTGAGCACGTCAAGCGGCAATCGGGTCAGGTAGGCCAGGGAGGAAAAACCGGTGCCGAAGTCGTCCAGGGTGATATGCACGCCCAGGGCGCGGATACCCTGGAAGGTCTTGACCCCGTGGTCGATGTCCTCCATCAGCATGCTTTCGGTGATTTCCAGTTCAAGCCCGTCGGCGGCGCGCGGGTCGACGGAGACCAGTCGGGCGATCTCGTCGACGAAGTCGCGGTTGCGCAGTTGCAATGCCGATACGTTGACCGCGATGCGCCAGGCAGCGCGGCCGGCGTCGCACCAGTCCAGGTAATCCTGGATTACCTGGCGCAGCGCCCAGCGGCCGACCTCCTGGATCATGCCGGTCTGTTCCAGCACGGGGATGAACTGGTCTGGCGGCACCAGCCCGGAGTGCGGGCTGTTCCAGCGCATCAAGGCCTCGGCGCCGATGATTTCGCCGGTGGCAAGGTCCAGTTTCGGCTGGTAGTGCAGCACGAACTCGTTGTTGTCCAGGGCGCGCCGCAGCTGGTTTTCCAGGGCCAGGTTCACCGCGGTCCGTTCGGTCATCGCCTTGTTGAAGAACAGGTAACGCTCGCCCCGCGTCTTGGCAGCCTTGAGCGCCGCTTCGGCGTGCTTGAAGAGAATGTCGGTGGCCTCGCCATCGTTCGGATAGACCGCGATCCCGGCCTTGGCCGAGATGCGGAAGACGTGGCCATCGAGCTTGAACTCGTGCTGCAGGAACCGCTCCATGGTCTTTTCGAACAGGACGGCGATGTTCCCGCTCGGCGAGACCTTGGGCAGCACGAAGGCGAAATGGTCGGTGCCGATGCGGGCCAACAGGCTGGCGTCCCGCGTGTTGTCGATCATCCACTGCGCGACCTGGCGCAGGAGCATGTCGCCGGCATCGCGGCCGAGCGTTTCGTTGATGCTGTTGAATCGCTCCAGGTCGAAGACGAAAAGGGCGAGCCTGTCACCGTCGTCCTGGTTGTTGCGCATCATCTGCGCGATACGCTCCAGGAACAGCGTCCGGTTGGCCAGCCCGGTCAGCGGATCGTAGTAGGACAGGTAGTCGAGCCGGTCCTGCCTGTCGATATGGACGATGGCAAATGCCACCTCGCGGGCCAGGTCCGAGAGCAACAGGCCCATTTCCTCGCTCTGGAAGAAATTGCTGTCATGCGCGTACAGGACGATGACGCCGATGGCCTGGTCGTCCACGACGAGCGGCAGCGCGGCGAGCGAGCCGACCCCGTAAACCGCGTAAAGCTCGTCGAGCAGCACCCTGGGATAGCCCTGCATCTGATGCACGATCTGCGGAGCCTTGTCGCGCATGACCCGGGCGACCAGCGTGTTGGCGGCGTTTTCCTCGGACGACAGCAGGTCCTGCACCGCGGCCAGGATGACCGGGCTCTTCCCGGCGGACGCGACCGGCATGATCCGGCCCGAGCCGGGTTCGGCGATACAGACCATCGACATGCGGAACCGGCCTTTGTGCACGGCGATCCTGCAGGCCTCGTTGAACAGCTCGTCGCGGTCTCGGACCTTGGTGTTCAGCGCGCTGATCTGGCTCAGCACGGTATACACGCGGTTGAGCCGTTCGATCCGCAGCGCGCTGTCTTGCAGGGCGATTTCGGCCAGCTTGCGTTGACTGATGTCCTGGCTGGTGCCTCGCGCCCTGACCGGCTTGCCGTGCTGGTCGAACACGACATGCCAGCGTTCCTCGATGTACTTGACCCGCCCGTCCGGGAAATCCAGCCGATGTTCGACGCAAAAGGGGTCGGCCTTGTCGAATGATCGCTTGAACGCTTCATCGACCAGGTCGCGCTGGTCGGGCGGGATCAGTGCCAGGAACGCTTCGTGCGTGGGCCTGAAGGTCGCCGGGTCGGTCTCGAAGATGCGATGGTTCTCCGCCGACCAGGTCACTGCTGCGGTATCAAGCATGGTCTCCCAGCTTCCCAGCTTCGCCACGGCTTGTGCGTCGAGCAGGCGCGACCGTTCCGATTCGAGCTCGACGGTAAGGCGCTGCAGCTCCTGTCCGCGTTGCTGCTGCTCGTCGGCGGCGCGCTTGCGCTCGGTGATGTCACGCTGCAGGGCAACGAAGTGGGTCACGGCTCCGTCGGCGTCGCGGATCGGGGCAATCTGCCATTCCTGGTCGTATGCGCTGCCGTCCTTGCGGTAATTGACCGCTTCGCCATCGAACACCTCGCCGCGCCCGAGCTGCTCGCGCAGGCGATCAATCACCTGCCTGTCCGTGCCCGGGCCCTGCAGGATGCGCGGGGTTTTCCCGATGACTTCCTCGGTGCCATAGCCGGTCAGCCGGGTGAACGCGGGGTTCGCAAACACGATCCGCGGCCCCGGCAGGTCCAGCTGCGCGTCGGTGATGAGGATCGCCTCCTTGGATTGCATCACCGCCGAGTTGAGCAGCCGCAGCTTTTCCTCGGTATGGATCCGTGCCTCGATGTCCAGTTGCAGTGCGCGGTTGGTTTCTTCCAGCTGCAGCGATTTCTGCTCCAGCTTGCGGATGAGCGTCTCGCTGTAGACCTTCATCAGATCGCCATCGGCCTCCGGTGCCGATGGCGACCTGCGCTCCGGGTGCGTATCGATTTCGGCCTCCACCTCAAGGACACGGGCCAGGAACGCCTCCGGCTCCGCCGGCTTGAGGATGAAGGCGTCCGCGCCCAGGCTCATCGCCAGGCGCTCGTCCTCGGCCTCGGTGTAGGTCGCGGTGTAGACGATGAACGGGATTTTTGCCAGGCGCGCATCCATCTTCCAGTGGCGCAGGAGGGTGTAGCCGTCCATCACCGGCATCAGCAGGTCGGAGATGACGATGTCCTGCCGCGAGGCCCGCGCCTTGACGAGGGCCTCGGAGCCATGGCGGGCCGTCGTCACCGCATAGCCGTGGCCCTTGAACAGCGCCTCCAGGTAGTAGAGGTTCTCCTCCTTGTCGTCGACCAGCAGGACATGTTTCAGCAGTGCAGGCTTCATGTGGCTCCCCGGTCCGTCGCAGGACCTGGATCGAACCGGCCTATCTCGGCCACGAATGTGTCCGGGTTGATGGGTTTTTCGATGTAACCGTTGCAGCCTGCCCCCAGCGATTTCTCGCGGTCGCCGACCATCGCGTAGGAGGTCACGGCGACGATCGGCGTCTGCTGCAGTGCCGGTATCGCCCGCAGCGCGCGGGCAACGGCATAGCCATCCATCGCCGGTAGCTGGATGTCGAGCAGGATCAGGTCGGGGAGCAGCTCGAGCGCCTTCCGGATGCCTTCCGGGCCATCCACGGCCGTGATCACCCGATAGCCGCTGCGTTCGAGCAGGAAAGTCACGAGGTAGCGATTTTGTGCGTTGTCTTCGATCAGCAGAACCGTGCGATTCATGTCCGGCCCGTCCTGTTCAGAGGAAGCGTGACAGTGAACGTACTGCCTTCTCCCCATATGCTGCTGGCATCGATGTCGCCGCCGAGCAGGAAGCTCAATCGCCGGCAGATCGCCAGTCCCAGCCCGGTCCCTTCGTGCTGGCGGGTCAGTCCCGAGTCTATCTGATGAAATGGCTGGAACAGCTTCTGCAGGTCATCGGCATGGATGCCGATGCCGGTATCGCTGATTTGCATGCAAACCTGAGCCATGCGCGCTGCGCCATCGGCTGCTGCCGTCGCTGGCAGCAGCCGGGCGCGCAGGGCGACTCCTCCACGCTCGGTGAACTTGATCGCATTGTTGAGCAGGTTGAGCAGGACCTGCTCGACCCGCCTGCGGTCGCTGGTCATCTCGCGCAATGCCGGGTCGATGTCGAGCGCCACGCTGAGCTGCTTCTTCCCGGCCATCGGTCGTACCGATGCCACCACCTGCTCGAGGGACTCGTGCAGGTCGAAGGTTTCGTTGCGCACCTCCATCTGGCCGGCCTCGATCTTGGAGATGTCCAGCACGTCGCTGATCAGGTCGAGCAGGTGGCGCGCACTGCCGCGGACCATGCCCAGCTGCTTGGTCTGTTCCTCGTTCAGCGGCCCGGCCAGCTCCTGCAGGAGGATGCCGGTGAAGCCGATGATCGAGTTGAGGGGTGTTCGCAATTCGTGCGACATCGTGGCCAGGAACGCGGATTTGACCCGGTCGGCGGCCTCGGCTGCGACCAGCGCCGATTGCAGGTCGCGGGTGCGCTCGGCGATCCGCACTTCGAGCTCGTCGTGCGATTCGAGCAACGCGCGCTCGGCCTGCTTGCGGTCGGTGATGTCGTTGAGCGTCATGAAGGCCAGGTACTTGCCCTCGCCGTACTCCACCCGGCGACCGTTGAAGCTGATCAGGCGGTCCCAGGGAATGTCACGGCGCCGGACCCGGAGTTCGAGGCCCTCGACCGGGTCACCACGTCGGGTGCGCGCCAGCGGCCACTGTGCCGGGTCAAGTCGTACCCCATCCAGGGTGGACGTTTCGAAGATGTCGCCGAACTCACGCTGGCGGCGTCGGGCTTCGTGAAGGTCGGTGAAGCCCAGCAGGCGCAGCGATTCGGGGTTCCAATGCAGCAGGCTGTCGTCGGGGGCAGCGATCACCAGACCTTCGCCCAGGTGTTCGACCACCAGTTCCAGCCGCTCCTCGGCCTCGCGCCAGGCAGCTTCGGCGCGCTTGCGTTCGGTGATGTCGATGCCCATGCCCACCAGGCAGGCCTTGCCCTCGAGCACGACGCGGCGACCGGTGAAGAGGTAGTGGGTCGATGCCCCGGACTTGCTCAGGAATGGCGCTTCGACCGACGACTCGCCATGCGCGAAGACCTCGGCGATGCGCTCCTGCAGCAGCGCACGGTCTTCCGGAGCGAAGAACTCCAGCGGTCGCATCCCCGTGATTTCCTCGGCGCTGTAGCCGGAAGCACGTTCGAAGTTCTTGTTCCAGCGCAGGAACGTCCCGGCTTCGTCGTAGAAATAGACAATGCCGGGCATGCTGTCGATCATGCTGTCGGAGAAGAGTTTCTCGCTCCGGGCCCTGGCGTCCGCGGCCTGTTTCTGCTCTTCACGCGCCAGAGTGTCCAGCGTGAACGACAGGTCGCCGGCGGTCTCCTCCAGCAGCGCGATTTCCCTGTCCTGGAAAAACTCCGGTTCGTCGGAATAGACACTGAGGACGGCGCAGACCTCATCCCCCATCCGCACCGGAAAGGACGCCGACGACCGGAAACCACGACGTTCAATGTCCGCCCGCCAGAGCCGCACCAGTGGATCGTCGAGCATGCGGTTGCTGATGTAGGGACGATTGCTGCGGAACGCCGTGCCCGAAGGGCCGCGTCCCTCCGGCCGGTCGTCACTGTAGACCTCGACGCTTTGCACGTAGGCCGATTCATCCCCGAACACTGCTGCCGGCACCAGGCGATGGGTGGCCGGATCCTCCCAGCCCACCCATGCCATGTGCAGCTTGCCGTGACGGACCAGTACTTCGCAGGTCTTGTCGAGCAATTCCTGCCGGTTGCGCGACCACACGATGGCCTGGTTGACCTGGCTCAGCGCGTCGTAGAGACGCGTCATCCGGTGCAGTTCGGTCGTGTCGCGTGCCATGGCCAGGTAGCTGCGCTGGTCATCGAGTTCGATGCAGCCGACCCGAACCTCGGCCGGGAAGGCGCTGCCGTCCCGGCGCCGCAGCCGCACCTGCTGGGTCAGCAGTTGGCCGGGTTGCATCTCTTGCCATGCCTGTCTGGCGCGCGGCAGGTCGAATCCCTGCATGACCTGAGACAGGTCCAGGCGCAGCAGTTGTTCGCGGGTGTGGCCCAGGGCAACGCAGGCCTGGCGGTTGACGTCGGTCAAGCGCCCCGCGGCGTCGTGCACGAACATCGCATCGGCCGCCTGGTCGACGTAGGCCCGGAACCGCGCCTCCCCGGCGCCCGGATTGGTGCTTGTTCCGCTACCGCGCGCCGCCGCAAGGAGTGCACTGGCGATCGCACCGCTCAGCCCGAGCCAGACAAGGGCCCACAGTCCGGGCGTCGTTCCGATGGCAGGTCGGTGCAGGGGCGGCAGCAGGCAATACGCGGCCAACAGGCACGCCAGGAGGGTTGCGAGCATGCCGGTGCGCCATCCGCCGGCATGGGTGCCCAGCAGGATGGACACCACGAAGGCCATCAGCATGGGCGAGGGGTCCTCACCGGCGCGCAAGGCCAGCTGCAGCCACAATGCCGTCAGGGTGAGGACCACCGTGTACGGATAGGCCCACCATGATGCCCATCCCCGGGGCTGCAAGGCCTTGGCCGTCAGCATGCGGCGACCTCGCTGGATGGCGGAGACCGGCGGCAGGCGCATGGGCGCAGCCCGGGTCGTCCATGCCGACGACGTGGAGGCGGCCGGAGCCCCATGCGGCTTGCCCGGATCACACTGATGGTTTCGGTCAAGCCTGTTGGGACCACGTTCCCAGTTCCCCCTGCTGGATCCCGTCATCGCAAGCCGCCGGCCGTAATGACTGCAATGCCCCTTTTCGGAAGGGCAAGCCACAGGCACGGACCGTGACATTCAACTCAATCATGCACGCATGCGTTCGATTGGCAAGCGGTCGTGCACCATGTGCTTGAGGCATGCATCATGCCGGTCTGCTGCGGTCGGGCCTCGACCCGGCCCGCTTCCCCGCCAGGATGGCTGCGGGGAACCGCTCACGGCTGCGCAGGGATGGGCCGTCGAATTACTTCCGTGTTCGGCATGGGTTTCGCGCCGCAACGTGGAGCACGGCCGGAAAAAGTCGACTCCGACTCACTGAATCCCACGATGGCCCATGCCGCGAAGAGGCAAAGCTCACTCGGCAAAGCGTTCGGCCAGCAACTCCAGCAGGCTGCGCAGCCGGTTCAGCCGCTTCAGGTCCTTGTGATAGCCCAGCCAGGTGTCGCGTGATGGCGGCGGATCGCCGAGGTCGACCCGCCTGAGCTCGGGAAAGGCGTCGCCGAGTACCGTGGGCAGCACGGCCACGCCGATGTTTTCGGCGCACATGCGCGCCTGCGCTTCGCGGTTGTTGCTGGTGAACGCGACGCTGGCCTGCGGCAGGTGCTTCTTCAGCCAGGTCACGTCGGGCATGCCGCCGTAGGCGGCGTTCATGGTGACCAGGCGGGTGCCGCGGCCGTCCTTGCGCGGACGCGGCAGGCCGCGGCGGGCATACAGCGCATATGGCATGCGCAGCAGGCGGCGCGAGATCACGTCCGGTTCGTCGAACGCCTTGATGCGGAACGCCAGGTCGGCCTCGCGGCGCGCCAGGCTGTAGAGGCGCGCGTCGGTGAGCAGTTCCACGGCGACCGAAGGATGCCGACGGGCGAACTCGGCCAGCACCGGCGTGAGTACGTAGCTGCCGAACCAGTCCGAGGCGGCCAGCCGCAGCTGGCCGCTGAGCGTGCTCTCGCGGCCTGCGAGCCGGCGCTCGAAGGCGAGCGCTTCTTCCTCCATCCGTTCGGCGCTGGCCATCACGGCCGCGCCTTCGTCGGTGAGCACGAAGCCATCGGCCGTGCGCTGGAACAAGGCCTGGCCAAGTGCGGCTTCCAGCGCGCGCAAACGCCGGCCCATCGTCGGCTGGGTCTGCCCGACCACGCGCGCGGCCGCGCCAAGCGAACCCTCGCGCGCGATGGCGAGAAAGATGCGTACGTCGCTCCACTCCACGGCCCTGCTCCCGTAATTCCGGTTCATGCATTTTTGCATGGAAAGAAAACGAAAACGTCGATTTCCATGCACCGCTCCCGGGTCTACCGTGGACGCACCTTCCCTGCTGGACACCTCGTCATGAACACCCTTCCCCTCACCATGAAAGCCGCCGTGCTGGAACAGGTCGGCGCGCCGCTTCGCCTCAGCGAACTCGCGCTGCCGGTGCCCGGCCCGGGCCAGGTGCTGGTGCGCGTGGCCGCGGCCGGCCTCAATCCGCTGGACACCAAGATCCGCGCCGGCAGCGCCGGCCACGCGCGCCACCCGCTGCCGGCGGTGCTGGGCATCGACCTGGCCGGCACCGTGGTGGCGCTGGGGCCCGACGTGGACGGTTTGCACATTGGCGACGACGTGTACGGCATGACCGGCGGCGTCGGCGGCGTGCAGGGTTCACTGGCCGAATACGCAGCGGTGGACGCCGCCCTGCTGGCACTGAAGCCGAAGGCTCTGTCGATGCGCGAGGCCGCCGCGCTCCCGCTGGGCTTCATCACCGCGTACGAAGGGCTGGTCGATCGGGCGCAGGTGCACGCCGGGCAGCGCGTGCTGGTGCACGGCGGTGCCGGCGGCGTCGGCCATCTGGCCGTGCAGCTTGCCCGCGCGAATGGCGCCCAGGTGTTCGCCACCGGCAGCGCCAGGCAGAAGGCGATGATCGAAGGCTACGGCGCCACCGCGATCGACTACGGCGCCACGCCCGTGGCGGACTACGTGCAGGCGCACACCGGCGGCGAAGGCTTCGACGTCATCTACGACACCGTCGGCGGCGCCACGCTGGATGCTTCGTTCGAAGCGGTGAGGCCGTACCACGGCCACGTGGTCAGTGCGCTGGGCTGGGGCACCCACGCGCTGGCACCGCTGTCGTTCCGCGCCGCGACCTACTCCGGCGTGTTCACCCTGCGTCCGCTGCTGACCGGGCAAGGCCGGGCGCATCATGGCGAGATCCTGCGCGAGGCAACCCGGCTGGCCGACCTCGGCCTGCTGCGCACCCACCTCGACCCGCACCGTTTTGCGCTGGCCGAGGCGGAGCAGGCTTACCAAGTGATCGAGAACGCCACAGCCACCGGCAAGGTCGTGGTGGACGTGGCCGGCTGAAGGCACAAGGCCGGGAGCGTCGTCGAGCGTGGCGACTCGAACAATGATCGTATCGAGCCGTCGCGTTGGACGATCAGCCGGCTGCCGCAGTGGCCGCAGAAATAGCGCCGCTTGCCCGGCGACGACTCGTACGACGACTCGTACGACTTGATCACGTCGGTGCCGCGCAGCCAGCGGAAGTGCTAGTGCTTCACGCAGGCGGCGGTATGGAACGCCGAAGCGGGCCTTGCGGGATAGCGACACGAGCAATGTTCGATCGGCGAGTCGAGCTGGGCGATCTCGTACCCGACCAGGCCACACAGGCAGCTGCCGCGCATGACCTGGATTCCTTGAGAGGGCGTGGGGCGCGAGGATCCCCTTGTCGATAATAACGACAAGGGGACGGAAGCTTCGAAGCTTCCACCGAGAACGTCAGCCCGACCAAACGCGGCCATCGGGAATTGAATACCTTGGCATTCTTAATTGGCGGTCTTGCGCCGCTAGCCAGCAACTTCGCCTGCGGCAAAAAAGCCCCGAAAGGTCGTGCCTTCGCTGCGGGTGGAGTGAACCTCCATGCGACCGCCATGGGCGTTGACGATCTGGCTGACGATGAACAAGCCAAGACCGATACCTTCGGAAGCCTGCTCGCCGCGAGTCATGGGTTCGAAAATCTTGCCGAGGAGATGCTCGGGGATCGGCGAGCCGTGATTGTGTACGCGGATTTCGAAGCCATTCGCTTTTCCGATCGACGACACCGTGATCGGGAGCATCGGATCGCCATACGCGTTGGCGTTGCCAACCAGGTTCCCGATGAACTGCGTGACCCGGTCGGCGTCCGCGAGCTGATGTGCCGGACCTTCTTCGATGTGCACGAGCTGGCGGTCCGGCATGGCAAGCCGCAGCTCCGCCAGCGCTCCCCGCGTGCAGGCATGCACATCCAGCGGCACAGGGTGAACTCGAATGCCGCCACCGACGCGGGCTTGCTTGAAGTCCAGCAGGTCGTTGGCCAACCTTGAGGCGCGATTGGCCGCCGCTCTCATCTGGGCAAGCAGCCGCTGTTGCCGGGGCGTGACGGCATCCATCTGCACCGAGTCGACGCCCAGCAAAACCGCCGCCAACGGATTGCGCAGATCGTGGCTGACGATGGCAACCATTTGCTCGGCAAAAAGCGCGCGGTCTTCGGCGACCTCCCGCGCCCGCGTGAGTTGATCGCGCAGGTCTTCGGCACGATCCCGGGCCAGAACGAGTTCGTGCTCGTACTTGGCGCGGTCCTCTGCGATGAAAACGGCGATCTGACGAACCTTGCCGTGCCCGCTCGAACGATCCACGATATTGACCAGGATGGGCAACGTCTGGCCGTCATGTTGCTTGATGTCGAATTTGACTTCGGCCACCGATCCCTGCATTTCCAGCAGAGGGCCGATGTGCGTCTGGTAAAAGATCTTGCCGCCAACGCTGAGAAGCTCCTGGAAACGTTGGCGCCCGACGAGCTCGCCGAGTTCGTAGCCAAACCACCTCAGGAACGTGGCGTTCGCTCCCAGAAAAAGACCATGGCCATCCGTCAGCACGAGGCCGCATGGAGCCTCGTCGTAGAAAGGGCTGCTCCCGATTTCCCCGAGCAGCCCAGGCAGTTCAGGCGCTGACACGGCGCGGGTCCAGCGACACGAGAAAGTCCTCCATGGCCAGGACGCTCGCCTCGGGCGCACTGAGATGCGGGCAGTGACCGATGTTGTCGATGACGCGCAGGGTCGAGCCGGGTATGGCCTTGTGCAGGAACTTGCCCACCGTCACCGGGGCGATCAGGTCGTCACTGCACTGAAGAATCAGGGTGGGGACAGTTACCTTGGCCACGTCGGCGCGATGGTCGGACAGAAACGTCACGCGCGCGAATTGCTTGGCCACCTCGGGATCGGCCTGGCAAAAGCTGTTGGTCAGTTCTTCGCCCAGCTCAGGCCGATCCGGTGCACCCATGATGGCCGGCGCCATCGTGCTGGACCAGCCGAGGTAGTTGCTGCTCAGTGTGTCGAGCAGGGACAGGATGTCTTCACGGGAAAAACCGCCTTCGTAGTCGCCGTCGTTGATGTAGCAAGGCGACGGCCCGATCATTATGTGCGCAGCAAAAAGCTCCGGCGCCCGGCTCTCCGCAAGCACGCCGATCATGGCGCTGACCGAGTGGCCGACGAAGATGACGGGGCCCTCGGTCGTTGCCTGGATGATCTCGATCAGGTCCTCCGCATAGCCATGAAGCGAGTCATATTTCTTGCGGTCATAGGCGGCGGGGTCGGACTTTCCCGATCCGGTCAGATCGAACAGAACCACCCGGAATCGGGCGGCAAACATCGGAGCGACGAGCCGCCACATATTCTGGTCGCAGCCAAAACCATGCGCAAAGACCAGCGTTGCGGCACCGTCTCCGAGCACCTGGACATTGTTGCGTTGCAGAGCGTGCATTGGAGCTACCTGAAGGACTGATCTGTACTTATAGCAGCCCTCATTGCGACCGAGCGTCAAAGCGACTTTCACCATGACTGCCATGGCCGTTCCATGAACGGGGCCGCATGATCACCCTGCCAGTCACCGCGGCCAGGCTCCCACTCCGTGCGCGGGAATTTGCGCATTGGGAACGAGGCAATTATCCGAATTTAATTACTTCCGTCCCCTTATTTCACAAGCCCTCGTTGCGGGCAGGACGGGCGATCGTCGCAGGCCGGATGCCGACCTTCGTTTCGGCATTGCTTTTGTTGATCTCGGTCAACAGCCACCCGTGCCGATGAACCGAATATCCGGGTGTTGCCAGCGCGACCCGGCATCGACAGGCACGGCCGACGGTTCCGGTTGAGCCAGGACGACGGGCGTGGCGACGATCCCGGGTACATCCACCCGGGTCGTCTGGCCCGCGCCGCGTTCCCGCATCACCAGGTTTTCCTGGATACGCCACAGACGTTGATGATTTCGATTGCCACCCAACTGCGGAGGGTCAGCGCATGTCGTCGATCAAGCTGGTTTCGCTGATGGTTCTCGCCTCCCTGGCAACAGGCCAGGCATGGTCGCAAACCGCATTGATGAAGCAGGCCCAGGGCCTGTTCAAACCGATACCCGCCAACGCACCGCCATTGCCGGGCAATGCGGCGACCCCGGCCAAGGTGGAGCTCGGCAAGATGCTTTACTTCGAGCCTCGGCTGTCCGAAAGCCACGCCATCAGCTGCAATTCATGCCACATGGTCGGCATGGGCGGGGTCGACCTGCAGGAGACTTCGCTGGGTCATCGCTGGCAGCATGGCGGTCGCAATGCGCCGACCGTCTACAACGCGGTATTCGACGTCGCCCAATTCTGGGATGGGCGTGCCAAGGACCTTGAACAGCAGGCCGGCGGTCCGCTGGTCAACCCGGTCGAGATGGACACCACCGAGGCACATGTAGTCGAACAGCTCAAGGGAATTCCGGGCTACGCCGCCGTGTTCGCCAAGGCCTATCCGGCCGTGTCCGATCCGATCACGTTCGACAACGTGCGCAAGGCCATCGCCTTGTTCGAGGCCACCCTGATCACACCGAACGCGCCGTTCGATCGCTACCTCAAAGGCAACGAGAAAGCGCTCGACGCGAACCAGAAGGAAGGCCTGGCGCTATTCATCAACAAGGGCTGCGCGGCATGCCACAACGGCATCAACGTGGGCGGGGGCATGTACGCCCCGTTCGGCGTGGTAGAACGGCCCGGTGCCGACATTCTCCCGCCGGGGGACAAGGGGCGCTTCGCGGTGACCAAGACGGCCAGCGACGAATACGTGTTCCGGGTGCCCTCACTGCGCAACATCGCGCTGACCGCGCCCTATTTCCATACGGGCAAGGTGTGGGATCTTCGCCAAGCCGTAGCGATCATGGGCAGCAGCCAGCTCGGCGCGAAGCTGAGCGACGAGGAGGTCGGCAAGATCGAGGTTTTCCTCGGGACCCTGACCGGCGATCAGCCGAAGGTCACGCTGCCGACCCTGCCACCCAGCGTGGCAACCACCCCTCGGCCCAAGCCGTAACCTGTACGAAGAGGATGCTCGCATGGTCGTGAAATCCAGAGGCGTCTGCCGGCAGTCGTGCCGGGCATGGGCAGGAACGAAGGCGGCGACATGAGTCTAGTTTGACCCCGGTTTAGCCGGACTCCCCCAAGCCTCCACCGCGCCCTGCGCGAGTTCCCTGATCTTGAGCACGCGCAACTGCTCAGACCTCTTGAGTCCCTCGCGCGCCTCCTTGATCACCTCGTGGGCAAGATTCTGGCTGGTGTGATGACGCTTTGCATCGATGGCGGCATCGAGCCGTTGCTGCGCTGCCTTGATCGCTTTATCGACGCGGTAGAGGGGTGCGTGAGGATTCGTGGTGAGCGGTGGCTCGTAGCTTTTCGTCATGGTGTCTATTCGTGATCAGACCGGCACGATAGCCGGGTTCGCCCCGCTCCGCACATGCGCGGATGTTGCCCAGTGGCGCGATACGCACGTCGGCGTCACGGTGCTGCAGAGCCGCATGGTTGACGGCGACCACTGCCGATCCGGCCTTGGCCACTTCACGACACATGACGGCAGCCGCTGCTATCCGTGAAAAAGCACGGCAGCCAGCAGCCGGACCCGCGCTGGGAGAGCTGCACCACGAGCGACTACCGGGACAACTTCGGCAGCTGCTATCACGGTGAACTGGGTGCGAGCAACGGCGCGATAGTGCACTTGGCGAAGGGCACGACCTGTCCGGGCGGGCGCAATCAGGTGCGCTGGTTCGCGCATCCCGAGGGTTCGCCGGACAGCTTGGGCTGGTGGCACTAAGTGCATCGCGAAAGAAAGCGCAAAAGGACAAGGGCCCCAGCACCATTGGGCGACGTGGCAGATGGGCGAAAATTGCCCCGACACTTCCAAGGGGCCAGCAAAAGGGACGGAGGAAGTCAGCTCGGCTTGACTTCCTCCGTCCCGGTGTCTGGGCGCCTCTTCCCAAGCGGGCTCGGGCGAAATGGCGATACCTTTTCCCCTACACCTCGTTCGCTGCAGCGGCTTCCTCGCGGTGCGAGAGCTGCCTGATATCGATCTTTTCGAATTCGCAAAGTTCGATCATTGCCAATTCCATCAGCGCGCGTGCGTGCCCGGTGGCGCGGGCGAGCATGGCATGCACCTTGGCGTCATCGGCATTGCGGTTCTTGCATTCGTGCGAATAGTTTTCGAATGCGTTCAAAGCCAGCACAAGGTCCGCAACCTGGTTGGGACATTCGCAGTCGACGTTGGGAATGATCTCCTGCAAATGCGCCAGCTGCACATCGTCGAAACGGCGCTGCGGGGCCGGCTCTGTCGGCAGCGCGCGCTCAGCGGCGGCGTGTGCCGGGGCCGGTGCCTTTTCCGGTTGTTCCAGCAGGCTGCGGACGATGAGGTGAATCAGATTCGCGCGCAGCGCGCGCACGCTGATGGGCGCCCGCAGCACATGCCGCCTGTCGCCCCGCAACGCCTCTACGAGATCCCACTTGGCGAATGCGTACACGATCATCGTCAAATCGGGCTTGACGGCCTCCTCCAGCACCTTCACCACAGCCTGCGGATCACTGCCAAGCAAAGGCAGGTCCAGCACCAGAACGCGAGGCCGCAGGTCGCGCAGTCCCTCTCGAAAGACGTCCAGATCCGATGCCTTGAGCACCACCTCGAGGTGCTTGCTCTCCTCGGGAGGGTCTTGTTCCATGTAGACGGGCAATGTTTGATGAAGAATCGCGAGCTTGACCACAAAAGTTCCTTGAATGAGAGGCACGAATCGGGGCGCCCGTGCCTGTGACGTATCGGCGCATCGATGCGTTCGAGAGCGTGTGCTGAAAACCCTGCGCCGATCACGCTGCGCGGTTGCTGATCGAACGCTGGCTCTGGTCGTAACGATGCGCGGTGTTTTGCGTCTACGCAGATCAGAGGCATCCGGATGCAGCGCGACAGCGCCGAATGGCGTTCGACGCGCTTGTAGGTGAGCAAGCGCGCCACGCGCGCATCGCAGATGACTGCGACGCCTGCCACTTCTGCGAAGGATGGCTATTTCATGATGGCGGCGATGACGACCCTCGATACCGAGCCTCTCCCGCATGGGTGCAGGATCGAGTTGCGTCACGCCTGTCACCCGCGCTTGCGCCGTCGTGCCGGATGGCGATCTGGCCGCAAGCGGATGCGCGCGGAACAGCCGGTGCGTTCATTTGCGATCGCATCGAAACGGGACAGAACCCCAGTGGGTGGGTTGGCCTGGAGAAGTGCACGCTGGCCCTGAGTTTCGGACCCTGGATCTTGTTTCTGCCGCACGAGGGGACAGGGCTTGATCAGCCACGTTTCGCCTTTTGATTCGCTACCCCCGTTGTTTCGGCCGAGAGTAAACTGGCGGCACAGGTTCAGGGCATCCATGTCGGGTCGAGGCGGCTTGCAACCCCGTGCCACACAGCCATGTTCAGAAAGAAATCCTGTCTGCGGTCCATTCTCGGCAGCGCTGCCTTGCTGGCCGGGGCAGCCGGACTGATCAGCCTTCCCGCGCACGCAGACGACGACAGCTGGCACGTGGCGGTCCGCGCCGAACAAGCGACGCCCGGCGGCTGGGTCCGCGTGCGTGAAAACACCATCCAGGGCACGCAGCTGTCCATCCACGACGGGCTTGGCGTCAGCCATATGCAGACCATCAAGCTGGACGCCTGGAAGCCGTTTTCCGACTCCAGCGAGCTGCACTTCGGGTTTTCCACCAGCCGGCTGAGCGGCCGCACGCTGATCGACACGCCGGCGTATTACAACGGCACCACCATCGCTCCCGGGCGCCTGGACACCATCACCCATTTTCAGGATTTCGCCGCGTTCGACGCGTCGTACTGGCACCGGCTGGCCGACTTCGGCAATGGCGGCCGCTTGTGGGGCAGCGTGGGCGCAACCTACGTAATGCTCAACTTCCGGCTCGACGGCAGCATCGCCGCCAACAGCACAGGTCACGAGTTGAAGGAGGACTTCTACGTGCAGGAGCTTCCCGTGCCCACGCTGGGCCTGCACTTGCGCTATCCGTTGACCGGCGCGCTGAAGCTCACGGCAGACGTCACGCTGGGACGGCTGCCCTGGGTCAACAGCCTGCGCACCGAAGGGGGCGAAGTGCGGCTTGCACAGACCAATGAGGAAGAGGAACTGGGCCTGGAATACAAGTTCGCACCGCACTGGCAGGCAGTCGCCTACGTCGTCCACCGCTATCTCGGGCAGGACGAACGCAGCCGGGAAGACGGCAACGTCATCCATCTCAGCTCCAACGGCATTGGCCTCGGCGTTGGCTACCAGTTCTGAGCCTTCGGAAGGGGCAAGCGGCCATGCGATAAAGGCGCCCGCCTAGCCCTCGCCCTTGCATCCAGTTCGCCGCCAATAACGTTTCCACCCGGACCCGCTGATCCGACGCGCCTACGAACGCAAACGCGCGCGCAAGCGGCACCCGTGTGGCACGCAAGACCGCACGCGGACCGAGCCGTGAAGAGGTGGCCCTTGAGCCCGTGATTCTGTGCCACGCACGACGTGCACCTGGACGGGATCCGCGATGACCGATGAGTGTTTGGCAAGCAGCAAGGGCCACTGCCGTGGCCCAGACCAGAACGGTGGCTGGCGCTTTGTTTTGACGACTCCTGTTGCCGCCCCGAAATTGTCCCTGAACCGAATGACACTTACTTGAGGCCGTTCACCCTGAGCGTAGGCCGAAGTCGAAGGGCACGCCGGCGACAGGCTGTCCGCGATTGGCGGCGCTTCGACTTCGCCCGCTGCGCGGGCTACGCTCAGCGTGAACGGAAGGGGAGCGGCGGCCTGAGTAAGTGCCATTCGTCCCTGAACCTTTTTCGTCAGGATATCGAGCGATCAGGACTGCGGGTCGAACCCGAAGGCGCGCAGTTCCTGGTCGCAGCGACAGGCCTTGGCGATGCGCGCCGCCCACGCGATGGCCTCTTCGCGCGAAGGCAGTTCCAGCACGGTGAAGCCGCCGTCGAGCGTGGGCGCCCAGGGATAGCCGCCCGTTGCAACCGCGCCGTCAGCAGAGACGAGTATGGGCGGTACGTCTTCGTCGATTCCGCCGCCGAAGACGTAAACACCGGCAGCTTTCGCCTCATCAATCACAGCGTGTGCGTCGCGACCCACCGCTTCCCATTCGCCATCGGGCACAACCATCGCCGCGCTTGGAAAAGAGATCAGGTACTTGGCCATGGTGCTCCTTCCGGGAATTGATGGCGGTCGTGAAGGTTATATGCGGCCCAATGCGTGCACCAGGTCGAGCCACGAAGCGCTTCGGCTTGAATCGCCACGGGTTTTGAAGGCTGCAACTCTTGAGAAGATGGAGCCATGAACATCTTCTCACCTGAGGTCTGCGAGCGAGCCGTACGCATGGTGCAAGCGCATCGGGGGTCAAACCCCGCTTCCTTCTAGAGCCGTTTCTTCGCCGCCAGGTAGATCAAGCGCTTTTCACGCTTGCCTACCGCAATCACGGTGACCACGAGCACCTTGTCGTGCACCTGGTAGACCAGGCGAAAACCTGAGGCGCGCAGCTTGATCTTGTAGCAATCCGGCAATCCATGCAGACGGGACGCCGGAACGTGCGGATGCACCAGTCGCTCGGAAAGCTTGTTCTTCAGCTGCTGGCGAATATCGGGGGAAAGCTTGCGCCATTCCTTCAGCGCGGATTCGACGAACTCCAGGCTATAGGTCATCGAGCTTTACCTTGACCCGTTTCTCGCCGCTGCGTGCACGCACCAGTTCGGCCAGCTCCAGATCGTCCAGCCGATCCAGCAGACGCTTGTACGTTTCTGCAGGCACCAGGTACGCGCTGGGTTTGTTATGCACCAGCACGGCGACCGACTCGCCATCGGCAGCCTCGATCACGGCACTGGGGTTGCGCTTGAGTTCAGTGATGCTGACACTCGCGCTGGCGTGGATGGTTTCCATATATGGCTCCTTATTTGGCACCAAATATGGCACACACCCCGGGACGCTTCAACCGGCGCAAACCCGGGCCTTGAATACGCGATCGACTTCGCTGCAACGACCTCATGCCGCCGCATGCACCTTCCGCCCCGTCTCCGACGCTGCCACGGTCACTTTCAGCAGTGCCCATTCGCCGGCACCTTGTACGCAGGACCGCACGCGGACCGAGCGACCAAGAGGTGGCCCTTGAGCCCGTGATTCTGTGCCACGCACGACGTGCACCTGGACGGGATCCGCGATGACCGATGAGTGTTTGGCAAGCAGCGCCGCATGAAACATACGGCTGATGGTCGGCGGCAAGACGGGACATCATGATCTCCGACGCAGATCGGAGACGGTTTTTTTGGCGTGCCTATTGACCCGAATGGCGAAATGGTGGACCCGTCTTGTTTTCGTCTTCAGGGACGGCTGAAAACGGCACCATGCGGCACGGCGCTCCCTTGCCAGCCATCGGGCCAGGTGCGCGTGAAATCGATCGTTTCCGGTTCGAGCGTCAGGGCGCCGGTATGGCGATCGATCCTGGCGAAGCGGACTTTGGTGGCAAGCGCGCCATAGCCCGTGATCGCCAGGCGATCGCCACCCGGCTCCATCGCGATCCAGTGCGGATATTCATCCGGTGGCAGCAGGATGCGGCTGACTTCGTGCGGATGCTTCGGATCGCGCACGTCCAGGCTGGCGACGACGTGCCCGCTCTGCATGGTTTCCACCAGGAAATTGCCGGCCACGATCGGCACTTCGCAGGTGCGGTAGCCGAAGTCGTAGACATGCTGCAGGCTCGGCTTGTCGCTTGCCAGGTTCTTGAGCAGGAACAAGCCGCAGTTGAACGTCGGAACAAGAACCGTGTGGCCGTCGGCAAGCACGCGCGGCTCCGACGAATCGGCCGCCGTGTCGTAAATCCAGTCGGATTCCGGCGGCAGTCGCAGGGTCTGGAGCAGTTTCAGGTCGGCGAGCCGCCAGATCTGAACCACATGGCTCACCTGCGCCGCCATCATGTCGGCACTGCTGGTGACCACCCGATCTGCCTGCTCGACCACCGCCAGGCTGTAGGGGCGGATGTCCGGATATCCGGCCGCCTCGGCCGAGGCGGTCCGCACGACCCGACCCTGCGGATCGAACTCCACCAGCCCTCCCGCCGCATGGTTGAACCCACCCGCATACTGAAAGGTCGCCAGCGTGTTGCCATTGGCAAGATGGGCAAACGAGTGCGGATAACCGAGTGCGCCGACGCTGCCGAATGTCCGCGCCAGTCGCGGATGCAATGGCTTGCGAAGGTCGAAAACGTAGGTGCTGTTGCCGAGCCAGTCGTTGGCATACAGCATGTCGTCGGGCGGTTCCGCATAGTTCGTATGGTGAGCCATCGCCGCCGGGCCAGCGGGCACCATCGCGACGAGCTTCCCGAACGACGGGCCCGGCCGCACATCGAAGACCGCAAGGAAATCCCTGCCCAACCCCATTGCCGTGCGCCGCGCGGCCAGATCGGTGGGCTTCAAGGCCATCGTGTCCGCCTGCGGATGACGGGCTTCCATCGCCCACACGAACAAATAATCGCTGGAACCCGGCGCAGCTTTCGCGGCCCATGGCAGCGCCACAAACAGAAGCAGCAAGTAGCGCAACATTGCCCTCTTCATGGACCGTCTCCCCGCGCAATTTCTGGCGAGGTTACATCAAGGAACAGGCAGCAAGCATGGTGGCAGGGACCATTCGAGCAACCGAGGGAGGCGGATCAAGAATTGTTCCAGACACCTCTTCCACCGCACCATTTTTGCTTCTCGCGGGAAGCCGTTGTCGATTGTTGCCGCCAGTGCAACATGCTGAGGACCTTCACGGTACTACCGGCGTGAGCTCCCCTGACTAGACTTGATCACACGATCAGTCGAAAGCGCGAGCACGACGAAGCGCGCGACATTCGCGGTCGTGTTCGTGCATCGCGCCCTTCCCCGCGGCCTTCCCCACGCAATCCACAGGACTCCTGAAAATGAGCGCTACAGCCCGCAACGTGCAAGCGGTTACCGCCAACATTGGCAAAGACGATTCCGGCGAACTGGTGTCTTCCCGCTACGCCGTGCGCATCGGCGACGTCGACGTCGTGCTGATCAGCGATGGCATTTTGCCGCTGCCGACCTCCACCATGTCCACCAACGTAAGCGAAGCCGAGCGCAACCAATGGTTCGACCATCGTTTCCTGCAACGTGACATGTTCGACTGGGCGCTGAACATCGCGCTGGTACGCAGCGGCGACCGCCTGATCCTGATCGACTCGGGCGTGGGCGACGGTTTCGAGTACTTCTCGCGTGCCGGTCGCTCGGTGCTGCGGCTGGAAACGGCCGGCATCGATCTGGCGGCGATCACCGACATCGTGGTCACGCACATGCACATGGATCACGTTGGCGGGCTGAACGTGGATGGCATCAAGGCCAAGCTGCGCCCGGACGTGCGTATCCACGTGGCCGCGGCGGAAGTGGAGTTCTGGAAGCACCCGGATTTCAGCAGGACGGTGATGCCCGAAGCGGTGCCGCCCGCGCTGCGCAAGGCCGCTGCCAGGTTCGTGGAACTCTACAGCGACAACATCGTGCCGTTCGATCGGACCGTGGAAGTCGCCGCAGGCGTCACCGCGCGCGTGACGGGCGGCCACACGCCGGGACACTGCGTCGTGGACGTTGCTTCACAAGGCGAAAAGCTGACGTTCGTCGGCGACATGATTTTCGAAGTGGGCTTCGATCACCCCACATGGCAAAACGGCTTCGAGCACGAGCCTGAAGTGGCGGCGACCGCGCGCATCGCGCTGCTCAACGAAGCCGCCGAAACCGGCTCGCTGCTGGCCGCAGCGCACATCGCGTTCCCGTCCATCGGTCACGTTGCAAAGAACGGTGAGAGCTTCCGTTTCGTGCCGGTGCAGTGGGATTACTGACGGATTTTCGGCCGGCAACCCTCGTTCTGTAGGTTGCACTGACGATTGAAACGGGCCGCCGCGAGTTCGCCAGACTCGCGGCGGTTTGTTCCTTGGAAACAGAAACGAACGGGGCCGGATTGAGATGGCCCCGTTCGGCGGAGTAGTCTGGCAAGGTTGGCGTTCGGCGCTCCTTCCGTACCAGACTTGTCCAATTCCGCTTAGGGGAATGCCATGAAGCACGCAAGGGTTGTGTTCCTCAGCGCCTGTCTTGCGCTCGCCGTTGGATCTGTCCGCGCCGGGATGCCGCCGATTCCGGGTACGCCTCAAGATCCGGCAGTGGCAGCGACCCACGCGCCTGATCGCGCATCCATGCAGACCATGCAGATCCCCAGCCATGGGAAGCTGATGAATGCGTTGGTGTACATCGCCGCGGATGCGGGTCCCCATCCGGTGGTGATCCTGCTGCACGGGTTTCCCGGCAACGAGCGCAACCTCGATCTGGCGCAGGACATGCGACGCGCCGGTTGGGATGTCCTGTACTTCAATTACCGCGGTTCGTGGGGTACGCCGGGCGACTTCTCGTTCGCGCACAGCATCGAGGATACCGTGGCCGCCATCGCCTACCTGCGCCAGCCGGAGGTGGCCCGGTCGTTGCGACTGGATCCAAACCGCATCGTGCTGATCGGCCACAGCATGGGCGGCTTCATGACCGTCGAGGCCGCTGCGGCGGATCCCGCGATCAAGGCCTTCGCCACCATTTCGGCTGCCGACATGTCCGGGCGCATGCAAGCCATGCTGGCGATGGAAAAGCGCTCCGACGCGATCGCCGCCATGGCCCACGGACTGGCCGAAGAAGGCATGGCGCCGCTGGCGGGATGCACACCAGACGGGCTGGCCAGGGAGCTGGCGGACCACGCCATGAGCTGGCCGTTCCTGGACAAGGTGGGCGCGCTGAAAAACCGCAACGCGCTGATCCTCACGGCCGACGACGGCCTCACCCGGGAGAACAACGCCTTCGCCGCTGCCTTGCGCAACGCCGGCGACACGCACCTGACCACCCGGCATTTCGCCACCGACCACGCCTATTCGGACAAGCGCATCGAGCTGTCACACACGGTGCTGGCGTGGCTGGCGGGGTTGCCTAAATAGAACCGGGGTCGGGTTCAATTTCTGGCGTCCCGGATTGCGACGGTGGCCTGGACACGGCGCAGTCTGACGTCGAACAGCGGGAGCGAGCATGGGCAAACAAACCGGTTCCCGCATCTGGCGCAGGGCATGGGTCGCCGCGGGTGTCATCGTCGGCGTGTTGCTGGTCGGTGCCGTGCTGGCCGCGGCGTTTGCGCCGTTCGTTTACGCCGAGCTGATGCCCCGGTTGGAGCAGCACGTGATCGTCGATCCCACGCCGGCCAGAATCGCCAAGGGCCGCATGTTCGATGACTATTTCGTAGTGCAGGATCTCGGCGCGGGAACCTTCGCCATCGGCGAGCCACGCTACTACCAGCAGAACTACTCCTACCTGATCATCGGAACGAAGCGCGCGCTGATGTTCGACTCGGGGTCGGGAACGCGCGACATCGGCAAGGTGGTGAGATCCCTCACGCGCCTTCCAGTCACGGTGATGGTCTCGCATCTGCACTTCGACCACTTCGGCGGGATCGGTGCTTTCGATCACGTGGCCATGATCGATCTGCCACAGACGCGTGCGGATGTGTCCAACGGGCGCCTGCGGCCGGGTCGTTACGCGTACCTCGGCTTTTGGGACGGGCGCAGCGCTCCGGCAACGCGGATCACCGAATGGCTGAGCCCCGGCGCCGTGATCGATCTGGGCGGCCGCTCGTTGACCGTCCTGTCCACCCCAGGCCATACGCCAAGCTCCGCGGCGCTGTTCGATGCAGCGGACCATCGGCTCTTCATCGGCGACTACGTCTATCCCACCACGCTTTACGCCTTCCTGCCGGGCGCGAGCTTGTCGGCCTATCGCCAGACGGCGCGGCAGCTGCTCGCGACCCTGCCCGGCGACACGATCCTGTGGAGCGCGCATTGCTGTCGAAAGGGCGAGGGCGTGGCGGCGCCCTGGCTGACCGTGAAAGACCTTCGCGACCTGGACCGGACATTGATGGCGGTCCAGGCCGGCAGGGCAACGTTCACGGGCTTCTATCCGCGCAGGTATCCGGTCAATGACCAGATGACCCTGGCGACCGGCTTCCCCTGGAACAATCGCTGAAACCGGGGTCAGGGTGAGATGGCCCGGCCTTGACGGACACCTTTTCGGATACCGAGACCTACGTCCTGCGCTGCCACCATTACATCGAGCTCAACCCGGTACGTGCGCGCAGGACGGACGAACCGGTGGCCTACATCTGGTCGAGCGCAGCCAATCATTGCGGCCAGCGCCGGGATGCGTGGCTCACGCCTCACCCAACTTATACGTCACTGGCCCCACGCCCGAGACGCGCGCGGCGGCCTACTGGCAACTGCTGCGCGAAACGCTCTCCGACGACGACATCGCGGCGATCCGAAACTATCTCCAGCAACAGCGCGCGCTCGGGCGCGACAACTTCCGCGCCATGGTCGAAGCCAAGACCCAACGCTTCGCCGGCATCCGACCCGCTCATCGACCGCCATGCAAATGGTGTCAGGGACAATTTAGATGTTGAGGTCTGCGCGGGGCGCGCGGGTCCAAATTGTCCCTGACATCTTTTCTAGGTGAGTATCAGGTCAGCTACTCGTGTTACCTGGGTGTGGGCTTTCAGACGCGGGCGCATTTGGCGTATCGCGCCAATATCGAAATCAGAACGAACCGCTGCGGCTTTCTGGCAATCCGGCTTGCCCCAACCAGCTGGATCGGGATTCCGTGGGAGCCAAATGAGAGGTGGACAAAGGGCTGAAAAAGGTCAGGAATGGCGTCGGCGATTGCGGCGAAAAGCGAATAAAACGCAAGAACAGGACGCAAGAAAACATTAACCAGAGATATTTCTCATGGTGAAGTTTGCCATCGCGAGGCCTTCCGGGAGACCAGTCTCGCGCTGTCGCCGTCGCGAAGCGTTGTAGCTCAGTCAAATAATCACGGCGCAGAATTGGATGGCTTTCAGTGTGCGCTGTTGTTTGGTATTGGCCGGGATCTCGCTCACTAGTTTCTCGCCAAGGGCGAAGAAAGGGGGCAGCGCGCAATCGAGTAAACGCAAATTCCTACGCCATGGTTTTAACATTTCCTTTTATCCAAAAGGCGCAACCGGCGCGTTGCCGGCATTTTCGCGCAGGTGGATTGACAGGTTAATCGGCGCGAGCTAGCGTACCGTCGCAGAAGGGACAGGGGATTTGGACCAGTACGTTTGTTGATGTCCGCACCGGACCGTTTGACATGGCGATTGATACGGAATAACACCATCACTGAAATCGGGGCGCTTCCTTCGGCGGAGCGCTCCTTTTTTGCTGGTGGTGCAAGTATTGCTGCGCGGCACGGAAACAGCCTTGGCGAATTCATTATATCAAGACCATCGACATTGAGGACCAAACCATGAAATTCCGGAACACATTCAGCGCTGGCTTCGTGATCGCCGCCGGCGTCATGATCATGTCTCAGCAATCGGCCTTCGCCAATCCGCCGATCGCCAATCTGGCGGGCACTCAGCAGTGCAGCATGTGTCACCTGCCGGCCCAGGAGGGGGTGATGCCTGCCGACAAGCCCCCGCATGGTGGTTTCAACCCCGATGGCTATCGTATCTGGCAGCTGTTGCAGAACGGCGATCAAACATGTGCGGCGAGTACCAATCGCGCGGAATGCGCGATCACGACCGTCTGGCCAAGTGGCGTACCGTCCTCGCCAAGCACATGGCGGGCATCTAATAACAGCAACAACAACGGCAACAATAATGGAAACAACAATAATTGGAACGGCCAAGGTTCGAACAATCCTCCCTCCAACTTTCAATATATTCTCAGCAAGTTCACTGCCGACTGCGGTTCCGACAAGACCTATGTAACTATTCGCGTTCACGGCCAGTCAGGCAATAACATCAGTTTCATGATCGAGCACGGCCACAAGGTTCATATGTATATCCCCGATGACTCAACGCAGGCGTCGAGATGTGGAAGCTGGCCTGGCCGAAACGCGCAATTCCGGCAGGTTGCCAATAACTGATTTCGCTCGCGCGATGCCCCTGGATGAACGACCTCCGCCAGGCAGACGGCGCTGCGGCGATTGCTCGGCGCTACACGGCAAGAATATCGGCCCAGGGGGTCGTGCTTGTGCGGTCCGCAATATTGAAAATGATGAGAGTGCTCTGCGCGCGCAGGTACCGTCGGTCTTGTTGCGATCGTCCGGTGCATTTTCAGAGCGGACAGGCCAAGGCGCTCACTGCCATTTGACTTGTGTCAGTGATATCTACAGGACATAGGCGGATGGTCATACCTCGTGCTCAAAAAAAGCAGCATATTCCTGCGCAAAAGGAAGAGTGGGATTTGACGCTACGAAGGCCGGAATAGAGGTCAAGGAGCGTTTGATTGGATAGCGTAGGCTTTCAGCTTCCATATCCGGCATTCACAAGGGGAATCAATGGCATTGGGGTGCGCACGTTGGCTCAAGGCGTGTTGTCTGCTGGCGCTATTGTGCATCTCGTTCGCGCCTTGCGCTGCCGAACGGGTTGTGCAGATTCGCCCGGGTGACTATCAAGTGTTTCTGACCCATTGGACGCCCGATGGCGCGCCGCTTTGTGCGGTGATGCAAACCGAGGCGCAATGGTCTCGTGTGCTGCATCCGGCGGCTGTGATGTGGCGCAACAAGCACTTCGCGCCGCCAGCGAATTTCTGGAAAGACCACGCTGTTGTGCTGCTTGGACGCTCCGTCTTCGGTACGAACAATACCAGGCACGTTTTCCGCCTCGAAAGCGTGACACGCGGTTCTGGCACGCTGACACTGGCGGTGCATTTCGAACCGCCGCATGCATCGTCCTACAAAATGGGCTGGTTCATTGCCGTCGCTGTGAACAAGCCGCTGCCGCAGCAGATCGCCTTTGTCGAGAACGGTGCACTTCTATGCACGCTCGGCCCCGGTCCGGCTCGTTGGCTCTCACCTGTAGCGCACTGACCGCGGCGGGCTGCGCCGGGGTCTTCGACTTTGCTGAAATGGCTGTGCAACGTAGAAGGGAAAGTCATGAACAAAAAGCTCGCGAACATGGTGCGGACCCAGAAGGGGAGCCTGCTATTCGGCTCGCTGGTTGGTCTGGGAATGCTCCTGGCGGGTGTTGCCCTGGGTGCCCCTCCACCGGAGGGAGTCTGGTACGGACAAGTCAGCATGGGGATCCGGCCGATCGCCGTGGAATTGAAGCTGACGAGCACTAGAGACGTTGCTGTCGGCATTCTGAAGCTGGGGTCGCCGAGGCAATGCCGCGTGTACCTGCAGAACAATATTGCGATTGGAAACGGTACGTGGGGCCTCGGCGTGACCGACTCCAACGGCGGATTCTGCGATGCACTCATCGGCAAGCACCTGACGTTGCGAATGACAGGTCCGAATACTCTTGTCTTCGATCTCGCTGGACTCGATGGCAGTTTGGCTGGAGCTGATGCCTATGCACCGCTCGAACTGAACGGTGACTGGGTGGGGCACGGCGATACGAGCGCCAACAGCAGCCGGCCGCAGGTGCATCTGGAGGCATCTATTCCGTCTGGGCGCGAGAGCCATTGGCGTTATACGGGGAAGCAAGTCTGCACCTTGGAGGCGGAATACGCGGGAACTCGCGGCGGTAGCGAATATTTTTCCTTTTCGCACTCGAATGGCGGCTACTGCGACCGGTTTGAGGACGGCTACGCGGAGTTGACCAAGCGCAACGATGGAGGGCTCGATTACCGCGTGTATGAATCAGGTAGTAGCCAGCCCCTGGAAAGCGGAGTCCTTGGACGCACCGGACGATAAGCCTGAAGCACGAAAGATCACCCTTATGAAAAAACGGGGGTCAAAAAACGGAGGGCAAGAACGGGGTCAGGTTCTGAGGTTTCCCCACGTTTTTCATGTCGGAACCCCCAGCTGATCCAGTAGCTGTGGACTGGGGTGTCGCAGCTGACTGATCAGCTCGCTCAAGCGCGTGCTCGACCATCGTCGCACAAGTGCTTCG
>NZ_NPKN01000007.1 GCF_008329435.1 Rhodanobacter sp. T12-5
AGGCACGGTCCGACGTCTTTGACTACATCGAACGCTTCCACAATCCCCGAATGCAACGCAGAATCGAGGTTCGGGATCGGGCCTTCACGGCCTTAACTCAACTGTCCGCGAAAACGGGGTAGAACCCCTGGAGTGCTGAGTCGGCACCACACCCAGCCAGGCGGCCAGTTGCCGTCCATTCCGAAACTCCCGTGCGTTGCCGATGCTGGCGACCATCGCATCGACGGTGATCGGCCCCACGCCGACAATCGCGCCGATCCGCATGCACCGCACGTCCTGTCGCGCGTGAGCGTCGATGCGTGCACCGCACGCGTCGATGGCCGCGTGCAACTGCGCCCAGTGGGCGCTGAGGTCGTGCAGCAACTCGATGAACTCGCCAGGCAGTGCCGCCGCCCCATCGAGATCCACCAGCACGCGGCGCAGAGCCGCATCGCTTTTCGCCACCACGATGCCGAACTCGGCCAGCAGGCCGCGCAAGCGGTTGCCGACCGCCAGCGACTCGGTCTTGTAGCCCTCGCGCACCCGATGCCACGCCAGCCGCGCCTGCTGATCGACATCCTTGACCGGCACGAAGCGCATGTTGCCCTGCCGGGCCGCGGTGGCGATCGCCTCGGCGTCGTTGCGATCGTTCTTGGCCGTGCGGCTCTTGCGGAACGGGGTGACGAACTGCGCCGCCATCAGGCGCGGCTGCAGACCGTACTCCAGGCAACGGCGCCCCCAATGATGCGCCCCACTGCACGCCTCCATCGCCACCACCGTGCCGGGCGGCCGCTGGGCCAGCCACAGCGCAAACGCCTCGCGTCCCAGATCCCGCCGGCCCAGCACGTGGCCGGCCGCATCCATCTCACACACCGAAAACACGCTCTTCGCCAAGTCCACGCCAATGGTTATAGTGCTCATGGAGACTTCCTCTTCTGCTGACGGTTGTGTCGCAACACCATCATGGCCCTCGAGGCCGAAAGGGGAGGAAGTCTCTTTTTACTCGTTCAAGGCGGACGGCTTCGCCGCCGCTTAACTCCAGCGTTAGATCCCATGAAATCATCTCGGCTCGGCAAACTAGAAGCACAACTTTCGGCCGCCGAGACGTCGCTGTTCGACTTGCTTGCGCAGGCGCTTCCTCGCGTAGTTCACTCCGGCGAGATGCTCTTCTTCAACCCCACCTTTCTGCCGGACACTATCCAGCCTCATTGGCTACCTCAAGAGAGCGAGGAGCTCCTGTCCCTCGCCAGCGACTCAGTGTCATTACGTGAAGAGCTGGGCTTGCCCGTAGTTGGCACGGTTGGCCAGCTTTACCTTTCTGCGTGCAGCGAATCGGCAAACCACGCCAATGGCAATCGGCGCGGGCCTCGGCAGCTAGCAACGTGGTTGCTTGGCGAGCTGAGGTCTAACATCTCGTTCGAGGCGGACGGCTACGCCGCCGCTCAACTTAAGCGTTAGGCGGCGCAGCGTTTCATCCTGCTTCAAATGGTCGTTGGCGGCCGCGTTACGTTCACGGCTTCTCTCACCATCAGGGCAGCTTCGGCGGGTTCTACCCCGTCTTCTTGCGCAACCCCTCGGCCTCCAGCGCCGCTTGCACCGCGGGGCGCTCCGCCACGCGCTGCTGGAATGCCATCAGCGCGGTGAATCCGGACAGATCCAGCTCGACGTGCCTGGCCCAGTTGGTGACCGTGAAAAGGTAGGCGTCCGCTGCGGTGAAATGGTCGCCCAGCAGCCACGGCTGCTTCGCCAGCACGTCTTCGATCAACTGGTAGCGCTTGAGCAGGTATGCCTTGCGCTCGGCGCGGGTGGCCTCGGGCGTGTCGGGCTTGAACAACGGGCTGTAGGTCTTGTGGATCTCGGAGTTGATGTAGCCCAGCATTTCCTGCAGGCGGTAGCGCGCCAGCGTGCCGTTGGCGGGCGCCAGGCCGCTCTCGGGCTTGAGGTCGGCCAAGTACTGCACGATCGCCGGACCTTCGGTCAGCAGTTCGCCATTGTCCAGCGCCAGCGCCGGCACGTAGCCCTTCGGGTTGACCTGCCAGAAATCCGCGCCGCCCTCGGTGCGTTTGGCCTTGCCGTCGACCTTCTCCAGCGACAGCGCGATGCCGGCTTCCAGCGCCACGATGTGCGGCGACAACGAGCAGGCGCCCGCCGAGTAATAGAGCTTCATGCGTTTTCTCCGTGATGGGGAAGTGGGGAAGAACCACCGCCGCGGCTACACGCACCACAACGATGCCGGCATGCTAGCCATCATGGTTACTTATGGATACCACCTAACCAGCGGTTAGCGTAAAAATGTAGTATCCGTCGGGTTACCGCACTCTCCCGAGGCAATTCCGATGGGCCTGCCCGTACGCAAGAGCAAGGTCGCCGCGCCGCCGGCCTGCCCGCTCACCGAAAGCCTCGCGCTGCTGCGCGGTGCATGGGCGCCGAACGTGGTCTGGTACCTGAGCGCCGAGCCGCGCCGCTTCGGCGAACTGCGTCACGACATCCCGCGCATCTCCGCGCGCGTGTTGAGCGCGCGGCTGCGCGAGCTGGAATCGCGCGGGCTGGTGACGCGGCGCGTGCTGGCCACCTCGCCGCCGTCGGCCGAGTACGCGCTTACGCCGCTCGGCCGCGAACTGCTGCCGGCGATCCAGGCGCTGGCCAGCGTGGGCCGGAAACTGATCGAGGAATGGGAGGAAGGCCGATCGAAACGTGCGTCCGCAGCCGCACGCACGCGCACGAAACCTGCCGTGACCGGCCGCCGGAAACATCCGACGACCAGCCCGTGAGCCCGCTCAGACTTCGTCCGAACCTTCGTTGACACCCTCGAACAGGAAGGTCGACAAATAGCGTTCGCCGGTATCGGGCAGCATCGCCAGCAGCACCGAACCGGCGGGCGCGTCCTTTGCCACGTCGAGCGCGGCGGCCAGCGTGGCGCCGGAAGAGATACCGGTGAAGATGCCTTCGCGTTGCGCCAGTGCGCGCGAGGTGTCGCGGGCCAGCACGTCATCGATAAGCACGATGCGGTCGACCACCTTCGGGTTCAGCACGGCCGGCACGAAGTCCGGGGTCCAGCCCTGGATCTTGTGCGGCTGCCACTCCTTGCCGGAGAGCAACGCGGCACCCGTCGGCTCGGTGGCGATGACCTGCACTTCCGGGCGGGCCACTTTCAGCACCTCGCCGACACCGGTCAGCGTGCCGCCGGTACCCCAGCCGCTGACGAAGTAATCCAGCCGGCGTCCGGCGAAGTCGCGCAGGATTTCCGGCCCGGTGGTCTGTCGGTGATACGCCGGGTTGGCAGGGTTTTCGAATTGGTTGGTGAAGAACCAGCCATGCTTCTGCGCCAGTTCCACGGCCTTCTCCACCATGCCGGTGCCACGGGCTGCACCGGGCGTCAGCACGACCTTGCCGCCGTAGGCGCGGATCAGCTTGCGTCGTTCGATCGAGAACGTGTCCGACATCACCGCCACGAACGGATAGCCGCGTGCGGCGCAGACGGCGGCCAGCGCCACGCCGGTGTTGCCCGAGGTGGCTTCGATCACGGTCTGGCCGGGCTTCAGCGTGCCGCGCTGTTCGGCGTCGAGGATGATCGCCAGCGCGAGGCGGTCCTTCACCGAGCCGGCCGGGTTGAACGCCTCCACCTTCACGTAGAGTTCGACGTGTTTCGGCGCCAACTGATGGAGACGGACGATCGGCGTGTTGCCGATGGTGTCGAGGATGCTGTCGTGGATCATGGGAGAGTTTCCGGCAGGCAGGAGTGAATGAAAGAAACGGGCGGCAGGCATCATGCGCCTGCAAAAGTGAAATTATTCGTCAGGCATGGTGCACGGCGGTCAGCACGTCGGCCGCCATCGACACGGCCCGATCCGGTGCATGCAAAGGGTGCACGGTGGCCGGTGACGCAGGCATTGCGATGATACGGCCAGACCCGCCCGCCGTTACAATGAGCGAATGACCAAACCCATCGTTTTCCCCATCGAAGTCCGCGGTTCCGCCAGTCGACCACTGGGCATGTCGCCTGCCCGCTTCCTGCGCGACTACTGGCAGAAACGTCCGCTGCTGATTCGCCAAGCCTTCCCGAACTTCCAGCCACCGCTGCAACCGGACGATCTTGCCGGCCTGGCGTGCGAACCGGCCGCCCTGGCCCGCCTGATCGTGCACGACGAAAAGCGCGACCGCTGGCACGTCAATCCCGGCCCGCTCGGCGAAGCCGATTTCGCCAAGACCCCGGACAGCAACTGGACCCTGCTGGTGCAGGATGTCGACAAGTGGGATGCGGATGTCGCCGGCCTGCTGCAGCACTTCAGCTTCCTGCCGAGCTGGCGCGTGGATGACGTGATGGTGTCCTACGCCGAACCCGGCGGTGGCGTCGGCGCCCATGTCGACCAGTACGACGTGTTCCTGCTGCAGGGCCTGGGCCAACGGCACTGGGCTATAAGCGACGACCCGATGGCGCCCAAGGCGTTTCGCCACGACGTCGAGCTCAAGCAACTCGCGCATTTCGAGCCCACCCACGAATGGCTGCTGGAGCCGGGCGACATGCTGTACCTGCCGCCGGGGGTGCCGCACGACGGCGTCGCCTTCGGCGGCCCGTGCATGACGTTCTCGATCGGCATGCGTGCACCTTCGCAGGCAGAACTCACCGGCGATCTGGCCGACCACATCGCCGAACACCTGCCGGAAGAACTGCGTTACGCCGACCCCGACCTGAAGCCGGCGAAGGCTACCGGCGAAATCGACCGCGCCGCGATCGAACGGCTGAAGGACGCACTGCCGTTTGCTGCCGCGCTGCGTGACGACATGCTGTACGACTGGTTCGGTCGCTTCATCACACGCTACCGCAACGCGCAGATTCCGGCGCCGCTGGAAAAGCCGCTGGACGCCGCCGCCCTGACCAGGCAACTCGACGCCGGCGCGCAGTTGCTGCGTCATCCGTGGTCGCGGCTGGCCTGGAGCCACGGCAAATCCGGCTGCACGCTGTATGTCAGCGGCCATGCCTACCCGGCCACGCCCGCGCTGGCTCAGCAATTGTGCGAGCAGCGCGAACTCGTCGTGCACGGCAAGCCGGATGCCGTCGAACGCGCCTTGCTGCTGGCCCTGGTCAATGACGGCCACCTGTTGCCGAGCAAGTCCCGCCGACGTCGATGAAACTGCAGAACTTCCACGTCGAGTCCGCCGACTGGTCGCGCGAAGACCAGCGTGCCGCGTTGCTCGATCTGCGTTACACCGTGTTCGTGCAGGAACAAGGCGTACCGGAGCAACGCGAGCGCGACGGACTGGACGGGGAGTGCTGGCACGTGCTGGCGCGCGACGAAGCCGGGCGACCGATCGGCTGCGGCCGACTTACGCCCGCACACAAGATCGGCCGCATGGCGGTATCGCAGGAATGGCGCGGCCGCGGTGTCGGCGTGGCCATGCTTCGCGAGTTGATCGCGCGTGCCCGCGCGCTGGGCTGGCCGGAGGTGGCGCTGGATGCCCAGGTTGGCGCGATCGGCTTCTATGAACGCGAAGGCTTCGTGGCCCATGGGGCCGAGTTCGAGGATGCCGGGCTTGCCCATCGCGCCATGCAGCTTGCTCTTCCGGTCGACGGCGGTGCCGCGCAACCGTTGCGCGACACCGGCGCGCTGCCTGCCGGCACACCGGGCGACACGGCCAGGGCTCGACTGCAGCTCCTGGGCGAGGCCCGTCATCGGCTGGCGATCTACTTGCCGCTGCTGGGAAATGACGTTTACGCCAGCGAGGAAGAACTGGCCGAGTTGCGACGCATCGCGATCTCCGGCCGTAGCGCGCAGATCCGGATCCTGCTGCACGACCCGGCCAGCGCGCTGCACAACGACCACAGGCTGATCGCATTGGCGCAGCGGCTGTCCAGCGCAATCCAGATCCGCATGCCGGTCGAGGAGGCAGACCTGAACTACGCGTCGTCCTTTCTGCTCAATGACGCCGGCGGCTACCTCTTCCTTCCGGACGCCGCCCGTGCGCAAGGTCGCGCTGCGCGCCACGACCGCGCCGGCCAGGCGCCGCTGCAGCAGCATTTCGACGAAGTGTGGGAACGCGCCGAGCGCGCCAGCGCGCTGCAGATCCTGGATATCTAGCGATGCGGGGATGGAGCCCGGGCAAATACGGCGCCACCGACCGAACGTCTGCGGGCATTGGCCGTCGAAGGCGATCGGGCGGAAGCCGCAAAACGCACGAAAGCGCTGATAAATGCGAAGCGAGCCCGATCCGGGCCCGGCGGCGGATCGTCCCGCGCCACAATCGGGTTGCCGCGTTGCAGCAGCGCAAGGCTATAATTGTGGAGATTCTCCCCAGCCATCCGTGCCAGCGGTCTGTCGGGCTTGAAAACCGACGGAAAACCGCGACCTCAAGGTCACACGGATGGCTGAAAAGCATCCCTTCCCTGCCGGTGGTGACGTGACTACAAACCTGATCCGCGAGTTCTTCGAATCTTCCCAACTCGCAGGCGGCAATGCCGACTACGTCGAATCACTCTACGACGCCTGGTTGGCCGATACTTCGTCGGTGCCGGCCGAATGGGCCAGCTATTTCGAGACCTTCAAGGGCCGCGAATCGGGGGATGTCTCCCATGTCGCGGCCATTGCGCGTATCGAGGCGGCGCAGAAACAGCGCCACAACGGCGCCACCGCCGTGCCGATGAGCGACGAGCACGCGCGCAAGCAGGCTGGCGTGCTGCGCCTGCTCACCGCCTACCGCTCGCGCGGCCACCTCGCCGCCGATCTCGACCCACTCGGCCTGACCGAAAAGATGACCGCGCCCGATCTGGGCCTGGCCTTCCACGGCCTGTCCGATGCCGACCTCGATACCGAATTCGACACCGGCAATTACGCGGGTGGCGGCCACCGCCTGAAGCTGCGCGAGCTGCTGGCCCGCTTGCAGAAAACCTACGCCAGCACGATCGGCGCCGAGTTCATGCACATCAGCAACCATGAACAACGCAACTGGATCTACAGCCGACTCGAACAGCGCGCTGGACAGAGCGGCCTGGACAAGGCCGGCAAGCAGCGCGTGCTGGACGGCCTCACCGCCGCCGAGGGCCTGGAACGCTACCTGCACACGAAGTACGTGGGCCAGAAGCGCTTTTCGCTGGAAGGCGGCGACAGCCTGATCCCGATGATCGACGACGTGGTGCGCGAGGCTGGCGACAACGGCGTCAAGGAGCTGGTGATCGGCATGGCCCATCGCGGTCGGCTCAACGTGCTGGTCAACATCCTGGGCAAGCCTCCCAAGACCCTGTTCGACGAATTCGAAGGCAAGTTCGAGCATCCGGACGACCCGGCACATTCCGGCGACGTGAAGTACCACATGGGCTTCTCCGCCGACGTCAAGACGCCCAAGGGCGGCGTGCACGTGGCGCTGGCGTTCAACCCGTCGCACCTGGAGATCGTCAACCCGGTGGTTTGCGGTTCGGTGCACGCGCGCCAGACCCGCCGCCGCGACACCTTGCACACGCAATCGATGGCCGTGCTGATCCACGGCGACGCCGCCTTCGCCGGGCAAGGCGTCAACATGGAACTGCTGAACATGTCGCAGGCGCGCGGATTCAAGATCGGCGGCAGCCTGCACATCGTGATCAACAACCAGGTCGGCTTCACCACCTCCAATCCGCAGGACGCCCGTTCCACCATGTACTGCACCGACCTGGCCAAGATGGTCAACGCGCCGGTGCTGCACGTGAACGGCGACGACCCGGAAGCGGTGATCGAGGTCACCCGGCTGGCCTACGCGTTCCGCAAGCAGTTCCGCCGCGATGTGGTGATCGACCTGGTCTGCTACCGCCGCCACGGCCACAACGAAGCCGACGAGCCGGCGGCGACCCAGCCGGTGATGTACCAGATCATCCGCAAGCGCCCGACCACGCGCGACCTGTACCAGCAGCAGTTGGTGAAGGACGGCGTGCTGGCCGAGGGCGATGCCCAGAAGCAGTTCGAGGCCTACCGCGACCGGCTCGAAGCGGGCGCGCCGATGACCGAGCTAGACACCTCGCCGCGCCGCGATGGCCATGTCGACTGGGCACGTTTCCTTGGCGGCAAGCTGTCCGCGCCGACCGACACCACGGTGCCGAAGAAAAAGCTTCAGGAGCTCTCCGACAAGATCCTCACCCTGCCCGCCGACATCACCCTGCAGGCGCGCGTGGCGAAGATCTACGACGACCGCCGCAAGATGGCCGCCGGCGAGCAGCCGGCCGACTGGGGATTTGCCGAGAACCTCGCCTACGCCACCCTCGTCGACGCCGGCCACGACATGCGTCTGGTCGGCCAGGATTCCGGCCGCGGCACGTTCTTCCACCGTCATGCGGTCCTGCACGACCAGAAGGACGGCCACACCTACATGCCGCTGGCGACCGTCCGCGCGGGCGCCGACGTCGAGGTGATCGACTCGCTGCTCAGCGAAGAGGCGGTGATGGCGTTCGAGTATGGCCACTCCACCACCGACCCGGACACGCTCAATATCTGGGAAGCCCAGTTCGGCGACTTCGCCAACGGCGCGCAGGTGGTGATCGACCAGTTCATCAGCTCCGGCGAAGCCAAATGGAACCGGCTGTGCGGCCTGGTGCTGCTGCTGCCGCACGGCTACGAAGGCCAGGGCCCGGAGCATTCCTCCGCGCGTCTCGAACGCTTCCTGCAACTGTGCGCGTTCGACAACATGCAGGTCTGCGTGCCGACCACGCCAGCGCAGGATTTCCACATGATCCGCCGACAGATGCTGCGCGCCGCGCGCAAGCCGCTGATCGTGATGACGCCGAAATCGTTGCTGCGCCACAAGCTGGCGGTGTCATCGCTGGACGAGCTGGCCAACGGCAGTTTCCAGTTGGTGATCGGCGAACATCGCGAGCTGGCGGCGAAGAAGGTCCGGCGCGTGGTGCTGTGCTCCGGCAAGGTCTACTACGATCTGCTGGAAGAAGCCGGCAAGCGCGAGCTGAAAGACGTCGCCATCGTGCGTGTCGAGCAGCTCTACCCGTTCCCGCGCGCCGAAGTCACGGCCGAGCTGGACAAGTACCCGACCGCCAAGGAAGTGATCTGGTGCCAGGAAGAGCCGATGAACCAGGGTGCCTGGTTCCAGATCCGTCACCACCTGCAGGCCTGCATCGGCAGCAAGCACAGCCTTTCGTACGCGGGCCGCGCGCGCTCGCCGGCACCGGCAGCCGGCCACCTCAATACCCATAACGTCGAACAGACAGCACTTGTCGAACAGGCGCTCGTCGCGGCCGTCGGCACCGACCACTCCGCAGAATAAAAGAAACTTAGAGTGCGGCCATGGATGGCCGCTTTTTGACCTTAGCGTTCAGGGATGAACGCACTAATTAAGGAAATCTCATGTCCATCGAACTCAAAGTCCCCGTCCTGCCCGAGTCGGTTTCCGACGCCACCATCGCGACCTGGCACAAGAAAGCCGGCGACGCGGTGAAGCGCGACGAGAACCTGGTCGACCTCGAAACCGACAAGGTCGTGCTGGAAGTGCCCTCGCCGGTCGACGGCGTGCTGAAGGAAATCCGCCACGAAGTCGGCGACACGGTGAACAGCGAGCAGATCATCGCGATCATCGAGGAAGGTGCCGCCGCCGCAGCGCCGGCCCCGGCCGCTGCTGCGCCCGCCCCCGCGGCCGCCGCTCCTGCGCCGGCTGCGCCGAAAACCGCCGCGAAAGGCACCGAGGATCTCTCCCCGGCCGGCCTGCGTGTCGCCACCGAAGAAAAAATCGATCCGTCCAAGGTCGCCGGCACCGGCCGCGACGGTCGCGTGACCAAGGAAGACCTGGTCAACTACGGCAAGGGCGGCACGGCTGCCCCGGCCGCCGCTGCACCAGCCGCGAAGCCGACCCCGGGTTCGCGCCCGGAAGAACGCGTACCGATGACGCGCATGCGCGCACGCATCGCCGAGCGCCTGATGCAGTCGAAGAACTCGATCGCCATGCTCACCTCGTTCAACGAAGTGAACCTGGCCGAAGTGGTGAAGATGCGCAAGGCACTCGGCGATGCGTTCCAGAAGGAACACGGCATCAAGCTCGGCTTCATGAGCTTCTTCGTCAAGGCGGCCGCCGAAGCGCTGAAGCGCTACCCGTTCGTCAACGCCTCGGTCGACGGCAACGACGTGATCTACCACGGCTACCAGGACATCTCGATCGCCGTGTCCACCGACAAGGGCCTGGTCACGCCGGTGCTGCGTGACGTGCAGGACATGAGGTTCGCCGACGTCGAGCAGGGCATCGCCGACTACGCCACCAAGGCGCGCGCGAACAAGCTGTCGCTGGACGACCTGCAGGGCGGCACGTTCACCATCACCAACGGCGGCACCTTCGGTTCGCTGCTGTCGACCCCGATCGTGAACCCGCCGCAGAGCGCGATCCTCGGCATGCACACGATCAAGGAACGCCCGATCGTCGAGAACGGCCAGATGATCGCCGCGCCGATGATGTACATCGCGCTGTCCTACGACCACCGCATCATCGACGGCAAGGACGCGGTGCTGTTCCTGGTCGACATCAAGAACCAGTTGGAGAACCCGCAGCGGATGTTGCTGGGCCTGTAAACGCTTGAACCCCTCTCCCGTCGGGAGAGGGGTTGGGGTGAGGGTTCGGTTGCGTCGAACACTTCACACCACACCCGAACCCTCATCCGGCGCTTCGCGCCACCTTCTCCCGACGGGAGAAGAAAAAAGCAAAGAGAAAAACCATGAGCGAAAAATACGATGTCATCGTCATCGGCGCCGGCCCGGCCGGCTATGTGGCCGCGATCCGCGCCGCACAGCTGGGCTTGAAGGCCGCCTGCGTCGACGCGTTCGCAGGCAAGGACGGCAAGCAGGCGCTCGGGGGTACCTGCCTCAACGTGGGCTGCATCCCGTCCAAGGCGCTGCTCGATTCCTCGCGCCAGTTCCACAACCTCACGCACAACTTCGGCGTGCACGGAATCACGGCCGACAACGCGAAGATCGACGTACCGACCTTCATCGGCCGCAAGGACAAGATCGTCAAGCAGTTCACCGGCGGCGTGGCGCAGCTGTTCAAGGCCAACAAGATCACGCCGTACTTCGGTACCGGCAAGCTGCTGAAAGGCAACAGCGTCGAGATTACCGGACCCGACGGCACCAAGCAGACGATCAGCGCGACCAACGTGATCCTCGCCTCAGGCTCGGTACCGATCGAGCTGCCGTTCGCGAAGTTCGACAACAAGATGATTCTCGACAACGCCGGCGCGCTCGACTTGGCCGAAGTGCCCAAGCGCCTCGGCGTGATCGGTGCCGGCGTGATCGGGCTGGAACTGGGCAGCGTGTGGAAGCGCCTGGGCAGTGACGTCACCATCCTCGAAGCACTGCCGGATTTCCTCTCCGTCGCCGATGCCGACGTGGCGAAAGTGGCGGCCCGCGAGTTCGCCAAGCAGGGCTTGACCATCAAGCTCGGCGCCAAGCTGACCAAGGCCGACATCAAGAAGAAGGAAGTCCACCTCACCTACGAGGACAAGGACGGCGCCCATGAACTCGTCGTCGACAAGCTGCTGGTCGCCGTGGGCCGCCGTGCCTACACCGCCGGCCTGCTGGCCGACGACACCGGCGTGAAGCTGGACGAGCGCGGCCGCATCGTGGTCGACGAACACAACCACACCGGCGTCGACGGCGTGTGGGCGATCGGCGATGCCGTGCGTGGCCCGATGCTGGCGCACAAGGGTTCCGAGGAAGGCGTGGCGGTGGCCGAGTGGATCGCCGGCAAGGCCGGCCACGTCAACCTCGACACCGTGCCGTGGGTGATCTACACCGAGCCGGAAATCGCCTGGGCCGGCAAGACCGAGAAGCAGCTCAAGGACGAAGGCGTGCCGTACAAGGTCGGCAGCTTCCCGTTCGCCGCGATCGGCCGCGCCGTCGCGATGAACGAGGCGGTCGGCCAGGTGAAGATGATCGCCCACGCCGAAACCGATCGCATCCTCGGCGTGCACATGGTCGGCCCGGGCGTCTCCGAGCTGATCGCCGAGTGCGTGGTGGCGATGGAGTTCAAGGGCTCGTCCGAGGATCTGGCGCGCATCGTCCATGCCCACCCGACCCTCTCCGAAGCCGTGCACGAGGCCGCGTTGTCGGTCGACAAGCGCGCCATCCACAAGGGCAACTGAGGCCCGCGCAGGACCAACGCGGCCCGCTCGTGGCGACATGGGCGGGTCGCTCTTTTTCAGAAATGAGTGGAGAGAAGTGAGAAACGAGAGAGAGCATGCAAGCGCACACTCTTTTCTCACTCCTCTCCACTCTCCACTCAGGTAAGCCCATGCCCCAACCCACCGCCATCTGCGTCTACTGCGGCTCCAGCAGCGGCAGGCATCCCGAGTACGCCGAGCAGGCGCGCGCCTTCGGTACGGAAATGGCCCGGCGCGGTATCGCGCTGGTCTACGGCGGCGGCAAGGTCGGCCTGATGGGCGTGGTGGCCGACGCGGTGCTCGCCGGCGGCGGCAAGGTCATCGGGGTGATTCCTCGCCAGCTGGTGGAACTCGAAGTGGCCCATCCCGGCCTGAGCGAGCTGGTGGTCGTCGAGACCATGCACCAGCGCAAGACGCGCATGTACGAGCTGTCCGAAGCGTTCGTCGCACTGCCCGGCGGCTTCGGCACGATGGACGAGATGTTCGAGATGCTGACCTGGGCCCAGCTCGGCCTTCACCGTTATCCCTGCGCCTTCCTCGACGTGCGCGGCTATTACCGCGACCTGCGCACGATGATGGAGCACATGGTCGACGAGAACTTCGTGCGCCCCGAGCAGCGCGACAGCATCTGGTTCGGCGATGACATGACCGCCCTTTTCGACTGGATGCAAACGTACGAGGGCAGCTACATTCCCAAACGGATCGATACCAGCAGCGTCAGCGCCTGAACGACCGCCACGGGAGATCACGATGACCGTTTTCCGTTCCTTTCGCATCCACAACGACGACACCGGCCACCGCGCCGGCATCGAAACCGTGGACACCGATGCGCTGTCGCCAGGTGAAGTTCTGGTCAAGACGGCGTACTCGTCGGTCAACTACAAGGACGCGCTGGCCGGCACCGGCAAGGGCCGGATATTGCGCACCTATCCGCTCAACGGCGGCATCGACGTGGCCGGCCACGTGGTCGCCTCGACCGACCCGTCCTTCAGGGAAGGCGACGCGGTGCTGTGCACCGGCAGTGGCCTGTCCGAGACCCGTGACGGCGGCTACGGCGAATACGCGCGCCTCGACGCGCGCTGGACGATCCCGTTACCGGCCGGGCTGAGCCTGCGCGAGAGCATGATCATCGGCACCGCCGGCTTCACCGCCGCGCTCGCCGTGCTGCGCATGCAGGACAACCGGCAGACGCCATCGCTGGGACCGATCGCGATCACCGGCGCCAGCGGCGGCGTCGGCATGCTGGCGATCGACATTTTCAGCCGCGCCGGCTACGAGGTGCACGCGATCAGCGGCAAGGCCGACCACTTCGATTTCCTGCGCGGCCTCGGCGCCAGCGAGTGCATCGACCGACATCAACTCGTCTTCAGCGGCAAGCCGATGGATTCGGCCCGCTTCGGCGGCGCGCTGGACAATGTCGGCGGCAGCACACTGAGCGGCCTGCTGCCGCTGGTCAACCCCTACGGCAATGTGGCGATCTGCGGCAATGCCGGCGGTATTGCATTCGACAGCACGGTGATGCCGTTCATCATTCGCGGCGTGAGTCTGCTCGGCATCGCCTCGGCAGGCACCGCCCGCGACCTCCGTGACCGCATCTGGCAGCACCTGGCCAGTGACTGGAAACCACAGCATCTGGATCGCATCGCCACTCGCGAAATCGGCCTCGACGAACTGCCGGGAATTTTTGGGCGTATGCTCGCTGGCGATTCGTTCGGGCGTACGCTGGTGCGCATCGGCAACACGATTTGACGAACCCGCGCTTGGAAGTACCGTCACCACGGCTTAGAATCAACGAAACTCGAAGGGGACCTTTACCTTATGGCACGCATCCTGATCGTCGACGACTCCCCGTCACAATTGCTGGGCATCAAGCGGATCGTCGAAAAACTCGGGCATGAAACCCTTTCCGCCGAAGATGGTGCCGCCGGTGTCGAAGTGGCCAAACAGGAAAAGCCCGACCTGATCCTGATGGACGTGGTGATGCCCAACCTCAACGGTTTCCAGGCGACCCGCACCATCAGCAAGAATCCCGATACGGCTCATATCCCGATCATCCTGGTGACCACCAAGGATCAGGAAACCGACAAGGTCTGGGGCATGCGCCAAGGTGCCAAGGCCTATGTGACCAAGCCGATCAAGGAAGAGGATCTGGTCAAGGCCTTGCAGGAGTTCCTGCCCGGCTGATTGTTTCGCTGGGTCTGGAAAAAGGACGGCGCCCGCAGGCGCCGTTTTCATTTTCCCGGTCTGGCTTTCGCCGCTCAGCGGCGCGGATCGAAGTCCCTGAAGTGTTCACCCAGGGCCTCGTAGGCCGCCTTCTGCTCGTCATTCTCGGGCACCGGCGCGCGAATCGACAATTCCACCAGTTGATCGCCCGGGTGCGCGCCCGGCATGCCGCGTCCCTTCAGGCGCAGCTTGCGTCCCGACTGCGAACCGGCGGGAATGCGCAGGTCAACCGTCCCGGCAAGAGTCGGTACCGGCACGGTCGCCCCCAGCGCCGCTTCCCAGGGGGTGATCGGCAGCACATGCACCACGTTGCGGCCGTCCAGACGGAAACGCGGATCGTCGCGGATGCCGATTTCCAGCAACAGGTCGCCCTTCGGCCCACCGGCCATGCCGGCCTGGCCCTGACCGGACAGGCGGATCACCTGGCCAGGCTGGATACCTGCGGGAATCTTCACTTCCAGCACGCGCTCGCCGCCGGCCGGATCCTGCATCGCCAGACGGGTACGGCCGCCGTCGAATGCCGTTTTCAGATCGATTTGCACCGAAGCTTGCACATCCCGGCCGCGGCGCGGACGAGGTTGGCCACGAGGCCCGCCGGCCGCGCCCCGCCCGAACAGGCTCTCGAAAAAATCGCTGAAGTCGCCGTCGCCGCCATCACCGAAACCCTGGCTCTGGCCCTGCCAGCCCGGCGGTGGCCGGAACTGCTCGCCCTGCCGATAGCCGCCGGCGCGCAACTGATCGTAGGAACGCCGCTTCTCGGCATCCTTGAGCACCTCGTTGGCCTCGTTGACCGACTTGAATTTCTCCTCCGCGCCGGCTTCCTTGTTCTTGTCCGGATGGTATTTGCGCGCCAGCTTGCGATACGCCGCCTTGATCTCGGCCTCGCTCGCATCGGGCTTCACGCCCAGGATCTCGTAATAGTCTTTGAATTCCACTCGCCACTCCCGACTCACGCAAAACCCGCGACAGATCGCTCCGTCGCGGGATGTACCGCCACACTCCTGGCTCAGTGGCTCGTGTTGATGGTAATGCGTCGCGGCGTTGCCTGTGCCTTCTTCGGTATCACGATTTCCAGCACGCCGAAACGGCCGTTCGCAGTGATGCCCTCGGCATCGGCGCTGTCCGGCAGGGCAAAGCGGCGATGGAAGGCACCCCGGGCACGCTCCACGCGGGTGAACTTGCCGTTCGACTCGGCGCTGCCGGCCTCGCGCTCACCCTTGATGGTCAGGATGCCCTTTTCCATGCTCACCTCGATCTGCGCCGGATCCACACCAGGAATGTCCGCGAGGATCACAAAACGCTGCTCGTCCTCGCGAATGTCCACGCGCGGTGCCCACTGACTGGTGACGACGTTGGATGCGTCGCTGTCTTCCGGCTGCAGGAAACGATCGAATACTTGCCGTACTTCCTCGGGCAGGCCGTTGGTGTTCCAGATGCCATGACGAACCGGATTCATCGCATGTCTCCTCAGGTTGAATTGCGGCCCATCGCCGCTTGCCGGGAAAATAGGTGCTGTGACCGACGATTCAAGGCGACATTCCGGTACCGCCCGAATTAGCATTCAGGTCTCCCCCCGGATCCGAGACCCCATGAGCATCCAACCCGGCGACACGATTCCCGACACGGCCATCCAGCTCATCGACGGCGATATCCAGCCCAGCCAGACCGGCACGCTGTTCGCCGGACGCAAGGTGCTGCTGTTCGGCGTACCTGGCGCATTCACGCCCACCTGTTCGAACAAGCACCTGCCCGGCTACTCGGCGCACTACTCCGAGTTCCGCGCACTGGGCACCGACGTGATGTGCCTGGCGGTGAACGACGGCTACGTGATGCAGGCCTGGGCGGCTTCGCAACAGGTACCCGCCGGCCTGCTGATGTTGGCCGACGGCAATGCCAGTTTCACCCGCGCGCTCGGGCTGGAGCTGGACGGCAGCGCCTTCGGCATGGGCCTGCGCACGCGCCGCTTTGCGCTATACGCGGAAGATGGCGTGGTGCGTATGGTCCATGTCGAGGCACCCGGCGAGTTGCGCGTCTCCAGCGCCGAGGCGATGTTGGCGGCGATCACGGCGATCACCCACTGAGACGGCCACCCTGCCCCTGCAATGAAAAACCCCGGCATCGCCGGGGGTTTTCGATCAAGCCTGCATCAGCTTACTCATCGGTGCCTACTGCTTCGACGCCACTGGAACTGGAGCCGTCGTCACCGGTCGGTACATTGGCATCGGTAGCCACGGCATCCTCGCCGTTGTCCTCTTCCGCGTCCAGCCGCATCACGCTGACCAGTGTCTCGTCCTTGGGCAGGCGAATCAGGGTGACACCCTGGGTATTGCGGCCGAGCTGCGAGACTTCCGCCACCCGAGTACGCACCAGCGTTCCCTGGTCGGAGATCAGCATCAGTTCGTGCGCCTCGGTGACCTGTACCGCAGCGACGAGTGCACCATTGCGCTCGGAGCACTGGATGCCGATCACGCCCTGGGTACCGCGACCCTTCTTGGTGAACTCGACCAGCTGGGTGCGCTTGCCGTAGCCACGCTCGGTCGCGGTGAGGATGTCGCCGTCGGCGGCCACGATCAGCGATACCACGTGGGCGTCCTTGGCCAGCTTCATGCCGCGCACGCCGGCCGCCGTGCGGCCCATCGAGCGCACGGTGTTTTCGTCGAAACGATTGACCTTGCCGTTGGAGGCGAACAGCAGGATGTCGCTGTTGCCATCGGTGAGTTCGACATTGACCAGGGCGTCGTCGTCGTGAAGCTTGATCGCGAGCTTGCCCCTCTGCAGCTGGAACGCGAACTCGGTCAACGGCGTCTTCTTCACCGTGCCTCGTTTCGTGGCAAAAAACACGAAACGATCCTCGCCGTACTCGCGGATCGGCAACACCGCCTGCACTTTCTCGCCTTCGCCCAACGGCAACAGGTTGATGATCGGCTTGCCGCGCGCGCCCGGACCGGATTCGGGGATCTGGTAGACCTTCTGCCAGTAGACCCGGCCGGTGCTGGTGAACGTGAGCAGGGTGTCATGCGTGTTGACCACCCACAACTGCTCGACGACGTCCTCGTCCTTCAAGGCAGAAGCCGAACGCCCCTTGCCGCCGCGCTTCTGCGAGCGGTAGGTGCTGGCCGGCTGCCGCTTGATATAGCCGGTGTGCGACAACGTCACGACCATGTCTTCCGGCGCAATCAGGTCCAGGACGTTGAGATCTTCCTGCGAATGCTGGATTTCGGTGCGGCGGGCATCGCCGAATTCGGCCTTGACCGCATCGAGCTCGCTGCGGATCACCTCGAGCAGACGCTGGGGATTTTCCAGGATTTCGATGAGGCCGCGGATGGCTTCGAGGATCTGCCGGTACTCGTCGGAAAGCTTCTCCTGTTCCAGCCCGGTCAGGCGATGCAGACGCATCGCCAGGATTTCCAGTGCCTGCGCTTCGGACAGCTGGTAACCGTCGGCCTTCAGGCCATCACGCGGATCCATGTCCTCCGGTCGCGATGCATCGGCACCGGTCGCCGACAACAGCGCACGCACGAGGCCTGCCTCCCAGTGACGCGCCACCATGCGCTCGCGCGCCTCGGCCGGCGACGACGAGGTCTTGATCAGCTCGATCATCTCGTCGATGTTGGCCAGCGCGACGGTCAAGCCTTCGAGGATGTGCGCGCGGGCACGCGCCTTGCGCAGTTCGAAGATGGTGCGACGGGTAACCACTTCGCGCCGATGGCGGATGAACGCTTCGAGGATGTCCTTGAGGTTCAGCAGCCGCGGCTGGCCGTCCAGCAGCGCCACCATGTTGATGCCGAACGTCACCTGCATCTGGGTCTGCTGGAACAGGTTGTTCAGCACCACGTCGCCCATCGCATCCTTGCGGATCTCGATGACGATGCGCATGCCGTCCTTGTCGGATTCGTCGCGCAGTTCGCTGATGCCTTCGAGCTTCTTTTCCTTCACCAGCTCGGCGATCTTCTCGATCAGCCGCGCCTTGTTCACCTGGTACGGCAGCTCATGGACGATGATCGTCTCGCGGCCGTTCGACTCGGTCTCGATTTCGGCCCTGGCACGCACCAGGATGCGGCCGCGACCGGTGCGGTACGCCTCGATGATGCCGGACGAACCGTTGATGATGCCCTGGGTGGGAAAGTCCGGGCCGGGGATGTAGTGCATCAATTCGTCGATCGAGAGCGCGGGCTCGTCGATCAGCGCAATCGTTGCCGCAATCACCTCGTTGAGGTTGTGCGGCGGGATATTGGTGGCCATGCCCACGGCAATACCGGCCGAACCGTTGATCAGCAGGTTCGGCACGCGCGACGGCAGCACCAGCGGTTCGCGCTCGCTTTCGTCGTAGTTGAAGCCGAAATCGACGGTGTCCTTGTCGATGTCGGCAAGCAGCTCGTGGGTGAGCCGCGACATGCGCACTTCGGTGTAACGCATCGCGGCGGCGTTGTCGCCGTCGACCGAACCGAAGTTGCCCTGGCCGTCTACCAGCATGTAGCGCAGCGAGAACGGCTGCGCCATGCGCACGATCGCGTCGTATACCGACTGATCGCCATGCGGATGGTATTTACCGATCACGTCACCGACTACGCGGGCCGACTTCTTGTATGGCTTGTTGTACACATTGCCCAGTTCATTCATCGCGAACAGCACGCGACGATGCACGGGTTTCAGGCCATCGCGTACATCCGGGAGGGCGCGGCCCACGATCACGCTCATGGCGTAATCGAGATAGCTCTGGCGCATCTCGTCTTCGATGTTGACACGAATGATTTCTTTGGCGAGTTCTGCCATGAATCGGCTTCCTTGATGACAAAAAAAGGACGCTGGCGCCGCGCCTCCAGCGCATGCGCAAGCGACCCGAAATCAACTCGCTGATTGTAACACGGAGAGCCGCGAAACGACAGGATTTAGTTGTTTGAAATCAATGAGTTGCACTGGCGTTTCGCAGTACGTGGAAAGCGCCCCGCAGACTGCTGAAAATTTGATCAGAAGTGGACGTGACAATGTAGCCCTGACAGGCGCGGACAGCCGCCTCGCCGACTGCCAAATCCGGCAACACGATGGGTTCAGGGCACCCTTGCAAAGGCTCGAGGCAGTGCGCTCACCAACCAAACATTGCCTGCATCGAGATGCTGTTCGGCCGCTCGATCACCCCACGCTCGGTGACGATCGCATCGATAAGTTCGGCGGGCGCCACGTCGAACACCGGGTTCCATGCCTGCGCACCATCGACCACGGTACGTTTGCCGGCCGTGTTCAGCAGTTCGGTCGCGTCGCGCAGCTCGATCTCGATTTCCTCGCCGGAACCGGTCGCCATGTCGACGGTCGAGGACGGTGCCACCACCATGAATTTCACGCCGTGGTATTTCGCGGCGATCGCCAGTTGGTAAGTGCCGATCTTGTTCGCGGTATCTCCGTTCGCGGCGATGCGGTCGGCACCCACGATCACCCATTGCACGTCACCGGATTTCATCAGGTGCGCAGCAGCGGAATCGGCGATCAATTGGGCCGGGATTCCGTCGTGCACCAGCTCCCACATGGTCAGCCGCGCACCCTGCTGCCATGGCCGGGTTTCGCCGGCATAGACGCGCGCAATCCGCCCCGCCGCCACGCCCGCACGGATCACGCCCAGCGCCGTGCCGTAACCGGCGGTGGCCAGCGAGCCCGTATTGCAATGGGTCAGCACACCCGAACCGGCGGTGATCAGTGAAGCGCCCAGCTCACCCATGTGACGATTGGCAGCCAGGTCTTCGTCCTGGATCGCCTGCGCCTCGCACACCAGTGCGTCGGCATCGGCACCGGCGGCGATACGCCTCTTCATCCGATCCAATGCCCACATCAAGTTCACCGCCGTGGGACGTGCGGCACGCAACATTGCCAACACGGGCTCCAGCGCCGCTCCCTGCCGCGCGGCCATCGCCACGCCCCAGGCTGCAGCGATGCCGATGGCCGGCGCTCCACGCACCACCAGATCGCGGATCGCCTGGGTGACCTGATCCGCGTCGCGGCAATCGATCCAGCGTTCTTCAGCCGGCAGCAGGCGCTGATCGAGCAGTCGCAAATGATCTCCCTGCCACTGCACGGCACGGATGGAATCGTGTTCGCGGGTCGGCGTCGGCGAAATCGTCATTGGCTGTCGGGCTGCATGCATGAAAAAGGAAAGCGTAGCATGCGCCCGGGCACGTTCGGCCGCTCTGCGACCGTCTTATAGTTGTCCCGACGACACCACGGGAGTACGCGCATGACGAGCGGCAATCGCCACCCGAACCGCACAACCGGTTGGCACCTTTCGCTCGTCCTGGGCCTGCTCGGCGCGAGCATGATCGTGCGTGCGACCGCGGCGCCGATCACGACTGCCGCAGTGCCATGGACGCCGCCGCACATTGCATCGGAGTTGTTCGAGTCGCACGGCGCCTTTGATCCCGAACACGGCGACTTCTATTTCGTGCGCAGCTCACCGAGCTTCCGCGGCTGGCGAATCATGGTCAGCCACTGCAACGCCGACGGCTGGGGCACACCTGTCGATGCCAGCTTCGCAGGTGATGGCGTGGAGGCCGATCCCTTCATTACCTCCGATGGCAAACGCCTGTATTTCATCTCCACCCGTTCGACCGATGGCCAGAAGCACAAGGATCTCGACATCTGGGAGGTCGATCGCGGCGATGAGGGCAACTGGGGCGAGCCGCGACGGTTGCCGCCGCCGGTCAATTCGCGCAGACAGGAGTGGTTTCCGCGCCCTGGAGCGGACGGCTGGCTGTACTTCGGTTCCGGGCGCCCGGGCGGTTTCGGCAAGACCGATATCTGGCGTGCCCGCGAAGATCGCCCGGGCCATTGGCAGGTGGAGAACCTGGGCAAGGCGATCAATACGCCGGGCGATGAGTATGAACCACTACCCTCACCCGACGGCCAGCGGCTGATCGTGATGGCCGATGGCGGCCTGTACCAGAGCGAGCGCCAAGAGAATGGCTGGAGCGAGCGCCGCAGCCTCGGGCCGGCGGTGAACGTCAACGGCAGCGAAATCGGCGCGGCATTCTCGCCAAGCGGAAAATCCCTGCTGTTCTCGCGCGACACAAAGGAGCCGCGCTCCGGCGAGTTCTACGTCTGGCAGCCGGACGGTGCCGAAGCGTGGCCGCCGGCGTGCCCGGCCAAGGGGCGCGTTGCCTCGGATTGAGTGCGATTCCTGCCTTCGCGGGAATGACGATGGTGGGGTGATGGGCTGGCGTGCCAGTTCTTTTGTTTGGTCATTCCTGCGAAGGCAGGAATCGCTCTTGAACGCGGAGCTGACCACCCACCTTCATCGCGCTGAACTCAGCGGGACCGCTCCGCCAACCACTGGTGAATCGCCGGCGGCACTTCGCGTTGTGCGCGCCCGGACACGTAGATGCCGATGTGGCCACCCTTGAACGCGAGCTGGGTGTAGTCGGTGGTACCCACGTGCTTGCCCAACGCGCGCGACGCGTCCGGCGGCACCAGATGATCCTGCTCGGCGAAGATGTTCAGTACCGGCTGGGTGATCATGCCCAGATCGACCGGCTGGCCGCCGATCTGAAGCGTACCCTTGACCAGCTTGTTGCCCTGGTAGAAATCCTTGATGAACTGGCGGAACGCCTCGCCAGCCTGGTCGGGTGAATCGAAGATCCAGCGCTCCATGCGCAGGAAGTTTTCCAGCTCGGTCGGGTTGTCGAGAATGTCGACCAGGCCGATGTACTTCTGCTGGTTCAGTCGCACCGGCTTCAGCGTAAGGTAGACGTAGTTCATCAGCCCGGCGGGGATATTGCCCATGGTGTCGACGAACAGGTCCACATCCATGTTGCGGCACCAGCTCGACAGCATGTTGTCCGGTGTGTGGAAATCCACCGGCGTGACCATGGTGATCAGGTTCTTCACCTTGTCCGCGTGCAGCGCGGTATAGCACAGCGAGAACGCGCCACCCTGGCAGATGCCGAGCAGGTTGATCGCATCGAGATCGTGACGTTTGCGCACCGCATCGACGCAGCGGTCGAGATAGCCATTGATGTAGTCGTCCAGGGTCAGCCAGCGATCGGCGCCATCGGGATAGCCCCAGTCGATCAGGTAGACGTCCTCACCTTGCTCGAGCAGGTTGCGCACCATCGAACGGTCGGCTTGCAGGTCGGTCATCCACACCGTGTTGACCAGTGCGTAGACGATCAGCAATGGCGTCTTCGATTTGGCCTGGCCGTGCCCGGTGAAATGCCACACCTTCAGCTTGTCCTCGCTGTAGACCAGCTCGCGCGGGGTGTTCGCGTACTCGGGCTCGTGCATGCTGCGCAGATGGCCCATGCCGGCGGCGAGCTTGCGCTGGAACGCGGCGATATCGCCAAGGGCCTTGGTCGGGTCGATGCGCAATGGCGTGTACATGGCGATGTCTCCTTACTTGCGCTTGCGCGGACTGGGGCGGGATTTGGATGCGGCAGCAGGCTTGGCCTTGCCGGCCACCGTCGTGCGGACCTTTGCCGGAGTTTTCGAAACGGACTTCTTTACCGCCGAAGTCGATCGTTTGATCGAAGCAACCTTCTTCACCACGGGTGCTACCTTGGCCCCGTTCGCAACCTGGCGCTTCAGCGCAGAAAGTTCGCGACGCAGCGCCATGATCTCGTCGGCACGATCTTCGGTCGCCGTTGCCTGGCTGGCGCGAAATTCACGGCGCAAGGCCTGCAATCGCTCGCCGAGGCTCGACACCTCGCTGCGCGTCGGCATGCCGAGTTGCTGGCAGAACTGTTCGGTCTGCTGTTGCTGCATCTGGCGCACGCGCATCTGCGTATTGACCATGTTGCCGTAGACCTCGCGAAACTCATCGGTCAGCGCGATCTCGGCATACGCCTCTTCAGCGGCGTCCACCCACAAGTCGTACAGCGCCTTCAGCGAGTCGATCTGGCGGCCCGGCTCGGCACGCTCCGCCAACTTGTCCTGCAGGCGCTGCATCGCCTGTGCGTTGGAACGCTGAATCAACGCCTGATAACGCGCTGAAGCCTGCAACGATTCCAGCACGGCAGCCGCCATCGCCTGCTGCTTCATTTGTTGTTCGCGATCCTGACCAAACGCCGGCGTCGGCCCATGCGCACCCGGCAGGTCGCCAAAGCCGCCGTGCTGCGCCGCCTGCATCCAGGATTGCCACTGCCGCGCAAAGCCTTCCGCGCCAGCACTGTCGATGCCGCCGAACGCCTGTGCAAACGGCTGGCTGGCGCCACCGAACAGTTGCTGCAGTTGCTGACGCCAATCCACTGGCTGGGCCGCGGCACCGTTGAGGGCGGCGCCCTGCATCCAGTCGAAATAACCCTTCAGACCAGCCAGCGTGCGTTCCAAAGTGTCGTTGCCGGAAGTCGCCGCTGTCGGCGACGTGAAGAACGGATTGGCAGCGGCAGGTTGGGGTTGCTGCTGTTGCAACTGGCGTGTCCAGGCATCCCATGATTGCTGCGCCAGCGACTGGTAGTCCCTGATGAAATCGTTTGCCGGGTCGGCCATCGGTACATCCTCGTACAAGGTCCATCCATCCTAGCAAAAGCGTGTGTCACAAAATCACCCTGCCAGAACGCACAAGGCCCGGCATGCGCCGGGCCCTGTGAAATCGCATCTTGCAAGGAAAAACTCAGGCAGTGGCACCGCCTGCGCGCTCGTCCTCGGTCACTGCCTTCATCGACAGGCGGATGCGGCCCTGCTTGTCGACTTCGAGCACCTTGACCTTGACGATGTCGCCTTCCTTGAGCTTGTCCGAAACCTTCTCGACGCGCTCGTCGGAGATCTGCGACACGTGCACCAGACCATCCTTGCCCGGCATGATCGTGACGAATGCACCGAAGTCCATCAGCTTGGCGACCTTGCCTTCGTAGATGCGACCCGGCTCGACGTCGGAGACGATCTGCTCGATGCGCTTCTTCGCCGCTTCGCCCGCCTCGCGATTGACCGAGCCGACGATGATGGTGCCGTCGTCGCTGATGTCGATCGTGGTGCCGGTCTCTTCGGTGATCGAACGGATCGTGGCGCCGCCCTTGCCGATCACTTCGCGGATCTTGTCCGGGTGGATCTTGATGGTGATCAGACGCGGGGCGTATTCGCTCATTTCGGTGCGAGCTGTGGTGAGCGCCTTGCTCATCTCGCCGAGGATATGCAGGCGGCCACGCTTGGCCTGTTCCAGCGCCACCTTCATGATCTCTTCGGTGATGCCGTCGATCTTGATGTCCATCTGCAGCGCGGAAATGCCGTCGGCACTGCCGGCCACCTTGAAATCCATGTCGCCGAGATGATCCTCGTCGCCCAGGATGTCGGACAGCACCACGAAGTCGCCGCCTTCCTTGACCAGACCCATCGCGATACCGGCCACCGGCGCCTTCAGCGGCACGCCGGCATCCATCATCGCCAGCGAGGAGCCGCACACCGAAGCCATCGACGAGGAACCGTTGGACTCGGTGATTTCCGAGACCACGCGCACCACGTACGGGAATTCCTCGATTGTCGGCTTCACCGCCTGCACGCCACGCTTGGCGAGACGGCCGTGGCCGATCTCGCGACGCTTCGGGGCGCCAAAACGACCGGCCTCACCCACCGAGAACGGCGGGAAGTTGTAGTGGAACAGGAACGGATCCTTCGACTCGCCGCCCGGCGCGTCGATGATCTGCGCGTCGCGCGTGGTGCCCAGCGTGATCACGACCAGAGCCTGCGTCTCGCCGCGGGTGAACAGCGCCGAACCATGCGTACGCGGCAGCACGCCGACACGGGCGGTGATCGCGCGCACGTCGTCGAGCTGGCGGCCGTCTATGCGCACCTTGGTCTTCAGCACGCTGTCGCGCATGGTGTGGTATTCGAGTTCCTCGAATTCCTTGGCCATCGCGGCGGTGGACCAGCCGTTTTCTTCGGCCTGTGCCTTGAGCCCGGCCAGCACGTCGGCCTTGATCGCGGAGATCGCGTCGCGACGCTCTAGCTTGTCACGCACCTGGAACGCTGCAGCCAGCTGATCGCCGACCGCGCCCTTGACGGCAGCGACCAGCGACTCGTTGCGCGCCGGCGCCTGCCAGTCCCACGACGGCTTGCCGGCCTCGGTGGCCAGTTCGGCGATCGCGCGGATCGCGGTCTGCATCTGCTGGTGGCCGAACATCACTGCGCCGAGCATTACGTCCTCGGACAGCAGCTTGGCTTCGGATTCCACCATCAGCACGGCACCGGCGGTACCGGCGACGACCAGGTCCAGTTCGGAGGTCTTCAGTTCGGTGGCCGACGGGTTCAGCAGGTACTTGCCGTTGGCGTAGCCGACGCGGGCAGCGCCGATCGGACCCTTGAACGGGATGCCGGCCAGGCTCAGCGCGGCGGAGGCGCCGAGCAGCGCCACGATGTCGCCGTCAACTTCCGGATTCAGCGAGACAACCTGCGCGATGACCTGCACTTCGTTCTTGAAGTCATCCGGGAACAGCGGGCGCACCGGACGATCGATCAGGCGCGAGGTCAGCGTCTCCTTCTCGGTCGGACGGCCTTCGCGCTTGAAGAAACCGCCGGGAATGCGGCCGGCGGAATAGAACTTCTCGACGTAATCGACAGTGAGCGGGAAGAAATCCTGGCCTTCCTTCTGCTTGGTCGCGGCAACGGCGGTGACCAGCACCACGGTGCCGCCCATGCTGGCCATGACCGCACCGGATGCCTGGCGGGCAATTTCGCCCGTCTCCAGCGTGACTTCGTGATTACCGTACTGGAATGACTTGGTTACTTTTGCCACGTGCTTAATTCCTGATCTGATTGAGAAGTGCGCCCACGGATGGGCGCCTCTTGATCTGTGCGTTCATGGATGAACGCACGCGAATTACCGACGCAGGCCGAGGCGTTCGATCAGGGTCTGGTAGCGCGCGAGATCGCGATCCTTCAGGTAGCTGAGCAGACGCTTGCGCTGGTTGACCAGCTTCAGCAGGCCACGGCGGGAATGGTGATCCTGCTTGTGTTCCTTGAAGTGGCCGGTGAGGTGGTCGATGCGGGCGGACAGCAGCGCCACCTGGACTTCGGTCGAACCGGTGTCGTTCGGCACGCGGCCGAAATCAGCAATGATCTTGCCGGTCTGTTCTGCGGTAAGAGACATGGATATACGTTCCTTGGAAAGGCGATGCGAAGCTTGTGCTTGCATCATCGCGATGACGCAAGCACAAGCTTCGCCTAGATGAATGAAAGCGTTGAAATAACTTGTCTATTCTACTGATGGGAGCGGTGTTACAACAAGTGCGCAGCCGGTTATCGGCGCAAATTCCTCAGTCTGGCGGCAGGTTGAAGCCACGCAGGACGCGCGCGCGGCCCTCATCGTCCGGTTCCAGCAGTGCCAGCAATGCACCATCGCTGGCAAATGCCGCACATCTACCCACTTCCTGCAGGCCCGGCAGGACAATCTGCTGGCCGCGTGAGATCGCCATGCTCTGTGTTTCGTCCAGATGCAGGACGGGTAGATCGGACAAGCCGGCCGAGACCGGCAGCAAGTGCGCCAGCAAGGCTTCATCGCCCTGCTCCGCCGCCTGCTGCAATTGTTCCAGCGTCACCATCTGCGGTTCGCGGAACGGTTCGACCCAGATCCGGCGCAACGCGGTCAGGTGCGCGCCGCAGCCGAGGTCTTCGCCCAGATCCACCGCCAGCGAACGCACATAGGTGCCGGAACCGCACTCCACCAGAAGTTGCAGCGTGTGACCCTCGCGCGCCAGCAGATCGAGCCGGTATACATCCACCTCGCGCGGTGGCACCTCGACGGTTTCGCCGCGGCGCGCCTTCACATACAGCCGCTCGCCATCCTGCTTCAGCGCCGAATACATCGGTGGTACCTGCAGGATGTGGCCGCGCAATCTGGCCAGCGCCGATTCGATCGTGGTTTCGTCGAGCTCGGGTACCGCACGCTGCTGCACGACCTCGCCTTCGCTGTCGGCGGTCTCGGTGGTGAGGCCAAGCCGGCACTCGGCCAGATACGCCTTGCGCGCGCCGAGCAGGCTGCCGGCCAGTTTGGTCGCTTCGCCGAAACACAGCGGGAGCAGGCCGGTGGCCAGCGGATCGAGCGCACCGGTGTGGCCGCCCTTGGCCGCACGCAGCAGTTTGCGCACGGCCTGCAGCGCCTGGTTGGAACTCAGGCCCGAGGGCTTGTCGAGCAACACGATGCCATGCAGTTGGCGGTATTGAATACGCGGCAGACGACTCATCGGTTCAGCGATACCCAGCGTGGCGTCTCAATCCTGCTTGCCGCCATCCGGCGCAGCCAGGTCGCGCGCCTGCTGGCGCAGCAGCGACTCGATGCGCTCGCCCTTGTCGACCGAGTCGTCGTACTTGAACTTGAGCTCCGGCACCCGGCGCATGCGCATGCCGCTGTGCGCCAGCGCGTGGCGGATCTCGTGACCCATCTCGTTCAACGCCTTCACCGCGGGAAGCCCCTGTTCGGGCATCAGCGCAGTAACCCACACCGTGGCCCAATCCAGGTCACGGGTGATCTCCACATCCGACACGCTGACCGACGGCAAGCCGTGATCGCGCACCGCCGCATGCACCAGCAAGCCAAGCTCACGGCGCAGCTCGGCACCAATGCGGTCAGTACGTTTGAAATCGCGGGAAGGCATGAGGGAAAACCTGAGTAGTGAGTGGAGAGGAGTGAGAAACGAGAGAGAGCGTTTGCGCCCCACTCATTTCCCACTCCTGCGCACTCGTTTCTGCTTTAAAGCGTGCGTGCCACTTCGGTACGTTCGAAGCACTCGATCTGGTCGCCCGGCTTGACGTCGTTGTACTGCTTCACGGCAATGCCGCATTCCATGCCGTTGCGCACCTCGTCGACCAGTTCCTTGAAGCGGCGCAGCGATTCCAGCTCGCCCTCGAAGATCACCACGTTGTCACGCAGCACGCGGATCGGCTTGCTGCGTTTGACCGTACCTTCGGTGACCATGCAACCGGCCACGGCGCCGAACTTGGAGCTGCGGAACACGTCGCGCACTTCGGCGGTGCCGATGATGTCCTCGCGCACTTCCATGCCGAGCAAACCGGTGGCCGCCTGGGTGACCTGATCGATCACGTCGTAGATGATCGAGAAGTAGCGCACGTCCAGGCCGTTGGTCTCGATCACCTTGCGCGCCGAGGCATCGGCACGCACGTTGAAGCCGATGATCAGCGCCTTCGAAGCCGCCGCCAGGGTGGCGTCGGATTCGTTGATGCCGCCGACGCCGGACGAGACCACGTTGACGCGGACCCGCTCGTTGCCGATCTGGGTCAGCGACTCGCGCAACGCCTCGACCGAACCCTGCACGTCGCCCTTGACCAGGATGTTGAGCGTCTGCTGCTCCACGCCCTGGCCCATCTTGGCGATGATGTCCTCGAGCCGGTTGCTCTTGCTGACCATGCGCGTTTCGCGGCGCTTGAGCTCGCGCTCCTGGGCCACTTCGCGGGCCAGGCGCTCGTCCTCGACGCAGACGAAGTCGTCGCCGGTTTCCGGCACGCCGGACAGGCCAAGCACCTGCACCGGAATCGACGGTCCGGCTTCGGTGACCTGCTTGCCGGTTTCGTCGATCAGCGCGCGCATGCGGCCGTATTCGACGCCGCAGACCACGAAGTCGCCCTTGCGCAGCGTGCCCTGCTGCACCAGCACGGTAGCCACCGGACCGCGACCGCGATCCAGGCTGGATTCGATCACCACGCCGGAGGCGCGACCATCGGCCACCGCCTTCAATTCCATCACTTCGGCCTGCACCGAGATCGCATCGAGCAGATCCTCGACGCCCATGCCCGTCTTGGCCGACACCGGGATGAACTGGACGTCGCCGCCCCAGTCTTCCGGCACCACTTCGTACTGCACCAGACCCTGCTTCACGTTGTCCGGGTTGGCGCCGTCCTTGTCCATCTTGTTCACGGCCACGATCAGCGGCACCTTGGCGGCGCGTGCATGCTTCACCGCTTCCACCGTCTGCGGCATCACGCCGTCATCGGCCGCCACCACCAGGATCACGATGTCGGTCGACTGCGCGCCACGGGCGCGCATCGAGGTGAACGCCGCGTGGCCGGGTGTATCCAGGAAGGTGATCACGCCCTTCGAGGTTTCCACGTGATACGCGCCGATATGCTGCGTGATGCCGCCGGCTTCGCCGGAAGCGACCTTGGTGCGGCGGATGTAGTCGAGCAGCGAGGTCTTGCCGTGATCGACGTGACCCATGATCGTCACCACTGGCGGGCGGGTGATTTTCTCGCCTTCCAGTTCGACGTTCTGGGTGTGCGCCGCCAGCGTTTCCTCGGCGTTGTTCTGATTGTCGGCGACCGGCGTGTGGCCGAGCTCCTCGACCACCAGCACCGCGGTGTCGTGGTCGACGGTCTGGTTGATGGTCGCCATCACGCCCATCTTGAACAGCGCCTTGACCACCTCGGAACCCTTGACGGCCATTTTCTGGGCCAGCTCGGCAACGACGTTGGTGTCGCCCACCACCACCTCACGCACCACCGGGGCGGTGGGGCGCGAGAAGCCGTGCGGACCGGTTGGCGCAGCACTGTTGCCGCGCGAAAGCATCTCGCGACCGCCGCGACCGGGTTTGCCACGCTTGTTGCTGGACGAACGACGAGCCCGATCGGCCTCGCTCAGATGCATCTGGCCGCCGGCAAAGCGCTTGCCCCCACCATCCCGGCCTTCCTTGCCGCCGGCACCGTTGGCGCTGTCGTTGCGTTCACGCGCATGCTTGGGCTTGCCACGGCTGGCGTCGCCGGGCGCCGTCGCTGGCGCGGCCGCAGCGCCGGCAACACGCGCTGCCGGCGCTGCGGGTGCAGCCGCTGGCGCCGGTGCCGGTACCGGCTTGACCAGCTTTTCGCGTTTGCGCGGCTCATGGATGCGCGGCAGGATCATGCCCAGGTCCCGCTGATCCATGCGCTGGACCGATACGGCGGCGTCATCGCCGACATCCGGCGCGCTCACTTCCACTGTCGGTTCCGGCGCTGCCTCGACCGGGCTTTCGGCGACCGGCTCGGCGGCACGGGTGGCCTCGGCGTGGGCTTGTTCTTTTTCTGCGTGCCGCTGCTGCTCATCGAGGGCGCGCTGCTGCGCTTCCTCCTGACGGCGCTGCTCGGCCTCGACCCGCTCGCGTTCTTCCTGTTCGCGCTGCTGCTGCGATTCCTGCAGCTTGCGCACGGCTTCCTCGCGCTCGGGCTCGGCGCTGGCTTCCTCGGCGATCACGCTGCGCTTGACGTAGGTGCGCTTGGCACGTACCTCGACGTTGACCGTCTTGGCCGTGCCGGCGGCTCCGCGGCCGCCTGGCGTGGCCACTTTCAGCTCACCGACGGTTCGTCGCTTGAGGGTGATCTGGCGTGGCGCGCTGTCCTCGACCTCCGAGGCAGTTTCGCTCTTGCCATGCGTACGGCGCAGGAAGCCCAGCAACTTCACCTTCTCGGTGCTGCTGATGACCTGTTCCTGGTCGGAAAATTTCATGCCCGCCTCGCCAAGCTGCGTCAGCAGCTTGTCGACCGGCATACCCAGTACCTGGGCGAGTTGTTTGATCGTGACGTCCGACATCGTGTTCTTTGCTCCGCCGTTCCCGCGCTTATCATCTGTGCGGCATTGTCTGCGCCGCCACCTCCATCCGTGGTGAAAGGTTCAGGAGAACCTTTCCTGGCACACCCATCCAGGGTGTTGCCGTCCGCGGTTAGCCGCCTTTCTCCAGTCGCGCGATCATCGGCGCACGCGCGGCCATGATGAGGGCTGCAGCCCGCTCTTCATCCATGCCCTCGATATCGATCAGGTCGTCCACCGCCAGATCCGCCAGATCGTCGACCGTGCTCACTTCACGGGCAGCCAAGGCATAGGCCGTCGTTTCGTCCATGCCTTCCAGCGCCAGCAGCTCTTCGGAAGGCTGATGCTCGTCGACGCCCTCCTCCACCGCCAGGGCCTCGGTCAGCAGCGCATCGCGGGCACGGGCGCGCAGTTCCTCGACGATGTCCTCGTCGAAGCCCTCCACTGCCAGCAGCTCGGCGCTGGGCACGTAGGCGATTTCCTCGACGCTGGAGAAACCCTCCTGCACGAGGATAACGGCAATCTCCTGATCCACTTCGAGCTTGTCCATGAACAGCGCCCGCGCGGCGTCCTGCTCGGACTCGCTCTTGGCGGTGACCTGGTCCTGGGTCATCACGTTGAGCTGCCAGCCGGTCAGCTTGCTGGCGAGACGCACGTTCTGGCCGCCCCGGCCGATCGCCTGGGACAGCTTGTCCTCGGCCACCGCGATGTCCATCGAGTGCTTTTCCTCGTCCATGATGATGGACTGCACTTCCGCCGGCGCCATCGCGTTGATGACGTACTGCGCCTGGTTCTCGTGCCACAGGATGATGTCGACGCGTTCGCCGTTGAGGTCGTTGGAGACCGCCTGCACGCGCGAACCGCGCATGCCGATGCAGGCACCGATCGGATCGGTGCGGCTGTCATGGGCCAGCACGGCGATCTTGGCGCGGTCGCCCGGATCGCGGGCGCAGCCCTTGATCTCGACCAGGCCCTGGCCGACTTCCGGCACTTCCAGCTTGAACAGCTCGATCATGAATTCCGGCGCGGCACGCGACACGAACAGCTGCGGACCGCGGGCCTCGGAACGCACTTCGTACAGATAACCACGCACGCGGTCGCCGACGCGGGCCGACTCGCGCGGAATCGTCTTGTCGCGCGGGATGAACGCCTCGGCATTGCTGCCCAGGTCCAGGTAGATGTTGCCGCGCTCGACGCGCTTGACGATGCCGGTGACCAGCTCGCCCACGCGATCGGCGAACGCATCGACCACCTGCTGGCGCTCGGCTTCGCGCACGCGCTGCACGATCACCTGCTTGGCGGCCTGCGCGGCGATGCGACCGAACTCGGCGTTCTCGACCTGCTGCTCGATATACTGGCCCACTTCGGCGTCGGCGCGCTCGTCCAGCGCGTCCATCAGGCGCAGTTGGTACGACGGCGATTCCATCTCGCCGTCGTCGGCGATGATTTCCCAGCGACGGAACGTCTCGTATTCGCCGGTGTTGTGATCGATCGACACGCGGATGTCGGGCTCCTCTTCCGGATAGCGTTTCTTCGCGGCGGAAGCCAGCGCGGCCTCCATCGCCTCGAAAATCACTTCCAGCGGCACGCCCTTTTCATTGGCAACCGCGTCGACGACCAGCAAAAGTTCTTTGCTCATTGCAGCAACTCCATAGGACACCCAACGGTGTCCACCAAATCTGACGGATTATTCTTTCGCGGCCTTGGGGGCCGTTGTCTTGCCGCCGCGCTTGGGCTGCGGCGCATAACCAAGCGCCACCCAGTCCGGCACCACACGCGCACTTTCCACCAGCGCGTGCTCGAATTCGAATGTCTTGCCTTCGGCTTCCAGCACGATGTGTTCGCCTTCCACCGACACCAGCTTGCCGCGCAGGCGACGACGCCCTTCCAGCATGGTCTTCAACAACAACTTCACTTCCTGTCCGCTGGCCCGCGCAAACTGTGCAGCGGTGAACAACGGGCGATCCAGTCCTGGCGAGGAAACCTCCAGCACGTAATGGCCGGGGATCGGGTCCTCCACGTCGAGCAGGGCGGACAATTCGCGGCTGGCGGTCTCGCAATCCTCGATACCGACTTCGCGCCGCTCGCCGTCGCCCGCTTCCTTGTCGAGCAAGTCCAGATAGACGCGCAGGGTACTCTGCCCGTGCGACGGGGTGAACTCCACGCCAAGGCATTCCAGGCCCAGATCGGCCAGTACCCCGGTGAAGCGTTGTGCCAGTGCCTGTGTATCCATGGGTTGCCTTTCCGACTCGCTCTCCGAACCGCAGAAACAAAAAATGGGCTCCAACGGCCCATTTCCTTATCTCGCCGATGTCCCTCCTCATGCAGCTCTTTCCGGTGCGCAGGGCTGCCGAAGCAACCAGGCACGACGCATCCGTGCGCCCAACAAAAAAGCCTCACGAGGAGGCTTTCTTGCATCAAGAAAGATCTGGTAGCGGGGGCAGGATTCGAACCTGCGACCTTCGGGTTATGAGCCCGACGAGCTGCCAGACTGCTCCACCCCGCATCAGAGTCCGAAGAGTCTACCGGGGTGGCCGGTTTCTTGCAAGCCTTGTCGTGAACAAATCCATCGTTGCTCAGAGACCGAACGCACGTCGGCACCAGCCGAGCAGCGGTCCCCAGTACATGCCCAGCACCAATAGCGACAATGCATTCAGCGACAGCACCACGCGCAGCGGCTTGTCCCGTTGCACCTGCAGCGCACTGTCTTCGGCCGGCTTGTCGAAGTACATCACCTTGACCACGTACAGGTAGTAGTACAGGCCGATGATGGCAAACACGATGCCGACGATGGCCAGCCACAGCATATTCGCGTGGATCGCCGCCTCCAGCACCAGCACCTTGGCCCAGAAGCCGAACAGCGGCGGCACGCCGGCCAGCGAGAACATCGCCAGCAGCATCAGGAACGCCATCCACGGCGACTTCTGGTTGAGCCCCTTCAGGTCGGCGATTTCCTCGCACTCGAAACCCGCCCGGGTCAGCGCCAGCATCACGCCGAACGCGGCCACGCCCATCAGCGCGTAGCAGATCGCGTAGAACATCGCAGCGGCATAGCCTTCCGGGCCGGCGGCGGAAAGGCCGAGCAACAGGTAGCCCATGTGCGAGATGGTCGAATACGCCAGCATGCGCTTGAGGTTGGTCTGCACGATTGCGACCAGGTTGCCGATCGCCAGCGAAGCCACCGCCAGCACGGCCAGCATCAGCTGCCAGTGGTGCGACAGGTCGCCCATGCCGGCATCGAGCAGGCGGTAGGCCATGCCGAACGCCGCCAGCTTCGAGCCTGAAGCGATGAAGGTGGTGACCGGGGTGGGCGCACCCTGGTAGACGTCGGGAATCCACATGTGGAACGGTGCGGCACCCAGCTTGAAGCCGATGCCCACGATCATGAAGATCAATCCGAACAACAGCAGGGTCGGCGCCGTGGTGTAGCTCATCACGTTGTGCAACTGGGCCAGGTCCAGGCTTGGAGTGCCACCCATGCCCGAAGCGCCGTAAACCATCGACATGCCGTACAGCAGCATGCCCGAGGCCAGCGCGCCCAGCACGAAGTACTTGATCGCCGCTTCCGGCGGCAACTTGGCATCGCGGTTCAGCGCCACCAGCGCATACGACGACAACGACAACAATTCCAGACCCAGGTAGACGGTCACCAGGTTGCCGGCCGAGACCAGCAGCATGATGCCGATCACCGCGAAGATCATCAGCGTATAGAACTCGCCGCCAAGCAGCTTGCGGTCGATCAGGTACGGCCGCGCGTAGACGAACACCATGGCCGTGGTGCCCAGCGCGAAGACCTTGAGGATCTCGGCTACGTCGTCGCGCACGAACATGCCGCCGAACGCGGTGATCGCCTGCTCCGGCTGGCCGGCGATCACCAGATAGATCGCAACCAGCAATACCGCGATCGAGATCCAGTGCAGCAGCGGCCGCTGCTCCGATTTCATGAAAGCGTCCAGCAACAGCAGCAGGCACGCTGCCGCCACCAGGTAGAACTCCGGCAACAGGATCAGGATGTCATTGATGGTTGGCATGTTCGATCCCGATCAAATCTTGTGAATGGCAAGCTGTCGCACCAGTTGCGACACCGAGCTGTCCATCAGGTGGACCAGCGGCTGCGGCCAGATGCCCAGCGCCAGCACGGCAGCGGCAAAGGCCACCAGCACGAACGTCTCGCGGCCGTTGATTTCCTTCATCTCGGCCACGTGCGGGTTGGTGATCTCGCCCCACAGCACGCGCTTGACCAGCCACAGCGTGTAGGCCGCACCGATGATCAGCGTGAACGCGGCGAACAGTGCGATCCAGGGGTTGGCGGCAAAGCTGGCCAGGATCACCATGAACTCGCCGACGAAACCGCTGGTGCCCGGCAGGCCGCAATTGGCCATCGCGAACAGCACGTAGAAGAAGCCGAACCACGGCATCACGTTGATGACGCCGCCGTAATCCTTGATCTGGCGCGTGTGCAAGCGGTCGTACATCACGCCGATGCAGGTGAACATCGCGCCGGAAACGAAGCCGTGCGAGATCATCTGGATCATCGCGCCCTGCATGCCGAGCAGCGCCATGTCGGTGCTGCCCTGCTCGCGCACCAGCGCGAACGCGATGAAGATGCCCAGGGTGACGAAGCCCATGTGGGCCACCGACGAATACGCCACCAGCTTTTTCATGTCCTCCTGCACCAGCGCGACATAGCCGATGTAGACGATCGCAATGAGGCTGAGCGCGATGATCAGCCAGGCGAAGTGCGCACCTGCGTCCGGCACGATCGGCAGGATGAAGCGAAGCATTCCGTACGTGCCGACCTTCAGCATCACCGCGGCCAGCACCACCGAGCCTCCGGTCGGTGCCTCGACGTGGGCATCCGGCAGCCAGGTGTGCACCGGCACCATCGGCACCTTGATCGCGAACGCGATCAGGAACGCGAAGAAGATCCAGGCTTGCTCCTTGAACGTCAGCGGCAGCGCCGCCAGCGTGGCCAGGTCGAACGTGTGCGCCTTCTGATACAGATACAGCAGCGCGATCAGCATGAAGACCGAGCCGAAGAACGTGTAGATGAAGAACTTCAGCGTCGCATACACACGGCGAGGACCACCCCATATGCCGATCAGGATGAACATCGGGATCAGGATCGCCTCGAACAGCGCATAGAACAGCAGTGCGTCGGTGGCGCAGAACACGCCGATCAGCAGGCCTTCCAGCATCAGCATCGCGGCCATGTACTGGTGCGGCTTGTCCTGGATGACCTCCCAGGCGCCCGCGATCACCAGGATGCCGACGAAGGTGGTCATCACGATCAGCGCCACCGAGATGCCGTCGACCGCCAGCCCGTAATGCACGCCCCACGAAGCGATCCACAAGTAGCTTTCGGCCAGCTGCATGCCGCCCGCATCGGCGTTGTACTGCAGCAGCAGGAACAGGCTGACCACGAAGGTCAGCACGGCCACCAGCATCGACAGCCAGCGGGCCAGGTTGGGTCGCGCCGCGCCGGCGAGCAACACCGGGATGGCACCGACGACGGGTAGCCAGATCAGCAGGCTGAGCAAGTGATTGAACATGGATCCCGTTTCCCTTATTGCCCGGCCAGTCCGGTACCAATGAACCAATACCCGCCAAGCAGCAGGATCAGGCCGAGAATCATCGCGAAGGCATAGTGATAGAGGTAACCCGACTGCAACCGACGCATGCTCGCGGCGATGCGATGCACCACGCCCACCGAACCGTTGACCATCGCGCCGTCGATCACGCCGCGCTCACCCACTTTCCAGAACCCGCGACCCAGCAGTACGCCGCCACGGGCAAACAGGGCGAAGTAGACATCGTCTACCCAGTACTTGCGATCGAGCACCGTCCACAACGGCTTCAGCGCGGACTTGATCCGGCCAGCCAGCGCCGGATTGAACAGGTAGACATACGTGCAGATCACGAACGCGGCGACCACCAGCAGGAACGGCAACTGGGTGAAACCGTGCATGGCCATCGCCGCCGCGCCATGAAACTCCTGTCCCAGCTCGGCCAGCACGTTGTTTGCCTCTTCCACGTGGATCGCGCTGCCGAACCAGTTGCCGAACAGCACCGGCCTGACCGTGAAGAAACCGACCAGCAGCGAGGGGATCGCCAGCAGCACCAGCGGCAACGTCACCACCCACGGCGATTCCTTCGGCGCATGCGCCAGTACGCCCGGCTCGTGGTGGCCGTGATCGTCGTGGTCGTCGTGGTCGTCGTGGTCGTCGTGGCCATGGCCATGATGCTCGACCACGGTGAAGCGCTCCTTGCCGTGGAAGGTCAGGTACATCTGGCGGAACGTGTACAGCCCGGTCACCAAGGCACCGGCCATCACGCAGAAGTAGGCGTAATGCGCGCCCCAGCGATGCGAAAGGCCGACCGCCTCGATGATCGCGTCCTTCGAGTAGAAGCCCGAGGTGAACGGGATGGCCACCAGCGCCAGCGAACCGATCCACATGGTGATCCAGGTGATCGGCATGTACTTGCGCAGCCCCCCCATGTAGCGCATGTCCTGCTCGTGATGCATCGCGATGATCACGGAGCCGGCGCCAAGGAACAGCAGCGCCTTGAAGAACGCGTGCGTCATCAGGTGGAACACCGCGCCGGAGTACATCGACACGCCCAACGCCACCGTCATGTAACCCAACTGCGACAGCGTGGAATACGCGATCACCCGCTTGATATCGTTCTGCACGATGCCGATCAAGCCGGTGAACAGCGCCGTGGTCGCGCCGATCACCAGCACGAAGCTCAGCGCGGTGGACGACAACTCGAACAGCGGCGACATGCGCGCCACCATGAAGATGCCGGCAGTGACCATCGTGGCCGCATGGATCAGCGCGGAGATCGGGGTCGGACCCTCCATCGAATCGGGCAGCCACACATGCAGCGGCACCTGCGCCGACTTGCCCATCGCGCCGATGAACAGGCAGATGCAGATCACCGTGGCGGCATCCCACTGCGTGTGCGCGGTGATCTGCAGGGTCTTGCCGATCAGCGACGGCGCCGAACCGAACGCGGTGGCGTAATCCAGCGTACCGAGGAAATACAACACCGCGGCGATACCGAGCAGAAAGCCGAAGTCGCCCACACGGTTGACCAGGAACGCCTTCAGATTGGCGAAAATCGCGGTCGGCCGCTTGTACCAGAAGCCGATCAGCAGGTACGACACCAGGCCCACTGCTTCCCAGCCGAAGAACAGCTGCATGAAGTTGTTGCTCATGACCAGCATGAACATCGAGAAGGTGAACAGCGAGATGTAGCTGAAGAAGCGCGTGTAGCCCGGATCGTCGCGCATGTAGCCGATGGTGTACACGTGCACCAGCAGCGACACGAAGCTCACCACCACCAGCATCATCGCGGTCAGGCGGTCGACCATGAAGCCGACGCTGGCGTTGAAGTGGCCGATATGGAACCAGGTGTAGATGTTCTGGTTGTACTCGACGGCGCCGCCCATGGTGAGCTGGTACAGGACCAGGAACGAAAGCACGCAGGACACCGCCACGCCGAGGATGGTGACGGTGTGCGAACCGGCGCGGCCGAGGAACTTGCCCAGGAAACCGGCCAGCACGCAGCCGACCAGCGGCGCCAGTGCGATCGTCAGCAGGATGGATGTGGAAAGACCCATGTGTTCAGCCCTTCATGCTGTCGATGTCGGCGATGTTGATCGTGCTGCGCGTACGGAACAGCAGCACCAGGATCGCCAGGCCGATGGCAGCTTCTGCCGCGGCCACGGTGAGGATGAAGAACACGAAAACCTGCCCCGAGACGTCGCCGAGGAAACGCGAAAACGCCACGAAGTTCATGTTCACGGCGAGCAGCATCAGCTCGATCGACATCAGCAGCACGATCACGTTCTTGCGGTTGATGAACAGGCCGGCGACGGCGATGCAGAACAGCACCGCGCCAAGCACGATGTAGTGTGCGAGCGAGATCATGGCTGCGACTCCTGTGGAACGGTCGGTTCATCGGGGCGGACGGCGGCCATCTTCACGATGCGGACGCGATCGCGCGGATTGACCTTGACCTGCTGGCTGGCCGACTCGTGGCGCGCATCGGCACGCTCGCGCAAGGTCAGCGCCACGGCCGCCACGATGCCCACGGTGAGGATCAGCGCGGCGATCTCGAACGGCAACAGGAACTTGGTGTACAGCGCGTGGCCCAGCCACTCGATGTTGTTCGACATGCCGGCGGCGATGGCGGGGTTGGCGCCCATCACCTGCGCATGCATCGCGCGCACGCCGATCAGGCCGAGCATCTCCACCAGCATCACCACGGCCACGATCAGGCCGACGGGAAGGAACTTGACGAAGCCTTCGCGCATCTTCTCCTGGTCGATGTCGAGCATCATCACCACGAACAGGAACAGCACCATCACCGCGCCGACGTAGACCACGATCAGCGCCAGCGCGAGGAATTCGGCTTCCAGCAGCAGCCACAGGCAGGCCGCGCTGAAGAAGGTAAGCACCAGCGCCAGCACCGCATGCACGGTGTTCTTCAGGGTGATCACCGACAGCGCCGCAGCGACGGTGACGAAGCCGAAGGCGTAGAAACAGATGAGTTGTAACAGTTGGGGATTCATCGTCAGGCCTCAGCGGTACGCCGCGTCTTGCGCGCGGTCAGCGGCGATCTGCTGTTCGAAGCGATCGCCGATGGCCAACAGTTGCTGCTTGGTCACCACGTTCTCGCCACGGTGTTCGAAGTGGTATTCGTGGATCGAGGTCTCCACGATCGAATCGACCGGGCAACTCTCTTCGCAGAAACCGCAGAAGATGCACTTGAACAGGTCGATGTCGTAGCGCGTGGTGCGGCGCTGGCCGTCGCTCTCGCGCGGTGCCGAGTCGATGGTGATCGCCAGCGCCGGGCACACCGCTTCGCACAGCTTGCAGGCGATGCAGCGCTCCTCGCCGTTCGCATAACGACGAAGCGCGTGCAGGCCGCGGAAACGGTTCGACTTGGGGATGTGCTCCATCGGGTAGCGCATCGTGTATTTCGGCTTGAACAGATAGCGCAGGGTCAGACCCATGCCCTGGAACAGCTCGACCAGCAGCAGGCTCTTGAAGTAACCGGTAACGCGATTCATGGCTTATGCCCCCACGCCGATGCTGACGATGCCCCAGTACTTCAGGCAGCCCGCCACGAAAACCCACGCGATGGCGATGGGAATGAACACCTTCCAGCCCAGCCGCATGATCTGGTCGTAGCGGTAGCGGGGAAAGGTGGCGCGGAACCACAGGAACATGAAGGAGAACAGGAACGCCTTGATGAACAGCCAGATGAAGCCACCATGCCCGATGAATCCCCACGAGGGCGGGAACGGCGACAGCCAGCCGCCCATGAACAGGATCGCGGCGAGGAAGCTCACCAGGATCATGTTGGCGTACTCGGCCAGGAAGAACAACGCGAACGCCGAGCCGGAATATTCCACGTGGAAACCGGCCACGATCTCCGACTCGCCCTCGGCCACGTCGAACGGCGCGCGGTTGGTTTCGGCCACGCCGGAGATGAAATAGACCACGAACACCGGCAGCAGCGGCAACCAGAACCAGTCGAAGATGCCCTTTCTGCCGGCCTGCGCGTTGACGATCTCGGTGAGATTCAACGAACCGGCCAGCACCAGCACGCAGACCAGGCACAGGCCCATTGCCAGTTCGTAGGAGATCACCTGCGCCGCCGAACGCATCGCGCCGAGCAGCGCGTAGCGCGAGTTGGAAGCCCAGCCGGCGATGATGATGCCGTACACGCCCATCGAGGTCATCGCCAGCAGGTACAACACGCCGGCGTTGGCGTTGGACAGCACCATTTTTCCGCTGAACGGAATCACCGCCCACGCCGCCAGCGCCGGCACCAGCGCGATCATCGGCGCCATGTAGTACAGGAAGCGGTTCGCCTTGGTCGGCAGGATCACTTCCTTGATCAGCAGCTTGGTCACGTCCGCGAAGGCCTGCAGCAGGCCGAACGGACCGACCTTGTTCGGCCCCATGCGGACGTGCATCCAGCCCAGGACCTTGCGTTCCCAATACACGAACATCGCCACCGCGATGACCAGTGGCAACACGATGCACAGGATGTAGATGATCGGCCACACGAGCTGGTTGATGAATTGATCAGCCATGATGCTTATGCCCTGCTCAGGGTGATGGCCGCGCCATACGGCGGCAGCGTGGCGGTGAGATCCTGGGCAGCCTCGATCCATGCCGCACCATCCGGCACGGCGGCATCGATCGCCAGCGGCAGCAGCACATCGGCGACGCGCACCTCGTCACCGGCGGCCAGCCCCTGGCGACCGGCTTCATCCGCATTCAGGCGTACCGCGGGAGCGCGGTTGAGCGGATGGGCATTCAATGCCGTCGCACGCCGCAGCACCGCATCGCCGCGATAGATCGGCCAGGTGGCCAGGCGGGTAAGCGCACCCGCGGCCTTGCGTTCGGCGAGTTCGTTTCGCGGCGTCGACGCACGCTCGGCGATGCCGTCGCGCAGGCCGGCAAGATCGTCGAACTCGAAGCCTGCCAACTGCAGGGTGCCGCCCAATGCGCGCAGCACCTTCCAGCCCGGACGAACCTGGCCGGGCGCCTTGGCGCCGGCAGCGACGCCCTGCGCCAGACCATCGACGTTGACCAGGGTCGCGTCGATCTCCGGCAGCAGCGCGATCGGCAGGATCACGTCGGCCACGTCGCGCAATGCGGCGCTGGCGTAGGCACTGAATGCCACCACCTGGTCGGCGTCATGCAAGGCCTTCAATGTCGCGGCGCCGTCGGCGAAATCGTGCGGCGGCTCGACGCCGTACAGCAGGTAACTCTTGCGCGACTGCGCCAGCATCGCCTGCGCATCCAGTCCGCCGTTGCCCGGCAGCACGCCGAGCTTGCCGAGGCCGATCGCATTCGCGCCGACCGGCAGTTCGTCGTAGCCGGCGCCGGTGGCGTCGGCGATGAAGCGGGCCAGCGCACGCAACCAGGATGCCTGCGGATGGGTTACCGCGGCTTCGCCGAGGATCACCACCGCCCTGCCCGACTTCAATGCGGCAATGGCCTCGCTGTCACCTTCGTCGCTCTGAGCAGCGTTGATCGCATCGGCCAATGCCGCTGGCGCGCCCGCTCCGGCAGCAACCGCTGCCCTGGCCAGCGACAGCAGCGCGTCGACCAGCGCCTGCGGCGCCACCACGGCTTCACCGGCCAGCTTGTAGTTGAAATCGAAATGCGCGGGATTGACCGTATAGACCTTGGCGCCCTTCTTCACCGCCTGATGCAGGCGATGGTTGACCAGCGGCATCTCGTGGCGCAGGTCGGAACCGACCAGCAGCGCGGTCCTGACCTGATCGAGTTCGGACACCGGCAGCGTGAACGACCGCGCCACGGCATTGTCGGCAAAGTCGAGCTGGCGCAGGCGATGATCGACGTGCGCGCTGCCCAGGCCACGGGCCAGCCGCATCAGCAGGTCGCCCTCCTCGTTCGAGGTGGCCGGATGCACCAGGATGCCAAGCTCGCTGCCCGGCGCCTTTTTCAGCGCTTCGCCGGCAAACTGCAGGGCGTCTTCCCAGGTGGTCGCCTGCCACTGGCCGTTGCGCTTCACCTCCGGCGCGCCGATGCGATCGGCCGCGTACATGCCCTGGTGGCTGTAACGGTCGCGATCGGACAGCCAGCATTCGTTGATCGATTCGTTGTCGCGCGGCACCGTGCGCAGCACTTCACCGCGGCGCGTATGCAGCCAAAGGTTGGAGCCGAGCGCATCGTGGTAGCCGATCGACGGCTTGGCGATCAGCTCCCAGGCACGTGCCTTGAACTGGAACGGCTTGTTGGTCAGCGCGCCGACCGGGCAGACATCAATGATGTTGCCGGACAGTTCGGTCTCGACCGTCTTGCCGATATAAGTGCCAATCTGCAGGTTTTCGCCACGGCTCATGCCGCCCAGCTCGTAGGTGCCGGCGATCTCGCTGGTGAAGCGCACGCAGCGCGTGCACTGGATGCAGCGGGTCATCTCGGTGGCGACCAGCGGCCCGATGTTCTCGTCGGCGACGGTGCGCTTGCGCTCGGTGAAGCGCGAGACGCTGCGGCCGTAGCCCAACGCCACGTCCTGCAGCTCGCACTCGCCGCCCTGGTCGCAGATCGGGCAGTCCAGCGGATGGTTGATCAGCAGGAATTCCATCACGTCTTTCTGGAACTTCAGCGCCTTGTCCGAGCGCGTCATCACCTTCATGCCATCCGCTACCGGAGTGGCACACGCCGGCTGCGGCTTGGGCATCAGCTTGCCGCCCATCTCCACGTCGACCAGGCACATGCGGCAGTTCGCGGCGATCGGCAGCTTGCGGTGGTAGCAGAAACGCGGGATCGACACGCCGATCGCGTCGGCGGCCTCGATGATCATCGCGCCCTTGCGGATCTGCGTCGGCTTGCCGTCGACCTCGATGTTGATCAGGTCGGGCGCGGTGCTGGTCGGCTGCGCACTCATGCAGCAACTCCACTGTTGGTTTCGGCGAGCTTGTCCTCGACCATCGAGCGACCGTGCTGCACGAAGTATTCGAACTCGTTCCAGAAGCGCGCAAGGAAACCCTGCACCGGCCATGCTGCGGCTTCGCCGAATGCGCAGATGGTATGGCCTTCGATCTGACCGGCGATCGCCTTCAGGCGATGCAGGTCTTCGTCGGTGCCCTTGCCTTCGACGATGCGCGACAGCACGCGGTACATCCAGCCAGTGCCTTCGCGGCACGGCGTGCATTGACCGCAGGATTCGGCCATGTAGAAGCGTGCGATGCGATGGCAGACCCGAACCATGCAGGTGGTTTCGTCCATCACGATGACCGCGCCGGAGCCCAAACCCGAGCCGGCCTTCTGCAGGCAGTCGTAGTCCATCGTGCTGTCGAGCATGATGTCGGCCGGGAGCACCTTCATCGAGGACCCGCCGGGGATCACCGCCTTCAGCTTGTGGCCGTTGCGCACGCCACCGGCCATTTCCAGCAGATCCTTGAACGGTGTGCCCAGACGGATTTCGAAGTTGCCCGGATTGTTGACGTGGCCGGAGACCGAAAAGATTTTCGGACCGCCATTGTTGGGCTTGCCGAGGTTCAGAAACCAGTCGGCGCCGTTGCGCAGGATCGCCGGTACCGAGGCATAGGTTTCGGTGTTGTTGATCGTGGTCGGCTTGCCGTAAAGGCCGAAATTGGCCGGGAACGGCGGCTTGAAGCGCGGCTGGCCCTTTTTGCCCTCCAGCGATTCCATCAACGCGGTTTCCTCGCCACAGATGTAGGCGCCGGCGCCAAGTGCGTTGTAAATATCCACGTCGATGCCGCTGCCCTGCACGTTCTTGCCCAGCAGGCCGGCCGCGTACGCTTCCTTCAATGCTTCTTCGAGATGTTCGTACGGCTCGTGGTGGAATTCGCCGCGCAGGTAGTTGTAGGCCACGCTCGAGCCGGTGCAATAACAGGCGATCGCCATGCCCTCGATCACCGCGTGCGGGTTGTAGCGGAGGATGTCGCGATCCTTGGCAGTACCCGGCTCGGACTCGTCCGAGTTGCACAGGATGTACTTCTGCATGTCGCCCTTCGGCATGAAGGACCACTTCAAGCCGGTCGGGAAACCCGCGCCGCCGCGGCCGCGCAGGCTGCTCTTCTTGATCTCGTCGACCAGCGATGCCGGATCGGGTTTCTCGGCGAGGATCTTCTTCCACGCCTTGTAGCCGTCGACCTGGAGATAGCTGTCCATCGCCCACGGCTTGTCGAAATGCAGCGTGGTGTAGACGACCTGGTGTTCCTTGGGTGCGGATCCGACAGCCATCAGTGCTTTCCCTCGGCGTCATGGGCATGCGCGGGACCGTCGATGCTCAGACCGTCGAGGATCTCGTCGAGCTTCTCGATGGTGAGCCGCTCGTGATAGTGGCCGTTCACCGTCATCGCCGGTGCGTAGACGCAGGCAGCGATGCATTCCTCTTCCTGCTTCAGGTAGATCCGGCCATCCGGCGTGCTCTCGCCCGTCTTGATGCCGAGCTTGTTCTCGCAGTGGCGCACCAGGCCTTCGGCGCCGTTGAGCCAGCACGAGATGTTGGTGCAGATCGCCACGTTGTTGCGGCCGACCGGTTTGGTCTCCAGCATCGAATAGAAACTGGCCACCTCGTAGGCCCAGATCGCCGGCAGGTCGAGATACTTCGCGACCGCGGTGATCAGTTCGTCGGTGAGGAAGCCCTTGTTCTGCTCCTGCGCGCCGAACAGCGCCTGGATCAGCGCCGAACGTTTGCGGTCCGGCGGGAACTTGGCCACCCATGCATCGATGTGCTGGCGGGTGTGATCGGTAAGTACGGCGAGGGGATCGACGTTCCTTACCTGCTCGAAATGTCCGGTGGCTTTCATGCGTTTCTCCGTCGTGCCGGCTCAGCGATCCACTTCGCCGAACACGAGGTCGTAGGTACCGATCATGGCCACCACGTCGGCGAGCATGTGGCCGCGCACGATGGTGTCCATGGATGAAAGATGGGCGAAGCCCGGTGCGCGCAGGTGCACGCGGAACGGCTTGTTGGCACCGTCCGAAACCAGGTAGCAGCCGAACTCGCCCTTGGGCGCCTCGACCGCGGCATAGGTTTCGCCGGCCGGCACGCAGTAGCCCTCGGTGAACAGCTTGAAGTGGTGGATCATGGCTTCCATGTCCTCCTTCATCTCGACCCGCGACGGCGGAGCGACCTTGAAGTTCTTCACCATCACCGGGCCCGGATTGGCCTTCAGCCACTGTACGCACTGGCGGATGATCCGGTTGGACTGGCGCATCTCCTCCACCCGAACCAGGTAGCGGTCGTAGCAGTCGCCGTTGACGCCGACGGGAATGTCGAAATCCATCTCGGCGTACTTCGCGTACGGCTGCTTCTTGCGCAGGTCCCACTCGACGCCGGAGCCGCGCAGCATCGCGCCGGTCATGCCCCACTGCTGGGCCAGTTCCGGGCTGACCACGCCGATACCGACGGTGCGCTGCTTCCAGATGCGGTTGGTGGTGAGCAGTTCCTCGTACTCGTCCACCTTGGTCGGAAAGTCGGCGGTGAATGCTTCGAGGAAATCGAGCATCGAACCTTCGCGCCAGCTGTTGATGCGCTTGAGGTCGGCGCCCTTGTGCCAGGGCGACTCGCGGTATTTCGACATCTGCTCGGGCAGGTCGCGGTAGACGCCGCCGGGACGGTAGTACGTGGCGTGCATGCGCGCGCCCGAGACCGCCTCGTAGACGTCCATCAGCTCTTCGCGCTCGCGGAACGCGTACAGGATCACCGCCATCGCACCGAGGTCGAGCGCGTTCGAACCGATCCACATCAGGTGGTTCAGGATGCGGGTGATCTCGTCGAACATGGTGCGGATGTACTGCGCACGCTCCGGCGCCTCGATCCCCAGCAGGTTCTCGATCGCCTTCACGTAGGCGTGCTCGTTGCACATCATCGAGACGTAGTCGAGCCGGTCCATGTAGCCGATCGACTGGTTGAACGGCTTGGACTCGGCCAGCTTCTCGGTGCCGCGATGCAGCAGACCCACGTGCGGGTCGGCGCGGACGATGGTTTCGCCGTCCATCTCCATCACCAGGCGCAGCACGCCGTGCGCGGCCGGATGCTGCGGGCCGAAGTTCATGGTGTAGTTGCGGATTTCCTGCATGCTCAATTCTCCCGCCACTTGTCGGCGGCTTCAGCCCGCGCCTGCACCAGGTCGGCGTCGTCGCGGATGGTGCGCGGCACCAGCACGCGCGGCTCGATCGACACCGGCTCGTAGATCACCCGCTTCTGCTCGGGGTCGTAACGCACCTCGACGTTGCCGATCAGCGGGAAGTCCTTGCGGAACGGATGGCCGACGAAACCGTAGTCGGTGAGGATGCGGCGAAGGTCCGGATGGCCATCGAAGATGATGCCGTACAGGTCGAACGTCTCGCGCTCGAACCAGTTCACGCCCGGCCAGACCAGGGTCAGCGACGGGATCATCGGAAGGCTGTCGTCCTCGCAGAACACGCGCAGCCGCAGGCGGCGGTTGTGCTGGATCGACAACAGCTGGATCACCGCGGCGTAGCGGCGCGGCTGGTTCTCGCCGTTGCCGCGCGGGCGTCCGGCCCAATCGAAACGCCCCTGGGCCTGACCTTCCACGCCACGTGAGAAACCGGTACCGGAAACGGTCTCGGTATCCCACTCGGTCTGGCCGTAGCCGAGGTAGTCGATGCCGCACAGGTCGATCAGTTCGCTGAAGCGGAACGCCGGCTCGTCGCGCAGCGCGGTGGCCACCGCGACCAGGTCGGCGGCGCCCAGCTCGGCGACGGTCTCGTTGCGCGATGTGCTGATGGCCAGCGTATCGCCGAATCGCGCGGCGAGCTGCTCGGCCAGCGAGGTCTTTGGGGTGTCGGTCATGGGCTGCGCCTTCAGGGTGTGCCGCTCAAGAGCGCGCGATGGTGCTGGTGCGGCGGATCTTCTTCTGCAACTGCAGGATGCCGTGGATCAGCGCCTCGGCCGTGGGCGGGCAGCCCGGCACGTAGATGTCCACCGGCACGATGCGGTCGCAACCGCGCACCACCGAATAGGAGTAGTGGTAGTAACCACCGCCGTTGGCGCAGCTGCCCATCGAGATGACCCACTTCGGCTCCGGCATCTGGTCGTAGACCTTGCGCAGGGCCGGGGCCATCTTGTTGACCAGGGTGCCGGCGACGATCATCACGTCGGACTGGCGCGGGCTGGGGCGGAAGATGACGCCGTAGCGATCGAGGTCCAGCCGCGACATGCCGGCGTGCATCATCTCGACCGCGCAGCAGGCCAGGCCGAACGTCATCGGCCACATCGAACCGGTACGCGCCCAGTTCATCAGCGCGTCGATGCTGGTGGTGGCGAAACCGCGCTGCACCACCGGGTTGTCGCCGGCCGGACGCAGGATGTCGTCGACCAGGTTCAACGGCTCCGGGTTGTGCATCACCCGGCTGACGGAATCGATCACTCCCATTCGAGTGCTCCCTTCTTCCACACATAGGCGAAGCCGACCACCAGAAGCAGCAGGAACAGCCCCATTTCGATCATCGCGATCATGCCGATCTGCTGGAACACCACCGCCCACGGAAACAGGAAGGCGATTTCCAGGTCGAAGATGATGAACAGGATGGCGAGCAGGTAGTAGCGCACGTCAAAGCGCATGCGGGCATCTTCGAATGCCTCGAAACCGCACTCGTAAGGCGCAAGTTTTTCCGCCTCGGGACGGCGCGGACCGGCCAGCAGACCAACCGCCAGCAGCACCAGGCCAAGCCCGGTAGCAACGCCGATGAACAACAGGACAGGCCAGTATTCGGCAAGCACGATGCAACTTACCTCCGCACCCGTGGGCGCATCAGTGACCGTGGAGAATGACGCAACTCACGGTCCGGCGATTTCGATTCGGCTGGGGTTGCGTCGCCATGGGCGGCGTAGCCACGCTTGAGGCAAGGGCCGCAAACGTCCGATGTTCCGCAAGATGATTTCGCGAATCCACCCATTGTATCAGTGCGTTTGAGCACAACAAGCCTTGACGGGCGACCGCATGCGAATTATCGCAATGTATCGCCGCCGATCCGGAGCGGCTTCACATCGTATGCGTGGCGCGCTCGGACGAAAGCGTACCTGCGAGGATGTTCTCGATCCGGCTGCGCGCGGCTTCGGCGTCGCTGGATTCGTTGAAGTGAATGCCGATGCCGGCGGTTCGGTTGCCCTGGGCACCGAGCGGGCTGATCCAGACGACCTTGCCCACCACCGACATCCGCTCGGTTTCTTCAGCCAGGGTCACCAGCAACACCACTTCGTCACCGAGTGCATAGGATTGCGCAGTCGGTGCAAACAATCCGCCATGCTTGAGGAACGGCATGTACGCGTTGTACAGCGACGGTGCGTCCTTGATTTTCAGCGAAATGATGCCCTGACGGGCGGCCATCGGTTTCATGCTCGGCTCCTGCCGGGTGATCGAAGCACCCGGGCGATGGCTGTGATCTTAGATCTTGTGGCGCGCGTGCACCACAGGCCACGGCGGTGCGACAGTCGATACGAGGTTGCGGCAACGTGCATCACTGGTCGGTCAACAGCGACTGGCGTTCGTTGACCAGCTGGCTCCACGAATCGGGCGGCACCCAGTTGGCGACCCATGCGGGGATCGCCTCGGCAGGCATCGGCCGCGAAATCGAAAACCCCTGCAGTTGATGGCAACCGAGCGAGGCCAGCAGGTCGCCCTGTGCGGCTGTCTCGACGCCCTCGGCGATCACCGTCTTGGCCAGCATGCGTGCCGTGGTGATCACCCCCGCAGCGATTGCCATGTTGCGGTCGTCGCCGAGGATGTTGCGCACGAAACTCTGGTCCAGCTTGATGTGTTCGATGTCGAGCTGCTGGATATGGCTCAGCGAAGCACTGCCCGTGCCAAAATCGTCCAGCCCGACGCGGATGCCGCGACGGCGGCATTCTTCGATGACAGCCTTTGCCCGCGCGTGATCCATCGAGGGGCCGGTTTCGGTCACTTCGATACCGAAGCCCACGTCCATCACGCCCGGATAGGCCTCGAGTACCGCATCGATGTCGCTGAAGAAGGCCGGATGCAGCAGGTGCCGGGTGCTGATGTTGATCGAGACCGGAATCGAGATGCCGAATTGCATCCACGACTGGCATTGGCGCAACGCCTCGTCCAGCACATAGCGGCCGATCGGCCGCGCCAGTTGCGGGTCGTCCAGCACGTGCATGAAGTTGGCCGGCTCGATCAACCCCAGCTCGTCGTCCTGCAGCCGCAGCAACGCCTCCATCCCTGCCACGCCCTGCGGCCCCGGCAGACCGTCGATGTAGACGATCGGCTGGAACAACAGCCGCAGGCGGGATTGCACCAGCGCCTGGGCAATCCGTTCGCGCATCGCCTGCAGGCGCAGTTGTTCCAGTTCCATGGCCGGCTCGTACAGCGCACCGCGATCCTTGCCGTCCTCCTTCGCGGCATACATGGCCAGGTCGGCGTGCCGGACCAGGCCTTCGGCGTCGGATTCGTCAAGCGGAAACAGGGTCCAGCCGATGCTGGCCGACAGGTAAAGCTGCTCTCCCAGCAGATTGAACGGCAACCGCAATGCCTGCAGGATGCAGCGGCTGATGACATCCAGCTGTTCGCGGCTGTCGAGACCCGGAATCACCAGTGCGAATTCATCGCCGCCAAAACGGGCCAGTACATCGTCTTCGCGCAGCATGCCGAGGACCCGCGCCGACGCCTCCGCCAACACGCGGTCGCCACCTCCGTGGCCGACGCTGTCGTTGACGCTCTTGAAGCGGTCGAGGTCGAGCACGCCGACCGCCAGCAGGGAATGCGGTTTCGTGGCCCGCGTTCGCGCCTGCTCCAGCAGTTCGAACAGCAGCCTCCGGTTCGGCAAACCCGTGACCACGTCGTAGAAGGCCAGCCGCTCGACCCGCGCTTCATGCATTTTCTGTTCGGTGATGTCGCGCTGATGCCACAAACGTCCTTGCAGCAGGCCGTCGACCCGGATGGGAGTGAAATCGCGCAGGAAGATGCGCCCGTCCTTCATCGCCACTTCATCGCCGGTAATCGGCTCATCGGCGGCCAGGATCTGCTGGATCCTGTTCCATTCCTGCTCGGGATCCCTGTAGGCCTGCATCACCTGCGCATACATGACTTCCGCCGGCCGCCCCTCGAGTTCGGCCGGCGTCTCGTCCAGGCCAAACAAGGCACAAAAAGCCTCGTTGGCAAACTTCACCCGGCGATCCTTGGACAACACCAGGATACCGGCATGCTGTTTCGACAGGATGGTCCGGAAATGCTGCAGGTTGAAACGCAATTCCTGCTCGGCCAACAAGCGCGCGACGTGGCTGCGCTGCACCTGGATGCCGAGGCCCAGCTCGACGGCCATTTCCGAAAAGACCTGAACTTCGACCGGGCCGAACGCATCCGGCGTCGCTGCGCCGACCACGAAAACACCGACGATCGCCTCATCCACCCGCAGCGGCAGCGCCAGCAACGTCGCGACGCCTGACATTGCCGGTGTTTCGTCATTCGCGGGCGACGGCGATCCTACGTGGGCCTCGCCACGCGACAGTGCCATCGCCACTGCATCGCCGGCATCGACAGCGGCATCAGCCACCCAATCCCGTCGGAGAATGCTCCCGATGGCATCGCCAAGCCCTTCCTGCGCACACAATTGCAGGCCTGCCTCGGCGCCTGTTCCGAGCAAGCCGATCCAGGCTACCGAATACCCGCCTGTCCGTCGGGCCACGCGGCAGGCTTCGGCCAGCAAGGTCTGCTCGTCCACGCTGTGCGTGACGAGCTTGATCATCTCGCTGAGCAACCGCAGCGCGCGCCGCTGGCGCGCCTCTTCCTTTACCGACTGCAGCAGACGTGCGCGTTGCTCGTGAGCCTCCATCCCGAGCCCGATGCTCGATGCCGCCTGTTGCAGAAACTCGACCATCGATGAAGAGAAGAAGCCGGCGTGGGACGCGCGTATCACCAGCGCAGCACACACCTCGCCAAACTTCAGGACCGGCACGGCCACCGCGGCGACGACCCCATGACGCACGTAAGCCTGACGGAACATCTCCAGCCCCGGGGTACGGCGAATATCCGCCTCAACCTGCGGCTGACCGTTCCAGAATGGCGGACGCGCCATCGAAAACGGGATGCGATCCGGGTAGATGTCGACACTTTCCGCCGGCGGGCGGGCAGGTGCGATGCGGTGGAGCCAACCATTGCCGCGATCCAGTTCTCCCACCATCACCAGCCGGGCGCCGATTCGCCGTTCGAGGACTTCGATGACAGCTTCGTAAAGGATCGAAGGCTCCAATGAGCGCACCAGCAGTTGCCCGATCTCGGACAGCGCGGCGTAGAAGCTTTCGCTGGATGCGGGTACCGCTCCTGGCTTGACCTGTATCAAATTCTGATCCGGGTTGTGCATTCACATGACCAGCCAGCTGAACGGAATGGGTCGCTACTGCCGCGATGGACCTGATGGTGTTGCTGGCTCTCGGGCTGGCACAGGCAAGGGACGATGTCGGTCCCCGCCCGGCATCGTCATCCCCATTGGAGCCAACAAGCTAGCCCTGTCAATCGACCGGTGCAAGAGGTGCTGCAGCCGGCTCGGGAGCGGCGGTGCATTCGCACCAGCCCCAGTGATCGAAGATCCACAGTGAAGGCAGGGTCAGCGCCAGCCTTGCGAAAAGCGGCCGGCCTTCTGCCGTGGCCGCCGAGGGCAAGTGGAACCAGCCATCGCGGTCGCGCCGCAGGGGCGCCTCGTGCCAGCGCCAGCTGTGCTTTCCTGACGGGCCGATCGTGCTCAGCCGCAACCACGGCCGCAGCCACACCGGCGGGCGCCAGGGCAACACGGCATGGCTGTCGGCAGGGGTTCCCGATACCGATGCATAACGTTCGGGCCGGGTTGCCAGACGCCGCAGGCGCCCACTGCTCAGCGCCATCTGGCTGTGATGGGCCGCCAAAGCCGCGCGCTTGTTCGCCGCTTGCGTCGGCGTGCCGCGAATTTCAATCGACGCACCGGTCCGCCCGCGGCCATGCACCAGGTAGGTCAGCAGCGACGGTGGCTCGGGCTGTGTGGCCAAGGCCAATCGCACCAATACGTGAGCCGAGCCATGGTCCGGGTGACGGTCTTCGATCGAGGGCGCTGCCACCAGGCTGGGACGAAATTGCCCGATCGCGGCGGCCATTTCCGCCACCAACTCGCTGCCAGGCCGAAGCAGGACATCGGTAACGCCCATATCGGGCCAGTCCAGCGCCTGCAAAGCTTCCAGCGGAACGTCGAGACATTCCAGCGCGCGCAACATCTCCGCACGCCGACGGCGCCCCCAGCGCTGGCGATCCGCCGCACCGATCCGCACGCGCCGCTCCAACCAGCGTTGCGGCCAGGGATTGTTGTCACCGGCGGTCAGCAACACGATCCGCACTTCGCCACCGGCCGCCCGAACTTGCTGGATCAGCAGGCCGGTCGCAATGCTTTCATCATCCGGATGCGGCACGACCACCAGCAGACGCGTGCATGCGGAGAACGCCGGCAAGCCGACCTCCGCCAGCATTGAAGGCAGCGCATCCGGGGCGGCCTTGTTCAATGCCACTGCGCCAGCAGTTCCAGCAGCAGCAGATCTCCACGCAGCGGGCCACGCAGACTTTCGCGGGTACGGTTGACCGCGCCATGCCAATGGCCGAGCGCTTCCACGTCCATCGCGCTGGCCAGCGGGCCGGCATTTCCCGTGGTGCGCGCCCTGATCTCGTCCGCGCTGGCCTGCGCGGCGAACCACAATCGTTGGGCGGGTTCGTTGTCCAGCCAGCGCTTGACCACCTCGGTCGGCTGGCCACGGCCAGCCGCCAGCGCAGCCAGATCCTTGCGCACTTCGAGCCGCCGTTCGAGCGCACCTTCCCGGGACCAGGCAACAGCCAGGCCAGGATTGCCGCCCGCGGCAGCGAGTGCCGCCGCGGCGTCGCGCACGCCTTCGGCCTGCAGCCAGGCCAGGGCATCGGCGCTCGGCGGCACATGAAATTCGATGCGCTGGCAGCGGCTGCGGATGGTTTGCGGCAGGCGCCACGGCGCGTCGGCCAGCAGGACGAGCATGGTCTGCGCGGAAGGCTCTTCCAGCGTTTTCAGCAACGCGTTGGCGGCCGCCGGATTCATTGCATCTGCTGGATCGATGATCGCCACCTGCCAGCCGCCGAACTGGCTGCTCATCGCCAGCCGCGCCGACAGTTCACGGACCTGGTCGACCACGATCTCACTGCGCTGAACGCCATCCTTGCGCAGGCCGAAGCTGAGCGGGATCACGTCCGGATGCGTGCCCGCAGCCAGCAGCTGGCAACTGCGGCAATGCCCGCAGGCGTCGCCGTCGATCGGTTCGCTGCACAGCAGCCCGGTGACGAAGCGCCGGGCGAACTCACGCTTGCCCAGGCCGGTGGCCCCACACAGCAACAAGGCGTGCGGCAGCGCGTCGCGTTGGCGGCGCGCCTGCAGACGTGTCCAATGTTCGGCATGCCAGGGCAACCCGTTCATGGTTGTGGTTCTCCGAGCAGGGGCATCAAGGCCCGCGTCGCCGCCAGCAGTACGGCAGCCGGTGTCTCGCTGGCGTCAATCACCCGGAAACGATCGGGATCGGTCGCGGCACGTTCGCGATAACTCGCGCGCACCCGCTCGAAGAAGGCATCCGCCTCGCTCTCGATACGATCGGCGTCGCCGCGGCCGGCAGCGCGGGCGCGGCCGGTCGCCACCGGCAGGTCCAGCAGCAAGGTCAGGTCGGGTTTCACACCATGGCAAGCCCAGCGTTCCAGCTCGGCGATGCGCTCTGTCGGCTGGCCGCGGCCCCCGCCCTGGTAGGCGTAGCTGGCATCGGCGTAGCGGTCGCACAACACCCATCGGCCAGCGCCAAGCGCTGGCTCGATCACTTCACGCACCAGTTGTGCGCGCGAAGCAAACATCAACAACAACTCGGTCTCGGCAGCCAGCTCATGCTGGGCCGGATCAAGCACGATGGCGCGCACGGCTTCTCCGACGCTGGTGCCGCCGGGCTCGCGTGTCTGCACCAATGCGATGCCGTGCTGCTCGATGCATGCGCGCAGGCCGGCCAGCAAGGTGCTTTTGCCGGCGCCTTCGCCGCCTTCGAGACTGATGAATTTCCCGCGCGCGGTCGTCATCGGCAATGCTTCCGCTGGTAGCAGTCGACGTTGCGATTGTGTTCCTCCAGCGAACTGGAAAACACGTGCCCGCCATCGCCGCGCGCAACGAAATACAGCGCATCGCCGGCGGCCGGGTGCAGCGCCGCCTCGATGGCCGGCTTGCCCGGCAGGGCGATCGGCGTCGGCGGCAGGCCGGGGCGGGTATAGGTGTTGTACGGCGTGTCGGTGGTGAGGTCGCTCTTGCGGATATTGCCCGCGTAGCGGGCGCCCATGCCGTAGATCACGCTGGGATCGGTCTGCAGCAGCATGTGGTCCTGCAGGCGCCGCACGAACACACCGGCGATCCGGGCACGCTCGGCAGGCAGGCCGGTTTCCTTCTCCACGATCGACGCCAGGATCAGCGCATCGTATGGCGTGGCCAGCGGCAGATCCTTCGCGCGGCCGGCCCACAATTCGGCGAGTGTCTTCACCATGGCCGCGTGCGCACGTCTGAGGATATCCAGGTCGCTGTCGCCTTTGACATAGGCATAGGTCTCCGGCAGGAAGCGCCCCTCCGGCGCTTCACCGCCGGCACCGATCTTTTGCATGATCGCCGCGTTGTCGAGCCCGGCGCTGTCGTGATTCAACTTCTCGGCCCTGGTCAGCGCCTGGCGTAGCTCGGCAAAGGTCCAGCCATCGACGATGGTGAAATTTCGCTGCAGCACCTTGCCTGCCGCCATGTTGGCGAGCAGCTGGCGCGGCGTGAGACCCGGCTCGATCGCGTACTCGCCGGCATGCAGTTTGCCGGCAACGCGCATCTGCTCCGCCAGCAGGCGCCAGTACCACGGATTGGCCTTGCTGAGACCACGTTCGCGCAACTCGCCCACGATGCCCTTGAAGCTGCTGCCACGGCTGATGTCGATGCTGTCGCCTTGCCGCGCGACGTTCAGCGGCGTGGCGCCGAAACGGGTGTAGTCGTTCCATCCGTAGATCAGCGCGCCCACCGCTGCCAGCAATACGAGCAGCAACAGCATCCGCGACAACACGCGTCCGCGCATCGGTTTGTCACTCATCCGCCCTGCTCCATCGTAGTCCCAGATTGCGCCAATGCCGCTGCAGCTGATGGGTCGTCGCCCCCGGCGCATAACTGCGGTCGTCCAGCGAACGTACCGGCACGATTCCACGCACGCTCGAGCTGAGAAAGATCTCGCTGGCATCCAGCAACCTTTCCAGTGTCAGCTCGCCGATCCGCGCCTGCGGACACGTCGCCAGCACTTCGGCGCGGGCCACCCCGGCCACGCCGCAGCGATCCAGCGCCGGTGTCAGCAGCTCGCCGTCGACCACGGCGAACAGATTGGCCATGGTCGCCGAAATCACCCTGTCATGGCTATCGCGCAGCACGCCCTCGGTGATCGCCGGATCGTTCCATTCGGCACGTGCCAGCACTTGTTCGAGCCGATTCAGGTGCTTGATGCCGGCCAGCAGCGGCTGTTCTCCCAACCGGATCTCGCACACGCGCATGCGAATGCCCTGCGCGTAGTCCGCAGCAACCACCGGCGGTGGCGCAAACGCGGCCACCACCCGCGTCGGCCTCGGCGATGCCGGCAAGACGTAGCCGCGCTCGCCGGAACCGCGGGTGATGGTGATCCGCACTACCGCTTGCGCCATGTCGTTGGTGACGGCCAGCGCTTCGCACCACAGTTGCGCAGTGTCCGGCGCCGGTATCTGCAAGCGCGCGCAGCTTTCGATCAGCCGTTGCATGTGGCGCGACCAAAGTGGCGCCGACGCGCCAATCAGGCGGATGCTCTCGAACAAGCCATCGCCATATGCCAGGCCACGATCCAGCGCCGGCAATTGTTCCGACACCAGACCGTTGACCAGCATGCGCGGCGTCATCAGTCCGGAACTCCCAGTGCACGCAGCAAACCGCGCGCCTTCGCGCGGGTCTCATTCAGCTCGTCGGCGGCCACCGAGTCGGCGACGATGCCAGCCCCCGCGCGCAGGCTGGCTTCGTTGCCGGCCAGGGTCAGGGTGCGGATCAGGATGTTCAAGTCGAGCTCACCGTTGCGATCGAGATAGCCCAGCGCGCCGGTGTAGGCGCCGCGTGGCGCGTCTTCCAGCGCGGCGATGATTTCCATGCAGCGCACCTTGGGACAGCCGGTGATGGTGCCGCCGGGAAAGGTGGCGGCGATCACCTCGCCGGGCGTCACCTCGGCGCGCAGGCGTCCGCGTACATTGGAGACGATGTGGTGAACGTGGGCGTAACTCTCCACCACCATCAGCTCGTCGACCTCGACCGAGCCCGGCACGCAGACGCGACCGAGGTCGTTGCGCTCCAGGTCGATCAGCATCACGTGCTCGGCGCGCTCCTTCGGGTGCGCGCTCAATTCGCGGATGCGCGCCAGCTCGTCGTCGCCGGGCAATCGGGGGCGCGTGCCGGCGATCGGCCGGGTCTGCGCCACGCCACCGCGCACCTCGACCAGCCGCTCGGGCGAAGAACTCGCCACCGCCCAGCCCGGCTGCTGCAGCAGGCCGGCGAACGGCGCCGGATTGGCCTGGCGCAGCACCGCATACAGCGACGCCGGCACGGGCGGCTGCGCATAGCGCGCGCGCCAGGCACGCGACAGGTTCACCTGGAAGATGTCACCGGCGTAGAGGTGCTCGTGGATGCGCGCTACGCCGTCGAGGAACTGTTGCGGCGCATCCTCGTCCCAACCGGTCGGGGAGGCCGGCGGCGGAATCGGCGATACGACCGCGAGATCGGCTTCCAGTACATCGAGCAGATCCTCGTGGCCGGTCTCGGCGACCAGGATCGTGCAATCGCGTGCATGGTCGACGATCACTGCGGCCGGACAGCGCACGGCCAGCGCCAGCGGCAAGGTCGTCGGTGCCCGCAGCTTCAGCGTCGGTTCGATCTCGCCGGCCAGCTCGTAAGCCAGCAGCAACACCCAGCCGCCGTGGAACGGCAGCCCGTCGTTCTCCGGCGGCAGGCGCTCGGCCTGCCAGGCAGCGTCCAGCGCATCGAGGAAACGCCCTTCCCGCAAAGTCCCGGCATCATCGCAAAGACGGCCGTCGGCCTGCAGCGTGAGCCGCTCGCGCGGGAACGCAAACAGGATGTCGTAGCGCGAATGCGCGGTACCGTGCACCACGCTTTCGAGCAGGCACGGATAACGCTGCGGAAAAGCAGCGGCCGGCGCGAGCAGATCGCGCCGGCCGCCCAGAATACGGCGATGGCAGGTCACGCTCAGACGCGGCGGAAGGCCAGCGTGCCGTTGGTGCCGCCGAAGCCGAACGAATTGGAGATCGCCACGTCGAGCTTCGCTTCGCGCGCGGTGTTCGCCACGAAGTCGAGATCGCAGCCTTCGCCCGGCTCGTCGAGATTGATCGTCGGCGGCATCACCTGATCGCGCAGCGCCAGGATGCTGAAGATCGCCTCGACGCCGCCGGCCGCACCGAGCAGATGGCCGGTGGTCGACTTGGTCGAACTCATCGCCAGCTTGTAGGCGTGATCACCGAACACCTTCTTCGCCGCCATCACCTCGCCCAGGTCGCCCAGCGGCGTGGAGGTGCCGTGCGCATTGATGTACTGCACGTCCGTCGGATTGAGGCCGGCATCGTCCAGTGCGGTCTGGATGCAGCGTGCCGCACCTTCGCCACCCTCGCTCGGCGCAGTCATGTGGAACGCGTCGCCGCTCATGCCGAAACCGACCAGCTCGGCGTAGATGCGCGCGCCGCGGGCCTTGGCATGCTCGTACTCTTCCAGCATCAGCACGCCGGCGCCATCGGACAGCACGAAGCCGTCGCGATCCTTGTCCCACGGCCGGCTGGCCTTGGTCGGCTCATCGTTGCGGGTGGACATCGCCTTGGCCGAGCAGAAGCCGGCCATCGCGGTGCCGGTGGTGGCGAATTCGGCACCGCCGGCGATCATCGCGTCGGCATCGCCGTACTGGATCATCCGTGCGGCCAGGCCGATGTTGTGCGCGCCGGTGGTGCAGGCGGTGACGCAGGCGATGTTCGGACCCTTCAGGCCGAACATGATGGAAAGCTGACCCGAGGCCATGTTGATGATCGAGCTGGGCACGTAGAACGGCGAAACCCGGCGCGGGCCCTTCGCCGCCAGCTCCAGCGTGGTCGCCTCGATCGTGTACAGGCCGCCGATGCCGGCACCGACCGCCACGCCGATGCGCGGCGCGTTCGCCTCGGTTACGTCCAGCCCGGAATCACGCAAGGCCTGGGTACCTGCGGCCACGCCGTAGTGGATGAACGGGTCCATTTTCTTGACGTCCTTCAACGGCATCCACTGCGCAGGATCGAAGCCGCTGACCTGGCCGGCGATGCGCGTGGAATAAGCGGAGGTGTCGAAATGGGTGACCGGGCCGATCCCGCTGACGCCCTTGAGAACACGATCCCAGGCGCTGGCGATGTCGTTGCCGACCGGCGAGATGATGCCCATGCCGGTCACTACCACACGTCGCTTGCTCATGCTGATGTTCCTTACGTGATTGCGTGGATCTGCCGTTGCCGACAGCCGTCCCGCGCCGACCGCGGAGACGTCGTCCGGCCCTGCCTGGCGCGCATCCTGTGCACCATACGGGTTCGGACGTTACAAAATGCAGAAACGAAAACTGCGCCGGGAAGGCGCAGCGTTCGGTCTCGCCGCGGTAGTCGACTGGCCCAAACCACGCAGGCCAGTCTGACCAACAGCGAACAATGGTGTGCCGATCAATCCTTGGAGTGGGCCTTGATGTAATCGACGGCCTGCTGCACGGTGGTGATCTTCTCGGCGTCTTCGTCGGGAATCTCGGTCTCGAACTCTTCCTCGAGCGCCATCACCAGTTCCACCGTGTCCAGCGAATCTGCGCCCAGATCGTCCACGAACGAAGCGTTCGCCGTGACTTCATCCTCTTTCACGCCCAACTGCTCGATGACGATTTTCTTCACGCGCTCTTCGATGGTGCTCATGTTGCCCATACCTCTCAAGGAGTAATTGTTTGTCTGTGCCGGCGTAATGCCTGCAAAAGGCCGGCGCATTGTAGTGGCTAAACCGCGAGGCCGCCACGATTCGCCGGTGATACCCGGACGCAGCGTCCTGTGAAACCGACGCGAAGGCGCAATTGTCGCCTAAAACGCGTCTGCTGGCGACAACTGCCTTACGCCATGTACATGCCGCCATTGACGTGCAGCGTTTCGCCGGTGATGTAGGCCGCGGCCGGTGAAGCGAGAAAGCCGACCGCCTTGGCGATGTCCGACACCTCGCCCAGTCGCCCCAGCGCGATCTGGCCGAGCAGCGCCTGCTTCGAGGTCTCCGGCAGCGCGCGGGTCATGTCGGTGTCGATGAAGCCCGGCGCCACCACGTTGACGGTGATGCCGCGGGTACCGATTTCCCGTGCCAGCGACTTGGAGAAGGCGATGACACCCGCCTTGGCCGCCGCATAGTTGGACTGGCCCGGATTGCCGGTGAGTCCGATCACCGAGGCGATCGAGATGATGCGGCCCTTCCTCGCCTTCATCATGCCGCGCATCACCGCCTTGGAGGTGCGATAGACCGAGCTGAGGTTGGTGTCGATGATCGCCTGCCAGTCCTCGTCCTTCATGCGCATCAGCAGTTGGTCGCGGGTGATGCCTGCGTTGTTGACAAGGATCGAGACCGCGCCGAATTCCTTCGCGATACCGTCGATCAGCGCCTCGACCGCAGCACTGTCGGTGACGTTCAGCACGCGGCCGTGGCCACCGTGGGCGGCCAGTCGCTCGCCGATCGCGACAGCGCCGCTCTCGCTGGTGGCCGTGCCGATGACGGTCGCGCCCATCGCCGCCAGCTCATCCGCGATCGCCGCACCGATGCCGCGGCTCGCGCCGGTAACCAGCGCGATTTCACCTTGCAATGAATTGCTCATTTGAATCTTTCCTTCGGGTGATTTTCCGTAAACGTACGCTTACGCCCATTCGGTGCGGGCGGCTTCCAGGTCGGCCGGCGCTCCGATCGCGCGTGCCTCGATGTTCTTGTCGATACGCTTGATCAAGCCGGCCAGCACCTTGCCCGGACCGCATTCGGCAATGCGCGTGGCGCCGCCGGCGGCCAACGCCTGCACGCACTCGGTCCAGCGCACCGGCAGATACAGCTGCCGCTGCAACGCACCGCGGATCTCCTCGACGCTGCCGTAGCTTCGTGCTTCGGCATTCTGGATCACCGGAATCGAGGGCGGCTGCCAATCGATCGAAGCCATCCGCTCGCCCAGCCGGTCGGCCGCCTCGCGCATCAAGGCGCAATGCGACGGCACCGACACGGCCAGCTTGATCGCCTTCTTCACGCCCAGCTCGGCAAGCCTCGCCAGTGCGCGATCGACCGCCTCGGCGTTGCCGGCGATCACCAGCTGTCCCGGAGAATTGAAGTTGGCCGGCGACACCACCTGGCCCTGCGCCACTTCCTCGCACACCGAGGCGATCTGTGCATCGTCGCCACCGAGGATCGCCGCCATCGCGCCGACGCCGGCCGGCACCGCCGCCTGCATCAACCGGCCGCGCTCGGCCACCAGCGCCGCCGCGTCATGCAACGACAGAGCGCCGGCGCATACCAGCGCGCTGTACTCGCCCAGACTGTGGCCGGCCAGCTGCACCGGCTGCGCGCCGCCGAGCTTCTGCCACACCCGCCATACCGCAACACTGGCTGCGAGCAAGGCCGGCTGGGTGTTCTCGGTGCGGTTGAGCTGGTCTTCCGGTCCTTGTGCGCTCAAGTGCCACAGATCGAGACCGGCGCCCTGGGAGGCCTCCTCAAAGGTCGCCTGCACCTCGGCATGCGCGGCGGCCAGTTCGGCCAGCATGCCGACCGATTGCGAACCCTGGCCGGGAAAAACAAAAGCGAGCGAAGCGGACGGTGAACTCATGGATACGCGAATTCCATCGACGAAAACCGACATGGTGCCAGCATCACCGCCCATACGCAGCTGTATCCGCCTGGCGCGGCCAAAAGCACGATGCCGCCCGAAGGCGGCATCGTGGAGAAACCCGAATCATCGTGGCTCAGTAGCGCAGCAGTGCCGAGGCCCAGGTGAAACCGCCGCCGAACGCTTCCAGCAGGAGGTTCTGGCCGCGCTGCACCTTGCCCGAACGCACCGCATAGTCCAGCGCCAGCGGGACCGAACCGGACGAAGTATTCGCATGCTTGTCGACCGTCACGATCACCCGCTCCATCGACATGTTCAGTCGCTTGGCGGTCGCCTCGATGATGCGCAGGTTGGCCTGGTGCGGGATCAGCCAGTCGATCTGCGACTCGTCCATGCCGGCGGCCTGCAGGGTCTCGCCGACCAGCGCGTCGAGCGTCTTCACTGCGACCTTGAACACCTCGCGGCCGGCCATGTTGATGCGCACGCCGTGGTTCGGTTCGTCCTTGAAACCGACCGATACGCCGACCGGGTTGTACAGCAGATGCTTGTAGCCGCCATCGGCGTGCAGGCAGGTGGCGTAGATGCCCGGTTCGTCGGAGGCTTCCAGCACCACCGCGCCGGCACCGTCACCGAACAGCACGCAACTCTGGCGATCGGTCCAGTCGACCATCCGTGTCAGTGTTTCCGCGCCGATCACCAGCACCTTCTTCGACTGCCCGCTGCGAATGAACTTGTCGGCAATGCCCAGCGCATAGACGAAGCCCGAGCAGGCGGCATTGACGTCGAATGCTGCGCAGCCGTTCGCGCCCAGGCGATGCTGCACCAGACAGGCGGTGGACGGGAAAATGATGTCCGGCGTAGTGGTGCCGAGGATTATCAGGTCGAGTTCGGACGCCTTGACGCCCGCCGCTTCCAGTGCGCGCTGCGCGGCAACGAAAGCCAGGTCGCCGGTGGTCTCGCCGTCAGCGGCAATGTGGCGTTGGCGGATGCCGGTGCGGGTGTGGATCCACTCGTCACTGGTGTCGACGATTTTTTCGAGATCGGCGTTGGTTACCACACGCTCGGGCAGCGCGCTGCCGGTGGCGATGATGCGGGCGTAGATCTGGGCCATTCAACTATCCGTCGGAGAAAACAGTGGATCGAACGCCGAACGTTACGGTCTGGCGTCTCTGAACGCAAAACGGCGCGTCGCCGCGCCGTCCAGCATGATCATCTGCCGGAAACCCCTGGGGGTTCCGCGGAACCGATCAATCCTCGACCGACACTGCGCCCTTGGTCTCGATCACCTTCTTGCCGCGATAGTAGCCATCCTTGGTGACGTGATGGCGCAGGTGCACCTCGCCACTGGTCGGATCAGTGGATAACTGCACGGTCTTCAGCGCGTCGTGCGCACGACGCATGCCGCGGGTGGACGGGGTACGGCGGCTCTTGGCAACTGCCATGGTAGTTCTCCAACTGAAACTTGATGATTGAAACTGGTGATCTGTTTCGACATGACCCGGATCGGATGAGCCGGGTCGGCGGTTACTTCTTCAGTTCGCGCAACACCGCGAACGGATTTTCGGAGTGCCCCTCGCCGGCATGCATCTGTTCCGGGTCGTGGCCTGTCACTTCATCGGGCAGGCTGCTGTCCGGGTTGACCGGAACCAGCGGCAGCGCCAACAGCAATTCGTCTTCAATCACATCGGCCGGACTCAATCGGCCATCCTCGGCCACCAGCAGCGGTTCGCAATCAGGCGGCAACCCGGCCTCGTCGCGCTCCAGTTTGATCAGGCCGAGCCGGGTGTCCACGGTGACCGGCAATGCAAACGGTTCCAGCGTGCGCTGACAAACCACCGTCAGAGAAGCTCGCGCACGAACGTCGACATAACTGATACCGAGACTGTCGCGCCCGAAATCCAGCTCGAACTGCACGTCGCCGCCGGTGTCTGCCAGCACTTCGCACAGGCGTGACAGGGTCGCGATGGGAAGCGCTCCCTCGAACGAACGCCGCGCCGAAACCATGCGCCAAGCGTCCACGGACTCTGGCAGTGTCACGGACATAATCGCGGAATGTTAGGTTCGAAACCGCCTCAAGTCAACCGGGACAGCGTCTGAATGGCCCAATCCCTGGCCGACCCCGCGTATTTTGCCTGATCCGGCCCCGATGCGGCAGACTGATTCCCTTCGCCGCCTGAGCCGCTGCCCTTGAACTTCTATCTGACGCTCGGTACAGCCGTACTGCTGGCGCTGCTGGTTGCCATCGTGATCACGGCGCTGCTGCTGCGCCGACGCCAGTTCCGGCGCGGCAACAGCCTCAACACCCTGCTTGATCTGGCCGACCGGCTGGAGGCCGATCTCAAGACGTGTCGATCCGGCCTGCAACAGGCGCACGCCGTGATGTCGCTCAACCCCGACCTGCCCGCCGCCAGCGAGCAGGATGCGCAGCACGCGATCGATGCCGGCTTGCGCGCGTTATTGCAGCAACGGCTGTGGATCCGCGATCGTTCGCCCCGTGCCAGCCAGCACGAACTGGATGAAGCGGCCACTTCGATGCGCAGCACGCGCGATCGCCTGAAGCCCCTGTTGCAGGCCCTCACCCAGGCCCAGAGCGATCTCAACAGCGCCATGCGCGAACACATCCGCCGCGAGTCGGATACATGAGTCCGAACGACCTGACGCCGCCCCGACTCGTGCTGGGCTCGACTTCGCGCTACCGCGCCGAACTTCTGCGCCGACTGGCGGCGGACTTCGAGCAATCCGCCCCGGGCACCGACGAGACGCCGCTGCCCGGTGAACTTCCGGCCCCACGCGCCCTGCGCCTGGCCATCGCCAAGGCGGATGCCGCGTCGAACGGCTGGTTCAACGCGCTGGTGATCGGCTCCGACCAGGTGGCCGAGCTGGATGGACGGATCCTCGACAAGCCCGGCACGACCGAATGCGCCCGTGCCCAGCTCGCCGCCAGCTCCGGCCGCGACGTGAGTTTCCACACGGCGTTGTGCCTGCTTGATACCCGCGATGGCCGCCGGCATACCCATGTCGATCACACCCGTGTGCGTTTTCGCGAATTGACGGCAACGGAAATCGCCCGTTATGTCGAACGCGAACAGCCGCTCGACTGCGCAGGCAGCTTCAAATGCGAAGGCCTCGGCATCAGCCTGTTCGAGTCGATCGACAATCGCGACCCGAGCGCGCTGATCGGGCTTCCTCTGATCGCACTGGCGAGCATGCTGCGCGCGGCCGGCGTCGCACTGCCGTAGGGTGCGCAGCGCCAGTTACACTGGTTGGAAGCGCGCAGCATGATGCGCGATCTGCCACCGAGGAAACCGCGCTGACATGACCGAGTCCAACGATGAATCCCTGCGGCAGCGTCTGGATGCCGCGATGGCGCAGGTCAATCGCGTACTCCTGGGCAAGCCGCGACAGGTGAAGTTGGCGTTCACCTGCCTGATCGCCGGTGGTCACCTGCTGCTGGAGGACGTGCCCGGCGTGGGCAAGACCACCCTGGCGCACGCCTTGGCCGCCACCTTCGCACTGGAATTCCAGCGCGTGCAATTCACCAGCGACCTGCTGCCGTCGGACATCATCGGGGTCAGCGTATACGAGCGCGAAACCGGCCAGTTCCGTTTCCATCCCGGGCCAATCTTTACCGGCCTGCTGCTGGCCGACGAGATCAACCGCGCCAGCCCGAAAACGCAAAGCGCGTTGCTCGAAGCGATGGCCGAGGATCAGGTCACCGTGGACGGCCAGACCCATGCCCTGGCGCAACCGTTCTTCGTGGTCGCCACACAGAACCCGCTGGACCTCAACGGCACCTTCCCGCTGCCCGACTCGCAACTCGACCGCTTCATGTTGCGACTGTCGCTGGACTATCCGGACGCGACCGCCGAACGCGCCCTGCTTACCGGCTCGGACCGGCGCGACCTGCTGGCCAGGCTGACCCCGCAACTCGATGTCACCGCCCTGCTCGCGCTGCATCAGCAGGCACAGTCGATCACCGCCAGTACCGCGTTGCTCGATTACCTGCAGGCGCTGCTGTCGGCCAGCCGTCGGCACAACGAGATCCGCGTGGGCCTGTCGCCGCGTGCCGGCCTTGCGCTCCTCGGAGCGGCACGAAGCTGGGCGATGCTCAGCGGCCGCACGCATGTATTGCCGGAAGACATCCAGGCGCTGTTCGTGCCATTGGCGGCGCACCGCCTGCTGCCGGCGCGGGGCGCCAATGGGGATGCGCTGGCGCGCCAGTTGCTGGCCGAGGTCGCGGTGGATTGATGCGAGAAACGCTGCAGTCGTTGCAACGATGGGCCGAGCGCCGGCTGCCTGCGCTGACTCGCTATCGTCGCCCCGAGAAGCTGCCGATCGAACTGCATCGGCGGCGCATCTATATCGTGCCGACCGCTTTCGGCCTCGGCTTTTCGGTGCTGCTTCTGGTGATGCTGATCGGCGCACTGAATTACGCCAACAACGCCGCGCTGCTGCTTACGTGCCTGCTCGGTGCGGCCAGCTCGGCCAGCATGCTGATCGCATTTCGCAGCCTCGACGGCCTGCGCCTGAGCCACATCCACGGCGGCCATGCCGTCGCCGGCCAACCCCTCGAGTTGACCTTGACGTTCGATTCCCGACGTCCGCGCAGTGCCATTCGCCTCGACCTCGGCGAGTGCCGCGTTGCGTTCGCGCCCGGCCCCGCCACCACTCAGGTAAAGCTGTCGTTGCCCACTGAAAAGCGCGGCTGGCAACCACTGCCACGCATGCGCTTGTGGAGCACATGGCCGCTCGGACTGTTTCGCGCCTGGAGCTGGCTGCATCCGGATCAGGCGGTACTGGTATGGCCGCGCGCGGAAGCTGCCGGGCCCCCACCCAAGGCGCCGGGCGACGACGCCCGCCACATGCAGTTACATCGTGGCGATGAACTCGCTGCGCTGCGCGATTACCATGCCGGCGATCCGCAACGGCATATCGCCTGGAAAGCCAGCGCGCGGCACGAAAACCTGCTGGTGAAGGATTTCGAGCAGCCGCAGAATCGCCCGCAATGGCAACTGGACTGGCGTCAGCTGGGCGGGATCGACAGCGAGGCGCGTATCGCCCGGCTGGCGCGCTGGTTGAACGAGGCACAGGCTTTGCGCTGCAACTACAGCCTGTGGTTGCCCGGCAACCACATCGCCAGCGGCAGCGGACCGCTTCACCATGCGCGCTGCATGAACGCGCTGGCGTGCCTGCCATGAGCGGCCTGCCACGCGGCCGATCCACCGAGCCGCCGATCGACTCCCGCGCATTCGACCTGCTGTGCCTGACCATGGCGCTGGTGCTGGGGCTGCATGCCATGCATCTGCCATGGTGGCTGGATCTCATGCTGGCACTCGTCCTTGGCTGGCGCTGGTGGCAGCGACGCCGACAGTCCGGCCACGTGCCGCGCTGGATCAAGCTGCCGATGCTGGTCCTGCTGACGCTGGCGGTGATAGTCAACTACGGCAACATCGTCGGCCGCGAGCCGGGTGCTGCACTGGTCGTCGGGTTGCTCGTCCTGAAATTGCTGGAAACCGAGAGCATCCGCGATGTCCGCGTCGGCGTCAGCTTCGCCTGTTTCGCATTGATGACCGCGTTGCTGTTCGATCAGGGATTGGTCGCCACAGCCGTGGTCGTGCTCGGCCTGCTGCCGGCACTGGCGACCCTGCGCGCGCTGGAACCGGCGCAAGCCCCAGGCAGCCTGCAACGCTCGCTGTTGCCTGGCCTGACCTTGCTGGCGGCAGCGTTGCCGCTGGCCCTGCTGGCGTTCCTGCTGGTACCGCGACTGAGTTCGCCGCTGTGGGGTGCGCCGTCGCGGGACCAGGCCACCACCGGCCTGAGCGACAGCATGACACCGGGCAACCTGACCGACCTGCTCACCAACGACAACCCCTCGATGCGGGTGAGCTTCGACGGCGCACCGCCGCCGCCTGACCTGCGCTATTTCCGTGCCTACGTGATGTGGACATACGACGGCCGCGGCTGGCACTACACGCCCACCCCGCCCACGACGGCGACGACGCCGGCACCGATCGACGTCGACCGCGCCATCGACTACCAGATCAGTCTGCAGCCCACACATCAGCGGGTGTTGCCGACACTGGATGTGCCGCTGGCGGCTCCCGCCCAGGCAAGGCTGCAGGCCGATCGTGAAGTATTCGCCGACAAACCGGTCAACGATCCGCTGAGCTATCGGCTGCGTTCGGCATTGCGCTATCGGCTGCAACCCACGCTGGACGATCGCTCGCGGCGCCTGGGTCTGCGCCTGCCCTCAGGCTTCAACCCCCGCACCCATGCGCTGGCAAGCCAATGGCGCCAACAGTACGGCGACGACGATGCCGCGATCGTGCGGGCGGCACTGGCGCTGTTCCACGACGGCGGCTTCAGTTACACGCTGGCCCCGGCCCCGCTGGGACGCGACGCGGTGGACGATTTCCTGTTCGGCACCCGCGAAGGTTTCTGCGAGCACTATTCGTCGGCCTTCACCGTGCTGATGCGTGCCGCCGGCATTCCGGCGCGGGTCGTTACCGGTTACCAGGGAGGCTACTGGAACGAGCTTGGCGGGTATCTGCTGGTGCGCTACTCCGATGCGCATGCATGGAGCGAGGTGTGGCTGGCCGGACGGGGCTGGGTCCGGGTCGATCCCACCGCTGCGGTACGCCCGGAGCGCGTCTCGCTGGGAGCCGCCGCGGCGGCTGGCGATCAGTTGGCCTGGTACCGGAACGACTGGCTGCAGGGTTTGCGCAATCGCTGGGACATTGTCAACCGTTGGTGGGACAAGGGCGTTATCGGTTTTGATGCCCTGCGCCAGCGCGGTTTGTTGACACCGTTCGGTGTCCGCAATACCGACACGGGAATGCTGGCAATACTGCTGGCTCTGGGCAGCTTGCTGTTTATCGCGGTCGGGCTGGCATGGGCGTTGTCGAAACGGCATTTGCGTGATCCCTTGCGGGCATCCCTGCGCGAACTGGAACAAAAGCTCGCCCGAAAGGGTGTCGCACGGACGGTCGGCGAAGGTCCGCGGCATTATCTGCAGCGTGCTGCCCGTGCATTGCCCATGCAACGCGACGAACTCGTCGCGCTGATGAGGAGTTACCTGGAGCTGCGTTATGCTCATGACGAACCGCCGCCTGAATCCTTGCGCACGTTTCAGCGCGCCGTGCGGAATTTTCGCCCTGTCGCCGTGGTCAAATAAGAGCCGAAGCGGAGGCGCATGCCTTCGCCATGATGGAGAAAGCCCCATGTCCCCGTACCGTCCAATCGCCGTCATCGCCGCATTCGCCCTGCTGGGCGGATGCGCGACGATACCCAAGCCGCTCGAAGGCGCCTACGCGAATGTATCCACCGCCAGTGCCCAGCAGGGTGGTGCCGGTGGAACCCGTGTGCGCTGGGGAGGTGAAATCATCAAGACCGAGCCGGGCCCGCAGCAGACCTGTTTCTACCTGCTGTCTCGCCCACTGGACAGCCAGGCACGCCCGGAGTCCGGCAACGCCGGGGAAAGCCAGGGGCGATTCGTCGCTTGCCGCGACGGCTTCTATGACCCGGAAGTATTCACGCGCGGACGCGAAGTGACCGTCACCGGCACCTTGCATGGCGCGGTATCGCAAAAGGTGGGCGACTATGATTACGCCTATCCGCGAGTGGAAGCCGACGTGGTTTACCTGTGGCCGAAACGCCCCGCCGTAGTTCGTTACCCGGCCGGTTTCTACGACCCGTTCTGGGGCCCCGGTTTCGGCCCGGGTTACTACGGGCCGTGGGGGCCGTGGGGCGACCCGTATTGGAACCGACCGCGGGTGATCGTGGTGCGGCCGGCACCACCGCCGCCGCCGCACAAGTAACAAGTAATCAGATGCGAAGACGCCGGCCTCGAGCCGGCGTCTTCGCATCTGCCTGGCGAGCCCTGCGTCAGCCCGGTGGCCAGTGCATGCGACGTCCGGCCAGCAGGTGCACATGCAGGTGGAACACGGTCTGCCCGCCATCCTCGTTGCAATTTATCACTGCGCGATAGCCGTTCTCGGCAAAGCCTTCCTGCCTGGCATAGGCCGCCGTGGCGAGCAGCAGCTTGCCAAGCAGTTCGGCATCCCCTGCGGTCGCGTCGTCGAGCGTGGCCAGCGGCTGCTTCGGAATGAACAACACATGCACCGGTGCCTGCGGATTCAGGTCGCGAAACCCCAGCACGTCATCGTTCTCGTAAACGATGTCGGCCGGGATTTCACGGCGGATGATCTTGCTGAAAATCGTGTCGCTCATGGATGTCTCCTCGCCCGTCAGTCGAGCAGTTGCCGCCCGCCGAAAGCGTGCGCCAGCGTGCTGCGATCCACATATTCAAGTTCGCCACCCAGTGGCACGCCATGCGCCAGCCGGGTCGGTCGCACGCCGCCGGCACGAGCCAATTGCGCCAGGTAGTGCGCGGTCGCCTCGCCTTCCACGGTGGGGTTGGTGGCAATGATCAACTCTTCGACCTCGCCCTCACCCAGGCGCTGTGCCAGTTGCGCCAACCCGAGCTCTTCCGGCCCCAGTCCATCCAGCGGCGACAGCCGGCCCATCAGCACGAAGTACTGCCCGCGATAGCCGGTGGCCTGCTCGATCGCCGCCAGGTCGGTCGGCGATTCCACCACGCACAGCACCTGACGGTCGCGACTGGAACTGGCGCACAGCGAACACAGCGGGTCCTCGCTGAAATTGCGACAACGCTCGCAATGGCCGATCCGCTGCATCGCCTGCTCCATCACGGCAGCCAGCTTCAGGCCACGCTCGCGCTCCCGCTCCAGCAGATGGAAGGCCATCCGTTGCGCACTCTTGCCGCCCACGCCGGGCAGGCAGCGCAGGGCTTCGATCAGTTCGGCGAGGAGTGGGGAGCCGGATGACATGGATGATCCGAGAAGTGAGTGAAGAGGAGTGAGAAGCGAGAGAAAAAGCGAAGAGCGGCAGGCTGATGCGCGCGCTCTCGCTTCTCACTCCTCTCCAATCACTCCTGCTTTCAGAACGGCATCTTGAAGCCGGCCGGGAGATTCATCCCGGCGGTAACGCCGCCGAGCTTGTTCTTGCTGACTTCGGCGACCTTGTTCACCGCGTCGTTGATCGCGGCGGCAACCAGATCCTCGGCCATCTCCGGGTCATCGGCAAAGGTCTGCCGGTCGATCTGCACGCGGCGCACTTCGTGCGCACCGGTCATCACCACGCTGACCAGGCCGCCACCGGCGTTGCCGGTGACTTCGAGCTTGGCGATTTCCTCCTGCGCGCGCTTCATGTCTTCCTGCATGCGCTGCGCCTGCTGCATCAGCTGGCCGATCTGTCCTCTCATCACATGGCTCCGGATTCGTTGTCAAAGGGTTTGATGGATTGCGGCACCACGCGCGCTCCAAAGTCGCGCTTCAGCGCCTGCACCAGCGGATCGTCCTCGATCGCCTGTTCGGCAGCTGCCTGGGCGCTGTCGCGTGCCTGCGCGGCGCGAGCCGCCGGCGTCTGCACGCCTGCCGCCTGGTCCTGGCTGACGAAACGCAGGCGGATGCGCTCGCCCAGCGCGTTGCCAACGCGTTCCTCCATCTGGCTGACCATCGGCTCGACCGCCATGCTCATGTGCGCCGGCTGCAACGCCAGCACCAGGGTCTGGCCATCACGCTCACGCAGCACGGCATTCTGCGCCAGCACGCTGAACGGACCACGCAAGCCGGCGCGCTCGATCAATGACTCCCAATCCGGCAAGCCATGGGCATCGCGCGCCACCGGAGCGGCGGCAACTGGCGCGGGAGTGGGTGTCGGTGCCACGCGCGGAGTCGGCGCTTCGGCTGCACGTGTCGGCGCAGCTGGCGACCGTGAAGCCTGCGCGTCCACCGCCGAGCGTGGCGCGGCCGACTGGCTGCTCGCCGACGGTCGCTCGACGCGTGCCGCCGATGAGCCATCGCCGGGACGGAACGCCAGCATGCGCAGCATAGCCATCTCGAAACCCGTTCGCGCATCCGGCGCCAGTGCAAGGTCACGGCGGCCGGAGGTGGCGATCTGGTAGTACAGCTGCACGTCTTCCGGCGTGATCCGCTCCGCCAGCGACGACAGGCTGCCGTCGTCCTCGCCTTCCTCGTCGGGACGATAGCCGGGAATCAGCTGGATCAACTGCAACCGGTGCAGCACGCTGGCGATGTCGTCCAGCACGCCGCCGAAGTCGGGCGAGTACGAGGCGATCTGCGTGCACTCGGCCAGCAGCCGCTCGCCGTCGCCGGCGGCCAGCGCATCAAGCACACCGAGCACCTGACCGCGCGCGACGCTGCCGAGCATGGTGCGCACGTCGTCCGCATGCAGCGCACCGCCGCCATAGGCGATCGCCTGGTCCAGCAACGACAGGCCGTCGCGTAGCGAACCGTCCGCGGCGCGGGCCAGCTCGCCGATCGCGCTGTCTTCATAGGCGATGTTCTCGGCACCGAGGATGTGCCGCATCTGGCCGGAGATCTGCTCGGGCAGCAGCCGCTTCAGGTTGAACTTCAGGCAACGCGACAGCACCGTCACCGGCAGTTTCTGCGGATCGGTGGTGGCCAGCAGGAACTTCACGTGCGGCGGCGGCTCTTCCAGCGTCTTCAGCAGCGCGTTGAACGCGTTCTTCGACAGCATGTGCACCTCGTCGACCAGGTACACCTTGAAGCGGCCGCGCGACGGCGCGTACTGCGCGTTCTCGATCACCTCGCGCACGTCGTCCACGCCGGTGTTGCTGGCCGCGTCGATCTCCAGCAGGTCGACGAAGCGCCCCTCGTCCACCGCCGTGCACACCGAACACTCGCCGCAGGGATCGGCCGACTGCCCGCGCTCGCAGTTCAGCGACTTGGCGAAGATGCGCGCGATGGTGGTCTTGCCGACGCCGCGGGTGCCGGTGAACAGATAGGCATGGTGCATGCGCCCGGTTTCGAGCGCATTGGTGAGCGCGCGCACCACGTGTTCCTGCCCGACCAGTTCGGCGAACTTGCGCGGGCGCCACTTGCGGGCGAGTACCTGATAAGACATGACTACCAACGTTGGGGCAAAGGTTGATTGTGCCAAGTCGCGGGGGGCAAGTCAGTAAAGCCTGCCCCAAAATGGCGGCGGCCCCGCCAGCCACACCCCGGCACCCGAACCATTCGCTACCGTTGCTTCCTTCCGGACCTGGCGGAGTTTGCGAACTATCGTCGCGGGGGGACCGACGGGGCCACCATGGACGTCAAGCAATAATGCTTGGTTTACTGCTGCGCCGGCCAGCAAGGCCGTCGCATGACTCGAATTCTGGCGGAGAGAGCGGGATTCGAACCCGCGATAGGTTTTACCCTATACACACTTTCCAGGCGTGCTCCTTCAACCACTCGGACACCTCTCCGTATAACTTTTTCGCACCACGCTCACCGAGCGGGATTGTTCGGCTCATCCTGAGCCTCACCCCTCACTGGCGTTCGGAACTTCTCTGGCGGCTGTCCTTGTCGTTCCAGACGAATTTGTCGAACCCGCGATAGGTTTTACCCTATACACAACTCCAGCGGCACCCTTCATTCAACCACCCGGACACCTCTCCGCAATGAAATCCTCTTTGCCGGCAATCCAGCCATCAAAGAGTCGGTAAGAATAGCGTCAGGGCCCCATACAGGCAAGCGAACAGGCGCTGATTCAGCCAGCGTCGGCCCGGGGCTCCGCCGGGGCGTGCAAGGCGACATGCTCGCCCGGACCGGCGATGCGGTAACCGAGCGAGGCCAGCGCCGTGCCGTCCGCCTCGCTGCCGTAGTGGTACAGCAGCAGCCGGGCGCGCAAGGCATCGGGATACTCGCGCTCGATGTCGTCGATGCCGGTGTGCGACGGGTTGCCCACCAGGCTGCAGTCGTGCGCGATTAGCTCGCCGCTACCGGCATGGCGCGCCAGCACCTCCGGGATCGGCCGGGTGTCGCCGGTATAGACGAAGCTGCCGTTCAGTGCCAAGCCGTATGAGGTTCCGGGGACGTGATGGCGGGTGGCGAAAACGTCGAACCACAGCCCGTCCAGCCAGAAGCCACGCGTGCACGGCACCAACCTGAACGCTTCCCAGAAATTCGCGCCGCCCTCGGCGAGGACACCGGGGTAGTCGGCGACCCGTGCCTGCAGCCACGGCATCAGCGCGGCGTGGACGAACAGCCGGGTGGTGCCGCGCAGGTGCGGGTCGAACCACAGGCGGATGAACAGTTGCTCCAGTCCGGCCACGTGGTCCATGTGGGTATGCGTGATGAACACGGCCGGCGGCAACGCGTCGTACGCCGCCATGTAGCGGTCGAGCGTGTCGGGGCCGCAGTCGACCAGCAGCAAAGGCACGCCGGCACGCTCCAGCACCACCGCTGATGAGCCCAATGCCACCGCGTGGGCGGCGCCCACGCCGAGAAAGTTCAGATGCCAGTTCATGGGTTGAGCGTACGCCCGTAGCGATACAGCAGCGGTTGCCAGATGCTCTTCTCGAATGTCGCCTCATCCTGGCCGACTGCCCCGAGCTTGAGCAATGAACGGCGCAGTCGCAACAGGTTGGCCCGCTGCCACGCCACCGCCGACGTCCGCTGGCGACCGCGATCGAAGTCGATCAAATACAGTCCGTTCGGCGCCACCAGCACATTGTGCGCATTCAGATCGGCATGCCAGATGCCGTCGCGATGGAAGCGCGCCACCAGCGCCCCGACCTCCTCCGCCAGCTCGCCATCCAGCCGTCCTGCCGCCAGGCACTCGGCCAGCGTCTGTGCATCGGCGATGCGGCGGGTGATCAGGTCGGCGCCGTAGAACGGGCCATGCCGGCAGTAACGCGCGGCAACCACGGCCGGCCCGGGCAACCCAAGCCGGGCGATCTCGGCCAGCAAGCGAAACTCCATGAACGGCCGCGTGCGATCGGCGCCAGTCCACAAATAACGATCACCCATCAGCGTGGCGACCAAGCCGCCGCGACGATAGTGGCGCAACACGCATTCGCCCGCCGGCGTGGCGATGATCGCCACGCCGCCACGGCCACCGGACTGCGTGCGCAAGGCATCGCGGTCGCGCCAGTAATCCGCGGCAAACCACTCATGTCCGACTTGTAGCGACACCGCCGCGTCGAACAGAATCGCGCCTTCGGCATCGCTGTTGATTCGTTCCTGCATCATCATGCCCGGTGACTGTCACCGATTCTAACCCAGGCCTCATGACAACCCTTTCCTCGATCTGCCTGCTGCGCACCTCCGCCATCGGCGACGTGACGCACGTGGTGCCGCTGGTGCGCACGCTGCAAGAGGCGTGGCCGCACACCTCGCTGACGTGGGTTGTCGGCAAACTCGAGCGCAAGCTGGTCGGCGACCTGCCGGACGTGGAATTCGTCACCTTCGACAAGGCCGCCGGCTGGGCCGGCATGCGCGCCGTGCATGCGGCGCTGCGCGGGCGACGTTTCGACGCGCTGCTGCAGATGCAGGTGGCGCTGCGCTCGAACCTGCTCAGCCTGGGCATCAAGGCCGACCGGCGCATCGGCTACGACCACGCCCGCGCGAAGGACTTGCACGGCCTGGTGGTCAACGAACGCATCCCGGCGCGAACCGGCGAGCATGTGCTCGACGCGATCGGCAGCTTCTGCGAACCGCTGGGACTGACGCAGACCCAAGTACGCTGGGACATCCCGGTTCCCGACGAGGCCCACGCCTGGGCCGCCGAACAGCTGCCCGGCGACACGCCCACCCTGCTGGTCAGCCCCACCTCCAGCCACGCGTTGCGCAACTGGCGGCCGGAGCGCTATGCCGCGGTGATCGACCACGCCGCCTCCCGCGGCTGGCGCGTGGCGCTGGTCGGCGGCCCGTCCTCGTTCGAGCGCGAAATGGCCGACGCCGTGCTGGCGGCATGCAAAGCGCCGCCGCTGGACCTCACCGGCAAGGACACGCTGAAGAAACTGCTGGCCTTGCTCGGTCGCGCCCAGCTGCTGCTGACCCCCGACTCCGGCCCGATGCACATGGCCAACGCGGTGGGCACCCGCGTGCTCGGCCTGCACGCGGCAAGCAATCCGAACCGCTCCGGCCCCTACTCCGACCGCCGCTGGTGCGTCGACAAATACGACGAAGCGGCGCGCAAGTACCTGGGCAAACCGGCCAGCGAGATCCCGTGGGGCAGCAAGATCGAGAAGCCCGGCGTGATGGACCTGATCGGCGTGGACGACGTGATCGAACGCTTCGAAGCCGCCGCGAAGAGCGAGGAGTGAGCGGAGAGGAATGAGAAACGAGAGAAGAGCTACGGATTGCGAGCCTTTCTCTCGTTTCTCACTCCTCTTCCCTCACTTCTGCTGTCGGTAATCCTGGTACGACTTTTCCTCGACCAACTGCGATCCGAGCTTGAGGTTGATCTCGCGCTTGAACGCGGCGCGCTCGTCGTTGCGGAAATAGACCGCACGCGCCAGCTCGATGAATTCCCGGTCGAACTCCTGCGCACGCTCCTTCAGGCGGATCCTGTCCTCGATATCCCACAGCAGTTCGTTCACTGCCAGCAGGCGCGCGCGCTCGTCGGAAACATCGGTCTGCGAAGCCGCATCGTTGGCCCAGGTCGCGTTGAGCAGATCCAGCTCGTTGCGCACATTGGCCAGCTTGGCGTCGTCGGTGATCCGGCGCGACTTGATTTCGAGGATGGTGATCTTGTCGATCAATTCGCCGTAGGACACCGGGGTCTGGATCAGGCTCATGCGCTTGGCTCCGTTGAAGAGGCTTGATGACGGAACGCGCCCTGCTGCACCAGCGCGCAAATCGCACGCACGTCGCCGTCCATCGCGCGGTCGCGATGAATGAAGCCGATGTGCTGGCGCAGGATCGCGTGGGCCTCGCACACGGCGGCGCCGGCGTGGAAATCCTCCGCATTGGCCAGTGCAGCGCCAAGCTGCTGCACTTCGGCGACGAACTGCGCGTGGTGCGACTGGTCTTCGCGCGGCGCGTTGCTGATTTTCGCCGCCAGCGCCTGCCAGCCACCGCGGCTCGCCAGGCGACGCGCCGCGTTCAACATCGCCTGGCGGTAATCCAGCGCCTGCGCCGCGGTATACAGCTCCAGCGCCAGCACGTGGCCGAGATCGTCGATCATCTCGAGTACGTGGCGTGCCTCGTTGGCGCCCATCGACACGTGGTCCTCGGCGTTCGCGCTGGTCGGCACCGAATACACGCTGGCCGGATGTGCCCGCGTGGCCAGGTCGTTGACCAGGGCAGCGGCGGTGTACTGCACGATCATGAAGCCGGAATCGGTGCCGTCCTCGTTGCCGGTGAGAAAGGCTGGCAGGCCGTCGTTGGTGGCCGAATCGACCAGCTTGTTGAGGCGGCGCTCGGAGATCGACGCCAGCACCGGAATCGCCGCCTTCACATAACTCATCGCCAGCGCCAGCGGCATGCCGTGGAAGTGGCCGGCCGAGATCACCTGCTCCTCGATGAACTGCGCGCCCTCGTTGTCCGGGAAGATCAACGGGTTGTCGGTGACCGCGTTCAGCTCGATGTCGAACACCCGGCACGCCTGCGCCCACGCATCGCGCACCGCACCGTGAACCTGCGGCATGCAGCGCAGGCTGTAGGCATCCTGCGGCTGGTGCTTCTTGCCGCCCTTGAACGGCAGGAAGCGGCTGTAGAACGCTTCGCGGCCATGACGCTGGTTGACCGGCACCCAGTCCCAGCCGATGTCGAAGCTGAGCGCCTGGTCGTCCGGTTCGCTCCATGCCTCGGCACTCCAGGATTTGAAGCGCGGTACCAGGTGATAGGGAATATCCACCAAGGTCGAACCGGCCAGCAAGTCGCGCACATGCGCTGCGGTTTCCACCTGCCCAGGATGCGGACGCAACGCGTGCACTTCGGGACGCAGCGCGCCGCTGCGGCCGGCAAAAGCGTCCAGCGTCATCGACGCGGCCAGGTCGGCGGTATCCAGCAACCGCTCCAGAGAATCCAGCGCCAGCACGCCGGTCGCCAGCATCTGCGCGGTGCCGTTGTTGAGCGCCAGGCCTTCCTTGAACGACAGCCGGATCGGCGCCAGCCCGGCGCGCTTCAGCGCCTCGGCGCCGTGCATCCGCTCGCCCCGATAAAACGCCTCGCCACCGCCAAGCAGCACGATCGCCAGATGCGACAGCGGCGCCAGGTCGCCACTGGCTCCCACCGACCCCTTCTCCGGAACCACCGGCACCACGCCGGCGTTGAGCATCGCGGTCAGCGCTTCGAGCGTGCTCACGCGAATGCCCGAGTGACCGCGCATCAGCGTATTGATGCGGATCAGCAACATCGCCCGAACCACGTCTTCGCCGAACGGCTTACCCACGCATACCGCATGGGTGATGATCAGGTTGTGCTGCAGTTCTTCCAGCAGGGTCCCTTCGGACGCATGCGGATTGCCACCGGGCAGTTCATCGCGCACACGATGCGCGCCCAGCAGCTTGTCGGCATTGCTGCCGAAGCCAGTGGTGACGCCGTAGGTCGGTTCGCCGCAACTGACCTTGGCGGCGAGGAAATCGGCAGCGCGCTGCACGCGCTCGAGTCCGGCGGGGGCCAGTGAAACCTTGTTGCCGTGGCGTGCCACCGCCACCAACTGGGCGCGGGTGAGGCTGTTGCCGTCGAGGACGATGGTATCGGTTGTGCTCACTGCTGCCTCATGGATGGATTGCGTCGTCTGTCATGGATCACCGGGAAGGTGGCACTCACCCCATCGCCGCGGCCTGCTCCAGCTCCACCCGCAGCGTCTTGACCAGTTCGCTGCGCGCCACTTCGAACTGATCCTCGCGGCGCAGATCCTTCACCGTGACCACGCCCTTGGCGATCTCTTCCTCGCCCAGCACCACCACGAAACGGATACCGGCACGGTCGGCGTACTTGAACTGCTTGCCGAGCTTGCCGCCTTCCAGCACCACTTCGGTGGCGATGCCGGCGCCGCGCAGTTCGCCGGCCAGCGCCAGGTAGGCCGGCAGCTGCGTCGCATCCATCTGGGTGACCAGTACATCGACCGTGCTGGCGGCGGTGTTGATCAGGCCCGCATCGCGCAGTTGCCAGTACAGCCGGGTCAGGCCGATCGAGATGCCGACGCCGGGCAGGTGCGACTTGGTGTACTGGCCGGCCAGGTTGTCGTAGCGGCCACCCGAGCAGATCGAGCCGATCTGCGGATGATCGTTCAAGGTGGTCTCATAGACCGTGCCGGTGTAGTAGTCGAGACCGCGGGCGATCGACAGGTTCAGGGCGTAGTGCGTTTCCGGCACGCCGAAAGCGCGGATCAGGTTCAACACTTCCTTCAATTCGTCGCGGCCCTGCTCCATCGCCTCCGGGCCGGCACCAAGTACGTCGAGCTTGTCGAGCGCGTCCTGCAGCGAGGTCGAGCGCACCTGCACGAAGGCGAGGATCTTCTGCACCACGTCGGCAGCCAACCCGAAGGCCTCACCAGTCAGGGTAGTGCGCACGGCGTCCGCGCCGCGCTTGTCCAGCTTGTCCACTTCGCGCAGCACCAGCATCTGCTGTTCGCCGCCGACTACCCCCAAGCTCTCGAAGTAGCCGCGCATCAGCTTGCGGTTGTTGAGCTGGATGGTGAACGGCCCGATCGCCAGCTCGCGGAACACGCTGTAGATCACCGCCGGGACCTCGGCGTCGTAGCGCACCGACAACGCGTCCTTGCCGATCACGTCGATGTCGCACTGGTAGAACTCGCGGAAACGGCCGCGCTGCGCGCGCTCGCCGCGATACACCTTCTGCATCTGGTAACGGCGGAACGGGAAACTCAGGTCGCGTTCGTGCTCGGCCACGTAGCGCGCCAGCGGCACGGTCAGGTCGAAGCGCAACGCCAGCTCCGGCGTACCCTCGTCGGCCTTGCCCAGTGCGCCGGTGGACTGCACGAAGTACACCTGCCGCTCGGTCTCGCCGCCGGTCTTGGTCAACAGCACGTCGGAGTATTCGATCACCGGCGTCTCGACGGGAAGGAAGCCGAAACGCTCGTAGTTGCGGCGGATCACGTCGAGCATGCGCTGGAACGCGATCTGGTCGAGCGGCAGCAACTCGAGCACGCCGGGCATGGTGCGGGCCGGGGTAAGCGCCATGGAATCCTCTACTGACGGTGGGAATATTCCGTCTGGCGCGGGAGCGCGCGACGGCAGCCGTCAAGATTAACAGAACGCCATCAGCCTTCCCCAGCACGTTTGTCGACCGGAGCATCGAACCTGTTGCCAAGCTCCCGATCCGCGATTAAGATACGCGGCTTCCCACGGGGTGTAGCTCAGCCTGGTAGAGCGCTACGTTCGGGACGTAGAAGTCGCAGGTTCGAATCCTGTCTCCCCGACCAAGAATTCGCGATTTAGGCCATCTTCACGGGTGGCCTTTTTCGTTTGTTCCCGTACGCCGGACGGATTGGGCAGGTCCGTGCGAACTGGATTCGTCGCGCCGACATTCGAAAGACCCGGCTGGGATACGAAGCCCCGCAAGACAGCCTGCCCACTGCACGGCGCCGCAACGGTCACCCCGGCAATTTCCTATTGCCAGAGGTAGTGCGAGACAGTACTTTGGCGGGCGGCGAAAGCAGATCACTCTCTGCATCGCCCAGTGATTCGGGGGAACAAGGGGAACAACGGAATGACTCTTCAAAACCGGGGCCTTCGCAGGCTCCTGTTGGCGTGGCGCTGTTTGTGGGCCTGGATGCCGTCGTGCATCGCAATGATGCTGTACGCGCCAGCCCTGCTCGCCACCAGTTCCCACGAATGCCTTATCGAACCCGCACAGACGGTCGAGCTGGGAACCCCGGTTGCCGGCCTGCTCGCGCAGGTCATGGTCAAACGTGGCGATCGCGTCAGGAAGCATCAGGTGCTGGCCACGCTCGACTCCCACGCCGAAAAGGCCGCCCTCGAACTTGCCCGCTACAAATCCCAGCTGTCAGGCCCGACCCAGCTGGCGCAAAGCAAGATCGAGTTCTCCCAGCGAAAATTCGAACGCCGCCGCGACATGGCAGCGGAGAACCTGATGTCCAGGCAGGACAGCGATGACTCCGAAGCGGAATTCAAGCAGGCCCAGGCCGAACTGAAAGTCGCCCAGGAAAACCGCGAGGTGGCACGCCTGGAGTACGAGCAACGCGACAGCGAAATCGATCTGCGCACCATTCACAGTCCCTTCGACGGCGTCGTCGTCGACCAGATGATGTGGCCCGGCGAAATAGTCGAACCCGGCGCCACCAAACACGCGATCCTCAAGCTGGCCAAGCTCGATCCGCTGCGTGTCCGGGTCGTGATGCCGATGCAGTCGTTCGGACAACAGAAGCTGGGCATGTCCGCCGCAGTGACCTCGGAAATCCAGCCCGGCAAGGTCTATGCCGCGAAGGTTTCCGGCATCGATCGGATCGTCGATGCAGCCAGCGGAACCTTCGTGGTGTTTCTCGACTTGCCCAATCCAGAACTGGACATGCCTTCGGGCGTGAAATGCAAGGCTGTTTTCGGTGCAACCAGCCACTAAGTAGCCGGAGCACGTGCGCCCGGTCGCGCGACTCCGATCACTCGTCTTCTTTGTCTGCGGAACATCCCGCAAAAACTTGAATCAGACACAAGCGGCGATCACTGCGTGGTCGCACATGGGGAACAACATGGAACAGTCGAACGGCAACAACTCGTCCCGCGAAAGCAAGGACGCACCCTCCTCCAGTGCGGTTCCACCCGAGTACATCTCCACAACTTCCGAGCATGCAAGCGGCCCAGCCATCCGTTTCGAAGCGCTTGAACCACGCGTCCTGCTATCGGGCGACGCCAATCCCGCCGCGATCGCCATTAGCGGTTCGCTGGATGCGCCGGGCCAGCAGAACCATTACCAATTCACCGTGACGGATACCAAGCGCGTGGTGTTCGACAGCCTGACCAACCGCGATGACATCCAGTGGACGCTGACCGGTCCCGACGGCCAGATCACCAGCCGGCGTTTCGACTACACGGATGGCCAGAACACGAGTTCGACCACCTACGATCTGGGCCCGGGGACTTACAGCATCACGGTCAACGGCGATGACGGCGCGACGGGCACTTATGCCATGCGCATCATCGATGCCGACACCGCGGTCGACCTGCAGCCGGACAGCAAGACCACCGGCAGTCTCTTGAAAGGCGACGAAACCAACGTCTATCGTTTCAATGCCGTCGCCGGACAGAAACTCTCCATGTCGGCGGACAGCATCGTGGCTGCATCCGGTTCCTCATCGATCAGCTGGCGCCTCATTGATCCGTATGGGCGGCAGGAACATGCGGCTGACTCGCTGAGCAGCAGCATGGATACCTTCACTGCCCAATACACCGGCCAGTATCTGATGCTGCTGGAAGGCGGCATCGCAAACACCGCCCAGGTCGATTATTCCTTCACGCTGGGTACCGTCAACGACATCGATGCGGCGCTTGAGCTTGGGCAGGAGGTCGACGCAGCCGGCAACCTTCCGGGCCAGGTCGCCAACTACCACTTCACGCTCGACACCGACACCTCGGTGGTGTTCGACAAGCTCGGCGGCAACGATTTTTATTGGTCGCTGAGCGGGCCGCAGGGGCAGATCACGTCCAGCTATACCGGTTGGAACTATTACGATGATCCATCCGGCGTAAAGCTGGCTGCCGGAAGCTACACCCTCACCATCGGCAATGGCAGCGCATCCGGCGCCTATGCATTCCGCCTGCTCGATACAAGCTCGGCGCAGGCGCTGAGCCTCAATTCGACCATAGATTCGACGCTGGCCTACAGCCGCAATACCAACCTGTACAAGGTTTCGTTGCAGCAAGGGCAGCGGCTGTATCTGGCCGGCTCCCTGCCCGGCGGTGGCTACATCAACTGGTCGCTGCTCGATGCCTACGGCCAAAAGATAGCCGGCAACAGCCTGACCAGCAGCACGCCGGCCTTCACGGTACCCCAGAGCGGCGACTACTGGTTGGCGATGTCCGGTTACAACTACAACGCCGCCGGCTCCCCCCTTGCTTATCATTTCTCGTTGAATCAAGTCCCCGATGTGGCGGCCAGCGTGGCGCTGGGGGCGGTGACCAACGGCAGCGTTGCATTGGCAGGCCAGCGGACGGTCTACAGCTTCCAACTGGCCCAGGCGACACAGCTGGCGTTCGATGCCTTGACCAACCGCTCCGACCTGCTCTGGTCGCTGCGTGGCCCGCGCGGGCTGGAGATCAACCAGCGCGGGTTCAACCAGAGCATCCAGGCCACGATCAGCGCCCTGCCCGCCGGTGACTACACGCTCACTGTCGAAGGCAGCAACAGCGCAGTGGGTGATTACGCCTTCATCCTGCAAGACCTCGGCGCAGCTCCGCTGGAGCAGTTGGGCATTGCCCTCAGTGGCACGCTGGATCCGGGCAACGGCAACCTGGCTTACCGCTTCGCCGCACAGGCCGGCGACAGCCTGCAACTGCAGGACAACACGGTCAGCGCCGGCCATGCCAGTTGGCGATTGATCGACCCGTATGGGCGTGATGTGAGCGGTACACGGGATCTGGCCGGCAACACGGCTGCCCTGACGGCATCGGTCGATGGCACTTACACCCTGCTGATCGAAGGCGCCATCGGCAACACTGCGCCGCTGGATTTTGCGGCCCGGTTGAACAAGGTGGGGCATACCGATCCGGCGCCGCTGCCCGATGGCGATGCCCTGCCCCTGGGTCGGGTTGCCGCCGGCGTGTTGTCGGCTTGGAACGAGACCAAGATCTACCGGTTTTCCCTGTCCGCCGAAACCACCCTCGCCTTCGATGGGCAGACCAACTCGTCGACAGTCTGGACCCTGGTGGGACCTCGCGGCACGGAGGTCAGCCAACAATATGCCTACCAGAACAACGTCCTGAAGCTGCCGGCCGGCGATTACGTGCTGACCTTGCAGGGCGCCTATGCATCCTGGGACTACAACGGCGGCTCGTACGCTTTCCAGCTGGTCGATCTGTCCACGTTTCCCCCGCTTCAGCCCGGCCAGGCCACGACCGCAACCCGCTCCCCCGCCAGTTCGACCGTGGGATACCGCATTGAAGCCACAGCGGGCAAGCCGCTGGTGCTCAACGTGGACTCGCAAGGTGGCGGTTACTACGGTTCGACCTGGTCGTTGATCGACGAGTTTGGACAGTCGGTGTCAACGATCTCCGGTGACAATCCGGGCACCATTTTCAACATCACGCACACCGGCACGTACACCTTGCTCGATACCGGAAACACAGGTGCGACCGGTAGCGCGAACGACACGTTCACCATCAGCGAGGCCGAGCAGTCGTCTGCGTCGCTATCTTTCAACGATGTGATAACCGGCACCTTGAACGGGCGCCAAAGCACTGCGCTGTACAGCTTGGATGTAAGCCAGCCGACTTCGGTGGTGTTCAGTGCGCTCTTCGGCTCCGGCGGCATTCCAACCAACGTGCGATGGTTGCTGCGAGGGCCGCAAGGCAACGTGACCGGCTGGAACAACCTGATATCCGACAACTGCACTCTGCTCGCACCAGGCCACTACACGCTTGTTCTGTCCAACCTCACCGACAACCCGGCGACGTTCCATTTCCGGCTGATGGACAGGAATGCGGCTTCCGACATCGCCCTCGGTGAGCAAACCAGCTTTTCCGTTCCAGCCTGCCAGAGCCAGATCTTCCGCTTTGATGCGGATTCCGGTGACCACCTCTATTTCGATGGTGGGCAAGGCACCAACCGCTACTGGCGGCTCATCGACCCGCGCGGTGAGGTCGTTCGCGACGGATACACCAACTACGACTACATCGACATCAATGCCAGCATCGGTGGCGAATATCTTTTGGTGCTGTCCCCCTCCAATTGGTCGAACGCCTCGACAACCGGCACGTTCACGGTGGGCAGGCGGGACTCCGTGACTGCACCCCTGACGCTGGGCGAAGATGTGGTCGGTGAAATCGCCGAGCCCGGCCAAAGCATCCAGTACAGCTTTACGCTGACGGCACCCACGAAGTTGTTGATGAATCCCGGGCGGCAGGATTCTTTCCGCTGGAGCCTGACCGGTCCGCGCGGGGCGGAGGTGTCCTCCCGCTACTTCACCAACGGCGTTTATATAGACACGTTGCCTGCGGGCATCTACACACTGACGGTCAACAGCGGCGACCTGAGCACCGGAAGTTTCGCCTTCAATCTTGCCGACATGGACGCCATGGCGGCACTGCCCTTTGGCGAACCGGCCACGACCACTGCCGTCGCTGCAAACGAAGCGCGCCCGACTTTCGTCCTGGACGTCCCTGCGGAGGGCGACTACGTCATCGACGTGCCGTCCTCGTCGTATTACACGCCGCGGTGGAGCCTCATTGACGCGCAGGGATATACGCGAGCGGGTTCCTACGGCACATCGAACGCCATTCACCTCACCCAGGGCAGGTACGCGCTGGTCTGGGACAGTTACTACTACGACGCCGACATACCCGCGACGGCTTTCATTCCGCTGGCCATCACCACGACCCGGCAAGCCCTCGTTCCAGGCACCAAGGTCAGCGGCGAAATCACGGCCCCGGGCCAGCGTTTCGAATACGACTTTTCCATCGACGCACCGACGCGGGCGATCTTCGACAGCCTGTCCAGCCGCAGCGACATCACCTGGCAATTGTCGGGCCCCAGTGGCCAGGTTGTCGCCAGTACCGCGTTCAATCAGATCGTCGACAATGGCTCGCTCGACAAGATCCAACTGTCGGACATCGGCCAGTACCGCCTGACAGTGGCCCCCGTCGATGCCACGGTCGGCACCTTCGCGTTCAACTTGCTTACCTATGCCACGGCGCCGGCACTGACGCTGGGTGCGCCGCAATCGCTCAGTCTTGACCCCGGCAACGGCACCGCCATCTACCGGGTCGAAGGCAACGCGGGCGATTACCTGAGTGTGGATGTGTCGAGCATCGCCGACGGTCAGGCCAGTACATGGCTGATGGATGCCAACGGCGTACGCGTGCAAGCGGCCGTCCTTTGGACGGCCGCAGGAAAGATGCGCCTTGCCCTGCCCCATGCGGGAAGCTATTTCCTCGTCATCAACGGGGCCACGGACAACACGGTGCCGGTGGACATCGCGTTCGAGGCATCGGTGGTCTCGCCCAGGTACGCCACGCTGGCGCTGGGTGATGACGTCTCGGGCAGCACGACGGCCACAGGCATTCCCGACCAGTGGACATTCTCCACAAGCACGCCTTCACGGCTGCTCGTCGACGGTCTGGCCGGCGGCGACCAGCAATGGGCCGTACGCGCTGCCGATGGCACGATGGTCTCATCCGGAACGCTCGCCGGCGCCGCTCCCATCGTGCTCGGCCCGGGTGTCTACACCCTGGAAATCCAGGCGGAGGACCCGGCTGCGCTGGGTGCCTACGGTTTCAGCCTGCGCGATCTGTCCGACGTCGCGACCATGACGCTGGGGCAAGCGACGGCGGTCGACGTCGCTGATGCACATGCGCAGGTCTATCGCGTCGCCAGCTCCATCGAACTGGCCGACCTGGCGCTCGCGGCCAGCACGGCCGCGGATGGCGGCGCGGCGATCCGCGTCTTCGATGCGCAGGGCCAGCTTGTCGCGTCCGGCGCGGCCTCGCTCGGTGCGCTGGCCATCGGCGAGGGCATCGACGCCAACGTGGAGCGACTGATCGTCATCGACGGCGGCAGTCCTGCGACGTACTCCATCACCGTCAACCAGTCGGCAGCCACCCGACCCCGGGTCGATCTTGGCGCAAACATCCAGGGCACGCTGCAACATGCCGGCGACAAGGCGGTCTGGCACCTGACGGTGCCGCACGCGCAATCGCTGCCCGTCGACTTGCTGTTGCGCGACCTTGGTTCGACCGGCATCCACTGGCGGCTGGCCGCAGCCGGCCAGGACGCCACGCCACCCTGGAGTGACCAGAGCACGGCGGCATATGACTGGATCCCCGGCGTAGGCGACTACGTGCTGACGATCGAGGCCACCTCCGATGCCGCCAGTTATTCGCTGCAGAGCAACGACAGCTCGCTCGCGCCACTGCTCGTGGACGGCAAGGCAAGCGGTTCGGTTTCCGATCGGCAGGCTGCCATTTATCGCTACGACCACACGCAGCCGGGAGCGATGCATATCGCATTCGCCGGTGCCGACAGCGCCGGCCTGGTATGGAACCTGTATACCGGCCAGGGTCAGTGGGTGACCAGCGGCGTCGGCGCGGTCGCCGTCGACACAGGCTTGCTCGACAGCGGCGTCTACACACTGGCAATTACGCGCTCGGCCACCGATCCGGGAACCGCCGCGTTTGACGTCGCGATCAATGCCCTGGCGCTTCCGCAAATGACGTTGAACGACGTCGTCTCCGGCACACTGGGTTCCGCCGAATCGCTGGCCGTGTACCGACTGCACCTGCCGCTCACAAGCGATCTGGCCCTCTTCGACGCAGGCTCCAACGGTGGCATGCGCTACAAGCTGGTCGCGGCGGGAGGGCAATCCGACTGGAGTTGGCTCTCCAACAGCAATGTGGGCACGCAAGGCAATCTCGCCGTGCAGTCATGGGTCGCCGGCGATTACTACCTCTACGTGCAGGGCAGCCCAGGCGACAACTATGCCCTGCAACTGATCGATATCCAGGAAACGCCTCCCGTCGGCGATAGCGAAGCCACCGGCACATTGACGGGTCGTGAAACGGCGATCTACCACCTCGACGTCGCCACCGGATATGGGTTGCACATCCACCTTGGCGATGGTGGCGATGGCAGCGCGGTGGGTTGGCGCCTGCTCGATGCAAGCCACACCATCGTGGCTTCTGCTGATCAAGGTGGCGATTTCGACACCGATACCTTGCTCGCCGGCACCTATACGCTGCTGGTCACGGGCCAGGTCAGCGACAGCAGCGACGTGTCCTATACCGCCTCTGCGGCGGCACACGTGCCCCCGGCATGCACGCCGGGCAACGTGCTCAGCGGAACGCTCGACAGCTACAACAGGCACGACAGCTATCGCCTGAGCGTGCCGCAGGGGGCGACCATCGCCCTGTGCGACAGCTACGGCGAGTCCGGCTACGTCCAGGTGGACATCCTGCATGACGGTCAGGTGTATCGCAGTTATGTCGGGCAGCAAGCACCCTATCTTTCTCCCATCGTGTTGCCGCCGGGCGAATACGACATCCGTTTCAGCAGCTACTACGCCGACCAGAGTTACCGATTCAAGATCCTCGACTTCAGTGACGCGCAGACGCTGCCTGCGGCCGCCGTGACCGGCAGCCTGGCCGCCGACCAGGACCCGGTGGTCTACACGTTCCACAGCGATGGGCTGACACCGGTTTCGCTGGGCGTTGCCACAGCCAATGCGAACGACATCCGCTGGTCTCTCTACGATCCCAACCACAATCGCTACCTGACCACCGGGGCCAACGGCCCCGCCGTGCGAGTACTGCCCAGTGGCGACTACACCCTGGTCGTGTGCCGCACGAACAAAGGCGATACCCCACTCGACTACACCGTCTCGGCCACCCCCCTTCCCGTTTCCTCAACGGCGCTGGTCGTCGGCCAGAGCTACACCGCCTCACTCGATTCGGTGAACAGCCGCCGAAGTGACTACACCTTTACGCTGTCCCAGGCCGGCCGATTGAAGCTGGTCTCCCCGAACCAAACAAATGGTTACATCCGTTACCGGATCGTCGACGAAAGCGGCCAGACGCTGCTCGATTCGGCCATGTACGACTACTCGGAACTTCCGTTCACTCTCGCAGCCGGCAAGTACACGCTGTCCTTCGGCGACTTCAACAACAGCTACAGCAGCGGTTCGCCTTTCACCTTCGATTTCCGTCTTTCGGATGCCAATGCAAGCCCGGAGCTCCCGATCGATACAAGCGCGACGGTTGTGCTGCAATCGGGTTCGGACGTCCAGATATTACGGCTGTCGGGCAGCGTCGGGGACGTGATCGACCTCTCGTCGACCAGCACCGTGTCGACGTGGGGCTACTGGCAGGTCGTCGACGCCGACAACCAAGTCGTTGCCAGCAGCAACACCAACGGTGGCGAGGCTACGTTCCAGTTCGGGGAAACAGGCACGTACCTGTTGATGGCCTACGCCAACCAGGCAACCCAGCTGGTTTTCAGCGCGACGAAGCAAGTCCCGACGGCCACGCCCGCGCCGACACCGGTGTCGACCACCACACTGGACCCGGGCACCGCGGTCACCGACACCGTTGCCGCAGGTACCAGCAAGGCCTACACCTTCACCCTGGCGTCGGACACCTTGGTGTCCCTGAAGGGCGCCGCCAACAACTACGGCGCGTCCTGGGAACTCCGCAATGCCTCGGGCGTGGTGCTCAGCGGTCAGTTCGACTTCACGGATGTCGCCGATGCGCTAGATGCGCAGGCGCTCGCCGCGGGGGATTACCAGCTCTTCGTCAGCGCCGACAACGACCTCAGCGTCGACTTCGTCCTGGCCACGCAGGCCAATGCCACCGGGATCCCGGCCGACAGCGCCAGCTTCGACGTCCCGCCGGGCATCTACGCGCTACCGCTTGTCGCCGGCCAGGACTATTACCTGTCTGGCTCGCCGAACTTGCAGTACGCGCTGTATCGCCCCGACCTGAGCCTGGACAGTTCCGGCTCCTTCAATCTCTATTCCAACACGGGATCGAACCAGGGCCTGGTCTCCGCCGACCCATCGGGTTCCGACGGAAGCTTCGCCCTCCACCTGCATCCCGATGCCGACGGCACCTGGTACCTGGTCAGCTTCAACACGGTCGGCAGCTACGACCCATCCGGCTACGGGCAGGCTTCCGCGGGTGCGGTGCACTTCACGACGGCAACCGCGATTACGCTTGACAGCCCCCTGACCGGTACGGTCCAGCCGGGCAACGTGATTGCCGAACACACGCTGGACCTGAGTGCGGATCAAGACATCTGTTTCAGCGCCGATGCCAGCGCGCGGGTCGCCATCCACATCACCGGGGACAACCTGGACCAGCTGTTCTGGGCAGGCGGCTACACCAGCGGGCTTGCGCAGTTCGTGCATCTGGCTGCAGGCAGCTATCACATCGAGGTCGCCGACGCGGACGACGTCGGTTACTACTACGGCGGTGGGGGCGGCGGATATATCGTTGCCCCGCAGGCGGTGTCCACGGGCGATACGACGAACGCCATCTCCTATACGCTTTCACTCGTTGCCCTGGATGCCGCGCCGTTGCTGGCGTCCAATGCCCCGGCAAGCGCGGAGCTGGCTCCTGGCCAGACGATGGCCTGGCGCGTGCAAGGTACTGCCGGCCAGCAGCTCTACGTCATTCCACAAGACAACAACGTCGACTCCGGCTGGACGCTGTTCGACAGCGCCGGGGCGGTGGGCGCCAGCGGGAATGCTGATTGGACCGTGCGGCTTCCGGCCTTCGAGACCGATGGCATTTATTACCTGGTCTGGAGCCGGGCTGCCGACAGCACCGGCAGCTCGACGCTCGGATTCCGTCTGCTCGATGCCTCCGCACAGACACCTGCCCCGTTCCAGGTAGGCGATCTGCTGCACGTCGACACGGCGACCACGGACAGCGCGGTGTACAGCCTCACCCTCGCCCACCCGACGCAGTTGTTGCTCAACCCGGCGCACGGCGGCAACGACAGCTTCCACTGGTGGCTGACCGGCGCTCAAACCGACGCCGAGGGCGATTCCTACGGGCCGCAGCTGATCGAGCTGGACGCCGGGACCTACACCCTCACCGTGGCCGCAGCGACCGGCAGCACGGAGCAGTTCGACCTGCAGACGCTCGATGCGCAGCAGGCGATCCCCGTGGAGCAGGACAGCAGCATCACCGGCCAGGTCACACCTGGCAGCACCGTGGTCTACAGCTTCGACGCGCTCGCCGGAGACACGCTGGATTACGACCCGACCGATGTCGGTTTGCTCGGTGGCAGTTGGACCTTGCTCGGCCCGGACGGTCAGTTTGTGAGCACTGGCGACATTACCGGTGCCGGCAGCCTGACTGCGCCATGGGCCGGCCGATACCTGCTGGTATGGCGTACCGATGCGGGTGCCGACGCGGCCCCGGTTGCGTTCGGCTTCGCGCTCGATCGTCGGCAGATCGAGGTGGGTACGTATTTCCAGAGCTACGGCTCGCAGAATTTCGACTTCACGGTGTCGTCGCCGACGCGGGCCCTGCTGGACTTCACCCAGGGCAACTACTCGTTTGGCTGGAACATCACGCGGGATGGGCAGGTCGTCGCATCCGGCAACAATTGGGGTACCGATCCGGCCAGCGGCAGTCCCCTGCTTGACCTGGCGACCGGCAAGTACACGCTGCACCTGACAGGCGTTTCCGGAACGCTGCGCTTGCGCCTGCTGGATCTTGCCGGCGCGACCGATATCCAACCGGACGTGCCCGTCAGCGACAACGAAGTGCCGGGCGAAGCGAAGGTCTACCGCTTCGACGGCAAGGCCGGGGACAAGCTCACGCTCGAGGCCACCGGCAGTGGGCTGGTCTGGAACCTGTACGACGCCTTCGGCCGCTTCATCAAACAAGTGCAGACACCGGTCTTCCCGCTACCGCGCGACGGGTCGTACTACCTCACTTGCGACAGCAACAACTACCAGTCGGCAGCGCCTTACACGCTGAAGGTATCGCTCGACCAGAACATGGACACCCTGGTGGTCGGCCAGGCCACAAGCGGCACGCTTGGTGAGGATGGACGGGTCAGTTACCACCTCGATCTGGCAAGCGCGTCCACCCTGTGGCTGCAACCCACCGGCGACACCTCCAATCTTCGCGTCGACATCTACGATGCCAACGGCACCCTGGTCTATGCCGCCGACGAGTCGGACCCCGCTCGTCCGCTGGTCGCGTTGAACGCAGGCAGCTATACGGTCAGGTTCAGCCATGCCAATGGCGATGCCGCCCCAGGCAATTTCAGCATCTTCCTGGGCGATGCGAGCTTGGCACCGGAACTGGTGGGCGGCGCCATCATCAGCGGGAGCTATCCATCGACCGCGGTTGCATCCCTGTATCAGTTCGACCTGGCACAGGCAGGCAGCTTCGCGTACCGGTACATCGACGGTTCGTATGCCTCTTATGCCCGTTGGCGGCTCTACTCGCCTTACGGCAAGTTGATCGCCTCCGGTTCTGGCTCCCAGATCGCGCCTCCCCTGGCGCTGGATGCCGGCCATTACCTGCTGGCCATCGACAATGCCTATTCCTATTGGTGGGCAACCCCCAACTTCCGCTTTGTGGCGGATACCACAGCAGTTTCCTTGCCACTGAACACCGTGGTTTCGGGAACCACGCCGGCATCGGGCCTGCGCGTTCGCTATGCCCTGCATCTCGACGCCGACAGCCGACTGGTGTTTGACAGTCTCGTTTACAACAACACGAACTGGCAGTTGGATGGTCCTCACGGAAGCGTGGTCAGCAGCAGCTTCTATTACGACGACATCCGCGAGATTCCTGCCGGCGATTACGTGCTGAGCGTCTGGGCGAGCCAGGCTCAGGCGTATTCGTTCCGCGTGCTCAACTTCAGCGACGCGACCGACGTCGTCCCGGGTACACCCGTGACCGTGCAAGTCGATCCGGGCAACGAAACGCAGTTGTACCGTCTGACCATCGAGGCGGGCGCGAGCTATTTCCTCGACGCGCTGACGGCCCCCAACTCCTCCGGCTACACGGCCGAATGGAGCCTGTTGGATCCGCATGGGCGAACCGTCTTCGGTGACAGGTACGCGAATGCCGGTGTCGATCTGGCCAATCTCACGGTCGGCGGTGACTACACGCTCGTAGTTTCGGTCTCGAATTACGAGACGACTCCGCTACGCCCGTTCACCTTCAACCTGACCAAGCTGTCCCCCAGCCCGGCCCAGGACGCGGGAACCATCGGCACCACATTCGCCCCCGACCTTTCGGTCAACAACGTCAGTATCACCCCCGCCAGCGACCTGTCGACCGGCCAGTTGGTGGACGTGCAGTGGGTGCTGGAAAACCGCGGCAACGCGGCAGCCAGCCAAAGCTGGAACGACCGCGTCATCGTGCGCAATACCGATACCGGCGCGGTCCTGCTCGACACCGTGGTGCCCTACGACGGCATCGGTACGCCGCTGGGTATCGGCACGGCGATCACGCGCCATCTGCAGCTGCGCCTGCCCGACGGCACCGCAGCGGCGGGCAACATCAGCATCACCGTGCTGGCGGACTCGGACAATGTCCTGCGTGAATTCAACGCCGCCGGCACCGGCGAGAAGAACAATGCCGGCGTCCTCTCCACGCAGGTGAAGCTGGCACCTTATGCCGACCTCACCGTAGGGAACGTGCGCCTGCAGCCGGCCGGCGATTTCCAGCCAGGCCAGACCGTGGCGGTCGACTGGACCGTCACCAACCAGGGTGCCGCCGCGGTGACGATGCCGTGGAGTGAAAAACTCGAGTTGCGCAACCTGTCCACCGGCCGTGTGGTCGACACCTTCAGCGTGCGCGACCTGCTCGACGCCGGCGCACTCGAAAGCGGCGCCAGCCGCGACCGGCAAGGCAGCTTCGTTTGGCCGAGCGGCATCGACGCGTCCGGTCGCTTCTCCCTGCGCATCATTGCCGACAGTCTTGGCGAGGTGCCTGAGGCAAACGCTCAGGGCAGCGGGGAAAGCAACAACACGATCACCTCCACGCTGACCGCCGGCCCGGACCTGCAGGTGAAGAACCTGCAGATCACCACCACCGACGTGAAGGCAGGCGGCCTGGTCACGATCAGTTGGGAAGACTGGAACACCGGCACAAGCGCAACCGCCCTGGGCTTCAGCGACCACATCACGGTCAGCCGCGGGGACTCGGGCCTGCTGCTGCTCGACACCAGCCTGCTGTATGACCCGCAGGCCACGATCGACGGACAGGCCAACGGCCCGATCGGCGCAGGCGAGCATCGCCTGCGCAGCTTCACTTTCCGCCTGCCCGATGGCTTGAAGGGCACGGGCGATCTGGCCATCACGGTGGCCACTGACCAGAACACCGCCGGTCTTGGCGTGCTGTACGAAACCAATCTCGACGGCACCGCCGAGGACAACAACACGGCCAATGCCAGCCTGACTTCAGCGGCGGTTGCCTACGCCGACCTGGCCGTCAGCAACGTGGTGTCCCCCGCCACAGCCATGGGTGGCACGCAGATCAAGGTCAGCTGGAACGTCAAGAACACCGGGCAGGCTGCCACCTCGAATGCCTGGACCGACCACATCATCCTGAGCACCGATGCAACCATCGGCAACGGTGACGACATCGTCATCGGCAGCGTGCGGCACACCGGCGCCCTGGGCGTGGGCGAAGGCTATTCGCAGGCACTCATGGCCACTTTGCCAGGGTTGCCCGACGGGCGCTACTACATCGCCATCCGCAGCGATGCCAACGGCGAGGTGCTGGAGCCGGATACGCGCGGCGACAGCACCAGCGCCGCGCAACCGATCGTGCTGGCTGCCGCCTACGCAGACCTCGGCGTGACCTCCGTCACCGCTCCGGCAACTGCCTTGAGCGGCGAGAGCGTCCGCGTGACCTGGCAGGTCAGCAACAGTGGCAATTCCGCAACCAACCTGGCGTTGTGGAACGACCGCGTCGTGCTTTCGCGCACCGGCGTGCCGTCGTCGTCGGACATCATCCTGGCCGGCTCGGTAACGCACGCGGGCTACCTGGCGGTGGGCGACAGCTATACCGCGAGCGCCACGCTGACCCTGCCGCGCGACCTGGTCGGCGACTACTACATCCTGGTCTACACCAACCTCAACAACGTGGTCGACGAAAACGGTCGCAACGGGAACAACAGCGCCTACAGCCAGTTGCTGAAGATCTCGCTCTCGCCCTCGGCCAACCTCACGGTAACCGACATCAGTGGTCCGACCGACGCACGACCGGGCGACAACGTCAGCCTGACCTATGTGGCCCACAACCTGGGCAACGCCGATGTCCCGGGCACCTGGCGCGACCGCATCTTCCTGGAGAACAGCAACGGGCAGCGGTTCGAGGTCGCCAATCGCTTCTACACCGACGGCCTCGCGGCCGGTGCCAGCGCGCTGCGCAACGTCAGCTTCACGCTGCCCGCCAACTTCGTCGAAGGCAGCTATACCTGGGTGGTCACCACCGACACCGACAACACCGTCTACGAGCGCGACGGCGAAGGCGACAACCTGGCGCGGGGCGGGACTGCCCTGACCGTGGCCCGTCCGGATCTTGCCGTGAGCACGGTGACCGGCCCGAGCCTGGTGCAATCCGGCTCGACGATCCATGTCGACTGGACGGTCACCAACCATGGTGGCCTCGCCTCCACAGGCTGGGTGGATCGGATCTACATTTCGCACAATGGCGCGCTCACACAGTTTGCCGAAGTGGCACACGCCGGCCCGCTGGACAAGGGCGCCAGCTACACCGCCGGTGCCGACCTTGCGCTGCCGCTGGCCTACGACGGCGAATACGCCATCGTCGTGGTCACCGACGCAGCCCACGCGCTGGACGAGCACTCCCGCACCGACGACACCGGCCAGCAGGCGCTGACCGTACAACTGGCGCCCCACGCCGATCTTGCAGTGGGCGCCGTGCAGGCGCCGACCTCCCTGATTGCCGACCCGGCCACGCTCGACGTGAGCTGGACGGTGACCAATCAGGGGACCGGCGCGGGCCTCGCTGGCCAATGGACCGACAACGTCATCCTCTCCACCGATGACGTGCTCGGCAACGGCGACGACCGCGTGCTGGGCACCGTCCTGCACGACGGCGCGCTAGCCGTCGGCGACTCCTATACCGGGCACCTCAGCACCCTGCTGCCACCCGGCACCACCGGGCACTACAAGCTGTTCGTGGTGGCCGATTCGGCAGCGGTCGTATTCGAGAACGGCGCGCGCGCCAACAACGTACTGGAGGCCGACCACGCCATCGACGTGATGCCCCAGCCATACTCCGACCTGCAGGTGCAGTCCGTCACCACGCAGGGCGCAGCAACCAGCGGCCAGCCGCTCACCGTGAGCTGGAGCGTAGTCAACAACGGTATCGGCATCACCGACACCGCGCAGTGGACGGACCACGTCTGGCTGAGCAGCAATCCCGACGGCACCGGCTCGATCGTGAACCTGGGGTCGGCCGACCACATCGGCCAGCTTGCCGTTGGCGACACCTATAGCCGAAGCATCACGGTCAACTTGCCCAACGGCATCCAGGGCAACTATTACCTCAACGTACGCACGGGCGGGCCGTTCGAGTTCATCTATGGCAACAACGACGTTGGCCACAGTGCAGCGGTGCCGGTCCAGCTTGCGCCTTCTCCCGACCTGGCCGTGCAATCGGTCAGCCTGCCGGAGACGGCGCAGGAAGGTGCCCTGGTCGACATCGCCTGGACTGTCGTCAACCAGGGGGCAGCGAACGCCGTCGGCCCGTGGGTCGATACCGTCAAGCTGGTTCCCGCCGATGGCAACGGCTCGGCGGTCGTGCTGGGCAATTTCACCTATGACCGCCCACTGTCGCCCGGCATCGCCTACACCCGCACCGAGCAGGTGCGCCTGCCCTCCAGGATCGAAGGGCTCTACCGCATCGAGGTGGTCACCAACTCCGGTGGCAATAACGATGTCTACGAATACGGTACGGCAAGTCAGAACAACGTCCTGATCTCGTCCGACGCGTTGCAAGTCAGCCTCTTGAGCCGCCCGGATCTGCAGGTCGGCAACGTGGTGGTGCCCGACCACGTCGCCGCCGGCACCAGCATGGCCATCCAGTACACGGTGACCAATCTGGGTTCCGTCCCGGCCAACGGTCGCTGGCGCGACAAGGTATACCTCTCGCTCGACGGCACCTTGAGTGGTGACGACAAGCTGGTCGGCGTATACGACAACAACAGTGCGCTCGCACCGACGGAAAGCTATTCCAACACCAGCGGCACCATCGACATCCCGATCACTTACCGCGGGGACGTCTACCTGATCGTCGTCGCCGATGGCGACAACGCCATCGACGAGTACCCGAACAACGGCAACAACGCAAAGGCCGCACATTTCTATGTCGACCCGGTGCCCTTCTCCGACCTGGTCACCAGCGACGTGGTCGCACCGGACCAGGCCGTGCACGGCGCCACCATTGACGTGCGCTACAAGGTCAGCAATCTGGGGAGCGCCACCACGCGGGGCGTAAGCGCCGACGTCAACAGCTGGACCGACACCGTCTGGCTGGCCAAGGACCCGCGCCGTCCCGGTGCCTACAAGGGCGATGTGCTGCTCGGCTCGATCAAGCACACCGGCAACCTCGCCATCGGCGAGGACTACCTGGGTGACCTGCAAGTCACCATTCCCGACGGCACCCTGAGCGGGCAGTACTACGTCACCGTCTGGTCCGACGCCTACGACACCATTCTGGAAGACACGCTCGCCTCCAACATCAACCCGGACGATCCCAGCCAGGTCGACAACGACAACTACAAGGCTCGTGCCATCAGCGTGCTCGGCATCACCCCGCCGGACCTGGTGGTGACCGAGGTCAACGCGCCGGCGAGCATCGACGCCGGAACCACCCTCAGCTTCAGTTATACCGTGCAGAACCAGGGCGACCTGTTCGACGGCGACTGGACGGATACGGTCTATGTGGCCGACAACGCCGACCTCAGCAAAGCCAAGCACATCTGGACCCTTGGCAGCTACACGCAGAAGCGCGCACTCAACAACGGCGAAAAGTACACTGTCAACCAGACGGTGCAGTTGGCACCATCCATCACCGGCAGCTACATCATCGTCCAGACCGATGCGCTCCAGCAGGTGCGCGAGGTCAGCAACGCCAACAATGCAACGTCAGCCGCGTCGGTCGTCACGCCGCATCCGGCGGACCTGCAGGTCACCGCGGTGCAATGCCAGCCGCAAAACTACTCCGGCGAACTGACGTCGATCAGCTGGACCGTCACCAACCACGGCGAGGCCGTATGGCCGTCGACCGCGCGCTGGCAGGATTCGGTGTACATCAGCACCGACCCGACCTTCATTCCCAGCCGGGCGACCCTGCTGGGCCTGTTCGAGCATGACAACAGCAACGGCCTGGCCGCGGGCGCCAGCTATACGACCACGGCCAACGTGCGCCTGCCAGCCGGCACGGATGGGCGTTACTACATCTACGTCATCACGGACAGCGAACGGCACGATCCGGATTTCCACCGCAATCCTGCCGAAGAAATCACCACCGGCGGCTTCAACAGCAACGCGCTTTCGTTCTACCGCACGTCGGCATACGAAGGTGCGCGCAACGACAACAACCTCGGAGGCAGCCCGCTCGACATCACCTACCGCGAAGCGGACCTGCAGATCGGCTCGGTCACCATCGACAACGACGCGCCCAAGTCGGGCGACCTGGTCACCGTCACCTGGACGGTGACCAACCAGGGCACGCGTGCGACGCGCACCAACGCGTGGTACGACGGCGTATACCTGTCCAACGACGACTCGCTCGACAGCAGCGATTTCGCACTGATCGAGGGCGGCTACTACAACCCGGGTTGCGTGCAGCAAATCTCCCTCTTCGATGCGAATGGCCAACCGCGTTTCCTGCTGCCTGGCGAGTCGTACACGCAATCGGCCACCTTCCACCTGCCGCAATCGATCAGCGGCGACTTCCACATCATCGTCAAAGCGGATACTTCGACCGTCGCCGACAACGACGAACCGAGCACCATCCGTTCCGACCTGCGCGGAGTCAGCGGCAGCGGCCCGGGCGCCGTGCTGGAGTTCCGTGACGAGGGCAACAACGTTGCCTCGCTCGCGCTGCCGATCACGCTGGCCACGCCACCGGACCTGCAGGTGGCCCAGGTCACCGCACCGGTATCGGTGATTGCCGGCCAGAAATTCGACGTCGACTACAGCGTGCTCAACGCCGGCGGCACCACGCCCGGCGGCCAGACCAGCTGGAACGATTTGATCTATCTCTCCCGCGACCGTTTCCTTGATGTCAACCAGGACTGCTACCTCGGCTACCTGTCGCACAGCGGCGGTCTCGCCGCCGGCGGCACCTATGACGGCCACTTCGAGATCACCGCACCCGGCGACCTCGAGGGCCCCTACTACGTGTTCGTCATCACCGACCCGGCGCGTGCCTTCGGCAGCGGAGCCTACGGCAAGGTCCGCGAGTTCGGCTACGACCAGAACAACGCCACCGCCGCGGCCCAGCCGATGCTGGTGGAAACGCCGCCACCGGCCGACCTCAAGGTCGTCGATGTCAGCGTTCCCGCGCAGGCCACGGTGGGCACGCCGGTCACCGTCACCTATTCGGTCACCAACGATTCGAGCAACACCGCCCACGGTCACTGGACCGACGCGATCTACCTGTCGCAGGACAACGGCTGGGACATCGGCGACATCCTGCTCGGCAAGGTCAACCATTCCGGCGACGTCGCCGGTGGTGCCAGCTACACCGGTACGCTCACGGCCAACCTGCCGCCGCTGAAGGACGGCAGCTGGCGCATCGTGGTACGTCCGGACCTGTACAACGAGGTCTACGAAGGCGACATCAGCTACGGTCCTACCGGACTGGTGATGGCCCCGGGCGAGGCGAACAACCTCACCGCGTCGGCGTCGAGCATCCAGACCCAGGTGCCGCAGATCGCGGTAGCCAGCCCCACCGCGATCACGCTGTCGGACGGCCAGACCCTGCTCTACAAGGTCAGCGTGGCGGCCGGGCAGACCCTGCGCGTCTTGCTCGATTCGACCGCGGCCAGCGGCGACAACGAGCTGTTCGTGCGCTATGGCGACATCCCCACCGGCTTCGCCTACGACGCGGCGTACACCAACGCGGCCTCGGCCGACCAGCAGGCCCTGATCCCCAGCACCCAGGCCGGCGACTACTACATCCTGGTGCGCTCGCGCAGCGGCAATGCCGTGCCCGCGATCCTGCGCGCCGATCTGCTGCCGCTGTCGATCACGAAGGTCACGCCCGACAACGGCGGCGTCAGCGACGATGACCACCGCTGGGTCACGCTGGACATCTACGGCTCCAGCTTCCAGGCCGGCGCGATCGTCAAGCTGACCCGGCCAGGCGTGTACCAGGCCGAGCCGGAACGCTGGCAGGTGTTGGACGCCACGCACATCCGCGCCGTGTTCGACACGCGCGCCTTCCCGCTCGGCCTGTACGACGTCACCGTCGTCAACCCCGACGGCCACAGCGTCACCGAGGCCGACCGCTACCTGGTCCAGCGCGGCATCGAGGACGACGTCACCATCGGCATCGGCGGCCCGCGCAATCTCGAACCGGGCGACGCTGCGACATACACCGTGTCGCTGCAGAGCCTCACCAACGTCGACACGCCCTACGTGCGCTTCGACGTCGGCGCGGTCGAGATGGGCTACAACCATTATCTGCTCGACGGACTGGACCTGCCCTACGCCCTGTTCGGTTCCAACGTCGGCGGCTCACCGTTCGGCAATACCGCCAATGCACCGGCCAACACGCAGAGCTACGGCCAGACGCCGGGCAGCCAGCCGCGCAGCGACATCCCGTGGGCCTCGCTGGATGGCACCGAAAACACCAGCGGGTACAACCTGGCGCCGGGCTATGCGTTCGACGTGGCCGCGCACGGCTTCGTCGGCATGAACTTCCGGCTGCAGACCTATCCGGGTCTGACCGCGTGGATCAACGGCGATTTCAATACCCTGCGCGATGCCCTGTACGCCACGCACCCGGACTGGAAGGCACAAGGAATCCTCGATGCCGGCGTAAGCGGGCTGGACAATATCCAGCAGGGACTTGCCGCACGCTTCCTGAACCCGGACGACCGCGCGCTCGAAAAAATAGAAGCGCTGTCCGAGTCGTTCGAAATGAACGTGGTGGCTTCCGCCACCGCCCTGACCCGTGACGAGTTCATCGCCGAGCAGACCCAGTACGCCTTGCGCCTGCGCGATGCCGTGCTCGCGGACGCGAACGCGCCCAGCAATCTGGCGGTATTGGCAGCCGACGCCACGCAATGGGTCAACGGCTGGCTGGCTTCGCTGGAAGCCTGCGGCATGCTGCGCCCGGCCGACCAGGCACCGCCGATCTCGACCAATCCGCAGGTGGTCAGCCTCAACGCCACGCTGGCCGCCGGCATCCTGATGTCCAAGGGCGGCGACAGCTATCGCACCCAGGCCGACATCCTCGGCTTCTTCGCCAAGGTGCAGCAATGGTATGGGGATACCGCGCAGTACGCCGGCGACCCGAACGCGGCGACCGGTGCGATCGATCATTACGAAACGCGTACCGACTCCGATGGCGATGAAATCGAGGTGCCGGTGCCGGCGCTCGCCAACCCGGCAGATTACGATCAGCACGCCGGCCGCACGCTGCAGTTTGAGAATTTCCGCATCTTCGTCGGCGGCCAGGCCGAGCTTGAATACCTGCGCGACCAAGGGCTGCTCGACGACAAATTCAACCCGCTGCCCGCCAAGGGCCTGAACCTCGCCCAGTACCTGCAGTTGGTCGCGCGCCAGAGCAACGTCGGCGACACCGCGATCAGCGTGCAGGGTCCGCAGGGCCAGGCCATGGCCGCGGACGGCAGCATCTACGTGCCGGCCGCCACGCCGCTGCCTTACAGCTTCGCCTTCAGCAATCCGGGTACGCAGGGTGTCGGCCAGATCCGCATCGTCTCGCAGCTCGATCCGAATCTGGACCCGCGCTCGCTGCGCCTGGGTGACCTCAAGATCGGCGACATCAACATCCACGTGCCAGCCGATCGCGCCAACTTCCAGGGCGACTTCGACTTCAGCGGCAGCAAGGGCTTCATCCTGCGCGTGAGCGCGGGCATCGACGTCGAATCGCATACGGCCACCTGGCTGTTGCAGGCGATCGACCCGGCCACCGGCGAGGTGATGAAGAACCTCAACCGTGCGCTGCTCGTTCCCACCACCGGCTCCCAGCCGGCGGGCGGCTTCGTCAGCTACACCGTGGCCGCCGCAGCCGATGCCGCATCCGGCGCCCACATCGCCACCGCCGCGCGCATCTTCTTCGACGATACGCCGCCGATCGACAGCACCACCGTGACCACCACGCTGGACGCCACGGCGCCCACGACCAAGGTGGAAGTGACCTCCACAGGGACCGACGCGCAAGGCGCGCCGACCTTCGACGTCAAGTGGACGGCGACCGACGACGCCAGCGGCATCCGCTACGTCACCGTCTATGTCGCCACCGACGGCGGCGACTTCAAGATCTGGCAGCGCCAGCTCGGCCTGGACCAGACCCACGCGACCTTCACAGGCGAAGCCGGCCACCATTACGAGTTCCTCGCCGCGGCCACCGACAACGCCGGCAACCGCGAAGCGGCCATGGTCACCAACGCGGTACTGCCCGACGACGGCAGCCGCCAGCAGGTGCTCGACGGCTTGGGCGTCACCCCTGGCGTAGAGCAGAGCGCGCAGGTGTCGCAGGCACCGGCCGACCGCAGCTACGCCGAAAACACGCTGTTCCAGCAGGCCACCCAGCTGTTGCCGGGCCAGGTCGCCAGCGTCGGCGCCGGCGACCTGCGCAACGTGCTGGCACCGTTCGCAGCACGCGGCTTCGCGGATGGTTTTGCCACCGGCGCGGCCGACATCGGCGCGATGGCGATGGTGCAACTGGCCGATGGATCGGTGCTGGTCAGTGCCGGCGCGGAGCGCAATGAGGTGTTTCGCTACGACGTACACGGCGGCCACAGCACCACGCCGCTGTTCACGCTCGATGCGCCCGTGCTCGACATGGCCGTCGATGCACTCGGCCAGCTGTGGGTGATGACCGGCAACGAGCTGCTGCAGGTCGACGCAGCCAGTGGCGCGATCGTGCGTCGCCTGCACGGTCCCGGCGACCAGCCGCTGACGCACGCGCTGGCAATCCAGCCCGGCACCGGCGACATCTACGTCTCCGCCGGCGACGGCATCGATGTGTTCCACCCCGACCAGACCGATCCCAGTCTGGCCTGGCAGCACTTCAGCAACACCCGCGTGGGCGATCTGGCCTTCGGTCCCGACGGCCGCCTGTGGGGCGTGCGCTGGACAGGCAGCGACATTACCGCTGCCGATCCGAATGGCAGCACCGACATCGTCAGCTTCCCGATGAGCGGCGCCACGCTGGGCCGGGCGGAGCTCGAATACCGCCTTGCCGGCGTGGTCGACTCGATCGCCTTCGGCCAACCGGGCAGCCTGCTCGATGGCCTGCTGTTCGCCTCCGGCGGCTTGAACCAGCACGTGCAGGTGGACGGCGTCGCCGACACCACGCATGGTTCCTCCGTATGGATGATCGCACTCGACTCGCGCCGTGTACTGCAGGTCGCCGGCGGCGGCACGCAGGGCGAAGCGCTGCTCACCACGGCTGACGGCCGCATCCTGGTAGCGCAGACCAACCACGTCGACGAGATTGCACCCGCGCAAGCGCCCAAGATCATCGCCACCAGCGTGCCCGATGGCGCCCTGGTGCCATTGCCGTTGGGCGAAATCGCGGTGCAGTTCGATCAGGACATGTGGCTGGGCACCAACCCGCAGGATGCCTCCAGCATCTACGACGTGGCCAACTACAGTTTGCTGCCCGACGGCACGAACGCCGCGGCCATCAACCCGGCCAGTGTGCGCTGGGATGCGGCCACGCACACCGCCTACCTCGACGTAAGCGGTTTGCAGGCCGGCCACTACCAGCTGACCATCAGCGGCAGCCTGCGCAGCAGCATGCAGCTGGCGATCGGCCAGGACACCATCACCGGTTTCACCGCGCTGCTCAACATGAGCTCGCAGGTGCACCTGAGTTTCAGCCACACCCGCTCCAACCAGGCTACTGGTGAAGTCAGCTACGACGTCAGCCTCACCAATGTCGGCACCGACGACCTCGATGGTCCATTGATGCTGCTGCTCGACCCGGGTGCCTACTTCGGCGACAGCATCACTGGTGCCACCCAGGGCAACGGCGACCAGGCCGACCTGTGGGTGCTCGACCTCACCAGCGCATTGCAGGCCCTCGGTGGCAAACTCGCCGCCGGTGCCACGCTGGCCGACCAGACCGTCACGGTCGTCCCGGCGAGCGCCTTCGGCGGCCCAGGCAGCTTGCCGGAACTGGCCAAGTTCGACCTGGGCCACGGCGTCTACGCCGTGCCGCAGGCCAACCTGCCGCCGAGCCTTGGGCTGGTGCTGGCCCCTGCCACTGACGGAACCGACGGCGGCGATGCGACCGTCCCGGTCATCGACTACTCGGCCGACACCTTCCCGACCACTGCCACGGTCGGCCAGCCTTGGACGGCGCAGGTTGACGCGCTCGATCCCGACGGCACCGTGTTCCACTGGCAGCTCGTGCAGGCGCCCGCCGGTGTCACGCTGACGCCAGCCAACGGCACCACCGTCGGCGCAGACGGCTATTACCACGCCACCGCTACGCTCAGCTGGACGCCCGGAGCCAACGCACCTGCCGACAGCGTGATCGTGCTGCGCGTGCAGGACAGCCGCGGCGGCGTGGCCCTGCGCACCTTCCACCTGCCCGTCGCGGGAGGCAACCACGCACCGACGCTGTCGCCAATCGGCACCATCACGCTGAACGAAGGCCAGTCGCTCTCCCTGCCGCTCGCCGCGGGCGACGCCGATGGCGACCTGGTCACGCTGGCCATCGCCAACTTGCCGGCGGGTGCGTCTTTCGACGCCCGCACGGGTCTTCTTTCCTGGACCCCTGGCTACGACCAGGCAGGCATCTTCCACGACGTCACGGTCACCGTCAGCGACGGCAAGACGACCACCCGCCAGCAGTTCGACATCATCGTCGCGCAGGCGCAGCCGGCGCCGGCACTCGCGCCCATCGCAGCGCAGATCCTGCGTGAAGGCGAGGCCTTCGGCCTGCAGCTCAACGGCCAGTTGCCCGGCGGTGTCACCTTCGCCGACGGCACCACGGTCGACTTGCGCTACAGCGCTCCACTCCTGCCCGGCGGCATGACGCTCAACACCGACACCGGCTGGCTCGCCTGGACGCCGGGCTACGACCAGCACGGCAACTTCAACGTGGCGGTCACGCTCACCGCGACCTACACCTTGCCCGACGGCAGCTTGGTGACGCGTAGCGCCACCCGGACGCTCGCCCTCAACGTGCTCAACGCCAACGGCGCGCCTGTGTTCGACGCCAATGTCGGCGACAGCTGGAACCTTCTCGAAGGCCAGCCACTGAGCATCAGCGTGTTCGCCTTCGACCCCGACAATCCCGGTTTTGCACCCAAGATCCGTCTGGCGCCCGGTGGCCAGGCAGTGCAGCAGGAGTCGGATGCGCCCGCCACGGTCAGCTACCAGGTGCTGGGCTTGCCCGACGGCGCAAGCTTCGACCCGGACACCCTGGAAATCCTCTGGACGCCGGGCTACGCCCAAGCCGGCACCTACCACGTCACGGTGATCGCCACCGACGATGGCGATGGCACCGGCACGCCGGCGGTCAGCCAGGTCACGATCCCCATCGTGGTTGCCGACACCAACCGCGCACCGGTCATCGCGCCGATCGGCAACGCCTTCGTCGACAAGGGCGCCACGCTCGACATCCCGATCGACATCGCCGACGTGGACGGCAACCCCATCCAGCTCACCTTCGACGGGCTGCCGCCGTTCGCCACTTACACCCAAAATCCGTCCAGCGGCGACGGCCACATCACCGGCACGCTCCATTTCGCGCCGGGCGACAACGACCGCGGCGACTACACCATCACCGTGGCCGCCCGCGACAACGGCGATGGCGACCCGGCCCGCGTGCTGGCCAGCTCGGTCAGTTTCGTGGTCACCGCGCGCAGCGCCAGCGAGCCGCCGGTGTTCACCCTGCCCACGCAGATCGTGGCCGTCGCCGGCCAGCCGATCAGCCTGCCGATCACGGTCAGCGACGCCGACCAGGATGCGCTCTCCTTCAGCGCCACCGGGCTGCCGCTCGGCGCGCAGATCACGCCGCAGACCCAGTACGGCCGGGCGATCCTCACCTGGACGCCGAGCACCGACGACATCGGCGGTCACGACATCGTGTTCACCGTCACCGACAGCGGCCTGCCGCCGCAGGATGCCGGCTACACCAACCCGGCCAACCCGGTGCCGAACGTGACGACGCACACCGTGCGCATCGTGGTGCGTGCGGCCGACGTGCCGCCGCAGTTGCTCGGCCTGCAACTCAACGGCCAGGCCGTGGCCGACAGCACCGACCCGACCGTGCCGGTGCAGCTGACCGCCACCGAGGGCACGCCGCTCGCGCTCGACCTGTTCGCCAACGACACCGACGCCGACCTGATCAACTGGACCGCCACCGGCCTGCCACCGGGAATGCAGCTGAGCGTGCCCGCCGGTGCCAACGGCAACCGCGCCACACTGAGCTGGACGCCGGGCCTGTTCGCCGCGCAAAGCGACAACGTGGGCGGTGCCAGCCCCGGCACCTACCGCTTCGCCCTCACCGGCAGCGACGGCAGCGCAAGTTTCGTGCGCCATTTCGAAGTGCACGTGACCAACGTCGACCAGGCGCCGGTGATCCTGCCGATGCCGCTGCAACTGGTGAACGAAGGCGGCACGCTCTCCTTCACCGTGCGCACCTTCGACGCCGACGGCGACCCGCTCAACGCCAGCCTGGTCTACGACGACACCACCCCGCCCGGCATCGCCTTCGACCCGACAACCGGCTACTTCGAGTGGACGCCCGGCTACGGCGTGATCGACAACGCCAGCGCCGACAACCGCGACTTCAGCTTCACCTTCAAAACCACCGACGGCACGCTCGCCACCACGCGGATCGTGCACGTGCGCGTGTTCGACAGCAACCGCGCGCCCACCCTCGGCGTGGCCAACCACCTAGCCGTGGTCGGCCAGACGCTGACCCTGCCCGTCCACTTCGGCGGCAGCGCCAGCGATGGCTTGACGGTCACTGACCCGGACGGCGCGACGCAGACCGACGGCCTGACCGTGAGCGTCCTCGGCCTGCCCGAGGGCGCCAGTTACGACGCCCAGGCCAAGGTTTTCGTGTGGACGCCGGGTCCCGGCCAAGTGGGCGACGTCGTCATCACGGCCCAGGTCAGCGATGGCCACGCCACCACGCAGCAAACCTTCGTCGTCCGCGTGGGTGCCGACGGGAGCGCCAACGCGCCCAGTGTGCTCATCGACAGCGTCCCCAGCACCCCGGCACTCCCCGGCCAGTCGGTGCTGGTCACCGTGCGCGCGAGCAGCTTCGGCGCCATCGCCAGTGTCATCGCCCAGGTGCGCGGCACCGGCCTGGGTACCGACACGTGGCAGACCGTGGCGCTCGATAGTTCCGGTCGCTTCCATGTGCAGGCTACCCAGCCCGGCCTGATCGACGTACGCGTGATCGCCACCGACACCGACGGCAATACCCGCACGCTGGACAGGCAACTGCGCATCAAGGACCCCGCCGACACCGGTGCCCCCGCGCTTGCGTGGACCGGCGTCCTGCAGGGCGCCACGCTCGATGGCCGTCCGCTCGACATCACCAGCCCCGCCGCCCTGCAAGCCTCGCTCGATGAACTGCAGGCCATGGGCTACCGGCTGCAGATCGCAGCGGCCGGCAGCGACCAGTGGCAGACACTCGCCGAGCAGTCGCTCGACGCCGCCACCATCGACCAGCAACTGGCGCTCGCCAGCCTCGATCCCGCCGCCTTCAACAATGGCGTGTACCAGCTGCGCCTGACCGCGTGGGATCTGGCCGGCCGCACCAGCGAGATCGATGCGCGCGTCATTATCGACACCGCGCAGAAGACCGCGCCCGCGGCCAGCACCACCGACGCGACCTACATGCTCGGCGGCCATGCCTTCGCGCTCCAGCGCACTCTGGGCAGCGGCGACTTCGGCAACTGGGCCATTGCCGGCTTCGACAGCCACCTGACTACCGATCAGAGCGCCACCACCGCCAGCGGCGCTAGCGCCGCCTGGACGGTCGGCGCACGCCTGTGGCTGACCCTGCCCGCGAGTTTGACCTCACCGCAGGCATCAACCCACTTGAGCTTCACCCTCGACGTCGTCGGTACCCCGCTGGACACCTCGCCGGCTGCGCCCATCGTCTATCGCGCGAGCTTCGGAAACGATCAGGGCTGGCAGCTTGAGGCCGTCGACGGCAGTCACCTGCAACGCATGGGTGACCGTCTGTACGACGAACTCACCGGCCTGCCCTGGACACCCAGCGGCTATCAGTTGACCGCGCCAGACGGCACGATCTACGCGCTCGACACTGCTGGCAAAGTCACCGCCGTGACCTTCGCCGACGGCATGCAATGGCTGGTCTCCGATACCGGCATCGCCCTGGTCGGTGGCGACGCCTCTGCACGCATCAACATCCTGCGCGACAGCCAGGGTCGCATCGCCCGCATCGCCGGCCCGACCGACGCCGCCGGCACCACCCGTACCGTCGTCTACCGCTACGACACGGCAGGCCGTCTCGTCCTCGCCCGCGCTCTGGGCGGCAACGATTTCGGCACGCCGTACGGTTACGACACCCAAGGTGCGCCCTTCACCGACGTGCTCGCCGCCAACCTGGGCACCGCCGCAAGCTGGCAAGGCAGCAGCACGGCCAACACGTGGGCCGGCACTCTGACGAGCGGCGAAACCACGGCACTCGGTTTCACCGTCCGCGACAGCGAACTGGCTTCCACCATCAAGGTGCCGGGCGAGCAAGGTGCGCTGATCCTCGCCATCAGCGTGAGCCTGAGCGACCCCAACGCCAACCTTCAGATCGTCGGCGCCGACGTGCTCGGCAGCACCGTGCACAACGGCGTGCAGACCTGGCTGGTGCGCGTCACCGAAGCTGGGCTCAAGCTGATTCGCTTGACCGGCGCCGGCACGGCAACCGTCACCGTATCGGTCGCGGGCGACCTCAACCGTGACGGCGCCATCGACGGCGCCGACAGCGCCGCGTTCGAGCAAGACCTCGCAAGTACACACCTTGGGGCCGACCTCAACGGCGACGGTCAGGTCGACAGCACCGACCGCCAGGTCCTCTACGCCAACTACGGCTGGCGCGCCAACCAGTCACCGGTGAACGCCGTCAATGCACCTGCCACCCTCACCCACGCCGACCTCGCCGTGCGTATCCCGCTGGCCTCCATCGCCCAGGACTACGAAGGCGACGACGTGTTCTGGCGCGTGCTCGGCGCTACCCACGGCACCGCCATCCTGAGCGACGATGGCCAAGCGGTGATCTTCACCCCCGAAGCCGGCTACAGCGGCGCCGCTACGCTTACCCTGGGTGCCGATGACGGCTACGCATCCAGTGCGCCGATTACGTTGAACATCAACGTCAGCTCTGCGGCGCTGACTGCAATCCATGTCGAACGCATCCCGGCAATGGCTGCTGGCGATCGTCAGCAGTTGGTAGTGACGGGTGATTTCGCCGACCAGGAAAACGTCGTCCTCCCGATCGATTACCTCACCGTCGTTTCATCCGACCCATCCGTTGTCACGGTGATGGCCGGCGGGATACTGCACGCACGGGAAGATGGCACGACCTTGGTCACCATCTCGGCGCATGGCATAAGCGCGTACAACGCGTTGATCGTCAATGCCGACGGCGAAGCTCCGTTGGCCATACAGGGCAACGAGCTGGACGTCTTTCCGCCACGAATCAACCTGGCCGCTGCGATTGGGCAACGCCAGATCGACGTTTCTTCCCTGGATACCGGCGAAAGCCTGTCAGCGGCGTCCACTGGGACTCAATACCATTCAAGCAACCCCTCCGTTGTGACGGTGACACCGGACGGATTGCTCAAGGCGCACGCTGCCGGCACGGCCATCATCACGATCATCCATGACGGGCTCCAGGCCGAGATTCAAGTGACGGTTAATGTGCCAGCGGTTGGCCCAGTAGCCATGAACGCCGAGGCCGGCGCTGTCACGCAGGACGAGCAGGGAGACACCCTGATGGTCGCCGGCGGCAGCGTGGCCCATGACGCCGACGTTTCGCTCCAGCGCGTGGATGCGGCATCGGTAGGCATGACTGCGCCGGCACCGGACTTCCTCGACGTCATTTCCGCGGTCAAGGTGGACATTGGCGGCGAAAAGGCAGGCAACCCGCTCCAGTTCGCCCTGAAAGTCAATGCGCCCATCGACCCGGCTACCGGCGAACCGAAAGTACTGGAGGCCGGTACCACCGTGTATTTCTGGCGACTGGGGACAGTCACCCTGGCCGACGGCAGCGTTCATCAGACATGGTGGCTGGCCGACGACGGCGTCATCGGGACCGATGGATTGGCGCATACCGCCAGTCCGCCCTACGGTGGGGCCACGGTAGGGGGCGTGTATTTTGCGACCGTCTCCAAGCAACCCGTGCAGAACGGTGGCGTGCAGGATGTACACCTGAAAGGCGCTGCAATGGATTGGCAGGCCTATTGGATGGGAGCGATGGGAATCGGCTTCCGCGCAGCCTTATCGCCCAGCCTGGCGGGGTTGTTGGTTCAGATGACGACAAATGCCGCGCAGTCCATCGTGGCACTGGACTACACCATTGCGGGTACCGCGCAAGCGACCGTCCCCGTGAGCGACCTATTGTCCACCAGCGACGCAACCTTCCCGGTACCCGGCGACTATCTACAGAATCCCAGCGCAGCTCCCTTCATCACCAACATGTCGTACAAGGCCGCCTCGCAGGACTTGACGATCACAGGAAACTTCGGCAGCGGGCGCTTGCTCGTCAGATTGATTCCGAATGGTTCGCAACTGGTCCAGCCGGGCGTCTTCGACGACGGTCAATTGACCCCGGACAGGGGATTGGTATGGGATGAAATCGTTGCCGGTGCACCCGGTTCGGATGGCCTGGCGCAAACCATCACCATACATATCCCTGATGGAATGGCGTTAAGCCAGGAGGCGATCAAGGTAATCCGGCAAATACCGGTACTGGCCAGCGACGGGTCGGTTGATCACTACGAAAGCGTCGGCAGCAACCTGGTGGCTGCCTTCACGGGGAGCAAGGGGGAAACGATTGCCACCTCGGACAACGCGATCTACATCTTCAAGGGTACCGGTCAAGCTACCGCCGATAGCAGCGCGCCCGTCGAAACACGTGCAACCATCACCAAAGACGAAAACGGGAACCCCATCCAGCCCGGGCGTCTGGGCACGAACATGGTCACGTACTCGCAAGATGGTTCGCTCGCTTTTGTAGCTTCCTTTAGAAGTCGAGAAATCTATGTCATCGACATGATGACGCGATCCATCGTGTACACGATCCCCGTCGTCTCCGGCCAAGGTGAGATCAGCGGCCTGATCGCCCATGACGGCTGGCTCTATGTTTCGCTGCAATCGGACGGCGCAAATCTTTCCATCCTGAAATCCTCGGCCGACGATGTTGGCGGCGGCTTGATGCGCATCAACATTGACCGAACGTCCCCACAGTTCTTCGAGCAGCAGCAGGGACTGAGCGGCCTGCCCGGTGGCAACCAGATCAAGGGCGGCTTCGAATCGATCGCGATCAATGACAACAGCTACATGGCGGCTACATCGCTGAGTGGGCGTATCGATTTCATCGACCTGAACAGCATCGACGAGAATGGGACAGTTGCCAACGCCATTTCGGTCGGCGCGGAAATTTACCAATCGCCCAGTTACGACAACGCGACCTGGAATGTGGTTTCGGGCAAGGAGCCCGGTCAATTCGTGGTCACCAACATACATGCCGTGGATCACGGCGTGACCACGATTCAGTTGCCGCTGGACGAAAATGGCAGGATCGACGCCTCACAGACCGTGACGACCAATACCATTTCCACCGCAGTGTCGCTGGAAAAGTACGGGATTCACCGCGACCATTTCCGCGAGAACATCCGTGGCGCTTCAGACGTGGTGATCGTGGAATACAACGGCAAGGAATATGCCCTGGTTTCTGACCGGAACTTCTGGTACTACGACCCCACGGTCACGGGCCTGTCGACACTTCCCCCTTATCAAACAGGCGGAAAAATAGGCGTCATCGAAGATCCATTCGGGAAGGATGGCGCACCCGTTTACCTTGGAGCCACCAGTGCAATGGCTGGCGCATCCATAAAAGATCTCACCATCGGTGCAGATGGGCTGCTCTATGCCAAGGTATGGAACTACGAGCCCGACTACGACATGTTCGCCGCGTCGTATTTCTCGCTGTATACCTGGGATGCCGCGGCGCTCGTCCAGGCGGCAATCAATGCCCGCGGCCAGTGGGATTACTGGCGCGGCAAAAACATCGATCCACTGAGCCGTCCCATTGATCGGTTCTACGATGGCACTTCGGCCGGCATCGGCACCATGATGCCAGTGGTGACGCCATCCCAATACAAGGGAACGTCGGATACGGAGTCGTTCTACGCGCTGTGGACGGTCGCCGGGTACAACCCCTCTGGTTTGCCGGTGGAACTGGCTTCTGCAGAAGGAAGAGTCCCGGTCTATGACATCCAGTACACGCCACTTGCGCCCGTGGTGAAGCCATTGGATCTCTTGTCCGAAATGAGCCCAATGGGAGCTGTGCTGTGGAGCGTCCTTGACACCAAATATGATTCAGGCCTCGCAACTGAATTTCATGAGAATATCGAGAAAATGTCCACGGAGGGATGGACGCTGGATAAGGTGCATCACGAAAACGCCAAGAAAATTGGCGAATCCATGGTCGATGCCTTATTGGATTCTGCCGTGGAAACCGCGACCGCAGGAGCGCTGGCAGCCAGTGGTAAATTCATGGAACTCGAATCTCTGGTCCAGATCAGATTCGAAAAGCGGCTGGTCGTTGCCACGAACGAATGGATCGTCGCGCGGAAAATTTCCATTGCGGTCGACTTGCCGCACTATGTCCAGGATATGGAGAAAATAAAGGGAATATCAGAGAGAATAGCCAAGGCGGCTGTCGCGCTTTACCACTACGGAATAGATGACAATTACAACATTACCGACCCTGAAAACTGGAAGGATATTATTTCCATATTCTCTCCTGATGCCGGCAAATGGTTTGAGCTCGCTGACAGCGCGTTGGGAGCCTATTTCAATCCCGCCTACGCCAAGCTGAAAGAAGAGCTTGGGCATGTTCTTGACGCGGTTCTCCATAAATCACCCGGAGAAGCGATTCAGTACTTCCTGCATCTCGGCGACGACAAGCCGGGCGAGGGTAGCGGCACGGAGATAACCCATGCCGGTACCACGGTCGCCCCGCAGGATTATCGCATTCCACCTGTCGAACCCGGCACGGATGTGAAAAACGGTCAAGGCGATGTTCTGTTTACCGCGCCAGCGCAGGCTTCGATGGATGCGTCGCAGGCGATCACCTGGTACGCCAACCAGGTGAGCCGGTTGCGTGACATGACAGCTGGGCTTCCTACTTCCGACATGCGCGCCCAACAAGCCGTGCAGCTTATGGGCATGCTCAACCAGGCGACCGCCAACGCTATTGGTGATCCAGTCGAACAGATGTTCTTCAAGTTCAATTTTCCGATGTACTCCCTTGAAGATCTGACGCTGCAATTCCAGGGGCAGTACAGCGGCAGCAAGCTCTACGACGCCATCCAAGGCAATATCGTGTCTGCCGTCCAGTCCAAGGCATCGACACTGACGAACGGCGGAGAAATTGCCGTGCCCTTGCCGGATGCGGCCATCATGGCTGGCCCCGGAACCCAGCAACAGCTGTCGCTTGGCGACGTGAACGCGCTATTGCCAGCTGCCATCTCCTACTGGACGAATCTTGGCGTCCCCGAATCAGTCTTCAAGGACGTGACTGTGTCGATTGCCGATCTGGAGGATCTGCTGGTCGGCAAGACCGATGGCAATAGCATCACTCTGGATACAACTGGGGCAGGCTGGGGTTGGTACACCGGCGCACCGGGAGCAGGTGCTTTCGACCCGGTGGATGGCTCCAGCTCCCATTTTGTTGCCAAGGAATCCGGCGCGGCGTACGGAAAAATGGATCTTTTGACCGTGCTGATTCATGAACTCGGCCATGTCGCGGGTGCGCAGGACGTGATGCGCTCCTCCGATTGCATGTATCCGTACATGACCCCTGGCGACCGCCGTCTCCCGACAAGTCTGGACAAGACGACGGAGTCCGCGGGTAGCCAATTGATGACGCAATCCGTGACAACGCAACCAGCCGATTCCGGCGCTCATGCGTTGGCGTCGACGCAGGCGGATGAGATGCGATCGCTTGCTCTTCGTGCCCCGGAATTCATGGTCGCGCGGGCTGATGCGCAAAATGGTCCGGCTGACGGATTGGTCAACTCCGGTTTCAACGGCACGGACGGCTGGAAAGTCGACGGCAAGGCGGTCACGGGGAACGGCTCGGTGGTGCTCGACGAGATCGCGGGAGGCCAGACGCGGATCAACCAGATCTTTACCGTAGGCCCCAACGACCAATTCCTTCGCTTCACCGTCGACAGCGCTTCGCTGGTCAACTCGGGCAATCTTCCCGAGGACGCGTTCGAGGTCGCGCTGCTCGACGCCAACACGGGCGCGTCGCTGCTGGGCTCGATCGGCCTCAGCCACACCGACAGCTTCCTCAACCTGCAGGGCGACGGCCAGGCGTTCTTGTCCAGTGCAGTGCGCGTGGTCGCCAATGCCGACGGCAGTCGAACCTATGTCGTCGACCTGCGTGGCATCGCCGCCGGCACGGCGGTGAACCTTTCCTTCGACCTGCTCGGTTTCGGCGAGGCGCGCAGCCAGGTCACCATCCGCGACCTGCACATCGGTGTGCCCGAGACCTATGACGACACGGCACAGACCGCCGAGGACACGCCGCTGACCGTGGCCGCGCTGGCCAACGACATCGCTGCTGACCAGCCGGGCTTCCTACCGGTCGTCGTCGATGGTCCGGCACACGGGCAAGTGACGATCAACCCCGACGGCACCTTCGCCTACACACCCGACGCCGACTACTTCGGCCCGGACCGCTTCACCTACAAGCTGAGCGACGGTCAGATCGACTCGAACGTCTCCTCGGTCGATATCACTGTCACTCCGGTCAACGACGCACCCGTCGCCAGCGACTTGGCGCCGGCTACGCTTGAGGACACGCCGCAGATCATCGACCTGCTGGCGCAGGCGCATGATGTGGACAGCACGACGCTGACGCCGCGAATCGTCGATGGACCAGTGCACGGACAATTGGTGGTCAACACCGATGGCACCTACAGCTACACGCCGGGCGCCAACTTCAATGGCGCCGACAGCTTCAGCTACGTCGTGAACGATGGCGAGCTGGACTCGGCCGTTGCTACCGTGCAGATTTCGGTCACGTCGGTCAACGATGCGCCGATGGGTGCCAGCGCCACCGTGACTACGCTGGAAGACACGGCATATGTCTTCCAGGCCAGCGACTTCGGTTTCGCCGATGCCAGCGACGCGCCGGCCAATGCCTTTGCTGCTGTCGTCGTGGGTGACCTGCCGTCGCTCGGCAGCCTGACGCTCAACGGCCAGGCCATCGTGGCCGGCCAGCGCATCACGGTGGCTGACATCACCGCGGGTCTGTTGCAGTTCTTCCCAGCCACCAACACCAGCGGCGACGCCTATGCGTCCTTTACCTTCCAGGTGCAGGACGACGGTGGCACGGCTAATGGCGGTGTGGATACCGACCTGATCGCCCGGACGCTGACGATCAATGTCACCTCGGTCAACGACGCCCCGACCGGCACCAACACTACCGTCACCACACTGGAAGACACGTCTTACGTGTTCCAGGCCAGCGATTTCGGCTTTGCCGATGGCAACGACACGCCGGCCAATGCCTTTGCTGCTGTCGTGATCGGCGACCTGCCGCTGGTTGGCAGCGTGCTGCTCGACGGCCAGGCGGTCATCGCCGGCCAGCGCATTACGGTGGCAGACATTACCGCCGGCCTGCTGCGGTTCGTGCCGTCTGCCAACGCCAACGGCAAGGCCTATGCCTCCTTCACCTTCCAGGTGCAGGACGATGGCGGCACGGCCAACGGCGGTGTCGACACCGACCCGACGGCCCGCGCGTTCACCATCGACGTGACCTCGGTCAACGATGCGCCGACCGGTGCCAGCACCGCCGTGACGACCTTGGAAGACACGCCCTACGCCTTCCAGGTCAGCGACTTCGGCTTCGCCGATGCCGACGATGCACCGGCCAACGCCTTCAGCGCCATCATCGTGGGTGACCTGCCCTTGGCCGGTAGCTTGACCCTCGACGGTCAAGCGGTTACGGCCGGCCAGCGCATCAACGCCGCGGACATCACCGCCGGCTTGTTGCAATTCCTGGCCGCTCCCAACGCCAACGGCGACGCCTATGCCTCCTTCACCTTCCGGGTGCAGGACGATGGCGGCACCACCCACGGCGGTCTCGACACCGATCCGACGGCCAAGACCCTGACCATCAACGTCACGCCGGTCAACGACGCGCCGGTCGCCGCGGCTTCGACCCAGGTCACTGGCGTGGAAGACACGCCCTACGTCTTCGCCTGGAGCGACTTCCCGGTCAGCGACATCGACAGTAGTGCGCTTTCGATCGTGCTGGCCTCGCTACCGACGGATGGCACGTTGCAGGTCTACGATGGCGCTGCCTGGGTTGCCGCCACGAGGGGGCAAACTCTGACCTCGGCTGATATCGACGCGGGCCACCTGCGCTTCGTACCGGCTGCCAATGCCTCGGGTATGGCTGGCTTCGGCGGCGATGGCACCGGCAATCTCCAGTCGCACTACGCCCGCTTCGACTACCGCGCCAGCGATGGCGAGCTGCTGAGCGAGCTGGCCAGCGTGCTCGTGGACATCACGCCTGTGGCCGATGCGCCCACGCTCTCTCTCACCGAACGTCCCGGCGCCACGCAGGAAGTGTTCCGTACCGATTGGGAAGATGTGGACGACCGTAGCCCCACCTCCACGCTGATGCATGGCGACAGCCTGGACGGCTGGAACCTGGTCAAGCAGCCCGATCACACCTGGGGTGGCTGGAACGGCTTCGAAGTCTGGTCCGAGGGCGATCGCATGGACGGCCCGCACGGCCGACCCGTCGAGGTCCACGCCGCCACCGACGGCGGCCACAACTGGCTGGAGCTCAACGATGCCCAAGGCCTGGGCAACCAGACCATCGGCATCGAACGCCAAGTGGACACCATGGCCGGTGCCACCTATACGCTGAGCTTCGACTACGCCGGCCGCATCGGCTACAGCGCCGACTACACCGCCATCGGGATCTACGTCGACGGCGTGGAAATCGCCCACTACGCCGGCACCAGTCCGGACGATTCCCTGGCATGGCAGGCGCTGAGCTTCAGCTTCGTGGGCACGGGCGGACCGCAGACCTTGAGCATCGTCACCGAAGCGACCAAGCGCGATGCCAACGGTCGCGGTGCCATGCTGGACAACCTGGTGTTGACCCAGGCACTGCCGGCCAACACCGGCCTGGAGGACACTGCCATCCCGCTGTCGGCGATCCAGGCCGCCCTGGCCGACACCGACGGCTCCGAGGCGCTACGCCTGACGGTTGGTGCCCTGCCCGTCGGCGCGACCCTGAGCGACGGCACGCATAGTTTCACTGCCGCGGCCGGCGCCACCTCGGCTGACATCTCCAGTTGGACGCTCGATGCGCTCACGCTGTTGCCACCGGCGAATTTCAACGGCACATTCGACCTCACCGTCGAAGCCACGGCCATCGAAACCGCCAACGGTGACGTGGCCCGCACCGTCGCCGCGCTCACCGTCACCGTGCTACCGGTCGACGACGCTCCCGTCGCCCAGGCAGACAACGTCAGCGTGCGCGAGTACAAGACCGTCGTGATCGACGTGCTCGCCAACGACACGGACATCGACAGCACGGCGCTCACAGCCGACATCGTGTGTGGCCCGCGCCACGGCTGGCTCACCCGCAACGCCGACGGCACCTTCAGCTACACCGCCGGCTGCGGCTACGTAGGTACGGATACCTTCACCTATCGCGCCAATGACGGCGAACTCGACTCGGCACTCACCACCGTCACCATCACCGTAACCGCCAACCAGAGCCCGATGGCCCAGGACGACACCATCACCGCTCAGGAAGACACACCGGTGAAGATCGACGTGCTCGCCAACGACAGCGACGCCGATGGCGACGCGCTGGGCGCCTGCGTGGTCTGCGGCCCCGAACACGGTCGCTTGTGCCGCAACGACGACGGCACCTGGACCTACCTGGCCGATCGCAACTGGTCGGGCACGGACACGTTCACCTACCGCGCCTACGACGACCTGGACGGCTCCAACCTGGCCAGGGTCACGATCACCGTCGCGCCGGTGAACGACGCGCCGATCGCTCGCGATGCGACGTTCGGGGTTCGTCAGGACGGTAGCGTTTGCATCGACTTCGCTTGCCTCGTCACCGATGTCGACGGCGATGCCCTCAGCTTGTCGTTCACCAACCCGAGTAACGGCACCCTGACCCGCACGGACGATGGCCGTTATCTGTACCGGCCGGCCAACGGCTTCAGTGGCACCGACAACTTCACCTACACCGTAAGTGACGGCCAGAGGAGTACCACGGCTACGATCAAACTGGACGTAGACCGCTCGGATGATTGCAGTAACAGTGCCAGCGTATGGGTCACGTCCGAGTGGGCAGCAACCAATCAAGCAGACGGGGGTTATCGCTACCTCGTGGTGAACCAGACGCGCGGCTCAAGCGATGACAAGAGAGACGCGGCAGTCGACGACCTGCCGAAGGTCGACTGGAGCACCCCAGTAGAGGCACCGGCATATGCGACGACCAGCACAAGCAACCCCTGGTGGGAGGCGCTGGGAGAAGAAACCGCTTTGGGAACAATGGACCTCGCAGAGCACTGCGGATTGAGGGTCAAGAAACCGCACTGATCCTGGAGGTGTGGCGCGATGGATGCGCGCCACACCTCGGCTGCAGCTTGGAAGCATGGGCGGTTCGTGGACTGGCTGCCGTTGTCCCCTCAGTCTGCCGCGGCCCACGGATAGTGAGCCGACGATGTAATTGAGGTTGGTCGCCGTGCCCAGATGTGCCGCCAAGGTGTTTCGGTCACGAAGATTCAAAGCCGTGGGTCGACTCCAGCATCCGGAAGTGCAGAACACATTGGCGCGTCAAACTACGCGCTTGGCTCATCCTGTCAATCGGCGAAGAGGTGTAGAGACAACACGCGACAATCGATTGCCACGCCTTCCCGATCATGCCGACACGCCGACACGCCGCGTCGGAGTTTTCTTCGTATCGATGCCGCCGACAACGCGAACGACCGCATGCGATGGAGTCTCGAAAAACAAGCTGACGAGCACACAGGGGTTATTCGGGATTTCCGCAAAGAAGTTCCGTCTACAATCATGCGGACCTTGACCGGGAGGAAACCGGCAAGGACCTGGCACTACGGCTTCATCGAATCGGCAATCGTGACTCAGGCGCCCGCGTTCGAATGCAGAGGTTTTCCCGCTTGCCGTCACGGATCGTCGCAAACAAAAGGGGGAAAGCTCATGGGCAGGGTATTGAGGGTTCGCAAGAAGGTCGATTACCACAAGGTCAACCACAAGTACGACAAGTACACCTTCAAGTCGCAGAAGGTGGTCAAGATCAAGGTACACAAGTACAGCGGCACGGTCGGCCGCGCCTCGGCCGCCCCGCCGCTGACCACATGGCCGCCGTTGGGCATGCACGGCGGTGTGACCTATTTCGCCGACATCACCATCGGTACGGGCTGGAGGGGCGCGGCGATCGATACGGTGTGGATGCCGTTCAAGCTGCTCGACATCCATGGATCGCAATGGCAGGGGATCTCGCAGGTTGTGGCGGGGGCGGATGCCGACGTCATGGCCCGTGCCCACTTCGACGACGTCTGCCATTCGCTGCGCACGGCCTACATGAGCACGCGCATTACCGAGGCGGTGGGCGAAGCGGCAGCTGCGATGTATGTGCTGGAAAACCATCCCGGCTACCAGATGACCTGGGGCGCACATGTGCATGCCGGCACCGGCATCGACCAGATATGGCAATACACGCACGGCAACGGTATCCGTGACTATCTGATCGTCGAGGCAAAGGGTCCGGGCGCGACCCTGTTGTTCTCGCCATTCCTGCCGACCGGATACAACCAGATGGATCCCGGCTGGGTGATCAATCACCTGTACAGCATGAGCCAGAATGGCCATGCCGCCGGCCAGGACATCGTGGCCCGGAAAGGCCTGGTATTCGCGGTAGCCCACCCCAACTACAACGGCGGCAGCAAGAGTTACTACGGCCTGCACCACAGCAGCGCCCATGCCGCGCGACCCGGCCGCGTGTTCGGCATTGTGGTGACGGCGCAATGGCGGGCCGATGGAAGCCTCGGTTACAACGCCACTGCGCCGGTGCGGTATCTCTAGAGCACCGGAGTTCGACAAGACGGGGCAGATACAGCCGAACAGGCGTCTCTGCCGCGTCGCGAGCAGTGCGCACAGGAGCCGCGGTAGGATGACCGACCTTGCCCCCCGGGAACGCATCCCTTGCCGTGCAGTTCAATCCCCATGCAAGGAAAACATGGCGAAAGACAACCGTCAGGACTGCGGCGGCACGATCACCACGGTATGCAGACCTTCCCGCTGAGGCAGGCCAGGACCGAACTGGACGACTTTCCCGTCCTGCATGACCACGGTGTAGTCGGTATGGTGCAGCGACCGGCGTTTGCGATGACGGTTGAGGTAGGTGTAGACCTCGTAATCGCCCATGGTGCGTACGGCATCCGGGCGACCCAGCCAGTCGCGCACTTCGGCGGCCGAGTTGCCGGTATAGAGGTGAGTGATGCGCTGACCGGTTGTCCGGCAGCCACAAAGCGCGCAGACAACACCGAACACCGCAGCAGCGGCAAACTTGTTCACGTCCTACCCCCTGAAACAAAAAAATGACAAGCCCCAACTGTCAAGAATAGCCCAGCAGTTGCCGAAATGTCAGGCTCCACGAGGGCAAGCGCGCGCCGGCCGGTCAGCGAAATCGAGCGGGCAAGGCGATGAAGCATCGGCCCGATTACCGACGCGGGATTCGAAGCAGACCGGACAAAACACCCAGTACGTCATCCACGCTGATCAGATCCATCGCATGGCCCGGAAGGTGTTTGGCGCTGTCGTAGGTCGCACCCGACGAAAATGCTGCCTGGTGCCGATCTATGCACCAGCGCCTGTCCCGATAAGGGCCGTACGTGACGGTGCTGGTTGCCGCATAGAGCCCCACGGCGGGGATGCCGAGTGCATCGGCGAGATGGACATGGCCGCTGTCGGGTCCGATGACGGCGAGGGCTCCGAGCATGGCTGATGCAAGGGCCGGCGCGGTCATGTCTGCGCGTCTGGTGTGCTGCGGCAGCGGAACCTGCTGTCGTCCCGGCATGCCGCAGACAATCACCTCGCAGCCCAGCGACAGGAGGTGCTCGCTCAAGGGTGCCCATCGCGATCGGTGCCACTCCTTGTATCGCGCGCCGGCATCCGGGCAGACGATGACGCGTGGCCGATGCATCGCCACCGGGGGCGTTGACCGGGCGATCGAAACAGCCAGCCCATCCTCTTCGACTCCAGCCGCTTGCGCCATCGAGTCACGCACATGCTGGCCGTGTCGCGGACCCTTGAACGCCTGGCGCGAGGTGGTTTTCCACACCGTACCGCGAGCATCGGCCAGCACTTGCATGGGTTGGTCGGGAAACAAGGCAGCCAACGGAGTGTAGGCATGAAATCGCCGCTCGCGATCCTGCCTTGCCAGGGCGCACATCACGGCATAGGCATGAATGCTGTCGCCAAGGCGTCGGGTGTGGTTTGCGTGTGCCAATCAGGGGCGCCAATGGTGATGTCGGGCGAGAAGAGACTCGAGTGCTTCAACGACAACCGAACGTCCGAACCATCTTAGCCTGATCACGCACTTGGCATAGTTGGTGCGGCAATGCCAAAATGATGACTAAGGGGGAATGATCTGGTTTGTTTGTCCGACATCACGTGTTGCGTGGGTCGGAACATGCCATGGGGAACCATCGACGGAATCGTTTCTCCCTTCAGTTGCAGCGAAGGGATTTGAGTGCTGGCCCATGCATCCACACCTTGCCTATAACGACGACCCTTCCGGTCGATCCATCCGTGCGCGTCGTCCATGACCCTGCCCCGAAGTCGCGGCATGGCTGACCAGGCATTTACGCGCGGCCATGCTTTTCTTGCATGCTGTGCGCCCCTGCTGTTCGGGTTGTGCTGTATCGCTCCTGCACACGCGGCGCAGCCGACCGTCACCTCGCTGGGCGAATTGTTCGCGATTGCTCACGAAAGCGAGCCCGGATTTCGCTCGGCCATGGCCGATGTTGCCGTGGCGCATGCGCGCGCGCGCGAGGCGCTGGGTGCCATGTTGCCGCAGCTCACGGCCACGGCGAACAGCAATGGCAACCGCCGTCGCTACCACACCCTGGATACACCGCCGTCGACCCTGCACGACCGTTATCACAGCAACGGTGACCAGATCAGTCTGAATCAGCCGCTCTGGCGCCCCGCGAATATCGCCTCGTGGCACCAAGCCCAGGAAAGCGCGGCGCAGGCCGGGTATCGGCTCGACGATGCGGAGCAACAGCTCTACCTGAAAGTCGCCACTGCATGGTTCGACCTGATGGAAGCCCGCGATGCGGTGGAGTTCACCACGGCGCAACGGGATGCATTGCACGCCCAATGGAATATTGCGCGGCGCGCAGCCGAACTCGGCGCACAAAGCCAGCCACAGGCCGACGACGCCCAGGCGAAATATGAGGAAGCCAGCGCGGACGAAGCTTCGGCCGAACTCGATGTCGAAACCAAACTCGCCGCCCTGGAACAATGGGTAGGCCGCGCCGATGGCCTGGTCCAGCCTTACCTGCGTGACGACGCCAGGATTCCGGAATTGGTCGGTGGCGATCTGGATCAATGGCTCGAACAGGTCGACACGCACTGCCCTGCACTGCGCGCCGCCGACCGTGCGATTGCCGCGGCCAATGCGGAGGTGAGCAAACAGCGGGCCGGACACCAGCCTACGCTGGACATCGTGGCTACGTATGGCGATACCGATCAGGCAGTGGGCAACTTCCCGGGCCAGACCGGCTACCGCATTCGTCAGTTCGCAGTGGGGTTGCAGCTCAACGTGCCGATCTATTCCGGCGGCACGCAATCGGCCAAGGTCGCCGAAGCACTGGCGCTGCGCGACAAGGCGCGTGACGACCGCGACGCCGCGCGCCGACTGGCCATCCTGAACGTCAAGACGGCGTTTCTCGGCTGGCGCGCGGGCCTGGCGAAGGCGAAGGGCGCACGCATCGCCGTGATGTCGGCAAAATCCGCGCTTGCCGCCGCCGAGTCATCGGCATCGCACTGTCTGAAGACGCAAGCGGATGTCCTCACTGCGCGTCAACAGATGGCCACCGCACGGCGCGACCTGCGCAAGGCGCGTTACCAGCAACTGACGTCCTTCATCAAATTGAAGTCGACGCTGGGCGAGCTGAGCGAGGGAGATGTGGACGAACTCGACCAGTTGTTCAGTGCCAGCGAAAGCGATGCGAGTGCCATGGCGATGACATCGACGGCACAACCAACGCCATGAGCACGCCGATTCCGTCCGGCATCGGCGACACGCCGCCCCAAGCGCTCGTAGTCGGCGCCTGGGAGCGCTTTCTCGCCGCCCGAACCTCCGATACGTTCTGCGCCGCGTGGCTTGCCCTGATCCGCGAAAAATTTCCGGCGGTACGCCAGGCCGCCGTGCTGATCGAGTCTGCCGATGGCCAGTCGTTCGTACCCATCGCGGTCTGGCCGAGGGCGAATGCCGACATGGCCCGGATGGGTGCCGCCGTGCAGCGGGCGCTGGGTGAGCGCCGCATCGTGCTGGTACCTGCGGACGAACAGCCCGGGTTGTTGCATGTGGCTTTGCCCGTATCCGCCAACGAGCGCATCGTCGGCGCCGTGGTGCTGGAAGTGGCCGCCGAGGCGAAGGATGCAAACCCGCTGCTGCGCGAACTGCATTGGGGCAGCGCATGGCTGAGCAACCTGCTCGGCAAGCGCGAACTCGATGCCGCGACCGCGGCCAATGCCCGCTCGATTGGCATTCTGGAAACCGTCGCTGTCGCACTTCGCCATCGTCACTTTCAGCAGGCGCTGTTCGAGCTCAGCAATGAACTGCGGCAGCGCTTCGATTGTTCGCGGGTGGCGATCGGCCTCGTACATGCCGCGCGGGTGAAACTGGCGGCGCTGTCGGAGGCGGCGACGTTCGAAAAATCCTCGCCGATGGTTCAGGCCTACGTCGACGCCATGGGCGAAACCTGCGACCTGGCCCAGGTCATCGAGGCTTTCCGCCCCGAAGAAGGCTCTCCGCCGGAGACTTATCGTGCGCATGCCACCCTGCTGCAGCGGGTAGGCAGCGATGCGCTGATCTCGCTGCCGGTCAGCCACCAGGCACAGACCATCGCAGTGATCACACTCGAGCGCGGCAACGGCCAGCGCTTCAGCGACGCCGAGCGTCAATGGCTGGAGGCCTTTGCCGCGCTGTTCTCGCCGGTGGTCGCGCAACGGCGCGATGCCGAACGCAACTCGCTGCGACGTCTCGCCGATGAAAGTTCGCGCTTCTGGGGGGCGTTGCTGGGACCCCGGCACCTGCTGTGGAAGATGGGCGGCCTGCTCACGCTGCTGTTGCTTGCGTTGCTGGTGTGGCTGCCCGTGCCCTACCGCATCTCGGCCAAGACCGTCACCGAAGGTTCGGTCCAGCGCGTGGCTGCCGCGCCTTTCGAAGGCTATCTCGCGGCAGGCTTCGTGCGGGCGGGAGACGTTGTGGACAAGGGCCAGGCACTGGCGAAACTGGATGACCACGACTTGCTGGTGGAGCGCGCCAAGTGGACCAGCGAACGCGACCAGTACGACAACAAGCTGCGCGAGGCCATGGCCAACCACGACCTCACCGCGATCCAGGTAATCGGCGCGCAATTGAACGAAGCGCAGGCGCAACTCAACCTGACCGACGACAAGCTGGCCCGGGTGAAGATCGTCGCACCCTACGACGGCGTGATCGTCACCGGCGACCTCAGCCAGCAGATCGGCACCCCGGTCGAGGCCGGCAAGAAGCTGTTCGAGATCGCCCCCCTGCACAGCTACCGGATCATCCTCGAAGTGGACGAGCGCGATATCGGACAGGTTCGCACCGGGCAGCAAGGCCGGCTGTTGATGAGCGGCCTGACCGATCATCCGATGTACTTCAGCATCGCCAGGATCATGCCGGTGGCGACCGCGCAGGACGGCAAGAATTTCTACCGCGTCGAAGCGAAGCTCACGCACGAATCGACGCTGCTGCTGCCGGGCATGGAAGGCGTGGGCAAGGTCGACATCGGCAAGCGCAAGCTCGGCTGGGTGCTGCTGCACAGCCTGTTCGACTGGATTCGCCTGAAGCTCTGGAACTGGGGACTGTAGAGATGGCGCCGACCCGTGTCGCGTAATCCGTTCAGTCCTTCGTGGCACAGCGTCGCGGCGCTGCGGCCGCGGTTGATGCCCTACGCCGTGGTCACGCGCGTGGTGTTCCGCGGCAAGCCGTGGTACGTGGTGCAGGATCAGACCGGCGGCCGGGTCTACCGCTTTTCGGCGACGGCATACGCCCTGATTGCCGGCATGGACGGCCGTCATACCGTGCACGAGCTGTGGGAACGCGCCAATGCATCGGAAGTGCGCGACGCCTGTACCCAGCCGGAGGTGGTCGATCTGCTGGTACAGATGCACTCGGCGGACCTGCTGCAGACCGATGTGACACCCGACTCCGCCTCCGCCATGGATCGTCACCGGCGCAAGCGCTTCGAAACCGTCAAGCAGTGGCTGCTCAATCCGATGAGCCTGAAGTTGCCGCTGCTCAATCCGGATGGCTTCCTTACGGCGCTCGCGCCCTGGTTCCGCTGGTGCTTCGGTCCGGTCGGTGCCGCCTTGTGGCTCGCCACGATATTGCCGGCGATGGTGCTTGCCGCCCAGCACTGGGAGGAACTGACCCATAACCTGTCCGATCGGGTGCTGTCGTCGAGCAACCTGCTGGTGATGCTGGCGGTGTACCCGTTGGTCAAGCTGCTGCACGAGCTCGGCCACGGCTTTGCCGTCAAGCGTTGGGGCGGGGCCGTGCGCGAGCTGGGGTTGATGTTCCTGATCTTCGCGCCGGTGCCCTACGTGGAGGCATCGTCGTCGGCCGCCTTTCCGTCCAAATACCGGCGCGCGCTGGTGGCCGCGGCGGGCATGCTGGTGGAGCTGTTCCTGGCCGCGCTGGCGCTCTACGTCTGGTTGCTCGCCGAACCGGGCCTGCTGCGCGCGGTGGCGTTCAACGTGATGGTGATCGGCGGGGTATCCACCGTGGTGGTGAATGGCAACCCGCTGCTGCGCTATGACGGTTATTACATTCTTTCCGACCTGATCGAGATGCCCAACCTGGCCCAGCGCGGGCTGGACTGGTGGGCGTGGCTGCTGGACCGCTACGCCTTTGGCGCCAGCGATGCCGTGAAGCCGGATGAAAGCCTGTCCGAGCAGCGATGGCTGGTGCTGTATACGCCACTGGCATGGTGTTACCGCACGCTCGTCACGATATCGATCATCTTCCTGGTCGCTGGCAAGTTCTTCATCGTCGGCGTGATCATGGCGTTGTGGAGTGCCGTCAGCCTGATTGGCGTGCCGCTTCGCAAAGGCTGGAAACATCTGGTATCGGGACCGGCGTTGCATCGTCGCCGCGGTGAAGCGATGCGCCGCACCTTGCTCGCGCTGGGCGGCCTCGCGGCATTGCTGCTGGTGCCGCTGCCCTTGCGCATCCGCGCGGAGGGCGTCGTGTGGTTGCCCGACCAGGCCATGCTGCATGCTCGCGAAAACGGCTTCTTCGGACACTGGCTGCAGGCTCCAGGCAGCATGGTGCACAAGGATCAGCCGCTGTACGTGCTGGACAATCCGCAACTACAGGCCGAACTCGCCGTGGATCGGGCCAAGCTTGCGCAAGCGCAGGCGCGCTATGACGCCGACCAGTTCAGCGACCCGGTGAAAGCCGATGTATCCGGCCGCCAATTGCAGGAGGCTCGCGAGATCCTGCGCCAGAGCGAAATCAGGGTTGCCCGGCTGAACGGCAATGCGGAAAGCGATGGCAAGCTGATCGTCGCCACGGCCCAGGACATGCCTGGCCGCTACTTCAAGAAAGGCGACCTGCTCGGCTACGTGCTGCAGGACGACGAGTTGCTGGTGCGCGTGGTGGTGCAGCAGGACGATATCGACCTGGTGCACGAGGGGCTCAGCGGTGTATCGCTGCGCCTGAGCGATTCGCCCGAGCAGGCGTACCGTTCGCGCGTGGTGCGAGAATTCCCCGGCGCCGTGGACGAACTGCCGACGGCCGCACTCGGGCTCAACGAAGGCGGCATCATCCCCACCAGCCCGAACGACCCCAAGGGGCTGAAGACGTTGCAGCGCGTGTTCGTCGTCGACCTCGCCTTGCCCGGCCATACCCGGCCCGCCTTCGGCGAGCGCGTCCATGTGAGATTCGAACACGGCAACGAACCGCTGGGGCGCCAGCTGTTGCGCAAGCTGCATCAGGTTTTCCTGAGTCATTTCGGTGTCTGACGTACGTGCGCTGCTGGCCGGGCGTCATGTCGAGCTCGGCGATGGCCCCTATCTGGAGCGGCTGGACCGGACCCACGCGCCGTGGGAGGAACGCCTGCGATCGTGGCTGGATCGAGTTCCCCGCCCTGAAGGTCGCCGTACCCGGCGCTTCCTCCAGGCCACGAAAGCGTTCGAACCGACGCTGGGCCCGCTGGACGATGAAGGCCTGCGTTTGCGACTGGCCGCGACGACGCGGCAGATGCAACGTGATGGCTTCACCGATCCCCTGCTGGCCGCCGCTTTCGCGGTGATTCGCGAAGCCTCCCGACGCGCGCTCGGCATGCGCCACCATGACGTGCAGTTGCTCGCCGGCCGTGCGCTGCTGCAGGGCCGACTGGCGGAAATGGCCACCGGAGAAGGCAAGACGCTTGCCGCGACGCTTGCCGTCTGCACTGCCGCCGCCACCGGCGCAGCGGTGCACGTGGTCACCGTCAACGACTACCTGGCCGAACGCGATGCCGACGACAACAACCCGCTGTTCACCCTGCTTGGGCTGAACGTCGGCGTGGTGCTGCAGGACATGGACGTGGCGAAGCGGCGCGAGGCCTACGCCTGCGACATCACCTATGTCTCCAACAAGGAGCTCACCTTCGACTACCTGAAGGACTGCATCGCGATCGGCGAGGCTTCGCGCACCCAGCAGCGCCTGCGCGAACTCGCGGGCGGCAACCGCGGGGAGTCGCCGATCCTGCGCGGGCTGCACATCGCCATCATCGACGAGGCCGACAGCGTGTTGATCGACGAGGCCAGCACGCCGCTGATCATTTCCGAGACATTGCCCGACGACCTCGATCCGGCCATCTACACGCAGTCCCTGGCGATTGCCGGCTCCTTGCGCGCGGGGATCGAATACGTGCATGGCGCACATCGCGATCTGTGGCTGACACCCGCCGGCAAACACGTGGTGCGCAACGCCAGCTCCGGCCATGGCGGGCTGTGGCAATCGCCACTGTGGCGCGAGGAGTTCGTGCACAAGGCGCTTTCAGCCATCCACAGTTTCCAGCGCGACCAGCATTACATCCTCGCTGAAGGCAAGGTGCAGATCGTCGACGAATCCACCGGCCGGGTCATGCCCGATCGCACCTGGGAGCGCGGCCTGCACCAGATGATCGAAGCAAAAGAGGCCTGCGAGATCACCGGCCAGCGACGCACCTTGGCGCAGATCACCTACCAGCGTTTCTTCGGCCGCTACCTCCTGCTGTGCGGAATGACAGGAACCGCCCAGGAAGTCGCCGCCGAAGTCAAACGCACCTACGACCTCTCGGTGACGCGAATCCCCACCCACAAACCCAGCCGGCGCCGGCGCCTGGTCGACCGCATCTGCCGCACTTCGGACGAACGCTGGAAGGAAGTGGCCCGGCGTGCCACTGAAGTGGCTGCCACTGGACGACCGGTCTTGGTGGGCACCCGCTCGGTGGAGGCGTCCGAGCAGCTCGGCAACTTGCTGGAGCGCGACGGCATTGCGCACGCGGTTCTCAATGCGCGGCAGGACAAGAGCGAAGCCGAGGCGGTGGCACAGGCCAGCCAGGCCGGCCGGATCACCGTGGCGACCAACATGGCCGGCCGCGGCACTGACATCAAGCTTGCACCTGACGTGGAGCAAGCCGGCGGCCTGCATGTCATCCTCACCGAATTCCACGAGTCGGCACGCGTCGATCGCCAGCTCTTCGGTCGCTGCGCACGCCAGGGCGACCCGGGCACCATCGAGTCCGTGGTGAGTGTCGAGGACGAACTCTTCCGGCAATTCGCACCCGCTGGCGGACGCTGGCTGATGCGCGCGATGGTCAGGCAGAACCGCGAAACCCGCCGATTGCTCCGCTGGTGGGTGCGACATCTGCAAAACCGGGCCGAACGCCACTATCGAAAGCAGCGCACCGAAACCATACGCAGGGATTTCGAATGGGCACGGGCGCTAGGCTTCGTGGGAAAAACACGAAAATAGACGGCCTCATCCACTTCACTCACCACTGATCCCCCGCCGCCTCACGTCCATCCGCGCAACGCATATATCCATCGACCGAGATATTCGTGCAGGCAGTCTGCGCTTCGGATGAGCGACCATTTTCGCGAGTGCCAGAAACCGTTGGCCACGGGGTGCGAAGGGGGTGCAAGCGGCGGCGCCGGCACCACGTCGAAACCCTGCTTTCTGAAGCTTGCCGCGGCACGGCCCATATGCCGCGAAGAGGTGACCAGCAGAATGCGCCGCGCGCCCAGGCGATGGAGAATGGGCGCGGAATAGAGCGCATTTTCGTGAGTGTTGCGACTCTTGTCCTCGATCAGGACGTGCGCCCGTGGCACGCCATTCAGTGCAAGGTTGGCCGCCATTCTCGTCGCCTCCCCGTCGCCACCGGTGAGCAGGATGATCGGGGCGCACCCGGCCTGGTACAAAAGGCGACCAAAGCCCAGCCGGGTCATCGGCGCGACCGCCGATACGTACTCCGGATCGTCTTCCGGGTCCACGACCCAGCCGCCGCCCAATACGACGATGGCATCCGCCGCGGCATAGCTCGCGGCCGCGCGGGGCGGGTAAGGGTTCGTCAGGCTACGCCGCAAAAACATCGAAAACGCCGGCGTCGAACACGCAACCAGGAAAACGGCCATGACGGCGAGCAGGATCCACACGGATCGGTACAGGTGGGTAGTGATGGAATATTTCACGTAAAACTGCACCACGGCAGATGAAACCTCGAAGGTTGTTGAACCGGACGTGCCTTGAATGCGTCGGGCAGAACTGCTGACTTTCACGGTCCCGGCGAAAAACCGACGTGAAGCCCGGCACAATTGTCTGGCCGCCGCATGTCGGCGGCGCTATGCACGGCGCTGCTGTTCGCCCTCTTGCACGGCCAGCGCGACCAGCCGGTCGAGCTCCCGCTCATCGAAGCCTGCCTGGCGCCGGGCCGGCAGGTTGAACGGCCCGCGCAGGCTGACGCCCATGTAATCGCGCAGCAATTCGAAGAACGTCTCGACCGGCTCGACGCCATCGCGTTCGCAGCAATGCCGATACCAGCGGGTGCCGGCGGCGACGTGGGCGACTTCCTCGCGCAGGATCACTTCGAGGATGGCCACCGTGTCGTCGTCGCCGAGGTGGCGCAGGCGCTCGATCATGCCCGGCGTCACATCCAGCCCGCGCGCTTCCAGCACGCGTGGTACCAGCGCCATGCGGGCGGTGTCGCTGTGCGCGGTCTTCTCGGCCATCGCCCACAGGGCATCGTGCGCGTCGAAGTCGCCGTAGGCGTGGCCGAGTTCTTCCAGACGTCCGGACAGCAACGCGAAATGGCGCGCCTCGTCATCGGCGCAACTCGCCCAGTCGCGGTAGTACGCGTCCGGCTTGCCGCGGTAGCGATACACCGCGTCCCACGCCAGGTTGATCGCGTTGAATTCGATATGTGCCACCGCGTGGACCAGCGCGGCACGGCCCTCGGCGCTGCCGAGGCCACGTTGCGGCACCTGGCGCGCGTTGACCAGTTGCGGGCGTGCCGGGCGACCGGGTGGACCGATCGGTTCGGGCGGCGGCGACGCGGGATCGGCACGCAGCGAACCGGCAAGAAAGGCCTGCCATGTCTCGTGGGTGAGGCGAAGCTTCTCGGCCGGATCCGTAGCGTCGAGGCAGTGTCTGGCAGCGGCATGCAGATCGGTCATAGAGATTTTCTGTAGGAGCCCGCTCGCGGGCGATGCTCCTGCGCTGATGCGCAACGAAGAGGATCGCCCGCGAGCGGGCTCCTACAAATTGTATTTCAGGTACGCCGCGCGGCCTTGGCGTCGTCCGAGCGCAGCATCTGGATCTGCTCCAGGTAGCTCTGGTCGAGGCCGGTGACGTATTCGCCGGAGAAGCACGAGGTGTCGAACTGTTTCAGATTCTCGTTGCCGTCCTGCACCGCCCAGATCAGGTCCTTGAGATCCTGGTAGATCAGCCAGTCGGCACCGAGCATCGTCTCGACCTCCTGTTCGGTATGGCCAGCGGCGATCAGTTCCGAAGTGGATGGCATGTCGATGCCATAGACGTTCGGATAACGCACCGGCGGCGCGGCGGAGGCGAAGTAGACATTCTTCGCACCGGCATCGCGGGCCATCTGGATGATCTGCTTCGAGGTGGTACCGCGCACGATCGAGTCGTCCACCAGCAGCACGTTCTTGTTGCGGAACTCCAGGTCGATCGCATTGAGCTTGCGGCGTACCGATTTCACCCGCTCGCCCTGCCCCGGCATGATGAAGGTGCGACCGATGTAGCGGTTCTTGACGAAACCCTCGCGGAACGGCACGCCGAGCGCGCCGGCCAGCGCGCTGGCCGCGGTGCGCGCGGTGTCGGGAATCGGGATGACCGCGTCGATGCCGTGGTCGGGCCGCTCGCGCAGGATTTTCTCGGCCAGCTTCTCGCCCATGCGTAGGCGCGCCTTGTACACCGAAACGTCCTCGATCATCGAATCGGGCCGCGCCAGGTAGACGTATTCGAAGATGCACGGCGTGTGCAGCGCGCCCTCGGCGCAGCGGCGGCTGTGCAGCTGGCCGTCGTCGGTGATGATCACCGCCTCGCCCGGCATGATGTCGCGCACGCGCTTGAAACCGAGCACGTCGAACGCGACCGACTCGGAGGCCACCGCGTATTCGTGGCCTTCCGCAGTAACCCGCTCGCCCAGCACCAGCGGGCGGATGCCATGCGGATCGCGGAATGCGACCAGGCCGTAACCCAGCACCAGCGCGATGCAGGCATAACCACCGCTGGCGCGCGCATGCACGCCGGCGACGGCCTTGAAGATGTGGTCCGGCGTCAGCGCCATCCGGTCCTGGATCTGCAGCTCGTGCGCCAGCACGTTCAGCAGCACCTCGGAATCGGACTCGGTATTGATGTGCCGCCGATCGCCCTCGAACATCTCCCGACGCAACACATCGGTGTTCACCAGGTTGCCGTTGTGCGCGAACGCGATGCCGTACGGCGAGTTGACGTAGAACGGCTGCGCTTCGGACGAGCCTTCCGAGCCGGCGGTCGGATAACGGCAATGGCCGATACCGATGCGTCCGCGCAGGCCGCTCATCGCCGCCTGCCCGAACACGTCGCGTACCAGCCCGTTGCCTTTGTGCAGGCGCAGGCGCGAGCCATCGACAGTGGCGATGCCCGCCGCGTCCTGGCCACGGTGCTGCAACACCGTCAAGCCGTCGTAAAGCGCCGATGCCACTTCGGTGGTACCGACAATGCCGATGATTCCGCACATGGTGTTGTTGCCTGCTTCAGAAAGTCGTATTCGGAAAACGTGTTCAGGAACCCGTCGGTCGCGCAGCGGCGCTGTCGACAGCCGCCGGTATCGCCTGCGGCACGGCGGTCGTCGTCGGCGCGGGCGTTGCCCCCGATATGGGGGACAACAGCGACGTCGGCAAGCGCGGCAGGTGATCGAGCATGGCAGCCGGGTGCAAATGTTCGCCGACGCTGGCCGGCACCCGCTGCTCCAGCCATGCCGCCACGCGCTGGAATTGTGGCAGCAAGACCGATTGCTGCCACCAGGGATCGCGCGTGAAGGCGGTAAATCCGACCAGGAACACCAGCAGCGTCACCAGCAGTACGCCACGAGCGAAACCGAACAGCATGCCCAGCAGGCGATCGGTACCGGAAAGCCCGGTGCCCTCGATCAGCTTCCTGATCACGAAACGCAGCAGCGCACCGAAGATCAGCACAGCCACGAAACAGATACCGTAACCGACGATGATCCGCACCGACGGCACATGGATGACGCCCTCGAAATGTGCCGCCACGACCGGTCCGAACACCCAGGCTGCCCAGAACGCGGCGACCCAGATCACCAGGGCCAGCACCTCGGAAACGAGCCCGCGCCACAGTCCGATCAGAATCGACAGGCCGAGGATGCCGAGGATGATGTAGTCGGTCCAGTTCATCGGTTCATCCGGCCATCGTCGGTGCCAGCGTCGACATGCTCAGGGTACCGACACGACGTTGCCGTCGATGCCAAGCCTGGCCTTGATCTGATCGTGTACCTGCTGCGCATCGCCGCGCTGCGTCTGCGGCCCGGCGCGCACGCGCCACAGGGTCTTGCCGCCGGACTGCACCGAGTCGACGAAGCCGTCGAAACCGTTCGCGCGCAACTTGTCGCGCAAGGCGTTGGCATCGGCCCGATCGCTCACGGCCGCCAACTGCACGGCCCAGCCGCCCGGCTTGCCGGCCGCCGATGCGGTTTTCGTCGATCGGGTGGCCGCCGTCGCCGCGTCGTCGTGACTGGCGTCCTGCTCCAGCCGCGCCGGCACGCCGGGGATGGACTGGATGATCTTCAGGCGCGCCGCTTCGGCCGCCGTGCGCGTCTCGAACGGCCCCGCGATGACCAGCGTGCGCGGCTTGCCGGCCTGGCTGATGGCATGGCCCGTAACGGGATAGCCCAGTGCGCGCACGCGACGCTCCAGGTTCGCGGCACCGGCGGCACTGGCGTACGCGCTGAGGTTGAGCGAATAGCTGCCATGGCCCGCTGCGGGTGCTGCAGCTGTCGTTGCCGGGGGCGTTGCCGGCGCCACGGCGGGTTTGACCGGCGCCTTGACCGGGGGCGGCGGCGTGATCGCGGGCGGGGTGCTGTCGACGGCGGTCCGCTGCGCAATCACCGGCTGGCTCGGCGACGCGCCGGTGCCGATCTTCACCGTGGTCGGCACCGGCGGCTTGCCCGCCTCGGGATCGGTTTCCACATCGCGCGGGCGGTTCGAGCCGATCTCGACCGTGGCCAGTCGATCGCCCGAGGCCGGCGTCACCGACGTGGTCGGCAGCGCGGCAGCAGTCGACGAACCGGCCACGGCATCCGGGCTCAGGCTCATCGTCCGGGTCTGCAGGTCACGATCCGGCGCCGGCGGTATCGCCAGGTTGACGGCCTGATCGCCACCGGGAGCCGGCGGATTGCTGGAAAAGAACATCGGCACGAACAGAACCGCCAATGCAATCAGGACGGCGGCTCCCAGCAGGCGTGTTTTCAAGTCTTCGCTCCAAGGCGGCAAACGCGATGCACAACGGCGCGATTATACCTGCCCGCGCCGAGCCCCATGAGCCGACCGCCAAGTCGCCTCAATTGCTGCGTTCAGCAAGTACGGCGCTGGCCACGAAGAACGAGCCGAACGCCAGGATCCGCTCGACCGGCCGCGTCGTCGATCGCGCCGCCGCCAGTGCAGAGGGCACATCGGGATGCATGTCGAACGACGCCTGCGGAAGGGTCTGCTGCAGGATCTCGGCCAGCGACGCCACCGCCAGCCCGCGCGGCGTCGCCTGGTCCAGCCCGGCCAGGTGCCAGTGGTCGATCCGTGCGCCCAATGCAGCGATCACACCGGCCACGTCCTTGTCCGCCAGCGCGCCGTAGACCGCATGCACGCGGGCCGGCGGTTGTGCGTCCAGCCATTCGGCCAGCGCGCGCGCAGCCTGCGGGTTGTGGCCCACGTCCACGATCAGGCCCGGATCGCCACCGAGCGACTGCAGGCGTGCCGGCGCGCGCACCGCATGCAGGCCGGCGCAGACCGTTGCGAGGAAGTCCTTTGGTGCGATCGACTCGTCGTCGCGCCACAAGGCGTGCAGCGCCGCTATCGCCGCGGCGGCATTGGCATGCTGCACCGGCGCCACCAGGGCCGGATCGGGCAGTTCCATCGTGGTGCCGTCGCGATGCCGCCAGCGCCAGCCGTCCATGTGACGCTCGGTGTGGAAATCGACGCCCGCACGTTCCACTCGCGCCGCACACGCAGCCAGCGCATTCAGCAGCCCCGCCGGGGGATCCAGTTCGCCCACGATGGCCGGCCGCCCGTGCCGCGCGATGCCGGCCTTCTCGCGACCGATGCTGTCGCGATCCGGACCGAGCCACTCCATGTGGTCAAGGTCCACCGTGGTGACGATCGCCACGTCCGCGTCGATGATGTTCACCGCGTCCAACCGCCCGCCCAGGCCCACTTCCAGCACCGCCACATCGAGCGCGGCACAGGCAAACAGGTCCAGCGCAGCCAGCGTGCCGAACTCGAAATAGGTCAACGGGATGGCATCGTCCCGATCCGCTCCCCGCGCCGCCTCGATCCGCTCGAACGAGGCGACCAGCGCGGCGTCGCCGGCGTTGACGCGATCGATGCGGATGCGCTCGTTGTAATCCAGCAGGTGCGGCGAGGTGAATGCACCCACCCGCAAGCCTGCCGCGGACAGCATCGCCTCCAGCAGCGCCACGGTCGACCCCTTGCCGTTGGTGCCGCCAACGATGATCACCTGCTTCGCCGGTGCCGGCGCGCCCATGCGTTGCCACACCTCGCACACGCGATCGAGCCCCAGCTCGATGCTGTGCACGTTGACGCTTTCCTGGTACGCCAGCCATTGGGAGAGAGTGCGGGTCATGCGACGATCATGTGGAGGAGAGGCGCGAAGCTTAAGGCAAGCCGCGCCCCGTAGGAGCGGCTTCAGCCGCGATGCCCTTGCCTTGGGCTCAGGAACAAGGGCATCGCAGCTGAAGCCGCCCCATTCCGACCCACAGCACGTTCACAATCTGGTCTTGCGCAGCCGCAGCGCGTTGCTCACCACCGACACCGAGCTGAAGCTCATCGCCAACGCGGCAATCATCGGCGACAGCGTGACGCCGAGCCACGGATACAACGCACCGGCCGCCAGCGGCACGCCGACCGCGTTGTAGACGAAGGCGAAAAACAGGTTCTGGCGGATGTTGCGTACCGTGGCCTGCGACAGCCTGCGCGCACGCACGATCGCGCCCAGTTCGCCCTTCACCAGAGTCACCTGCGCGCTCTGCATTGCCACGTCGGTGCCGCCGCCCATCGCAATGCCGATGTCGGCGGCGGCCAGCGCCGGCGCGTCGTTGATGCCATCGCCCGCCATCGCCACGCGGCGGCCTTCGGCCTTGAGCCGGTTCACCACCGCCGCCTTGTCGGCCGGCGACGCATCGGCGTGCACCTCGTCGATGCCCAGCGTACGGGCCACCGATTGCGCGGTGGTGGCGTTGTCGCCGGTAAGCATCACGATGCGCAGGCCGACAGCGTGCAACGCCTCGATCGCCGCAGGCGTTTGCGGCTTGATCCGGTCGGCCACTGCCAGCAAGGCGGCGAGCGTTCCATCGACCGCCAGGAACATCACCGTGGCGCCCTGCCCGCGCAATTGTTCGGCGCGCGCCTTGGCGTCGTCACCGATCTCGATGCGCAACTCGGCCATCAGTTTCGCGTTGCCCAACGCCACGTCGTCGGCGTCCACTTTCGCACTGACGCCACGACCGGCCAGCGAACGGAAGTCCACTACCGCCGGCATCGCCGCTTCCTCGGCATCCGCGGCATTCACGATCGCCCGTGCCAGCGGATGCTCGCTGGGCCGCTCCAGCGCGGCGGCCAGCGCCAGCAGATGTTCGCGCGGCTGCCCGCCCAGGCTCACCAGCTCGGTCAACACCGGTTTGCCCATGGTCAGCGTGCCGGTCTTGTCCACCACCAACGTGTCGATGTCATGCAGGGATTCAATGGCCCTGGCATCCTTGAACAACACGCCATGCTGCGCCCCGCGCCCACTGGCGACCATGATCGAGATCGGCGTGGCCAGGCCCAGCGCGCACGGACACGCGATGATCAACACCGACACCGCGGCGATCAGCGCGTGGGTGAGCCGCGGCTCCGGCCCCAGCAGCGCCCACGCCGCGAACGCGATCAGGGCAACTGCCACCACCGCCGGCACGAACCACGCCGCCACCTTGTCGGCCACGCGCTGCAGCGGTGCCTTGCTGCGCTGGGCCTGTGCCACCAGCGCCACGATCTGCGCCAGCATCGTTTCGCCCCCGACCTTCTGTGCGCGCATGGTCAGCGCGCCATCCTGGTTCACGGTGCCACCGGTCAGCGGCTCATCCTTCGTCTTCGCCACCGGCATCGGCTCGCCGGTGAGCATCGACTCGTCGACGTGGCTCTCGCCGTCCAGCACGATGCCATCGACCGGAACCTTTTCACCGGGACGCACGCGCAGCACGTCGCCGGCATGCAGGTCATCCAGCGACACGTCGCTCTCGCTGCCGTCGGCGGCGATCCGTCGCGCGATTTTCGGTGCCAGCCCCAGCAATGCCTTCAGCGCTGCACCGGTACGCCGGCGGGCGCGCAGCTCCAGGAAATCGCCCAGCGTGACCAGGGTGACGATCACCGCCGCCGATTCGAAATACACCGCGACACGGCCGTGCATGTCGCGGAACCCGCCCGGAAAAATCCCCGGCAGCAGGAACGCCACCGTGCTGTACAGCCACGCCACGCCTGTACCCAGCGCGATCAACGTGTACATGTTCGGCAACCACGGCTTCAGCGAACGCCACCCACGCGCGAAGAACGGCGCACCGCCCCACAACACCACGATGCCGGCCAGCACGGCCTCGATCCACGCCGCCACGCCATCCCATGGCGCGGGCAGATGCCAGCCGAACAGATGCGGCCCCATGGCCAGCGCGAATACCGGCACGGTCAGCGCAACCAGCAGCCAGAAACGCCTCGTCATCGAGGACAGCTCGCCGCCGTCGTCCGCGTCCAGCGTCGGCATCATCGGCTCCAGTGCCATGCCGCAAATCGGGCAATGACCGGGGCCGACCTGCCGGACTTCGGGATGCATCGGACAGGTGTAGATCGTGCCGGGTGGTGCCGGGGGCGATTCCCCGCGCGCTTCGAGATACGCCGACGGATCAGCCACGAACTTTTCGCGGCATCGCGCTGAACAGAAGCAATACGTCTGGCCATCGTTCTCGGCGCGGTGTTTTGCGGTCCGCGGATCCACCGTCATCCCGCACACCGGATCGATCGTCGTCGCGGCCCCGTCGCCGCCGTGGCAGCAGGCGTGGGCGTTCATGCCGACACCTCGTCGTCGCTCAGCGCGCGCAGGATCGGGCATGCTTCCGGCTTGCCATGCCCCGGGCACGACGCGACCAGCTGCGCCAACCCGTCACGCACGCGCTGCAACTCGACGATCCGCTGCTCGATTGCCGCCAGTCGCGTTTCGGCCCGCTGCTTCACCGCCTTCACTCCGCGCTGGCGATCGGCCGACAGCGCCAGCAACTCGCGGATCTCCTCCAGCGTGAAGCCGAGATCCTTCGCGCGGCGGATGAAGCGCAACTGGGCAACCGTGCCGTCACCGTAACTGCGATAGCCCGAGGCACGCCGCTGCGGCTCGGGCAGCAGGCCCTCGCGCTCGTAATAACGGATCGTGTCGATCGCCACGCCGACGCGTTTGGCGAGGGCACCGATGGTCAGGGAGGGAGTTTGTGTGTTCATGCCGCCTACTCTAGACCTTTGATCAAGGTCCAGAGTCAAGCGGCTTCCATCCGGCGTGCTACACCGTCCAGATTTCCTTGAACACGCGGCTGAAATTCAGACCCAGCACCTTCTCGGTCGCGCGGCTGCCGTAGCCGCGTTTCAGCAGAGCGTCCGCGACCCGCTCCAGCTTGCGCGGCGTGTTGATGTCGGGGATGTAGGGCGGCCGATTTTCGCCGGGCGCACCCACACCCGCTTTGCGTCGCGCTTCCTCATCCGCTGCGATCGCCTTGAGATCGCTGTCGCCGACGGTGAAGAACATCGAATCGGTACCGATGCCGACGTGGTCTTCGCCGCACACGTCGAGCGCATGCAGCATGTGCCGCATGTAGTCCTCGAGCATCGGTTGGCGGGTATCGACCGTGAGGAATGGCAGCATGTAGATGCCCATCACGCCGCCCTTGTCGGCCAGCGCCTTCATCTCGCGATCGGGCTTGTTGCGCGGATGGTCGAACACGCTGCGACAACCCGAGTGCGTGAATACCGGCGGCCTGGTCGACATCGCGATGCCGTCGGCGGTGGTGCGCACGTTGGCATGGCTGAGGTCGAGCGCGACACCGAGTTCGTTCATCCGCGCGATCGCCTTGCGCCCCAGCGCGGTGACACCATCGCTGTCGCCGTCGAGGCAGCCGCAGCCGAACGGCGTGCGGTGGTTGTACGACAACTGCATCACCCGCACGTCGAGCTGGCGGAACAGGTCGATGCGTTCGAGCTTGTCCTCCAGCATCGACGCCGCCTCGAACGAGAAGATGATCGCGACCTTGTGCTCGCGCCTTGCCCGTTCGAGGTCGTCGTGGCCGACCACCTTGACGAACATGTCGGGGTATCGCTCGATCAGCGCCTGCGCCGCGGCGATGTCGGCCACGGTTTCCTCGAACGTCCCGCTGGCACCGCCGAGCGTGCTTTTCAGCGCGGTGAGGCCGGAATCGCGGATGGCCTGCAGCTCCTTGCCGATGTCCTTGTCGCCCGCCAGGGTTCCGAACGAGGCGAGCGTGTTGCAGTCGAGCACGAAGGCCTTGCGATAGAGCGCATCGGCGTTCGTTTCGCCCGTGGCCACCGATGCATCGCCGAGGACCAGGCCGCCCTTGCGGGCAGCGAATGCCTTGGCCGGGAGTACCGGCAGCACAGTGGCCAGCAGCGCACTGCCGGAAAGGGCCAGGATTTGCCGGCGCGTCCACATATCGCTCATGAGATTGCCTCTTCGAGGTTGCGCCGGCATCGGCGGGAAGGCTGCGACGTTCAATTTATCAGTGATAAACTAGCATCCGGAAAACCGAGGTACAAGCATGCGCAAGAAGGCTCCCGACACCGCCCGCAAGCGCGTCCGCGCACCAACTGCCGCAGCCACCGCCGGCAGCCGGGCCGGGCTCGCCCGCGACCACCTGGTCGAGGCCGCGCTCGACCTGCTGCAGGAAGCCGGTCTCGACGCACTCAGCACGCGCCGGCTGGCCGACCGCCTCGGCGTGAAATCGCCGGCGCTGTACTGGCACGTGCACGACAAGGACGAACTGCTCGGCCTGGTCGCGGACGCGATCTGCGCGAGGATGGCGTTGCCGGCGGCCAGCTTGTCGTTCCGACAGCGTCTCGAAGCGATCGCCGGAGAATACCGCCGCGTGCTGATCGCCCACCGCGACGCCGCGCGCCTGTTTGCCGAACAGGCCCCGACCGGACCGCACCGCATCAAACTGTACGACGCCGCCGTGGGCGCCTTTCTGGACAGCGGCTTCACGCCGCCGGAGGCCGTCGCCATGGCGACGTTCTACCGCAACTACCTGCTCGGCATGATCGCCGAGGAAACTCGCCAGGCCTGGCCAACCCGCCCGGAAACCCTGCGTCCCACGGTGGCCTTGGGTATCGAGCTTTCCCAGCTCGGCGACAACGCGCGCGATTATCCGAACCTGCAAGGCACCGCTGGACTGCTTGCGGACATCGACCCGGCGGAGCTGTTCCGGATCGGCCTCAAGGTGTTGCTCGACGGCATGGAATGTCGGCTCGGAGAGATCGCCCATCCTGCCAGGGCAAAATCCGCCGGCAGTCATGGAAAACGAAAACCCTAGCTGCGACAGGCCCATTCACCAGCCCATGACCTCGGATCGGGATCATCCGCGACAGATACCGACACCTCCGGGGACAGCCGCAAACATGTGGACCGTGATACTTGCCGCCATCGTGATCACGGCTTTCGTCGTCATCGTGCTGATGAACTTCCATCGCCCGGAAAAATCCGTGCGCCATCACGTCGAGCACTGCCATGCGATCGACGACCCGCAATTCATCCACGAGATGGACGCGATGCTCGGCTCTGCCCTGCTTGCAGGCAATGCGATCACCGCACTGCAGAATGGCGACGAGATTTTCCCGGCCATGCTGCAGGCGATCCGCGGCGCACAGCGCAGCATCACGTTCGAGACCTACATCTACTGGTCCGGCGAGATCGGCCAGCAATTTGCCGACGCGTTGAAGGAGCGCCGCCAGGCCGGCGTGGCGGTCCACGTGATGCTCGACTGGGCCGGCAGCGCGAAGATGGATGCCCGCCTGCTCGACGAACTCGTCGACGCCGGCGTCGAGTTGGAGCGCTACCACCCGCTGCGCTGGTACAGCATCGCAAGACTCAACAACCGCACGCATCGCAAGTTGCTGGTGGTCGACGGCCGCATCGGCTTCACCGGGGGTGTCGGCATCGCCGACCAGTGGAGGGGCCACGCGCAGGATCCCGACCACTGGCGCGACATCCACTTCCGCGTGGAAGGCCCCGTGGTGGCGCAATTGCAGGCCGGCTTCATGGACAACTGGATCAAGACCACCGGCCGCGTGCTGCACAGCGCCCTGTACTACCCCGCGCTGGAAAAAACCGGCGATACCGGCATGCACCTGTTCGTCAGCTCACCCGCCAGCGGCAGCGCCAGCATGCGGTTGATGTACCTGCTCGCGGTCGCCGCCGCTACCCGTTCGATCGACCTGCAGGCCGCCTACTTCATCCCCGATCGCCTGGTTGCCGAGGCCCTGATTGACGCGCGCGAACGTGGCGTCCGCGTTCGCCTGCTCGTGCCCGGCCGCTACATCGACTCCGCCCTGGTACGCATGGCAAGCCGCCGCCGCTGGGGCCCACTGCTCGCTGCCGGCGTGGAGATCCACGAGTACCGGCCCACGATGATGCACAACAAGATGCTGATCCTCGACGGCGAATTGGTCTCGGTCGGCTCCACCAACTTCGACATGCGCTCATTCGACCTCAACGACGAAGCCAGCCTCAACATCTACTCCCGCGAATTCGGCCGGAAGATGACCGCGGTGATGGACGCCGACCTGCAGCATGGCAAGCCATATACGCTGGCGATGTGGCAGCAGCGGCCGTGGCGGCAGAAGCTCGGCGAGCTGCTGGTGCGGCCGATGGAGTCGCAGTTGTAATCGCCCGCTGGCGGCCATCCATTTGGCGCTCCGAACACACCCGCCACGCAGCTTCCCGCAGGAGTCCCCGGGGGCATGGCTTTGAACAGCAACAAGAGCGCCGCCCGCCGGCGGACTCCTACCGACCCCGCCTTTTTTCCAACGCACGACGCATGTTCTTCAGCGCCGCTGCAATGTCGCCCGTATCGATGACCCCGTAGCCGAACGTCACCGCCGGTTCGATGTCACGCGTCATCGCATAGTCCGCCGTCGATTCCGCACCCGGGGCGAAGCGCAGCACGGTCGGCATGACCTTCGGCGCCAGCCCCGGATCGCGGAACCGCGCGGCGAGGTGCAGGCCGGCTTCGGAGGGAATCGGTTGCAGCCATTCGCCGAGTTCGCGGTGCAGTCCGTCGAGCAGGGCTTCGCGGCGTTCGGCGTAGATCGGCCGCATGTGACGCACGTGGCGGGCGAGATGGCCATCGCGGATGAAGGCGGCAAGAGCGGATTGGGTGATGCTGTCGCAGTGCGAGTCGACACAATGCTTGACCGTGATCAGGCCGTTGCGGGCCCACGCCGGTGCGACCACGAAGCCCTTGCGCAGCGAAGGAAACATGCTCTTGGAGAAGGTGCCCGCGTAGAACACCAGGGCGTCGCGGTCGAGCGTCTGCAAGGCATCCAGCGGGCGGCCGCCGAAACGGAATTCGCCGTCGTAGTCGTCCTCGACGATCACCGCGCGATGCCGGCGTGCGAAGTCGAGCAAGGCCGTGCGCCGGCGCAGCGACATCGCCACACCGGTGGGCGACTGGTGCGACGGGGTGACACTGATGATGCGCACGTCGTCGGGCAGGCGCTCGACGCACAGGCCCTCGTCGTCCACCGGCAGCGGCACCAGTTGCGCGCCGGCGGCAGCGAACGCGGCGCGCACCGGCGGGTAGCCCGGCTCCTCCACCGCTACCTTCGTCTGTCCCGGCGTGACCAGCAGGCGGGCGATCAGGTCGAACGCCTGCTGTGCGCCGGAGGTGACGATCACGTCGTCGGCCGTGCAGGCCACCGCGCGGGCGAACGCGACGTGCTGCGCGATCACCTCGCGCAACGCGGGGATGCCCTGCGATGGCGCATAGGCGAACTGTTCGCGCGAGCTTTTGCGCAGCGTCTGCGCCATCAACCGGCGCCAGACGTCGTGCGGGAAATGGCGATGGTCGGGAATGCCGAGACGGAAATTGCGCTCGGGCAGCACGCGCGCGGGCGACGGCGCCATGAACGGCGTGCGCCAGACCGGCGCGAAACGCGACTCGTCGATGCCGACGCTGGCCCCGGGCGGTTTCGACGCCCGGCGCCGGGCGAATTCGGCGACCTGCGGCTTCGCGCCCTTGCGCGGAATCAGGTAGCCCTCGGCGATCAGCAGATCGTAGACGGTGACCACGGTGTTGCGCGCCACGCCCAATGCCTCGGCGACTTTCCTGGTCGCGGGCAAGGGCGAATGGGCCGGCAGGCGGCCGTCGAGGATGGCCGCGCGCAACTGCTGGTGCAGCTCGTGCGCGAGCTTGCCGTGACTGCGCGGCAGGTTCACGGGAAACGGAAAAACTGGTTCCATCAAATATCTCGTGAATGGATCAATCAAGGATCCAGATTACTCCTAGAGTGGACCTCGAAGCGACGCTCGATTCCACGGAGACCAAGCCATGACGATGTCGATCTGCGAGACCTGCGGCACCCAGTACCCGGATACGCCCAGCCACTGCCCGGTGTGCGAGGACGAGCGCCAGTACGTCGGCGCGAACGGCCAGACCTGGACGACGCACGAGGCGCTGAAAGCCACGCACACCCTGCGCCTGGAAGACGAGGCCGGCGTGCTCGGCATCGGGCTGGCGCCCGACTTCGCGATCAACCAGCGCGCGCTGTACCTGCCGACGGACGCGGGCAACATCCTGTGGGAATGCCTCAGCCTGGTCACCGACGAGGCGGTCGAAGCGCTGCAGGCCCGCGGCGGCGTGGACCTGATCGCCATCTCGCATCCGCATTTCTATTCGTCGATGCTGGCGTGGAGCGAAGCGCTCGGCAACGTGCCGATCCTGCTGCACGAGGCGGATCACGACTGGGTGCGTCGACCGTCGCCGAACATCCGGTTCTGGCACGGCGACACGCACCGCTTGTCCGGCGGGGTAACGCTGATCCGCACCGGCGGCCATTTCCCCGGCAGCACCGCGCTGCACTGGAAGGACGGCCCGCGCGCCGGCGGCGCGCTGTTCTCGGGCGACACGCCGCAAGTGGCGAGCGACCGGCGCCACGTCGGCTTCATGTACAGCTATCCCAACTACATGCCGATGCGACCCGATGCCGTCCACGACATGCAGGCGCGCCTCGCGGGCTACGCGTTCGAGGATGTCTACGGCTACACCTGGGGCCGCAACATCATCGGCGGTGGCCGCGCCGCCATCGACGCCTCGTTCGAACGCTACCTGTCCGCCATTGCCGCCTGAGCCACGGAGTCATGCCGATGACCACGCCCTCCTCCCGCCTGCACGATTACCTGCCCGCCCGCTTCAACACCACGGCCGCGCGACAATGGATCCCGTCCGCGACACCGGGCAAGTCGTCCAGTCCGCTGCGTTTCTTCGCCGACGATCGCGGCTTCGTGGAACTGCTGCGCATGGAGCCCGGCGTGGTGATGCCGCTGCATCGCCACAGCGGCGAGATCCACGCCTACAACCTCAGCGGCACGCGCAAGCTGTGCACCGGCGAGCTGATCGGTCCGGGCGACTATGTGTACGAGCCGCCGGGCAACGTCGACTGGTGGAAGATCGTCGGCGACGAGCCGATGCTGGCGCTGGTGATCGTGATGGGCACGGTCGAATTCCTCGGCCCCGGTGGCGTGGTGACCGCTCGGGCGTCAGCCAGCACCCAGCTTGCCGACTACAAGCGTCATTGCCGCGAGCATGGACTGACGGTGCAGGATCTGCTCGACCAGTAGGCCGACGTTGCGCGACCGGCGCGCTACAGCATCTTCCGGTACACGACGAATCCCGACTTGTCCGCGACCTTGTCATACAACTGCATGGCCGCCGCATTCGTCTCATGGGTCTGCCAGTAGACGCGCGCAGACCCTGCCTGTCGCGCGCACTCGTACACTGCCTCGATCAGGGCGCGGCCGACGCCCTTGCCTCTCGCAGCCTCGACGGTGAACAGGTCCTGCATGTAGCAACTCATGGCGAGCTGGATGGTGCTGCGGTGGTAGAGAAAGTGCGCCAGCCCGAGCAGGCGGTCGCCGCTCTCGGCGACGAGGGCGTGCATCGGCTCGCCGGCATCGAAGAAGCGTGCCCAGGTTGTCCGGGTGATATCCGCAGCCAAGGCGGTCGGGCCGCTGCGACCGTAGAAGGCGTTATAGCCGTTCCACAAAGGTTCCCACGCGGGAAAATCCGTCGACTGCACGGGTCGGATCACGACGGGATGGTTCATGCGGGCATCCTGAATTATTGAAAGCTGCGGAGGGAGCATTGGCCCGCCCTGGATATTGGCGCCGGCATCGACCTAGGCCAACGCGTCATCTGCCGCCACGAAACCGCCGGTCTGCCGCTTCCACAACCGCGCGTACAGGCCTTCGTGCACGATCAGTTCGGCATGCGTGCCGGTCTCCACGATCCGCCCCTTGTCCAGCACCACCAGCCGATCCATTCGCGCGATGGTGGAGAGGCGGTGTGCGATCGCGATCACCGTCTTGCCCTGCATCAGGATGTCGAGGCTGTCCTGGATCGCGGCTTCGGCTTCGGAGTCCAGAGCCGACGTCGCTTCGTCCAGCACCAGGATCGGCGCATCCTTAAGCAGCACGCGGGCGATGGCGATGCGCTGGCGTTGGCCGCCGGAGAGTTTCACGCCGCGCTCGCCGACCAGCGCGTCGTAGCCGCGGCGGCCTTCGCCGTCGCTGAGGGTCGGGATGAACTCGTCGGCGCGTGCCTTGCGCACCGCTTCGATGATCTGCGCTTCGCTGGCATCCGGACGTCCATACAACAGATTGTCGCGGATCGAACGGTGCAGCAGCGAAGTGTCCTGGGTCACCACGCCGATCTGCGAACGCAGGCTTTCCTGGGTGACGCCGGCGATGTCCTGGCCGTCGATCAGGATGCGCCCGGCCTCGAGGTCGTACAGCCGCAGCAGCACGTTGACCAGGGTCGACTTGCCGGCGCCGGAAGGGCCGACCACGCCGATCTTCTCGCCCGCACGCACGGCCAGGTCGAGACCCGCAATCACCCCGCCCTGCTTGCCGTAGTGGAAATGGATGTGCTCGAAGCGCACCGCGCCATGGGTCACTTCCAGCGGCATCGCGCCTTCGCGGTCCTGCACCGCACGCGGTTGCGAGATCGTGGTGATGCCGTCCTGCACCGTGCCGACGTTTTCGAAGATGCCGTTGACCACCCACATGATCCAGCCAGACATGTTGTTGATCCGGATCACCAGCCCGGTGGACAGCGCGATCGCGCCCACGGTCACCCGGCCCTCGCTCCACAGCCACAGCGCCAGCGCCGAGGTACCGACGATCAGGAAGCCGTTGAGCGTGGTGATGCTGGCGTCCATCGCGGTGGTAACGCGGGTCATCCGGCGCAACTTGTCGGTCTGCTCGGCCATTGCATCTGCGACATAGGCTTCCTCGCGCCGCGTATGCGCGAACAGTTTCAGCGTCAGCACGTTGCTGTAGCCGTCGACGATGCGGCCCATCAGTTTCGAGCGCGCCTCCGACGCCTTCCACGAACGCTGCTTGACGCGCGGAATGAAGAAGCCCAGCAGACCCACGTACGCGAACACCCAAACCACCAGCGGCGCGGCCAGCCAGAAATCCGCCTTGGCAAACAACACGATCGCGCTGCCGGTGTAGATGGTGACGTACCAGATCGCATCCACGATCTGCACCGCCGATTCGCGCAGCGCGCCGCCGGTCTGCATGATGCGGTTGGCGATGCGTCCGGCGTAATCGTTCTGGAAGAAGCCGAGGCTTTGGCGAATCACGTAGCGATGGTTCTGCCAGCGGATGCGGTTGGTCAGGCTGGGCAGGATCGCCTGGTTGACCAGCAGGTCGTGCAGGCTGTTCAGCACCGGCCGCGCGATCAGCGCCACGAAACCCATCCATAAAAGGGTGCGCCCGTGCTCATGAAAAAACGCCGCCCCCGGCGTGCCTTTCGCCATGTCGACGATGCTGCCGATGAAGCCGAACAGCGACACCTCGACGATCGCCACGCCGAAACCCACCACGATCGCCGCAGCGAACACCGGCCATACCTGGCGCAGGTAGAACGCATAGAAACGCCATACCGATGCGGGCGGCATGCTGTCGACGGGTTCCCTGAACGCGTCGATGAGGGATTCGAACCAGCGAAAGATCATGGGGTGCGCAGACAGCGGGGAGCGGATAGCGTGGATGCTGCCCGGCTTCGACGCAAGCGTCGATGCCGGCGGCTACGCAGTCGAATCCGGCAGGCTACCGGTTCTTCCGTCCACGCCTCCCGCACGTGCGATCGCGAGCCGACTGCGCAAAGAACAAGACGATGAAAATGGCGATGATGGCTGCCGACATGGGAACACTCCTCGCAAGACGTGGAAACGACAGTCAGGGTTGACGCGGCGCGCGCAGGTCCTGGCCGTTCTGGTGCAGCACCAGCGCCAAGACCTTGCCGGCCGCATCGCGCTTGAAATCCAGCCGGGCATCGACCACGGTGTAGAAGAAGTGATCCTTCGCCTTCGCATAAACCGGATACGCCGCCTGACCGGTCAATTGGACGTACAGCTGCCCGTGCTGGACGGTGATCGCGAATTCCGCGCCTGCGCCCAGTGCGTAACGCCCGACGTAATCGTGCAGCAACGCCGGATCGAGCCTGACGCTGGACGTACCGTCCGTCGCGGTCGCGCTTTGCGTGCGTGGCGCGTGCCGGTCGTGTCCGTTCTGGTGCAGGGTCAGCGCGCCGACCTTTCCGTCGGCGGCGCGTTCGAAATCGATGGTGATCGGCGCGACCCTGGCGAAGAAGGCATCCGGTGCGCTGGCGAACAGCGGAAACGCGCCCTGCCCGGTGGCCTGCACGAACAGCTGGCCGGCACGGCGGAATACGTTCAACGCATGGCCCGGGCCAAGCGTGTATAGCCCGACGTAGGCAGCGAGTTGCGCGGGCGGCATGGCTATCGCCTTGTGTACCACCGGCAATGGCGCCGACGGCAGCAAGGCCGCGAAGCCCAGATCCTGCGGCGCGCCGGTGGCATTGGCCAGGATCACCACGCCGCGGCGGCCGTCGCTGGTGAAGCCGACGAAGCTGCTGTAGCCGCCGGTTTCGCCGTTGTGCCAGATCACGTCGCCCTGCGCCGTGTGATGGGTCATCCAGGCCAGCCCGATGCGATCGCCGCCGCCGATGTCGCGCCGTGGCTCATGGGCCAATCGCATGGCTGCGGCCAGCGACGTTTTCAGCAGGCCCATGTTGGCCTGCAGATAACGCGACATGTCGTCGCCCGTGCTCAACAAGGTGCCGGCACCGGCCAGGACATCCCACTGCCAATGCCTGGCAGCCTCACCTTCCTCGTCGTGACCGGGCGCGAGTCGCGCGCGCATGGCGGGCGTCAACTCGGCACCGCTGGAGCGCATGCCCAGCGGAGCCAGCACCTCGCGTTGCACGAGCTCGCCGTAAGACAGTTTTGCGTGCTGCGCCAGCGCCTCACCGAGCAGGCCGAAACCGAGGTTGGAATATTCGTAGGCCGCGCCGGGATCACGCGGCAACGTGTAGCTGGCCAGGAACGCCCTGAGCCGGTCGCGCCCGTAATCCGCATACGGATTGCCCAGATCCGCCGGCTCCAGGTTGCCCGGCAACCGCGGCAATCCGGAGAACTGTTCGGCCAGCAAACCCAGCGTGATCGGCCTGCCGTTGCGCGAAGGTATATTGAAGCCCGGCAACAGCGTGGCCACCGGCGTGTCCAGGCTCACGGTCTTCGCCTCGACCGCGTGCGCCAGCAGCAACGCGGTGAAGGTCTTGGTCACCGAGCCGATCTCGAACACGGTGTCGCCATCCGGTGCGCGGCCATCGGCGAGCTTGCCGAAACCGGCGACTTGCGCATGGCCATCGTCGACCATCACCACCACCAATGCCGGATAGACCCCGGCATCGGCGTACTGCCGAGCCACCTTCGCGATGCGCGCCGGCAGCACCGCGGGATCGGCGGAGGCAAGCGAAGCCAAAGCCAGCGACAGCGCAGCGGCCAGCACCCATTTCAGGGAATGCCTCATCACGTCATCTCCGTTTCGTGCCGGCTGCCGGGTCGGGAAGTTCCTGCATGACGGCCGCCAGCTGTCGTCGATAAGCGGCCAGTGCACGACGACCGGCCGGCGTGATGCACAGTTCGGTCAGCGGACGCTTGCCGCGGAAACTCTTCTTCACCTCGATCAGGCCACCCGCTTCCAGCTTGCTCATGTGGCTGGACAGGTTGCCCTTGCTCAGACCGCTCATCTGTTCCAGGAAGCCGAACTCGACTTCCTTCGCGCCTGACAGCACCGCCAGGATCAGCAGCCGCGCCGGCTCGTGTACCAGCCGGTCCAGCGCCATCACTTCGCCAAGGCGACCCGGCGTGCTCACGATTCACCTGCCGGCGCGCCGCGCAGTTGCCCAAGACGCAGGCGCAACTCGCGGAACTGGCGATGTTCCGCCACGCCTCTGGCGATCATCGCCAGCGCCGCCAACGGGAACATCAACGCCACCAGCGACATCAACATCCCCTGATGCGTGTGGGTGGTACCGATCAGCGGATAAAAACCGCCGGCGCTGACCACCGCCGCCTGACAGAAAAGAAAGGTGCCCACGATGAAGTCGAGCGGGCTGCGCAGCCAGCGCCAGGCGGCCACGACCAGCAGCCACAGCAGCGCCAGATAGCCGAGCATGCCGGCCGGCAGCGACCACGCATGCTGTCGCGCGGTCATGCCGATCGACGTGGTGAGGATCACCGCCACCAGCAAGGTCACCGCGACGCAGAACCAGTGCATGTGACGTTCCTGTGGCGTCTCGAGCTGTTCGACATGACCCATCCGCTGGTAGTAGCGGCGCACCATCCAGCCCTTGGCCAGCAGCCACGCGGCGGGGATGGCGATCAGCACCGCGCGCGTCGCCGGCGTCGCCGGCAGCAACGGGCCGCCCAGATAGACGATCAGGCACAGCACGCCGCCGAGCACCGACGACATGCCGCCGGCACTGCGCGAATAGCGCGCGTAGCTGCGGGTCAGCGACTCCAGTTCGTGCAGGCGGTTTTCGACATTTGCGGACATGGGCATGCCTTGTTTTGCTCAACTGCAAATTAGTTTGCAATGCAAACTTATTGGAGTCAAGGCCCCACCGAAATCTTCACGCCGGCAGCAGCGGTTTACGCGTGGCAGAATCCGGTGTCCCGGCACGCGATCGCCGGCACGTACACGGCCCGGCCAACCGGTATGCGGGAGATCACGATGTCCGTCGACAGTACATTCGAAGGCGCCTGCACCTGCGGCGCGATCCGCTATCGGCTGACCAGCGCACCGATGATCGTGCACTGCTGCCACTGCAGCTGGTGCCAGCGCGAGACCGGCAGCGCGTTTGTCATCAACGCGATGATCGAGACCGATCGGCTGGAATTGCTGCAGGGCGAGCCGATCATGGTCGACACGCCCTCATGCAGCGGCAAGGGCCAGCAGATCGCGCGCTGCGCGCAATGCCACGTCGCGCTATGGAGCCATTACCCAGGCGGCGGCAAGGCGGTGGCGTTCGTGCGGGTCGGCACACTGCAGGAGCCATGGCGGTTGCCGCCGGACGTCCATATCTACACCTCGACCAAACAGCCATGGGTGCTGCTTCCCCCGCACGTGCCGGCGGCTGACGAGTTCTACGACCTGGACGAAGTCTGGTCGCCTGCCAGCCTGGAGCGCCGCGCCGCGTTGCGCGCGGCCAGGGCCCGGAACAACTGAGAACCCGCATGACCCATGGGGAGCGGCTTTTCTGTGGGAGAGGCTTCAGCCGCGATGCTTTGGGTTTGGATCGACCAAAATTGAAGCAATCGCGGCTGAAGCCGCTCCCACAGAAGGTCGAATGAAGCGGCTCGCCAATCTGAACGCCAGCCACAAACGCCGCCGTCACGCCGTCCAATACGATTGACCGTCCATGAGCGCGCTCCGATCATGCGCGGATGCCCAATCTTCCCCGCTACTTTCTGCTGTTGCTGCTGGTCCTCGGCGGCGGCACGCTGCACGCCCAGAGCAACGACCAGCCCAACGCGCCTGCCGTCACTCCGGCGCAGGCACTCGACCAGATGGGCGACCAGCTCGATGCCGTCAAGGCTGCGTTGAAGGACGCCAAAGCCGACGTGCCCCTGGCCGACCTGCGCAATACCGCGCTCGGCGTGCAGGATCAGGCACGAGCGCTCACCGCCAGCCTCACGCCACAGATGGCCGCGCTGCAGGCCCAGCTCACGGTGCTGGGACCACCCCCGGCCAAGGGGGCTCCGGCGGAAGCTCCGGAAGTTGCCGCCCAGCGCCGGAAACTGGACCGGGCGCAGGCCGACCTCGACGCGCAGATCAAGCAATCGCAACTGCTCAACCAGAACGCGATGCAACTGGCTGCGCAGATCACCGGCCTGCGCAACGACCAGTTCCAGGCGCGGCTGGCCTCGCGCACGTCCACCCCGTTCAGCCGCACGTTCTGGGCCGATCCGGCAAGGACGTTTCCGGACGACCTGACCCGGCTCAGGCGGCTCGGCACACGCTTCGCAGCCGATCTCGGCCAGGCGTGGCAACCGCCGAACCGGACGCCGCTGCTGTGGTGCCTGATCGCCGCCGCCTTGCTGCTGGGCGGTGGTCGCTGGGTGCTGGAACGGCTGCTGCTGATGCTGGCCACCCGGCACGTACCGGACGGCCATTTGCGGCGCAGCGCGATGGCCAGCGCAGTGGCGCTGACCGCGATCCTCACCACCGGGCTGGCGGCGCAGCTGGCGTATCTCGGACTGAACTGGAACGACATCCTCGACGACGACATCCGGGCGCTGGCGACCTCCGCGGTCCGGCTGGTGTGTTTTGCGGCATTCGTGACCGGACTGGGCCGCGCACTGCTGTCCGTGCGCCGGCCATCCTGGCGCCTGCCGGCCTTGTCGGACCTGGCCGCGCAGCGGCTGCGGCCGTTCCCGTGGCTGCTGGCTGCCGCGGCGCTGCTGTTCGGCATGGTCGAGCGCACCAGTCGCACGATCGGCGTCAGCCTGCCGGCCACGGTCGTCACGCGTGGGCTGTTCGCGCTGGCCATCAGCGGACTGATCGGCGTGGCGCTGTTGCGCCTGCGGCGCAGCCGGCGCGAGCTGGCCGTCGGCAATACCGAAGCCGAGCACCGGCCGCTGTGGGTCGGCCTGCTGCTCGCCGCCGCCGCGCTCGGCGTGGTGATCAGCTGGCTCGGCGTGGCCACCGGTTTCATCGCGCTGGCGTTCTTCATTGCGGTGCAGATGCTGTGGATCGGCGTGATCGTGGCCACCGTCTATCTGCTGATCCACCTGCTGACCGACTCGATCGACACCCTGCTGTCGCCCAAGGGGCGCAGCGGCGAGCGCCTGCAGGCCACGTTCGGGCTGGCACCGCACACGCTGGAGCAGGCCTCCACGCTGCTGGTCGGCGTCTGCCGCATCGGATTGATCCTGCTGGCGCTGGCGACCGTGCTGACCCCGTTCGGTGCCGGCCCGACCGATCTGTTGAACAGCGCCAGGCAAACCTTGAGCAACCTGAGGCTCGGCAATCTTCCGATCGAACCGGGCAGCATCTTCACCGGCGCGCTGACGCTGGTGATCGGCGCGGTCGTGCTGCGCCTGCTCAAGCGCTGGCTGCGCGAAGAACTGCTGCCGAAGTCCACGATGGAAGCCGGCATGCAGGACTCCATCGTCACCCTGCTCGGCTACCTCGGCGGCATGCTGGTTTTCGTGCTGACGCTGGCGGCGCTGCATGTGGACCTGAAGAGCATCGCGTGGATCGTCAGCGCCTTGTCGGTGGGCATCGGTTTCGGCCTGCAGGCGATCGTGCAGAACTTCATCTCCGGCCTGATCCTGCTGGTCGAGCGGCCGGTGAAGGTGGGCGACTGGGTCAGCCTGAGCAGCGACGTCGAGGGCGACATCCGCCGGATCAACGTGCGCGCCACCGAGATCCAGATGGGCGACCGCTCGACCGTGATCGTGCCGAACTCGCAGCTGATCACCCAGAACGTGCGCAACGTGACCTTGGCCAACGCGCAGGGCCGCGTGCAGATCAAGCTGCCGATGCCGCTGGATGCCGACGCCGGCAAGGTGCGCGAACTGATCCTGGAGGTGTTGCGTGCGCACGCAGGCACGTTGAAGCTGCCCGAACCGTTCGTCCGGCTGGAAAACCTCGATGGCGGCATGATGATGTTCAATTGCATCGCCTACGTCGCCAGCCCGCGCGAGGTGGGCGGCGTGAAAAGCGACCTGCTGTTCGAGCTGCTCGAACGCCTGCGCGGGGCAAGAATGCCGCTGACCAGCCCGCAAAGCATGCTCGTGCGCACGTTGCCGCCCGTGTTCGAGGACGACAGCGAGCAAGGATGATCCACCAGAGCGATCATCCCCGGATCGAGCCCCGGGTGTCCGGTGGAAGCATGGCTTGCGATCGCGCTAGCCTGTGCGCACCGTCCGCCACGGAGTCCCCATCATGTCTCCCGCACAACATCCCGGCAGCACCATCATCCCCTGCCTGCGTTACCGCGACGCCCACGCGGCGATCGACTGGCTGTGCAAGGCGTTCGGCTTCACGAAAAACGCGGTGTACGAAAACGAGCGAGGTGGCGTGGAACATGCCCAGCTCGCTTACGGCAACGGCATGGTCATGCTGGGCGAAGTACGCGACAACGAGTTCGGCCGGCACATCGCGCAGCCCGACGAGATCGGCGGCCGCGAGACACAATGCGCCTGCGTGACCGTGACCGACTGCAAGACGCACTACCGGCAGGCCAAGGCCGCCGGCGCGGTGATCGTCGACGACTATGCGGAGAAGGAATACGGTGGTGCCGGCTACAGCTGCCACGACCCGGAAGGCCATCTGTGGTACTTCGGCAGCTACGATCCGTGGCAGCCGGAACAGGCCTGAAAAACCACGGCTGAAAAACGGAAGGCCGGCGGCATGGCCGGCCTTCGTCTTTTGCGGGTTAGTGGAGCGCCGGCTTCAGTGTCGAATGCGGCCGCGCGACCGCGTACATGTCCCAGCTGATCTGCTTGAGCAGCGCGTGCCGGTCCTTGCCCTGCACGTACAGATCCATGTGGGTCTTGTTGGGCAGGAAACGGATGTCGGACTTCGCGTGCAATCCGTCCAGCACGGCCTTGAGCTTGTGCGCGGCACCGTCGAGATAGAACGTGTCGGCGGTACCGACGTACAGGTGGATCTTGCCGTCGAGGTCGGGCTCGAGCTGCGCCCAGTCGCGTTGCAGCCGGTAGGCGATGTCGTAGTGTTCGCGCCAGTAGGCGACCACGACCGGATCGACCACGCCGGTGTCGCGGTCGAACATCGGCATCGGGCGACCGTCCGCGCCGCGCGGCGAGAACACCCAGTCGAACGACGCCATCTGCCCGCCGTATGGGCCGAGCACACGCTCCAGCTTCGCGAACTGCTCGTACGTGCCCAGTACCTTGCCGTGATCGCGCACCAGCGGATAGGCCGACCCGTCCGGCCGGCGGTAGACGTTCGCGTTCGGCGCGTACAGGTCGACGCCGGTGAAATCGTGGAAGTCGCTCGGGTCCGGCGAGGTCGACCAGGTGCCACCGAAGATTTTCGGGTAACGCGTCTGCAGCCACAGCGTGGCCCAGCCGCCGGAGGAATGGCCATTGAGGAAACGCCCGCTGGCGCGGCCATCCATGCGGTAGCGCGATTCCAGTTCGGGAATCAGCTCGGTGGTCAGTGCCTGACCCCACGGGCCGTTGTTGACCGAGTCAGCGAACTCGTGGGTGCCGGTCGGGCTCGACTCGTCCAGGAACACCCAGATCATCGGCGGCATGTCGCCCTTGGCCATCGCCGCGTCGACGCTGGACAGCGTTCCCATCACGCGCTCGTTGTTGCCGCCGAAACCCTGCGTGTAATACACCACGGGATAACGCACGGATGCCTTGGCGTCGTAGCCCGGCGGCACCAGCACCCAGCCGAGCATGTGGATCGGGCGACCCCAGAATGCACTCAGCGAAGGACTGACGAAGTCGACCAGGGTCGCGTGCCGGCGCGCGGCGGCCATGCCGTCGCGGACCGCGGCCGGCGCCGACGCCGGCACCGCCCACGGATTGCGCCCCGGCAGCGCCTTGGCCAGGGTCAGCGCGGGGACCTCGGCGCTCGGCAGGTGGACCTTCACCACCGCGCTGACCAGATCGCCGGCACCGCGCCCGGTGTAGTTGTAGTCGTGGTTCACGTCGAGCACCGCCTGCACCAGGTAATCGCCCGGCGGCAATTGCGAGTAGCCTGCCGGAAACGCGACCCGGTCGGCGTCGATGTCGACTGACTGCCCCGGCTCCCAGTGACTGACCTCGCGCGCCGCCACGCTGGTCTCGGTGGCACGGAACGGATTGGCGTCGACCTCGTCGACCTTGCCGCTGTGGTCCCTGGACTCGGCCTTCGCCGCCGCCACCGCGGTCTTCTCGTCGATCGCGAACAGCAGCAGTCGCCCGGAAACGGGCTGGTTCGAAGCGGCGCCGAGCTGCACGTGGAAGAAGCGGTGGGCGCTTGCGCTGCCGGTCCGCGCCTCGACCGAACCCGCCAACAACCCCATGCACAGCAACGAGGCAATGACGTGACGACGAAAATGCATGATGGATATCCCCTGACGATCAGATGATGGAGCGAAGGAAATCTCGAATAACTGCCTTTTTGCTCGTCGGGAGCTTTTCGAGGCTCCCCTGAAGGCCTGCTTTCGCGGGCCATCAATCAATCGTGCTGCGACTTCGATGTATCCACTGCCAGCGGCACCAGGCGCAAGTCCTGGAAGTCGAAGCTGAAGTCGGTCAGCGGCGAGATCGGCTGCATGCGCATCTCGCGGATATGGCCGTCCACATCCAGGCTGAAATCGACGAACGCATCGGCGTTGAGCGCGCGATCGTCCCAGCGCACGGTGAAGGTATCGTGCTGCCACGGCGTCATCGTGCCGACCAGTTGCGGGGTCTTGCTGAAGCGCAGGCGCAGCTTGCCGTGCTCGTTGCTGATGACGACGTCGCCGTACCACGGGTCGCGATAGGTACCGGCATATTTCGCCAGCGGCAGCGACGGCTTGCTGTTCTTGTCGCGTGCGGCTTCATGCTTGGCGACGCTGTCGTCGGCCTTGCCCGCAGCATGCTTCACCGCCTTGTCGTAGACGGCCACCCAGTCGGTCTTGTGCGACGCATTGAGGTACGCGTCGAGCACGCGATAAGTCACCGCGTTGAACGCCGCACCGGACTCCTGGTTGGTCAGCACCACCACGCCCAGGTGCAGCTCCGGCACCAGGGTCACCCGCGACACCATGCCCGGCCAGCCGCCGGTGTGCCAGACCAGCCGCCGGCCTTGGTAGTCGGACAGGAACCAGGCCTCGCCGTAACCGTAGAAGTGCGGCGTCAGCGGTGCCAGTTCCGGAATCGGGGGCTTGCCGATGGTGATCGGCGTCAGCATCGACCACATCTGCTGCTGGCTGTCGGCCGAGAACAACCGCTGCGGCTTGCCGTCCGCGCCGTTCGTCGGCAGCATGCCGCCGGCCAGCTGCACGTTCATCCATTTGGCCATGTCGTGCACGCTGGCGTAGATGCCGCCGGCACCGGGATCGTTGAGCCAGGCCATCGGCGGCACCGGTTCGAGATCCTTGAAATCGGATTTGGCGTGGCCCATCGCCACGTCCATGCCGGGCTTGAGGTAGGTCTTGTCGATCAGCGACTCGTCCATGCCGACCGGCTTGAAGATGTGCTCGCGCACGTAGTCGGCGTAGCTCTGGCCGGAAGCCTGCTCGATCACCAGCGTAGCCACCGCGAACAGGATGTTGTCGTAGGCGTAGCCGCTGCGAAAACCGTTCTTGATCGGCACATGCGCCAGGCGCTGCACCACCTCTTTCGTGGTGTACGAAGTCGGCGGCCAGTACAGCAGGTCGCCCGCGCCCAGGCTGAGGCCGCTGCGATGCGCCAGCAGGTCGCGGATGCGCATCTCGTGCGTCACGTACGGATCGGACATGCGGAACCACGGCAGGTGATCGATCACCCGGTCGTCCATCTTCAGCTTGCCGGCCTCGGCCAGTTGCTGCAGCGACGCGGCGGTGAACGCCTTGGTGTTGGAGGCGATCGCGAACAGCGTATGCGCATCGACCTTGTCCGGCTTGCCGATCTCGCGCAGCCCGAAGCCCTGCTCCATCACCACATGGCCGTCCTTGACGATCGCCACCGCGATGCCCGGCACGTCGAAGGCCTTGCGCGCACTGTCGACGTAAGCGCCGAAATCCAGCAACTGCGCCGGCAATGCCGGCCGCACGCGATCGTGGATCGACACCGGCGGCGGCAATTGCCGCGCCGCGGGAGCCTGTGCCCAGGCACTGGTGGCGAACACGAACAGCGCACAACAACCCGCCACGCGCGGGGACATCACTCGCAAGGACATCGTCGGCTCCACTGGGTATCGAAGGCGGCAACTATCGCGGCAAATCCACCGCAAGGCCAGCGCCCGGGATGTCTGTGCCCGCCCAGCTCGATGCGCCATGCCGCCACTGCACGACCGAAGTCACTCACGGATGACGTACGGCGTGGCAAGATCGCCCGACTCCCGCACGGACCACGCCATGCCCGCTCCTGCCGCCACCCACGGCCTGTTCGCCGCGACACCGGACACTTCCACGATCCGCGTCGGCATCGGCGGCTGGAACTACGCGCCGTGGCGCAACAACTTCTACCCGGCCAAACTGGTGCAACGGCGTGAACTGGAATACGCCAGCCGCCAGTTGCGCACGATCGAAATCAACGGCACCTACTACGGTGCGCAGAAGCCGGCCACCTACGCAAAATGGGCGGCGGACACTCCAGCCGGTTTCATCTTTTCATTGAAGGCACCTCGCTATATCGCCGAAGGCAGGAGGCTGGCCGATGCCGGCAAGGGCGTCAGCGGTTTCGTGCATGGCGGACTGGCGGAAATGGGCGATCGGCTGGGGCCGATCCTGTGGCAGCTGCCGCCCTCGCGACCGTTCGACGCCGACGACCTGGCGGCCTTCCTCGACAACCTGCCGCGCGAACTGAACGGCCAGCCGCTGCGCCACGTGCTGGAAGTGCGCCACCCCAGCTTCCTCGACGAACGCTACGTGGCACTGGCCCGCAGGCAGCACATACCGACCGTGTTCACCGACTCGCCCGACTACCCGTCGCTGGCCGACCTCACCGGCGATTTCAGCTACGCGCGATTGATGCGCAGCGCCGACAACGTTCCGACCGGCTATGTGCCTGCCGAACTGGATCGCTGGGCGACCCGCGCGCGTGACTGGGCTGCCGGCAACGACATCGACGACTTGCCGCACGTTGCCGCTGTCGAACCCGAAGCGCCACCGCGCGATGTATTCATTTTCTTCATCAGCGCCGCCAAGCAACGCAACCCCGCCGCGGCGATGGCGTTGCAGTCGCGCATCGACGCCAGTTGATGCCGCCTGCCCCCAAGCGCCCTGCTAAGCTCGCGGCGCATTCATTCACCAGCGAACCGGCATGCGCCAGCTCAAGCCACTGATCCTGCTCGTCATCGTCGTTCTGGCGGTGACGTTGTGGAACCGGCACGCCGACACGTCGGCGCCGGGCAACGGCTCACCCGATCGCAGCGGTCACCACGAAACGTCCAACGCACCGCGATCGTCCGGCACCAGTCTGCCGACCTTCCTGCCGGCCGAAGCACGCATCACGCTGGATCGGATCGCCCGCGGCGGCCCGTACGAACATCGCCAGGACGGCGTCGTGTTCGGCAACTATGAGGGCTTGCTGCCGAAGCAGCCGCGCGGCTACTACCACGAGTACACGGTGGAAACGCCGGGCGCGCGCACGCGCGGCACGCGACGCATCATCACAGGGGGCACGCCGCCGGCAGTCTGGTACTACACCGATGACCACTACCACAGCTTCCGCCGCTTCCAGGCGGACCGATGAGCACGCACGGCTTCGACCTGGACCTGACCAAGCCGACGCAGAGCGGCGTGTACTTCGTAGGTGTCAGCGATCTCGATCGGCTGGCGCGCGCCGCCGCCCGCGACGAGCTGTGCGTTTGCCGCACCGATCTGGCCGGCTGCCAGGACAAAAGCGAGCTGCTGCGCCGACTGGCCGCGTCGCTGCGACTGCCGGCCACGTTCGGCCACAACTGGGACGCGCTGGCCGACTGCCTGCGCGACCTCGGCTGGATGCCTGCCTGGGGCTACGTGCTGCTGTTCGACCACGCCGACGAGCTGCGCCAGGCCGCCGCGGCCGACTACGACATCCTGCTCGGCATCCTCGATGATGCCGCCACGTTCGGCGGCGATCACGACATGCCGTGGTTCGCGTTTCTCGCCCTTCCCGACAGCGCCTTCGACGATGACATGCGGCCGCGTGAAAGCGTGTCACCCTTGTAGGCCCCCTTTATCCCGGATACCCATGCAAACCATCGATTTTGAACTGGAAGGCGTCTACGTCGAACTCAACATGCTGCTCAAGCTGACCGGCCTGTGCGACAGCGGCGGTGCCGGCAAGGCGATCGTCGCGACCGGCGCGGTCAAGGTCGACGGTGCCATCGAATTGCGCAAGACCTGCAAGATCCACGCAGGCCAGGTCGTCGTCATCGACGACGTGGAAATCCATGTGCTGGCCGACCCCGAGGAAAGCGAGAAGTGAGGGAAGAGGAGTGAGGAGTGAGAGAAAGCGGCGTCAGGACAATACCCTTCTCTCACTCCTCACTCCTCTCCACTCACTCCTCTCCATCAGGCAACTCACCCAGACGCCGGTCCAGCATGGCAGTACCGGGCAGGCGCAAGCCGAATTCCCGCTCCAGCACGTGGCGTATTTCCGTCGCATCGCGCAGCTGCCGACGCTCGGGCTCGGATTCGGGGCGGCGCACGGTGAACTCGCGGTTGCGCAAACTCAGGCGGCGATCGGACAGCGTGCGTGCCACGCTCAGGTTGTTGACGAAGTTCGATTCCGGATGCGTCGATACATAGTGGTTGGCCACGACGTAATCGATCAACGGCACCGGCCGCAGATCGAAGTGATAGAGCGAAAGCCACTGCCCGTGCACCAGCGACTGCATGCGCCAACGGCCGTCCTCGTGCTGCAGACGAAACGGCTCCAGCGGCGTCGGCTGCTCGATATCGGGCTGCAGGCGCAGCGCGCCGGACGGCGTCTGCACGCCAAAGCCCACGTCCACCAGCCAGCTCTCGCCGGCCAGCTCGACCCGCACCAGCATGTGGGACTGCGGGGTGACGGCGTCGTCCGGCCGCGTCCACACCACACGGGCGATCAACCCCGACACCTCGAAACCGATCGCGCGCAAAGCAGCTACGAGCAACAGGTTCTGCTCGAAGCAATAGCCGCCGCGACCGTCGAACACCAGCTTTCGCTCCAGCGCAGGCAGCGCCAGATCCACCGGCAGGCCGAGCAGCGGATTGAGGTTTTCGAACGGAATCGCCGCCACATGCGCCGCGATGATGGCCTGCAGCGTTGCCAGGTTGGGCGCGGCGGCGGCACGCATGCCGATGCGCTGCAGATACGCGTCCAGGTCGATGGCGTCGTGCATGTTCAGTCCCGAGGAAAACCGGAGTCGATCATGGTAACCGGGCACCGATGTCCAGCGAAGTAGAGGGTAACGGCCACTTTCGCCCGGCTATCCGCGAGGCATCCCATGATCCGTCGTAGCGCCATTCATGCCATTCCGCTCGCGGCCCTGCTGATGCTGGCATTGAGCGCATGCCAGCCGGTGTCCGCTGCCAGCGATGTCGCCCTGCCCGCACCCGTCACGGATACTCCGAAAGCCGACGCACCCGGCGATCAGGTCGCCGTGCTCGCCGGCGGCTGCTTCTGGGGCATCGAGGCGGTGTTCGAGCACGTCAAGGGCGTGCGCAAAGTCGTCGCCGGTTACTCCGGCGGCAGCGCCGATACGGCCCACTATTTCGAGGTCGGCTCGGGCCGTACCGGCCATGCCGAGTCCGTGCAGGTGCACTTCGATCCGGCCCGGGTGAGCTATGGCCAGTTGCTGCAGGTGTTCTTCTCGGTCGCGCTCGATCCCACCGAACTGAACCGGCAGGGTCCGGACAGCGGCACGCAATACCGTTCGGTGATCTTCTACGTCAACGACCGGCAGAAACAGGTCGCCAGCGCGTACATCGCGCAACTGACCGCAGCCAGATCCTTCCCTGCCCCGATCGTGACCCAGGTTGTGCCGCTGAAGGCGTTCTATCCGGCCGAGGCCTACCACCAGCATTATTTCCAGTTGCACCCGAACGATCCGTACATCGTCTACAACGACGCGCCGAAGGTGGCGCACTTGAAGCAGCTGTTTCCGGCGCTGTACCAGCCGGATCGGCAGGTGGTCGAGGTGCAGCTGCATTGACGCAGGCGATGATTTGACCTTCGTGGCGGCATGCGGCCATCTTGCGTGAAGCGGCGCGGCCCCCATCTCGGGATTTCCGCGCCGCTGCGCCGATGACCTGACGACTCCCTTCACGTGCCGCCGCACCATTCCCCTGAACCCGCCGAATCGGCCGGACTCACGCGCAGTTTCCTGGGTGTGTTCCGCTACAGCGGGCGTGCGATAGGACTGGTGTGGAGCACCAGCCACGCGCTGACGATTTCGCTGGCCTCGCTGACCCTGATCGCCGGCCTGTTGCCGGCCGGCGTGGCGTATGTCGGCGCGCACATCGTCGACGCGGTGGTCGGTGCCAGCAAGGCGTGGGCCGCCAGCGGCCGGGCTCCATTGCGCCAAGTATTCGAATGGGTGGCGCTGGAAGGTGTGCTGGTGGCGGCGCTGGCCGGCACCCAGCGGGGGCTGTCGATGTGCCAGTCGCTGCTGCGCGCGCTGCTGGGCCAGCGCGTCAACGTGATGATCCTGGAGAAGGCGCTGACGCTGGAGCTGGCGCACTTCGAGGATTCGGAGTTCTACGACAAGCTCACCCGTGCACGGCGCGAGGCATCGAGCCGGCCGCTGTCGCTGGTGACGCGCACGTTCGGCCTCGGCCAGAATGCGATCTCGCTGGTCAGCTACGGCACCTTGCTGTTCCAGTTTTCGCCGTGGGCGGTGGCGGTGCTGCTGCTGGCGGGTTTGCCGTCGTTCTTCGCCGAGACGAAATTCTCCGGCGATGCGTTCCGGCTGTTTCGCTGGCGCTCGCCGGAAACGCGCATGCAGCTGTATCTGGAAACCGTGCTGGCGCGCGAGGACCACGCCAAGGAAGTGAAGCTGTTCGGCCTCGGCCCGCTGCTGCTGGGCCGCTACCGCGACATCTTCGACAAGCTCTACCGCGATGACCGCGACCTCACCGTCCGCCGCGAAGGCTGGGGTTTCGGGCTGGGCCTGCTCGGCACGCTCGCGCTTTACGGCGCGTATGCGTGGATCGCCGCCAGCACGGTGATCGCGCGCATCACCTTGGGCCAGATGACGATGTACCTGGCGCTGTTCCGCCAGGGCCAGTCGGCGGTGTCGGCGATGCTCTCGGCGATCGGCGGCATGTACGAGGACAACCTGTACCTGTCGACCCTGTACGAATACCTGGAGACCCCGGTGCCGCCCGCGACCGGCGTGGTGCAGCGCGGCGCGCAGCCCGACGACGGCATCCGTTTCGAGCAGGTCAGCTTCACCTATCCCGGCGCCGGCGAACCGGCATTGCAAGGCATCGACCTGCATATCCGCCCCGGCGAATCGCTGGCCCTGGTCGGCCAGAATGGTTCCGGCAAGACCACCCTGATCAAGCTGCTGACCCGGTTGTACACGCCGGACAGCGGTCGCATCCTGCTCGACGGCACCGACCTGCGCGAGTGGGACGAGGGCGTACTGCTGCAGCGCATCGGGGTGATCTTCCAGGACTTCGCGCGCTACCAGATGCGCGTGGGCGAAAACGTCGGCGCCGGCGACGTCAGCCACTTCGAGGACGAAGCGCGCTGGCGCGAAGCCAGCGACAAGGGCATGGCCAGCGACTTCATCGACAGCCTGCCGGCCGGATTCCAGACCCCGCTCGGCAAGTGGTTCAACGACGGCCGCGAACTGTCCGGCGGCCAGTGGCAGAAGATCGCGCTGGCGCGTGCCTTCATGCGCTCGCGCGCCGACATCCTGGTGCTGGACGAACCCACCGCCGCCATGGACGCGCAAGCCGAAGCCACCATTTTCGAACGCTTCCGCGAACTGGCCGGCGGCCGCATCGCCATCCTCATCTCGCACCGCTTCTCCACCGTGCGCATGGCCGACCAGATCATCGTGATCCAGGACGGCCGCATCGTCGAAAACGGCAGCCACGAGCAGTTGATGGCCCAGGCTGGCCACTATGCACACCTGTTCTCGCTGCAGGCGCAAGGTTATCGGTGAAGCGTCGACGCAGTTGAGTGTCAGCCGAACAACACCATCAGCATCCAGCTTGACCATCGCCGCCCGCGCCCCCCATGCTTTGCGTCTTGTCTCGATCGAAACATCCGCATGAGCAGTCGCTACAACGCCGCCGATATTGAAGTCCTGTCCGGCCTGGATCCGGTCAAACGCCGCCCCGGCATGTATACCGACACCAGTCGCCCGAACCACTTGGTGCAGGAGGTGGTGGACAACTCGGTGGACGAGGCGCTGGCCGGCCACGCGAGTTCGATCGAGGTGGTGCTGCACACCGACGGCTCGGTGTCGGTGAGCGACGATGGCCGCGGCATGCCGGTGGACATCCACCCCGAGGAAGGCGTGTCCGGCGTCGAGCTGATCATGACCCGGCTGCACGCGGGCGGTAAGTTCAGCGGCAAGAACTACAGCTTCTCCGGCGGCCTTCATGGCGTGGGCGTGTCGGTGGTCAACGCCTTGTCCGATCGCGTCGAGGTGACGATTCGTCGCGACGGTTCGGAATACGCGATGGCTTTCGAGCACGGCGACAAGGTCAGCCCGCTGGAAGTTGTCGGCACGGTCGGCAAGAAGCGCACCGGCACCACCCTGCACTTCTGGCCCGAGGCGAAATACTTCGACTCACCGAAAATCTCGCTGGGCAAGCTCAAGCACCTGCTGCGTGCCAAGGCGGTGCTGTGCGCCGGGCTCAACATGAAGCTGACCGACGAGGCCAGCGGCGAAATCGTCGAGTGGCATTACGAAGATGGCCTGCGCGACTACCTGCGCGGCGAACTCGAAGGCAATGAAGCCTTGCCGAACGACTTGTTCGTGCACCAGATGGCACGCGACGCCGAAGGCATGGAAGTCGCGCTGGCCTGGTTGCCCGAAGGCGAACTGGTGCAGGAAAGCTACGTCAACCTGATTCCCACCGCGCAGGGCGGCACCCATGTCAACGGCCTGCGCACCGGCCTGACCACGGCGATCCGCGAGTTCTGCGACATCCGCAACCTGCTGCCACGCGGCGTGAAGCTGGCGCCGGAAGATGTCTGGGAGCGCCTGTCGTTCGTGCTGTCCGCACGCCTGCAGGATCCGCAGTTCGCCGGCCAGACCAAGGAGCGACTGTCCTCGCGCCAGGCTGCGGGCATGATCGAGAACGTCATCCACGACGCCTTCAGCCTGTGGCTGAACCAGAACGTGGACACCGGCGAGCGCATCGCCCAGCTGGCGATCGAGCGCGCCAGCGCACGTCTGAAAGCGGCCAAGCAGATCGTGCGCAAGAAGATCACCCAGGGTCCGCAGTTGCCCGGCAAGCTGGCCGACTGCACCGCCACCGACCTCACCCGCACCGAACTGTTCCTGGTCGAAGGCGATTCCGCCGGCGGCAGCGCCAAGCAGGCGCGCGACAAGGAATTCCAGGCGATCCTGCCGCTGCGCGGCAAGATCCTCAACACCTGGGAAGTGGAGTCCACCTCGGTGCTGGCTTCCGAGGAAGTGCACAACCTTGCCGTCGCGATCGGCTGCGACCCGGGCAAGGACGATCTTTCCGGCCTGCGCTACGGCAAGGTGATCATTCTCGCCGATGCCGACTCCGATGGCCTGCACATCGCGACCTTGCTGGCCGCACTGTTCCTGCGCCATTTCCCGAAGCTGGTCAGCGAAGGCCACGTATTTGTTGCAATGCCGCCGCTGTTCCGCGTCGACGTCGGCAAGCAGGTGTTCTACTGCCTCGACGAAGGCGAGAAGGAAGCGATGCTGCAGCGGATCGAGCGCGAGAAGATGAAGGGCGCGATCAGCACCACCCGCTTCAAGGGCTTGGGCGAAATGAACCCGCCACAGCTGCGCGAATCCACCATCCATCCTGATACGCGCCGGCTGGTGCAGCTGACCATCGGCGACGACGACGGCACCAGCAAGTTGATGGACATGCTGCTGGCGAAGAAGCGTGCCGGCGATCGCAAGGCGTGGCTGGAAGAGAAAGGCGACCTCGCCACACTCGAGGTCTGAACGTCGAGCGTCTTTGACCTGACGTCACTGCACTGAATGCCAGGCGGCTCCGATGCATCCGTTCCGATGCAAGCTGCGTATCTCCAGTTGCTTCCAATCCGCGAAGCGGAAAAACCTGGAGAACATTCATGAAGACCCTTTCCCGCATGCGCGCCCTGGCCGTCGGCCTTTCCATGGCATTGACCACCGCTGCCATGGTGCCGATGGCCGTGGCCGGCCAGATGGAGTCGATGAGCATGCAGAAGACCGTGATGGTTGGCGGCGCCGCCATGTATCCCACGAAGAACATCATCGAGAACGCGGTGAACTCGAAGGATCACACCACCCTGGTCGCCGCGGTGAAGGCCGCCGGCCTGGTCGAGACGCTCGAAGGCGCAGGCCCGTTCACCGTGTTCGCGCCCACCAACGAGGCGTTCGCTGCCCTGCCCGCCGGCACCGTGGACAATCTGCTGAAGCCGGAAAACAAGGCCACGCTGACCAAGATCCTCACCTATCACGTGGTACCGGGCAAATACACCGCGCACGACCTGGCCAAGCTGGCCAAGGCCCATGGCGGCAAGACGATGCTGAAGACGGTCGAGGGCGAGTCGATCACCGTCGCCGGCAAGAACGGCAAGTGGACCGTCACCGATGCCAAGGGCAATGTCGCCAACATCACGATCGCCGACGTCACCCAGTCCAACGGCGAGATCTTCGTGATCGACAAGGTGCTGATGCCGTAACAACGAAGTTGCCGTCGTCACAAAACGAAGCCTCCCGGGTCGCCCGGGCGGCTTCATTTGTGACGATGGTGGCGCTATGGTGCGAGCTGGTTTCCCGCGAGCATTGCGCATGGCCCTGTTGCCGCCCCTCGATCTTCAGCGCTGGATCGACGAACACCGCCACCTGCTGAAACCGCCGGTGGGCAACAAGTGCATCGTCGACGGCGACTTCATCATCATGATCGTCGGCGGCCCGAATGCGCGCACCGACTACCACTACGACGAAGGCCCCGAATTCTTCTACCAGATCGAGGGCGAGATGGTGCTGAAGGTGCAGGACGAGGACCAGGCGCGCGACATCCCGATCCGCGCCGGCGAGATGTTCTACCTGCCGCCGCGCGTGCCGCATTCGCCGCAACGCATGCCGGCATCGATCGGACTGGTGATCGAACGCCGCCGCGTCGCCGGCGAGCGGGACGGCCTGCTGTGGTTCTGCGAGCAGTGCAACCACCAGCTGTACGAGGAGTATTTCACCCTCGACAGCATCGAACACGATTTCCCGCCGGTGTTCGACCGTTTCTACGGCTCGCGCGAAGCGCGCACCTGCGACGCTTGCGGCCATCTCAATCCCGCGCCGGACAAATACGCGTAAGGCGGGCACCGCCCGCCGGCTTCCGGCACCGCCCTACGATGCAATCCCAAGCCACTTGCGCGCCATGCGCCGCAGCGAGGCATCGAGGCTGTCATCGGCAGCGACATCCCTCACCGACCGCCACGCCAGCGCGCGGGATTCCTGGTTGATCGTGAAGCGTTCGTCCGCGCCGGCACGCACCACGTAGCGTACGTCGTAATGCCAATGCTCGGGCTCGCGTACACGGGCCGGTATACGATGTCGATCGATATCGAAGATGCCGTCTTCGATATGCAAGCCAGCCACGCCGGTTTCCTCCTGTGCTTCGCGCAATGCGACGCGGGCAAGGTCGGTGTCGCCGTCGGCATGGCCGCCCGGCTGCAACCACTTGTCCAGTTTGCGGTGGTGCATCAGCAACACGCGCAAGCCATCGGCGCTGACCAGCCAGCACGAACCGGTGAAGTGCCCCGCCGCATTGGTGCGCTCGAAAGCATTCGCCTGCGTATGCAGAAATTTCCCGAACAACGCGACCGCCTCCGACTCACCGTGCCATTGGTCACGGTAGCGCCGGAGTGCGTGGATCATGGAGGAGGCTGGCTGCTGCATGGACATCCGTTTGTGTGGTTTGAAACTCGTCACGACATGTTTCGCTGCAACATGAACGAAGCTTGTGCATCATCTATTGCTGGGCTATGTTGGCCCGCCATTGCCCACCCATTGCAGCCATCCGCCGCAGAGCGGACGCGGGCAAAATTACCTGAGGGGAACTTGATGATAAAAGGTCTATTTGCCACTCACGCGATCGAGGCGATGCCTCGCGTGGATGCCGGCGAACCCGTCGAGGGTGGTGCGCAGGGAGAGATCACTCTCAAGCGCGTGCTGACCGCACGTCATCTGGTGATGCTTGGCATCGGCGCCGTGATCGGTGCCGGCATCTTCGCGATCACAGGAACCGCAGCCGCGCAATTCGCCGGCCCTGCATTGATCCTGAGCTTCCTTATCGCCGCTTTCGCCTGCGGCCTGGCCGGCATGTGCTACGCGGAGTTCGCCGCGATGCTGCCGGTGTCCGGCAGCGCCTACTCCTATTCCTATGCCACGCTGGGTGAAGTGGTGGCCTGGTTCGTCGGCTGGGCGCTGGTACTCGAATATTTGTTCGCCGCTTCGACTGTAGCGGTGGCCTGGTCCGGCTACTTCGGCGAAATGCTGCGCATGCTCAGTTCGATGACGGGGCTGAACTTCAACCTGCCAGCGGCGCTTTCCTCGGCTCCGCTCACTTTTGCCGAAGGTGGCCACAAGCTGGTCTTCACCGGTGCCTTGATCAACCTTCCCGCGATCCTGATCGTCGGCGCGATCAGCTGGCTGTGCTATCTCGGCATCACGCAGTCGGCCACGGTCAACGCGATCATCGTGGCGATCAAGGTGACCGTGATCGTGCTGTTCCTGATCGTGATGTTCAACTACGTCCACCCCGAACTCTGGCACCCGTTCATTCCCGCGAACGAAGGCGGCTCGAAGTTCGGCTGGAGCGGCATCTATCGTGGCGCCACGCTGGTGTTCTTTGCCTACATCGGTTTCGACGCGGTCTCCACCGCCGCCGGCGAAGCCAAAAATCCGCAGCGCGACATGCCGATCGGCATTCTCGGCTCGCTGCTGATCTGCACCGTGCTGTACATCGCCATGGCTGCGGTGATGACCGGTACCACGCCGTTCCGCATGCTCAATACGCCCGAGCCGGTCGCTACCGCGATCAACTACGTGCTCGGCACCGTCACCCCGGGCAGCGCCTCCAGCTATCTGCTGGGCGCCTTGAAGATCCTGGTGGTATTCGCCGCACTGGCGGGCTTGAGCTCGGTGGTGCTGGTGATGCTGATGGGCCAGCCGCGCATTTTCTATGCGATGTCGCGCGACGGCTTGTTGCCGCCAGCACTGGGACGCCTGCACCCGAAGCACCGCACGCCGTACGTCGGCACCATCCTGGTTGGGGTGATCGCCTGCATCCTTGCCGGCCTGTTCCCGGTGGACGTGCTCGGCGACCTGGTCTCGATGGGTACCTTGCTGGCCTTCGCCACGGTTTGCATCGGGGTGCTGGTGCTTCGTTATACCCGGCCGGAACTGCCGCGCGCCTTCCGCGTGCCGTTTGTCTGGTTCGTTTCCCTGGTTGGCGCAGCGGCCTGCTTGTTCCTGTTCTGGCAGGCTTTCGTGGTGCGCTGGCCCCTGCTGGTCAGCTGGATCGTGATCGGTTTCCTGATCTACGGCTTCTACGGCTACCGACACAGCAAGTTGCGCCAGAACGCTCACTGACAAGCGGCGACCGGTGCCCATGGCACCGGTCGCCTTGGCTTTGTGACGCGCCCCATTTCAGCTCGACGCTCCGTTTCCCCAAGACGATATCCCATGCTCAAGCAGTTGCTCGCCCGCAAGATCGACTTCAGCAACGACGACAACGTCCACGGCCCGGCACTGCGCCGCACCCTGGGACCATGGGGGATCACCGCACTGGGCATCGGTGCCGTCATCGGCACCGGCATCTTCGTGGTGACCGGCACGGCGGCGGCCGAGCATGCCGGCCCGGCCGTGCTGATCTCGTTCATCATCGCAGCGATCTGTAGCGGCTTCAGCGCGCTCTGCTACGCCGAGTTCGCCACGCTGATTCCCATCTCCGGCAGTTCGTACTCCTACGCCTATGCCTCGCTGGGCGAGCTGGCGGCATGGTTCATCGGCTGGAACATGGTGGCTGAATACGGCATCTCGGCCTCGGCGGTCGCCGCCAGTTGGACCGGTTATTTCACCAGCCTGCTCGATCACATGGGGCTGCACCTGCCCGTCGCGCTCACGGAAGCGCCGCTGGCCTTCACCGATGGCCACCTGGTCGCTACCGGCCACCTGTTCAACCTGCCGGCGGTCGCCATCGTGATGGCACTGACCTGGTTGTGCTACATCGGTATCCGCGAATCCTCGGGCCTGAATGCGCTGATGGTGCTGGTCAAGGTGGGCCTGATCGTGATCGTCGTGATCGCCGGCTACCGCTATGTGAATCCGGAAAACTGGCATCCGTTTATCCCGACGGCACAGGGCGACGGCAAGTACGGTTGGTCGGGCATCATGCGTGGTGCGGCGATGGTGTTTTTTGCCTACATCGGCTTCGAAGCGACATCCACGGCAGCGCAGGAATGCAAGAACCCGCAACGCGACCTGCCGTTCGGCATCATGGTATCGCTGGTGATCTGCACCGTGCTTTACCTGGCCATGGCCGCCGTGCTGACCGGCCTGGTGCCGTATACCGTGCTGGATACCTCCGAACCGGTGGTCACTGCGGTCGCGGCGCATCCGGAACTGGACTGGCTACGCCTGATCGTGGAGATCGGGGCGATGATCGGGCTGTCCTCGGTGATCCTGGTGATGATCATCGCGCAGCCGCGCATCTTCATGATCATGGCGCGTGACGGCATGCTTCCGCGCGTCTTTGCCAAGGTGCACCCACGCCATCGCACTCCACACATCAACACCTTGATCACTGGCGCGATGATCGCCCTGCTGGCCGCGATATTCCCGCTCGACCTGCTGGCCAACCTGACCTCGATGGGCACGCTGATCGCGTTTTCGGCGGTCTGCGCCGGCGTGCTGATCCTGCGTCACACCATGCCCGATCTGCCCAGGACGTTTCGTGTGCCGTGGGTCTGGTTCACCTGTCTCGCTGGCGTAGGCAGTTGTTTCGCGTTGTTGTTCAGTCTCGACTGGTTCAATTGGGCCATCCTGGGGATATGGACCGTGCTCGGGTTTGCCATCTATTTCATGTACGGACGCAGGCACAGTCATCTGCGATACCTCGCGGCTGGCGCCACGCCATCGGAATGACACATAATTTCGTCGAATAGCGGGCATTTTCGCCAAATTTCAACGAAATGACCCATTTGAGCAAGCTCCATCATCTTGGCAACTTGTTTCACAAAATTTCTCTAAATTTTTATCCAATTCATTGTTTTAATTGAATTTAACGAGAATTTTCCAAGAGAAATCCGGTACACGATCGCCCAATCGCCGAACTCGGGAGTATCATCCTCAGTCCGCGGGTTGATCACTTGGCAGTGGGCCCCGGATCGCGGCTCGGCGCGTCAGGTGGGTAAGCTCCTCAGCCTGGTGTGTCCGGGCCGCACTTTTGTCGAAATTCCCCGCTCGCCCGCACATCGTTTTTCATTGCGCGAGCCGCTTGCATTCGACCCACACGCGCCAAAACGAAGGGCCGGCGAAAGCCGGCCCTTCTGACCAACGCTCGATGGATTTTCCCGCGACTACGCCTTCTTCGGCGTGTGCGATACGCACCAGCCTTTCGCATTCACCGACTTGCCCGGGAACAACTGGCACGGTCCGCGACCGGTGGCGCCGCCGGTATAGAACTGGCAATTGGAGCAGTCGTCGCCCGCCTTGTGCTTGGCGTTGGTCGTCTTGCTGGCATCTTCGACATAGCCCAATGCCTTCGCGGTCGGATCCGCCTCGGTCACCGGCGGCAGATCCGCTGCACGCGCAAAGCGCGGCAGGCCACCAACCACCATCGCCGCCACCGTGGTGCCGGCAGCGACCTTGAGGAATCGGCGACGCGATTCGATATCTTGTTCGTTCGACATGGGCAAGTCTCCGTCTTGTATCTATCGAGCGCACCCGCGCCCGATTCCAACGCGATGTTACGCCGGACGCCCCAATTTTTCCTGACTTGCGAGAATGGCTCTCATTTCAACCAGGCCGGCACTTTGCGCATGGTATAGTCGGCACTCATTTGGACGTCCAAACCGCATGGCTCAATCCCTTCCCGCCACGATCCCCGCCGGCCTGTTCGAAGGCTGTGCCGACGCCATCGCCGAGGCTGCACGCGAGCTGTCGGCGATGGGCTGGACGCCGGCGACCAGCAGCAATTTCTCGATGCGCATCGACGCCACACACGCTGCGATCACGGTCTCGGGAAAGCACAAGGGTCGGCTTGGTCGCGACGACATCATGCTGATCGACTTGGACGGCCACGCTGTCGGCACCGATGCCCGTCCCAGCGCCGAGACGGCATTGCACACCCAGGTCTACCGGCGCTGGCCGGAGATGAACGTGGTGCTGCATACCCATTCCCGAGTGCAGAGCGTGGCCTCACGGCTGTTCGCCAATGACGGCGCGATACAGCTGCAAGGCTGGGAGCTGCAAAAGGCCATCAACGGTTACCACAGCCACGAAAGCATGCTGGAAATTCCCGTGTTTCCCAACACACAGCACATGCCCGAACTGGTCGCGCGGGTCGATGCCTGGCTGGATGCGGGCAAGCCGCTGCACGCCTACCTGATCGACGGCCACGGCATCTACACGTGGGGCCGCGACATGGCCGAGACCCAGCGTCATCTGGAGGCGCTGGAGTTCCTGCTCGGCTGCGAGCTGGACCTGAAAAAACTGAGGGCATCATGAGCCGCCTGCGCATCTTCGACGAATCCCTGCCGCCATCGCCGCCGGCCATCTTCCACGAGCACGCGGCCATCGCCGCCGAGCTGGGCCAGGTCGGTGTCCGCTTCGAGAAGTGGGAGGCGAGCCAGCCGATCGTCCCCGGTGCCAGCCAGGACGAGGTGATTGCTGCCTACCGCAGCGACATCGACCGGCTGATGGCGGAGAAAGGCTACCAGGCGGTCGACGTGATCAGCCTCAGTCCCGACCATCCCGATCGCGCCGCGCTGCGCCAGAAATTCCTCAGCGAACATACCCACAGCGAGGACGAAGTGCGCTTCTTCGTCGCCGGCTCCGGCCAGTTCACCTTGCACATCGATGGCAAGGTCTACGACATCCTGTGCGAGAAGGGCGACCTGATCGGCGTGCCGGATGGCACCCGCCACTGGTTCGACATGAGCGAGGCGCCGTACTTCGTGGCGATCCGGCTGTTCACCAACAAGGAAGGCTGGGTGGCGAACTTCACCGGCGACGACATCGCCTCGCACTTCCCGCGCATGGATCCCGCCGCGTAGGAGCCCGCTCGCGGGCGATGCCATCCCAAATCCCAAATCCCAAATCCCAAATCCCGAATCCCGAATCCCGAATCCATGATCGAAATCCGCGCCATCGTCACCGACATCGAGGGCACCACCAGCTCGATCGACTTCGTCCGCGACGTGCTGTTCCCGCATGCGCGCAAGCGGCTGCCGGCCTTCGTCGAAACCCATGGCGACAAGCCCGACGTGCAGCACTGGCTGCATGAGGCCGCCAGGGAAGCCGGCCTGGTCGAGGCCAGTCGACAGGAAATCATCGAACTGCTGCTGCGATGGATCGATGCGGATCGCAAGTCCACCGCGCTCAAGGCGCTGCAGGGCATGATCTGGAAAGACGGCTACGCGGCCGGCGACTACCGCGCCCACCTGTATCCCGAAGTCGCCGCACGATTGCGCGAGTGGCGCGCCGACGGATTGCGCCTGTACGTCTACTCCTCCGGCTCGGTACCGGCGCAAAAGCTGTTTTTCCAGTACAGCGAGGCGAGCGACCTGACGCCGCTGTTCGCCGGCTATTTCGATACCGAAACCGGCCCGAAACGGGAGGTCGAATCCTACCGGCGCATTGCCGCGGCGATCGAGGAGGAGCCGCGACACCTGTTGTTCCTGTCCGATATCGTGGAAGAACTCGACGCCGCGCGGGCGGCCGGCTTCCACACGGGCTGGCTGATTCGCGAACCACAGGCCCTGCCCGACTCTCCACGCCATGCCGTTTATCGCGATTTTGACGCGATCGCGCCCTGAACCGGACCGGCGAATCCAGCCATGCGCCGCACCCTGACCGTCCTGCTCGCGTTCATTGCCGCCGTTCTGGCGATCTTCTGGTGGTCCGGCCATCCAGCCGTGCCGGCTGCAGCAACCGCCGCCGCGACGACCAGCGCCCATCCTGCGCCCCCGGCGTCGAACGGCGTCGATGCCTACGGCGAGGACAGCTGGCCAGCCCAGGGGCCCACTCCCGAGCAGGCCCTCTATGCGCAGCAGCGAATGATGCGCGATGCACTGGCGGGACTCAGTCCGCGCGTACCCGGCAAACCGAACCTGTACCTGCTGACCTTCGCCGGTGACGGTGGCGAGGATGTATTCCGCAACGAAGCCGAGTACGCCGCGCGATTGTTCTCCCGGCGTTTCGGTGCCACCACCCACACCCTGGTACTGGAAAACAATCCGGCCACCCTGGCCACCCACCCGCTTGCCAACTGGAGCAATCTGGAAACCGCGCTCGCCGGCCTGACCAGGGTGATGCAGCCAGACCAGGACATCCTGCTGCTGTACGTCACCAGCCACGGCAGCGAAGATCACACCTTGCTGGTCGACATGGATCCACTTCCGCTGGACCAGATCGGCGCCCCCGATCTGGCCGGCATCCTGGCGACGCATCCGTTCAAATGGAAAGTGGTCGTCGTCAACGCCTGCTACTCCGGCGGATTCGTGCCACCCTTGCGCGGTCCCGGCACCCTGGTACTCACGGCAGCGCGCAGTGACCGCAGCTCCTTCGGCTGCGGCAGCGATTCGGACATCACCTATTTCGGCAAGGCCTGGTTGGTCGACGCATTGAACCGCACGCCGGATTTCATCGAAGCTTTCAAGCAGGCCAGCGGTGAAATCAGCCAGTGGGAGCAAAAGGACAAGCTCACGGCGTCCGAACCGCAGATCGATACCGGTCGCGGCATCGAGGCTCAGCTCACGCTGTGGCGCAAGGGTTTCACGCCCGGACCGAAGGTACCGTTCAATCCCGCGGCACCGGCACCGCTCAGCCCACCACCGACAAACTGATCGCGTGGCCAGCGCCACGCATGGATGACCATCAGCAACGACAGCACCACCTGGATCACGCCCAGCGTGATGTCCCGGAGGCATGGGTCAAAAGCCGCAATGCATCCAGCCGATGGTTCACGGCCCGCAGCGAGACCGGCACACCGACCAAGGCCAGCACCACCATAGCCATCGCCGCACCCCGATGTGCCGTCAGCAACCATCGAAACAGCAGGAACGGCAGCGGCACCATCATGAAAGCCGCGGCACCCGCACGGAACAGCACCTCGTGCGACACGATGTTCGCAAGCATTGCCCGCGGGTCGCCCGGCGCCACTATTTTTTCCGGCACGCAGCCTTGGCTGAAAAAGCCGGTCACGACCATCACGAGATAAACCGGCCCCGCCCAACGCGCGATCCTGCTTTCGTTGGCCATGCGAATTCCCGGCGATCCGTAGGTCATCCCGGCGGGCGTGAGTGGCCAGTGTCCGTGCAACAAATCGGGTTCATGAGTGCCGGAAGCAAGGCGAGATCGAAAGCGCATTCCGCCCCGGATTCGACGACTCGACGCGAAAAAGTGCTCGGAAAGCTCTCCTTGAGCGCACGGTCGCGGCCTGGATTCGCTCACTGCAGCGGGTGGTCGTTCGCGGCAACGAAGCTGACCGCAAGCCAGGCAAAGAACTCGTTGATCTGCCGGTTCTTCGGCACGATTCAGGCCTGCGTTACCTGAGCCCAAAGTCGGTCGCGTGCGCGGTGCGTCCGCCAGATCGAGTGGCTGGATGTCGCCTTGCGACTTACGCCATATGTTCGATGCCCGGCGGCATGGATACCCACGAATGCATTCGCTCTTCGTAGACCGAGACCGTCGGACCTGGGAACTTTGGGTCGGCAAAGGCGCCGACAGGAATGGCAACAGTAGCCTCCATCGCATCCGATATGTAGTAGACCGTGGATCCGCAATCAGGACAGAAGTGGAACCTGGCGCGAGACCCTTCGTCCCCCACCCGAACGTACTCGTTGCTTCTTCCGTTGGTTGTGACGACCGCCGATGAGAAACGTGCCTGGGCCCCGAAGACGCTCCCAGTTCTTCGTTGGCAAGCGAGGCAGTGGCAGACACTGACACGGACTGGCTCGGCGGTCACATGCACCTGAAGCTGGCCACAACTGCAATAAGCGATACGGTGGGTCAATCGATTTCCTTGACTGTCGTGAGTGCAAAGTCCAGCGGATCGAAGCGGCCGGTCGTGTCCATCCGTATGTCGCGGAGCTTCGCCGTTTCAAGATGTGAGGCGTGGAGCAGCTCGGCAAAATACCCGATCAGGATGGAACGACGACGTGCGCCCGTCGAGTTCACGCTGCCCGCATGCACCAGATCGGCATCAAACACCAGGATGTCGCCAGCAGAGCCTGAGAGCTGCACTGATTGGGACTCGTCATTGAAATCGAACGGCGGGTCGCCCTCCACCGGGCGATGGCTGCCGGGGACGATGCGGGTCGCGCCGGTCTCGGGGCCGAAATTGTCGAAATAAGCCAAGGCGCTCACCGTATCGCCGGTTCGATGAGCCGAGGAGTCGCGGTGCAGCCTCTGATGTCCGCCACCGGCCAAGGGCTCACGACCTTCCACCTGCGAAAGAAAGAACCGTTCACCGATAAGCTCGCCGACCACGTCCAGCATCTTCGGCAGGCGGCACACGGCCTGGATCTTCGTGTCGAGGTCCACCAGCGAGTGACGCCAGCCCGCCGTGCGCGGTACGGACCATTGGTGCGATGGTTTCACGCCCGCGTCGAACGTGGCGCGAAGCTCATCCAGCCACTCGACCGGGATTGCTCGACGGAGCAGGACATAGCTGTCCCGATGCAGTTGCTCGCGATCAACCATCGGCCATAACCCCCACTTCTTCGCCAAGCAAGCCGGCACGCATGTTGCGCAAGCCGGCCAAGCGCCGAAAGAGGACAACACAGACCGGCCCGGAGCGATCCACGATCGTTACCCGATCCGATGCCTGTCCGCCAGCACGTCCACGGCATCGGCAAGCGACAATCCCCTTGCCCGCAAGACTACGATGAGATGGAAGATCAGATCGGCAGCCTCGCCCAGCAGGTCGCCATCGCCCTGGACTACCGCAGCCAGCGCCGTCTCCACGCCCTCCTCGCCAACCTTCTGCGCGATCCGGCGAATGCCGCTCTCGAACAACATGGTGGTGTAACGACCCTCGGGCCGCTGGGCATGTCGCTGCGCCACCAGCGCATCGAGCTCGGCGAGAAAACCCAGCGGTGGCCGCACTTCGGCGCTGTCGCCGAAGCAGCTCGAGGTTCCCAGGTGGCAGGTCGGGCCATGCGGCTCGGCCCGCACCAGCAAGGTGTCGGCGTCGCAGTCGATGCGGATCGACTTCATCACCAACACGTGCCCGGAGCTTTCGCCCTTGGTCCACAGGCGTTGCTGGCTTCGGCTGTAGAACGTGACCTTGCCGCTGGCCTGCGTCTGCGCCAACGCTTCGGCATTCATGTAGCCGAGCATCAACACCTCGCCGCTGCGCCAGTGCTGCACGATCGCCGGCAACAGGCCATCGCCCTTGGCCCAGTCGAGGCGGTTGAAATCGGTACGAGAATCGATCATCGCGGATTGTCCTTCGGTGCTCACGAGCGGATCGCCACGCCCTGTCTGTGCAGATAATGCTTGAGTTCGGGGATCGCGATCGCGCCCGAATGGAACACGCTGGCCGCCAGCGCACCATCCACATCAGCCTCGATGAAAGCATCGCGGAAATGCTCCAGCGCACCGGCGCCGCCAGAAGCAATCAGCGGCACGTGGCAGATCGTGCGTGCCATCGACAGTTGTTCCAGGTCGTAGCCAAGGCGCACGCCGTCGCTGCCCATGCAATTGAGCACGATCTCGCCGGCGCCGCGTTGCTGCGCTTCGACCATCCAGTCCAGCGTGCGGCGTGGCAATGCCCGGGTCTTCGAGGTATCGCCGGTGTACTGGCGAACGTGCCATTGCCCATCGGCATCGCGCAATGAATCGACGCCGACCACCACGCACTGCACGCCGAATGCGGCAGCCAGTTCATCGATCAGCACAGGGCGTTCCAGTGCAGGCGAGTTCACCGAGATCTTGTCCGCGCCGGCATGCAGCACAGCGCGGGCCTCGTCGACCGAGCGGATGCCGCCAGCCACGCAGAACGGAATATCGATCGCGCGGGCGACTTTCTCGACCCAATCGCGGTCGACGCTGCGTCCCTCGGGACTTGCGGTGATGTCGTAGAACACCAGCTCGTCCGCACCTTCATCGCGGTAGCGCAGCGCCAGTTCGACGATCTCGCCCATCACCACGTGATCGCGGAAGCGCACGCCCTTGACCACCTTGCCGTCGCGCACGTCCAGGCAGGGAATGATGCGGCGGCTCAGCATGCCAGCGCCTCCTCGACCGTGAAGCGGCCTTCCAGCAGCGCGCGACCGAGAATCACGCCGCGCGCGCCGGCTTCGCGCGCCGCACGGATATCGTCCAGCGACCGCACGCCGCCGGAAGCCTGCACCGCCAGTTGCGGCACGCTGCCGGCAAGATGGCGATAGAGATCGAGGTTGAAGCCGGCCAGCATGCCGTCGCGGTCGATGTCCGTGCACAGCAGATGGCGCGCGCCGCGCGCGGCGAACCACGGCGCCAGCTCGTCCAGCGTACGCGCCTCGGTTTCGGTCCAGCCGGCGCTGGGCAGGGTCCAGCGGCCGTCGATACGGCGCGTGTCGAGCGCGAGCGTCAGCCGTTCCGCGCCATGCTTGTCCAACCAGCCTGCCACGAGTTCGGGATCGCGGATCGCCACGCTGCCCAGCACCACGCGCTGCACGCCGGCGTCGAACAGGCGCTGCAAGTCCGGCTCGTCGCGCACGCCGCCACCGGCCTGGACCTGCATGCCGTACGCGGCAATCGCCCTGATCACCGCGAGATTATCGAGCTGGCCCGAGCGTGCGCCATCCAGGTCGACGAGGTGCAGCCAGCGCGCACCGGCATCGGCATAACGTTGCGCCAGTTCGCGCGGATCGGCCGCATACGTGGTCTGCTGCGCGTAGTCGCCCTGCTTCAGGCGCACCACCTGGCCGCCGCGCAGGTCGATTGCGGGGATCACGTCGAAGTTCATAGTTCGAGGAAATTCCTGAGAAGCTTCGCGCCGACGGCAGCGGAACGCTCGGGATGGAATTGCATGCCGTAGTAGTTGTCGCGCGCGATCACGGCGGAAAACGCCCCACCGTAATCGCTGGTGGCGAGAGTCCAGTCACTCGCCGGCACCGCATAACTGTGCACGAAGTACGCCTGTTCATCGGCAGCCAGCCCGGCCAGCAAAGAATGCGCCTGCTTTGCGCTCAAGCGGTTCCAGCCCATGTGCGGCACGCGCAAGCCGGGTGCTTCGGCGAAACGGCGCACCGGCAACGGAATCAGCCCGAGGCATCCGGTATCGCCCTCCTCCGAATGCGCGCACAACAGCTGCATGCCCAGGCAGACGCCGAGCACCGGCTGGCTCAGCGAACGCAGCAACCCGACCAGACCCAGCTCGCGCAGCCGTGCCATGCCGGGGCCGGCAGCACCCACGCCGGGCAGGATCACCTTGTCGGCGGCGCGGATCGTCGCCGCGTCCGCGGTCAGCTCGGCATCCACGCCTAGCCGTTGCAGCGCGTAACGCACCGAACCGATATTGGTGCCACCGGCGTCGACCAGGACCACGCTCATCACAGCGCGCCCTTGGTGCTGGGCAGCTCGCTGCCCTCGCGGCGGATCGCCTGGCGCAGCGTACGCGCCACCACCTTGAAGCAGGCCTCGACCATGTGGTGCGCGTTGTCGCCGCGCACGCTGAGATGCAGGTTCGCGCCCAGGCTCTCGCACAGCGAACGGAAGAAATGCGGCACCAGTTCGGTCGGCACCTCGCCCACGCGCTCGCGCGGGAAGCTGCCCTCGAACACGAAGTACGGCCGGCCGGACAGGTCCAGCGCCGCGCTGGCCTGCGCTTCGTCCATCGGCAGGGTGAAGCCGTAGCGGCCGATGCCGCGCTTGTCGCCGAGTGCCTGCCTCAAGGCGCCACCCAGCGCCAGCGCGCAGTCCTCGATGGTGTGGTGCTCGTCGATGTGGGTGTCGCCGTCGCACCGCAGCTCCAGCGCGAAGCCGCCGTGCTTGCCGATCTGCTCCAGCATGTGGTCGAAGAAACCCAGCCCGGTGTGTACCTTCGGCTCGGCCACCCGATCCAGATCGACGCTGACCGTGATGCGGGTTTCCTTCGTGTTGCGCATCGCCGTGGCCGTGCGCGGCGCGTCCAGCAGTTGGTGCGCCAGCGCCTCCCAGTCGAGTCCGCGCGAGCCTACGCGAATACCGCGCACGCCAAGATTCGCGGCCAACTCCAGGTCCGTCTCGCGATCGCCCACCATGGCCGACGCTGCGCGGCTCCAACCATCGTCGGCGAGGTAGTGCCGCAGCAGGCCGATGCCGGGCTTGCGCGTGTCGAGACCTTCATGCGGGAAGCTGCGGTCGATCAGCACCTCGCGGAAGCGGATGCCTTGCGAGGCGAGGATGCGCAGCAGCAGTTCATGCGGCCCGGTGAAATGCGGCTCAGGGAAGCTGTCCGTGCCCAGGCCGTCCTGATTGGTCACCATCACCAGCTCGTAGCCGGCCGCGACGAAGCGCTGCAGCGCAGCGATCACGCTTGGCAGCAGGGCCAGCTTCTCGTAGCTGTCGATCTGCTCGTCGGCTGGCTCCTCGATCAGGCAGCCGTCGCGATCGACGAAGAGGATTTTGCGCCTCGGGTTCATGTCGATCCGTCGACAGAAGCCCGGCCATCCATGGCCGGACTCTCCAGAAAAGCCGCTCCACTGGCAATGCCTCGATCGGAGGTCAGCATGGCCAGCACCCGATCATTCTCCACCGGCGTACCGATGGTGATGCGCAGCGCATCGCCGAGATTCGGGTAGCGGCGCACGTCGCGCACCACGATGCCGGCGGCGAGCAGGCGCTGGTAAGCGGCGCCGGCATCGTCGAAGCGCACGGCCAGGAAATTCGCCTGCGACGGCAACACCTCGCGCACCCCGGGCAGCCGGCGCAGCGCCATCTGCATCCGCGCGCGTTCCCCGCGCACGATGCCGATGCGCTCGCGCGCGTTCGCCCGGCCCCAGCCGGACAAGGCCAGCAGCGCCGCATCCACGCTCGGCAGCGGCAACGGGTACGGCGCCATGATCCGGCGCAGCAGCGCGATCACCTCGGCGTCCGCCAGCAAGCTGCCGATGCGCACGCCGGCCAGCGCCCAGGCCTTGGACAAGGTGCGCAGCACGGCAAGGTTGTCGTAGCGATCGATCAGGTCCGCCACGCTGCCCGCGTCGCAGAACTCCACATAGGCCTCGTCCACCACCAGCAAGGCGCGACCGCTCAGCGCCTGTACCAGCCGCTCGACCGCGGCGCGCGGCACCGGCTGGCCGGTGGGGTTGTTCGGGGTGCAGATGAAGACCAGCTTCACCGCCGGGGTCAGCGCTGCCAGCACCGCGTCCACGTCCAGGGTGAAATCCGCAGCCAGCGGCACCTCGACGACGCCTGCGTCCTGCACCCGCGCGCATACCGCGTACATGCCGAACGTCGGCGGCTGGATCAGGATCGCATCGCGGCCGGCGCGGCAGAACGCGCGCACCAGCAGGTCGATCGCCTCGTCGCTGCCGCGGCCGACCAGCAACTGTTCGCACCGCACGCCGTAAAGTGCGGCCAGGGCATCGACCAGGGCCGCGGGCTGCGGCTCGGGATAGCGATTGCAGCCGAGGCCGTCGTCGCCCACCGGTGCCCACGCCGACTCGTTCGCGTTGAGGAATACATCACCGCCGCTTGCCTCCATCCGCGCCGAGGAATACGGCTGCATCGCGCGGATCTCCGGCCGCGCCAGATCGAGCACGCTCATGACCTTGCCTCCAACGTTGCCAATCGCAAGGTCACCGCGCGGCGGTGCGCCTCCAGTTGTTCGGCCGCCGCCAGAGTCGCCGTGCACGGACCGATATTGCGCAAGCCTTCTTCGCTGACTTCCTGCACGCTGATCTGCTTCTGATAGCTGGCCACCGACACGCCGCTGTAGCTGCGCGCATAGCCGTAGGTCGGCAGCACATGGTTGCTGCCGCTGCAGTAGTCGCCCACCGATTCGGGCGTCCACTGGCCGAGGAAGATCGAGCCGGCGCTCTCGATGCCGTCGAGCAAGGCGCGCGGCGCGGCCACCTGCAGGATCAGGTGCTCGGGCGCATAGCGATTGCTTACTTCAACCGCCTGCGCCAGCGAGTCGACTGCGATCAGCCGGCTCTGCGCCAGCGCCTGGCGAGCGATCGCGCCACGCGGCAATTCGGCGCACTGGCGTTCGACCTCGACGGCCGCCTGATCCAGCAATCCGGCGGACGGGCTCAGCAGGATCACCTGCGAATCCGGCCCGTGCTCGGCCTGCGACAGCAGGTCGGCGGCGACGAACACGGGGTTCGCCTCGGCGTCGGCGATCACCAGCACTTCCGACGGGCCGGCCGGCATGTCGATCGCGGCGCCGTCCGGATCGGACGACACCTGCAACTTCGCCTCGGTGACCCAGGCATTGCCGGGACCGAACAGCTTGTCGCACTTCGGCACGCTGGCGCTGCCGTAGGCCATCGCGGCGATCGCCTGCGCGCCGCCCAGCTTGAACACCTTGTGCACGCTGGTAAGGCGCGCGGCATACAGCACCGCTTCGTCGCAACGCCCGTCGGCGCGTGCGGGCGAGCAGAGCACCACTTCGCGGCAACCGGCGATATGCGCCGGCACGCCCAGCATCAGGGCAGTCGACGGCAGCGGCGCGCTGCCGGCCGGCACGTACAGGCCAACCCGGCTGATCGGGCGCAGCATGCGCTCCACCCGCACACCGGGCGCGGTATCCACCGCCACCGGTTGCGGTGCCGCCGCACGATGGAACAGTTCGATGCGTGCGGCCGCCTCGCGGATCGCCGCCTTCAGGGCCGGATCGAGAAAAGCCTCGGCCGCCGCGAACTCGGCCTCGTCCACTTCGATCGCGTCCAGTGTGCAGCGGTCGTATTTCGCGCTGAGTTCGCGCAGTGCCGTGTCGCCGTGCTCGCGCACGCTGGCGATGATCTGCTCGACGCCGTGGCGCAATTCATCCGCGCGCGACTGCGCGGGCCGTGCTAGCGCATCACGGCGTGCGGCTTCGTCCAGCACGTTCCAGTCCAGGCGCTTCATGCCAGCATCTTCTCCACCGGCAGCACGAACATCTCGCGCGCACCGGCCTTCTTGATCTCTTCCAGTTGCCGCCAGCTCACCTCGCCGGCGCACAACGCCTGCAACATCAGCTGGTCCGGCTGGCCGGCCACCGCCAGCAGGGTCGGCTGCGGACCGCCCGGCAGCAGGCGGGTGACCGCTTCCAACGTGTGGCGCGAGGTCTGCAACAGCAGCAGGCGCGATTCGCGCACCTGGATCACCCCGTCCAGCCGCTTCAGCAGCAGCTCCAGCATGTCGCCGCGCTCGTCCACCGGCAGGGTCAGCGGGCCTGCCAGCACGGCCTCGCTTTCAAGCAGCACATCGGCTTCGCGCAGCTGGTTCGCCACCAGGGTGCCGCCGCTCTGCACCAGATCGCAGATCGCGTCGGCGGTGCCCAGCTTCGGCGCAATCTCGACCGAACCTGTCAGGGTCACGACGCCGGCACTCACGCCCTGAGTGCGCAACCACTCGCCGAGCAGACCGGGATAGGAAGTGGCGATACGCCGCCCCTCCAGTTGCCGTGGCTCCTGGTAATCCAGCTCCTGCGGCACTGCGATCGACAATCGACAGCGGCCGAAACCGAGCGACCGAAGCTCGGCCAACGGCTCGGTCTCCAATCCGGCGGTCAGCTGAAATTCGTTCAGCACATTGCGCCCGACGATGCCCAGATCGCATACACCTTGCGCGATCAGGCCAGGGATGTCGTCGTCGCGTACCAGCAGCAGATCGACCGGCTCGCCTTCGCCGAAGCAGAACAGCTTGTCGCGACTCTGCCGGAAGGTCAGGCCACAGCGGGTGAGCATATCCAGCGCCGGCTCGGTGAGTCGACCGGATTTCTGCATGGCGATGCGCAAGCGGTCACGCGGCTTCATGCCCCTGCCCTTTTTGCCGCGAGCGATTGCCGCCGGGCCGCCCGTGCCGCAGCCGCCAGGTAACCGCCGCTGCCCTGGTTGAGATAGCGCGCCACCCGCCCGATCGTGGTGATGCTGACCGCGGTGCGCTCGTGGATCTCGCGATACGACACGCCCTCCAGCAGGTACGGCACCACCCGCCAGCGGTCCACCAGCACTTCAAGCTCTGCAGGCGTGCACAAGTCGTTGAGGAACGCGCCCATTTCGCTGGCGTTCTTCAGCGACAACAGCGCCTCGTAGAGGCTCTGCTCGGCAGACTCGACGGGGGTCTCTGGATCCAGCGATCGACGTTTCATAATGTACTAATGCATTAACACAGTGGCATGAAGCATACATGCCTTTTGGCAGCGCGGCAAATCCGGAGCGATTCGTGCGGGAACGAACATCGGAAAAACATGCAAGGCCCCGGGCTCCGCATTTCCGAAGGCCCCGAAAAACCCGATGACGTAAAAAGGCGGTTGGTCGAGATTCCCTTCTCTGCCGGCTCGTCGCAAGCGCGAGTGGGGCAGCGAATCCCGCGCTCGGTCGCGGATGCCGACGCCCGGTCGCGCACACCCCACCTGCGGAGAGCGGCCCTGCCCCAGAAACAAAAACCCCGCCGAAGCGGGGTTTCGTCAGTCTGATGCGGGCGTTGGCCGGCTCAGGCCGATTTCTTTTTCGGCGCGGCCTTCTTGGCAGCAGCCGGCTTGGTCACGGTCGGCTTGGCACCCACCACAGCCGGCGATACGCCGTGCGCACGGGTATTGCCGTAGCTGCCGCGATAGGTCTTGCCGCGACGGGTCTTGCGATCGCCCTTACCCATGGGAACTCCTTGATTTGTTGGATGAACGGTCGACCATCATAGCAGTGCCGGCGCAAACGCCATAGTCAGGCGTGACCGTGCCCGGCGCAGCGCTCGCTCCGATCCGGGCACTCGCCGGGATCGACCTGCACGGTCACATGCTGAATATCGAACCGCTCCAGCAACAGCCGCTTGATCGCCCGCAGGGCCTGCGTGCCGTCGGCGTGTTCATGCAGTTCGGCATGCACGGTGGCCATGCGCGAACCCGAGGCCAGCTGCCATACGTGCAGGTGATGGATGTCGCGGATGGCGGGATCGGCACCGCGCAACGAGGCTTCCACCGCCGCGGCATCCAGCCCCTCGGGAACGCCCTCCAGCAGGATATGCGCGGACAACCGCAACAGCCGCCACGCGCTGTTCAGAATCAACAAGGACACCAGCAACGACAGCACCGGATCGGCCCACAGCCAGCCGAACCAGCGAATCGCCAGGGCAGCCAGCACCGCCGCCAGCGAACCGAGCAGATCGCCCAGCACATGCAGGCTCGCCCCGGCGAGGTTGACGTCGTCATGTGCGTGCCCGTGCAGGGTGCGCAGTACCAGCGCGTTCACGAGCAAGCCGACGACGGCCACCACCAGCATCACTCCGGACAGGATCTGTCCCGGGTGCAACAGGCGGTTGACCGCCTCGTAGACGATCCAGCCCACCAGCACGAACTGGCTCAACGCATTGACGAAACCGACCAGCACTTCCATCCGGCCATAGCCGTAGCTGCGCCGGGCGTCGGCCGGCCGGGTCGCCATCCATGCGCCGATCACCGCCAGCAGCAGCGCCAATGCGTCGACCATCATGTGTCCTGCATCGGCCAGCAAGGCCAGCGAACCGGACCACGCGCCGCCGATCACTTCGGCCACCATCATCAGTACGGTCAGCACGAACGCGAACAGCAGCTTGCGGCTGCGTCCGTCGCCCGAATCCGCATGCTCGTGCGGATGTAGATGATGATGCTGGTGAGAGTGGGCAGTGTTCATGCGTGCATGCTAGGAACGGCGGCGGTCGTTACACAATCACCTGCCAACACGCAGTGCATTGCGTTCAGTGCGCGCATTGCGGGCCATGCACGTGATCGGCACCCTGGCGGCTGTCCCGGCGCAGATTCACGAAATGCGCGCTGGCCAGCAGCAGGCCGCCGCAGGTCACCAGCACACTGTGCAGGACGACCGAATAGTTCTCGGCATAAGTGACGCCGAGCAGCAACAGGGCCAGTCCCGGAGCAGCCAGCAACAGCGGCAGCGGCTGCTGGTGACGACGGAATCCGCGGATCAGCGCGATCAGCGCCAGCGCACAGGCGAACAATACGAAACCGCGCTCAAACCCTTGATCGGCCAGAAACTCCAGGCCCAGAAACGGCAGCAACGCCAGCACGAACGGCAACAGCGCACAGTGGATCGCGCACAGGAACGAAGCCGTTGCACCTATGCGATCGGCCATTTGCCACCAGCGGGATTTGTTCGAATGCCCGGTATTCATCGACCTGCACCGGCGCCGCCAGACGTGGCGACTCGTGACCGTTCGACACCATGTTACTTTATAACACTGAACAACGCCACAACCCGGAAAACTCAGGCCTTGTGGCAATGCTTGCAGGTGCCATGCACTTCCAGCGTCTGTGCCTGCGGACGGAAGCCGAGCGCCTTCGCCTGCGCCTCGATCAGTTCGGCGACCCGGTCGTCACAGACCTCCTGCGCGCTGGAACAGGTGTCGCAGATCAGGAACGGCACCTGGTGCGCTTCCGCCGGATGGTGGCAGGAAACGAACGCATTGATCGATTCGAGCTTGTGAATGAAACCGTTCTCGAGCAGGAAGTCGAGCGCACGGTAGACCGTGGGCGGTGCCGCGTTGCCGTGTTTCTCGCGCAACTGGTCGAGCAGGTCGTAGGCCTTGACCGGCTTGCGCGCGGCCGCGATCAGTTCCAGCACTTCCTTGCGCAGCGGCGTCAAGCGCAGCCCGCGCTCCTCGCTGGCGTGTTCCACCGCGCGCACGAAGCCCTTCGCATCGTGATGGTGCGGATGCGGCGTGTGCGGGCTGTTGGTGGCATCGTGACTCAAAGCAGGCACCTCGTTGTTGATCATACACCGCCATCCGCAACGACCCGGACGGGTTCAGCGCGGCAACGGCGGCGGTCCCGCGTGGGGTCGCCGACGGGGTTTCAGCAGGATCACGATCCAGCCGATCGGCCCCAGCACCCAGGCCCACAACGCACCTTCGAGCGTGCGGCCGCGCCACCAGCCGAGCGCTGCACCCATGGCGACGAACAGCAGGCTCCACCAGAACATGGCTGCCCAGGGCATCATATTCAACAGGTTGAGAAACACTTGCCAGAACGCGCCCGGCGCATCGGGATCGACGCCCTGCATCGCCCTGGCGAGCAAGTCATCCATGCCGATGCCAGTGCGCCATCGACATCAGCGCAGGCTCAACCCCGCGCCATGGCAATGGCGGCGTCGATGCGCCGCAGCGCCTCGGCGCGGCCTGCCAGATGGATCGTCTGATCGATCGACGGCGATACCTGGGTTCCGGTCATCGCCACCCGCAGCGGCTGCGCGATCTTGCCCATGCCCAGCTCGAACTTCGCGGCGAGCTGCTCGATCACGCGATGGATCGGCTCTGGCTTCCACTCGCACTCGGCCAGCAGCGGCTTCGCAGCCGCGAGCACGGCGACGGCGCTGTCGTTCTTCAGATGCTTGGCGACCGCCTTGTCGTCCCATTCGGAGATCGGCGCGTACCAGACTTTCGCGCGCTCGGCCATTTCCTTCAGCGTGTGCACGCGATCGCGCAACGCCACGATCACGTCGGCCGGCGCCGGCCCATTCGTCGCATCGATGCCGGCGCGTTGCAGGTGCCACTCGAACTCCGCCACCAGCGTCTGCGGCTCGTCGGTTTTCAGATAGTGCTGGTTGAGCCAGGCCAGCTTCTCGGTGTCGAAGCGCGAAGCCGCCTTGTTGACGTCGGCGATATCGAACAGCGCGATCATCTCCTCGCGCGAGAATATCTCCTGGTCGCCATGCGACCAGCCCAGCCGCACCAGGTAGTTCAGCAGCGCATGCGGCAGGAAGCCATCGCCGCGGTAGTCCATCACGCTGACCGCACTGGTGCGCTTGGACAGCTTCTTGCCTTCCTTGTCGAGGATCATCGGCAGGTGCGCGAACTCCGGCACCGGCGCGCCGAGCGCCTTGTAGATGTTGATCTGGCGTGGCGTGTTGTTGACGTGGTCGTCGCCGCGGATCACCTCGGTGATGCCCATGTCGATGTCGTCGACCACCACCGCGAAGTTGTAGGTCGGCCAGCCGTCGGAGCGGAAGATGACCAGGTCGTCCAGCTCGGTGTTGCTCCACTCGATGCGGCCCTTCACCTTGTCGTCGAATACCACCGAACCCTCGCTCGGGTTGCGGAAGCGGATCACCCGGTTGGGGTCATCACGGCAAGGTTCGTTGCGGTCGCGGTAATGACCGTTGTAGCGCGGCTTCTCGCCCTTGGCCATGGCGGCCTCTCGCATCGCCTCGATCTCGGCCTTGCTCTCGTAGGCGTAGTAGGCCTTGCCAGCCGCGACAAGCTCATTGGCGACCTGCTTGTATCGCTCGAGTCGCCGGGTCTGGTAGAACGGGCCTTCGTCGGCGTCCAGGCCAAGCCAGTGCATCGCATCGAGAATCGCCTTCACCGCTTCGTCGGTGGAACGCTCGCGATCGGTATCCTCGATGCGCAGGATGAACTGACCGCCGCGACGACGCGATTCCAGCCAGCAGTACAGCGCGGTGCGCGCGCCGCCGATGTGCAGGAAACCGGTGGGGCTGGGAGCGAAGCGGGTGCGTACGGTCATCGGGATATCAGCAGCGTGAAGGCGAAGCTGCCGATTTTAACCGATCTGCCGTACGCGGCCCGCGTTCCGGTCACTTCACGTGGATGGTGATCTTCTTCGACACCAGCGCCGGCTCGAACGGCACGTGATTCTGGTCGCCCAGTTCCAGTTGCAGGGTATGCGTGCCAGGTGCCAGCTTCAGCGTGGTCTGGGTCTGACCGCCGCCGAAGTGGATGTGATTGGCGTCGGCAGGAATCGGCTGGCCGGCAGCGGGCAGCTCCTTCACGTCGACCAGCAGGTGATGATGCCCGGTGTGCTCCTTGCTCACTCCGGCCGGCGCCACGCCCATGCCCTTGAGGCCGAAACGCACGGTGACTTGCTGGCCCACGGTGGCGCCATCGCCGGGCGAGATGATGTAGACCTCGGCGCCGCTGGGCGCTTGGGTGGTCGGCAGCGCCGCCGCCGCGGCGGCAGTCAGTCCGGTCAGGGCAAGTGCAAGTGCAAGTGCAAGCAAGATGCGTTTCATCGCTCGATCTCCATCGGGGGAAGTTGGTCCAGTGTAAGCGCAGCTTCGCCATGGAGGTATCTGCACGTCATCGCCGCGTAACGCACCGGCCATGTCGTCGCCATGCGGGCCGGCGAAGCTGCGCCGGACCACACGGGTATCGTCATGCGCATCGGGATCGTCAGCGAAACCTATCCACCGGAGATCAATGGCGTCGCGCTGACGGTGCACAGCCTCGCCGCCGGCCTCGCCGCCCGCGGTCACGGCATCGACCTGATCCGCCCCCGCCAGCCGCAACCATTCGTCGGCGAAACCGGCATCGAGGCACTCGACGTGCCTGGTGGTGCGCTGCCCCGCTATCCAGGCCTGCGCTTCGGCCTGCCCGCCGGCCGCAAGCTCATGCGGCGCTGGTCACGCCAGCGCCCCGATGCCGTCTACGTCGCCACCGAAGGCCCGCTCGGCTGGTCGGCCATCGGTGCAGCCAGGCGACTGGGCATTCCGGTCAGCACCGGTTTTCACACGCGTTTCGACAGCTATGCCGACCACTACGGCATCGGTCTGCTCACCCCGCTGGTGCGCGGCTATCTGTGCTGCTTTCACCAACGGTCTGCCGCCACCCTGGTACCGACCGAAACGCTCGCACGGGAGTTGCACGACATGGGCATCTGCAATGCACGCCTGCTGCGCCGCGCGGTGGATACACAACTGTTCCACCCGCGCCGGCGCGATGACGACTTGCGCGCCACCTGGGGCGTCGATGCGATCACGCCGGTGGTCCTCTACGTCGGGCGCATCGCAGCGGAAAAGAATCTCGAACTCGCGGTGCAGACATTCCGTGCGATCCAGCAGCGGGTACCGCAGGCGCGTTTTGTCTGGGTCGGCGATGGTCCGGCCCGCGCGGCGCTGGAAGCGGAGCACCCGGACTTCATCTTTGCCGGCATGCAACGCGGCGAGGCGCTGGCGCAGCACATCGCCAGTGCCGACCTGTTTCCGTTCCCCAGCCTCAGCGAGACTTTCGGCAACGTGATCATCGAGGCGCTTGCCGCCGGCCTGCCCGTGGTGGCCTATGCCAATGGCGCTGCGCGCGAACACCTTGTCGACGGCGTCAACGGCTACTGCATCGAATCGGGCGATGCCGCGGCATTCATCCAGGCGGCGACCAGGCTGGCCGGCAATCCGGGCCTGATCCGGCATATGGGCCGCGCCGCCCATGTCGGCATGGCCGGCCTTTCACCGGATGCGGTGATTCGGGATTTCGAAACCCTGCTGCGCGAGATGGCCGAGGAGAACCTGCATGAGAACGCCACCATCGGCGCCCACATCTGAGTTGTTGCCCGGACCGCGCTTTGCGCTGGAGCGGCGGGTCTGCGTGATGGCCAATCACTGGGGTGCCCGACGCACGGTGGGTCTGTGCTTCGGCCTGATCAGCCGGCTCGGCGATGGCGTGTTCTGGTACGCGCTGATGGCCGTGCTGGCCCTGCTCGGTGGACAGCGCGGTGTCGCTGCGGCAATGCACATGGCGGCAACCGGACTCGCTGCCCTGTTGCTGTACCGCTTGCTCAAGCGCTGGACGCAGCGACCGCGCCCCTATCGCGCCTGCCCTGGCGTGATCGCGCACGTGCCACCACTGGATGAGTTCAGCTTTCCCTCCGGGCATACCTTGCAGGCAGTAGGTTTCAGCATCGTCGCGTGGGCGTGGTTTCCGCCGCTGGCGCCGTTGCTGCTGGGCTTCACTGCGCTGGTCGCCGCGTCGCGGGTGATCCTCGGGCTGCACTATCCCAGTGACGTGCTCGCTGCCATCGTCATCGGCAGTGGCCTTGGCGGCGCGTCGATATGGCTGCTGCCGCCGCTGGCGTGAGCGGCCGATCCGGGTCGGTGTGGGCACGATCTGCGCACGCCGTCACAAGATCCTTTGCACTCAGGCAGATAGCCTACTTGTCCACAGGCTTTACCGGTCGCGCTCCACAATCGCTGTGGAAAACTTTGCGCAGCCACGTCGCCATTGCTCAAAACGTCGACAATCCGTAGCAAGTGATTGTCGGCAAAGCCGATCGACGGCTTGTCCACAGGCTTGTACATGAGACACGCACAATCGCTGTGGAAAACCCCTGCCGCTCACCGTCATTCGTCGTGCGCAATCCTTGATCACCGCGTAGCAAGTGCTTGATGGCAAAGCGCCGCATCGGGCTTGTCCACAGACTTTACCGGGATGATTCCACAGCGGTTGTGGAAAACCCGTCCGCCGAAACGACGATGCCGCCTCGCGGCGGCATCGCTTCGCTGCAGCACCCACGACCAGTCAGGCCGCGCGCGGCACCTTCATCAGGATGCCGAGCAGGTCGGCCAGCTTGTCGCGCATCTCGCGGCGGTCGACGATCAGGTCGATCGCACCGTGGTCGACCAGGAATTCCGAGCGCTGAAAACCTTCGGGCAAGGTCTCGCGCACGGTCTGCTCGATCACGCGCGGGCCGGCGAAACCGATCAGCGCCTTCGGCTCGCCGATATTGATGTCGCCCAACATCGCGAGGCTGGCGGAGACGCCGCCGGTGGTCGGATTGGTCAGCACGCTGATGTACGGCACGCCGGCGTCGCGCAGACGCGCCAGCGCGGCCGAGGTCTTGGCCATCTGCATCAGCGAGAACAAGGCCTCCTGCATGCGCGCCCCGCCGGTGGCTGAGAAGCACACCAGCGCGCTCTTGTCGGCCAGCGCGCGCTCGGCGGCGCGGGCGAACTTCTCGCCGACCACCGAGCCCATCGAACCACCCATGTAGGCAAACTCGAACGCCACTGCCATCAGCGGGCGGCCCTTGAGCTTGCCGCTCATCGCGACCATCGCGTCTTTTTCGCCAAGCTTCTTCTGCGTCGCGATGATGCGGTCACGGTACTTTTTGGTATCGCGGAATTTCAGCGGATCGGTGGGTTCCAGGCTGGCCCAGAGTTCCTGGGCGGAGCCTTCATCGAACAGCGCATCCAGGCGCATGCGCGCGCCGATGTAGTGGTGATGGTCGCACTTGGGGCAGACCATCAGGTTGCGCTCCAGCTCCGGCCTGTACAGCACGGTGCCGCAACCGCCGCACTTTTCCCACACGCCTTCCGGCACCGAGCCCTTGCCGCCGTTCGTGCCTTGCGGGCGGGTGCGCGGGTTCATGATTTTCTGCAGCCAGTTCATCGCATCACCCTGCCATTCGTGCGCGCCGCCATGGGCAGCGTTCTTGTTGTTCAGTGCGCGTCGAGCGCGGCGCGGATCGGCGTGAGGAAAGCACGCGCCCGCGCAGTCATGTCGTCGGCGTCCATCGCCCCGGCCAGCCGCTCGACCAGCGCGCTGCCAATCACCACCGCATCGGCGAAACCGGCAATCGACTTCGCACTCGCCGCATCGCGGATGCCGAAACCGACCGCCACCGGTGCCTTCGCGCGAGCCCGGACATCGGCCACCCGCGCGGCGATGTCGCCGGTACTCAAGTGTGCCGCGCCGGTGGTGCCGGCGAACGAGACATAGTACAGGAAACCCTCGGCCGACCCGCACAACTGCGCCATACGCGAGGGTTCGGTGGTCGGTGCGGCGAGCAGGATCTGCTGCAGTCCGACGTCACGCAGTTGCTGCAGAACGGCCGATTCCTCCAGCGGGCAATCCACCAGCAGCACACCGTCGACGCCGGCCTGCACGGCCTCCTGCGCGAAACGCGCATAGCCATGGATCTCGATCGGATTCAGGTAACCCATCAGCACGATCGGCGTGTCCGCATCGCGCTGGCGGAACGTGGCGACCCAAGCCAGCACGTCGGCCAGGCCCACGCCTCTCGCGATCGCCCGCTCGCTGGCGTGCTGGATCACCGGGCCATCGGCCATCGGATCGGAAAACGGCACGCCCAGTTCGATCAGGTCGGCACCGGCGTCGACCAGTGCGTGCATCAGCGTCACCATGTGCTCGAGCGACGGATCGCCGGCAGTGACGAACGGGATCAGCCCGGTGCGGCCGGCGGCCTTGAGCGCGGCGAAGCGACGGTCGATGCGGCTCATGACAGCGAGAAACGAGTGAAGAGGAATGAGAAACGAGTGCCCATGACCATGCCCTGCCGACGTCGTGAAGGATGACGATGTGCTGTTTGCCGTTCTCTCATTTCCCACTCCTCCACATTCTTTCCTCGCTCATACCTCGACGCCCTCGCGCGCGGCAATCGTGTGTACATCCTTGTCGCCGCGACCGGAGAGGTTGCACAGCACGATGCCGTCCTTCGGCAATTCACGCGCCAGCTTGATCGCCTGCGCCACCGCGTGGCTGGATTCCAGCGCCGCCAGGATGCCTTCGGTACGCGCCAGCAGGTGGAACGCCTCCATCGCTTCGTCGTCGGTCACACCGACGTAGTCGGCGCGGCCAGCATCCTTGAGGAACGCGTGTTCGGGACCGACGCCGGGATAGTCGAGGCCGGCCGAGATCGAATGCGTCTCGGTGATCTGGCCGTTGTCGTCGCACAGCACGTAGGTACGGTTGCCGTGCAGCACGCCCGGTCGGCCGGCCGCGAGCGAGGCGGCGTGATGACCCGTGGCCAGACCCAAGCCTGCCGCCTCGGCACCGACGATGCGCACGTCGGCATCGTTCAGAAACGCGTGGAACAGGCCGATCGCGTTGGAGCCGCCACCGACGCAGGCAGTCAGTACATCCGGCAGGCGGCCGTATTCCTCCAGCATCTGCGCGCGCGCCTCGCGCCCGACGATCGCGTTGAAATCGCGCACCATCAGCGGATACGGGTGCGGGCCGGCCACCGTGCCGATGATGTAGAAGGTGTCGGCGACGTTGGTGACCCAGTCGCGCATCGCCTCGTTCAGTGCATCCTTCAGCGTCTTCGAGCCGGAGGTCACCGGCACGACTTCCGCACCGAGCAGCTTCATGCGGTAGACGTTGATCTTCTGTCGCTCGATGTCGACCGCACCCATGTAGACGACGCACTTCAGGCCCAGCCGCGCGGCCACCGTGGCGCTGGCCACACCGTGCTGGCCGGCACCGGTCTCGGCGATGATGCGCGTCTTGCCCATGTTGCGGGCGACCAGCGCCTGGCCGACGGTGTTGTTGATCTTGTGTGCGCCGGTGTGATTCAGGTCTTCGCGCTTGAACAGGATGCGCGCGCCGCCAACGTGCTGCGACAACCGTTCGGCGTGATAGATCGGGCTGGGCCGGCCGACGTAATGTTTCAGGTCGCGGTCGAGCTCGGCGATGAAGGCCGGATCGTCGCGCAGGCGCAGGTAGGCTTCGGTGAGTTCGGCCAGCGGTGCCATCAGCGTCTCGGCGACATAGCTGCCGCCGTAGTTGCCGAAGCGGCCGTGCGCGTCGGGGTAGGCGTTGTAATCCACGATCGTGCTCATGTAGTCACTCGATGGGGTATGGGAGCGCACCCTGTGCGCGATGCTCTATGTAGATGCGGGAAGAGCATCGCGCACAGGGTGCGCTCCTACGGCAAGCAGCCATCTTAGCGGCAACCCCGGACGATTGGGATCGCGGGGCTCCGGTTTACTCCCGGTCGGCCGCTCGCACAGCGCGAATGAAGGCTTCCAGCTTGTCCGGATCCTTGATCCCGGGCGCCGATTCGACGCCGCTGGCCACGTCCACCGCCCACGGCCGCACCGCACGCACGGCAGCGCCCACGTTGCCCGCATGCAGTCCACCGGCCAGGACCACCGGCTGCGCCAGCGAGTCCGGCAACAACGACCAGTCGAACACTTTGCCGCTGCCACCGGCTTCGCCGGCGGCATGGCCGTCCAGCAGCAGACCGGCGGCATGCGGAAAATCGTGCAGGCGCGACAATGCCGCCGCGCCCTGGCCCATCGCGATGGCTTTCAGGAATGGATGGTCGAACTGCGCGCACCAGTCGTCATTCTCGTCGCCGTGAAACTGCAGCAGCGTGGGCCGCACGTCATCAAGTACCTGCCGCACCTGCGCCGCATCGTCGTCCATGAACAACGCCACGGTGGCCACGAACGGGGGCAACGCCGCGACGATCTCGCGCGCCCGAGCCAACGTCACCTGCCGCTTGCTGCGCGCGGTGAACACCAGCCCGACCGCATCGGCACCGAGGCGCGCGGCGAGCAGCGCGTCGCCGACCCGGGTCATGCCGCAGCATTTGATGCGGGTCATTGGCTCACCTGCGCAGGCAAGCCCCAGTGCGTTTCGTAACGCGGACCGACGAAGGTCAGCCCGGAGGCCGGCGCCGTCGGCCCGGCGACCTGCCGGTCACGGCCGGCCAGCAATTCGGCCATCCATTCGACGGGCTGTTCGTTGCGGCCGATCAGCAGCAGCGAGCCGACGATGTTGCGCACCATGTGATGAAGAAACGCGTTCGCCTCGATGTCGACGAGCACTTGTTCGCCCTCGCGCCGCACGCTCACTGCCAGCGCCGTGCGGCGTGGGTGGGCGGCCTGGCAGGACAGCGCACGGAACGCACTGAAGTCATGCTCGCCCAGCAGCGCCTGCGCGGCGACGTGCATCCGATCGGCGTCCAGTGGAAGGCGTTCCCAGGTGACGTAGCGCGCATCCAGCGCCGCTCGCACCGGGCGGTTGAGGATGTGGTAGCGATAGCGCCGGCTGCGCGCGGCATAGCGCGCATGAAAGCTCTCCAGCACCGGCTGCGCCCACAACACCGCCACGCTGGCGGGCAAATTGGAGCATGCGCCGAGGATCCAGCCGCGCATGTCGCGCTGCGCCGTGGTGTCGAAGTGCACGACCTGGCAACGCCCGTGCACGCCTGCATCGGTGCGTCCGGCGCAACTGACTTCGACCGGATGCGCCGCCACTTTCGACAGCGCCTGCTCCAGGCTGGCCTGGACACTGGGCCCCTGGCTCAGCCGTTGCCAGCCGAAGAAGTCGGTGCCGTCGTATTCGATGCCAAGAGCGATGCGCATGACGTTTGCAGGGGGCCGCGGGAAAGACGTAGAAGATTAGCAGCCCGCAACGAGGTCGGGCCGGCATGGCCGGCCCGACGGATCAAGTCATTGGCGCTACCGCGGGATCAGTGCAGATTCTCCAGCAAGCGCCGGGCGGTGTCCTGCTGCATCTGGCTGCCTTCCTTCATCACTTCGCCCAGCATCGAACGCGCGCCGTCGGCGTCGCCCATGTCCAGATAGGCGCGGGCCAGATCGAGCTTGGTGTCGATCGGGTCGTCGTTGAACTCGTCGGGGTTGCCATTGTGGTCGACCAGCGACGAGGTGTTTTCCGTTGCATTGAAATCCCAGTCCGATGCCGCTTCGGAGGGAGCCTCGTTCGACGCTTCCGTCTTGCGCGGCGCCACGACCGTTTCGTCCGATGCCGCCGCGTGATCGACGGCAGCTTCACTGCCTGCGGGCGTGCTCAGGTCAAAATTGAAGCTGTACTCGCTGACCTTCCTCGGCGCCGGCGGCACCGGCAAGGTCGACACGACGGTCGGCGCATCGCTGTCGTCGGCGTAGTCGTCGATATCGAATTCACGGCGCGCCTCGTTTTCCTCATACGCCGGCAACTCGGGCTCGGGGTGATGGTCGAACAGGGGGTGCGCCGGGACCAGGTCTTCGCCCATGTGGACGACGTCCTGCCACTCGTCCTGCTGCGGATCGGTGATGTGGGCGTGCATCGCCTCGGCAGCGGCCTCGAAATGTTCGACGTCGCGACGCGAGTAATACAGGGTGACCAGTTCCAGGTGCAGGTCGATGTCATCCGGATGCTCGGCCAGCTGGTCGAGCAGTTCCTCCTGATCGACGTCCGTGCCGTTGACGAGGTCCTGTTCGACCGATGGCTCCGAACCGAAGCGATCGGCCAGCGACGATTTCGAAGCCGATGCCGCAGGCTTGCGTCGACGACCGAGCATGGCCAGCAGGATCAACAGCACGATCGCACCGGCGCCGGCTGCCCAGGTCCAGGGCTGCATGTACCAAGGCTGCTCGAACGCAGCCGCGGGTTTTGGCTTGACGACCGAGGGCTTGGCCGCGGGCGACTTCGCCACAGCCGGGGCTGGCGCGACCGCCGTCGAAGTGGTTGCTGCGCTGGCGGATGCGGCCGAACCTGCCATCGCAGGTGCCGCGTTCGCATGAGCGACGGTGCCGGCCATTGCCGGGGCGGATCCTGCCTGGACCTGGGCTGGTGCCGAACTGGTGGCGGTTGCCAGCGGTGCGGCAGCGGCGGCAGTTGCGCTGCTCGCCGGCGTCGGGGACAAGCCGCCGGCCTTGCGCGCCGCCGCCAGCCGGGCCTGCAAGGCGGCGATTTCGCTGTCCTTGAGCGACAGCAGATGTTCGTTCTTGCTGTTGATGTCGGTCAGGTCTTTCAGCCGGGTCTTCAAATCGCTGCTTTGCTGCTGCAGGCTGGCGAGGCTTTCCTGGGTACGCAGCAGATCCTGGCGGAGGGCCGCGGCGGATTTGTCGCCCTTGCCGTTGCCCTGGCTTCCCGCACCATGCCCTTCTTTGGCCGGCACCAGTGCCAGCCGATCGCCGCTGTCGCTTGCGGTATTGTCCGGCGTGCCGGAAGCCGAAGCGCGTGTCGCTGCATCGGCGACCACGGCAGGCTTGCCCGGTGTCCCGGCACGCCAGTCGCTGTTCTCCCGGCGCACTTCGGCCATCGCCGCGGCAATCGTCATCGTCTGCGCTTCGGCGGCGGTCGGTACACGCAGGACCGCACCGGTTTTCAAGGCGTTGATGTTGTCGCGATAGAACGCATCGGGATTGGCCTGCTTCAACGCCAGCAGCATCTGCTGAACGTCGACGCCCGCTGGTGCCGTGGCGTGGGCAATTCCCGACAGCGTCTGGCCACGCTGGATCGGGCCGTACTGACCATTGGTGCTCGCAGGCCGGGTTGCCGCCGGGCGCGACACGGCAGCCACCGCCTGTCGTGGCGCGGCAGTCGTCGCCGGCGCCCGGCTTGCCGTATGCGAAGGAGCAGCGGGGGCGGGAGCGGCAGGGGCGGCCGCTGGCTGGCTGCCGGGCGGATCGAGCAGGATGGCGAATTCACGCACGGTCCTGCCGGCTTTGCCGTTCACTTCGATCAACAGGTCGAGATACGGGTTGTCCACCGCCACGCTGCTGGTGATGCGAATCACCGGATGGCCGCTACCGGCGCCAACGACGCTGAAGTGCAAGGGGATCGCAGTACGTCCGCCAACGATGCCGGCTCGGGCGAATTCCTCACTGGAAGCGAGCTGCACGGAGAGATTCTGCAGCTCGGCCGGGTTGGCCGGAGTCAGCGGAATCTCGGCCAGCAGAGGCTGCCCCAATGCAGACTTGACGCGAACCTGGCCAAGATCCAGTGCCAGTACCTGGCTACTGCCCAATGCCAGAGCGACCAGCATCGACAATTTCAACGAACGATTCATTACGTGTTCCCCCGAACGATCCTGGCGCCATGCGTGGTGTCGCCGCTGCGGCGGCCACTGCTCCAAACGAGGTGCCACTTTAGTTATATGCAGGCCAATCAACAATAGCTGCGGCGAATACTTGCAGCGCATTGCTGCAGTGTGTTCTCAGGCCTCACCCAAAATTCGACCACCGTAGCCAAGGCGTCGCCGGGCATCCCTGACCAGGTGCGTGATGGGCTAATCCGGGGAGTCCGGCAGGCCAAGTGTCCTGGATTTGGGCGCAGCGCGCCGCCGGCACGGACCCTGGATGGCCGGCTGCAGCAGGCGGCCATCTTTCCACAAGCCGTCATTGCAGCGGCACTTTCAATGGTGTCCGGTCGTCGGCTCGGCATGCAACGCCTGCAGTTGCTTGTGCAGCTCGTTGATCGCCTCGTCCTGCCGCTGCAGGCGCTCGCTGGCCTGCTTGCGATCGGACTCCTGGCGGGCCACGGCCTGCTGCAGTTTCTCGACATCCGCGCGATGCTGCTGCAGGCGCTGCCGGGCTTGCGGCAACGCGGCCCGGGTTGACGCCGAAACGGCCGCCTGCGCCACCGGGCCGCCGCCGGCCCAAACGGGAGATGCCGTCAACAAGGCGATCAAGCCCCAGAGTCGTGCATGGTGCATGGTCAGAGATAACCCTCGATCAGCAATTCGGCGATCTGAACCGCATTCAGCGCAGCTCCCTTGCGGATATTGTCCGAAACCACCCACAGATCCAGCCCTCGCTCATGCGAGATGTCTTCGCGGATGCGCCCCACGAACACCGCATCGTTGCCGGCCGCCTCGCCCACCGGGGTCGGATAGCCGCCCGGCTGGCGCTCGTCCATCAGCACCACGCCCGGCGCCTGCCGCAGCAGTTCGCGGGCCTCGTCGGCGGTGATCTTGTCGCTGGTTTCGATGTGCACGGCCTCGGAATGGCCATAGAACACCGGCACGCGCACCGCGGTCGGGTTGACCTGGATCGACTCGTCCTCAAGGATCTTGCGGGTTTCCCACACCAGCTTCATCTCTTCTTTGGTGTAGCCGTTGGGCTGGAAATCATCAATTTGCGGGATCACATTGAACGCGATCTGCGCGGGAAATTTCTTGCCCGGTTCCACGGTTTGGAAGTTCAGCAACGCCGCAGTCTGCCGTCCCAGCTCCTCCATGCCGGTGCGACCGGCGCCGGAAACCGACTGGTAGGTGGCCACGTTGATCCGCTCGATCTGCGCCGCCCGGTGGATCGGCGCCAGGGCCACCAGCATCTGCATGGTCGAACAGTTCGGGTTCGCGATGATGCCGCGGTTGGTGTATTGGGCGATGGCATGGGGATTCACCTCGCTGATCACCAGCGGGATGTCGTCCTGGTAGCGGAACTCCGAAGTATTGTCGATCACCACCGCACCGGCCGCCGCCGCACGCGGCGCGTGCTCGCGGCTGACCGAGCCGCCGGCCGAGAAGAACGCAATGTCGACACCCTCGAAATCATAGGTATCGAGCAGTTGCACCGTGATCTCCTCGCCGGCGAACGTGACCTTGCCGCCGGCCGAGCGCTCGCTGGCCAGGGGCACCAGCTCGCTGACCGGGAAATCGCGCTCGGCGAGGATCGCCAGCAACGCTTCGCCGACCGCGCCGGTGGCACCGACCATGGCGACCTTGTAACTGCTCTTCTGACTCATGGAGTGATTTGCTCAGGAATGAAGGATCGTGCCAGTCACAGCACGTTCGGGTTGAGGATGTTGGGTGGACGCCCGGCATGCTGGCCAAAACCGAATATGGCCAGCACATTGTCGACCGCCACCGAGGTCATGGCCCGGCGCGTTTCGGTCGTGGCGCTGGCGATATGCGGGCTGAGCACGACATTGTCCAGTGCGAGCAGGCCGGGGTTCACTGCCGGCTCGCCCTCGAACACGTCCAGCGCGGCACCGGCCAGCCGCCGCTCGCGCAAGGCCGCGGCCAGCGCGGCATCATCGACGATGCCGCCACGGGCCACGTTGATCAGCATCGCCGTCGGTTTCATCAGTGCCAGTTCGGGCGCACCGATCGCGTGTCGCGTCTGCGCGGTCAACGGCAGCACCAGCATCAGGAAATCCGATTCGCGCAACAGCTGCTGCTTGTCGACGTAGCGCGCGTTGCAGGCGCGTTCGTCCGCCTCCGGCAACGGCGAACGGTTGTGATAGAGCACCGGCATGCCGAAGCCGGCCGCGCGACGCGCAATGGCCTGGCCGATACGCCCCATGCCGAGGATGCCCAGCGTACGGCCGCGCACGTCGGTGCCCAGCCATGCCTTGAATTCGGTGGCATGCCAATGCCCCGCGCGCAGCCAGCGTTCGGCTGCACTCATTCGCCGCGCCACGCCCAGCATCAACGCCCAGGCGTAGTCCGCCACGCTCTCGTTGAGCACGTCGGCGGTGTTGGAGACAGCGATGCCGGCTGCGCTAAGCGCGTCCAGATCGAGGTTGTCGTAACCGACGCTGAGGTTGGCGACGATGCGCAGCCGCGTCGCACCGGCAATTTCCGCCGCGCCGATGCGCTCCTTCAGGCCCACGATCGCCGCGTCCTGTCCGGCCAGCCTGGCGGCCAGCTCGCTGCGGCTGAACGCCACTTCCGCCGGCTCGGCCGTTACCTCGAAGTACGGTTCGAGCCGCGCGATGACGCCGGGAAAGGTGGGACGGGAAATCCAGACGCGCGGCTTGTCACTCATCGGCAGGGTTCCGCTTCGCAGCACTCGGTCACGGGATACGCGGCATCACCGCGCCCACGTCGCCACACTGCGCACGATGACGCAACGCATGGTCCATCAGCACCAGCGCCATCATCGCCTCGGCGATCGGGGTGGCACGGATGCCGACGCAGGGATCGTGGCGGCCCTTGGTCACCACTTCCACCGCCTCGCCGGCCAGGTTCACGCTGTGGCCGGGGATCAGGATGCTGGAGGTGGGTTTCAGCACGATCGAGGCCGTCACCGGCTGGCCGCTGCTGATGCCGCCAAGAATACCGCCGGCATGATTGGACGTAAAGCCGTCCAAATACATTTCATCGCGGTGTTCGCTGCCGCGTTGGGCGACCGCGGCAAAACCATCGCCGATCTCCACGCCCTTGACCGCGTTGATCGACATCAGCGCGCCGGCCAGGTCGCCGTCCAGCTTGCCGTAGATCGGTTCGCCCCAGCCAGGCGGCACGCCATCGGCGACCACGTTGACACGCGCGCCGACCGAATCGCCGGATTTGCGCAGCGCGTTGATGTAGGTCTCCAGCGCCGGCACCTGCGCCGTGTCGGGCCAGAAGAACGGGTTCTGCTCCACCGCGTCCCAGTCGAACGCATCCGGCACGACCTCGCCGATCTGCGCCAGGTAGCCGCGCACCCGCACGCCGTGGTGCTCGGCCAGCCACTTCTTGGCGACCACCGCCGCGGCCACGCGCATGGTGGTCTCGCGCGCCGACGAACGCCCGCCACCACGCGGGTCGCGGATGCCGTACTTCTGCCAGTAGGTGTAGTCGGCGTGACCGGGCCGGAAGGTCTGCTCGATCTCGCCGTAATCCTTGCTGCGCTGGTCCGTGTTGCGGATCAGCAGCGCGATCGGCGTGCCGGTGGTCTTGCCTTCGTAGACGCCGGAAAGAATTTCCACCTCGTCCGACTCGTGCCGTTGAGAGGTGTAGCGGCTGCGGCCGGTAGCGCGACGATCGAGGTCGGTACGAAACTCCTCGGCACCGATCGGCAACCCCGGCGGGCAACCATCGATCACGCAGCCGATCGCCGGGCCGTGGCTTTCGCCAAACGTGGTAACGGTGAAAAGCTTGCCGAAGGAATTGCTGGACATGGGCATCGGGACGTCGGGCGGGAGCCCGCACAGCTTAACCGCGATGGCGAACCGTTGCGCATCGACCGAGTGGCAGGGATCGGCGGCCAACCGCTATTGCAGGGTATACAGATACGCCGCGATATCGCGTGCGTCGCGTTCGGTCATGCCGGTATTCGGCATCGCATTGCCGGGCAACACGCGCTGCGGGTCGCGCAACCACATCATCAGGTTGTCGGGATTGTTGTGCAGCATGCCGGCGATATACGCGCGCTGGCCGAACTGGGTCAGCGGCGGCCCCACGGTGCCGCTCGCCTGCGCCACGCCGGGCACCGTGTGGCAAGTGCCGCAGCCGTAATGCTGGATCAGGGCCGGACCGCGCGCGGGCTGCGCGCCGCTGATCTGCCACGGCGAAGTCGCCGCCTTGTCGTGACACCCGCTCAACGCCAGCACCGCGAGCAGCAGCGAAAGCGTGCCCACACCCTGCAGCGCGCGGGTTCGTCGACCCGCCCTCATCGCCGTCACCGCCTTGCGCTCGGCGTCATGCAGCCAGGCCACGAACAACACCGCCATGGTGCCGGTGTAAACCAGGCCGGCCGGTACCCACATGATCAAGCCCGCCAGCTGTTGGTCTTCCAGCAGGCTCAGTCCCCACGCCAAGGTGGTGTGCGCGTGTGCCAGATACACCGGCCGCGTCGCAAAGGTGAGGATCGCGCCGAGCAGGCCCATCTGCATGCCGAGCGTGCCGACAAACAACAGGCTCGATCCGTAGTCGAGCTGGCGCCGCCCGTACGGCGCCAGCACCAGCGACCAGAACGCCAGCGCGGTGAGGAAGAAACACAGATGCTCGCCGGCATGCACCCAGGCGTTGTCGAGCGCCCAGTCGTACGGCCCGGGCAGATGCCAGAACCATAACGCGAAGCTGGACAACACCCATACCGCCAACGGCCGCATCAGGAAGCGGATGCCGCGCTGCACGCCGGGCGCGCCCATCCAGAAGCGCCCGATCGAGCGCCGGGCCGGCAGCTCGAACGCCCACAACCACGCGGTCGCCGGCCGGCCCCACACCAGCAAGGGCGGCGCCACCAGGATCAACAGCATGTGCTGCAGCATGTGCGCGGAAAACAATTGATCGTCCAGCGCATCCAGCGGTGAGATCAGCGCGACGAACAAGACGCCGATGCCCGCGGCGAAAGCGGCATAGCGCCCGGGGCCGAACACATGCTCCCGCGCGCCGGCATCCATCCGCAGCAGCCCGCGCACGTAGCCGAATACTGCGACGGCCAGACTCGCCAGCACCCAGCCTTCCCAGTTCCAGCCCAGTTGCCCGATGGTGGCGCCATGCGCCATTGCCGGCGCCGTGCGCGCCGCGCAGGCCAGCGCAAGCAACAGCTGCAGCCATCGCGCTGGCATCGTCAGCCGCTGCATAACGGCACCAGCAGGATGGCAGCCAGGGTGAACACCAGCGCGACCAGAAACAGTCCGCTGCATAGCAGACCGCACATCGCCATGAATCGCGTGCGCCCTTCGCCGCCGTGTACCGAACCGGGCTTCTCGTCGTGGGTGCGGCGCCAGCTGCGCCAGGCCACCAGCCCGGCGGCGATGCCGATGACGATGGCCACCAGGCTCATCGCCAGCAGAAAACCCCAGGTGCCAGTCCATAGCGGCACCGCCAGCGGCAAGTAGCGCGGAAAACATTGCTGACCGCTCAACGCGGTGCCGGCCAGCAATTCGATGTTCCAGGCCAGCGGCGCGCCGACGATACCGAAGCCCAGCGCCAGCATGCCGACGCGTTGCCGGTGCGGTGCCGGATGCGCGATGTTGGTGAATGGCAGGCGCGGCTCGCTCATGGCATCACCCCAGCCGCGGCGCGATATAGAACGTGAAGAACACCGCCAGCCAGACCACCGTGACGAAGTGCCAGTAGATCACCCCGATCGACACGGCCGAATGACGGTTCTCGTCGAAATAGTCGAAGCCCGTCCACAGCAGCAGCACCGCCAGGATCAACAGGCCGACCAGCACATGGGCCAGATGGAAGCCGGTGATGGTGAAGTACAGCGAGCTGTAGACACTGCTGCTCAAGGTATACGGCTTGCCGGCCCACTCGATCCCTTCCAGCACGATGAAGGCGATGCCCAGCAGCAACGACAGCAGCAGCCCCGCCACCAGTTGCCAGCGGCGCCCGCGTTCGATCCCGCGCTCGCCCCACCACATCGTCACACTGCCGGCGATCAGCACCAGCGAGCCGGGAATCGCCAGGGTCAGGCTCGGCGCGCCGTTCGGCGGCCACGGCGGCGGCGAATGCGAGGCCAGGTAGAAGTAACTGAACAGCAGATACGCGAACAACGTGGCCTCGGTCGCGACCAAGGCCAGCATGCCCCACCAGCCGGAGGCGTCGCGGCCCTTGCTGCCCACTGGCAAGGTGGTGCTTGAAATGGCGATTTCAGTCATGGCTCATCGCTCGATCTGGCTGAGTTTGCGTTGCGGCCACAGCCACGTGATCGTGGCCAGCAAGGTCAGCAGCACGCCCGCGCCGACCGCCCACCACGCCTGCGCCAGCAAGCCCACGAACAGCAGGGTCAGCGCCAGCGCCAGCAGCAGCGGCGTATAGGTGTCGCCGGGCATTTTCAGGATCACCGCCGGCTCGGCGTCAAGCATCGTGGTGCCGATGGTTTCGCGGCCGTGATCGAGCAGCAGGCCTTCGTGAATCGTGCTGCCTCCAGTGTCCTCGTCGTCGTCCATATAGCCTTCCCACAGCGGGTAGCGACTGGCCACGTTCGGGATCACCGCAAAGTTGTACACCGGTGGCGGCGACGACGTCGACCATTCCAGCGACGGGGCGCCCCACGGATTGCGGCCAGCCGCCTTGCCGCGCTTGAGGCTGATCCATACGTTGACCAGGAACATCGCGATGCCGATCGCGAACAGGTACGAACCCAGCGTCGCCACCATGTTCCACGAACCCCAGCCCAGTCCGCTCGGATAGGTGTAGACGCGCCGCGGCATGCCGGCCAGACCGAGGATGTGCATCGGAAAGAAACCGACATTGAAGCCGATGAACATGATCCAGAAGCTCCACTTGCCGAGGCGCTCGCTCATCATCCGGCCGGTGATTTTCGGGAACCAGTAGTAGATGCCGCCGACCACCGGAAACACGTTGATGCCGATCAGTACATAGTGCAGATGCGCGACCACGAAATAGGTGTGGGTCAGCTCCAGGTCCACCGGCACCGAAGCGGTCATGAAGCCGGACACTCCGCCGATCACGAACAGCAGCACGAAGCTGGAGAAATACAGGAACGCGGTGGTGAACACCGGCCGGCCGGTCCAGATCGTGGCGATCCAGGCGAACACCGCCACCGCGCTGGGGATCACGATGACCATGCTCGACGCGCTGAAATACGACAGCGACATGACCGGCAAACCGGTCGCGAACATGTGGTGCGCCCAGACGCCGAAGCCGAGGACCATGGTGGTCACCGTGGCCAGGGCCACCGCGGTATAGCCCACCAGCGGACGACGACAGAACGTCGGCAAGCCATCCGAGACGATGCCCATCGCCGGCAGCACGATCGCGTAGACCCATGGGTGGCCAAACATCCAGAACAGGTGCTGCCACAGCAGCGGCTGGCCACCGGCGGAGACGTCGAAGAAGTGCGTGCCCAGCTGCCGATCCATCCACAGCATCAGGAACGCCAGGCTCACCGCCGGCACCGCGAACAGGTTGCCAACCGACGCGGTCAGCGTGCCCCAGACCAGTATGGGTACGCGATTGATCGACATGCCCGGCGCGCGCGTGCGGAACAGGGTGACGATGAAGTTGATCGAACCAACCGTGGTCGACACGCCCAGCAACACCATTCCCAGCGCGTACACGTCGATGTTCGGTCCAGGATTGAACTCGCGCGACGCATACGGCACATAGTTGAACCACCCGTCGTCGGGTGCCTTGCCCATCACGAAGCTGGCGTAAAGGAAAATGCCTGCGAACAGGAATACCCAATACGAAAACGCATTGAGGCGCGGAAACGCCATGTCGCGCGAACCCAGCAACAACGGCCACAGATAATTGCTGAAGCCCGACAGCACTGGCAGCGCGTACAGGAAGATCATCGTCACGCCGTGCATGGTGAACAGCTGCGCGTACTGTTCGGCCGACAGCAGATGGCCGTCCGGCGTCGCCAGCTGGGCGCGCATCACTGCCGCCTCCAGCCCGCCGATCAGCAGGAACACGAATGCCGTCAGCAGGTAGCGTTTGCCGATTTCCTTGTGGTCGACGGTGGACAACCAGCCGCGCCAGCCGCCCGGCCCTTCCCAGTTCTTGCGCAGCGTATCCGAGCTCGGCGACGCATCCGTTGCCTGGGCGATGACCGGAGCGCGATGGGTTTCAGTCCTGGTCACGGGCGCATCCCTTAATGCAGCGTCTGCAGGTAAGCCATCAGCGCGGCCAGCTGCGGGCCGGACAAGGTCTGATCGGGCATGCGGCTGCCGGGCTTGACCGACTGCGGGTGGACGATCCAGCCGGCCAAGTTGCCCGGCGTGTTGGACAACACACCGGCGGCCAGCGTGCGTCGGCTCATCAGATGGCTGAGATCCGGCCCGACCAGCCCGCCCGCGTTGCTGCCGCGGATGGTATGGCAGGCCGCGCAGTGCGACTGGAACACCCGCGTTCCATGCTGCTGCTCCGGCGTCGCCGGCCTCGGCGCATCCGCCAATTGCGATTCCTGCCATGCGCGGAAATCCGCAGGGCTCTGCGCGATCACCTGCAACGCCATGCGCGCATGCTCGGTGCCGCAGAACACCGCGCACTGGCCGCGATAGACGCCCGGCTGATCCGCCTGCAACCAGGTGACATTGGTCTGGCCGGGGATCACGTCGATCTTGCCGCCCAGCTTCGGCACCCAGAACGAGTGGATCACATCGGTGCTGGTCACCTCGAAGCGCACCGGTTGCCCGACCGGGATGTGGATTTCGTTGGCGCTGGTGAACGTGCGCGAGGGCTGTTCAGTGTCGTAGCGCAGCGCCCACCACCATTGCGATGCGCTGACCTGCACGGTCAGTGCCGGCCTGCTGGAGGGATGCGCCACGACCGCAGTCACCACCAGCGTCCAGATCATCGCGCCGATCAGCACCAGCGAGGAAATGCCGACACCGATGTAGATCCAGGCCATGCCACCGGCATCGCGGCGCACCGCCAGCGCATTGGGATCGCTGAGCCTGCGCGGGCCGCGCCGACGGAAGATGCCGCCCAGCAGCAGCAGGCCGACGATCACCACCACGCTGACCGAGATGATGCCTAGCCCCCATCCGAGACGGGTCACCGGGTAACCAGCCGGGCCGAACGTCCGCAGATACGACATCGGCGTGGCTGCCCACGCGTCGTGGGAAAGCGTCAGCGCAAGCCCGACCAACAGCGTGCGGCCTGCTTTCATCGACGCGTCCTCATCACTGGATCTCGTGCGGTCGCGACGGCGGGGGCGTGGACGCCTCGGGCGCCACCTGCTCGCCGGGCACGTCACCCTCGCGGGCATGCCGGTAGTCGGACACCGGCATAGTGCCGCCGAACGACTGGATATACGCCACCAGTTTCCAGATTTCCCGTGGCGGCAACGCCGCACCCCACGCCGGCATGCCCTGCGGGCGGCCGTCGTGGATCGACTTGTAGATCTGGATCGGCAAACCGCCGTAGCGCCAGTAGGTGTCGGTCAGGTCCGGCCCCATGTTGCCCTTCGCGGTGTAGGCATGACAGCCGGCGCAGTTCATCTTGATGTAGAGCGCCTTGCCGGCGGTGATCGCCTGGGGATTGTCGGCATAAGGGTTGGCCGTCGACAGCGCCGACACCGGCGTGTCCGTGATGCCGGCCGGCTGACCCAGCGGCACCGCGGCAACTTCATCCGGTGCCGGCAAGTTGTTCGCCGGTGGTGGCGTGCTGCCGCCCTCGCAGGCGCTCAGCAGACAAAGCAGAGCGAGGGGAATCAGGGGGCGTGCTGAAGTCCGAAGTTTCATCGCGGCGCCTCAAGGCTTCGCACTGCTGCTGGACGCGGCCGGCATCACGCCGGCGCCCATGCCCACGGCATCGCCGTCGATCGAAAACACGTAGAGCGTGCCGCCGCCGGCCGGGAATCCCTTCAGCGACTTGTCCGCACGCACCGTCGCCACGCCACCGATACCGCTGTAGATCGCGATGTACTGGCGATGATCCGGGCCGAGGTAACTGATCGGCTGGCCGATCACGCCGGAGCCGAGCTTCTGCGACCACAGCACCTTGCCGCTGCGCGCATCGACCGCGCGGAACCAGCCGTCGGCGGTGCCGTAGAACACCACATCGCCGGCCGTGACCAGCGCGCCGCTCATGGTCATGAATTTTTCCTTGATCGCCCACACCTTCTTGCCGGTGGCCGGGTTCCACGCCATGAATTCGCCGAGGTTGCCGCCGGGTGCCGGGTGGCGAAGCATCTCCATGCCGTCATACGGCGTGCTGGGGATGTAGCCGGCCGGATGGTCGGTCAAATCCATGCAGATGTTGAAGATGCCGGCGTACACCAATCCGGTGCGCGGTGACGCCGCCGCCGGTTGCCAGTCCTTGCCACCGATGTCGGGCGGGCAGACGTTGTCGAGCTTGATGCCGGGTTTCGGTTCCTTGTCCGGATTGACGATCGGCTGGCCGGTCTTCATGTCGAAGCCGGTCGACCAGTTGAGATACGCGAACGGCGCGGCGACCAGCACCTCGCCGGTGAGGCGATCGATCGTGTACGCATAGGCGTTGCGGTCGAAATGCACCAGCACCTTGCGTACCTGACCGTGGATCGGCAGGTCCATCAGGAGGTCTTCGTTGACCGCGTCGTAATCCCACTGATCATGCGGCGTGGTCTGGTACGCCCAGCGCGCCATGCCGGTGTCGGCATCGCGCGCGAAAATCGTGCTAGCCCACAGGTTGTAGCCGGGTCGCTGCGCCGGCACGCGCGGGCTCGGGTTGCTGGTGCCGTAGTAAATGAGGTTGCTGTCCGGGTCGTAGGAAATCCAGCCCCATACCGAACCCGCGCCGTGTTTCCACATGCCGGCCGGCCACGTGCTGATGCCCAGGTCCTTGCCCTTCATCCAGCCATAGAACGGCTTGAAATCCGCACCGATCAGATCGCGCTGGTCCGAGCCGGTGCTGTATGCCCGCCACAATTCCTTGCCGGTATCGACATCGAGCGCGGCGATCCAGCCCTGCACGCCCATCTCGCCGCCGCTGTTGCCGACGAAGACCTTGTTGCCCACCACCAGCGGCGCCATCGTCATGGTCGCGCCGGTTTTCAGGTCGTCCATCCTGGTGCGCCAGACCTCCTTGCCGGTCTTCGCGTCCACCGCCACCGTGTGATCGTCGAGCAGGTTGTAGATCAGCTTGCCGTTCGCATACGCCACGCCGCGCGTCACTGCGTCGCAACAGGCCTTGCCGATCGCCGCGGGCGAAGGATTGGGTTTGAACGTCCACTTGATCGAGGCACCGGGCTGGGTCAGATCCAGTGCATAGAGCATGTCCGGAAAAGGTGTGACCACATACATGGTGTCGCCAATCACCAGCGGCGCGGCCTCGTGGCCATGCAGGGTGCCGTCGGAAAACGTCCACGCGACGCGCAGCTTGCCGACGTTGCCGGTGTCGATCTGATGCAGCGGGCTGTAACGCGAGTTGGCGTAGTCGCGTGCCTGGCTATGCCATTCGCCAGCCGGATCGTTCGGCGCGAAATTGATGGTGGCGCCGGAGAGACTGGTTGTCGCGGTCGCGGCGGCTGGCGGCGGCGCGGCCGCCTGTACGGCGCACTCGGCGCTCAACACGAAAAGCCATGCGGCCACCCCGGGCATCCAGCGGTTTTTCAATGCCCCGCTGCCCATGACGGAGCGCCTGATCGACACCCCGGAATCCACCCCGACACGATCGGCAAGTCTTGCTCGTGGCATGGCGACCTTCCCTACTGACGGCGTCTGGTTCCTCATCATAGAAGGCGCCCGCCACCCCGCTCTGTGTGCCAGCGTACATAGCCGCCGCAGAATGTTGCGCTGGCGTGAGTGCGCTCGTTCATGATCTCGCTTTGAGCGCAGACGCGTAGCGCCGAAGTCGAAGGGCAGCGGCACCGGCGGCGCATCGACTTCCTCGCTCCTCAAAGCCACGGCCAAAATCCATGGCCGTTCCCCGCGTACGCTTGCTGACGCAAGCTACGCTCGGCACGAACGGGTTCCAGGTTAGCTACGGCGCCAATCAGGTGAAGTTTCGGGCGACTTCACGCACACAGCAGCAGGCAATGACCGCTCGGATCGCGCACCAACGCCGCGTGGCGATCGCCTTGCATCGTCACGATGCCGGGCGAGACGAACTCCACCTTCTCGGCGCGCAGGGCTTCAACCAGCGCCGGCAGATCTTCGACCTGCAGCACCAGACGATCCGCCACCACGTCGTTGCTGCGCGTTTCGGCTGAAGACGACCGTCCGCCAGGCTGGCGATAGCCAAGCAATTCCACATGCGGTGGCCCGGCCATGGCGGGCTGCAGCGCAACCACGTCGACCAGATCCCCACGCAACCGGTCGAGCCGCTGTTGCGCCGGGCCGCGGTTGAGCGTGCGCGAGGCGACCGCGAAACCCAGCACCCGCGTGTAGAAATCCACGCTCGCCTCGATATTGGCAACGTCGATCGCCGAGTGGTCGATGCCCAGAAAGACCCGGCTCTTTTGCTGCCACGCCGGATCACCACTGCCGACCGGAAACTGGATCAGCTCCAGCGGATGCCTGTCCGGATCCCGGAATTTGTACGCTGTTACGGAGCCACTGCGCGGCGGCAACGGCTGCGGGCCATCCTCGCTGATCGGGATGAACGCATGGCGGCAAAGCCCGGCAAACGCCGCGTCCATGTCGCTGACCACGATCGCGATGTGCTGGAAGCACAGATCGGCCGCATCACTGAGCACCGGATAGGGGCGGCCATACGGCGTGAACGCGACCAGCTCCAGTTCCTGCAAGCCCAGCCGCAGCGTCACCGCGCGCGTGCGCACCCCGGCCACGCCCATCAGTTCGGCCCAGGCGGCAGTGTCGTGCGTGGCTTCCCTGATGACCTCGAAATCCAGCGCATCGCGATAGAACGCCACCGCCCGATCGAGGTCGGAGACGGTGCGACTGATGCGCCGCAGGCGTCGCACGCTGCCGCCTGTCACGGACGCTCCGCCCCGCGCCGATTGACGTACATCGCGTACAGTGTGTGCGAACCACAGATGAACAGGCGGCTGCGATGACGCCCGCCGAAGGTCAGATTGGAGACCACGTACGGCACCTTGATCCGGCCCAGCAACGCGCCGGACGGATCGATGCAATGCACGCCATCGCCGGCACTGCTCCAGACGTTGCCGTCCTCGTCGCAACGCAGGCCGTCGGTGAAGCCGGGCTGCACCTTGTGGAACACACGTGCATGGGAAAGCTGCGCGCCGTCGTCCGCCACGTCGAACACGCGCAGGTGTTGCACCGGGTCAGTGGCAAACGGCACGCCGCTTTCGGACACATACAAGCGGCGCTCGTCCGGTGAAAAGCACAGGCCGTTCGGGCTCTGGAAATCGTCGGCAACGACATGCAGCGATCCATCGCGGGGATCGAAGCGGTACAGGTTGGCCGGCAACTCCGGCTCGCGTTTGCCGCCTTCGTAGTCGGTCACGATGCCGTAGTGCGGATCGCTGAACCAGATCGTGCCGTCGCTCTTGACCACCACGTCGTTCGGCGAATTCAACCGCTTGCCCCGATAGCGGTCGACCAGCACGGTGACGCTGCCGTCCAGTTCGGTACGGTGGATACAGTGGCGCAGATGCGAACATCCGATCAGCCGCCCTTCGCGATCGCGCGTGTGGCCGTTGGCGTAATCGGAGGGTTGCCGAAACACCGAGACGCCGCCGGATTCGGTCCAGCGCATGATCCGGTTGTTCGGCACGTCGCTGACCAGCAGGCATTGCAGATCGGCAAACCATACCGGCCCTTCCAGCCAGCGAAAACCTTCGGCGAGTTTCTCCAGCGGCGCGTTCGCCAGCACGAACGATTCAAACCGCGGATCGATGATGTCGATGCCATCCATACCCGACTTCCCTACTTGAGGTGACACGGTTCGCGTTGTGGCGGCACATGCAGTTGCACCGTCATCAACACTGCCGGGGTGTCGCCCACCGTGCCGGAGCGGTGGCCCTTGCGGCCGTCGCTATCCTTGACGCACTGCTGATCCTCGCCGAGCGACAACTCGCCCACGCCCATCTCGACCCGCGTGCCATCCATCGCTTCCACCCACCAGCGTCCGGATACCGGCACGATCCATTGCGGCGCCGGGTTCTCGTGCCACTCGCCGACCCAACCGACCGGCAGCACGCAGAACACCACGGTCGCCTCGCTGCGTTCCTGTTTGTCGTTCCATTGCGGCGCCGCGTCACCGACACTGCCGAGCTCGAAGCGATGCAGCGCGCAGCGGGTCTGATGGCTGACGCCGTGCGCATCGGTGCACAGATGCCAGTAAGCGAGGTTGGGGGCAGCGGGGGCGGTCATGGCGTATTCCTGTCGGATGAAATCGCGCCGGTCGCGGAATGCTCGGGTGCGGCGGCAGCCGGGGCAGACGACAGCGGCTGCCTGATCACGCGGGTGACGGGTACAAAACCGGCCATGATCACCACCAGCAGCAAGCCACCGGCGAGCCCGAAGTTCTTCAGGAAATCCCAGAAGTGCCGGCGCCCCTTGCTGTCACCTGGCGTCCAGAAATCGGCGAATGACCAGAACGGGTGATACAGCACCGCGGTCACCACGCAAAAGCCGGACAGCACGAAGGCGGCCAGCCGATCGTGCCAGCCCAGCACGATGCAGGCGGGCGCCAGCAGCTCGATCACGATGGCGATCACCACCAGCACAGCGCCGCCCGGCACAAACGACGACTCGGCCTGCTTCAGCGCGTCTTTCCAGTACACGATCTTGTCCAGCGCGCTGAACGGAAACAGCATGACCAGGAAGATGCGCGCCAGCAGCGGCACGGCGGCGAGATTCCACCAGCTCATGCGCGAGCCTCGGTGACGGTGGCGCCGACGCCCAGCCGCTTCGCGATGATGTCGGCCACGCGCAGCGCGTTGGCGATGATCGTCAGGGTCGGGTTCACCGCGCCGATCGAGGGGAAGAAACTCGCATCGGCCAGGTACAGGTTGTCCAGTTCGTGCGCCTTGCAGTCGAGATCGAGCACGGACGTGGCCGGGTCGGTGCCGAAGCGCGCCGTGCCGGCTTGATGCGCGGTGCCGCCGATGGGGATGTCCTTGCCCAGATAGAGCTTGCGTTCCAGCAGGTGCGGATGGGCGTGCGCGGCGTCCATCAGATGTTCGAGTTTTACGCGCAGGCGCTGGTGCGCCTCCGTGTTGTTCTCGGTCAGTTCGAGCACCACGCGGCCATCAGGGTCGATGCGGATGCGATTTTCCGCTCGCGGCAGATCCTCGCTCATCAACCAGAAATCCAGCGCATGCCGCGCCATCACCTCGAACGGCATCTTCGGCACCCAGCTCAGCCAGTCCGGCAGCGCTTCGGCGCGAATCTGCGCGGCATGCGACTTGCCCATCATCTGGATCAGGCCGAGCGGATATTTCCAGTCGTCGGCACCGAAGTAGTAGTCACTGACGCCCAGCGTCTTCTGGAATATGGTGTCGTTCGGTTCATGCGCCAGCGCCATCAGCACCGACTGGTTGTGGCGCATGTAGTTGCGGCCGAGTTGATCCGAACCGTTGGCCAACCCGTGTGGATGCCGGTCGTTCGCCGAACGCAGCAACAGCAGCGCGGAACTCAAGGCGCCGCACGCCACCACCACGATATCGGCGGAATAGCGCTCCGTCTTGCCAAGGCGTACTACCTCGACCGTACTGACGCGGCGACCGGAAGCATCGGTGTCGAGCCGGCTCGCATACGCGTTGGTCAGCAACGTGACATTCGGATGCGCCGCCAGCATCGGATCGACGCACATGACCTGCGCGTCCGCCTTGCCGTTGAGCAGGCACGGAAAGCCATCGAACGTGTCGTTGCGGAACCAGGGACTGGTCGGCGTCGCCACGCCGTCGGTGGTTTCATCGAGCAGGACGCCCAGCGGCAAATGGAACGGATGCAGCCCTTCGCGCGCGAAGTTGTCGCTCAGCGCCTGCACGCGTGGCTCGTGCGCCACCGCCGGGTACGGATACGCATCGGGCGAGGCGGGCTCCAGCGGATCCTCGCCGCGCTGGCCGTGGACGTGGAACAGCTGCTCCGCCTGCGTGTAGTACGGCGCAAACGCGGCGTACTTCAGCGGCCATGCCGGCGAGATGCCGTCGCCGTGTTCCACCGCCTCGAAGTCGCGCTCGCGCAGGCGGAACAGCGCCGCGCCATACACCTTCGAGTTGCCGCCGACGAAGTAATGCAGCCCCGGGCGAAACGCCTGCCCGTCCTTGTCGTACCAGGTTTCCTGCGCCTGATAGGCCGCGTCGACAAACACTGTCCTGGCATTCCAGTTCGCCTGCGAGCGCGGCAGGTAGTCGCCGCGTTCGATCAGCAGGATGCGCTTTCCGGACGGTGCCAGCCGGTGCGCCAGCGCCGCGCCGCCGGGGCCGGTTCCGACCACGATGACGTCATAGTGGTCAGCCGGCATGTGCCACTCCCGACGTTGCCGTCAACGGTGTTTCGACGCCCATCGTTTCTCCTGAGACTTCATTGCAAATCTCCTGATACAGAAACTGCGCTCGCGTGCGCTCAAGCCACATGAATGACGCGAAAGCGCGCCTTGGCGATCTGGAACAGCCCGTACGCGATCAAGCCGGATGCCACCGCGCCAAGCAGCCACGGGCCGTACGGCTGGGCCTTCAAGGTGGACAGCGCGCCGGCGACACCGGTGGCTTGGGTCGCGTCGTAGCGCCAGGCGGCGTGTACGAGAAACAGGCCGACCAGCGCGAACACGATGCCGCGTGCCACGCATCCGAGCACGCCCAGCGCCACCAGCGGAATACGCAATCGCGTGCGGCTCAGATCCAGGTCCTTGTCTCTGACGCCGGTAGCGGCGCGATAGAACTGGAACAGTCCGAACACCACGATGCCGATGCCTGTCACCGCGACCGCCCAACGCCCGAGCGGCAGCTGCATGATGCGCGCGGTCCAGCGCGCTTGTGTCTGGCCGTGGTCGGCACCGCCGCCGGCGCTCAGCACGTGCCATGCCGCATCACCGACCAGCACCGCGTGCAGCGCCGCGTTCAGCAGACAGCCCAGCCGCGCAGCGATGCGTTTCACACCCCAGCGATCGTGCCGATGTTCCGGATCGAACAGAGCCTGCGCGCCCTGCCACAACACGAACGCCGCCAGACCTGCCGCCAGTACAGCCAACATCGCTTCGCCCAGTGGCGCCTTGCCGAGCGTGGCCAACGCACCCTTGGAGCCTTGCGGTCGCTGGCCCGGCTCGAACGCGACGACCAACGCAAACCCGCCGATCAACACGTAGACCAGGCCCTCCGCGACATACCCGCAGCGCGCCATCCAGCGCAGCCAGCAGGCGGGCTTGCGCGCGTCGTGGCCGCTCTCCGTCGGCAGGTTCCCGGCGCGGTGCATCGGCGCAACGGCGTTCATCGAGACCCATGCTCAACGACGCGCGCGGCGCACGCCGGCCCAGAGCATCGCGGCAACGCCCACGCCGGCGAGCAACAACCACCTACGCTGTTCGACCGCCCACACCTCGACGCTGCGTGCCTGCGCCCGCGCGTCGAAGCGGCCATGCGTGCCCGGATCGCCGCTCACCGGCTCGAACAGATTGTCCGGTCGCTGGTGGTTGTCCGGCTCGTCCAGAATCTGCTGGCCGCGGTAGCCGGTTCGCGCGAGATAAAGATCCACCCAGCCGGGCGCGAACTTCTGTGCCCATTCGGCGAGCAGGGTCGGCGCACCGACGGCCACCTGGCGGCGCTCGTGGCAACTGGCCCAGACAATCGCGCGCGCTGCCACTTCCGGCTGGAAAATCGGCGGCACCGGTTGCGGCTTGCAAGGCATGCGGTTGCGCGCCCAGCCGAACTGCGGCGTGTTCATCGCGGCCAGTTGCACCGCGGTAACGCGCACCTTGCTGTGATCATGCTTGAGTTCGCTGCGCAGCGAATCGGTGAAGCCGGTAATCGCGTGCTTGGCGCCGCAATACGCCGACTGCAGCGGAATGCTGCGGTACGCCAGCGCCGAACTCACCTGCACGATCACGCCGCGGTCGCGTGTCAGCATGCGCTTAAGCGCGGACATGGTGCCGTTGACATTGCCCAGGTAGGTAACCTCGGTGACCCGCTTGAACTCGTCCGCCGAGATCTCCTTGAACGGCGCGAAGATCGTGACCATCGCGTTGTTGACCCAGATATCGATCGGGCCGAGCGCTTCCTCGATCGCGGACGCGACTTTGTCGACGGCGGTGGCATCGGCCATGTCCACGGCAAAGGTCGAGGCATGGCCACCGGCGTGCTCGACTTCGCGCCGGGCCGAGTCCAATCCTTCCTGGCCGCGCGCGAGCAGTGCGACGTGCGCGCCGCGTTTGGCGAATTCGATCGCGGTGGCGCGGCCGACGCCGGCCGAGGCGCCGGTGACGACGACGACCTTGTGCCTGAGGTCACGTTGTCGGGGCAATGATTTCATGCTTTTTCTCCAATGTTTTTTGCGGTGCGCGCCCTGTACGGGCTGGGCATCCGGTGGCGCTGCAACAGGAAGTCAGCGACGTTCATGGTCATGATGCAAAGCCTCCGTGGTTCATCGACGGCAACGGCTGCACCATCCGCAGCAGCGGCGTCGGGACACAAGACGGGCATGTCTGCGCGAGGGTGCCCACCGACGGGTGGCTGCCCGACGCCTGGCCTCTCTCTCCCACCGAAGAAACCCATGGCGCCGTCACGGCGTGGTGCGATGGCGGAGGGGCGCTTGATGCCGCAACTCCACGATGTTGCCTCGCCTGTCGTGAAGCGAATGAAAATTCGTGCGCATGATGGCCTCTGCCGAGGTCGTCCATGTCGGTACGCACTTCAGTGCTGCGCCAGCCAGCCGCCGCTGAAACCGGCGCGTTCGAGGCCGCGACGGATGTACGGACAATCGCGCATCAGGCGCCAGACGAAGTCGTTTCGATAGTTCTCGATCATCACCACGATCGGTCCCTGGTTGAGTCCGAAATGCGACGGCGACAGCCAGCCGAGGTCGCCGCGCTGGGGATGCAGGGTCGGATTGAACGACGCAGTGAAGCCAAACGAGTTTTCGGGATCGCAGGTTTGCACGGCCAGATACTTGAGCGTCGGCATCACGATGTCCGGCGCGAACGGCAACGAGGCGATCGACGCCCACGGCGCGACCATGCCGTCGTCCGGGCCATACGGCGCACCACGCGCGCGATAGCCCAGAAACCTCCGCTCGCGGCCGTGAACGCGCTTGTGCAAGGGGCCGGGACCGTCACTGGCGGTCAGCCCCCAGCACAGGCCGTGATAGTTGCGAAACTTCTTCGGATTGCGCCGGGCGTATTCCTGATGAACCCAGGTCGCGCGCCGGCTGTTCTCGAAATAGTCCAGATCCTTGCCGGCCATGTAGGCGTCGCGGATGCCACGAAAATCGATCCACAGATGCGAGAACTGGTGGATGAACAAGGGGCCGGCGTAGACATATGACAATCCGTAAATGCGCTTCCAGCGATAGCCGGACAACCACTGCGTGTACGCCGCCGGGCTCACCGCATGCGTCGGCGAACCGAGCGCCAGCACGTACAGCACCAACGCTTCGCTGTAGCCGATCCAGCGATGCCGCATAAAGCCTTTCTCCGGCGTCCACGCCAGCGCGAACGCGGCGCCGCCGTTCTGCATCCAGCGCCAGTCGACGCGACCATAGATGGCCACCGCGCGTGTGCGGACTTCCTGCTCCAGCGCGTCGCCGCCGGAAAAATAGCGCGCGGCGAACAGCATGCCGGCCAGCAACAGTGCAGTGTCGATCACCGAGAGCTCGCTTTCCCACACGCGCTCGCCGGTGGTCATGTGCAGGAAGTGGAAGAAGAAGCCCTTGTAGCCGGTCGCGTTGAGCTTGCCGTCGTGCTGGGCCGCGTCGAAGAAGCGCAATGCAGCCAGGGTGAGGACCAGCGCATCGGCGCGACTCATCCAGCCGTGCTCGACCGCGATCGGATACGAGGTCAGCGCGAAACCCACAACGGCGATGCTGCAGGGACTTTCCGCGACGCTGGAATCCGCGACCAGTCCGTTGCCGCGGTTCACGTATTCGCTGAAGAAGTGGAAGGAATCGCGCTGGATGCGCTCCAGCAGCGCCGACTCCTCCGTCGGCAGATCGGTGGCCGGGTGCGCCGCGCGTGATGGCGAAGCCGCCTTGGTCATTCGGCAAACTCCAGCGTGACGCAGGCGATCCCGTCCAGCGGCACGTCCAGATGAAAGATGATGCCGTCATGGGTGTTCTGCACTGTGATCACTTCGCGACGCAGTTCGGACGCGGCGTGCAGCGCGGCCAGTTCGGCCGGATCAGGGTATGGCGAACTGCCCAGCGCCTCCCACAGTCGCCGCGGGTTGCAGTGGTCTTCGTCAATCCGCTCCAGCCACGCGACCACCGGTGCTGCCACCGCATGCAGACGCACGCTGACGGTTTCGCGCTGGATCGGATGGCCCGGGAACGCACGGTTCACCAGCAGCACGGCGATTCGCCGCGCTTCACGGACGACCCAGGCATCGACGGTGGCGTGCTCGCCGGTCACCGTCAGCCGCTCGTGGCCGAGACGATGCAGCAACTGGAACGCACGGTAGCTCGGCTTGGCGATGCCGTGGATGGTCAGCAGGCCGAAGCCGCCATGGAACGGTACCGACGAGAAATAGTTTTCGGCGAAGATGTCGGAGAACGTCCAGTAGCTGTAGCCCTTGACCAGGTCGGCCACGTCGAGAAAACTTTTCAGGATGAACGCGGCCGCATACGGTTCATCGTGGCGATGGAAAAACGGATTCGACGAACTGCTCCACTCGGTGTAGTACACCGGCTTGCCGCGGGCCGCTTCGACCGTGCCGCGGGTGCGCTTGAGCAACACGTCGCGGCTGGCCAGCGACAACTGCTTCTCGGTGTCGTCGCCGGGTTTGCCCAGCGCGTCGGTCGGATAGTGGTGGGTGGAAATGAAGTCCGCCGGCAATCCTTCGCGCTCGCAGAAATCCACGAAGTCCTTGATCCAGCCATCGCTGGCACTGGCCGGGCCGCCGACCTGCAACTGCGCATCGACCGCCTTGATCGCCTTGGCGGTGGTTCGATACAACTCGAAATAGCCGTCCTGACCGCCGCTCCAGAACGCATCGAGATTCGGCTCGTTCCACACCTCGAAAAACCATTGGCGCACCTCGTCCACGCCATAGCGGGTGACCCAATGGTCGACCAGGGTGCGGATCAGGGTGCCCCACTGCGCGTAGTCCTTCGGCGGCGTGATGTCGCCCTGGAAACTGAATACGGTTTTGTCACCGGACGCCAGCGCGGTCGGCATGAAACTCAACTCGACGAACGGGCGCATGCCGATGCCGAGCAGGAAATCGAAGATCTGGTCGGCGTTGAAGAAGCCGTACAGCAACTCGCCCTGCTCGATCAGCACAGTGCCCATGCCGTCGGACAGGATCGCGTGGAAGCGCACATGCCGACAGCCCAGCTCGGCATGCGCCTTGCGCATCTGCGCCTGCCAGTCGGCGCGCAGCGCCAGATGCGCGCGGCCACTGCCGATGGTATGCGACCACACGTGCGCGAGCGGCGTGCCGTGCTGCTGCAGATCGCAATCGAATTGAGTCATGGATTTTTCCCGGGTGACGGTGGATGCGGCCAGGCGGTGCCTGCTTTCACCCCTACTAAATGCGCCCTTCGACAGGCTCAGGGCGAACGGTGCATGGGCGACTGGAATTCGATGCCAATCTGAGCCTGTCATGCCAGGCGGATGATGCGCGGCCGGAAGTCGGCACCTCACCGACTCTCAGTGCAGGTCCGTGATGTACTGCGCGACCGCGTCGATCTCCTGGTCGGAAAGATCGGACGAGATGTTGCGCATCATCGCGTTGGGGTTGCTCAGGCGACTGTCGGAACGGAACGCGCGCAACTGCGCTTCGAGGTAGTTGGTGTGCTGCCCGGCGAGTCGGGGGAACTCCGGCGGCAGGCCGTTGCCATTCATCGCATGGCAGGACGCGCAGGCCGGTACGTTTTTCGAGTCAATGCCGTGGCGGTAGATCGCTGCACCCTGGCGCAGTGCGGCCGAATCAGGCCAGGGATCGGGGTTCGGTTGCGCCACCTGTTGCGCGAACCAATCAGCTGCCACATGCGCGTCAGCATCGCTCAGGCCCACCGCAATGCCGCTCATCACACCGGTGCGACGCTGCGTCTTGAACGCGATCAATTGGCGTTCCAGGTACGGCGCGCCTTGGCCAGCCAGCGACGGCACACTGGGATCGACGCTGTTGCCGTAGCCGCCATGGCAGGCCGCGCAGACGTGGGTGACGATGGGCGGCGCCACCGCGGCTTTCGCCGCGAACAAGGCGCTCGCACTCGCGGCGACGCCGGAGGTGGCGACGATGACGATCGCGAGGGTGGCCAGCGGCCGCGTGAGCTTGGGCGACTGCATGGGCTTCAGTCACTCCCTTGCCGCACCGGTGCATCGGGATGGCGGGTGACCTTGTCGCGCGAGGGACGGTCCGACGGTTCGATGTCCTTGCGTACCTCGCCCACCGTGTCGGCATCGACCAGTGGCGCGCGGTTGCCCCACGCGTGGCGGATGTAGTTGACGACATCGGCGATCTGGTGATCGTCCATTTTCCAGCCGAAACCGGGCATCGCCAGCCCGGTCGGTTTCGACGCCGGCGCGGCCATGCGCGCACCGGCCAGCACGACGTGGATGACGGTGCCGGGGTCATCGGCCTGAATTGCGGAGCTTCCGGTCAGCGGCGGAAACACCTTGGCCACGCCGCGGCCGTCGGGCATGTGGCAGGCGGTGCAGTTGTCGATGTACAACGCTTGCCCGCGCGCCAGCGCGTCGGCGCCGAGGGCGTCGGTGTCCGGCGGCGACTTCGACGGCGCATCGGGGCGATCCTTCAGATAGACGGCTATTGCGGTGAGATCCGCCTCGGTGAGGTATTGCGTCGAGTTCATCACGACTTCGCTCATCGGACCGGCGCTGGCTGATTTCGCGTTCGCGCCGGTTTTCAGGTACTCGACGATCTCGGCGACCGACCAGCCGCCCACGCCATCGCGCAGATTGCTGCCCAGGCCCGGCGCGTACCAGTGCGACCCCGCGTTGCCGCCATGGAACGGCTGGCTGGTCTTGCTGCCACCGAGCATGTTGATCGGCGTGTGGCAGGCGCCGCAATGACCCAGCCCCAGCACCAGATAGGCACCGCGGTTCCACTGCGCGGATTTGCCCGCATCGGCCTGGTATTCGCCCTTGTCGAAATACAGCGTGTTCCAGCCGAACATCGCGCCGCGCCAGCTCAGTGGCCACGGCAGCTTGTTCGGCGTGTCATCCTGATTGACCGGCTTGAGCGTGGCCAGATAGGCGCGGATCGCATCGACATCGGCACGGCTGACCTTGGTGAACCACGGATAGGGAAACGCCGGATACAGATGGCTGCCGTCCTTGCTGATGCCCTCATGCATGGCCCGGTAGAAATCCTGCTCGGTCCATGCGCCGATTCCGGTGTCCTTGTCGGGCGTGATGTTGACCGAATAGATCACCCCGAACGGTGTCGGGATCGCCCGTCCTCCGGCATAGGGCTGTCCGCCAGCTTTGGTATGGCAGGAAGCGCAGTCGCCTGCGTCGACCAGGTAATGCCCGCGCGCGACCTGCGCAGACGCTGTCGGCGCTGGCGCTGGCAGCGCAGGCGCCATCGTCGTGACTTGCGCGAGCACCACGCCGGCGCCCAGGGCGAACACGCCGACGAGGGCACCGATGGCGTAACGCGTGCGCACGGCCGCTTTCACACCTGCACCAGCGGGCCGGGATTCTTGAGGTACTTGTCGCGGATAGCGGCGGCCGCCCAATAGGTCAGCGCCGCCACGGTGCCGGTCGGGTTGTAGCCGGCGTTTTGCGGGAACACGCTGGAGCCCATCACGAACACGTTCGGCACATCCCAGCACTGAAGGTATTTGTTCACCACGCTGGTCTTCGGATCGGCACCCATCGCGCAACCGCCGGTGTTGTGGGTGGTCTGGTACGGGATGATCGAGTAATGGCCGGTGCGCGGTTTGGCGTGGAACGAGCGCGGCTTCATCGCCTGCGCGATCAGCGCCGCCTTGTCGGTGAGAAAGCCCGACATCTTGTGTTCGTTGGGGTGGAAATCGAAGGTCAGCCGCAGCAGCGGGTCGCCGTAGATGTCGCGATAGGTGGGATCGAGATCGAGGTAGGAGTCGCGATAGCTCATCACGCTGCCATGCGTGGCGATGGAGGCGCTCTTCAGGTAATTGTCGGCCATCGCCTTCTTCCAGCCGGCGCCCCACTTGGGCGTGCCTTCGGGCAGCTGGTGTTGCAGGATCGGCCGGCCGCCGGTGCTCCACAACGCGATGTAACCGCCACCGACGAAACCCTCCGGGCCGTGATCGAAATTGTCGCCGTTGAACTCGTCGATCGCCTGCCCCAGCGCACCGGCACCCATGAACGGATTCATCAGCTCGTCGAGGAACACGTCGACCGACGAGGTGATCTGGTAGGCGTAGTTGCGCCCGACCACGCCGGTATTGGTTTTCGGATCGTACGGCTGGCCGATCTTGGAGAGCAGCAGCAGCAACGCATTGTGCTGGGCGAACGCGCAACAGATCACCAGCGCCGCCGGCTGCTCGAACACTCGACCCTGCTCATCCACATAGGTGACGCCGGTCGCGTGCTTGCCGCTGCTGTCCAGGTTGATGCGGGTGACGTCGGCGCCCGCGCGATACGAGAAATTCGGCTTCTTCAGCAACACCGGCAGGATCGTAGTCTGCGGCGAGGCCTTGGAATAGTTGCCGCAACCGAACCACTCGCAATAACCGCAATACGTGCACGGCCCCATCTGCACGCCGAGCGGGTTCGTATACGCCGCCGAGGTGTTGGCGGCCGCGCAGGGAAACGGCTGAAAGCCCACGCTGCGCGCGGCCTTGTCGAACAGCACGGTGGCATGACTGCGCTTGAGCGGCGCCAGCGGATAGCCGCGCTGGCGCGGGCCCTCGAACGGGTTGCCGCCGATCTGCAACTGCCCCTGGATATTGCCCGCCTGCCCCGACACGCCGCACAGGTAATCGAACGCGTCGTAGTGCGGTTCGAGCTCGGCGTAGGTGATGCCCCAATCCTGGATCGTCATGTCCGGCGGAATGAAACTCTTGCCGTAGCGCTGTTCGGTATGGCTGCGTATCACGAAATCCTCGGGCAGGAAGCGCCAGGTCTGGCCGTTCCAGTGCACTCCGGCGCCACCGACCCCGACGCCGGGCAGGAACGAACCCAGATGGCGCATCGGCAGCGCAGTCTGGTCCATCGAATTGCGGAAGGTCAGCGTGTCGCGCGCCGGTTCCTGGAACAGTCCGTCACGCACGGCATAGCGCAGTTCGTCCTGGATCTGGGTGGTGGCGAAGTCGGGCACGGTGTCGCGAAACTTGCCGCGCTCCAGCGCCAGCACCTGCATGCCGGCATCGGTCAGTTGCTGGGCCATGATCGACGCGGTCCAGCCAAAGCCGACCAGCACCACATCGACCGGCTTGAGTCGGGTCGCCATGCTCAGCCTTCCCGCAGCAAGCTGCCGTCGCGACCGAGGATGCCCACCGTCGGTTGCTTATACGGTTTGCCGTATTGCTCGATCTCGGCGACGTAGTTGTAGCGTGGGCCGGGGAAGCCGACCAGTTTCCAGCCGGCAAACTGGTAGTTGCCGCCATACATCGGATCGGCCAGGAAACCCTCGACGGTATTGCTCAGCAACATCGTGAAGAACGCCTTGGCCGGCACGTCGGCCAGCTTGATGTCGCCGCCTTCCAGTCCGTGCAGGACGTCATCCTGTTGCACGGCGGACAGCTCGACGAAGGACTTCTGGTGGTTCTGGCGACACCAGTCTTCGATGTTGCCGATCGCGGTTCGATACAACTCGGCCGGCGTCAATTTGAGCTGGTAGCCCTGCTCGTCGGTGCCCTTCTCCCACGGGCCCTGCATGTACCAACGATGCGCGTGGCCGTAAGGTCCAGCCAATTGCCGGTCGATGAACAAGGCGACATGCGCGCCGCCGGCACCGAGGCCGTCTTCCTCGTCGGGAATCAGCCGCGCGGTCGCCGCCTCGACCCAGCGCTGTTCGGCTTCGCTGAAGAAACGCCGCGCGATCGGCCCGGACGCGCGGGCGTCCTCGTGCTGGCCGCAGCCGACCACACCCACGACCGGCAGCACCAGCGCCGCCTTGATCAACGAGCGGCGCGACATCGGGATACTCATCAGCCAACTCCGTCATTCACCGTGATGCGCTGACTGTGCGGCGGACATGTCCGCGGGTTCCGTTCGCCAGCGCACATAGGGCGGCAGCGTGTGCATGTCCGGTTGGGTACCCGCAGACCGGCCTCGTTTGACGCCACCGATCCACAGAAAACACGTTGGCATCACGGTTCAGGCGCGTCTAATGTTCTGCCCGTCGTCGAGCCTAGGCGACCTGCTGTCGTACTGTTTCTGGCCGCCTGGAGCAAAAATGCCCGATGCCGCTGACCCTAGTTGCAATGCGTTGCTTGCAGCACTTTCAACGGTGGCTTACGCGCGGCTTTCCCCGCACATGGAACCCGTGCGCCTGTTGCGCGATCAGAGGATTCACGACCCCCACGTTCCCCAGCGCCAGGTCTATTTTCCCATCGACTGCATCGTTTCCCTGCAAACCGTACTCAGCGATGGTTCGTCCGATGAAATCGCGATTGTCGGCAACGAAGGCGTCGTGGGCATTGCCGTGGTCATGGGCAGTGACAGCGCGCCCAGTCGTGCACTGGTGCGCCGCGCCGGCCATGCCTGGCGCATCAAGGCGGAGTGCCTGCGGCATGAATTCCAGCGCATCGGCGAACTGCAACTCGCGCTGTTGCGCTATTCCCAGGCCTTGTTGACGCAAATCGCGCAAACCGCCGTCTGCAACCGCCACCACATGCTGGATCAGCAATTGTGCCGCTGGCTGCTGATGACCCTGGACCGGTTGCCATCCAACGAACTGACCGTGACCCAGGAACAGATTGCCAACATGCTCGGCGTGCGCCGCGAGGGGGTGACCGAGGCTGCCGGCAAGCTGCAACGCGCCGGCGCGATCCGGTATAGCCGCGGCCGCATCGACGTGCTGGATCGGCGCAAGCTCGAAGAATCCGCCTGCGAATGTTACCGGGTGGTCAGCCGCGAATGCAGCCGCCGCTTGCCGCCGCCGCTATCCATCGCGGAGCCCGCTGTTGAACGCCAGCGGCAGGAGCAAGTACTGGAACGACCCTTCCGCCTGATGAATGCGTGAGCGGGATGTTCATGCTGTCGGTCGGTCGACTGCACCTGCGACCCTGGTGCTTTCAGCCGCGATGAATCGCCGCCCCGGGACCGCTCAGCCACTCGCGTGCGAGCATCGCGAAGATCACGTCATCCACCCACTCCCCGCGTAGCCACAGGCTTTCGCGGTGATGTGCCTCCTGGCGCATGCCCAGCGCACGCAGCATCGCCACGCACGCGAGATTGCGCGGATCCACCGACGCGTGGATGCGATGCCGGCCGAGCTGCCCGAACACGAACGCGAACATCGCCCGCACAGCCTCACTGGCGTAGCCGCTGCCCTGATGTGTCGGGGCGATGCTGATTCCGAATTCGACCGAGTCTTCGGCCTGTTCCGGCAGGTTCACACCGACATCGCCGATCAGCTGGCCGCTGTCGCGCAGGCGAATCGCGCGCTGGAACCAGCCCGAGGCTTGCGGTTGCGTTGGCTGCGCCGCGATGAAGTCGCGCGCCGCCGCCACGTCGACTGGACACCAGCCCTGGAAGCGCGCCACCACCGGATCGGCGCGATACGCGAACAGGGCCTCGGCATCCTGCGGGCGCAGCGCGTCAATCCGCAACCGCGCCGTGGCCAGTTCCATCGCTCAAGCCGGACGGCGTGCCGCAGCCGCCGCACGGATCGCCGTCGCGTGCTCGACCAGGTCGCGCCGTTCCAGGGCGAAGATGCCCATCTGGCCGACCTTGAACTCGATCCAGATGAACGGAACCTCCGGCAGCAAGGCAGCCAGCGCGTGCTCGCTCTCGCCCACCTCGACGATCAGCAGGCCATCCTCGGTGAGATGGTCGGCCGCCTCGTCGAGCATGCGCAGGCACAGATCCAGGCCATCGCGGCCGGAGGTCAGGCCCAGCTTCGGCTCGTGTGCGTACTCGCCCGGCAGCGCGGCGTATTCGTCCTCGGTGACGTACGGCGGGTTGGAGACGATCAGGTCGTACTTGCGTCCGGCCACGCCGGCGAACAGGTCGGACCGGATCGCCTCGACGCGATCCTCGACGTGCTGGAAAGCGATGTTCTCGCGCGCCAGCGACAGCGCCTCGTCGCTGATGTCGACGATGTCGACCTGCCACTCGGGGTTGTACTCGGCCATCGCGATGCCGATGCAGCCCGAGCCGGTGCACATGTCCAGCGCCCGCTCGATGTGGCGCTCGTCCAGCCATGGCGCGAAGCCCGACTCGATCAGCTCGGCGATCGGCGATCGCGGCACCAGCGCACGGCGGTCGCTCTTGAACTTCAGCCCGGCGAACCAGGTTTCGCCGACCAGGTAGGCCACTGGCAGGCGCTCGGTCACGCGGCGCTCGATCAGTGCCAACACGTTCGCGCGCTCGGTCGTGGTGAGCCGGCCCGCGCCGTACGCCGGCGGGATGTCCGGCGGCAGGTGCAGGCTGGCCAGCACCAGATGAGTAGCCTCGTCGATCGGATTGTCGTGGCTGTGGCCGAAGGTCAGCCCGGCAGCCGAGAAGCGGCTGGCACCGTAGCGGATGAAGTCGATGATGGTGGCGAGTTCGGCGGTCACGGCAACACCCGAAACGGAAGGGCCGGCAAGTATAGCTGCCGCCTGAGGGCCGGAGAGCGAGGAGTGAGTGAAGAGGAGTGAGGAGTGAGCGAAAGCAGTTCGTCGGCGGCTTGCCCTCTTTTCTCTCACTCCTCACTCCTCTCCACTCACTCCCAGCCCCGTATACTTCGGCGGATGACTTTCAACGTATTCCTGCAGTACATCCTGCCGCACCGCGCGCTGTCGCGAGTGGTCTACTGGGCCACGCGCTGGACGCTCGCGCCGTGGAAGAACTGGCTGATCGCCACCATCGTGCGCAACTACGACGTGAACATGGCCGAGGCGGCGCAGCCCGATCCGCTGGCCTACCAGCACTTCAACGCGTTCTTCACGCGCAAGCTGAAGCCCCACGCGCGCCAGGCCGATGCCGACCCGGCCGCCCTGCTCTCGCCGGCCGACGGCCGCATCAGCCAGGCCGGCACGATCGTCGACGGGCGCATCTTCCAGGCGAAGGGGCAGGAATACACCGCCGCCGAACTGCTCGGCGGCGACGAAGCCGCGGCTGCGCCGTACCGCAACGGCCGCTTCGTCACCGTCTACCTGTCGCCGCGCGACTACCACCGCGTACACATGCCGCTGAAAGGCACGCTGAAGGAAACCGTGCACGTGCCCGGGCGCATCTTCAGCGTGGCGCCGTTTGCGGTCGCGGCGATTCCTCGGTTGTTCGCGCGCAACGAGCGGCTGGTCTGCCACTTCGAGGGCGAGCACGGCCCGTTCGTGGTGGTGATGGTCGGTGCGATCCTGGTCTCGTCGGTGGCCACGGTGTGGGACGGCCTGGTGATCCCGCCGTACGCGTCGTCGATCCGGCGCAAGTCGTTCGCCGGCCAGAACATCACGCTGGACCGCTTCGCCGAGATGGCGCGCTTCAACATGGGCTCCACCGTGATCGTGCTGCTGCCCGACGGCACGGCCTCGCTCGATCCGCTACAGCCGCAGCAAGCGGTACGGGTCGGCGAGCGGCTTGGTCATCGCTGAATCCTGCACGGAAAACTGACGCCAAGCGTCATTTTGTGACGCCCTAGGCGCAATTCCGGAAAGCACCCCGCTACGCTCGCGTCTGCTGTCGTGCCGTCAGGGCCGCTCATTCCAGCGTCGAGGGGACTCATGCAAATACTCACTCCGTTCTTCGTGATGATGCGGGCGCGCCAGCTGGGCCGCCAATTCCGCGATATCGAGCGCAGCATCCGGGCGCTGCCCAGGCGCAGCCGCGAACGACTCAGCCTGCTCGCCCTGCGCGAGATCGGCCAGGCTTCGCGCAGCGACTTTCCGCATCTGTACGGCACTGCCCCGGAGACGCGTTTCCTGCCTTGGGGCCAGGGCACCGATGCGGGCTACGAACGCGCCAGCTCGAACAACAGCGAAGTCGCGTTGCGCGGCATCGCGCTGTGGCTCGCGGTGGTCTACCACGAAACCAAGAATTCACCGCATGCCAGCCTGCAGCCGCAACATCGGCAAGTCATGCAGCTGCTGCGCGAGCTGAAGGAAGTCCACGGCAGCGGCCACACCGTCGAAAGCTGGATGAACGACACCGCCGCTGCCTGAGTAGTTGCAGCAGCCGGGCGTGAGCAGCAGCAACGCCCGCTGTCCGCCCAAGCCCTGCCCTCACTCGCTCAGTGGCACGCCGGCAGCGTCAACACCTGCCCGGCGCGGATCCGATGATGCTTGAGGCCATTCATCTCGGCCACTTCCTGCACGCTTGAGCAATGCAGCTTGCGCACGATGCTGATCAGCGACTCGCCGCGACGCACCTTGTAGCGCCGGGCGCTCGCGGCCACCGGCGGCGCCACCGGTGAGGTCACCACCGGGACGACGGCGTGATGCAGGTCGCCGGCCAGGATCGGCCATGGACCATCGACGCAACGCGACGCGTAGGCACCCTCGAGATTCTTCGGCAAGGCCAGCCGCGCACCCGCCGGCTGGGTCACTTGCGGGTCCAGCTTCGGGTTGAGATTGCGCAAGGTGCGGAACCAGCCGTCGCTCATGCCGCCGGCAGAACCCAGGCAGACGGTCAGTTCGGACAGCGATGCCGGCCGCTTCAGGATGACCGAGCCGGGCGCACCGTCGATCTTCGGGAAACGCAGGTTGTAGCTTTCCGGATGCAGGAACAACCATGCCGCCGCCAGCACCGACGGCACGTAGTCACGGGTTTCCTGGGGAAGCGCGTCGTAGATGCGCGGATCGTAGAAACTCACCGAAGTGTCGTCGCCGACCAGTCGGCCCATGCGCCCTTCGCCGGTGTTGTACGCGCCGATGGTCAGTTCGAGGTTGTCGTTGAACTTGCGCAGCTGCTCGTTGAGGTATTCGGCATTGGCGCGGGCCGATGCCGCCGGATCGAAGCGCGTGTCGAAGCCGTTGTCGGTGCCCAGGCCGAAACGCATGCCGGTGGCATACATGAACTGCAACGGCCCGGCCGCGCCCGAACGTGACACCGCATGCACCTTGCCGCCGGATTCCTTCGCCACCATGCCGAACAGCAGCGCTTCGGGCAGGTCCGCCTTTTCGTACTGCGGCCACATCTCGAAACGCAGGTGTTCGTAGTTGACGTACGCATCCATCAACTGCGGCCGCCACTGGGTCAGCCACATTTCCAGCGCGGCCTTGACCGGCCCATTCATCGCGATCAACTGGGACAGCTTCTGCCCGTGCAGCAGGGTCACACTGCGTTGCGCCTGCGGCAGGCTGGCCGCGCCGGCCTTGCCGGCGGCCAGCGCCGCCTGCGATGCATCGACGTCGCCGTTCAGGTCCTGGTCGCCGCCGAAATCGCCATCCTTCAAGCGCAGCATGTGGTCGAACACCGAGAAGAACCGCTGCGGATCGCAACCTTCCGTGCTGCCGCAGAGCGCCGCCGTCTTTTTCAGCTCGTCCAGCGAACGGGTCAAGGTCAGTTGGGACGCCTGCAAATTGCCTTCACGCGATTGCTGCAGGGCGGTCTCGTAGCTTTTGCTGGCCTGGTCCAACTGGCTGTAAAGGGCATTCACCGACGCCGACTGCCGGGTACCGCCGCTGCTGCTGCAGGCGCCGAGCAGGACAAACGCCACGGCAAGCGGAGCCAGGCGCATGGAACGAATCGCGGAACACGACACCATCACTAACTTCACCTGCAAAAAGACCCACCATAGCTGGCGCAGCAGCTCGACTCAACGCAATCGCCACATGACGCGACGGCGCCGGCGTCTGGCTACAATCGCTCGACACCAAGGGACGGAACACCATGACTGACATCCTGATCGGCCGCAACGACAGTGCCAGCGTCAATCTCGACCCGCATTACGGCAATCGCCACGGGATGATTGCCGGCGCCACCGGCACCGGCAAATCCGTCTCGCTGATGGTGCTGGCCGAAGGATTCTCGAAACTCGGCGTGCCGTGCTTCCTTGCCGACGCCAAGGGCGACCTGGCCGGATTGGCGATGGCCGCCGGCGAGCCGGGCGACAAGCTCAAGGCCCGCCTGGCCAAACTCAAGCTCACCGACTGGAAAGCGCAGGCCAACCCGGTGGTGTTCTGGGACATCTATGGCAAGCTCGGCCATCCCGTGCGCGCCACGGTCAGCGAAATGGGCCCCACCCTGCTCGGCCGCGTGCTGGAGTTGAACGACACCCAGGAAGGCGTGCTCGAGGTGATTTTCAAGGCTGCCGACGACCAGGGCTGGCTGCTGCTGGACCTGGCCGATCTGCGTGCGCTGCTCACCTACGCCGCGGAGAACGCCAAGGCCATTTCCACCCAGTACGGGCTGATCAGCACGCAGAGCATCGCCGCGATCCAGCGCGCGATCCTGAAACTGGAAGGCGACGGCGCCGACCAGTTCTTCGGCGAACCGGCGCTGGAACTCACCGACCTGATGCGCCAGGACATGAGCGGGCACGGCATCATCAACGTGCTGGCCGCCGACCAGCTGATCATGAAACCGCGGCTGTATTCCACCTTCCTGCTGTGGCTGCTGTCCGAGCTGTTCGAGCAGTTGCCGGAAGTGGGCGATCTGGACCAGCCGAAGATGGTGTTCTTCTTCGACGAAGCGCACTTGCTGTTCGACGACGCCTCGCCGGCGCTGCTGCAGCGGGTCGAGCAGGTCGTGCGGCTGATCCGCTCCAAGGGCGTGGGCGTGTACTTCTGCTCGCAGAACCCCGACGACGTGCCCGGCGTGATCCTCGGCCAGCTCGGCAATCGCATCCAGCACGCGCTGCGCGCGTTCACCCCGCGCGACCAGAAGGCAGTCAAGGCCGCGGCGGAAACCTTCGTCGCCAACCCGAAACTCGATGTCACCGAAGCCATCACCAAGCTCGCCGTGGGCGAGGCGCTCGCATCCACGCTGGCCAACGGCGGCGTACCCACGCCGGTGGAACAGGTGCTGGTGACGACCCCGTGCTGCCGTATCGGCGCGATCACCGACGCCGAGCGCAGCACCATCCGCCAGCGCTCGCCGGTGGGTGCGAAATACGACACCGCCGTCAATCGCGAATCCGCCGCCGAGATGCTGGCCAAGCGCGCCAGCGACAAGGCCGCCGATGCCGCCACCGTCGCCGCCGATGCGCCCCCCAAGGGCAGCCTCAAGGACACCGATGCCGGCTGGAGTGGCGCCGTGCACGACGCGCTGTTCGGCACCAAGCGTCGCCAGGGCATGATCGAAACCATGGGCAAGCAGATGGTCCGCACCGCCGGCAGCCAGCTCGGTCGGCAGATCCTGCGTGGCGTACTCGGCGGCATCTTCGGCGGCAAGCGCTGAGCGCACGACGGCATGCCACGCGTTGAAACCGTCGCCGCCGACACATCGTTCCACGCACGCCTGCGAAGCGGCTTCGGCTATCCGTTGCGTGGCGCCGCCCTGCCCACCTGCGTGGTGCTGCCGCTGATCCATTACGCCGGCTTGTTGCCGGGCTACATCGGTGCGCTGGCCAGCGCACTGGTATGGGCCGCCACGCGGCGCTATGCCGATCACCCGCTGCGCATGGAGATCGACGCGCAACGACAGCAGTTGGCGAGCCCCGCATGAGCCGCTGGCGTCCGCCCTCCCCCGGCTCCACCGCGATCATCACCCGCGAGGGTTTCGAGCGGCTCAAGGCCGAACTCGATCACCTCTGGCACGTGCTGCGCCCGGAGGTGGTCAAGGCGCTCGCCGCTGCCGCCGCCGAAGGCGACCGCTCGGAAAACGCCGAATACATCTACCGCAAGAAACAGCTCGGCGAAATCGACCGCCGGGCGCGTTACCTGAGCAAACGCATCCCGGCGCTGAAGGTGGCCGAAGGCGCACCCGCCGATCGCAACAAGGTGTTCTTCGGCGCCCGCATCGAGCTGGAGAACAGCGATACCGGCGAAATTCTGCGCTACCGCATCGTCGGCCCCGACGAGACCGACGCGAAGCTTGGCTGGATCAGCATCGACTCGCCGCTGGCCCGGGCCGTGCTGAAAAAAAGCGTCGATGACGAGTTCGCCGCCGAACTGCCAGGCGGACCGGCCGAATTCACGGTGATCGCGGTGGACTACGACTGATCGTCCAGCCCGCGTATCACCCCGCGCTGTTCGGCGGCGACCAGCTGGTTTCCCGGGAAATCCACGGCGGTGACGGGCGCTGGCATTTCCTCACGTCGGCCATGCACGGCTTGCCCGCTCGAAATCGTCCGGATCCGGGTAATCGCCGAGCGCTTCATGGCGGGCGATGGCGAACGGCAAGCCCTCGCCGGCCAGGAGAGCGGCATCGGCCACTGCCAGCACGTCCTCGCCATAACCGATCCAGTTCGCCACCTCCTGTGCATTGCCGCGCGCGTGATGCCCACTCACGTCCAACTCCACCGAGCCATCATGTGCGATGAGGCCCTGCCAGATACGGGTCATCTGATTGCCCGCGTCACTTACCTCGGTGGCAGCAACTGCGCGGGCGGATAGCGTCTCCCGGCGCGCTTCGGCTGATAGCAGACGGTGGTGCGATGGAAGGCTTCGTCGGCGTTCGCCGGATGCCAACCCGGGATGCCCGACAGCGGAAGCGGGCGCAGTTCCAGCGGGTCGTGCAGCAGCATGCCGGTGGCGATCAGCCCGGCGCAGTGCGCGCCGGCTCGCCGGATATCCACGTCGCCGGTCGACAGGAACACCACCGCCTTCCCTACCAGCAACTTGTCCGGATTCAACGCAAGTTCCAGCAGCGCATGCCCGAACAGCTCACATCGGATCGAACCGTCCAGCCACGCCTGCCGGTTTTGCCAGAACAGGCCGTGCCAGTCGTGCGCGTCCCACAGCCGCAGCAATGCCGGATCGCGCAGGACCACGATGACGCCGCCTTCGTCGAAGTGGGTCATCGCGTACTGGGCACGCGAGCGCTGCTTCGGACCCATGTGCGCGATCTCGGCCATCTGGCGCAGGTTCAATGCCTGTTTCAGCGCCGGATATCGCAGCCATGCCAGCGCATTGAGCAGGTCGTGCCAGTTGCCCTCGCGGGTGGCGATCCGGCCGTGTTCGGCGATGCGCTGTTCGTAGTGCAGGCCGTCGGCGAGCAGGTCGGGATCCTGCGCCACGAAGCGGAATGATGCCGTGGTCGGCCACAGTGCGTTGAGTGCTTCGATCGTGGGCCAGAGCGGCCCTTGCAGCAGGTCGGCGTGGTCCTGCCAGGTCGCCAGCGGCGGCCGATCGAATACCTGCGGATCGACCGTGCCGCGGGCGGGCGCGACATAACGCACGGTCCTACACGAGCTTGAGCTTGGGATGGGCCAGCCGCGCGTGCAGGTCGTGTTCGCTGGCCGCTTCGATCACGACTTCGACGAACTGGCCGGGCTTCAGCGCCTGGCCGTCGGCGATCAATACGCTGCCGTCGATCTCCGGCGCGTCGGCGGCCGAACGCGCGACCGCGCCATCGGCATTCGCCTCGTCGACCAGCACGGTCATCGTGCTGCCGATCTTGCGCTGCAGTTTCGCCGCGGAGATTTCTGCCTGCACCGCCATGAACCGCTCCAGCCGATCTTCCTTCAACTCCTCGGAAACCGGGTCGGGCAATTCGTTCGCCTTGGCGCCGTCGACCGGCGAATAGGCGAACGCGCCCACGCGATCGAGCTCGGCTTCGCGCAGGAAGTCGAGCAGTTCCTCGAACTCGGCATCGGTCTCGCCGGGGAAGCCGACGATGAAGGTGCTGCGGATGGTCAGGTTCGGCACCAGCTCGCGCCAGTGGCGGATGCGCTCCAGCGTCTTGTCGATGTTGCCGGGGCGCTTCATCAGTTTCAGGATGCGCGGGCTGGCGTGCTGGAACGGGATGTCCAGGTACGGCAGGATCTTGCCGGCGGCCATCAGCGGCATGATCTCGTCCACGTGCGGGTACGGGTAGACGTAGTGCAGGCGCACCCACACGCCCAGTTCGGACAGGCCCTCGCACAGTTCGGTCATGCGCGTGCGATACGACTTGCCATGCCACTCGTGCTCGGCATACTTCACGTCGACGCCGTAGGCGCTGGTGTCCTGCGAGATCACCAGCAATTCCTTGACGCCGCCCCTGACCAGCTTCTCCGCCTCGACCAGCACCTCGTCGACCGGCCGCGAGACCAGGTTGCCGCGCATCGACGGGATGATGCAGAAGCTGCAGCGGTGATTGCAGCCCTCGGAAATCTTCAGGTAGGCGTAATGCTTCGGAGTCAGCTTGACCCCCGTGTCCGGCACGATGTCGAGGAACCGGTTGCGCTGCGGCGGCAGCGCGGTGTGTACCGCAGTCATCACGCTGGCGTAGTCCTGCGGGCCGCTGATCGACAGCACATCGGGATAGGCTTCACGGATCAGCGCCTCGCGCTTGCCCAGGCAGCCGGTGACGATGACCTTGCCGTTCTCGTGCAGAGCGGTGCCGATCGAGTCCAACGACTCCTGCACCGCCGCATCGATGAAGCCGCAGGTGTTCACCACCACCGCATCCGCCTCGCCGTAGCTGGGTACGATCTGGTAACCCTCCACCTTGAGCTGGGTCAGGATGCGCTCGGAATCGACCAGCGCCTTGGGGCAGCCGAGGCTGACGAAACCGATCTTGTGGGCGGGCTGGGACATGACTTGGGTTACCGTGAAAACGCGCGGGGAAACAGGCGATTATAGGGGAACGGGGAACCGGGAACGGGGAACCGAAAAACGGAGAGCCGAGGTTGTGCGACGCTCTTGTCGTTTCCCGTTCGCCTACAATCCACTCTTTCCCATCAGGAACTCCCGCCATGGGCCAGCAAATCAACCTGCCCACCACCCGCACGCAGTGCATTGGCGCGTATCTGGCCCGACCCGCGGGCAAACCGAAAGGCGGCATCGTGGTGATCCAGGAGATCTTCGGGGTCAACGCGCACATGCGCAGCGTCGTCGACCGCTTCGCCGAACACGGCTATACGGCCATTGCACCGGCGTTCTTCGACCACCTGGAAAGCGGCGTGGAGCTGGGCTACGACCGGGCCGGCTACGCCAAGGGCAAACAGCTGATCACGGAACTGGGGCTGGACCGTGCGCTGGAGGATGTCGCCAGCGCAGCCGAGGCGATTTCGTCCGCCGGCCGGATCGGCACGGTCGGCTATTGCTGGGGTGGCACGGTGGCGCTGTTGTCCGCGCTGCGGCTGGGGTTGCCGTCGGTAAGCTACTACGGCGCGCGCAACCTGCCGTTCCTGCATGAAGTGCCGAAGGCACCGGTGATGTTCCACTTCGGAGAAAAGGATCCGAACATCCCGCCGGAGATGGTGGCGAAGCATCGCGAGGCGATGCCGCAGATGGACGTCTTCACCTATCCGGCCGATCACGGCTTCAACCGCGACGTCGGTGCGCAATACCACCCGGCCAGCGCGCAGCTGGCCATGCAGCGCACGCTGGCGTTCTTCGAACAGCACCTGGCCGACGCATGAGCGAAGCCGATTTCACGCTCGACCCGCGCCTGGCCATCGACACCTGCGCGGTCGCGTCATTGCCGCTGTGCGAGGTGCGCCTGATGAACGATGCCCGCTACCCGTGGCTGGTATTGGTGCCGCGTCGCACGGGCCTGGTCGAGATCACCGACCTGGACATCGCCGGGCAGGCCACCCTTTGGCAGGAAGTGAATCGCGCGAGCGCCGCGCTGCACGCCACTGCTCCATGCGACAAACTCAATCTCGGCGCACTGGGCAATATCGTGCGCCAGTTGCACGTGCATCTCGTGGCGCGCCGCGTCGGCGATGCGGCCTGGCCCGGACCCGTATGGGGACACGGTCACGCACAGCCGTATGCGAATGCCGACCTCCCCGGGAGGCTCGACGCGTTGCGCCGGGCACTTGCGGCAACGCTGCCATGACGCCCGACATCGAATTCGAAGCGCTGGCCGAGGACGCATTGCTGCTGCGCTTCGGCAACCGCATCGACCTCGACATCAATGCCCGGGTCCAGGCCGCGGCAGCCTGTCTGCGCCAGCGCCTGCCGCAACTGGAATGCGTGCCAGCCTACGCCAGCCTGCTGCTGCGCTTCGATCCGCTGGGCTGGAGCAATGGCGACGGCCAGTTGCCGCACTGGCGGGTACAGGTCGCCGCCAGTGCGGCACTGGCCGAGGCCGATACGTACATCCCCGCGCCACGCGAACTGCTGATCCCGGTGTGCTACGGCGGCGACTACGGCCCCGATCTGGCTGAAGTGGCGGCGCTATGCGGGCTTGATGCACAGGCCGTGACAACGCTGCACGCGGCAGCTGACTACCGCGTGGCGATGCTCGGTTTCGCGCCCGGCTTTCCCTACCTGCTCGGCCTGGACCCGCAGCTGGCGGTACCGCGGCGCAGCAACCCGCGCCAGCGTGTGCCGGCCGGCAGCGTGGCGATCGGCGGCAACCAGACCGGCATCTACCCGGATGAGCTGCCCGGTGGCTGGCAGCTGATCGGGCGCACGCCGCTGCGCCTGTTCGACATCGCCTCCGGCAACCCGTCGCGACTGGCACCGGGCGACCATGTGCGTTTCCATGCGATCGACGAAGATCGTTTCCTGCAGCTGGCTGCGGACCGCACCGCATGAGCGTCGAGATCATCAAGCCCGGCCTGTCGAGCAGCCTGCAGGATGGTGGGCGGTTCGGCTACCAGTCGCTCGGCGTGGGGCGGGCCGGCGCGATGGATGGCCCGGCATGGCAGCTGGCCAACGCACTGGTAGGCAACAGCCAGGGCGAGGCGGCGATCGAGTGCACCATGATCGGCCCGAGCCTGCGCTTCGAACAGCCTGCCGTGATCGCGCTGACCGGTGCGCCGATGAAGGCTGCCGTCGAAGAGCTGGTGCTGCCGATGTGGACCACCTGCCTGCTGCCGGCCGGCAGCGTGCTGCGACTGGGCGGCATGAGCATGGGTTGCCGAAGCTACCTTGCCGTTCGCGGCGGCTTCGCGGTGACGCCGTTGCTGGGCAGCCGCAGCAGCGACATGCACGCGCGGATCGGTCATGAACACGGCCGCGCCCTGCGCGCCGGCGACGTGCTGCCGCTCGGCACGGCCGAGCCACTGGTCGACCTTGCCCAATCGAACGAGCTGCACGTCCTGGGCTGGAGCCTGGACCCGCAGCCCTGGTTCGACTTCAACCCCCAGCCGCTGGCACTCCTGCGCGGCAGCCATGACGCGCAACTGGACGCCGTCTCGCGCCGGCTGCTCTACGGCGAAAACTTCGTGGTCAGCCAACAGGGCAATCGGACGGCCAGCCGTCTGGACGGCCATGCACTGCACCTGCAGGCGCCGTTCGAGATGATTTCCGAAGCCGCGCTTCCCGGCACCCTGCAACTGCCACCGTCCGGCCAGCCGATCGTACTGATGGCCGAAGCACCGGTCACCGGCGGCTATCCGCGGATCGGCCAGCTCGCCGCGGTGGACCTGCCGCGACTGGCACAACGCCGCCCGGGCGATACCGTATGCTTTCGCGACAGCAGCATGGACGAAGCGCTGGGCCGTCTGGCCGCGCGCCAGCAGCGACTGGCGCGGCTGATCGACACGATTGCCCAACGGCTGCAGGACATCGACCCGATTCAAGACCGGCCGATACGCGACCGGCTGAAGAGCATCCGGCGGGAACGCACTCCAATGGACCGTTCATGAACCACATCGACCTCAACGGCGACCTCGGCGAATCGTTCGGTGCCTGGCGCATGGGCGACGACGATGCGCTGCTGGCCCAGCTCAGCTCGGCGAACATCGCCTGCGGATTCCATGCTGGCGATCCGGACATCATGCAGCACACCGTGGCGCGGGCGATCGCGCACGGCGTGGCGATCGGCGCGCACGTTTCGCTGCCCGACCTACAAGGTTTCGGCCGCCGCGAGTTCAACATGACCCCAGCCGAAGTGCATGCGCTGACGCTCTACCAGATCGGTGCGCTGCACGCATTCACGCGGGCCGTCGGCGCCCGGCTGGCCCACGTCAAACCTCATGGCGCGCTGTACAACATGGCCGCACGCGACGCCGTGCTGGCGAACGCGATCGCCCGTGCCGTGCGCGACTTCGATCCACGGCTGCGGCTGTTCGGGCTGGCCGGCTCGGCCTTGCTCGCCGCCGGCAGCGCACTCGGCCTGAGCGTGGTGGCCGAGGGCTTCGTCGATCGCCGCTACCGCGCCGACGGCTCGTTGCAGCCGCGTCGCGAACCGGATGCGGTGATCGACGACGTCGAACTGGCGACCGCCCAGGCCCTCGGCCTCGCACGCGACGGCGAGGTACTCGCGCTGGACGGGCACAAAGTGCAGCTGCAGGTCGACACGCTGTGCCTGCACGGCGATGGCGCGCACGCGGCGCAACTGGCGTGCCGCGTGCGCGCCGCGCTTGAAGCCGCCGGCATGCGGATCGCGGCGCCCGAGCCCGCATGATGTCCACCTCCCGACACCACGGAAACCACGCATGAACTACTGGCCCCTGCTCGGCATCGCGGTGATCGTGATCGGCTTCGTGCTGCGATTCAATCCGGTGCTGGTCGTGGTCACCGCCGCGATAGCCAGCGGCCTGCTCGCCGGCCTGACGGCAGCGGACCTGCTCGCCCTGCTCGGCGAGAGTTTCGTCTCCAGCCGCATGCTGATGCTGTTCGTGCTGACCCTGCCGGCGATCGGCCTGCTCGAACACGCCGGCCTGCGGGAACACGCGCAACGCTGGATGGCACGCCTGAAGGGACTGACCCTGGCCCGGCTGCTGATCGGCTACCTGCTGCTGCGCCAGTTGCTGGCGACGCTCGGACTCACCGGCGTGGCCGGTCACGCGCAGACGGTTCGCCCACTGCTCGCACCAATGGGCGAGGCCGCGGCGGCGAAGATCCTGCCCAGCCTGGACGATGCCGATCGCGACGACTTGCGTGCCGTCGCCGCGGCCACCGACAACATCGGCCGTTTCTTCGGCGAGGACGTCTTCATCGCGCTCGGTGCGGTGTTGCTGATCCAGGGTTTCTACAGCCAGCACGGCATCGAGCTGAGCCCGCTGTCGATCGCGTTGTGGGCGCTGCCCACGGCGATCGCGGCCTTCGTCATACAGTCCGCGCGGATCTGGTTGTACCAGCGCCGCCTGCAGCGCCGCGCTGCCGTTGCAAGCATCGAATCGGCGACCTGAGCATGCTGCGCATCGAATATGCCTACTGGCTGATCGCCGCCTTCCTGCTCTACACGGGCCTGCGCAACCTGCGCGAGCGGCATGTCTGGCATGCGGCATTCTGGCTCGTGCTGGGGGCGCTGTTCGGCGCCGGCGATCTTGTCCTGCGGCAGCAGGCCGCCGGCCATCCGCTGCCGGCACAACTGGCCGGTGTTGGCGTGATCGTGCTGGCGCTGCTGGCCCCGCGCCTGCGTCGACATCCCCATGTCGAGGACAACAGCACCGCCGAGCGTCTGCGCTCGGCGATCGCGCTCGGCCACAGACTGTTGGTGCCAGCGCTGCTGATTCCGCTGGTGACCTTGCTGGTGGCGCTGTTCGGTGCGTACCTGGCGATCGGTGGACATCACCTGTTCGCCACCGCGCAGATGACCCTGACCGGGCTGGCGCTGGCCTGCGTGATCGCGCTGTTCGCCGCCGCGCGCGTGGCGCGCGCCCCGCTGCATGCGGGCCTGGGCGAAGGCCGTCGCCTGCTCGACGCGATCGGCTGGGCGGCGCTGTTGCCGCTGCTGCTGGCGGCGCTGGGCGAGGTGTTCACGCGCAGCGGCGTCGGCGCGGCGATCGCCGCGCTGGCCACGACCTGGCTGCCTACCGGCAGCGCGCTGGCATGCCTGATCACGTTCGCGTTGGGCATGGTGCTGTTCACCATCATCATGGGCAATGCGTTCGCCGCGTTCCCGGTGATGATGGCCGGCATCGGCCTGCCGCTGCTGATCCGCCAGCACGGCGCCGACCCGGCGATCCTCGGCGCGATGGGCATGCTGTGCGGCTACTGCGGCACCCTGCTGACGCCGATGGCGGCCGATTACAACCTGGTGCCCGCGGCGCTGCTGGAACTGCGTTCGCCGTACGGCGTCATCCGCGCGCAGGTATGGAGCGCGCTGTGGATTCTTGCGGCCACCTTCGTGATGATGTGGCTGCTGGTGTTCCGCTTTCATCATTGAGGCAAGCCAAGCCATGAGCGCAGCCCTGCCACGCATCCTGCTGACCGGTTTCGATCCGTTCGCCGGCGAGCCTGTCAATCCATCGTGGGAAGCCGTGCGCACGCTGCACGGCAGCCGCATCGGCGGGCATCTCGTCGTGGCACGCCAGTTGCCGACCGACTTCGCCGCCTCGCTGCGCATGCTCAAGGCGGCCGTGCGCGAACTCGGCCCCGCGATCCTGCTTGGCGTCGGCCAGGCCGGCGGCCGCCACCAGCTGTCGATCGAGCGGGTGGCGATCAACCTGCAGGATGCGCGCATCCCGGACAACGCCGGTGCGCAACCGGTGGACGAGCCGGTCATCGCCGACGCGCCGGCAGCCTACTTCAGCACGCTGCCGATCAAGGCGATGCTGGCCGCACTGCAGGCACAAGGCGTGCCCGCGGAAATATCGAACAGTGCCGGCACCTATGTCTGCAATCACGTCGCCTACGCGATGCTGCACCTCGCCGCGAAACGGCGCGGCGTGCGCGCCGGATTCATCCACATTCCCTTCCTGCCGGAACAGGCGGCACGCCGGCACGGCGCTGCCAGCATGGCGCAGGCCGAGGTGGTGCGCGGATTGAAGATCGCGCTGCGCGCGGCCGTCGGCACCACGGTCGACCGCAAGCTGGGCGCCGGCACGCTCGACTGAAATCGGTCACCCCCATGAAAGAGGCCCGCGGATCGCTCCGCGGGCCTCTGATATCACGTGCTGCGCGTCAGGCTAGTAGCCGTTGCCGCTGTGATCGATGGGCGGGGCATCAGGCGCCTTGACCGGATCATGGTGGTCTTCCAGCTTGCGGGCCTTGGTGTCCTGCGGATTGATCTGTTTCAGCGTGCCCTTGTCGTCGTAGTACACCTTGAAGCCGTAGTCGAGCTGCATGCGCGCCATGTACTGCAGATGCTGCTTGCGGATCTTCGAATCGTCGCTGCGCTCCAGCAGCACCGTCTTGGGCAGCTTGCCCTGGTCCTTCAGGTAGGCGAAATGGCTGCCCGTGTCGATCGCCGACAACACCGCGCCATCGACCAGGAACTGGCCCTGCTTGTAGGCCTTGATGACGACATCGAACTGCCCCTTCATCGAGGCCGTGCTGACCTCCTCGCCCTTGGTGCCGCCGAGATGGCAACCGGCCAGCGCCAGCAGACTGCCCAGCATGATCGCGGCCGTCGCGCGCTTCAGCAATGTGGAAAAACGGATCATGCGGGTCTCCTTGCGATCAATCGGTTTGAGCCGGGGAGTGTAACCCGGCAGCGAACGGCGGCAACGGCCGGGATGGCGGCCATTCAGCCTGCGGTCTCAGGTGCGCGGCAGGGTCACGCCCTGCTGCCCCTGGTACTTGCCGCCGCGGTCCTTGTAGCTGGTTTCGCACTCCTCGTCGGATTCGAGGAACAACATCTGCGCCACACCCTCGTTGGCGTAGATCTTGGCGGGCAGCGGGGTGGTGTTGGAGAACTCCAGCGTCACGTGGCCCTCCCACTCCGGCTCCAGCGGCGTCACGTTGACGATGATGCCGCAGCGCGCGTAGGTGCTCTTGCCCAGGCAGATCGTGAGCACCTTGCGCGGGATGCGGAAGTACTCGACCGTGCGCGCCAGCGCGAACGAATTCGGCGGGATGATGCACACGTCCGCCTCGACGTCGACGAAGCTCGACGGATCGAACGATTTCGGGTCGACGATGGTCGAGTTGATGTTCGTGAATATCTTGAACTCGCGCGCGCAGCGCACGTCGTAGCCGTAGCTGGAGGTGCCGTAGGAGATCAGCTTGTTGCCGTCACGCAGCTTGATCTGGCCCGGCTCGAACGGCTCGATCATGCCGTGGCTCTCGGCCATGCGGCGGATCCATTTGTCGGGTTTGATGCTCACGTGAACTCCGGTCGGTGGCGATGTCGCCCGGTCGGGCCGGGCGCAAAGCGGCAAAAATACATGGTCGGGGTGCTGCCGCGCCAGCCGACCGCGTGGCCACGACCCCGCAGGAGCCCGCTCGCGGGCGATGCTCTCCCGATTCCGCAAGAAAAGCATCGCCCGCAAGCGGGCTCCTACGGGTGGAGTGGAATTTCAGCCAGGATATCCAGCGCCGCATGCAATTCCATGCAGCGCTCTGCGCTGGCCAGCACCTGCGCCGCCGTGCAGCCTGCACCCGGTAGCGCCACCATCACCGGTTGCGCGGCCAGCAATCGGGCGGACATGGTGTACAGGATTTCTGCCAGCGCCTCCTGCGCATGGTACGAGCCGCGCGCTGCGGTGTTGAGCAACAAGATCGGCTTGCCCGGAAACTCCAGGCTGCCGACCAGCCAGTCGAGCAGGTTCTTGAACGCACCGGGCACGCCGTGGGCGTATTCGGGGCAGGCGATCAGCAGGGCGTCGGCGCAGCCGACGGCTTCGCGCAAGGCGAGAACCGACGGCGGCAGCGGCGGCGCATCATCATCCGGGTTGAACAGCGGCAACGCGCCGAGCCCCTCATGCAGCACCAGTTCCAGTGTGTCCGGAGCCAGTTGCTGCACCGCCTGCAGCGCCGCGGTGTTCGACGACACCCGACGCAGGCTGCCGGACAGGCACAGCACGCGCCGCGGCGTCGACGGCATCATGTGGCGGGCGCGCCCTGCACCACGATCTTGCCCAACCCCAACGACTTGTTCCGAGGTTGCCGCGACAGCCGGCCGGCCGCGTTGCGCGCGATCTCGCGGTAGCGCGCAGCGAGGTCGGAATCGGGCATCGCCGCCACCGTGGGATTGCCACCGTCGGCCTGCTCGCGGATGCGGATGTCCAGCGGCAGCGAACCCAGGTATGGCACGCCGTATTGCGCCGACATCCGCTCGCCACCGCCTTCGCCGAAGATGTGTTCCTCATGGCCGCAGTTCGAACAGATGTGGGTCGCCATGTTCTCCACCACGCCCAGCACCGGCACCTCGACCTTCTCGAACATCTTGAGCGCCTTGCGCGCATCCAGCAGGGCGATGTCCTGCGGCGTGGTAACGATCACCGCGCCGGCCACCGGCACCTTCTGCGACAGCGTGAGCTGGATGTCGCCGGTGCCCGGCGGCAGGTCGACGATCAGGTAGTCGAGCTGTTCCCAGCGCGTGTCGGTGAGCAACTGCATCATCGCCTGGGTCACCATCGGGCCGCGCCAGATCATCGGCGTGTCCTCCTCGACCAGGAAGCCGATCGACATCACCGGCATGCCGTGCGCCTGCATCGGGGTGATGCTCTTGCCGTCCGGCGAGGCCGGCTTGCCGTGCACGCCCAGCATGGTCGGCTGGCTCGGGCCGTAGATGTCCGCGTCCATCACGCCGACCTTCGCGCCCTCGGCCTGCAGCGCCAGCGCGAGGTTGGCCGATACCGTCGATTTGCCCACGCCGCCCTTGCCCGAGGCCACCACGATGATGTTCTTCACGTTCGGCAACGGCCCCAGCGTGCCCTGCACCTTGTGTACGTGGATGCGGCTGGTGATCGACACCGCGGCCGACTCGATCGCCGGGTCGGCCTCCAGTGCCTGCCGCGCACGCGCCACCATGGCGTCGGTCGCGCCGGCCGCCGGATAGCCCAGTTGCAGGTCCACCGACACCTTGGCGCCGTCCACGCCGATCGCGCGCACGGATTCGGCCAGCGATGCGCCGGTATGGGTATCGATCAGTCCGCCCAGGATCTGGCGGACCAGGACTTCGTTCGCCTGTGTCATGAGGGCTCGGATGATTGCGGGGAGCGCCCATTATGCCAGCCCTGCACAACCGTCCCGCTGACCTGGATCAGGGACCCGATCGTGTCGATTCCGTGATGGCGCAATGCAGCTTGACGACCCTGCGGAACCTGTCCAGTCTCGCGTCCATACGCTTTCGTACGGGAGGAACACCATGAAGCACGCTTTTTGCCTGACTTTTGCCGCCGGCCTGCTGCTGGCGGCGGGTACCGCACTGGCCGCCAACGACACTCCGGCCGGCACGTGGAAGACCATCGACGACGCCACCCACCAGGCGAAATCGATCGTGCAGATCACCGAGAACAACGGCGAGTACAAGGCCACCATCGTCAAGCTGCTGAACCGCTCGCCGGAAGACATCGCCCGTGACGGCGAATTTCCGAAATGCACCAAGTGCGATGGCGAACGCAAGGACCAGCCGATCGAGGGCATGAACATCATGTGGGGCGTCACCAAGGACGACGACGTATGGGACGGCGGCAAGATCATCGACCCCAAGAGCGGCAAGACCTACAAGGTGAAGCTCACCCTCAAGGATGGCGGCCGGAAGCTCGACGTGCACGGCTACATCGGCTTCGCCCTGCTCGGTCGCAGCCAGACGTGGGAGCGCCAGGACTGAGCGTTGCGTCGACATCCTGTTTCAAGAAGGCGCGCCAATGACGGCGCGCCTTTTTTTCGGCGTATAGCCAGCGCACCGCAACCGGCAGCGATTTGGACGGCCATGCCATAATGCGCAGTCGTCCCGAATGATTGCCTGCCATGAGTCGTCGCCTGCTCGTCACCAACGCCCTGCCCTACGCCAATGGTCCGCTGCACATGGGTCATCTGCTGGGCTACATCCAGGCCGACATCTGGGTGCGCGCGCAGCGGATGAGCGACAACCAGGTGGTTTACGTCTGCGCCGACGACGCGCACGGCACGCCGATCATGCTGGCCGCGGAGAAAGCCGGCGTGACGCCCGAGGCCTTCATCGCCGGCATCCGCGAAGGCCACGAGGCGGACTTCGCCGCGTTCGGGGTGGCGTTCGATCACTATCACACGACCCATTCGGAAGAGAACCGCGAGCTGTCGACGCTGATCTACACGCGCCTGCGCGACGCCGGCTACATCGCCCGGCGCAGCATCCAGCAGCTGTTCGATCCGGAAAAGCAGATGTTCCTGCCGGATCGCTACATCAAGGGCGTCTGCCCGAACTGCGGTACGCCGGACCAGTACGGCGACAACTGCGAGCATTGCGGCGCCACCTACGCACCGACCGACCTGATCAATCCCTACTCGGTGATGTCCGGCGCCACGCCGGTGCTGCGCGATTCGGAGCACTACTTCTTCGAGCTGGGCAAGTTCGAGGGGCTGTTGCGCGACTGGTTCGCCGGCGCGTTCACCCACGGCAAGCCGGTGGCGAACAGCGGCGTCGTGGCGAAGCTCAAGGAGTGGCTGGACGGCGGCCTGCGCGACTGGGACATCTCGCGCGACGCGCCCTACTTCGGCTTTCCGATTCCCGACGCGCCGGGCAAGTTCCTCTACGTTTGGCTGGACGCGCCGGTCGGTTACCTGGCCAGCTTCAGGGCGCTGTGCGACAAGACCCACCTGAAGTTCGACGATTTCCTCGCCCCCGGCAGCAAAGCCGAAATGCACCACTTCATCGGCAAGGACATCATCAATTTCCACGGCCTGTTCTGGCCGGCGATGCTGCATGGCGCCGGCTTCCGCACGCCGACCGCGCTGCACGTCAACGGCTACCTCACGGTCAACGGCGCGAAGATGTCCAAGTCGCGCGGCACCTTCATCCAGGCGCGCACGTACCTGGACGCCGGCATCCACCCGGAATTCCTGCGCTACTACTTCGCCAGCATGCTCAGCGATACGCCGGTCGACGTGGACCTCGACCTCAAGGCCTTCGAGGAGCGCGTCAACTCGCACCTGGTCGGCAAGTGGGTGAACATCGCCAGCCGCACCGCCGGCTTCGTGCACAAGTTCTTCGATGGTCGACTGGCGCCCCAATTCGGCGCGCAGGAAACCGCACTGTGGAACACCTTGCTGGAACACTACGACGACGTCGCTGCGTTGTACGCCGGCGGCGACTTCGCCGAAGTCACCCGTCGTTTCGTGCTGATCGCCGACCTGGTCAACGGGCATATCGCCGCCAGGGCGCCGTGGGCGATGGCCAAGGACGAAAGCCTGCGCGACGAACTGCACCAGGTGTGCTCGTTCGCACTGAGCGCGTTCCGCCTGCTGGCCGGCGTGCTCAAGCCGATCCTGCCGGCCACCGTGGCGGCGGCCGAACAATTCCTGGCCGCACCGATCGCGGACTTCGACGATGCCCGCGCCACCCTGCACAACCACGCCATCAATGCGTTCGAGCCGCTGCTCGGCCGGATCGATCCCAAGCGCATCGAGGCGATGGTCGAAGCCTCGAAGGATTCGCTCGGCGCTCCCGCCGAAGCTCCCGTTGCCGACAAGAAGAAAAAGCCCATGAACGACAGCACGAAGCCCGCTGCAACGAATCCCCCCTCTCAACCGGCGAAGGTCGGGGCATCCCCGATCCCGAATCCCGGCCACATCTCCATCGACGACTTCGCCAAACTCGACCTGCGCATCGGCAAGGTCAACGTCTGCGAATTCGTGGACGGCTCCGACAAGCTGTTGCGCTTCGAACTGGACGCGGGTCCGCTGGGCACGCGGCAGATTTTCTCCGGCATCCGCGCCGCCTATGCCGAGCCGGAAAAACTGGTCGGCCGAAACGTCGTGTTCATCGCCAACCTGGCCCCGCGCAAGATGCGCTTCGGCCTGTCCGAAGGCATGATCCTCTCGGCCGGCGACGGCGGCAGCGACCTGTTCCTGCTCGATGCCGACCAGGGCGCGAAGCCCGGCGCCACCGTCCGCTGATCCGCCAGCTTCGCAGGAGCGCACCCTGCGCGATGCTCTTGGCTTGACCGGCGCAAGACCATCGCGCACAGGGTGCGCTCCTGCAAACGATCCCGGTCCGGTCCGCTATTGCTTCGTATACGTCACGAAGAAGCCGACCAGGTCGCCGTTCTCGCTGTACGGCGCCATGTCCACGTAGCGGTAGCCGCGTGCCGCGTAGTCGGCGTGCGACCTGGTCAGTTCGGTGGCCATGTGCTTCTTGCGGAAACCGAACGTGGCATCGACGAACACCGTCACCGTGTCGCCGGAGACGGAAGAGGTTTCCGCCTGTGCCGGACCGGCGTGGGTCAGCAGGATCGAGCCGCCGGCACCGAACACGGCAGCCAGCAGCAGGGAAGCGAGATACGAGGATTTCATGGCGACACTCCAGTGACGATCAACACGCGTCGATCAATTGCGGGACAATGAGCCTCGATTATCGCCCGTCCCGCATCCACGCATGAGTGATCCCATCGCCCTTCTGGCCGACCGCATCGACGCGCTGCTGCCGCAGACGCAATGCGAGCAATGCGGCTACCACGGTTGCCGGCCGTATGCGGAAGCGATCGCACGTGGCGAGGCGCAGATCAACCAATGTCCACCCGGTGGCGCGGCCGGCATCGAAAAACTGGCTGCCCTGCTGAACACGCCCGTGCTGCCACTGGATCCCGCGCACGGCATGGAGAAGCCGCGGACGCTGGCACGCATCGTCGAAGCGGACTGCATCGGCTGCACCAAATGCATCCAGGCCTGTCCGGTCGATGCGATCGTGGGCGCGGCGAAGTTGATGCACACGGTGATTGCCGACGACTGCACCGGCTGCGAGTTGTGCGTGCCGGCCTGCCCGGTCGATTGCATCGTGCTGCTGCCGATGCCGACCGCGCAGATCGATCCGGCCCACGCCGATGCGGCGCGCGAACACTTCCAGCGCCGTGAGTCGCGACTGGCCCGCCAGCACACCGAACGCGAGCGTGAACTGGCAGCGCGCAAGGCCGCCGTGGACGCCGCCGCCGGGCCGGTCAATCCGGTGCTGGCTGCGCTGGCCCGCGCCAAAGCGAAACAGCAAGGACCGAAGCCATGAAGCGCGCCGACGTGATCGAGCTGTTTTCGCGCCTGCGCGAACTCGACCCGCACCCGACCACCGAACTGGTCTACAGCTCGCCGTTCGAACTGCTGGTTGCCGTGGTGCTGTCCGCGCAGGCCACCGACGTGGGCGTCAACAAGGCGACGAAGAAGCTCTACCCCGTGGCGAACACGCCGCAGGCGATCCTTGCGCTGGGCGAAGAGGGCTTGAAGCGCTACATCAGCACCATCGGCCTGTTCAACGCCAAGGCGAAGAACGTGATTGCCCTGTGCCGGCTGCTGATCGAGCAACACGATGGCGAAGTGCCGCGCACGCGCGAGGCGCTGGAAGCGCTGCCGGGCGTGGGACGCAAGACCGCGAACGTCGTGCTCAATACAGCGTTTGGCGAGCCGACCATCGCGGTCGACACGCATATCTTCCGCGTCGCCAACCGCACAGGACTCGCGCCGGGCAAAGACGTGCGCGCCGTGGAGGACAAGCTGGAGAAAGCGATCCCGGCCGAGTTCAAGCAGGACGCCCATCACTGGCTGATCCTGCACGGCCGCTACGTGTGCAAGGCGCGCAAGCCGGATTGCCCGCATTGCGTGATCAGCGATTTGTGCCGCTACAGGGACAAGACGGTGGGCTAAGGGAACGGGGAATGGGGGAACAAGAGCAGGAGCCGCGATGCTCTGGCCGTTCCCCGTTCCACGTTCCCCGTTCCCCGTTTCCCGTTCCCCGCTCAACCCGGCAACTGCGCACGCTCCAGCGCCGCGATGTGCCGCTCCAGTCGCGGCCCCAGGTAGCAATGCGAACCGCACGGCAGCAGCCCGACCTTGCCGAACTCACGCAGATACCAGGCCGGTGCTCGCGACACGAAGCCCTGGTGGTCGCCGGCCACGTCGTCGCGACTGGTGAACACTTCCAGAAACGCCACGCCCTCAAGCATCTCGCCGATGCCCTGCAGGCCCGCGCGGATCTCCGCCGGCTTCAGGTAATGCAGTACATCGGTGCACACGATCAGGTCGAAGCGCGTGTCGAAGCGCAGCTGTTCGAGCTGGCCGAAGCGCGCCAGCCCGATGTTGCGGCTGCGGCCATACCGCGCCACCGCGTATTCGCTGGCGTCCAGTCCGCGATAGGCGATGTCCGGCCGCAGCGCGCGCAGCGGCGCGCGCCATGTCGCTTCACCACAGCCGACATCCAGCACGTTGCGGATCGTGCGGCCGAGGTAATACTCGGCCTGCGCCACCACCATGGCCACCTTGCGCCGCAGCTCCGCCGGCGACCCGACGGCATGCCGCGGGTCGCGATACCACTTGTCGAAATAGTCGCGGTCGTAGGTCTTGGGCATGCGTTTTTCCTGAACCATCGCTGCATCGCGAGTGGCGATGGTAACTGCACCTGTGCTCCGGCATCACCTTGCTTATGCACGGGGTTTGCCAGCATCGAATCCCGCATGCATTGCCCAGGAGTACCGCCATGCCCATGATCCGCTTCCGCCTGACGGGCAACCGTGCCGACGCCGACGCCGTCATGGCCGCCCTGCACGGCATCGACCACATCGAACGGGTGGAGGAAATCGACGACCTGATGTCCGGCATGCGCGAAGACTCCAGCTCCAGCGAATCGGTAGGCGACAGCGAGGGCCAGCTCTATCGGATCGAGGTGGATACACCGAACGACCAGGTTGCCGACCTCGTTCGTGGCAGCGCCGAGGTCATCGCGCATGACCGCGACGCCGGCATCGAATTCACCGACGAATTCTGAACTCCGCACGGCGATGCCACTTCACGCAAGGCCAACGCAGTGTTCTTTCAAACGGCTTCGCGTGGCACCAGCATGTGCTTGGCGATATGCCCATGCATGCGGCCCAAGGCCCGCGCCAGATGCAAGGTGGCGAACAACAGGACGATGCCGAGCACGCACAGCGCAACCGCGTCGCCCCAGCCCGCCTGGTGCGAACCGAAGCCCCAGTCCACGAGGACCTGGCGATCCACGTAGACCCCGGCCAGCCACTCGCGACGGAACAGCATCACCAGCGGCGCGCCGATGAAGGCCACCGACACGCTGAGCAGGGTCACCGCGACGGTGAAGTACGCGATACCCAGCGGCAGCATCAGCCACATGTAGCAAAGCGTCGTCCAGGTGTGCACATCGGTGAACATGCTTCCAATGCGCCGCATCAGAGTCATGCCTTGCGTCGGGTACACCGGCCGTCGCGGCATGCGCATGCCGAGCATCGCCTCCACGATGCGCCCTTCCACCAGCGACAACACGCGCACGCTGCCGAAGAACAGCACGATGAACGGCAGTCCGATGATCAGCACCGACAACCCCACCGACAGCGACAGGCCGGTTACCGCCCAGGTGAAATAGAAGATGCCGGTTGCCAGCGACAGCAGCATGTAGAACAGCGCGCCATAGGTACGCGGATCGGCGGCGACACCGAAGAATCGCCCGGCCAGCGAACGGTGCTTTGCCGGCGCCGGCGGGCGGATCGCACGCTGGATCCTGATTTCCTGGTCGCGGTAGATCTCCGCCACTTCGTCCGGTGCGCCGTAGCTGCCGACGACGTGTTCGAGCATCGTCGCCTCGTCGCGGCCAGGTTGCTCGGCCAGCTCGGCGCGCAGATGTTCCTCGGCGTCGTACAGGGCATCCTGGATCAAGGCGGGGTCGGCGCCACGCAGGGCTCCACGCAGCTGATCGAGGTATTCGTTGATGGTCCGTGGCGCGTTCATTACACCCCTCCTTGCAAGACGTTATCGACAGAATCGCGGGTGGCAGTCCAGGCGGCGACCCACGCGCGCAGCGTCTCGCGACCCGGTTTGGTGATGCGGTAGTAGCGGCGTGGCGGGCCGCTGATCGAGGGTTCGATTTCGCTGGCCAGCAGGCCGGCCGCCTCCAGATTGCGCAGCACCGGGTACAGCGCGCTCTGCTTGCCGGCCAGCACGCCCTCGCCCGTTTCCTCCAGCCGCTTGGCGATCTGGTAGCCGTACATCGGCTGGCGCGACTGACCCAGCACGGCCAGCAGCACAAGCGACACGGTGCCGCTGGAAAGCTCCTTCTGGAACTTCTTCAGTTGACTGGCGCTGTCATCCACTCGCTCACCTGCATTGCCGCTTATGTGTGAGTGAACAATAGTATGAACTTGATACTAGTGCATGGGCCTGAAGTCATGCCCCCAACCGAGCTGGCGGTTGGGCATGAAACCAATGTGTGTACCCGTTGTACAAACATTGATTCCAGGAGCCTGTACACACATTGATTTCAGCTGGCTCAGCCGACGATGAGATCCGCCCGCCTCTTGGATTGCTGAGAAAGACCTGGCATGGCCGCTGGCCACACTGATCAATGGCCTTGTGGGATAGTTAGCGCTATACATAGCGCTTCCATTGAGCGTTCTGTACCCTGAAGCTAAAGAAGGCAGGCGGCCGCGCCATTGTTCAGGGGGCTCGATGACGACGCATGATCCAAGGAAGGTGCTGGAAACGCTTCGCAACCATCTAACGCAGCCGGAAGCGAATGTCGCGTTTTTATTCGGCGCGGGGACGTCTTGCGCGGTGCGCGTCCCGGTCGTAGGGGTTCTACCCCGTTTTCGCGGACAGTTGAGTTAAGGCCGTGAAGGCCCGATCCCGAACCTCGATTCTGCGTTGCATTCGGGGATTGTGGAAGCGTTCGATGTAGTCAAAGACGTCGGACCGTGCCT
>NZ_NPKN01000008.1 GCF_008329435.1 Rhodanobacter sp. T12-5
CGCGCTGGCACGCGCGTGGGACAACGAATACGGCGGCATCGGCTACGGCTTCGCGCCAGACGGCAGCATCTGCGACGACGACAAATACTTCTGGGTGCAGGCCGAATCGCTGGCCGCCGCCGCGCTGTTGCACGCGCGCACCGGGCTGGCCGTGTATGACGATTGGTACGGGAAGCTGTGGGCGTATGCGTGGGAACATTTCGTCGATCACCGCCACGGCGCCTGGTACCGCATCCTCACCCGCGACAACCGCAAGTACAGCGACGAGAAAAGCCCGGCCGGCAAGTGCGACTACCACACCATGGGTGCCTGCCACGAGCTGCTGCGCCTGCAAAAAGCCACCACGTTGTAGGAGCCCGCTGGCGGGCGATGCTTTTGGGTTGGCATCACGAAAAGCATCGCCCGCAAGCGGGCTCCTACCGGAGAATCACATGCGCCAACCTATTCGCCTCGCCACGCTGATCGCCGGCATGTTTTTCAGCGTTGCAGCGATCGCGCAATCGCCTGCTTCATCGGTCAACCCGCTGATCGGCAGCAGCAACGGCGGCAACACCTTTCCCGGCGCGATGCTGCCGTTCGGCATGCTGGCGTGGAGCCCGGAAACCACCCGCGGCAAACACAACCGCACCGCCGCGCCGGGCGGCTATCTGCACAGCGCCACGCGTATCCGCGGTTTCAGCCTGACCCACCTGTCCGGCACCGGTTGCGCCGGGGCCAGCGGCGACGTGCCGTTCATGCCGGTCACCGCCGCGGTCACTACTTCGCCCTCCGCCGATGACGACGACAGCCGCTACGCCAGCGACTTCAGCCACGCCGACGAGCACGCCGAAGCGGGCTACTACCAGGTGAAGCTGGCCAACGGCACCGACGTGCAATTGAGCGCAGCGATGCACAGCGGCATGGCCGGCTTCGCCTTCCCCGCCGGCAAGCCGGCCAACCTGCTGATCCGAACCTCCGATTCCGAAGTGGGCAGCAGCGCCGCCGACGTGCATGTCGATCGCGTCCATCACACCGTCACCGGCTCGGTCACCAGCGGAAACTTCTGCGGCTACCTGGCCAAGGCCGACCAGCGCAGCTACTACACGCTGTATTTCGTCGCCCGGTTCGATCAGCCATTCACCCGCAGCGGCAGTTGGCACGATGCCGACGTGCAGCCGGGCGGCAGCACGGCCGACGGCGGCACCAGTTATGCCGACAAGGGTTTCCCGCCGCTGGGCAAGGGTTCCGGCGCCTGGGTCGGTTTTGCCGATGGCAAGACCGTGCACGTGCGCGTGGGCATCTCCTACGTCAGCCTCGCCAACGCGCGGGCGAACCTCAAGGCCGAGATCCCCGCCGGCACCACGCTGGCGCAAGTCCGCCAGCGCGCGCACGACCGCTGGGACAAGGCGCTAGGCGGCATCGCCATCGACGGCGGCAGCGCCGACCAGCGCAGCACGTTCTACACCGCGCTGTATCACGTGCTGATGCATCCGAACGTGTACAGCGACGTCGATGGCGAGTACCGCGGCTTCGATCAGCAAACCCATCGCCTCGCGCCCGGCCAGCACGCGCAATACGCGAACTTCTCCGGCTGGGACATCTACCGTTCGCACCTGCAACTGGTCACCTGGCTGCAGCCGCAGACCGGCAGCGACATCGCGCAATCGCTGTACCACCAGGCGCAGCAGAACCGCGGCGAGTGGGATCGCTGGACGCACAACTCCGGCGGCACCCACGTGATGAGCGGCGACCCGGCGGCGCCGGCGCTGGCCGACATCGTCGCGTTCGGCGGCCACGGCTTCGACCTGCGCGGCGCCTACGATTCGCTGCGCACGGCGGCCACCGCGGTCACCGCCAACGACCTCAGCGACGACGGCTGCAACGTCGAATGCGTGGGCCAGCGGCCTTCGCTCGACCAGTGGCTGAAGCTGCACTACATCGCCAGCAAGTCGCACGCCTGGGGCGGTGCCGGCGAGACGCTGGAGGATGCCAGCGCCGACTTCGCGCTGTCCGAACTCGCGCGCCGCGTCGGCGACCATGCCGGCCAGCAGCGCTTCCTCGCCCGCGCCGGCTACTGGCGCAACCTGTTCAATCCGAACGCCACGCCGCACGGCGGCTACATCCAGAACCGCAACGCCGACGGCAGCTGGCCGGCGTTCACGCCGGATACCGACGACGGTTTCGTCGAGGCCAGCGCGGCCGTCTACCTGTGGATGGTGCCGTTCGACGTGCACGGCCTGTTCGACACGCTGGGCGGGCGCGCCAAGGCCACCGCGCGGCTGGACGCGTTCTTCCACGACAAGGACGGCCACTGGGCGCTGACCAAGGCCGGCCCGCTGCACGCCGAACTGGACAACGAACCGTCGGTGGCCACGCCGTGGCTGTACGACTACGCCGGCCAGCCGTGGAAGACCCAGAAGGCGGTGCGCATCGTGGTCGATACGATCTGGAAGAACGCGCCGGACGGCATCCCCGGCAACGACGACCTCGGCGAGATGTCGTCCTGGTACGTGTGGGCCGCGCTCGGCATGTACCCGGAAATCCCCGGCCGCGCCGAGCTGCTGCTGGGCAGCCCGCTGTTCCCGCATGCCGTGGTGCACGGCAGCGGCGGCGACGTGGTGATCGACGCCCCCGGCGCATCCGCCGCGATGCCTTATGTCACTGCGCTGCGAGTCGACGGCAAGCCATACGATCGCCCGTGGCTGTCGCCGTCGCTGGTCGAACATGGCGGTCGCCTGCAGTTCGAGTTGGGCAACGCACCGAATACGCAGTGGGGCAGCGCCGTCGACAACGCACCGCCCTCGTTCCCGCCACCGCACGCCTGATCCCATCCCCGGAACCCACACATGAGAAACCTCGCCCTGTCCGGCCTGGCCTGCCTGTCGTTGCTGGCCACGGCCAGTGTGTTCGCCGCCAGCGAGCCGGCCTCGCGTTTCGACCCGCAACAGACCTTTGCGCCGTTCGTCTACCCGCAGCCGGCGAACGCCTACCGCTCGGCCAGCGGCAAACCCGGCCCGCTGTTCTGGCAGAACCGTGCGGACTACAGGATCACCGCCACGCTCGACCCGGCCAGCCGCAAGCTCAGCGGCAGCGAAGTGATCACCTACACCAACCACAGCCCCGACGTACTCGACGTGTTGTGGCTGCAGGTGGAGCAAAACCGTTACCTGAAAGACGCGCGCGGCGCATTCACCAGCAAGTTCCCCACGGAATTCACCAGCGGCGAAAGCATCGACGCGATCCAGGTCGAGGACGCCGCCGGCGAACTGCAGGATGCGCGCTGGGTGATCTCCGACACGCGCATGCAGGTCATTCTGCCCACCTCGCTGAAGGCCAACGGCGGCCAACTGCGCCTGCATATCCGCTGGCACTACACCGTGCCCGGCGAGTTCGGCGGCCGCACCGACGTGAACGCCAGCAAGAACGGCGAGATCTTCGAGATGGCGCAGTGGTACCCGCGCATGGCCGTCTATGACGACCTGCGCGGCTGGGACACCGCACCGTATCTCAACAGCGAGTTCTATCTCGAATACGGCGATTTCGATTACGCGGTCACCGTGCCGTGGGACATGATCGTCACCGGTTCCGGCGAGCTGCTGAACCCGCAGGACGTGCTGACCAAGACCGAGCAGCAGCGACTGGAACAGGCACGGCACAGCGACAAGACCGTGATGATCCGCACCGCAGCGGAGGTCACCCAGCCATCCAGCCGTCCAAAACACAGCGGCACGCTGACCTGGCACTTCCGCATGCACAACACCCGCGACGTCGCTTTCGGCGCGTCGAAGGCCTACGTGTGGGACGCCGCGCGCATGAACCTGCCCGACGGCAAGACCGCGCTGGCGATGTCGCTGTATCCGGTCGAGAGCGCCGGTGATGCCGCCTGGGGCCGCGCCACCGAATACCTGAAGGCTTCCACCGAATACTTCTCGAAGCAGTGGTTCGCCTATCCCTGGCCGGTGGCGATCAACGAGGCCGGCACCGCCGGCGGCATGGAATACCCCGGTATCACTTTCGACTCAAAACACGCCAAGGGCGGCGACCTGCAGGGATTGATCGCGCACGAGATCGGCCACAGCTGGTTCCCGATGATCGTGGGCAGCAACGAACGCCGCGACGCCTGGATGGACGAGGGCTTCAACACCTTCATCGACGTCTACGAATCCGACGCCTTCAACCACGGCGAATACGCACCCAAGCGCGACAGCGAATACGCACCCGGCCACGGCAACCCCGCCGACGAAATGGCCAAGGTGATGCAGGACAAGGACGCCCCGCCGCTGCTGATCGGCGCCGACATGGTGCCGGAGAAGTACCGCCACCCGATCAGCTACTTCAAGGGCGCGTTCGGGCTGGTGCTGCTGCGCGAGCAGATCATCGGCCCCGAGCGCTTCGACCCCGCGTTCCGCAAATACATCGCCACCTGGGCCTACAAGCATCCCAGCCCGTCCGACTTCTTCCGCTTCATGGAAAGCGAAACCGGCGAGGATCTTGGCTGGTTCTGGCGCGGCTGGTACCAGCACGACTGGACCCTCGACCTGGCCGTGCAGCAAGCCGTCTACCCCCACGGCGACTACCGCAAAGGCCTCGACGTCACCGTCGCCAACCTCGACCAGTTGGTCCTGCCCGCCACCCTCGAAGTGACCTACGACGACGGCGGCAAGCAGGACGTGCGCCTACCTTGGGAAACCTGGCAGCAGCACCGCAGCTACGTCGTGCACGTGGACGGCGCGCGCGAGGTGAAGTCCGTCAGCATCGATCCGGCGCATGCATTGCCGGACATCGATCGCAGCAACAACTCGGTGCGGGTGAAGTAAGTCGCTGTGAATGACCGTGACAAGCTCGTCATTCCGGCGAAGCAAAAAGGTTCATCGCACCTTCCCGCTGAACGGCAATAAGCCGAAGAAGGCCCCGCGGTGCGGGCCTTCGTTGTCGGGTCGGCGAGCGCCCGGGTCACATCGGCCACGTTGGCCGCAGTCGTCACCATGCCGTGCACCAGGCCGGTGGCCTGGTCGACGCCGATGTGCGCTTTCGTGCCGAAGGCACGAGTCGATAACCCCCGAAACACTCATGTACAGGATCTTCATCGGATGACCCACATAGTTGAGGGCCCTCGATTCGGAGTTTCCATGATGGATGCGATATCCCTTCTCAAAGATGACCACGACGCCGTGGAAGCCTTGCTTACCGAACTGGCGGAGAGCACCTCGCGCGCGGTCAAAAAACGCGCCGAACTCCTGGAAAAGATTCGCGTGGAGCTGAAGGCCCATGCCATGATCGAAGAGGAGATTTTCTACCCTGCGTTCAAGGCAAAGGGTGACAGGGCAGATGACGACAAGATGTACTTCGAGGCTCTGGAAGAACATCGCGCTGCCGGCGATCTGGTACTCCCTGATCTGCTGAACACGCCGGTGGATAGTGAAAAATTCTCTGGGCGTGCCAAGGTACTCAAGGAACTGGTCAAACATCACGCCGATGAGGAAGAAAAGGAGATGTTCCCGCGTTCGAAGAAGCTGCTGAGCAAGGACGAACTGGCAGCCCTGGGCACCAGGATGGCGGCACGCAAGACCGAATTGGTGAAACAACTCAAATCCGGCGTGGCATGACGCAATCTTGCAACAGATCCAAAAAAGAAAAGAAGCCAGCCAAGTAGCTGGCTCCCCTTGTAATCGCAGCGTTTATGCGAGCGGCGGAATTTGGAACGGCTCTTGGCTGGAGCATGTGCCATCACCGTACATCGAACGATTCTGAAACGCGGATATCCGTATCAGCGATGTCCACGGGGGAGCTCGAAGACGGATGTCTACACGCCTCAATCAATGCGAAACCCTCTTCCACCCCGTCAACGGGATATCGCCATTCGGTCGCGGCGGCACCTTGTAGCTCAGCATGTCACCGCTCAGTTCATAACTGCGCACCTGGGTGGCTCCCTCCCAATTCGGATACGTCGCTCCCTCGATATGGAAGGTGAGCGTGCCCTTCGCGGGGTCGATATCGACGGTGCCGAAATGAGCGCTGGCTCCCAGTGCGGCAGCCCGGAATTCGTTCGGCGTCCCTGCGTGCTTGTCGTTGGCGGCGAACCTGGGACGAGAGCTGTCCAGGACAAACAGCGAATAGTGCCCGGCATGATCAATTTGCAGCGTGCCCTTGGGGGCATCGCCGTAGTCATGCGTGCGCGTCCCATCCGGATGTTCGACGTCGGCAAAGGCAAGCGTCCAGGTGCCTTCGATGGCAGCTACTGTTTTCATGTTATCCGGCTCCGAGGCGGTGACTGCGTGGATCGGGAGAAGGGTCAGGAGGGCGAATAGAAACGTCTTTGCTGATTTCATGACTGGGTACCTGCAGGTTGTGCCGAATCGGCTGTGTCGTTGACTGATGCATTCGTTCTTTCGATGTTCTGCCGTGCCTTCCCTGCGGACGGATCGGCCCAACGCAGCGTGCGGCGCGAATCGACGAGATGGCCGTGCAGCCTCAGCAGACCGCGCCAGAGCGAGCGCATGCGCAAGTACCTGTTCAGATGATGGCTGGAAGACGAACCACGAAAGATTTGCCGCTTCGATCGACGATGTGCGGCGCAGTGTGTGCGCTATCATCCATTTAGAAAACGTATAAATACGTATTTCAGCCATTTGAAAATGACATGTATCAGCCATGAAATCGCTCGATCTGGATGCCGTCAAAGCCTTTGTCCTGACCGCCGAGCTGCAGAGCTTCACCCGCGCCGCAGACGCGCTGGACAGCACGCAATCGGCGATCAGCCTGAAATTGCGCCGACTGGAAGACCAGTTGGGCCGACGGCTGCTGGAGCGGACGCCGCGCCAGGTGCGGCTGTCCGCCGAGGGGGCCGCTTTCATGGAGGCGGCGCGCGAGCTGGTCGGGGCGCATGAGCGCGCCATCGCCTCGTTTGAGGTGAAGCAGCGCCGACTGGTTATCGGCATCAGCCACCAATTGGTGGGCAGCGAGTTGCCCGGCTTGTTGCGTCGGATGAACGAGCACGATCCGAATCTGCTGATCGAGCTGCGCGTAGCCGGCTCGAACGAAGTGCTCAAGGCCTACGACGATGGCGTGCTGGATGCTGCCCTGGTATTGCAGCCGGAAGATCGTCGCCGCACCGGTGAAGTGCTGTTCGCCGAATCGTTCGCCTGGATCGCTGCCGCACACTGGCAGCCGCGTGCAGGTCAGCCGTTGCCGCTGTCGACCCAGGGGGAAACATGCAGCATCCGTGCGGCAGCGGTCCGTGCGCTTGATCGCGCCGGCATCGCCTGGACGGAGGTGTTCATCGGCAGGGGCGCTGCCGTGGTGGGGGCCGCAGCGACGATTGGCTTGGCCGTCGCCGTGCTGCCGAAGCGTGCTGCACCGTCCGGCACCATCGATATTGGCCACGCGCTTTCATTGCCTGCGCTACCCACGCACGAGGTATTGCTGTATTCGGCGCTGCATGACCGTCGATCGCGCAATGCGCTGCATACGCTGGCGACGGCATTCAAGAATCTGTCCAAGACTGCCTGATCGAAAGACTGATCCATCAACGACAGGACACAGTGTGACTCTGCGTTTTGCAAAGATGCATGCCCACGGCGACGACTTCGTCAACGTCGACAGGCGAGGCAAGATCGGTCGACCAGATGCCACGAGTCCAAAACGGAGGGAGCCAGCTGAACAGCTGGCTCCCTGTGTCATTGCAACGTTCTACCTCGCGGTAGGCGTCAGAACGGAATCTCGTCATCCGCGAAACCGCTGTCGGCCGGTGCCGGCGATTGCCGCGACTGACCACCGTGATCGTCGTTGCCGCGCGACTGGTTGCCGTAGTTGCCGCCGCCCTGGCGCTGGCCGCCGCTGCTCTGCGGGCGCTCGCGCTGGCCGCCGCCACCGCCGCCTTCGTTGCTGCCCAGCATCTGCATTTCGCTGGCGATGATGTCGGTGAAGTACTTTTCCACGCCGTCCTTGCCGGTGAACTTGTCGGTGCGGATCGAGCCTTCGATGTAGACCTGACGACCTTTCTTCAGGTATTCGGCGGCGATTTCGCCGAGGCGGCCGAAGATCTTGATCCGGTGCCACTCGGTGCGTTCCTGCTTCTCGCCGGACTGCTTGTCGGTCCAGGATTCGGAGGTGGCCAGGCTGAAGCTGCAGATGCTGACGCCGCTGCCGGTGCTGCGCAGTTCCGGGTCCGAGCCCAGGTTGCCGACCAGGATGACTTTGTTGATGCCACGTGCCATGGGAGTGTCCTCATGTTGAGCCGGCCGCAAATTCTTCGATGGGTTGCGGCCGGAGTGATGAAACTGGCTGGCTATCATAACCGCGGGCGTGGCGGCGTCCAGACGGCGGAAACCTGAACGGGCGTCGGCTCCGGCCGCGCCGGGCTGTGCGCCGCCGGCCGCCGCGCCACTCAATCCGCCAGGAAGCGGTAACCCACGCCGGGCTCGGTCTTCAGCCAGCGTGGGTCGGCCGGGTCGTCGCCCAGCTTCTGCCGAAGTTTGCCCAGCACGATGCGCAGATATTGGCTGTCGCCGGTGTGGCTCGGCCCCCATATCTCGCGCAGCAACTGCTGCTGGGTGACCACCCGGCCGGCATGGCGAAAGAGCAGCTCCAGCACCGCGTATTCCTTGCGGGTCAACGCCAGCAGCGCGCCGTCCAGGCTCACCTCACGGCGGGCCAGGTCGATGCCCAGGCGGCCGTCGTCATAACGTGGCGACACGTCCGGCCCACCCGGCCGGTTGCGCAGCAGCGCGCGCAGGCGCGCCATCAGCTCCTGGATGCCGAATGGCTTGGTCATGTAGTCGTTGGCACCCTGGTCGAGCGCGCGCACTTTCTCGCGCTCGGCGTCGCGCACGGACAGCATCAGCACCGGCAGCTGGCTCCACTGGCGCAGCTCGGCCAGCACGGCATGGCCTTCCATGTCGGGCAGGCCGATATCGAGGATGACCAGGTCCGGTGACTGCGTGACCGCCAGCGCCAGCCCCTCGGCCGCGGTGGCCGCCAGCAACACCTCGTAGCCCTCGGCTCGCAGGCCGATATCGAGGAAACGGCGTATCTGCGCTTCGTCGTCGATCACCAGGATGCGTGGAGCGGCTGAGGTCATGAGTGGGTGCCGGACGGTGGCGGCAGCGGCAGGCTGATGCGGATGGTGGTGCCGATGCCGTCGCCGGGCAAGGCCTCCACGCTGCCGCCGTGCGCGCCGATCATGCCGCGGCAGATCGCCAGGCCCAGGCCGGTACCCTGCGGTGCACGGTCGCCGCGCGAGACCGAATAGAACATGTCGAAGATGCGCGCGCGCTGGTCTTCCGCAATGCCCGGGCCGCGATCGCTGACGTCGATCAGCAGATACTCGCCGTCGTTGCGCGTACTGATCCGCACCGGCTCGCCCGGCGGCGAGAAGCGCGCGGCATTTTCCAGGATGTTGAACAGCGCCTGCTCGATCAAGGCCGGATGCACGTAGAGCAGCACCGGCTCGCCCGGCATCGGCGTTTCCACGCGAAGGTCGGGAAACAGCTTGTGCAATCGCGTCACGGCTGCGGCGACGATCTCGGCGCTGTCGGTCCAGTCGCGGTTGAGCTTCAGCGTGCCGTGGCCAAGCCGGGTCATGTCGAGCAGATTCTGGATGTAGCGATCGAGGCGCTGGCCCTCGCCGAGAATCGCCTCCAGCAGTTCGCGCCGCTCACCCGGCGGCAGCTTGTCCTCGTAGCTGACCAGGGTGCCGGCCGCGCCGATCATCGAGGCCAGCGGCGAACGCAGGTCGTGCGAGACGGACGACAGCAGCGCGTTGCGCAGGCGTTCGGTCTCGCCCTGCACGCGGGCACCTTCCAGCTCGTCGGACAAGCGCGCGCGCTCCAGCGCCTGGCCGATGTCCTGCGTCATCGCCAGCGCCAGGCTGCGCTGGTCGGGATCGGGTTCGCCCAGGGCCGGATCGAAGCGCAGCGCCACGACACCCAGCGGTTGGGTCTCGCTGCCCAACGGCAGCATCCAGCATGGCGCGGCGTTCAACGTGTCCGTATAGCGGCCGGCCTGCTCGCCATGCCGATCGCTCCAGTCGGCCGCCGCCAGATCCTGCGTGGATGGCGCATGCTGCGGCGGCACGCTCGCCACCACCTGCAGCACCCGCTCGGCATCGCGGGCGAGGATCGCCGCCTCGCAGCGCAGCGCGTGGGCCAGTGCCTTGCTGCCGGCATCGCGGATGCCGCCGGCGTCGGTGCTGGCAGTCAGCTGCTGGCCCAGTACCAGCAGTGCGCGCGCCTGCACGTGTGCGCTGCGCAATGAGGCCACCTGGTTGGCCAGGCGCGTGGCAAGGCGGCTGCAGATCAATGCCGCGACCAGGAACAAGGTCACCGCGAGCAGGTCGTCGGCGCTGGAGATGGCCAGCGTGTAGCGCGGCGGCGCAAAGAAGAAGTTGTAACCGAGAAAACACAATACAGCCGTATAGACGGCTACCGACATGCGCGTGCGCACCGCCACCACCAGCACCGTGGTGAGGAAGATCAGCGACAGGTTGGCCACCGACAGGTAGCGATCGGCGATGAACGACAGGCCGAACGCGACCAGCGTGGCGAACGTGGCATAGATATATTCGTTGCGCGCGCCACGCGTGGATGGCAGGCGTCGGCGGCGACGTGCCTTTGCCCGCTCGCCCGGCGTGGCGATGATGGTCAGCTCCATGTGGGCGCCGCGGCGCAGCAGCAGCTGGGTCAGCGAACGCCCCAGCATGCGCGCCACCAGCCGCTCGCGGGTGCGGCCGAGGATGATCTGGCCGACGCCTTCGCGATCCGCGTGCGCCAGCAGTTCGTCGGCGATGGCGTGGCCACGCAGGATGATGGCCTCGCCGCCGAGCCGGCGCGCCAGCCGCATCGCCGCATCCAGTTGCTCGCGCCGCGCGGCGTCCAGCCGGATGCCGGTATCGACGTAGGCCACGCTCCACGGTGCGCCGCGGCGTTCGGCGATGCGCCGCGCCACCCGCACCAGGTATTCGCTCTGCGCGTGGCCGTCGATCGCCGCCAGCACGCGGCGGCGCACCGGCATCGCGCTGCCGCGCGCCAGCATGTGCTCGCGCAGGTCGCTGTCGACATGGCCTGCGATGGTGTCCAGCGCCAGCTCGCGCAAGGCCGCGAGGTTGGTCGGCGAGAAGAACGCATCGAGGGCGGCGGCAGCCGTCTCCGGCACATACACCTTGCCCTGCTTCAGGCGGCCGATCAGCTCGCGCGGCGGCAGGTCGACCAGCACGATGTCGCGCGCGCGATCGAGGAAGACGTCGGGCACGGTCTCGCGCACGGTCACGCCGGTGATGCGCCGCACCTGGTCATTGAGGCTTTCCAGATGCTGCACGTTGAGGGCGCTGTATACCTCGATGCCGGCGTCGAGCAGCTCGGCGACGTCCTGCCAGCGCCGCTCGTGGCGACCGTTCGGCAGGTTGCGATGAGCCAGCTCATCGACCAGCAAGACCGCCGGCCTGCGAGCCAGTGCGGCATCCAGATCGAATTCGCTGAGGTCGTGAGTACCGCCGTCGCGATCGTGATAGCGCACCGGCCGGCGCGGCAGCACCTCCATGCCTTCAAGCAAGGCTGCGGTTTCGGCGCGGCCGTGCGTCTCGACCAAACCAACCACCACGTCGACACCTTGCCGCTTCAGCTCGCGCGCAGCCGACAGCATCGCGTAGGTCTTGCCGACGCCGGGCGCGGCGCCGAGGAAGATCTTCAGCCGATGGCTGCGTTCGTCGCGCCCGGTGCTCAGCAGGGCATCGGCACGGGCTTCGCGGGATGGTTCAGTCATGCAAGCTGGCTGCGAGCAAGAGATGGTTGTGCACGTTAGCGCGTTGCCCTTGTCTGGGCGATGCCTTCCGTGGGAGCGGCTTCAGCCGCGATGCCGCTGGCCTTGATAGATCAGAAGCATCGCGGCTGGAGCCGCCCCCAAAAAAGCGATGGCGCCTCATCGAACATCCAGCGCCAGGTTGAGCTGCAGCACATTCACCCGTGGCTCGCCGAGCACACCGAACTGGCGGCCGCTGGTGTATTCATTCACCAGCGCCTGTACTTGCGTGGCACTGAGCCCGCGCGCCTTGGCCACCCGCGCCAGCTGGTACTGCGCCGCCGCCGGGCTGATCTGCGGATCGAGGCCACTGCCCGAGGCGGTGACCAGATCCACCGGCACCGGTGCATTGTTGCCTGGATCGGCCGCGCGCAGCGCCGCGATGCGCTGCTTCACTGCGCCGGTCAGCGCCGGGTTGGTCGGGCCAAGGTTGGAACCGGACGAAGCGCTGGCGTTGTATGCATTCGGCGAGGTCGCCGACGGCCGCCCCCAGAAGTACTTCGGGTCGGTGAACGACTGCCCGATCAGCACCGAGCCGACCGGCTTGCCGTCCTTCACGATCAGGCTGCCGTTGGCCTGCCGCGGGAAGATCAGCTGGGCCAGCCCGGTGGCGGCAAGCGGGTAAAGCACGCCGGTGATCACCGTCATCAGCACCAGCAGGATGAAGGATTGACGCAATAGTTTGCTCATGGGATTGCTCCTCAGAAATTTCCTTGCAGCATCACGAAACCGCGCGAACCGCCCACATTGCGCGTATCGCCGGCATCGAGGAAGCTGGCAGTGCGGCGGTAGAAATCCGCATTGGTGGCATGGGTGAGGCCTGCACTCAGCGACCAGTGCGTGGCGAGCTGGTACTTCAGCGTGGCGCCGACGTCGCTGTAACCGGGATCGCGCGCGCCGCTGGCCAGCGGCGCGGCCAGGGTAGTGGTGTAGCGGGTGTGGCCGGCGTGCAGCGCCAGGCTCCATGCATCGCTCAACGAGAATGCCGCGTCCAGCTGCAGGTAGCCGGTGCCCTTCGAATCGCCGCGATAGCCCTGCCCCGTATCCACGCCGAAATAGTCGGTGAGCGAGTGGTTGTACTTCAGCGTGAACTGCTTCCAGCGCAACGCGACATTGGCCTCGACCGTGTTGAACGAGCGCGATGCAAGGCCGGCATGGTCGAGGTTGGCGCCGGGATAGACATAGCCGTAGAGGCCGGCGCGCCACGACCAGTCGCTGTCGATCGCCCGGCCGTAGCTGGCATACAGATCCAGCTCCATCGCGCCGCCGGGATAGCTGCGCTCGCTGATGCTCGAACCCCAGAAGCCAGCCGCGAAGCCATCCGGACTGGTGTAGTCAGCGCCGCCCTGGATCGCCGGACGGCCCCAGGTCTGGGTGAGGCCGCGGAACAGGTAGTCGGAGGTCAGCGCGACATTGCCGGCGACGGGCATGCCGTCGGCGAGGCAGGGAATCCATATCGCGGCGAGCGCGGCCCATCGAAGCGCGCGCATCAGGACAGCCCCGCCAGAACCAGCAACATGTCGATCAACTTGATGCCGACGAACGGCACCGCGATGCCGCCCAGGCCGTAGACCAGCAGGTTGCGGCGCAGCAGCGCGCCGGCGCCGAGCGCGCGGTACTTCACGCCCTTCAGCGCCAGCGGAATCAGGCAGATGATGATCAGCGCGTTGAAGATCACCGCCGACAGGATCGCGCTCCGCGGCGTGGCCAGGTGCATCACGTCGAGCGCGTCGAGCGCCGGATAGGTGGTGGCGAACGCGGCCGGGATGATCGCGAAATACTTGGCGATGTCGTTGGCGATCGAGAACGTGGTGAGCGAGCCGCGGGTGATCAGCATCTGCTTGCCGATCTCCACCACCTCGATCAGCTTGGTCGGGTTGGAGTCGAGGTCGACCATGTTGCCAGCCTCTTTCGCCGCCTGCGTGCCGGTGTTCATCGCCACCGCGACGTCGGCCTGGGCCAGCGCGGGCGCGTCGTTGGTGCCGTCGCCGCACATCGCCACCAGCCGGTTCTGCGACTGGATGTCGCGGATCAGCTTGAGCTTCGCTTCTGGCGTGGCCTCGGCGAGGAAATCGTCGACGCCGGCCTCGGCCGCGATGGCCGCCGCGGTGAGCGGGTTGTCGCCGGTGATCATGATGGTCTTGATGCCCATCCTGCGCATCTCGGCGAAGCGCTCCTTGATGCCCGCCTTGACGATGTCCTTCAGCTCGATCACGCCCAGCGCGTGATTGCCGTCCGTAACGATCAGCGGGGTGGCACCGCGGCGCGCGACCTCCTCGGCGATGCGCCTGACCGGCGGTGGCAGATGGCTGGCCTGCGCTTCCAGGTACCGTTCCACCGCGTCGAGTGCGCCCTTGCGGATGTGCCGCTCACCCACGTCGACGCCGCTCATGCGGGTCTGCGCGGTGAACGGCACGAACTGCGCCGTGGCCGCGGGCGCCGTCTCGCGCAGGCCGAAGCGCTCGCCGGCCAGCACCACGATGCTGCGGCCTTCGGGCGTCTCGTCGGCCAGCGAGGCCAGCTGCGCCGCCTCGGCCAGCACGCTCTCGGCGATGCCCGGCGCCGGATGGAACGCCACCGCCTGGCGATTGCCCAGCGTGATGGTGCCGGTCTTGTCCAGCAGCAGCACGTCGACGTCGCCGGCCGCCTCGACCGCGCGCCCCGAAGTGGCGATCACGTTGGCGCGGATCATCCGGTCCATGCCGGCGATGCCGATCGCCGACAGCAGCGCGCCGATGGTGGTGGGAATCAGGCATACCAGCAGCGCGATCAGCACGGTAAGCGTGATCGGATGACCGATGCCGGCCGCCTGCACGCTGTAGATCGAGTACGGCAGCAAGGTGGCGCACGCCAGCAGGAAGATCAGCGTGAACTTGGCCAGCAGGATGGTCAGCGCGATCTCGTTCGGCGTCTTGCGCCGCCGGGAGCCTTCGACCATCGCGATCATGCGATCGAGAAAGCTTTCGCCCGGATTGCTGGTGATGCGCACCACCAGCCAGTCCGACAGCACGCGGGTGCCGCCGGTCACCGCGCTGCGGTCGCCGCCGGACTCGCGGATCACCGGCGCGGATTCGCCGGTGATCGCGCTCTCATCCACGCTGGCCGCGCCCATCACCACCTCGCCGTCGCCGGGCAGCTGCTCGCCCGCCTCGACCAGCACGTGATGGCCGCTGCGCAATTCGCTGGACGGCGTGAAGGTGATCGCCGCATGGCGGTCGGCCGCGGCGAGTTTCTTCGCGATCACGTCCTTGCGCGAGCTGCGCAGCGCATCGGCCTGCGCCTTGCCGCGGCCTTCCGCCAATGCCTCGGCGAAGTTCGCGAACAGCAAGGTGAACCAAAGCCACAGGCTGACCCAGAAGATGAAGCCGGTCGGCGCCTCGCCGTGGCCGGCGAGCGCCTGCGCCCACAAGAGCGAGGTCAGCACGCTGCAGACGAACACCACGAACATCACCGGATTGCGGAACTGCATCCGCGGCGACAGCTTGCGGAACGCATCGGCCATGGCCGCAAGAACCAGCTCGCGATGGAAGCCGCTTGCCGCTTGGGTTTGCGAAGTCATTGGATCAACGTCCCATGGCAGACATGAGTTGCTCGGCGATCGGCCCCAGGGCCAGTGCCGGCAGGAAGGTGAGTGCACCGACCACGATCACCACGCAGGCCAGCAGCGTGACGAACAGCGGCGTGTGCGTCGGCAGCGTGCCGGCGGATTCGGGCACGTGACGTTTGGCGGCGAGCGAGCCAGCCATCGCCAGCATCGCGATGGCGAGCGGGAAGCGCGCGAGGAACATGCAGATGCCCAGCAGCGCGTTCCAGAACGGCGTGTTCGCGGAAAGACCACCGAACGCGCTGCCGTTGTTGTTGGAGGCCGAGCTGACCGCGTAGAGGATCTCGCTGAAGCCGTGCGCCCCGGGGTTGGCGATGCCCGCCACACCGGCCGGCGTCATCACCGCGATCGCCGTGCCGATCACCACCAGCGCACACGGCAGCAGCACCGCGAGGCTGGCCATCTTCATCTCGTAGGCTTCGATCTTCTTGCCGAGGTATTCCGGGGTGCGCCCCACCATCAGCCCGGCGATGAACACCGCCACCACGGCAAAGGCGAGCATGCCGTACAGACCCGAGCCGACGCCGCCGAAGACCACCTCGCCCAGTTGCATCAGCCACATCGGCACCAGGCCGCCAAGCGGGGTCAGCGAGTCGTGCATCGCGTTCACCGCGCCGCACGAGGCGGCCGTGGTGATCGCCGCGAACAGGCCGGACGCGGCGATGCCGAAGCGGGTCTCCTTGCCTTCCATGTTGCCGCCGGACTGCAGCGCCGAAGCATGCGCATCCACCGCCAGTCCGTGCAGCGCCGGGTTGCCGGCCTGGTCCGCCGCGACCAGGCCGATCGTCAGCGGGATGAAGATCAACAGCATGGTGGCGAGGATCGCCCAGCCCTGCCGCCGGTCGCCCACCAGCTCGCCGAACATGTAGCAGAGGCCGCCCGGGATCAGGAAGATCGCCAGCATCTCGATGAAATTGGAGAACGGCGTAGGGTTCTCGTACGGATGCGCCGAGTTCGCATTGAAGAAGCCGCCACCGTTGGTGCCGAGCATCTTGATCGCGACCTGCGAGGCGGCCGGACCCATCGGCAAGGTCTGCGTGGTGACTGCCGTCTGCGTGGTCACGTCGTGGCCAGCGGCGTCCTTCGCGGTCGTCGAGTAACTGCCCGCCTGCACTATCGGCACGTCGACATACGGCTTGAAGTTCTGCACCACGCCCTGCGAGACCAGCAGCAGGCTCATCAGCAACGACAGCGGCACCAGCACGTATAGGGTGCTGCGCGTCAGGTCGACCCAGAAGTTGCCGATACCGAGCGCGCTGCGCCGGGCGAATCCACGCACCACGGCCACCAATACCGCGATGCCGGTCGCGGCGGAGAGGAAATTCTGCACCGTCAGCCCCAGCATCTGGGTCAGGTAGCTCATCGTCGACTCGCCGGCGTAGCCCTGCCAGTTGGTGTTGCTGGCGAAGCTGATCGCGGTATTCATCGCCGAGTCCGGCGACACTGACGCGAAGTGTTGCGGATTCAGTGGCAGCCAGGGCTGCAGCCGCTGCAACACATACACGACCAGCAGGCCGAGCACGTTGAACAGCAGCATCGCCAGCGCGTAGCGCTTCCAGCCCATCTCCTCGGTGCTGGCGATGCCGCACAGGCGATAGATGCCGCGCTCCACGCGGCCACCGAAGCGGGTAATGCGGTTCGGTGCATCGGCAAAGACCAGCGCCAGGTAGCTGCCGACCGGCTTCACCAGCAACAGCAACACGGCCAGGAACAGGCCGATCTGGAGAAAATCGTTCGTGGTCATTCGAACCACTCCGGCTTGAGCAGGGCCACGCACAGGTAGCCGGCCAGCGCCACCGCGATGAGCGCAGCGAGGACGTAGAGGACGTTCATGATTGGGAACTCATGCAGTGGGGAAGGACGAACCGGCCAACCGGGCCTACTTGCGCGGACCCAGCCGATCGCAGATCAGCGCAAAGCCCAGCACGACCGCACACAGCACGAGCAGGAACAACAGGTAGACGAAATCCATCGGCGTCGACTCGTGGAAAGGACGACGCGCACTGTAGGAAGTCACGTATAAGAACGGGATAGCGATCCGGCCGCTGCGCGTATAGAACGCGTAAAGATTTCCGCGCGGTCGCCCCGGTCGCGGCTCAGGCCGTCAAATGCAGCGAATCGTCGCCGTCGGCCGCCGGATCCGACGGCAACCGCTCGATCGCGTAGCCGGCCGAGTCCCACGCGTCGAGCCCGCCCAGCAGCGGCCGTACGCGGCGGTAACCGAGCGCCATCAGCAGCTTGGCCGCCTTGGCGGCGGAGACCTCGTTGGGGCAACTGCAATAGATCACCAGTTCGCGATCCGGCGGTATGTCCTGCAAGGTGCGGCCGACGCTGTCCAGGTCGGCCAGCAGCGCGCCGGGGATCACACGGGAGTCGAGCAGGCGCGCCGGTTGCGAGCGTACGTCCACCACGATCGGGGATCGCCCGCCGGCGATGGCCTGGTTCAACTCGTCCACCGTGATGCGCGCCATGCGCAAGGCCAGCAGCAAGCGGCGGCGCTGCCACCATTTGACGGCGATGTAGAGCGCGAGCAGCACCAGCAGCAGCTCGAACGCGAACGTGCCCGCGCTGGCCAGCGTCGCCAGCACCACATCGATCTGCGCGGCAAAGGCATAGCCGAGCCCCACCGCCAGGCCGGCCCACAGCAGCGAGCCGAGCCCATCGAGCAACAGGAAGGTTGGCAGGCGCAGGCCCATCGCGCCGACCAGCGGCGGCGCCACGGTCGACAGTCCCGGTACGAACTTGGCGATCAGCAATACCCGTCCACGCCAGCGCTGGAAGCGCAGCTCGGACTGCTTCACGCAGGAATCGGGCGACAGCGAAATGCGGCAGATCGTGCGCATCACGCCCGAGCCGAAACGCCGCCCGGCCGCATACCAGGCCAGATCGCCGACCAGGCATGCCAGCACCGCCGCCAGCACCACGCCGCTCACCGGCAACCGATCGGTAGCTGCCAGTGCGCCTGCCACCACCAGCGTCGGCACCGCCGGCACCGGCACGCCGGCCTGTTCCACCAGCACATTCAGGAACACCACCAGCAGGCCGTATTGGGCGATCAGCGCGATGATTTCATGGGCCATCGGGGCAGTACTCGATGCACGAGGCGGCGACGCCGCAGGCGCTCATGATTGGGCCGCCACCCGGCTATTGCAAATCGTGGGCGCGCGGTACCCGTCGAACCTTCGCAGCCTTCGATTGGCTGATGTTCGTCGTGCGCCGGACATCGGCAACGCGGCGCCGCCACCGTTTGCGACGGCATGTTGCCGCCAGCGGCACCGGGGTTGTTGCACGCCCTATAATCGCCCCACACGCCGCCCCCAAAAACCTCCATGAACCTGACGCCCGCCGACGCCACCCGACCCGCCGACTTTGCCCACGTGCGCGACCTCGCCGCCGCCGACATGCAGCGTGTCGATGCGCTGATCCGCCGGCGGCTGTCTTCGGATGTGGTGCTGATCAACCAGATCGCCGACCACATCATCGCAGGCGGCGGCAAGCGACTGCGCCCGATGCTGCACGTGCTCGCCGCCGGTGCGGCCGGCTATCGCGGCGAGCAGCAGGTGAAGCTGGCGGCGATCATCGAGTTCATCCACACCTCCACCTTGCTGCATGACGACGTGGTCGACGAATCCGACCTGCGCCGCGGCCGCAAGACCGCCAATGCCCTGTGGGGCAACGCCGCCAGCGTGCTGGTCGGCGACTTTCTGTATTCGCGCTCCTTCCAGCTGATGGTGGAGCTGGACGACATGCGCATCATGCGCATCCTCGCCGACACCACCAACACGATCGCCGAAGGCGAGGTGCTGCAGTTGCTCAACATCGGCAACGCGGATGTCAGCGAGGCCGCCTACCTCGCGGTGATCGAACGCAAGACCGCGGTGCTGTTCGCCGCCGCCACCGAATTGGGCGGCATCCTCGGTGGCCTGCCGGAGCATCAGGTCGCCACGCTGCGTCGCTATGGCATGGAGCTGGGTTACGCGTTCCAGATCGCCGACGACCTGCTCGACTACACCAGCGATGCCGGCACCCTGGGCAAGAACATCGGCGACGATCTGGCCGAAGGCAAGCCCACCCTGCCACTGATCTATGCGCTGGAACGTGCCCAATCGGATCCGGCCAGCCCGGAGCAGGCACAGTCGTTGCGCCATGCGATCGAGCATGGCGGGCTGGATTCGCTCGACCGCATCATCGCCTCGATCCGCGACTCCGGCGCGCTGGAGCGCACCCGCGAACGCGCGTTGCGCCACGCGCGAGCCGCGCGCGATGCGCTGGCGCCGTTGCCCGCCTCGCCTTATCGCGATGCGCTGGCGACGCTGGCCGACTATTCGGTGCAGCGCACGTTCTAGCCGGAAGCCGCCGACGGGCGATGCTCTTCTCGCGGGATTCGGAAAAGCATCGCCGCGAGCGGACTCCTGCCACAGCTGCCTGACGGTTACGGCGTGCCGGCGAACGCGGCGCGCAGCCAGTCGTGCATCAGCCGGTAGCTGCGCGTGGCGGCGCGTTCGTCGTAGCGGCAGCCGGGCGAGTTCTCGCCGACCTCGGTGAAGCAATGCACGGCATGGCCGATCACCACGAACTGCCAGTCCGCCGGGCTGCCGCGCATCTCGTCCATGAACTTGTCCGCGTCGGGCATGGTGCCCTTGTCGTCGGCGCCGTTCATCGCCAGCACGCGCGCCTTGATGTCTTTCGCCAGCGCCGGGTCGTCGGTATCCAGGCCGCCATGGAACGACACCACCGCAGCGACATCGGCGCCGCTGCGGGCCAGGTCAAGCACGGCCGAGCCGCCGAAGCAGAAACCGATCGCCGCCAGTTTCGCGGTATCCAGCGGAGCGTTCGCGGCCTGCGCCTTCAGCTGATCCAGCGCCAGGTTGATCCGCTTGCGCATCAATGCGCGATCGCCGTACAACGGCTTCACTGCCGCCTGCGCCTGCGCATTGCTGGTCGGGCGCACCTTCTCGCCGTACATGTCGGTGAGCAGGATCACGTAGTCCTTCCCGGCAATCGTTTCGGCTTTTTTTACCGCCGCGTCGTTGACGCCATACCAGTTCGGCACCATCACCAGGCCGGGACGTTTCGCGCTCGATGCATTGTCGTACACCAGGACGCTGCGGAAATGCGTGCCGTCCTGGCTCCACTCCACCGGGCGGTGGACCATCTTCGCCTGTACGGCGAAACTCGAACCGGCCAGCAAGAGCAGGCAGCAAAGTCGGGTCATGCGCATGATCGATCCTCCAGTGGGTTGGCGATGCCCTTCCCCGTGGACAGGAAGAAGGGCAAGACTTCAAAGCCCCGCGGCGTGTTCGCCGATACGGCGCTTCAGCGGTGCGAGGCGGTCGAGCAGGCTCGTGCCGACGCCGCGTGCGGCGACCAGCGCCGGCGACTGCCAGGCGTAGATGCGTGCCAGGGCGTCGAAGCCCAGCGCATCGAGCGTGTCGGCGCTGCGGCGACGGCGCGCGTAGCGACGCAACACGTGTGCGGCACCGATGTCGCGGCCGGCATGGCGAGCGTCCAGCAAGGTATCGCGCAGTTCGGCCACGTCGCGCAGGCCCAGGTTGACGCCTTGTCCGGCCAGCGGGTGCACCGTGTGGGCGGCATCGCCCAGCAGCACGAGACGATCGGCCTGATAGCGCTCGGCCAGCTGCAGTTTCAGCGGAAACGCAGCGCGCGGCGTGCTGGCCGTGATCCGGCCCAGCCGGAAATCGCTGGCCACGCCGAGTTCGTCGCCGAAGGCCTGGTCGTCCAGCGCCAGCACTCGCCTGGCATCCGCCTCGGACAAGGACCATACGATCGAGCTGCGGCCGTCGGCCAGCGGCAACAACGCCAACGGCCCGCCGGGCAGGAAGCGCTGCCAGGCGGTGCTTTCATGCGGCCGTTCGGTGCTGACGTGCGCCACCACGGCGCGCTGCGCGTAATCGCGACCACGCGTGCCGATGCCGGCCAGCTGGCGCAGCGGCGAGGCGGCGCCATCGGCAGCTACCAGCAGGCTGGCGGCCAGCGTCGCGCCATCGGCCAGTTCCAGTTGGACGCGATCGTCGCGAGCCTCGAAACCCTTTACTTCGGCCGGACACAACCGGCGTACGCCGGCAGCTTCCAGCGCCCGCCACAATGTCCATTGCACCAGGTTGTTTTCTACGATGCAGCCGAGCCGGTCGTGTCTTTCGCTGGCTGCATCGAAGTCGATCGCCGCACCGCTTTGTGCATCCCACACGTGCATGTGCGTGTACGGACTGGAGCGGGCATCGCGAATGGACGTCCAGACGCCCAGTTCGTCGAGCAGCGCCAGCGATGACGGTGCCAGCCCGACCACGCGCAGGTCCACTTCGGCCTCGGCGCTCCATGCCGCTGGCGCGCGCGCTTCCAGCAACGCGGTACTGAAGCCGGCGCGTGCCAGCGCGAGCGCGGCAGCCGCGCCGACCATGCCGCCGCCGACCACGGCAACGTCCAGCGCCGGGCCGCGGCGGCGAATCGAAGCGTCTTGTGCAGGCGCGTTCATGGCAGGCGCTCCAGTACCGCCAGTGGCGGCTCTCCGCGGAAGCCCATGCCGCGCTGTGCCAGCGCGCGTTGCAGCGGCGGCAGCCGGTCGCAGGCCAGCAACGCCAGCGAGCGCAGCGGCGCCAACAGCGGTTGCGGCAGGCAGGCCAACCGCACCAGGCCATGGCTCATTGCCATGGTGCCTTCGCGATCCGGCGCACGGCGCGCGGCGTAGCGCGCCAGCAGGTCGGCATCGCCTGGATCGGCAGCGGCGGTCACCAGTTCAGCCAGGGTCAACGCATCGCGCAGGCCCAGGTTGAAACCCTGGGCACCGATCGGATGCACGGTCTGCGCGGCGTTGCCGACCAGCACCGCGCGCGGCGCGGTCAGCTGCGCGGCGGCCACGCGGTGAATGGGATGGGGATGCCGCTTGCCCGGGCGGCTGAGCCGACCCAGTCGCCAGCCGAAACGGCGCTGGGCCAGCTCGATGAAGCCGGCATCGTCCAGCGCGGCGACCGCGTCTGCCTCGTCGGTAGCCACCGTGAGTACCAGCCCGCACCGGCGTTCGGCCAGCGGCAACAGTGCGATCGGGCCGGTATCGGCGAAACGCTCGTAGGCGCGGTTGGCGTGATCGCGTTCCGGCGTGATCGTGCAGACGATCAGGGTCTGTCGGTAGTCGTGTCGCTCGGCGTCGATGCCGAGTCGGGCGCGCACGAACGAGCCGGTGCCGTCGGCGCCGACCAGCAGCGGCGTGTCGACGGCGCGAATGCCCTCCGTGGTGTCGATCTGCGCACGCCAACCGGCGCACAGCGGCTCAAGCGCAGACAGGGTGGCGGGAGCGAATCGGGTCAGCCGGGTGCATTCGTCGAGCCGGCGCAGCAGCGCCGCGCCGAGTTCGCGCGCGGGCAAGGTCCAGCCCAGCGCGTCGACGCCCTGCCGATCCGCATCGATGCGCGCGCTGCCGAACTCACCGGCGCGGCTGACATGGATGTGCCGGATCGGTGTCGCGCGCGCGGCGGCATGCCGCCATACGCCGATGGCTTCGAGGCCGTTGACGGTGGCACGAGCCAGCGCCAGGTTGCGTTCGTCGTAGCTGGGTTGGGCATCGGCACGCGGCGCGGCGCTTTCGACGAGGGTGGCGGCGATGCCGGCGGCGTCCAGTGCGATCGCCAGGCTGGCGCCGACCAGGCCGCCGCCGACGATCATTACGCCCGATTCGCTGACGGTAGGGGATCCGGAGGTATTCATGCGCCGATGATACGCGCTGAGACTGTCTGGGCTGCAGTGCATTGGGCTAGACTAATGGTCTGTATCCAGACGTCTACACGGAGCCTCTCATGGCCAAGACCGCGACCCAACGCCTCGGCATCTTCCTGGCACTCGCCGTGGTGATGGCGGCAACCCGCATCCACATTTCGCTGCTCCATCACGCCTTGTGGGACGCCTCCTGGGCCATTTTCTTCCTCGCCGGCTTCTGGCTTCGTGGCGCCGGCCGGCGGGCCGGCCTCAATTGGGCGTTCCCGCTGCTGATGATCGAAGCGGTCGTGATCGACTATCTGGTGATCAACGGCCAGGGCATCGACTTCTGGAGCCATTACTGCGTGTCGGTGGCGTACTGGTTCCTGGTTCCGTCCTACCTCAGCCTGTGGCTGGGCGGCAGCTGGCTGGCAAAACACCAGGCCGGCCTGCAACTGCAGACGCTGGGTATGGCGATCGTGGCGTTCGTGGTCAGCTGGACCGCGTGCTATCTCCTGTCCAATGGCAGCTTCTACTGGCTCAGCGCCAGCGTGCCGCTGCCGCGCAGTTCCGCCGCATGGTTCGCCAATCTGGGCGACTGGTATCTGCCGTTCCTGCAGACCACGGCGCTGTATGTCGCCATCGGCGCCGTGGCGCACGTGCTCGCGACGCAAGTCTCGCGCGCGCTGCAAGCCGAACGGGCCGGGCTGCCGCGCTGATCGGCGATGGGCAATCGTCTTTCGAAGATCTACACGCGCACCGGCGATGACGGCAGCACCGGCCTGGGCGACGGTTCGCGCGTGGGCAAGGACTCGCTGCGGGTCAACGCCTACGGCACGGTGGACGAACTCAACAGCGCCATCGGCATGGTTCTGGCTGCCGACGGCGTCGGCGACGAGGTGCGCGAGGCGCTGACCCAGGTGCAGCACGATCTGTTCGACCTTGGCGGCGAGCTGTGCATTCCCGGCATGGCGATGGTCGAGAACAGCGACATCGATCGACTGGAAAACATCCTCGACCGGCTGAACGAACCGTTGCCGCCACTGAAGGAGTTCATCCTGCCCGGCGGCGGCATGGCCGCGGCCTGCGGCCACTTGGCGCGCACGGTATGCCGTCGTGCCGAGCGTGAGGTGATTGCGCTGTCGCGGGTGGAAGACATCCGCAGCCAGCCGCAACGCTATCTCAACCGGCTGTCCGATCTGCTCTTCGTGATCTCGCGCGTACTGGCACGGGCCAGTGGTCACGGCGAAGTGCTTTGGCAGCACGAGCGCCGCCGCAAACCGAAAGCCGCCGAATAAGCCGCCGTGCTGCGGTTGTACACCCATCCCGCCTGCCTGCAGCACGATCCCGGCCCCGGACATGCCGAGCGGCCAGCTCGGTTGCGTGCCGTGTTGCAGGCGCTGGACCACGACCGCTACGCCGCGCTCGACCGCGTCGAGGCGCCGCGAGCGACTCGCGAGCAGCTGTTGCGGGTGCACGGCAGCAACCACGTCGAACGAATCCTGGCCAGCGCGCCGCCGGCTGGCACGACCTTCACACTCGACGAGGACACCGTGATGTCGCCTGGCTCGGCCGAAGCCGCGGTGCGCGCGGCCGGCGCCGTGGTGGCCGCCGTCGACGCCGTGATGAGCGGCGCCAGCCAGCGCGCGTTCTGTGCGGTGCGCCCACCGGGGCACCACGCCACGCGCGACCAGGCCATGGGATTCTGCCTGTTCAACAATATCGCGGTGGGCGCCGCCCACGCACTGGCGGCGCATGGCCTGAGGCGGATCGCGATCGCCGATTTCGACGTGCACCATGGCAACGGCACCCAGGCGATTTTCGAACGAGAGCCGCGCGTATTGTTCGCTTCCAGCCACCAGTCGCCGCTCTATCCGGGCAGCGGTGGCGAGGATGAATGCGGCGTCGGCAACATCGTCAACGGCACGTTGTCGCCCGGTGCCGGCTCACACGAGTTCCGTGAACTGTGGGACGGTGTGCTGCTGCCGCGCCTGCACGCATTCAAGCCGCAGCTGGTGCTGGTTTCGGCCGGATTCGACGCCCACCGCAACGATCCATTGGCGGACATCCGGCTGGGCCAGGAGGACTACGCCTGGATCACCGAACGGCTGCTGACGCTGGCCCGCACCCATGCGCGGGGCCGGCTGGTTTCCAGCCTGGAAGGCGGCTACGACCTTGCCGCGCTGGCGGCCAGCACGGCCGCGCATGTCGGCGCGCTCATGGAATAGATCTCACCCGACTGGCGGGGAATTCCGCATGGGCCGAGCCACTCATGCTGAATCCTGGCGCGAGCCGCGCAAAACGCCTGCCTGCCTTCGAGGGGGTCTTTCTGCTAGCTTAACGAGCCTTCGAAACCGACAGATTTCCATGCTGACGTCCAAGTTTCCCCCGCGCCGCCTGTTGGCGGTCGCCGCCGCACTTGCCCTGATCGGCGGGCCGGCCGATGCCAGCAGCGGCCAGAACGTTCCCCCGGGCTCGCCGGAACCGGTTGATCAGGCCTGTCCACTTGGCTCGTTCCACTGTGCGCCGCGCCCTCTCAATTACGCGATGTGTCGACCCAATGCGCTGCTGGATTTCTACGATCCGAGCCTGGGCAAGGACCCTGCCCTGCGCGAAACCAGTCCCACCCGGGTCCAGGCGCAGCACGTGGACAGCTCCAGCCAGACGATCTATCGCCTGTCCGGAACGGTCAAGCTTCAACGCGCGGACCAGCAGCTGCAGGCCGACAGCGTCGATTACAACAACACCAGCACCGATTACGACGCCCGCGGCAACGTGCGCTATCAGGAGGCGGGCCAGTTGCTGGCCGCTTCGCACATGCGCGGCAACACCGACGCCAGCCGCGGCATCGCCGACGACGTGCGCTACCAGATGCTCGACTCGCGCGGCAACGGCGTCGCCAAACAGGGCCACTTGCTGGATGCCCAGCACTCGCGCTATTCGATGGCCACCTATTCCACCTGTGACGTCGGCCATCACCTGTGGGAGTTCCGTGCCAAGTCGATCACCATCGACAAGGACACCGGCGTGGGCGTGGCGCGCAACGCCACCATGCGGATCGGCAACGTGCCGTTCCTCTACCTGCCGTACTTCACTTTCCCCACCGACGACCGGCGCAAGAGTGGCTTCCTGTATCCCACCATCGGCAATACCAGTCGTTCAGGATTCGAGGTCAGCGCGCCGTATTACCTGAACCTGGCGCCCAATTACGACGCCACGCTGGATCCGCGCACGTACAGCGACCGCGGCGCCATGCTCGCTGGCGAATTCCGTTACCTCGTGCCTGGCAGCAACGGCCAGCTCAACGTGGAATACGTGCCGAAAGACCACGGCGAGAGCGATGGTCTGGCCGACACCAAGGGCGATTCGCGCTACCTGGCCAAGTTCTACGATCGAACGGCTTTGTGGCCGGGCTGGCAGTTCGTGGGTTCGTACAACCATGCCTCGGACAGCAGCTACCTGTACGACTACGGCGACAGCCTGTCGCATGCCGCGGTCTACCGTCTGGCATCCAGTGCCGCGGTCAGGGGCGGCGGCACATGGTGGAACGCGTCGTTCGGCGGCACCATCTATCAGAACGTGAACCCGTTCGTGACCGACCGCACGTTGCCGTACCGGCAACTGCCCTACGCGACTTTCAGCATGGATCTGCCACTGTCGCGATGGCTGGAATTCGGCATGGATGCCCAGGCGGTGGCCTTCCGCAAACCCGGTTTCGTCGAGGGTCAGCGCGAGGATATCTATCCCTACCTGACGGCCGATTTCGGCAGCTCGGCCTGGTTCGTGCGGCCTAAGCTGGCGTATCGCTATACCGCCTACCAATTGAGCGGCGGCTATCAGGGTTACGGCTATGGCGGGCCTCTCGCTGCTGGCGCAACCGGTCCGTTCGACCAGAAATCGCCGAGCCGCGCACTGCCGATCGTCAGCCTCGACAGCGGGCTGATCTTCGATCGCAGCACCTCGCTGTTCGGCAGCAGCTACACACAAACCCTGGAACCCCGGCTGTACTACCTGTATGTGCCTTATCGCAACCAGAACAATTTGCCGGTATTCGACACCAGGCTGATGTCGTTCGATTACTGGCAATTGTTCTCGCCGAACCAGTTTTCCGGTGCCGATCGGCAGATGGATGCGAACAATCTCACTGCCGCTCTCACCAGCCGCCTGCTCGACGACAGTGGTGTGGAGCGAGTGTCGGCCAGCATCGGCCAGATCCACTATTTCAGCCCGCAGAAAGTACTGGCTACCGACTGGGTCCGCTCGGCCTACGTGGCGCAGCTCGACGTACAGCTCAGCGACCGTTGGCGGCTTGCCAGCTCCTACCAGTGGAGTCCGAACACGCGCCTCACGGACATGGCGTCCGTGGAATTGCAGCGGCGCCTGGGCAGCGACGGCATCTTCAACTTCTCGTACCGCTATCGCCGCGGGTTGCTGGAACAATACAACGCTTCGGTGGTCTATCCGATATCCGATCGCTGGAAGCTGGTGGGAGCCTGGACTTATTCGGTCAAGGATCGCGAGACCGTCGATGCGCTGGCCGGCGTGGAGTACGACAGCTGTTGCGTCTCGCTGCAACTGGTCGCCCGCAATTACATCAACCAGAACTACTACGGCTTCGGCCCGTCTCCCGCGGGTGGCAATACCAGCCTGCGCGACAATGCAATCATGTTCGAAGTGGTTTTCAAGGGACTCGGCTCATCGGGTGGTCAGATCGACCCGCTGTTGCGCCGTGATATTCTCGGCTATCAATAAACGCATTCGCCCCGGCGATCCAGGCTTTCCATCGATGAAGCAATTCCTTGCATCTCTCCTGCTCGCGCTCGCGATCATGCTTCCCGCTCACGCCCAGTTGATGGCCCCGGCTGCGGCAGCAAGCGCCAGCCAGCCGCTTGATCGCATCGTGGCGGTGGCCAACGACGACGTGATCCTGCAGAGCGAGTTGAACGACGCCGTCCGCTCCGTGCAGCAGCAATACGCAAGCCATCCCGATCAGTTGCCGCCGATGAACGTACTGCAGAAGCAGGTGCTCGACCGGCTGATACTGATGCGCCTGCAGATCCAGAAGGCACAGGATCAGGGCGTCCATGTGTCCGACGCCGACATCGATCAGGCAGTCGCCGGCGTCGCACAACAGAACAAGCTCACGCCCGAGCAGTTGCGTGCCGCAGTGGAGCGGAACGGCGGCGACTTCGCCCAGTTCCGCCAGCAGCTGGGCGACCAGATCACCGTGCAGCGCCTGCACGACAGCGTGGTACGCGACTCGGTCTCGGTTACCGACAGCGAGATAGACAACCTGCTCAGCAGCCCCACCTACAAGGCCGGCGAAGTGCATCTGGCACATATCCAGGTCAGCATTCCCAGCGGTGCCGACGCTGCAGCCATTCAAGCCAGCCAGGCCAAGGCAGAGCAGGCGCTTGCGGCCATCAAGGGTGGCATGGACTTCAACGCCGCGGCGATCCGCTACTCCGACGCCGCCGATGCACTCGACGGTGGCGACCTGGGTTGGCGTCGATTGGACGAGATGCCGCCGGCGTTTGCCGATACCATCGAGACGATGAAGCCCGGTGACGTCAGCGCGGCACTGCGCGGCCCAACCGGCTTCCACATCCTGAAGCTGATCGGCCAGCGCCAACCCAGCCGGCAGATGGTCACCGAATTTCACGCGCGGCAGATCGTGATCAGCCCCAGCGAGCTGGTCACCCCGGCGCAGGCCCAGCAGAAGGCGCAGGACCTCTACAACCGCATCGTCAACAAGCACGAGGATTTCGCCACCCTGGCGAAAGAGGAATCCAAGGACCCCACCACTGCCAACGCGGGCGGTGACATGGGCTGGTTCCAGCAAAGTCAGTGGGGAACGATCATCGCCAACAAGCTCGCCGAGCTGAAGGACAATGAAGTTTCGCAGCCGTTCCAGACCCAGGCGGGCTGGCACATCCTGCAACGGCTCGGCTCGCGCCAGAGCGACCAGACCGACGAAATCGCCCGTGACCAGGCGCGTCAGTCGATCGGCAACCGCAAGGCCGAGCAGGCCTACGACGACTTCCTGCGTGACTTGCGCTCCAACGCCTATGTGAACATCCTGGTGCCCGAGTTGCGTGCTGCGGGCGACCAGCCTGCAGCCGGTTCGCCGTAAAGCCCGCTTGAACGCGCACCTTCCCCGGCTTGCCGTCACCGCCGGTGAGCCGGCGGGCATCGGTCCGGAGTTGCTTATCCGACTGGCCGCCACGCCGCTGGCGGCCACTCTTGTCGCCATCACCGATCCCGCCCTGCTGCAACGGGCGGCGGCACGATGCGGGCTGCATGTCGAGCTGATCGACGACGACGGCACCATGCAGTCCCTGCGTCGCCCGGGCACATTGCGGCTGCACCATGTACCGCTGGCGGTCGAGGAAGTGCCCGGGCAGCCCGATCCGCGCAACGCCAACCACATACTGGCAACACTGAATGAAGCGGCCGATGGCTGCATGGCCGGCCGCTATGCCGCGGTGGTCACCGCGCCGTTGCAGAAAGCCTCGATCAATGACGCCGGCATCCGCTTCAGTGGTCACACCGAATTTTTTGCCGAACGTGCGCACGCCAACGTGGTGATGATGCTGGCCAGCCCCGAACTGCGCGTGGCACTGGCCACCACGCACCTGCCGCTGGCAGCGGTATCGACGGCGATCACGCGTGAATCGGTCGGTCGCACGCTGCGCATCCTGCACGCCGAGCTGCGCGCGAAATTCGGTATTGCCGAGCCGCGGATTGCCGTGCTAGGCCTCAACCCGCATGCGGGCGAGGCCGGTCATCTCGGTCGTGAGGAAATCGACACGCTGATCCCGTTGCTGGACGAACTGCGCGGCGAAGGCATGCAACTGCTCGGACCGTTGCCGGCCGATACCGCTTTCGTCCCGGCGCAACGTCGCCACTATGACGCCGTGCTGGCGATGTACCACGACCAGGCCCTGCCGGTCCTGAAGAGCGAGGCGTTCGACCGTACCGTGAACCTCACCCTCGGCTTGCCGTTCATCCGCACCTCGGTCGACCACGGCACCGCGCTTGACCTTGCCGGCACCGGCACGGCCGATCCGGCCAGCCTGATTGCCGCCGCCAGGATGGCCATGGAGCTGATCGCGCGCAGCGCCTCCTTCGCGGCTCCTCTCGGGGAAACGGTTCGGAATGAGGGACCATCCTCGCCGGAAGCGACCCCATGAACGCCCGCCCCAAGAAAAGCTTCGGGCAGCACTTCCTGCACGACCGCCGCTACATCGACTGGATCGTCAGCGCCATGACGCCGCGAACGGAGGATTTCGTGGTCGAAATCGGGCCCGGCGAAGGCGCGTTGACCCTGCCGCTGCTGGCGGCAGCAGGAAAGCTCACCGCGATCGAGCTGGATACCGACCTGATCCCGGGCCTTGAGGCCCGGGCGGCCGCAGCCGGCGAGCTGCACATCATCCACGCCGACGTGCTCAAGGTCGACTTCAGCGCGCTGGCGCACAGCCACGGCGTGCCGCGGCTGCGCATCGCCGGCAACCTGCCATACTACATCTCCAGCCCGATCCTGTTCCACTGCGTCGAGCACGCGGCGGCGATCCAGGACATGCATTTCATGCTGCAGAAGGAGGTGGTCGATCGCATGGCCGCGGCGCCGGGCAGCAAGGTATACGGACGACTATCGGTAATGCTGCAACTGGCATGCCGGGTCGAGCCGCTGTTCGACGTGCCGCCGGAGGCGTTCCGTCCGCCACCGAAGGTCGACTCGGCGGTGGTTCGGCTCATTCCCCTGGCGCCGCACGAACTCCACGACGCCCGGCCCGAGCACGTCCATGCGGTGGTCAAGGCCGCGTTCGGGCAACGCCGGAAGACGCTCGCCAATGCGCTCAAGCAACTGCTCGACAGCGATGCGATCCGACGCGCCGATGTCGATCCCAAGGCGCGCGCCGAAACGCTCGCGCCGGAGGCCTTCGTGCGCCTGGCCCAGGTCTACGGCAGTCTCTGACGAAGAATGATGCCTGCCGGATGCCGCCTGCCGCCCCATTCACGGCGGCAGGCCTTACAATCGGCGCATGACTGAAAAATCTTCCTACACGATCGACGTGCAGGTCGAAACCCGCTTCGTCCCCGATCAATCGAAGCCCGGTGACAATCGCTACGTTTTCGCCTACACGGTCACCCTGCGCAATGCGGGCGACATGCCCGCGCGCCTGCTTGCACGCCACTGGATGATCACCGATGCCAATGGCAAGGTGGAAGAAGTTCGCGGCGACGGCGTGATCGGCGAACAGCCATGGATGCGACCCGGCGACGATTTCGAGTACACCTCCGGCGCGGTGCTGGAGACGTCGGTGGGCACGATGGGCGGCAGCTACCGGATGCTGGCAGACGACGGCACGGAGTTCGAGGCACCCATTCCGACCTTCACCCTTTCCATTCCGCGCACACTGCACTGATGGCCCTGCGCTGACATGGCTACGTACGCGATCGGCGACGTGCAGGGCTGCTATCCCGAACTGCAACGCCTGCTCGAAAAGCTGCGCTTCGACCCGGCGCTGGATCAACTGTGGTTCTGCGGCGACCTGGTCAACCGTGGCGGCCAGTCGCTGGAGACTTTGCGGCTGCTCCACAGCCTGCGCGATTCCAGCGTCGTCACGCTCGGCAACCATGACCTCAGTTTGCTCGCGATCGCGCAGCGGCGTCCGGACGCGCAGGCACGGGTGAACCCGGAACTGCGCGAAGTGCTGTTCGCCAGCGACGCACCGGTGCTGTTCGAATGGCTGCGTTCGCAGAAGCTGCTGCATCACGACGAGCGGTTGAATTGGACGATGGTGCATGCGGGCCTGGCGCCGATGTGGACGCTGCGGCAAGCGTTGCGCGCGGCGCAGGATGTCGAGCGGGAGCTGTCCAGTCCGCGCCACCCGCGCCTGCTGCGCAATCTTTTCGGCAACAGGCCGGCGGTGTGGTCGAGCAGGCTGCAGGGACTGGAGCGTCAGCGTGCCACGATCAACACGATGACCCGAATGCGTTATTGCGATGTCAATGGGCGCATCGACTTCGACGCCAAGGGCATTCCGGGCACGCAGAAACCGGGACTGTATCCATGGTTTTCGGTGCCCGGCATGCATCGACGCGACACCAACATCGTCTGCGGCCACTGGTCGACGCTGGGCCGCTTTGCCGGACTCGGCGTGTATGCGATCGACACTGGCTGCGTGTGGGGCGGAAAACTCACCGCGTTGCGACTCGATGGTGAAGAACCGCAATACACCACGGTCAACGCCGAGCCGCATCGCAAACGGCCTCCAGGCGTCGAGGACTGACCAGCGAGAAGTGAGCGAAGAGGAGTGAGGAGTGAGAGAAAGCTGCACTGCCTTCTCTCTCTTTCTCACTCCTCCTCACTCACTCCTGCTCTTCGCGCTCCTGCTCTTCGCGCTCCTGCTCTTCGCGCTCAGGCCAGCTGGCCATGGCAGTGCTTGTACTTCTTGCCCGAGCCGCACGGGCACGGATCATTCCGACCCACCTTGGGGCCATCGTGCTGCGCCGGTTGCGCGATGCGCATGCCGACGCCGACCGGCGCCTCCGCGTCGCCGCCGAATGCACCCACCGGCGCGCCACCGCCGGTCGCCAGCATCTGCTTCTGCAGACGCTCGGCCATGCGCTGCTGCTCGGCCTCCATCGCGGCGACTTCCTCCTCGCTGCGAATGCGGATCCGCGCCAGCATCTGCACCACCTCGGCCTTGATCCGGTCGAGCATCTCGGAGAACAGCTTGAACGACTCGCGCTTGAATGCCTGTTTCGGATCCTGTTGCGCATAGCCGACCAGATAGATGCCCTGGCGCAGATAGTCCATGTTCGACAGGTGATCCTTCCAGGCATTGTCGACCACGGTCAGCATGATGTGCTTTTCCAGCTGGCGCATGGTCTCGGCGCCGATCTGCGCCTCCTTCGCCTGGAACAACGCATTCACCCCATCACGCACGTGCTTGAAGATCATCTCCGCGTCGACCTCCTGCTGCTGCTCCACCCAGTGCTTGAGATCCAGCGAAAGACCGAATGAGCTCTCCAGTTCGCGGTCGAGACCAGCCAGGTCCCATTGTTCGTCGATGCTTTCGGCCGGCACGTAGGCACGGGTCATGGTTTGCGCCACGTCTTCGCGGATGTCGGCGACGGTGGCCGAGACGTCGTCGCCTTCCAGCAATTCGTCGCGCTGGCGATAGATCACCTTGCGCTGGTCGTTGGCGACGTCGTCGAATTCCAGCAGGTGCTTGCGGATGTCGAAGTTGTGCTGTTCGACCTTGCGCTGGGCCTTTTCGATCTGCCGGCTGATCATGCGATCTTCCAGTGCGTCGTCGTCCTTCATGCCGAAGCGCTTCATCCAGCGCACCAGGCCTTCGCCGCCGAAGATGCGCAGCAGGTTGTCTTCCAGCGACAGGTAGAAGCGCGAGGAGCCCGGATCGCCCTGGCGGCCGGAACGGCCGCGCAGCTGGTTGTCGATGCGCCGCGACTCGTGTCGCTCGGTGCCGATGATGTGCAGGCCGCCGGCGGCCAGTACCTGTTCGTGCAGCTTCTTCCACTCGGCCTTCGCGCGCTGGCGATCCATCTCGCTGGCATCTTCGGGGAGTGCGGCCAGAGCCGCGTCGAGGCTGCCTCCGAGCACGATGTCGGTACCGCGACCGGCCATGTTGGTGGCGATGGTGACCTGTCCGGGGGCACCGGCCTGCGCCACGATGTGCGCTTCGCGCTCGTGCTGCTTGGCATTGAGCACTTCGTGCGGCACGCCGGCCTTGTTCAGCATGCCGGACAGCAGCTCGGACACTTCGATCGACGTGGTACCGACCAGCACCGGCTGGCCACGCTTGTGGCAATCCTTGATGTCCTCGATCACCGAGTTGTACTTCGGCGTCTGCGACAGGAAGATCATGTCCGCGTTGTCCTTGCGGATCATCGGCTTGTGCGTGGGGATCACCACCACTTCCAGGCCGTAGATGCTCTGGAACTCGAACGCTTCCGTGTCGGCCGTACCGGTCATGCCGGCCAGCTTCTTGTACATGCGGAACAGGTTCTGGAACGTCACCGTGGCCAGCGTCTGGTTCTCGCGCTGGATCGGCACCCCCTCCTTCGCCTCGACGGCCTGGTGCAGGCCGTCGGACCAGCGCCGGCCGGCCAGGGTGCGACCGGTGAACTCGTCGACGATGATCACCTCGCCGTCGCGCACGATGTAATCGACGTCGCGCTGGTAGATGCCGTTGGCGCGCAGGGCGGCGTTGAGGTGATGCACCACCGCCAGGTTCTTCGAGTCGTACAGGCCGCTGTCCTGGTCGATCACGCCCGCTTCGCGCAGCAGCTCGTCGGCGTGCTGCATGCCCGCCTCGGAGAGGTGCACCTGCTTCTGCTTCTCGTCGACCCAGTAATCGCCTTCGCCCTCTTCCTCGGTCTGCCGGATCATCCGCGGCACGATCTTGTTCACCGCCAGATACAGCTGCGGGGAATCCTCGGCCGGGCCGGAAATGATCAGCGGCGTGCGCGCCTCATCGATGAGGATCGAGTCGACCTCGTCGACGATGGCGTAGTGCAGGCCCCGCTGGTAGCGCTGCTCCTTGCTGAGCGCCATGTTGTCGCGCAGGTAGTCGAAGCCGAATTCGTTGTTGGTGCCGTAGGTGATGTCGGCGCGGTAGGCAGCGTACTTGTCGGCATGGTCCATGCCCGGATACACCACGTCCACGGTCAGGCCGAGGAAGTTGTACAACTTGCCCATCTGCGCGGAGTCGCGCCGTGCAAGGTAGTCGTTGACGGTGACCACGTGCACGCCCTTGTCGGCCAGCGCATTCAGGTAAACCGGCAACGTGCCAACCAGGGTCTTGCCCTCGCCGGTGCGCATCTCGGCGATCTTGCCCTGGTGCAGCACCATGCCGCCGATCATCTGCACGTCGTAGTGACGCATGCCCAGGGTACGTTTGGCGCCTTCGCGCACTACCGCGAAGGCCTCCGGCAACAGCTTGTCCAGCGACTCGCCGGCGGCAACCCGTTGCTTGAACTCTACGGTCTTGCCGCGCAGGCCATCGTCGTCCAGCTTTTCGTATTCGGACTCCAGCGCGTTGATGCGGGAAACGATTCTGGAAAGCTGGCGCAGCACGCGCTCGTTGCGGCTACCAAAAAGACTCGTCAGGGCACGATTGAACATCGATCTTCCGGTTTGGGAAACGGGATGCCCGCAACTTCACGGGGCAATCGGGCATATTACTACATGCCCATAAACCCATGCTGTTGGAGGCATGTTTGCGGGGACGCGCCCATCGCGGCAAGCCGCGCCGGACATGCAATCCACTGGTCCTCGATGGTGCCGGCATTGGCCGGATTCAAGGACGGAAGACACCACCGGCCGTACCGGAAACGTGGGCGGGCAAGCGCCGCCGGGCGGCGCCTAGCGGTGATTGCGCACGAACGCCAGCGGATTGACCACCCGACCGTGGTACCAGACCTCGAAATGCACGTGCGACCCGGTCGATCGCCCGGTGGAGCCGGCCTTGGCGATCACGTCACCCACCTGTACGTGCTGGCCGGGGTGCGCCAACAGCTTGCTGTTGTGCGCATAGCGGGTCATGTAGCCGTTGCCATGATCGATCTCGATCACGTTGCCATAACCGCTGCGCACGCCGGCAAAGGTCACCATGCCCTCGGCCACGGCATGTACGGGGGTGCCGTACGGGGTGGCGATATCCAGGCCCGTATGACGCGCGGAATGGCCGTCGAACGGATCCGGGCGCACTCCGAAATAGGAAGAGATATAGCCCGGCACCGGCATGCCGGTCGGCTTCAGGTTGGATTCGATCTTGGCGTCCAGCAACAGGCTTTGCAGCGCCGACAACTGCGCCTGCTGCGTGTCGAACTGGCTGGCCAACTGGTTGATGCTGCTGTCCAGCGCCGCTGGCAATGCGTATGCACTGCCGCTGGCGTCCTCGACGCCACCGACCGCCGGTTGCTGGTCGAAATTGAATTCGTCGGCGTCGAGCTTGCCGACCTCGGCCAGCCGCTCGCCCAGTGCATTGAGACGGGTCGACTGCGCTTGCAGTTGTCCCAGCTTCACGGCCAGCGCATCGATGCTGCGACGGGCATCCTGGCGCACGCTGCCCAACTGGGCATCCTGCTGCCGAACCTGCTGCTGCAGGCCGTGGATTTCCGCCAAAGCGCGATCACGCGGACTGGCGACCATCAAGGCCAGCGCCACGCCGGCGCCCATGCAGCCGAGCACCGCCACCGACAACAATCCGAGCAGCTTCCAACGCAGGCGGCGATCCGCCAGGTCGAGGGTCTTCGGCAATTTCCTGGCACGTGATACGAGTATGATTTGCATATCGGTCCAACATCGAATTCCGGCACCATGCAACGCGCCACTCCAGCCATTTCCCGCCGCATCGGCAACGGACCGAAGCCCCTTGCCGACTGTGGCTCCTTCGCGACGCTGGCCCGAAAGGCCGACGCGCTGGAAGCGCTGGATCGCGCATTGCGCCAGACGTTGCCGTCGCCATTGCGCGAGCAGGTGAGATTCGCCAACCTGCGCAACGACCGCCTCGTCTTCCTGGCGTCTTCACCGGCCTGGGCATCGCGCCTGCGCTTGATGCAGACACAGATCCTTGCCACCGCACGCGCCATAGGCACCTGCGCCAGTTCCGTCACCGTGAAAGTGGCCCCCCAACCACCAGCTGCCATCGAGCCGGACAGGTCAAAACCGCTTTCGGCTGCCGCAGCCGCCCACCTCCGGGCCGCTGCCGCATCATTCACAGACCCCGAAATGCGGGTACTGTTCCTTGAGCTGGCGTCCCTCGCCGAACCTGCCTGAGCCCCCTGTTCCCGAAGCGGATCAACCACCCACTCCGGGCCGCCTCCCGCTGCCATCAGCCCGCGTGATGCAGGTGGGTTTATAGCATGCAGACGTTAACGGTTCATTCGCGATGTCGTCGGAGCGTGAAGCAAGGCCGGTTCGAGTGTGGGTTACATCACAAAAAAAGACCGGGCCTCGATGGCCCGGTCTTTTTTTGTTCCGCAGAGGCGGCTTGTTTCGGCAAGCCCTCGAAAAAACCCCGCTGGCGCGGGCCATGTGATGGCACGCCGCCAATCAGGCCACTGCTTGCTAGATCGCCTGCGCCGGATGTGCATAGGAGATCGGCGAAACGGCCGGATCGTCCTGATAACTCACTTCTTCCCACGCCGAGGCATCGGCCATCAGTGTGCGCAGCAACTTGTTGTTCAGCTCATGGCCGGACTTGTGCGCATGATAGGCGCCGATCAGGCTGTGGCCGAGCAGGTAGAGATCGCCGATCGCGTCGAGGATCTTGTGCTTGACGAATTCGTCCTCGTAACGAAGACCGTCTTCGTTGAGTACCCGGTAGTCATCCAGCACCACGGCGTTGTCCATCGATCCGCCCAGCGCCAGGTTGTGCTCGCGCAGCATCTCGATGTCACGCATGAAGCCGAAGGTACGGGCCCGGCTGACTTCCTTGACGAAGGACGTGGTGGAGAAGTCGATCTCGGCGCGCGAGGTGCGCTTGCTGATGATCGGATGGTTGAAGTCGATCGAGAAGCCGACCTTGAAGCCTTCGAACGGGTCGAAGCTGGCCCACTTGTCGCCTTCCTGCACCTTCACCGGCTTCTTGATGCGGATGAAGCGCTTGGCCACGTTCTGTTCTTCGATGCCGGCAGACTGCAGCAGGAAGACGAACGGCCCGGCGCTGCCATCCATGATCGGAACTTCAGGTGCGGACAGATCGACGTAGGCATTGTCGATGCCCAGGCCAGCCATCGCCGAGAGCAGATGCTCGACGGTGGCTACACGCGCATCGCCGTTGACCAGTGTGGTTGACAGTCGGGTGTCGCCGACATTGTCCTGGCGCGCGCGGATGTCCACCGGCGGATCGAGATCCGTACGACGGAAAACGATGCCGGTGTTCGGTGCCGCTGGACGCAAGGTCATGTACACCTTGTCGCCCGTATGCAGGCCGACGCCGGTCGCACGAATCACGTTCTTGAGCGTACGCTGCTTGATCATTGTTGTTGGTACCTGTGTAGGCAGCAGCCAATCAGGGGCGGATGCTAACACAGTTTTAACCTGTGATAAAAGCAAACCGTACCGTACAGTCTGATTAAGCCTTCATGTTTCTTTCATCCTTGAAAGCGATGGGCATCCGTTGCCACTCCCACCATTCCGGCAACCCGACACGACGCCCGCGCCTGGGACGGGAATCCGGCACGGAACGTCGGGCCGGCCGTCACGGCTAAACGTGACCACCGGCCATGCGTCATCCCGACGCACAGTCCTGCTGCTTGTACCTCTGCGGACGATTCGCCCGGTATCGACGACCCCGCATCTGTTACAACTCCGGCGACGTCGATCACCCATGCCGATGGCAGCAAACACCGCGTTTGCGGCACATGGGAAGAATGACCCACCCCGCCTGGCTTCGTTCAATAGCTTCGCAGCTCCTTCAGTTTTCGGAATCTGCCATCAATCGGCCTGTCGGCGCAGGAAGGCCGGGATATCCAGATAGTCGAAGCCCGGCTCCGCGTTTTTTGCCGGAGCGGCGGGTTCTGCACGGCTATGGCTGCTGGGCGTCATGTCCGGTTGCGCATAGTCGACCACTTCGTTGCCGGTGCCAGTGCGCAACACCACCGGACGGGGGCGCATCTGCACCTGCTGGGTCTCGACCATGCGAATCGGCGGCTGTCCGCGCGAGGCGTTGGCACGGTTGAGGCCGGTGGCGACCACGGTGACGCGCACGTCGTCCTTCATTTCCGGATCGAGCGAAGTACCGATCACCACGGTGGCGTCCTCGCTGGCGAAGTCATGGATGATGCGACCAATCTCGTCAAATTCGCGCATAGTCAGGTTCGGACCAGCCGTGACATTGACCAGGATGCCACAGGCGCCGTTGAGGTTGACGTCTTCCAGCAGCGGGTTCTTGATCGCGGCCTCGGCTGCCGCCTGGGCGCGGTCGTCGCCGCGGGCGGTGCCCGAGCCCATCATGGCCAGGCCCATTTCGGACATAACCGTGCGCACGTCGGCGAAGTCGACGTTGATCAGGCCGGGGGCGGTGATCAGGTCGGCGATGCCCTGCACGGCGCCCTGCAGCACGTCGTTGGCCGCCTTGAACGCGTTCAACAGCGTCACGTCGCGGCCGAGCACGCTGAGCAGCTTCTCGTTCGGTACGGTGATCAGCGAGTCGACGTGCTGGGACAGATCCTCGATGCCCTTCAACGCGACCTGCATGCGCCGACGGCCTTCGAACGGGAACGGTTTGGTGACGACGGCGACCGTCAGAATGCCTTTCTCCTTGGCCAATTGTGCCACCACCGGCGCCGCGCCGGTACCGGTGCCGCCGCCCATGCCGGCGGTGATGAACACCATGTCGGCACCTTCGAGCATCGCCTCGATCCGTTCGCGATCCTCCAGTGCGGCCTGCCGGCCCACTTCGGGATTCGCGCCGGCGCCGAGGCCCTTGGTCACGTTGCCACCCAGTTGCAGGTGGGTGCGCGAGCCGCAGCTGGTCATCGCCTGCGCGTCGGTGTTGGCGACGACGAACTCGACGCCTTCGATGTTGGAATTGAGCATGTGCGCCACGGCATTGCCGCCGCCGCCGCCCACGCCGATTACCTTGATGACTGCATTGGGTGCGAGTTTATCGATCAGTTCAAACATTTCCCGTCCTCCGTAGAGTTGTTGTCGTTGTAACCATGGAACGCGACTCCTGTCGGTCCGTGGTGGTGGGCGAATCTCCTTCTGCCCGTGGCTGCGCTTCCTGCACCGCTCAGAAAAATCGTCATCAGAAATTCCGGGTGAGCCAGCTGCGGAACTTGCCGACCACGCCACCGACGCTGCCGCCGATCGGCCCGCCCACGCGCATGCCGCCGGCGCGCGAACCGTGCAGCAGCAAGCCCACGCCGGTGGCATGCAGCGGGCTGGCGACCACGTCGCCCAGGCCGTCGATCTGCTGCGGCACGCCGATGCGAACCATCTTGTGGAAGATCTCTTCGGCCAGCTCCAGCGCGCCTTCCATCTTCGAGGCGCCGCCGGTCAGCACCACGCCGGCGGCGACCAGGCTCTCGTAGCCGGAGCGGCGCAACTGGTCCTGCACCATCTCGAAAATTTCCTCGTAGCGCGCCTGCACCGATTGCGCCAGCGACTGCCGGGCGAGCCGGCGTGGTGGGCGATCGCCCACGCTGGGCACCTGGATGGTTTCCTCGGCGTGCGCCAGTCCGGTCTGCGCGCAGGCGTACTTGATCTTGATCTCCTCCGCGTGCGCGGTCGGCGTGTGCACGCCGTAGGCGATGTCGCTGGTGACCTGGTCGCCGCCGACCGGCAGCGAGGCGGTGTGGCGGATCGAGCCCTGGGTGTAGATCGCGATATCGGTAGTGCCGGCACCGATGTCGACCAGGCACACGCCGAGTTCGCGCTCGTCGTCGGTCAACACCGCCTTGGCACTGGCCACGGCGGAAGGCACCAGTTCGTCCACGGCAAGGCCGCAGCGCTGGATGCACTTGGTGATGTTCTGCACGGCCGCCGCCGCGCCGGTGACCAGATGCACGTTCGCCTCCAGCCGCACGCCGCTCATGCCGACCGGCGAGCGGATGCCGTCCTGGCCGTCGATGCGATATTCCTGGGATTCCTTGTAGAGCACCTTGCGATCGGCCGGAATCGCCACCGCGCTGGCCGCCTCCAGCACCTGCTCCAGGTCGCTGGCAGTGACTTCGCGATCGCGTATCGCCGCGTTGCCGTGCGAGTTGCGGGTCTCCAGGTGGCTACCCGAGATCGAGGCGTACACCGAGCGGATGTCGCAGCCGGCCATCAGCTCGGCCTCCTCCACCGCGCGCTGGATCGAGTGCACGGTCGATTCGATGTCGACCACCGAGCCGCGCTTCATGCCGCGCGAGACGTGGGTGCCGATGCCGATCACGGTGATCGGCTCGCCCGGTTCGTACTCGCCGACGATCGCCACCACCTTGGAGGTGCCGATGTCGAGCCCCACTACCAGTTGCTTGTCGTTGCGTGGCTTCATGAGCGGGGCGAACCTCCAGCGTTGACGGCGGCCGCTTGCGGCCAGCGCACGGCGAATCCATTGGTGTAACGAAGGTCGGCGTAGGCAAAACCTTCGGTATGTCCGGCGATCAGCTGCGGGTAGACATCGAGGAAGCGACGCAGTCGGCGCCCGGCCTGCTCGCGGTCGCCGATCACGATCTGCGCGCCGTCGGCGGTACTCACGCTCCAGCTGCCGCGCTCGGTCAGTGCCACGCCGGTGATCTGCAGATGGGTGCCGGCAAAGGCCTTGCGGGTTTCCGCGTAGAAGCTGACCACCTCGGCCAGGCGCGCATCCGGCCCGTGCAGATCCGGCAACGCACCGGTATCGGCCGCACCCGGCGCGTCGAACACCAAACCCTGCCGACTGATCAGCTGCTTGTCGTTCCAGCGCGCAAACGGCTGGCGTTCGTAGATGCGCAGCTGCAGGGTGTCCGGCCAGCGCTTGCGCGCTTCGACCGACTCCACCCACGGCAACGCGGCCACCGCCTTCTGCACCGCATCGAGATCCAGCGCGAAGAAACCCTTGCCCAGCCGCGGCCGCACGGCCGCACGGATATCCGCCGCGCTGACGTGCTTGAACTCGGCCTGCACCGTCAGCTGCGTCACCGGCCACCGGCCTGCCGCAAACCATCCGCGCAGCACGCCGACGATCGGCAGCGCTACCAGAGCGATGGCGAGACACCAGGCGACGAGGCGGACGGTTCCTTTCACATGCCCTCCCGGAAACTGGTTTCCAGCACGCGCCAGCACAGTTCCTGGTAATCGATACCGGCCACCGCGGCTGCCTTCGGCACCAGCGAGTGCGAGGTCATGCCTGGCGCAGTGTTCACTTCCAGCAGCCAATTGCGACCGGCGCGGTCGCGCATGACGTCCACGCGGCCCCAGCCGGCGCAGCCGAGTGCATCGAAGGCCTGCAAGGCCAGTGCGCGCAGTTCCGCCTCGGCGTCGCCTTCCTGACCGGGGCACAAGTAAAGCGTGTCCTCGGCGATGTACTTCGCGTTGTAATCGTAGAACGCGCCCTTAGGCACGATGTGGATCGACGGCAGCACCTCGCGGCCGAGGATCGCGACGGTCAGTTCGTCGCCCTCGATCAGGGCTTCCATCAGCAGGTCGCCCGGATACTTCGCCGCCAGTGCGACCGCCTGGTCCAGTTGCGACTCGTCGAACACGCGGGTCACGCCCACGCTGGAGCCTTCGCAAGCCGGCTTCACGATCAGCGGAAAACCCACCTGCTTCGCCGCCGCATGCACATCCGCGCCGCGTGGCAAGGCCTCGAACTTCGGCGTCGGCAGGCCCAGCGATTGCCACACGCGCTTCGAACGCGTCTTGTCCATCGACAATGCGGAACCGAGCACGCCCGAGCCGGTGTACGGCACGTTGAGCGATTCCAGCGCGCCCTGCAGCACGCCGTCCTCGCCGCCGCCATGCTGGCCGTGCAGGATGTTGAACACCCGTGCGAAGTGGCCGGCGCGCAGCGCGTCGAGCAATGCGGGGATGCCGTCGATCGCATGTGCGTCGACGCCACGCGCCTGCAGCGCGGCCAGCACGTTGCGGCCGGAATCGAGCGACACCTCGCGCTCGGCCGAACTGCCGCCCATCACCACGGCGACGCGGCCGAACTGGGCGGGGTCGCTGATCTTGTTCACGGTCATCTTCGTGCTCACTTGCTTGTCCTCAGGTGACCGAGCTGGCCCAGCTCGGCCGCGGCCGCGCCGATGTCGCCGGCACCGAGCAACAGCAGCAGGTCGCCGTCACGCAGCAGGGTCGGCAAGGTTTCCTTCAGGTCGCGCGGGTGCTCCACCAGCACCGGATCGACCTTCCCGCGCGCGCGTACGGCGCGCGCCAGCGCACGGCCGTCGGCGCCGGCAATCGGTGCCTCGCCCGCGGGATAGACGTCGGTCAACACCAGCACGTCGGCCTCGGCCAGCACGTTGGCGAAATCGTCCAGCAGGTCGCGCGTGCGGCTGTAGCGGTGCGGCTGGAAGCCGACCACCAACCGGCGCTCCGGCCAGCCGCCGCGGGCCGCGGCGAACACCGCGGCCAGTTCGCGCGGGTGATGGCCGTAGTCGTCGACCAGCAACACGCTGCCGTGGTCTAGCGCGATCTCGCCGCGACGGTGGAAGCGCCGGCCGACGCCCTGGAAATTCTCCAGCGCGCGAGCCATCGCTTCGGCTTCCACGCCCAGCTGCCAGCCGATCGTGGCAGCGGCCAGCGCGTTCAACACGTTGTGCCGGCCCGGCAGGTTGAGCTTCACCGGCAACGCTTCGGCGCGGCCCGGCAATTGCAGATCGAAATGCATCTCGAAGCCGTGCTGGCTAAGGTTCAGCGCGCGCACGTCGGCGTCCGCCGCGTCGATGCCATAGGTCATCACGCGGCGGCTGGTGGACTTCGCCAGCAGGGCAACTTCGGCATCGTCCACGCACAGCACGGCCAGTCCGTAGAACGGCAGCCGGTGCAGGAAATCGTCGAACGCCTGCTTCACCTCGGCGAAGTCGCCGTGATAGTTCTCCAGATGATCGGCATCGATATTGGTGATGGCGGCGATCACCGGCGACAGCAGCAGGAACGAGCCATCGGACTCGTCGGCCTCGGCGACCAGGTATTGTCCGGTGCCGAGTCGCGCGTTCGCGCCAGCAGCATTCAACTGGCCGCCGATCACGAAGGTCGGGTCATAACCGGCCTCGGCCAGCACGCTGGCGGTCAGGCTGGTGGTGGTGGTCTTGCCATGGGTGCCGGCGATCGCCACGCCGCGGCGGAAGCGCATCAGCTCGCCCAGCATCTCGGCGCGCGGGATCACCGGGATACGCGCGTCCCGGGCGGCGACCAGCTCCGGGTTGTCCTGCTTGATCGCGCTCGAAGTCACCACCACGTCGGCATCGCCGACGTTTTCCACCGCATGCCCGACGTGCACGACGATGCCCAGTTGTTGCAACCGCTGCGCAGTCGGCGAGTTCGCGCGGTCGGATCCGGACACCGCATAACCGAGGTTGTGCAGCACCTCGGCAATGCCGCTCATGCCGACGCCGCCAATGCCGATGAAGTGCACCCGGCGAAACGTGCTCATCAGGTCTTCGTGTGCGAGCAATCGACGCAGGGTCATGCAGCCACCTCCAGGCAGGCGGCAGCGATGACTCGCGCCGCGTCGGGTTTGGCCAGCGTGCGCGCCGCTTCGGCCATCGCCAGCAGTCGCGGGCGATCGCCCAGCAGCGCTTGCAGTCGCTGCCCCAGAATCTGTACGTCCAGCTTGTTCTCCTGCATCAGTTCGGCGGCTCCGGCCGCCACCAGCACTTCCGCATTGCGGGTCTGGTGGTCGTCCACCGCGTGGGGAAACGGCACCAGCACGGCACCGAGCCCGGCCGCAGCGAGCTCGGCCAGGGTCAGCGCACCGGCGCGGCAGACCGCCAGATCGGCCCAGCCGTAGGTGCCGGCCATGTCGTCGATGAAAGCCACCACCTGCGCCTCGACGCCGGCCTTTGCATACGCCTCGCGCGCCTCGTCGAGCCCACGGCTGCCGCACTGGTGCAGCACCTCGGGACGCTGCGCCGGAGCCAATCGAGCCAGCGCCTGCGGCAGCGCGAGGTTCAGCGCACGGGCACCGAGACTGCCGCCGAGCACCAGCAGGCGCGGCCTGCCCTCACGGCCTGCCATCCGCTCGGCTGGCGGTGGCAACGCCGCGATCGTGTCGCGCACCGGATTGCCGACCCACTCCGCCTGCGGCAGCGCATCGGCGAATCCGGCCAGCACGCGCTTGGCGAATCCGGCCAGCCTGCGGTTGGTGAAACCGGCCACGCGATTCTGCTCATGCACCAGCAACGGACGGCGCAGCAGCCACGCGGCAACACCGCCGGGACCGGCCACGTAGCCACCCATCGACAGCACGCTGCGCGGCTGCACCTTGCGCAATACGCGCAGCGCGGCAAACAGCGCGCGCAGCAACATCAGCGGTGCCAGCAGCCGGGTCTTGATGCCCTTGCCGCGCAAACCACCGACCGCCACCGTGTGCAATTCGATCCGCTGCGCCGGCACCACCTTCGTCTCCATCCCGCCGACCGCACCGAGCCATACCACCGGCACGCCGTGCGCGCGCAGGCATTCGGCCACGGCCAGGCCGGGGAAGATGTGCCCGCCGGTGCCACCGGCCATGATCAGCACGGGTGCCTGTGTGTTCATGCGGCCACCGCCTCGCGCGGCTTCGCCGCCGCGTTCGCATCGACCGCGGCTACGGCTGCCGGCATCCGGGTGGCCATCTGCCGCGCGTCGAGCGCGCGATTGATCTCGTAGGTGGCGCGCAGCAGCACGCCGGCCATCGCGCAGGTCAACACCATCGACGAACCGCCGTAGCTGATCAGCGGCAGGGTCAGGCCCTTGGTCGGCAACGCGCCGAGATTGACGCCGACCGACACGATCGCCTGCATCGCCAGCATCAGCGAGATGCCGAACGCGACATAGCCGGCGAAACGCTGGCCCACCTCGACGCCCTTCAGGCCCAGATACAGGCCGCGGCCCACCGCCAGCCCAAACAGGCTGATCACCAGCACCACGCCAGCCAGGCCGAGCTCCTCGCCGATCACCGCGAAGATGAAATCGGTGTGTGCCTCGGGCAGGTAGGACAACTTCAGCACGCTGGAACCCAGCCCCACCCCGGTCCATTCGCCGCGGCCGATCGCCATCAGTGACTGGGTCAGCTGGAAGCCGTCGTTGAAGGGATCCTTCCACGGATCCATGAACGAGGTCAGTCGCTTCATGCGGTAGCTCTCGCCGGTCGCTGCCACGTACAGCAGCGGCATCAGCGGCAAGCCCATCAGGAACAGGAAGATCGGCCGCGCGCCACCGAGCCAGACCATCGCGATGGTCACCGCGATCACCAGCGTGGCCGAGCCGAAGTCCGGCTGCGCCAGCAGCAGCAGCACGATCAGGCCCGCCACCAGCACCGGCTTGAACAGGCCCAGGAATTTCGTCTCCACATTCTCGCGGTGACGCACCAGGTAGCTGGCGACGTAGACCACCAGGATGAGTTTCACCGCCTCGACCGGCTGGAACGTGGTGACAAACAGGTTGAGCCAGCGCCGTGCGCCGTTGATGCGCATGCCGAAGTGCGGTACGAACACCGCCAGCAGCATCAGGAACGCCAGCGCCAGCAGCGGGAACGCGAACTTCTCCAGCAGCTTCAGCTCGGTGCGCATCGCGAAACCGGCGGCGACCATGCCAAGGCTGAGGAACAGCAGGTGCTTCTTCAGGAAGTAGAACTCGCCCAGATGCTGGCTGTCCGCCACCGCGATCGAACTGGACGTCACCATCACCACGCCGATGCTGGCCAGCCCGATCAGCGCGACCAGCAGCCACAGGTCGAAGCGACCGCGCGGACCGGTGCGACGTTTGGCCTGGGTGGCGGCGTCGAAGATCGGCATCAGCGCACCTTCAACGTGGCAAGACCGATCAGCACCAGCACGACGCTGATGATCCAGAAGCGCACGATTACCCGCGGTTCGGGCCAGCCCTTCAATTCGAAGTGGTGATGGATCGGCGCCATCCGGAATACGCGTTTGCCGGTGAGCTTGAAGCTCGCCACCTGGATCATCACCGAGGCGGTTTCCATCACGAACACGCCGCCCATCACCAGCAGCACGATCTCCTGGCGCACGATCACCGCGACGCAGCCAAGCGCCGCGCCCATCGCCAGCGCACCGACGTCGCCCATGAACACCTGTGCCGGATACGTGTTGAACCACAGGAAGCCCAATCCCGCGCCGGCCAGCGCGCCGGTGAAGATCGCCAGCTCGCCCGCGCCGGGAATCGAGGGGATGCCGAGGTATTCGGAGAACACCTTGTTGCCGGCCAGGTAGGCGAACACGCCGAGCGCGCCGGAGACCAGCACGGTGGGCATGATCGCCAGGCCGTCCAGTCCGTCGGTGAGGTTCACCGCGTTGGAGAAGCCGACGATCATGAAATAAGTGACCACCACGAAGAACAGCCCCAGCGGCAGCACGACGTGCTTGAACAGCGGCACGTACAGCGCGGTCTCCGCCACCGGCGCGCCGGCGGCGGCATGCGGCGCGGTGTAATACAGGAACAGCGCTGCGCCGAGACCGAACAGCGACTGCCAGAAATACTTCCAGCGGCTGGCCAGGCCGCGGCTGTCCTTCAGTACCAGCTTGCGGTAGTCGTCATAGAAGCCGATCGCGCCGAAACTCAGCAGCACCGCCAGCACCACCCACACGTAACGATTGTGCAGGTCGGCCCACAGCAGCGTGGCGACGGTGACCGAGAGCAGGATCATCACGCCGCCCATGGTCGGCGTGCCGGCCTTGACCAGGTGTGTCTGCGGACCGTCGCTGCGCACCACCTGGCCGGCCTTCAACGCGGCCAGCCGGTTGATCAGCCACGGCCCGCACAGCAGCGACATCGCCAGCGCGGTGAGCGCGGCCATGATGGTTCGGAAGGTGATGTACTGGAACAGATGCAGGGCGGTGAAATGCCGTGCCATCCAGTCGGCCAGTTCAAGCAGCATCGGATGCATCCCCCTTGTTCTTGTCGGCGCCGCCGAGGGCGAGCACCACCTGTTCCATGCCGGCCGAGCGCGAGCCCTTCACCAGGCAGGTGACCCCCGCGTGCAGTTGCGCCTGCAACACGGCAATCAGCGCCGCCTTGTCGTCGAAATGTTCGCCACCCGCACCGAAGGCCTCCACCGTGGCCGCGCCGAACGGGCCGACCGCGAACAGACGCTCGATGCCGCGCACGCGGGCGAGCTCGCCGATGCCGGCATGCAGCGCACGTGCATCCGCTCCCAGTTCGGCCATGTCGCCAAGCACCAGCCAGCGTTCGCCGCCGGCCAGCCGCAAGGTGTCGATGGCCGCCGCCATCGAGCCGGGATTCGCGTTGTAGCTGTCGTCGATCAGCGTCCAGCCGCCGGCCGTCACTTCGCGGCGCAGCCGGCCGGCCACGCCAGGCACCTGTTCCAGCCCGGCCACGATGGTTTCCAGCGGCACCTCAAGCGCGAGCGCCACCGCCGTCGCCGCCAGCGCATTGGCGATGTTGTGGCGGCCGGGCAGCGGCAGCGACACTTCGGCATCGCCCTGCGGCGTGCTGAGCACGAAGCGCGAGCCGTCCACGCGCTGCTCGATGATGTCGGCGCCGATGTCGGCCGGCTGGTCGAGGCCGAAGCGCAGTTGCCTGCGCGCGCCGGCCAGGCCACTGAAGAAACTGGCGAAACTGTCGTCGGCATTGATGATCGCGATGCCGTCGGCCGGCAGCGCCTGATACATCGCCCCCTTGGTCTCGGCCACGCCTTCGATGCTGCCCATGCGCGCAAGATGCGCCGGCGCGATGAGCGTGACGAGGCCGATATCGGGCCGTGCGATGGCCGCCAGATACGCAATGTCGCCCGGCTTGCCGGCGCCCATCTCCAGCACGGCGTACTCGGTGTCCCGCGGCATCGCCAGCAGGGTCAGCGGCAGGCCGAGCTCGTTGTTGTAGTTGCCCGCGCTGACGTGGGTGCGGCCGTGCCGCGACAGGATCGAGGCGACCAGCGTCTTCACCGTGGTCTTGCCGTTGGAACCGGTGATGCCGACCACGCGCACGTCGCGCTGCGCACGCACCGCGCTGGCCAGGTCGCCCAGCGCCAGCTCGGCGTCGTTGACAAGAATCTGCGGCAGCTCGCTGTCGACCTTGCGGGTCACCAGCGCAGCGACGGCGCCGCGCGCGGCGGCGGCGGCGAGGTAGTCGTGGCCATCGGCCCGTTCGCCCTTGATCGCCACGAACAGGTCGCCCGGTTTCAGCTTGCGCGTATCGATGACGACGCCGCTGACCTCGACGCTGCCGATCTGCGCATCGCCGCCGGAAAGCTGTCCGTGGGTCCACATCGCGATGGTGCCGAGCTGCATCATGCGCGCGGCTCCCGGTTCAGCCGTTCCAGCGCGGCATGCGCCACCGCCAGATCGTCGAAGGGGCGCTTGCCGGCCGCGCCGTCCTGATAGGTTTCGTGGCCCTTGCCGGCGATCAGAACCACATCGCCGGCGCGAGCCAGGCCGAGCGCGGCGGCGATCGCCGCCGCGCGGTCGCGTTCGACCGTCATTGCCCGCGCGGCGGACATGCCGGCGACGATCTGCGCCACGATCGCGTCGCCGTCTTCGCCGCGCGGGTTGTCGTCGGTGACGATGGCGACGTCGGCCAGCCGCGCCGCGATGGCGCCCATCAACGGGCGCTTGCCGGCGTCACGCTCGCCGCCACAGCCGAACACGCAGATCAGCTGGCCGGCGCAATGCGCGCGCACGGCGGTGAGCGCCTGCTCCAGCGCGTCCGGCGTGTGCGCATAGTCGACTACCACCAGCGGCTGGCCCTTGAGGCCACCGAGCCGGCTCATGCGGCCGTTGACCGGCTGCAACTGCTCGACCGCGGCGACGATGCGCCCGAACGGTTCGCCCAGTGCGCCAAGGCACGCCACTACCGCAAGCAGGTTGGCCACGTTGAAGCGGCCCAGCAGATGGCTGCGGATCGCCCGCGTGCCCCACGGCGTGCGCAACTGGAACGCCAACCCCTCGGACGAAGTGACGATGGCGCTGGCGGCCACTTCCGCCGCGCTGTCGTCGGCCATGCTGAAGCGCAGCGGCTGCACGCCGGCAGGCAGCTGCGCAGCCAGTTCGAGGCCGAATGCGTCGTCGATATTGATCACCGCGCTGCGCAACCCCGGCCAGGCGAACAGCTTCGCCTTCGCCGCGCCATAGGCTTCCATGCTGCCGTGATAATCCAGGTGATCGCGGGTGAGGTTGGTGAACACGGCGACCTCGAAGTCCACCGCGCCGACCCGGCCCTGCTCCAGCGCATGCGACGACACTTCCATCGCCACGTGGCTGACATCGGCATCGCGAAAATCCGCCAGCAAGGCCTGCACGCTGATCGCATCGGGCGTGGTGCGCTCGCCTTCGCGCAACTGGCCATGCACGCCCGCGCCGAGCGTGCCGATCGACGCTGCGCGATGACCCAGCAGGGTCAACGCCTGCGCCAGCAACTGCACGCACGAGGTCTTGCCGTTGGTGCCGGTGACGCCAAGCATGCGCATCGATTCGCTGGGGCGGTCGTAGAAGCGCGCGGCGATTTCGCCGACTTCGTCGTGCAGGCCGTCAATCCACAGCAGCGGCACGTCCAGCGCGGCGACGTCATCCATGGCAGGCGCTTCGGCCAGCACGACCTGCGCGCCACGCTGCACCGCGCCGGCGGCAAACGCGATGCCGTGACCCTGGGTGCCGCGCAACGCGAAGAATGCGTCGCCGCGCTGCACGCGCCGCGAGTCGAGGGTCAGCCCGGAGACCACGATGCGGCCGACACCCGGCACGGCAGCGACCTGCGCGTCGGCGATCCCCAGCAGCAACTGATCGAGGTGGCCGGTGCTCATGGCGTGTCCTCGTCGACCGGAGCGTCGTCGATCGGCGTATCGACAGGCGGCTTGCTGCCAACCAGCCCGTCCGGGCTCTGCAGCGGACCGCCGACATACCAGCGGCCGATATTGTCCGGCGGCACGTCGAGCAGGCGCAGCGCACCGTCCATCACCTTGGCGAACACCGGCGCCGACACCATGCCGCCGTAGTAGCTGCCCTTCTGCGGGTTGTCGATCACCACCACGCCGACCAGGCGCGGATTCGACGCCGGCACGATGCCGGCGAACGCCGCGGTGTAGTTGTTCTTGGAATAGCTGCCCGCACTCGCCTTGTGCGCGGTGCCGGTCTTGCCGGCCACGCTGTAGTTGGCGATGCGCGCCTGCGGCGCGGTGCTGCCGGGGCCGGTCACCGTCTCCATCATCTGGATCAGTTCGCGGGACACCTCCGGCGAGATGATCTGCTTGGCCGCGTTGTCGCCGCCCTTGATGAAGGTGGGGCTGTGCATCACGCCGCCATCGGCAATGGTGGCGTAGGCATTGGCCAGCTGCAGCACGGTCACGTTGAGACCGTAGCCGTAACCCATGATGGCTTTTTCCAGCGGCCGCCAGTCGCGTCCGATGCGCAGGTAGCCGGAGGCCTCGCCCGGAAAGCCGCTCTCGGTACTGTTGCCGAAGCCGAATGCGCGGTAGGTGTCGTACATGAACGTGGTGTCGAGCTGCATCGCGATGTGCGCTGCGCCGACGTTGCTGGATTTGGTGATGACGCCGGTCGGCGTCAGCAGCCCGTAATTGTGCGTGTCGTGGATGTCGTGACCCTGGAAATACCAGTGCCCGCCGGTGGTGTCGATGATCGGGCTGGTCGGAGTGAACTTGCCGCTGGACAGCGCCGCCGCCATCAGGATCGGCTTGATCGTCGAACCCGGCTCGAGCACGTCGGTCATCGCGCGGTTGCGGCGCTGGCCGGGCTTGCTGCCGCTGAGCGCATTCGGGTTGTAGGTCGGCAGGTTGACCATCGCCAGCACTTCGCCGGTCTTCGCGTCGAGCACCACCATCGAGCCGGAGTCCGCCTGGAACTTGTCCAGCGTGGCCTTCAATTCGCTGTAGGCGAGGAACTGGATGCGCCGATCGATGCTAAGCGTGAGGTTCTGCCCCGGCTTCGGCGCGCGCACCTGTTCCACGTCCTCGACCACGTGGCCCATGCGGTCGCGGATGACCCGCTTGGCGCCCGGCTTGCCGGCCAGCCAGTCGTCATAGGCCAGCTCCAGTCCTTCCTGGCCGCGGTCGTCGATATTGGTGAAACCGAGCACGTGCGCGGTCACTTCGCCGGACGGGTAGTAGCGCTTGAACTCGCGCTGGCCGTTGATGCCGGGAATGCCCAGGTCCAGCACGGCCTGCGCCGCCGCTGGCGCCATCTGCCGACGCAGGTAGACGAATTCGCGATCGGAACGCTGCGCCAGCTGATCCTTCAATTCGCCGGGATCCACGCCCAGCGCCTGCGCCAGTTGAGGGATGCGCTCCTCGTTGTCCAGCACCTCGGACGGATTGGCCCAGATCGACATCATCGGGGTCGACACGGCCAGCGGCTCGCCGTTGCGATCGAAGATGGTGCCGCGCGATACCGGGATCGGCATCTCGCGCAGGAAACGCGCGTCGCCCTGGCGCTGGTAGAACTGCTTGCGCACGACCTGCAGGTCGAACGCGCGCGCGACCAGGCCAAGCGACGCCAGGCCCAGCAGGCCGACCACCACCACCATGCGCCTGCGCGCACTGGGGCCGGCGCTGCGGCGGCGAACGGGCTGTTGCGGAGTGGTGTGGTTGCGCCAGCTCATCAGCGCAGCAACCGGATGTCTTGCGGCCGCGGGTCGACCATGCCCAGCTTCTGGCGCGCCTCGTCGTCGATGCGACGCGGCTCGGCATAAGTGGCCTGTTCCAGTTCGAGCTTGCCGTATTCGATGTTGAGTTCGTCGCGCTGGTTCTGCAACCCGGTGAGGCTGACGAACAGCACGCGGCTCTCGTGCCGCGTCCACACCACGCCCAGCGCGCTGGCCAGCACGGCGGCCAACAGCATCAACAGGCACAGGACGCCGATCGCCTTCATGCGTGGCCCTCCCGCATGTGCTCATGCGCAGGCAATTTCTCCGCCACGCGCAACACCGCCGAACGCGCGCGCGGGTTCGCCGCCAGTTCGGCGGCGCTGGGGAATTGCGCCTTGCCCACGGCCTTCAATTGCGCCGGCGCGGCCTGCAGCGGCGGCCCGCGCCGGCTGTTCTGCACGCGGCCGGAGTGGTCGCGGATGAACAGCTTCACCGCGCGATCCTCCAGCGAGTGGAAGCTGATCACCGACAGCCGGCCACCGGGCTTGAGCCGTTCCAGCGCCGCGTTCAATCCCTGCTGCAAGGCATCCAGTTCGCCGTTCACGCGAATGCGCAGCGCCTGGAAGCTGCGCGTGGCCGGATGCTTGCCCGGTTCGCGCCGGCCGACCACGCGCTCGATCAGCGCGGCCAGTTGGCCGGTGCGGATGAACGGGGTCGCTTCGCGGTCGGCCACGATCGCGCGTGCGATGCGACGGCCATGGCGCTCTTCGCCGAAATTCCACAGCACTTCGGTGATCTCGCGCTCGCTGGCATGCGCCAGGAAATCCGCCGCGCTCTCGCCCTGGCTGGTATCCATGCGCATGTCCAGCGGCGCATCGGCCATGAAGCTGAAGCCGCGCGCGGCCTCGTCCAGCTGCGGCGAGGACACGCCCAGGTCGAGCAGCACGCCGTCGAGGCCTGCCGCGGTTTCGTCCCATTCGGCCAGACTGGAGAAATTCGCGTGCCGGATCGACACGCGCGGATCGCCGGCAAACTCGGACTGCGCCGCGGCGATCGCGGTCGGGTCGCGATCCATCAGCAGCAGTCGGCCGTCGGGGCCCAGGCGCGACAATATGGCGCGAGCGTGACCGCCGCGACCGAACGTCCCATCGAGATAGCGCCCGCCAGACTGCACTGACAGACCCTCCACCGCCTCACCCAGCATCACCGGGATATGCCGCAATTGCACTTCAGCTGCACTCCCGTCCCGTCCCAAGTGATTTCCGCTGCGCCGCCGTGCCTGTTACAGGCGCAGGCCTGCCATGTCGTCAGTGATGTCGCCTTCGCCGATGCTTTGGCGGATCTTGGCCAGGTGGGCCTGTTCGCTCCACAGCTCGAACTTGTTGCCCATGCCCAGCAATACCGCCTTCTTCTCTATCCCCGCCGCCGCACGCTGGCTGGCCGGCAGCAGGATCCGCGCCGCGCCATCGGGCTCGACCACGGCTGCGGCGCCGACCAGCTTCATCTGCATGTCGCGATGCGCCGCCTTGACCTTGGGCAATGCATTCACCTGATCGCGCACCTGCTCCCACTCCGCGTGCGGGAACAGCCACAGGCAGCCCGGCTCGAACGGGTTGTAGGTAATCACCAGACGATTGGCGCATTCGCCCGCCACCAACTCGCGATACGCGGTCGGAATGGCCAGGCGGCCCTTGTCGTCTACAGTGATGGCGGTTTCGCCCTGGAACACGTCAGCTGACTCCACTAAAACCCACGATTTCACACTGGAACCCACGATAATCTCGCCCCATGAGACTGTCAAGGGAAATTCGCTTGTGAATCAAGGAGTAAAGGCAGAATGCTGACCATACGTGCAGCATATTCTCAGGAACACCAGCAAGGTGTTTGAATGCATGGAATTTTTTATATCGAGCTTTGCAATCATCCAGGCCATAACCGGCCGGAAACTGCGCTCTATCGCGCTCCGCGGATGAATCGCCGTTCACACAGATGCCTCCTGTTACCCGCGCGATCGGTGTCGCGCGGGTGACAGGGGCGTGAAAGAGGTGGAGTCGGCCTGTAAGCCGGGTTCTGTACGTCTTGCGACGCGACAGTCATTCCTCTCGGCCAGGCGTCGCCGCCTGGCTCCAGCAACCTACCCGGGAACAACGCGGGCCGCGTTATCGTTCCCCTATTTGGTCTTGCTCCGAGTGGGGTTTACCGTGCCGTACGACGTTGGCCCCGTACGCGGTGCGCTCTTACCGCACCCTTTCACCCTTACCTGTGCCCGAGCTACCCGAAAGTAGCCGGGCCATCGGCGGTCTGCTCTCTGTTGCACTGGCCGTCAGCTCACGCTGCCCAGGAGTTACCTGGCACTCTGCCCTATGGAGCCCGGACTTTCCTCGATGCGCTTGCGCGCGACGCGACTGTCCGGCCGACTCCACGAGCAAGAATACAGGAGTGAGTGGAGAGGAGTGAGAAACGAGAGAAAAGCCGCCGCGCGCCTGGCTCTCTCTTTTCTCACTCCGCTTCACTCACTTCTCGTAAAGTGCCTTGCGCGGCGCTCCACTGATCGCCGCCGCCAGCTTCGCCGCCTTCGCCGGCGGCAGCTCCTCGCGCAGAATGGCGAAGATGCGCTGGCCCTCGGCGAGCTTCGCATCGACTTCCTCGCCGCGACCCGCGACCAGGATCACATGTTCGCCGCGTTGCTGATCGGGATCGCTGACGACCCGCGCCGCCAGTTCCGCCAGCGGCTCGCCCAGCACGGTCTCGAACATCTTGGTCAATTCGCGCGCCAGCACCGCCTCGCGCTCGGCACCGAATACATCGCGCATGTCGGCCAGGCTCTCGGCGACCCGATGCGACGACTCGTAGAAGATGAGCGTGCGCGCATCGCCGGCCAGCTCCTGCAATCGGCTGCGCCGCGCCGCCGCCTTCGGCGGCAGGAAGCCCTCGAACACGAAACGGTCGCTGGGCAGCCCCGCCACCGACAACGCGGCGATCGCCGCGCACGCGCCCGGCACCGGAATGCAGCGAATGCCGGCCGCACGCGCGGCGCGCACCAGGCGAAAACCGGGGTCGCTGATCAGCGGCGTGCCGGCATCGGAGATCAGCGCCACCGAATCGCCCGCCACCATCCGTCGCACGATCGGATCCACCGCGTCGCGTTCGTTGTGGTCGTGCAATGCGATCAGCGGCGTGTCGATGTTGTGATGAACCAGCAAGGGTCGGCTATGCCGGGTGTCCTCCGCGGCGATCACCGCCACCGCGCGCAAGGTCTCGATCGCACGGACGGACAGATCATCGCGATGACCGATCGGGGTGGCCACTACCCACAGGCAGCCTGACTGAATTGAGAGCCTGTTCATGATCTCCAAGTACCCCGCGTTGTCATCGAGTGGCCGTCAGGTGGTAGTGCGTGGCGCAGCGCCTGACTGGCGGTCAGGTCAAGCCACGCGCTGCCGCATGGCGGCCACTGGATGGCAACCCCAGCACCTATTAATGCCGGGGCCGGGTCTGTTTGCCCACAGGCTGGCGTCATCACTCGGTCGTGGACGGACGTCCACTCCCTCGCTCTTCCTTGGCCTGCACGCAAACAGCTCCCGGCGCGGGGCACTTGGAGATCATGAACAGGCTCTAATGACATCGAGAACTCCTGCGCCGTAAGCCGGCAAGTCGATCGGCTATGATCGCGCATTGACGACCATGACGAACAAGGGATCTCCCATGCGCCTCATGCGCCTTTCGCGCACCGCCGCGACCGCACTGCTGTTGTCCTTGGTGCTGGCCGCATGCGCGCCGATGAACGTGCAGCGCTCGCCGGCCGAGCTCGCCGCCGTCCAGAGCGCGCAGACGCTCGCCCGCCAAGGCCAGTTCGACCAGGCCGCACAGGCTTACCTCGACCTGGCCGGGCAGTACCGCGGCCACGCCGATTCCTATCGGCTGGCGGCGGCGGAAGCATGGCGCCAGGAAGGCCAGATCGAACGCGCCGCGCCGACCCTCGCCGACATCAAGCGCGAACGCCTGAGCGGCGACGAGCCGCTGCGCTTCGACCTGCTGCGCGCGGAGATGGCGCTCGCCCAGCACGACAACGCGACCGCGCTGCGACTCACCACGCAACCGAACGTCACGGTGCCCGCCGCGTTGCAGCTGCGCCTGCTGGAACTGCGCGCGCGCGCGATGCTGGCCAGCGGCGACACGTGGGGCGCCGCCCGCACCCGCGTGCAGATGGACGATCAACTGAGCGGCTTCGACCACGCCCAGAACCGCCAGCAGATCCTCGATCTGCTGACCAAGCTCGGCGTCGCTCCCTTGCGCAATCGCGCCGCCGCGATGAAACCGGGCGACCGCATGCTGCCGTGGGTCAACGAGGCATTGAGCCAACTTGGCGTCACCGTGGCGCAGCCGCCACCGGAGCTGCAGCAAGCCGTCGGCACCCTGTTGCCCGGCGCCGACGCCAACGTGCGCGAGGGCTACAAGGTACCCGCGCAGGTCGCGCTGCTGCTGCCCGGCGACGGCAATTACGCGGCCGCCAGCACCTCGATCCGCGAAGGCTTCTTCGCCGCCTACATCGACGCCGGACGCAACCACGCGCCGCGTCCGTCGGTACGCGTGTACGACAGCCACGGCACGCCCGACGGCGCCGTGCAGGCCTACCAGCAGGCGGTCAGCGATGGCGCCAAACTGGTGGTCGGCCCGTTGACGCGCACGGAAGTCTCCGCCGTCTTCGGCCTGGCGCAACTGCCGGTGCCGGTGCTGGCGCTGAACCACCCCGACGACCGGCAACTGCCCGCCGGCGACGCCAGCGAGTTCGGCCTGCTGCCGGAGACCGAAGGCGCCCAGGCCGCCGATCACATGATCGAACGCGGCGCACGCAAGGCCTACGTGGTGATCTCGGACGACGACTTCGCGCAGCGCGCGGCGAAAGCGTTCAAGGCCGAACTGGCCGCTCGCGGCGGCGAGCTTGCCGGCATGGTCACCCTGCCGACCGGCGCGAGCAATTACGCCGACGCGATCGCCGCACTGCACGCGCCCGTCGCCGCGACGATCACCGCCACGCCGTCCGACACCAGCCCGGCCGACGCCAGCACCAGTCCTTCCGGCGCCACCGCCAGCCCCGTCGCCAGCGACGGCAGCGGCATCTTCATCAGCATGCGTGCGCCGCAGGCGCGGCTGCTGCTGCCGCAACTGCGCATCGCGCGCGTCAACCTGCCGGTATTCGCCACCTCGCATGCCTATGAAGGCAGCGACGACGTCGCCGCCAACAGCGACCTCAACGGCCTGGAGTTCTGCGACGCGCCGTGGCTGTTCGACGCCCAGCCCGGCCTGCCCAACCACGACGACATCGCCGCCCAGCTGCCCGCCGCCCGCGGCGGCGGCGCGCGACTGTTCGCGTTCGGCATGGACGCATGGAACCTGGTGCCCTACCTCGACTGGCTGCGCGCCCACCCGGGCAGCTACATGCCCGGCGCCAGCGGCCAGCTCGCCGCCGACCAGTTCGGCCGCGTGCGCCGCGTGCTGATCTGGGCGCAATTCCAGAACGGCCTGGCCCGCCCCCTGGGCGGCAGCCTGCAGATGGACGACATGCCCTCCACCGCACCGCCCGCCAGTATGCCGGCACCGGCCAGCCCGTCGTCGTCGAGCGGCGGCTTCGAGCCGATCACCCAGCCCATCACAGGCTGATGCGCGCCGCCGGCAACGAGTTCGAGCAGCGCGCCTGCATCGAACTCGAACGCGCCGGCCTCACACTGCTCGCGCGCAACTACACCACCCGCCACGGCGAACTGGACCTGGTGATGCGCGACGGCGACACCGTCGTCTTCATCGAGGTGCGCTACCGCAAAAGCGCCAGCCACGGCGACGCCGCCACCTCCGTCACCACCAGCAAACAGGGCAAGCTGATCCTCGCTGCGCAACACTGGCTGGCCGCGCATCCGCAACACGCGCGAGGCGCTTGTCGTTTTGATGTGGTGAGTTATGACGGGCCGGCGGAGGCTGTTCGCCGTGAATGGTTGCGTGGGGCGTTTGAGGCGGAGTAATTAACCTACTGACACCCGGAGCCGTCCGCTATCGGCCAGGAACTAACGTTCAACGCTGGAGTTGAGCGGCGGCGGCGCCGTCCGCCTCGAACCAATTGTTAGCCAGCATCACGTGTACCTCGGGACACCAAGCATGCTTGAAACGCGAATTCGCTCGCCTAGGCCAGCCTGCTCCGCAGCCCGCCTTATGACCTCAATCGACGGCGGATCAAGAGAGGGCCCAAGAAATATGCGATCCACGAGCACGTCAAGACTGAAAGGAACCCTGATTCCTTGCTCTGGGACAGACACGCCGAACTCTTCAGCGAAGCTAAGCGATATGCCGAGACGGAACTCGCGCTCCCAGGAGAATGCCATGTGCTTGTGCCAAAACCTCGCTAGTGAGTTGACTCGAAGCCTCTCTTTAAGCAGATCAACATACGTTACGTTGCCGCCCCACAAATCTTCGCCCTTATGTTGTGGCTCCAAACGGAAAGTTGCTGCCGCTTCTGACAGACGCCCCGGAGTTGTGCGAATCGCAACTCCCTTCCAAGCACCAGCGTAAAGTTGCCACATTGCATCGCTTTCGTATGACGAACGATGCCAACAACTTATCTTTGTTAGCCGCCGAAGCTCCTCAAATGCACGCTCACCAAGTTCACCGTCGAGCGGGTAGCGAGGATCGATATAGGCCCCCGGCGGTAGTATGGCGGTTGCGCCCTCGAATCGGTCTGGAAACTGACGGGCAGCAGCAAAGTAGAGCTCAGCTGTCTGCATAAGGTCGACGAATCGCTCCGTCTTGAAGTATCGCCACAGATGCTCGTCTTGATCGATTGCTTCATCGGTTGCGTTGCGCAAAAATCACCTCTGCTGGATAACACCTGAATTATTCCGAGCCCGAAGCGGCTTCGGCTAATGAACGTTAGCCCTCACGCCTTTGACGCGGAGACTTTTGGGGACGCATCAATTACGATGATGTTCTCGGCGTCCTCAATCTTTAGCTTCCTCAAAACCCTACCAACACGTGCAATTTCAGGCCTTGTATAGCAGAGGATCACCGCGATATCGGTGATTGCTTTGGACGCCTTCTTATAGATGGCGGCTTGATTTTTGAGATTTCGCTCAAGGGATGATGAGCCGCCGAGCTTGAACTCGACGATTGTTGAGTCTCTCTCTCCAAACGAAATTTTATAATCGGCCGGGCCTCGGCCATTGTTCACTTCCGCATTTACGTCGTATGGAGATGAAAACCAGGTAAGACGAAATATGCGCTGGACAGACTCTTCTTGAGCTATTGGTTTACCGTCTTTGTAGAAAACCCGATAGCCATCATTGTTTTCTATAACGTCCTTAAGGAATTTGGCTCTAGCCAGGGCCTCACCGTAACTAGTCGTAGGCGTTCTATAGAACTCACTCTCCTTGAAGAGGGCTCGAACCAGCTGTCCGATGGTTTCAATAATCTCCGATTTAAACTTTTCTACCTTCTCGGCGGAGATGGCCGATGCGCGATCTTTGTTCTTCTCTTGGTGATGAATGTAGTAGTCTAGGATTTCAGGGAACCTTTCGACTGTCTTATCGATCGCGTACTCAACTTCGTCGCGCTTCGGATTTGCTGGCAACTTTGATGCGAAGAACTCGTTTATCGAGTTCCTAAGAGTCGTGTTGTCAAGGGAATTTGTGACGGATCTGAATTGACTCACAAAGCTGGAGTGTGAGATGAAAGCCTCGTCTTTGCTCAGGATATCCAGTGGCGTCAGAACGATGAAGTCACCGCTATAGCCATCCCGGTAGAAGTATGGGAGTTCGAAGCTTCGCGGCTGCCATACTTTCAGCTCTGCGTCATATGAGCACCTGACACTGAACCGTGCTCTTTGATAAGGCTTTAAATACTTCTTGGCGAAGCGCTCCGTATACTCAAGCAAATATTCAAGGGCCAAGTTAGCCGTGAAATCGCTAATGAAGTCACGCCCGATCCCTGACCCTACAAGTGTTAGTTTTTCGATGTGGGACGATTCGAGAATATCTTCCTCGCCAAAGTTGCGATAGAAGCCTCGAAAGGCTCTTATTAGGCTCTTGGCAAACTTTGGCCCTAATCCTCGACCGTTGTTGCCCCACTTGCAGACGCCCAGCCAGTTTTGTTTGACCTCGGGGAATTTGAATAGCTCTTCGTTTGGTGAGCTTGTTGAAAGAGCCACTCCTTTTAGCTCAAGCAGGTGCCCAACAATTCTTTTGTGAAGCGATTTGTATTCCGGCTTACTCGAAGCAAACAGTAGGAATGGGTCAATGAAGAGGGGTAGATCTGCTTCCACGCAGATGTTCAACGTCCCAAACTTTTGGAGCACACCAGGCTGAATCTCGAAATAGTCGGAAAAAAACAGCTGGGGATTCATGATGTGACCAGTCAGGACTAACGTTGGAGTTGAGCGACGGTGCAGCCGTCAGCCTCAGATGAATGGTTAGCGCTCACCACCGGCAAGCCCCATACAACGCAATGCCAAGCCCGAAGAGAAGCTGGGCTACGAGCAGCACGCGGATCGCAAACGTGTAGCGAACATACTTGCCTTGCAAAGTTGCGTCGAGCGCGAAGAGCCGGTGCGTCTCGGGAAACGATGACTCAATTTCCTTGAGCGCAGGAATTGTGAGATTGAGTAGTTGGCGGCTACGCGCATCTACGAGCCAGAAAACGAAGGCAAGTACGACGATAAAGACGCCAAGAAGCAGCAGTAGTTTGGGGTTGAGCCCTTTTTCCAAGGCGGTGAAGACGCCGCCGTCGGCAAAAATTGAGAGGAGGACAAAGAAGTTGAACCCGCGCAAACGCTGCTCGGCATTGAACTTGAAGTGGTCCCATACGAGATCGCGACCGTCCACCGAACCTTCCCCTGTGAGTGTTAACGCTTGGTAGCCCCCAGAAACGAGGTGTTGCACCGAGTATGCGGCCCATTTTCTAACCGTTCAAGCGGCGAATTTTCGCGACTGGTCTTACGCTTGCGGTCAAAAATCGAAGTCGGGCTCGGTGCGCGATGCCAGAGTTACCCGGCACTTTCGAGGGTGTATGAGTTACGCAGGCTAGTGTGCGGGTATAGAACGACGCGGTTGCTAGATATTTTGGCGGAGACTGCATTCTCAACAGCTGCTAGGGGGCCTGCCCCGTTAACGCGGGCGGTTCAAAAAAAAGACGATGACAATCAGCGTCAGATTTGGGTCGGAAGCCGACGGTGCGAAGCAGTCCGCCTTGAACGATTTACCAGCCGTCATCCGGCTGAACAACTGAGCGACGATTGCCCCGATTGGAACGGTCAGTATGCCTGCGGCATCGCATCCGGTGCCCATCTTTGCAGCTCGGCATGCACGTCCGCAATTTGGAGCATGGCGATCATCTCATCCGCCTGGGCCCGACTGGCAAACTTCATCACGGCCTCGCCGGCGTCGGTGTCATACACCATGAAACCGTCGGGTGCTGGCTGGACTTCGAGCATGGTCGGCGCTTCTCAAAAACGGCGCCTGACACTCAGGCGCGAAGGGTTGAGGCTATCGGGGCACGAAAGCCCCACCATGAGGAATGCCCCGATTCGTCGGTTCCGCCTGACCTTGTGATGTCGGCAACGCCGGACGTCCGGTCGGTTTGTTCCTGACTAACGGGGCACTTACAGATTGCACGGACGGAGGCTTGGCATGCATCGGCGGCGAGCGTCGGCGCGTGTAGGGTATGGCCTATCTAGCGTCCCGTTGCTGGCGTCGGATGCGCGTCGGGATACGTCGGCGTCGTGTCCCAACCTGGGACACTCCGGGATCGGATGTCGTCGCCTATCCGGATGCGTTCCCACATCCCAAGCTCGCGGACATCGAAGCTCCCGATCGCGATGCCGTACCAACCTTGGCGATGCGCCAGCGCGCCGGTGGTGCCTTCAAGTGTCACAGTGCCGTGGTAGATCCAGCCGTGCACATTGCGAGACGCGTCCGGCGGCGCAGCGTGAGGTCGCCAGTCGGCCAGCAGATCGTAAGAGAAGGACTTCGCGCGATGAACCTTGCGGGCCATCGCCTAAGCCGCCACTTGGTGTTCGTAATACGGCCGCTCGCGGTCGTCGAGGATGCCTATCTGCGCCGACAAGTTCATCGCGTCCGGATTTAACCAGGCGTCAATGTTCTCCTGTCGAAGCGGAACGATGCAGCGGTCGTGCCCCACAGCGGCCACCTCCGGCGGTGGCTCATCTGTTATGGCTGCGAACGTGTAGAACCCAGGATTGTCACCAGCCGCCTCGACATATGTCCACAAACAGGCGACGAAGAGCTCTTGGCGGGTCGAAGGCGTGAACATCACTTCAATATTCTGCTCGCGCTCCCCGGGCACCAGTGCCCGCTGTTGCAGGTCGTGCAGATGCACACTCTCATAAAAGCGATCCACAACCATGACGCCGTGGCCGTAGCCGAACACGTTGCGCCAGACCGTCGATAGCTTGTCTCGACGCGCGTTGTACGTACCCGGCTTCTCGATCTCATCCGCTTCCGTCCAACCCGGCAGGCGGCAGCGATAGCGCATCGGGACAATCATGCGCTCGCCGCTTTCCGGATCGCAAATAAGCACCGGCGCGAAATGGCCAGGCCAAATGCGGTCGACACCGTCCGCCGGCGAGGGCGACGCCATGTCCTCAAGCTTCTTCTTTCCGGCCTCGATCTTGTTGGTTGCCACTCTGCGATCGTACTCGGCTTTCTTGGTTGGCTTGGGCGACGCAAGCTTGGCGTTGGCCTCGACCAAGCGTGCCTCCTGAACCCCAATCTCCGACGCGATCAAGGCGATCGCCTCCGTATCGGCAGCTCGTGCCGCACTTATAGTTTCGACGTCCAATGTGCCGCTGGCGGCATCGGTGATGGCGCTCCGCATGGCCTTCGGGACGACCTTGATCCACGAGCCCTTTTGCTTGGTCCAGCCGACTAATTTGGCAAACTCTTTGATATTGAGCTTGCCGCCGAAGCGCGCGTATTTTGTAAAGTCATCCCAGATTTGCGCCGAATAACACATGGGACTGCCCGCCGCCTCCGAAGTTGGTGGTCAGGATAACGGCGACCCGTCTCACGCGCTCGGATTGTTGACGCATGGTTCCGCCAGCCGACCTGATCATTGGCGGCAGCCGCCTTCGAAAGTTGAAGCTAAAGGAACGCAGTACGAATAAACCGTCAGCGTTGAACCGAAACCTAAGCGGGCGGTTGGACGCGCGAAAATTTCACAGAAGCTTGAGACACGAGGAGCTAAAGTCCAAGCCCTTTTTCTCCACTGTATCCTTGAGCTCCTCGGGGGCCTCATGAGACACGCAGTATTGGTCTTAAGCTGCATCTTGGCTGCAACATTGAGTGCTTGCAGCAACGGCGTAAGGAGGGGCCAACGACCAGGGGACCAAGGGGGCGGTCAGACGTCGAAAATCGCGCCGTACAGTTGCCAAAATCCGAAATGTGATGACGCAGATGCCCTTGCAGCGCTCGATCTTGCGCTTAAGACCTGCACTTCAACCCAAAACCTATACGAAAAGCGCGGGTTTAATTCCAAGCGATTTCACTTCGGCATCGCCCTAGTAGGGGCTTTAGCCGGAGCAGTTGCGGCACCTTTGGCAAAAGGGTCCGGAACGGCTGCTTGGTCGGGCGTTTCCGGCGCAGCGAACGGCATTCAATCCCAGTTTGATGAGCAGTTCTCTTACGCGATCACCGTACAGGAGCGTGCCGCTATCGCCGATGCCATGACGGCCGGCACGGCAACCTTTCAGAAGGACCACGACAGTTCTTCTCGCGTAGCGGACGCGAACATCATGGCTAACAACTGTCGTGTAGCTTCCTCCAAGGCAGACAAGGCCGTGCTCGATGCCATCTCCTCGGCGGCAGCAAAGGTCCAAGAGTCAGACAAAAGAATTATCGATGCGCAGCGCGGCAGCACGCAGTCCAAAAATATTCCTTAGCAAGAATAGCGAGGTAATTGGTCTCGCGCCTCCTAATACCGTTTTTGATCAAGGAGTGCCTACGATGAACGTGAACCTTTGTGTCGTCGGGGTGTGGATGTCGCTGGCGGTATCCGGGATTGCTCTCGCAGAGGAACCGGCCTGTCGAATCGATCACCTCAACACGGTGCCCGTTGACCGTGTAAAGCAAGACTTCGTGAAAAATTTCTGCGCGCATAGTAAAAACTGTTCGGCGCGATGGAAGAATTTTAGCTGGCTGCTTGATAAGGTCTTGAACGATGCAGAAGTGCCGAACGTTGGCACCGCTGCCTACTTGCTCGCCACTGCGGTAGGTGAAACAGCGGTGATTGACTTTACGCCAGGTCACGAAATTCAAGGGCACGCCAACGCGGATAGTGACTACATGAAACCTATTGGAGGCACGATATACAAGGGTCGAGGCTGGGTGCAGCTCACCGGTTACTATAGGTACGATAAGATTGGCAAGATGCTGGGCATAGACCTCCTTCACAACGCAGATCTCGCGACAAAACCAGAGATCGCATACACCATTCTGGCGAAAGGGATGATTAAGGGGTGGTTCGAACCATATCGAACCGATGCCGCGGGCGGCGTGACTAAACCCGAAACCCCAATTTTGATTAGCGATTTTATCACTGACACCGAGGTCGACTACGATCGTTCGCGTGCTGTGATCAACGCCAACTGTCGAAAGGCAGTTCGCAAGCGCAGCCAGTGCGCGATACCCGATACTCCATTCAAGACGGGGCTTTACATCCCTAAGGCAAGTGAACTCAATCGCGCGAAAGAGATCGGGGGCTACGCGAGGCAGCTGGAGAGGATGTTGTGCGACGCAAGTAGGGGAACCCGGGCAATCTAGTTCCCGTTATCTTCTTACTCGATTACGTAGACGGCCATGTGCACCGCAATACAGATGATGTGGTCGCCCTGCTTCGTCGGTTCCGCCTGACTTCCCGATGTCGGCAAACGCCTGGCGTCTAGTCGGTTTGTTGTTCCTGACTCACAGAGCGGCCCTAGGATCGCGTCCAACCCATATTTGCTAAAGCGGATATCACCTTGGCAACAAGTAGGGGATGCCTGATCCGCCATGTGGTCTGAAGCGTTAATCCTTTTCCTACACGATGTCACGCCCCAAGCCTGCAGTAGACCACTGATACGATTTCCATGCCGCCATTGGGGCGGCTTTTTTTTTAAGACAAGGAGAGTTTCATGGCTTATGACAATCGCGTCGATGCAGTCCTATCAGATGAAGACGTGACCACTATCCAGACAGCACTGACCAGCATCCGCGGCGTATTGCCATTCTTGGTAACTCTGTCCGGACAGGAGCGGCGCGAACTGGCGAAGATGGGGCCGAAGTCCGTGGGTTTTGATGAGAAGTGCGCGACTTACATGAACAATCGCCCTGAGTTTGCACCAGGCTTCGTCGATGTCGCTGAGGTACAAAAGGTTCGGGCGCTTCGCTCGCAGCTACTTCGCTTCACGATGGAACTTCAAACGCTGTCCAGTTGCGCCGACGATACCCTGCAACTGGTGTCCAGTGAGGTTTGGCTGGCTGACCTGGACTATTACAAAGGCGTCCGCGAAGCGGCCAAAACCGGGCAAGCTGGGGCACAGGATGCCTATGACGATCTTCGCGTGCGCTTTCCTGGACCACGGGGCAATCGTACCGCGCCAGCTTCAGTAGCGGCCTGACGGACATGCCGGCGGATCCACGCCTCGCGTACCCGCCGGCGTCTTCGGGTCGAATTTCGCGTCCATGCGCGCTACATGGACGACGTGTAATTTTTCATGGCCGTTCTATCAAGCCACTTGGACGGCCAGTGGCTCTTCATGAACGTTCTATTGCGCCACATGGACGGCCAGAGTTTCTTCATGAACGTTCTATTTCGCGACGTGGACGCCCAGTGATTCTTCATGGACGTTCTATCTAGCCAGATGGATGCCCATCTATTTTTCATGAACGTTCTATTGCGCCACAAGGGCGGCCACTGAATTTTCATCGATGTTCTATTGCGCTACATAGCCGTCCAGTAATTCTTCATGAGCGTTCTGTTGCGCTACGTGGACACTGATCCGGGCAACCCTACGCAAACTCCCTCGACACGCTAGCTTCCCTTGCAGGCGCCGGGAGTTGCGCGATTCAACCCGCGCTGCATCGCGCTCAAAGCGGCTGCAAACGGGTCACGTCGCTCACCTCACCCCGTGCATCAGCTTGTTGATCAACGGCGCAAGTACGAACAACAGCACACCGCCGCCGAGCAGAATCCAGAAGCCCATGGTGTAGCCGGACAGCGCCGAGTCCACCGTCATGCCGCTCTCGCCGCTGACGTGACCGGCGAACAGGCCGGACAGGTTGTTGCCGATGGCGGTGGACAGGAACCAGCCGCCCATGCCGAGGCCGACCAGGCGCACCGGGGCCAGCTTGGTCACCATCGACAGGCCGATCGGGGACAGGCACAGCTCGCCGGCGGTCTGCAGCACGTAGCACAGCACCAGCGTCCATAGCGGGATCAGCCCGTCGCCGCCGACCAGGTGGGACAGCGCGTACATCAGCACGGCGAAGCCGAGCGCGTTGCCGATCAGGCCCAGGCCGAACTTGCGCGGGATCGACGGCTCGATGCGGCGCTTGTCCAGCCACGCCCACACCAGGGTGACCAGCGGCGCGAGCAGCACGATGGCCACCGGGTTGACCGACTGGAACCAGCCGATCGGGAACTCCCAGCCGCCCAGGTTGCGGTCGACGATGTGCTGCGCCAGGAAGTTGAACGAGCTGCCGGCCTGCTCGAAGAACATCCAGAACAGCACGTTGAAGGCGAAGATGATCAGCATCGCGATCACCCGCTGGATCTGCACGCGGCCGGTGCGGATCGCCTCGACCACCAGCATCACGCCCACGCCGACGAACAGCACGGTCAGCAGCCACTGGATCGCCACCGCGCCGGCCTTGTCCATCAGCAGGTAGACCAGCGGGATCGCCACCAGCACGCCGAGCGCCACGTACACCACGCGCATGCGGCTGGACTGCTCCGGGGCCGGACGACCGACCGGGCCGAGCTGACGGCGACCGAACCAGAACCACACCAGGCTGATCAGCATGCCCACGCCGGAGGCGGCGAACACCACGTTGTAGCTGTGGTGGCCGGGCGTGCCGAACACCTTGTTGGCGAGGATGCTGGTCAGCACCGGCGCGATCAGCGCGCCGGCGTTGATGCCCATGTAGAACAGGGTGAAGCCGCGGTCGCGGCGCGAGTCGCCCTGCGTGTAGAGCTGGCCCACCATCGAGGAGATGTTCGGCTTGAACAGGCCGTTGCCGACGATGATCGTGGCCAGCCCGAGCATGAATACCTCGTGGATCGGCACCATGATCATGAACAGGCCGGCCGCCATCACCACCGCGCCGAGCAGGATCGAGCGCTGGTAGCCGAGGATCTTGTCGGCCACGTAGCCGCCGAACACCGCGGTGGCGTAGACCAGCGCCAGGTACGCACCGTAGGTGCGGCTGGCATCCGCCTGGCCGGCGACGTCGCCGTTGTAGAACTGCGCCACGATGTACAGCGTGAGCGCCCAGCGCATGCCGTAGAACGCGAAGCGCTCCCAGAACTCCGACATGAACAGCATCCACAACGGACGCGGATGGCCGAGCAGTTGCGGGTAGTCGGGTAGTGCGCCGATGGCGTCGGGACGTGCGGTGTTGCCCATGCGGTGAAACCCCTGGTTGTGGGTGAATCGCAAGATATTGCGAACGGCCAGATGTAACCGGAGGCAGCGCGCCCGTCAAATGCGCTGCAGCACGCGACCGGGCGCAGTGAGCTGCGCCAGTGATGGCGACATGAAAAGTGCAGTCTTGCCGGCGCGTTGGGGGCATAATCGCGGCGGATGGCGCCCTGCGGGCGCCAGCGTGGTTCCAGCGACAGTGAACACGGTCGGATCGAGGCCCGGGGACCCGCGCTCCCGCCATCGGAGTCTGGTGTGCTGCTGCGGATCAACCTGATATTGCTTGTCGCCTTCGCGCTCGGCATGTTCGCGATCTCCATCGTCGTGACCTCGACGTTGCAGGAAAACGCCACGCGCGAGGTGCTTGCCCAAGCCGGTTTGATGCTGGACAGCGCCGCGGCCATCCGCTCCTACACGGAAACCGAGATCGGGCCGCTGCTCGACGAGAAGATGGTCACCGCGTTTCGCCCGCAGAGCGTGCCGTTCTATGCCGCGACGCAGAACTTCCTCACCTTGCACAAGAAGCATCCCGACTACTCCTACAAGGAAGCGACGCTCAACCCGACCAATCCACGCGACCGCGCGACCGACTGGGAGGCGGACATCGTGCAGCGCTTCCGCAACGACTCCGCCGCCCGGCAAGTGAGTGGAACACGCGACACCCCGATCGGCAGAGTCCTCTACATGGCGCGCCCGATTCACGTCGAGACCGGATGCCTGGGCTGTCACGGCCTGCCTTCGGCGGCACCGGCAACGATGCTCGCGCGCTATGGCAGCGACAACGGCTTCGGCTGGCAGGCCAACGAGATCGTCGGTGCGCAAATCGTCTCGGTGCCGTTCGCCGACGCAGAGTCGAGCGCCGGACGCGTGCGCCGTAACGTGCTGACCGCCATCGCCGCGATGCTTGTTTGCGTACTGCTGGTCGTCAATGCCTCGCTCTATGTGCTGGTCATCCGCCCGGTGCGCCGGATCGCACGGATCGCCGACCAGGTCAGCCTCGGCGATACCTCGGCCGCGGAATTTCCGAGCGGCGGCGGACGCGAGGTGGCGGCGCTGTCGGCTTCCTTCAACCGCATGCGCAAGAGCCTGGACAAGGCGCTGCGGATGCTTGGCGACTGAGCCGTGACACACATATTCGTCAGCTATTCGCAGCCGGACCGGGAAGCCGCTTTCGTTCTCGTGCAGCGCCTGGAGGCGCGTGGCATCGGCGTGTGGATCGCGCCGCGCGACGTGTCCCCGGCGGCCGACTGGGCTGCCGAAATCATCGACGCGATTTCCAGTGCGCGCCTCATGGTTCTGGTTTTCTCCGGCAGCAGCAACGACTCGGGCCAGGTGCGCCGCGAGGTCGAGCGGGCCGTGCACAAGCAGTTGCCGATCCTGCCGTTCCGGATCGAGGATGTACTGCCATCGAAGAGCCTGGAGTATTTCCTCAGCGCACAGCACTGGATGGACGCGTTCCCGCCACCCATCGAGCCGCACATCGATCGCCTGTGCGATTACCTCGACACGGCCCTGGGCAGATCCGTCGCGCGCGACCTGCCAGTGGAACAGCGGCCATTGCGAGGCACCGGCCCGGCCGACATCGCCCATCCGGCCGCCGGTGTCGATGCCGCGCACTTGCGCCTGCTGGAGGTCGAACTCGCCAGGCGCATCGGACCACTGGCCGGGCACCTGATACGTCGGGCCGCGCAGGAGGGCGGCGATCTGGATGCCATGGCGCAGCGCCTTGCACCGGAAATCGATGGCGAGTCGGAACGACGGCTGTTCCTCGCAGCCTGCTGGCGGATCGGCAAGGGCACCTAGCGGCCGGGGCTATCGTGCCCGCCCCGCGCTTGGCGCCGCTCAGCGCACCCCGTGCATCAGCCGGTTGATCAGCGGCGAAACCAGCAGCAGCAACACGCCGGCACCGGCCAGCAGCCAGAAGCTGAAACTGAAACCCGAAAGCGCCGACGCCGCGGTCATGCCGCTGTTGCCGCTGATGCGCCCGGCCAGCAGGCCGGACAGGTTGCCGCCCACCGCCAGCGACAGGAACCAGCCGCCCATCGCCAGCCCGACCAGCCGCGGCGGCGCCAGCTTGGTCACCATCGACAGGCCGATCGGCGACAGGCACAGCTCGCCCACCGTCTGCAGCACGTAGCACAGCACCAGCGGCCAGAACGGAATCAGCCCCTGCGCATCGAGCAGGCGCGCCAGCGCATACATCAGCACCGCGAAACCCAGCCCGTTGAAGATCAGGCCCAGGCCGAACTTGCGCGGGATCGACGGCTCGCTCCGGCGCGCGGCCAGCAGGCTCCAGATCATGGCAACGAGCGGCGCCAGCACGATGATCGCCAGCGGGCTCACCGACTGGAACCAGCCCACCGGGAAGATCCAGCCGCCGAACATCTGCCGGTCGACCAGGTTCTCGGCGAGGAAATTGAACGAGGTGCCGAGCTGGAAGTAGAACATCCAGAACAGGATGTTGAAGGCGAAGATGATCAGCATCGCCACCACGCGATCGACCTGCACCCGGCCATGCCTGACCGCCTCGACCAGCAGCATCACGGCGGCGGCGGCAAACAGCACGCCGAGCACCCACGACAGGCCCTTGGTGACGAACGCCAGCAGCAGGTACACCAGTGGCACCGCGACCAGCATGCCCAGCACGACCCACACCACGCGCATGCGGCTGGCGGCCTCCGGCGCAGGTCGGCCCACGCCCTTCAGGCCACGCCGGCCGAACCAGAACCAGAACAGGCTGAGCAGCATGCCGACGCCGGCGGCACCGAACACGATCCGGTAGTTCTGCTGCATCGGCGTGTCGGTGAAATAACCGGCCATCCAGCCGGTCAGCAGCGGCGCCAGCAGCGCACCGCCGTTGATGCCCATGTAGAACAGGGTGAAGCCGCGATCGCGACGCGGGTCGTCGCGCCCGTACAGCTGCCCGACCATGGTGGAAATGTTCGGTTTGAACAGGCCGTTGCCGACGATCACCATCGCCAGACCGATCAGGAAGACTTCGCGGCTGGGCAGCATCACCACGAACAGGCCCAGCGCCATCATCAGCGCGCCGAGCAGGATCGAGCGCTGGTAGCCGATGATCTTGTCCGCCACGTAGCCACCAAAAATGGCGGAAGCGTAGATCAGCGCGGTATACGCACCGAAGATGCTGCTGGCCCAGGCCTGGCCGGAAGCGTCGCCGTGGTAGAAGTGCGCCACGATGTACAACGCCAGCGCCCAGCTCACGCTGTAGAACGCGAAGCGCTCCCAGAACTCGGTCATGAACAGCATCCACAACGGACGCGGGTGACCGAGCATTTGCGGGTAGGTCGGCGCGTCGGCCGGCGCGGTATCGATGCTTTGACTCATGGAATCTCCTCAAGAGCTGTCGTGCCGACGGCACCACCCCGAGCCCCATTATGTAGGAGCCCGCTGGCGGGCGATGCCTTTCCGAATTCCGCCCAAAGAGCATCGCCCGCGAGCGGGCTCCTACGAAAGAGTCAGCTGCCCAGCACGGTGCGCACGTCGAGCAGCTCGGGGAAGAATTCCAGGTCGAGCGCCTTCTTCAGGAAGCTCACGCCGGACGAACCGCCGGTGCCGCGGCGGTGGCCGATGATGCGCTCCACCGTCTTCATGTGGCGGAAGCGCCACAGCTGGAAGCTCTCTTCCACGTCCACCAGCTGTTCGCACATGTGGTATTCCGGCCAGAACTCTGCGCGCTGCTCGTAGATGCGCTTGAGCACCGGCAGCAGCGCCTCGTTGCGCCGGTAGGCCTGGGTCCAGTCGCGCTGCAGCAGTTCGGCCGGCACGGCGTGGCCGCGCCGCGCCAGGTAGCGCAGGAACTCGTCGTACAGGCTCGGCGCCTCCAGCACCGCGCGCAGTTCGGCCTGCGCCGGCGGATCGTGCGCGAATACCTTGAGCATGTCGGCATTCTTGTTGCCGAGCAGGAATTCGATCTTGCGGTACTGCAGCGACTGGAAGCCGGACGACGGCCCCAGCACGCCGCGGAACTCCAGGTATTCCGACGGTGTCAGCGTCTCCAGCACCGCCCACTGCTCGAACAGCTGGCGCTGCACCTGCTTCACCCGCGCCAGGATCTTCAGGCAGGCGTCGATGTCGTCCGCCTGCAGGTAGGCCACCGCCGCCTTCAATTCATGGATCAGCAGCTTCATCCACAACTCGGAGACATGGTGCTGCACGATGAACAGCATCTCGTCGTGATGCGGCGGATCGCTCAACGGCTGCTGCGCGGACAGCAGCGTGTCCAGATGCAGATAGCCGCCATAGGTGATCTGTCCGTTGAGATCGGTCTGGATGCCCGCTTCGAGATCGCGCTGGTTGTCGCTCATGCTGGTCCATCACGTAATTTCGAGAACGGTCATGGTAACGGTTGAGCCCCGATCAAATCTTGACCCAGGACATGGGCGGCGAGCAGATGTGGAGAAGCGGAGAAGTGCCCGATCCCCCAGACCGTGTCGATCGCCCCGCGCAGGAGCCCGCTTGCAGGCGATGCTCTTGCGATTTCGGGTCCCATGAGAAAAGCATCGCCCGCGAGCGGGCTCCTGCCGGTGGCGGTCGAAAAGACCCGGTGGAATGCGCCTTGGCGCTCTTCCGCCGCAGGTAAAACCCGCTCCCCATACGCCCTCGAATGCTGCACCGTACCTTGCAGCGCAACATGCCCGCCTGTTATCAAGCGCGGTCTTGTTCGGTCGTTTGTGCGTTTCGGCGCACGCCACCGCCAACCCTTTTCCTCAATCCGGAGCGAGTCGTGACCATCGCCGCCAAGTTTGAAATCGAATACCTGCAATACCTCGATGCCGAGGGCAAGCAGGTCCGTGATGACCTGCCCGAGTTCGCGAAAGACCTCGGCCACATGGTCGAGCTGTACAAGCTGATGCTGTCCACGCGCGTGTTCGACGCCAAGTCGATCGCGCTGCAGCGCACCGGCAAGCTGGGCACCTATGCCAGCTGCCTCGGCCACGAAGCGGCGCATGTCGGTATCGGCAGCGCGATGAAACCCGAGGACGTGTACGCGCCGAGCTACCGCGAATACGGCGCGCAGCTCTATCGCGGCGTACAGCCGCGCGAGGTGTACATGTACTGGGGTGGCGACGAACGCGGCAACGATTACCAGAAGGAACCGGCGCGGCACGACTTTGCCTGGTCGGTGCCGATCGCCACGCAGTGCCTGCATGCCGCAGGCAGCGCGCTGGCGTTCAAGATCCGCGGCGAGAAGCGCGTGGCGGTGTGCACGATCGGCGACGGCGGCTCGTCCAAGGGCGACTTCTACGGCGCCATCAACATCGCCGGCGCACAGAACCTGCCGCTGGTCTGCGTCATCGTCAACAACCAGTGGGCGATCTCGGTGCCGCGCAAGATCCAGTCCGGCGCCCCGACGCTGGCGCAGAAGGGCATCGCCGCCGGCCTGTTCTCGATCCAGGTGGACGGCAACGACATCATCGCCGTGCGCAAGGCGATGGAGGATGCGCTGGAGCGCGCCCGCAGCGGCAAGGGCGGCAGCGTGATCGAGGCGGTCACCTACCGCCTCGGCGACCACACCACCGCCGACGACGCGCGCCGCTACCGCGGCGAGCAGGAAGTGAAGGACGGCTGGGACAAGGAGCCGATGAAGCGCCTGCGCAACTGGCTGGTGGCCAAGGGCGTGTGGGACGACGCGAAGGAAGAAGCCTGGAAGGCCGAGTGCGACGAGTGGATGGACAACGAGGTCAACGCCTACCTCGAAACCAAGACGCAGCCGGTCTCGGCGATGTTCGACTACATCTTCGCCGAAGTCCCCGCCGATCTCGCCAAGCAGCGCGATTACGTCCTCTCGCTTGAAACCAAGGGCCACTAAGTCATGGCACAAATCACTCTCATCGAAGCGGTCACCCAGGCGCTTGCCTACGAAATGGCGCACGACGACAGCGTCGTGGTGCTGGGCGAGGACGTCGGCGTCAACGGCGGCGTGTTCCGCGCCACTCAGGGCCTGCAGGAAAAATTCGGCGAGCTGCGCGTGCTCGACACGCCGCTGGACGAAACCACCATCGCCGGCGTCACCGTGGGCCTGGCCGTACAAGGCATGAAGCCGGTCGCCGAGGCGCAGTTCGAAGGCTTCATCTACCCGATGATGGAACAGATCGCCTGCCACGCCGCACGCATGCGCAACCGCACCCGCGGCCGCCTCACCGTGCCGGCCGTGTGGCGCGCGCCATGGGGCGGCGGCATCCGCGCCCCGGAGCACCACTCCGAGGCGAACGAGCACCTGTTCACCAACATCCCCGGCCTGCGCGTGGTGATGCCGTCCTCGCCGGCGCGCGCCTACGGCCTGCTGCTGGCCGCGATCCGCGATCCCGACCCGGTGATGTTCTTCGAGCCCAAGCGCATCTACCGCCAGTACAAGGAGGAAGTGCCGGACGACGGCGAGGCATTGCCGCTGGACGTGTGCTTCGTGCTGCGCGACGGCACCGACGTGACCCTGGTGACCTGGGGCGCACAGGTGAAGGAAGCGCTGGAAGCGGCCGATGAACTGGCCAGCCAGGGCATCAGCGCCGAAGTGATCGACGTCGCCACGCTGACCCCGCTGGACTTCGACACCATCGCCGAATCAGTGCAGAAGACCGGCCGCTGCGTGATCGTGCACGAGGCGCCGAAGACCGCCGGCTTCGGCGCCGAGATCGCCGCGCGCCTGGCCGAGGAATGCATGTACGACCTGCTCGCGCCGGTCGAGCGCGTCACCGGTTTCGACACGCACATCCCGCTGTTCCGCCTGGAAATGAAATACCTGCCGAGCGTGGAGCGCGTCGTTGACGCGGCGAAGCGTACGCTGGCGGCAAGCTGATCTGGCCTGGGGAACGGGGAACAGGGAACGGGGAACATCAAGTCCTCGCGCACCCAAACCCGTTCCCTGTTCCCCGTTTCCCGTTCCCGGATAAAAACTCATGGCTGATATCAAGACGTTCTACCTGCCCGACCTCGGCGAAGGCCTGCCCGACGCGACCGTCGTCGAGTGGCACGTGAAGGTGGGCGACAGCATCAAGCTCGACGCGCCGCTGTGCTCGATGGAAACCGCCAAGGCGGTGGTCGACGTGCCCTCGCCGTACACCGGCAAGGTCGTCAAGCTGCACGGCGCACCCGGCGACATCGTCGAGACCGGCGCCGCGCTGGCCGACTTCGAACCCGATCCGAACGCGAAGCAGCGCGCCGAGTCGCAGGAAACCGGCCATCACCATGGCCCGAAGAAGAGCGTCGGCAGCCCGGCGCCCGACGATGGCGGCAAGGTGGTCGCCTCGGACGAAGGTGGCGAGGTCGAGAGCAACGGCAAGGCCGATCGCGAAGACGAAGGCACCGTGGTTGGCGCGATGGTCAGCGGCAGCCACGTGCACGTCGAACAGGCCGCCAGCATCGGCGGCGTGAAAGCCGTGCCGGCCGTGCGCGCGCTGGCGAAGAAGCTCAAGGTCGACCTCGGCCGCGTGCGTCCGAGCGGCGCCGATGGCGTGGTGACGATGAAGGACGTCAAGGACGCCGCCGCGAACGGTTCGGCCGCGCTCGGCGCTGCCCCGGCGCGCAGCGTGCCGGCTTCCGCCGGCCGTCACCTTGCACCCGAACTGCCGCAGCCCGAGCCGAGCCGCGGCCCGGTGTCGCTCGCCGGCAAGCCGGTGCGCACCGCACCGCCGTCGCAAACGGCCAGCGGCCAGCCGGAACAGTTGAAGGGCGTGCGTCGCAACATGGCCCGCGTGATGGCCGACGCACATGCCCAGGTCGTGCCGACCACCCTGGTCGACGACGCCGACCTGCACGCATGGATCGGCAAGCAGGACATCACCGCGCGCCTGATCCGCGCGATCGTTTCGGCCTGCAAGACGGTGCCGGCGCTGAACGCCTGGTTCGACGGCAAGAACCTCACCCGTACCCTGCATCCGCAGGTCGACATCGGCATCGCGGTCGACACCGACGACGGCCTGTTCGTGCCGGCGCTGCGCAACGCCGACGTGCTCGACGCCGCCGGCGTGCGCGCCGCGATCAAGCGCCTGCGCACGCAGGTCGAGGAGCGCACGATTCCGGCCTCGGAGCTGTCCGGCTACACCATCAGCCTGTCGAACTTCGGCATGTTCGCCGGCCGTTACGCCACGCCGGTGGTGGTGCCGCCGACCGTCGCCATCGTCGGTGCCGGCAAGCTCAGCCACGACGTGGTCGCGGTGATCGGCGGCATCGAAGTGCACCGCCGCATGCCGCTGTCGCTGACCTTCGACCACCGCGCCGCCACCGGCGGCGAAGCGGCAAGGTTCCTCAAGGCGATGCTGGACGATCTGTCCCTGCCGAACTGATCCAGCCGGCGGTCATGGCGGATGGAAAAGCGGGCGCCCTGCGGGCGTCCGCTTTTTTTTGCGGGTGCGTGAAGTCGCCTGCATTCCGCGGGGCGATGCTGCCACTCGCCACCCGCGCTACGCAGCCTGTCGCCTTCCCACGCCCTTCAATGATCTGGAACCGTCGTCCGTCATTTCGCGCTTCCCAGGCTGATCAGCCGCCGGCAACACTGTTCAGGAACTCATGACTGGGACTGGTTCCGATGCCTCACCCGATCGATGCGGCAACCCTCATCGCCGATTCCATCCCGTCGACCGGTTTCAGCACGGCGACGCCCCGCCCCGTTGTCCTCTCTCGGCAGGGCCGTTCGTCCAGCCGGGCGAAATCGACACTGCAGGCGGCGGTCACGGGTTGGTTTGTGGTCGCCGGACTCGGCCAGTTGATGTTCGTTGCCTATCTGTTCGGCTTCTACGGACGCACGGCAGTCCTGGGCCGATTCGAAGCCTGGAACCAGGTTTTCCAACGCGCCCACGTCGCCGGTGACACCGGGCACAACGCCGTCGTGGCCATGCATCTGGCGTTCGCCGCACTGATCACCGTCGGCGGACTGCTCCAATTGATCACCGGAGTGCGCCGGTGGTTTCCCCGGTTTCATCGCTGGAACGGTCGAGCCTATCTGGTCTCGGCCTTCGTGATGGGGCTGGGCGGACTGGCGATGGTATGGACGGGGACCAACGTGGGCGATATTTCACAGCAGATCGCCATCAGCATCAATGCCGTGCTGATCATGCTGTGTGCGGTCATGGTGTTGCGCCATGCACTGACACGCCGCTTCGCCCTGCATCGGCGCTGGGCGTTGCGTCTGTTCCTGGTGGTGAGCGGCGTGTGGTTCTTCCGCATCGGCTTGGCGCTCTGGATCATGGTGAACCAGGGTCCGGCGGGTTTCGACCCGGACACGTTCACCGGACCGGCACTCACCGTCATCGCGTTTGCCCAGTACCTGCTGCCGCTGGCCATGCTCCAGCTCTACTTCCACACGCAGGACCGTGCAGGGTCGCACGGCCGCATGGCCATGAGTGCAGGTTTGTTCGCGTCAACGCTGGTTACGGCAGCCGGCATCGTCGCGGCCTCGATGATGCTGTGGCTGCCGCATCTGCGCTAGCAGGACGAGTCTCCCGCGATATCCATTCATCAAGGACGGAGCCATGCCAGAAGCCCTTGCAGCCAACGCCAGGATCCGATATGCCCGGATAGCCGGCTTCATTTACCTGTTGCTGATCGTGTTGTTCATGAGTGGGCAATTCGCGATCTCCCACGTCGTCGGCGAGGAAAACTTCGCCGACGACGTACAACACATCGTTGCCGGCGAACGGCTATACCGGGTTGCGTTATCGCTCCAGATGCTTGCCTCGGTGCTCACGGTGCTGTTGGCTTATGCGCTGTATGCGACGCTGCGGTCGGTAAATGAGGACCTTGCCCGGATGGCCATGTACTGGCGGCTGGGCGAAGCTTTCATTGGTGGTGCCGCAGCCATGATCGATTTCGCCACCCTGAACCTTTACGCCGATCCGAAGTATCTGGAGCTCCTCGGTGCGGACAAGCTGCAGGCCGTCATCGGGTTGGCCCGCAGCGTGGGATTCGCGAGCTTCAACATCACCACCACTTTCTTCTCCGTCGGCTCCACGCTGTTCTTCTACCTGTTTCTCGCATCACGCTGCATTCCGCGGGTGCTTTCGGCGCTGGGAGTGTTCGCTTCTATCGTCGTGCTGTTCACCAGCCTCGGGAATCTGGTACTGCCGGCCCACGCCGACGTGATCCAGTTCGGGTGGGCGCCGATCTTTGTTGCCGAGATCGGCACGGGCCTCTGGCTGTGGGTACGAGGTGTGAAAACTTCCCCCGACTCCGGACCCTGATCGCCACGGCGGCACGCTCGGCCACCCGTCGCGTGCCGCAACCGCTACCATCGCTCCTGCATGCCCACTGACATCCCAGCCAAGCCACGAGGCGTTCAGCGAGTGCTGGGCTGGCGACGCGTGCGCTATCCGTCCGGCGCGGCGGTACTGCTGGGGCTGCTGCTCATGCCGGGCTGGAAGGACCACTACTGGATCCTGTTCGCACGCCTGCTCTTCGTCGCGCTGACCGCCACGCTTGCCTTCGGCCTGTTCGAAAAATGGCCGACGCGTCAGCCGCGGTGGATCGCGCGCTGGGTCCTCCAGATCGCCGCGGTGGCGATCGTGATTCCACTCGCGGCATGGGTGGCCTATTTCGCGACCACTCAAAGCGATCCCGTGCCGTTCTGGCGGGACAGCGATCGCCTCATGGGCTTCGGCTTCATGACCTTCGTGGGCGTGTTGCTGGCGCCGTGGATGGCGGTGTCGGCGCTGATCGGCCAGATCAATGGCGAGGCGCAGCGGCAGTCGCTCTCCTTCGAGCTCGAACGCAGCGAGCTGGAACGCAAGGCGCTGGATGCGCGCATGCGATTGCTGCAGGCGCAGGTCGAACCGCACTTCCTGTTCAACACGCTGGCGAACGTGCGCGAACTGGTGGATTCCGGTTCGCCACACGCATCGGTGGTGCTTGGCAGCCTGATCGCCTACCTGCGCGCCGCGGTGCCTCGCCTGCACAATCCGGCCACCACACTGGCGCAGGAAATCGACCTGGTGCGCGCGTATCTCGAAGTGATGCACATGCGCATCCCTGACCGCCTGCAGTACACGCTGCATGTCGAGGAGGCCGCCCTCGTGCTGCTTTGCCCGCCGATGACGCTGTTGACCTTGGTCGAGAATGCCGTGCGTCACGGCATCGATCCCGGCGAGGATGGCGGCCGGATCGAAGTTCGCGTGACGCTGCGCCAAGGCCGGTGTCTCGCCCAGGTCATCGATACCGGCGTCGGCCTGCAGCCCGCTGGCGACAGTCTGGGTACCGGGCTGACGACACTGCGCGAACGCCTGCAGCTGACCTTTGGCCACGATGCGCAACTGCGACTGAGCGAAGTCGTTCCGCATGGCGTCTGCGCCGAGCTGGAATTCCCCGCACGCATGGAGGCTGCATGATCGCGCGAAACCCGAGCGCCCTGATTGCCGACGACGAGCCGTTGTTGCGCAAGGCACTGGCGCGCCTGCTGGCGCAGGCCTGGCCGGAACTCGAGGTCGTGGCGCAGGCGCGCAATGGCCGCGAGGCGGTCGAGCAGTTCGAGGCCCGGCGACCGGACATCTGCTTTCTCGATGTGCAGATGCCCGGGCTGTCGGGCGTGGAGGCGGCGCGTCATATCGGCCGGCGAGCTCACATCGTGTTTGTCACGGCGTTCGACCAGTACGCCGTGCAGGCCTTCGAACACGGCGCACTCGACTATCTGGTCAAGCCGGTGGAGCCGGCACGCCTGGCCGACACGGTGACGCGGCTGCGTGAGCGATGGCTCACCGCGCAACCCGCGATCGATGCCGAGACGCTGATCGAACAACTCGCGACGCGTCTTCGCAAGGACAGCGCGCCCGCTGCTCTGCAATGGATTCGCGCCTCGGTGGGATCAACGGTGCGGATGATCGCGGTCGGCGACATCGACTTTCTTCGCTCCGACGAGAAATACACGCGAATTGCCTGGCGCGACGAGGGCAAGCCGGTCGAAGCGCTCATCCGCGCGCCATTGAAGGAACTGGTGGCCCAGCTCGACGCCACGCAGTTCGCGCAGGTGCATCGCGCCGTGGTGGTGAACCTTCACGCCATCAGCCACGTGACGCGAGGTGAGAACGAAACCGCACGGATTCACCTGAAGGCACGCGACGACGTGCTGCCGGTAAGCCGCCACTACCTGCACCTCTTTCGCCAGATGTGACCCGGGGTCGACCGAGGTCTTCCACCGGGCCGGAACGCCTTGTCAGTAATCGCGCACGTCGAGCAGCATGAAACAGCGCGCGCTGTAGTCCCCGCCACGCGGCCAGGCCACTTCGTTCAGCGCCAGCGTGCCGGCCGTCCACAGCTCGTTGTCGAGCAGCGCTTTGCAGCGCGAGTCGCCCTCTTCGGCATGGCTGTGCACCAGGCGCAGCCAGTGCAGCTCGGGGCTGAGCGCTTCGCGTTTCAATGCGGCCTCGATCGACGTCAGCGCTTCGGCCGGCATGTTCGCGGCGTCCGCGCCGCGCGCGCTGAACGGGCCGATGAACACGTCCCAGGTGCGCACGCCGATCTCCCACGCCGCGATCCGCACCTTGCGGTCGTCGGTGACGTACCAGCACGCGGCCAGCAGCGGGTGGAACACGCTCTGCTCGAACGTGTGCAACGCATTGCGACAACCGGCTTCGCCGGCACCCATGCCGGCGAAGCTCTCCTCGATGCGGCGTTCCTCGCCAAGCACCACGTCGACATCGAGCCGGCCCGGCCCGCCCACGGCGCCTTCGTGCCATTCGGCGCGGATGGCCGGGAAGTCGCCATCGGTCACCAGCCAGCCGTCTTCATCGGCTTCCAGCTCGACATCGTGCCGTTCGAACAAGCGGAGCAGGTATTTTTGTAGCGCCACACTGTCCATCGTCATTCCCGTGGGTTCGCGTCGATCGTCGAGGGCAACTCGCGCCAGGTCAGGTACACGCGCAGGTCGAACTCCAGTTGGTGATAGTCCGCCAGCATGTACGTGCACAGCTGGTAGAACGCCTTGTTGTGGTCCATCTCTTTCAGGTGGGCCAGTTCGTGCACCACGATCATGCGCAGGAATTCCGGCGCGGCGGCCTTGAACAGCGTCGCCACGCGGATCTCCTTCTTCGCCTTGAGCTTGCCGCCCTGCACGCGCGAGATCGCCGTGTGCAGACCGAGTGCATTGCGCACGACATCGAGCTTGCTGTCGTACAGCACCTTGTCGATGCCGGGCGCGTTTTTCAGGTGCTGCTGTTTCAACGCCGCCGTATAGGCGTACAGCGCCTTGTCACTCTGCACCTCGTGGCGCCCCGGATAACGCCTGGCCAGGTGCTCGCCGAGGCGCTCCTGCGCAATCAGCTCGCGCACCTTGTCCTGCAAGGTGACGGGATAGGCCTGAAGGTATTTCAGCGGGATCATGCGCGTATTCTCGCACTGCGCCGATTCGCGCGCCGTCCAGCGGAGACGATCCATGCATCACAGCCGACTCAGCACCCTCGTCATCGACTGCCAGGTCGACGACCTCGCCACGGCCACGGCATTCTGGAGCCAGGCCCTGGGCAAGCCGGTCGCCGATCCCGACCAGGATGGCGACGGCAGATACGCGGAACTGCGGACCGCCGCGGACGAGCCGATCATCCTGCTGCAAAAGGTGGATCACGCCAGCCGCGTGCACCTGGATATCGAGACGGACGACCTCGATGCGGAAGTGGCGCGGCTGGAGCAACTCGGCGCGCAGCGCGTGGCGTTCGTGCGGGAGCGCTGGTGGGTCATGGAAGCACCCACCGGTCATCGCTTCTGCGTGGTGCGGCCACAGCGCGAGGTACCCGGGCGGCACCTCAATCGCTGGGAATGATGAGCTAGATGTCGAAGCGATAGCTCAGCTTGACCAGCAATTGTTCGTCGTCGCGCAGCGCGAAGCTGTTGCTGAACACGTCGCCGGTGGTACGCGCATAGCCATCCATGGCATAGCCACCGCGTCCGTAGACCACGTACAGGTAGGACAGCGGCGCCAGCTCGTAGCGGTAACGGATCTGCAGGCCGAGATTGCGCACGCTGAAGTCGCCGACATCGTCGGCGCTGGCCACGGCACGGCCATTGGCGTCGACGCGATAGCCGCCGCGTGACCGCGCATCCAACCCGATCGCCTGCAGTTTCAGGCGCAGCTCCTGGCGGTCGTCGATGCTCCAGTCGAAGCCGGCATCCAGCTGCAGGGTGTGTTCGTCGAAGCGGCCGATCAGGTTGTCGTGCTGCCATACCAGCCAGTCCGGAATGTGCTCGTAGTAGGGGCCGGCATACACGCTGAACGCGTCGCTGATGAAATAGGTCGGGATGAACTTGATGTTGTAGCCGATCTGGCGGTTGCCGCCGAGGCCGCCGCTGAGCATTTCCGCATCCAGCTTGAACGCCCAGTCGCCGTGGCGCGGGCTGATCCGTTCGTAGAAGAAGTCGAGCGATGGCGGAAGGAACAGTGCGCCGTGCCCGCGCGTGAGCAGGTCATCCCAGCCGGCACTGTTGATGTTGATCTGCGCATCCTCAGTGGCGCCGTCGCGCAGCTCGCTGGTGCGCCGGATGCGCAGCTGGCGACGCAGGCGCAGGCCGTGGTCGTTGTCCAGCGCGTCGATGCGGAAATGCCAGTCGTGCGAACTGTAGGCGGAATCCGCCGGCAACGCCGTGTTGCGCTTGCGCACTTCCCAATGCGCGTAGTTGAAATTGTTGCGCGGGAGATAACCGAAATCGTTGATCTGCAACTGATCGCCGAAATGCATGCCCAGCCATTGCTGGCGCCAGCCGCCGCCCATCTCGTAATCGGCAATCAAGGTCGCGCCGCTGTCGCGCGTGCGCGTGCCGGACTGCAGGATGTCGCTGCCGACCACGTTGGTCGCGATGGTCAGCTTCGGCGTCGGCTGCCAATGATGGTCGACGCCGAGCACGGTCGCCTGTCGATCCAGCCATGGCCGGTCGACCCGGGTCAGCAGCATGCCCAGGCTCTGCGAGCCGAAATCATGGGTCACCCGCGCCGCGCCGAAGAAACGGCCGGCCTCGCCGTCCTCGTCCGCCGCCAGTACGCCGTAACTGGTGCTGCCGACACTGCCGTTGAGCTTCACCGCGGCATTGATGTCGGCGGCGCCGTGGCCGTCGTCGGAGGGGCCGCCGACACGTCGGGTGTAGACCAGCTGGCTGTTGTCGTCCAGCAGGCTGAAATCGAAGATGCCCTGGTTCTCGGTGAAGAACGGCCGCTTGTCGCTGACATAGGTTTCGGTGGCACCGAAGTTGACCACCAGATCGTCGCTCTCGACCTGGCCGAAATCCGGATTCAGCGCCGCGGTCAGCTGGAACTGGCCACTCGGCTTCCACAGGATGTCGGCGCCCTCCTGCACGTGGCTGCGGCCACGCACATGATCGTACAGGCCGGACACATAGGGTGTGATCGCCAGCAATGACTGGCTGTACGTGGGCACCTCGACCGGGTTGAAATCCGACAGGAAGCGCGAGCGCATGAAGCTGGCCACCGGCCACGCATCGCGCTCGCCGGTCGAGCCCGTCACGCGGTCGAGGTAGATGCCGAGCGTGCGCTTGCCGTCCTGCGCGATGTGCATCGGCGCGGTGTACCACGGGATCAGTATCTCGACCGTCCAGCCGGCGGCGTCTTCGCTCACCGCATGCTGCCAGTTGCCGTCCCAGTCGGTATTGAAGTTGGATTCGTTCGTAACCACGGCGTCGTTGATGCCGCCGGTGGAGCTGACCACGAAGTCGTAGCCGGTGCGACCGTTGCCGTCGAAGTCGACCATCAGGTTCACGCGGTCGACCTGATCCTTGAAGTCGCGCTGCACGCGCTGTCGCGTGCGCGGGACGTCGGCCGGTTGCTCGCAGCGAAAGGCCACGGCCAGCCCGTCCGGCGTAGCCAGAATCCAGGCCTCGGTCGGCAGCGAGGAGGGTTTGCCGGTGAGCGGCTGGGTCTGCCGAAAGTCGGTGACATGCCGTGCCCCCGCCCATTCGCCGGGGCTTAGATGGCCGTCGATCTCGACGGCAAACACGGGTGCCGACAATGCGGCAAGAACAAGAAACAACAGGCATGCCATGCGCATGTCGTGGGGACTTCCAGTGGGGACTGTGCGGGATTGCGCCTGCGACGACGTACTCGCCGCAGCAGATAGATGCACAGATTGCCGTCAGGGTTTAGCTGTCGGCCAGAGCCATTGGTCACGCACGCGTGATCACGCTTGTTCCTGGCCGATCGCGACCCCTCGCGTGCGCCTCACGGCAGTCGCTTGCGTCCCCAGACAAGGTGACGCAGCAGCATGGCCAGCACCAGCACGACGGTGAACGCGCCGTAGCCGTAAAGCGCCGGCAACACCTGCTGCCAGATGGCGCCGCTGGCGCGGCCGAAGCCATCGACCGTGGGCAACTCGACCCTGTCGAAACCGATCACCGCACATTCCGCCGCGGCCAGCAGCGCCAGCGACAGGGCGACGACATCGAAAACGCGCCGGAACGACGTGCGCGGCAGACTCTTCGGGTAGGCCCAGTAGCCCCAGCAAAGGATCAGCAGCCAGGGCGCGAGCAGCAGGATGGCGAGGTAACGCATCGATCAATCACTCCGTTGGCGTGGTGCCGCGCGTCACTCCTGCGCGGCGAGTCGATCCAGCGCATCACGCAATTGCGCCAGCGCATCGTCACGTGCCTGCTCGTCGCGATAATCGGGAGTGCTGGCCACCGTCTCGCCATCCAGCGCCAGGCTCATGCCAAGGGGACGGATCTGCAGCTCGGCAGCGCCCGCACCCAACGACCTGATCTGCTTCTGCAGCGCACCGGCCGCCTTCGGATCGGCAAACGACCGGGACAGCAGCAACTCCTCGCCGTCCGCGGAAAACAGGCGAAAGCGGAAGTTACCATCGGCGTCGCGGAAACTGGCGAAGCGCGGCAATTTGCCCTGCTTCGACGGGACCTTCGGCCGACCGGCAGGCGTTGGCGCCGTGGTCATCGCGCGCAAACCCAGCACCTCGCGCAATGCGGCCAGCTTCGGCGTGGCGACCGCGCGCGCCTTCTGCGCACCCTGTTGCAGGATCGTCTCGATCGCGGCGGGGTCGGCCATCAGCGCCTCGTAGCGTTCGCGCATCGGCGCCACGTCGGCTTCGATGCGCTCGTACAACACCTGCTTCGCTTCGCCCCAGCCGATGCCGTCGAGCAAGGCCTGGCGGAACGCCGCCGTCTCCACTTCGCTGGCGAATGCGCGAAAGAGGGTGAACACCGCGCAGTTTTCCGGATTCTTCGGCTCGCCGGGCAGCCGCGAGTCGGTGACGATGCGCATGATCGCCTCGCGCAACTGCCGGCTGCCGCCAGCGAACAGCGGGATCGTGTTGTCGTAGCTCTTCGACATCTTGCGCCCGTCCAGGCCGGGCAGCGTGGCCACCTGGTCCTCGATCAACGCCTCCGGCAGCACGAAGAACGCATGGCCGTGGAGGTGATTGAAGCGCTGACCGAGATCGCGCGCCATCTCGATATGCTGGATCTGGTCACGACCCACCGGCACCTGGTTCGCATCGAACGCCAGGATGTCGGCCGCCATCAGTACCGGATACATGTACAGGCCGGCGGTGATGCCGGCATCCGCGTCATCGCCGATTTCCGTATTGCGATCCACGGCGGCCTTGTAGGCATGCGCACGGTTGAGCATGCCTTTGGAGGCGATGCAGGTAAGGAACCAGGTCAGTTCCGGGATCTCCGGAATATCCGACTGCCGGTAGAGCGTCACCCGCTGCGGGTCGAGGCCCGCAGCCAACCAGCTCGCGGCGATCTCCAGCCGCGACCGCTCGATGCGCGAGGCATCGTCGCTCTTGATCAGCGCATGGTAGTCGGCCATGAAATAGAACGCGTCGACCTCATCGCGGCGGCTCGCCTCGATGGCCGGGCGGATCGCGCCGACGTAGTTGCCCAGGTGAGGAGTGCCGGTGGTGGTGATGCCGGTGAGTACACGAGTCTGCATGGGGTTTCGCTTGGGTTCGAGACGCTGCAATCAGCGGATGAGCGTGGACTTGCCGAACAGCGATTCGACCAGGTCCACCGCCAGCTTGCCGGTCTGGTTGCGCTTGTCGTAGGCCGGATTCAGCTCGACGATGTCCAGCGATGCCATGCGACCCGTGTCGGCGATCATCTCCATGCACAGCTGCGCTTCGCGGTAATTCGGACCGCCGCGCACGGTGGTGCCGACGCCGGGTGCAATGCTGGGGTCGAGAAAGTCGACGTCGAAGCTCACGTGCAGGTGCGTATTCTCGTCCATGCCGGCCAGGGCTTCTTCCATCACGCGCTTCATGCCGATCTCGTCGATGTGGCGCATGTCGTGGACCTGCATGTTCGCCTCGCGCACCAGCCGCTTCTCGCCCTCGTCGACCGAGCGAATGCCGATGTAGCGGAACACGTCCGGCGTGGTTGCCGGCGAGCTGCCGGTGAGCCCGGCAAGTTCGGCCGGACCGTTGCCACACAGGCAAGCCACCGGCATGCCGTGGATATTGCCCGATGGCGTCGCATCGGCGGTATTGAAATCCGTATGCGCATCCAGCCACAACACGCGCAGCCGCTTGCCCTCGTCGAGGCAATAGCGGGCCACTGCCGAAATCGAGCCGATCGCCAGACAGTGGTCGCCACCGAGCATGATCGGCAGGCGGCCCGACTGCAACTCCTGGTGAACGGCCGTATAGACGGCCGTATTCCAAGCAACCACCTCGTCCAGATGGCGATAACCCTGTTCGGGCGGTTGCCACGGATTGAGCGGCCCCTGCAGGTTGCCGCGATCGATCACCGTTCGCCCGCAGCGCTCCAGTTTCGCGGCGAGGTTGGCCACCCGCAATGCCTCCGGCCCCATCGCGGCGCCACGATGGCCGGCGCCGATATCGGTGGGAACGCCGATCAGTGAAACGGGCTGTTTGCTCATAACTTGTTTACCTGCCTGTGGCATGTCGACTTCGCGCTGGCCGATCGCGCCGTCGAGATTCGGTGCGGCATTCGCCGGATCGCGGCGCCATGCCGCCAACTCCGAACGAATCACCGCCATCCCTGTGAAAAAAACATTCGCGACACTACGTCGCAGACGGATTGAAGTTTACCGGAAACAGCCCTTTCGGCGCCGGATCGCCTGCCGCTCGCGCGTTCGTGCTCGCACAATGCGCCGCTCCGGGCAGATAATCGCCCGGGCGTACATCAGCCTGGCGTCGGATGCGGGCCGCACTCAACGGAGAGCGCGATGGAAGAGCAGATCTGTGTATTCGACGATGTCTATCACGAGGGCGCTGCGCATTCGCAGGCCGAGAAAGAAAAGGCACAGGCCTTCGGCATGCTCGCGCGGATGAAGGTGTGGGACCGGCCAAAGGATGCCGACATCACGCTGCATTCCACCGAGAAACGCTACGAGCCGTTCTGGCACCTCAGGGCGGTGCGCAAGACCCGTTACGACAAGAAGACCTGCTACAGCATCGCCTTGGCGAACCCGCATATCCAGAGCGTGGAGGTGCTCGGGCAATCCTGCGTGCCGGACGCCCGGCATATGCTGCAACTTGCCGCGATCGAGCATTGCAGCGGCGTGGTGACCCTGTCGGAGTATTTTGACGGCATGCAGCGGGAAACGCCCGGCAAGGTGCTGCTGGACTACGCCAATCATTTCGCGAACCACGTCATCGAGACCAGCAGCGAGCCGCACTTCATCGTGCCGGTAGTGACTGCTTCGTTCCTGATGCAGGAGATGAAGTCGCGGCTGATGAAACCGCTGGACGCCGACGAGATCCTGGAGGATCTCATCGAGGTGGAGTCGATCACCCTGTTCTACCGACCGATGTATGCGTTCGACTTCGTCTGGAAAGAACGCCACGGCGTCATCGAGATCGATGGCCTGAACGGCCGGGTCAACCGCGAGGGGCGCATGCTGAGCGGTAAATTGCGCGCGCTGGGTTCGCGTGATGCGCTGTTCGACCTGGGCGTCGAACTGGCCAGCGCGATCGTACCCGGCGGCGGCGTGTTGCTGCGGATGGTGGACAAGCTGGCGAAATGATGCGCGAGGCGCCTGCCACCGCATCGGCTTGACGCCAGCCGCTGATCAACAACCGGTACGACAACCCGACGAAGACGCGTAGTCGGCCTGCGACTGTGGTGACTCCTGGCGACTTCGTGCCAGTTCGTCCTCGCGACGCGATCGCGCGCCTGAACACCATGAGACCAGTTCGTCGCGGCGATCCGTCACGGATCCGGACTCTGCGTGTCGAACGACTTTCGCCAACAGCATCCCTGCAAACGGCGACATTCCGCGCCAGAAGGCGGAATGTGCGAGAAGCGTTTGCATGTCAGTTTACCCTCGGCTACCCCTGCAACCAATGGGCTGATCCTAACAAGTTTTTTGCGCGAAATGCACATCCCGGACCCACGCAGTTTTCGTGCCAGCGAGTCGATGATGGCCAACGGCGCTCTCGTTGACTTGACGGTCCTGCGATTCGAGGATCCGCTCAACCGGCCTGACGCAGGCTCTGCTGTTCGGGATGAGGCACGCGACCGTATTTGGCGAGGATCACCGGTTCGGAATATTCGCCGCGATCGGCATCCGCCGCCTGCGCATAGACGAGCACCCCATCGCGCTCTTCTGCCAGCAATTCGGCGCGATGGCGCGCAAGTTGCTCCATCCCGTGCAGGATGGGTTTGTCGGCGACCACGTCACCGTCGACCTCATGAAAACACTGCACCACATAAAGCGTTCCCATGACGGGCAACCTCGCATTTTCCGGAGATTCGAGCGTGCTCAAGCAGAAGTTCAAGAATCGCGATGGTCCGGTTAAGTGTGGTCGGCAGCGTTCAGATTCCCGTGCTGCAGGGGCTTCGCAGCCTCGCGAGCCCTCCACCGGGGCCTGTTTTTCTTCAGACCGTGATGGAAATCACAAAACCACCTCGGCCAACATGAGTAAATGTGATCGGTATCACCTCTGTTGGTTCCCCCGCCGTGAGGCGCACCGTCCCAAGCCCTCCCCCGGCACAGATGGAAAAAAAGCCCGCTTCGGCGGGCTTTTTTATGCTTCATCGCGTACCTTTCCCGTCAGCATCAGCGTTCGTCGTGCCATCGCAGGTTCGACAAGGCGAACAGCGTCGGTATCTGTGCCGTGTTCTTGCCAAGCTCTTGAAGCGAACCTTCGGGAAAGCCGAACTGGCGTTTCACGACGCGAAACGGATGTTCGACCTTTGAGCGTACCGCTGCCTTCACGTGTTCCGTGTGCCTGACAACATCCTTGAGTTCGTCCTCGGGGATCGCCTTGACCACATCCGCTTGGCGGTGATGTGCCACGTGCGGCCGCGTTTGGGCGCGCGCTTCTCGGCACCGATATACCCGGCATCAGCGTAGACGGTCTTCTTCTCCTTGCCATGCAGCAGCTTGTCCGCGGCGATGTGTTGCGCCGACCGGTTGAATCCGCCTGCGTTGTTGGCAGTTGCCGCGTAACACCGCCCTCTCCGCGGTCGCTGACTCAGCCACGCCTGCCACAGCACTTCGGATCAGGGCGACGCACAAGCCTGCTGCATCGGACGCGTTGGCGCTACTACCGTGTTCCTCGCCATTGCCAGGTCACCTGGAAGGACACGCAGCAATGGTGGCGACATCAATGCTGATGGCAGCATCGCGTCGAGTTAGACGCAGAGCCGTTGCCTCATGGGGTCTTTCCGGACTTCCATCGATAGAATTCAATGATGTATCCACCTGGATCGAGCACGCGAAACTCCTCATAGTCTCCATGTGTCCGGATCTCATGTTTGAAATGTCGCGGATCCTCACCGTTATATGGATACCATTCGATGCCGCTGATCTTGCTCATGTAGTCATGCCATTGTTCCAGTGCGCCAGTTTCAATTGCCAGCATGGCGCCTTTGTTCTTTACAGCCTTTAGCGCGCCCCTGGATGCATCGACCAACGCGATTTGCATGCCCTTGCCGACTTCCACGATAACCACCCAGCCATCGTCGTAGACGACCGGAAAACCTATCTCATCCACATACCACGCTTTCGCGGCCGGCAAATTGTTGTAATAGAAATTGGTCACCACGGCCTTTACCGGCGGCGGCGTTTTAACCGATTGGCTGGCAAACACTGGCCACGTGAAAGCGGAGATCAGCATCCAGCACCCGGACCACAAGACGTTACGTACACGAATCATCGTGGGTGATCTCCTCGAATGTACGGGGTGAATCTGCTGGGTAAGCGTCGGGTCATTCTGCCATACGCTCATTACCCGGATGTTGACCATTTTTCATGGCTGCGCGTCGTCGCCAATCAGGTTCTCTTATGGTCCGATATGACCGAGCCGCGGCGCGCGCAAGAGCTATCGGCTGGCTACACAGTTTCTACACTGTTATGGTTTGAGATCAGGGAACTTCTCCATACAGCCTCAGCGAGTTGACCGCCGATGTCGATTTCACGCCTGCTTGGTCTTGTCGCTTGTGGTTTCATTGGTGCCACCACTGCCTTTGTCTCGTTGCCTTCGGTCGCCAAGGCCGCATCCGGCAACACGCCCCAAGCTGATCAGTCCTCGAAGTATTACGCCGAGATGCACTGGCGAGAAATCGGGCCGACCCGAGGTGGCCGCGCCAGGGCACTGGACGGGGTTCCAAGTCAGCCGAACGTGTTCTATGCCGGCTACGACAATGGTGGCGTCTGGCGCTCGACCGACTACGGAGCGAACTGGGCGCCGCTGTTCGACAACGAACCGACCGGCTCGATAGGCGCCATCGCGGTGGCGCCCTCGGATCCGAGCATCATCTACGTGGGCACGGGCGCCGGCATCATCCGCCCGGACCTGTCCGTGGGTAATGGCGTGTACAAGTCCACGGACGCGGGCAAGACCTGGACCCACCTGGGCCTGCGCGACACGCAGATGATCGCGAACATCGCCGTCGACCCGCACGATCCGAACCGCGTGTTCGTCGCCGCGCTGGGCCATCCGTACGGACCAAATGAGCAACGCGGCATCTTCCGCTCCACCGACGGCGGCAAGACCTTCACCAAGGTCCTGTATAAAAGCCCGTATGTCAGCGGGAATGACGTGCGCATCGACCCGCAGAACCCGAACATTGTCTACGCCGGGCTGTGGCAGCAGCAGCAAAGCTATCTGGAAGGCCCTGAGTTCGGCGGCACGGAAGGCGGCATATTCAAGTCCACCGATGGCGGCAATACCTGGAAGGAGCTGACGAACGGCCTGCCCGCCGGCGTGATCGAGGCAAATCTCGGCATCGCCCCCAGCCAGCCGAGCACGATCTACGCGATGGTGGCCGGCACCGTCGGCAAGGTGCCAACATCACATGAAGGCACGACCGGAACGGTAAATTTCTACAAGTCGATCGACAGTGGTGAACACTGGCACCTCGCCGCGCGCGCTCCGGAAAATGTCGGCTCGTCACCGAACGCCGTACCGGATCCGCGGCCGGTCGTGCGCATCGGTGGCGGCGACCTGCCGACCCTGGCAGTGGACGGCAAGGACCCGAACGTCGTTTACAGCGCTTCGACCGTGTTCTGGCGTACCGAAGATGGCGGCGTGACCTGGGCTGCGGTTCGTGGCGGCCCGAACGGGGACGATTACCAGAAGCCGTGGGTCAATCCAAACAATCCTGACATCGTCTTCGTCGTTGCCGATCAGGGAGCGACGGTTTCGGCCAACCGCGGTGTGTCGTGGAGCAACTGGTACAACCAGCTCACCGGAGCGATGTATCACGTATCCACCGACGATGCGTTTCCCTACCGCGTGTGCAGCGGTCAGCAGGACTCGGGTTCGGCCTGCGTCGCCAGCCGCTCGATGGACGGCCGCATCACGTTCCATGACTGGCACTCCGTGAGCATCCAGGAATACGGCATTGCGGCGAGCGACCCGAAAGATCCAGACCTGGTATTTGGGAGCGGACGCAACAACGTCACGCTGTACAACCGCAAGACCGGACAAACCACCTTGGTCGGACCATCGCGCGAACAGCGCGGCATCGATTACAACCGCAATGTGCGCACGATGCCCCTGCTCTGGTCGCCAAAGGATCCGAAGGTGCTGTTCTACGCATCGAACGTGGTCTGGAAGTCGTCCGACCAGGCCCACAGTTGGACGCGCATCAGCCCTGACCTTGCACGACAGACGTGGAAGATTCCGGCCTCCGTCGGCAAGTATGCAAACAAGGTCAAGCCAGGTCCCCAAGGCAGCATTACCGCGCTTTCGGCGTCCGCACTCGATGTGAACGTGCTCTGGGCGGGCACCGACGACGGTAACATCCAGGTGACCATGGACGGTGGCGCGCACTGGTCAAACGTGACTCCGCCACCGATCAAGCCATGGACACGCATCTACAACATCGAGGCCGGCCATTTCGATGCGAAAACCGCGTATGCGGCCGCCAACTCCATGCGCATCGACGACATGAACCCGCACTTGTGGCGTACGCATGACGGCGGCAAGACCTGGACCGAAATCAACAACGGCATCAGCCCGGGCGTATTGACCAACACGATTCGCGAAGACCCACGCAAGCCGGGACTACTTTACGCGGGCACGGATACCCAGGTATGGGTATCGTTCGACGATGGGGATCACTGGCAATCGCTGCGGCTCGACATGCCGGCGATTTCGGTGCGCGACCTGCAGGTGAAGGACGATGCCAAATGCGGATGTGCCGACCTCATTGCCGGCACGCATGGCCGCGGCTTCTACATCCTCGACGACGTGACGCCCTTGCGACAGGTGGCCGATGCACGCAAGGCCGGGGCCGCCTATCTGTTCAAGCCGCAAACGGCTACGCGCGTACGACTGGTGACCTACGATTCGATGCCGTTCCCTCCGGAAGTCCCGTCCGGCGAAAATCCGCCAAACGGCGCCATCATCGATTATTACCTCGCTTCCGACGCCACCGGCCCGCTGACCATCGACATTCTGGATCAAGCAGGCAGTGTCGTGCGGACGTATTCGAGCGAACTCAAGCGCAATCCGGACCCCGCCGTGGACCCCGCTGCGTACAACAAGATTTGCCAGGCCAAACCCGATTCACCGGACTGCAGCATCCCGCTGTATTGGCCCTCGCCGATCAAGTCCATGCCGACCAGCGCCGGCATGCATCGCATCAGCTGGAGCCTGCGCTACCAGCCGCTTGCGCAGGAACGTTCTCCCATCCAGCGTCCGATCGTGATCCCGCATCGCAGCTCAGTGCTGCCGAGCTCACCGTGGGCGCCTCCGGGGAAATACACGGTGCGCCTCGCGGTCGATGGCAAGACGTATACACAGCCGCTGACGGTGCGCCTTGATCCGCGGGTGACCACACCTGCTGCCGCTCTGGCCCAGTCAGAGAAGCTCTCGGTTGAAATATACGAGCTGGCGCGCAGCACGCTCATGGCCTATGGGCAGGCCCGGGAGCTTGCCCAGGAAGTGGGCAAGCTGGAGTCGATCGAACCAGCTGCCAGCAAATCGTTCAAGGCCAGCGTCGATGCCGTGGCGCAGAGCACAGGTCCGCGCGGGTATGGCTTGCCCTACCCGACACCCGCCACGTTGAAGGACGTCAGCGATGCCGCGTTGGCTGCTTCGCTGGCACTGGAGACGGCGGACACCGCACCCACGGCGGCGCAGATCGAAGCCTGCAGCCAGGCACGTCAAAACGTGCAAGCAGTGATGGCCAAGTGGGACAAGGTGAAGGGCACGGGCCTGTCGGAGTTCAACGCCAGGCTCACGAGCAAGGGCCATCCGACGCTGGCATTGCCACTGCTCAGAATGCCTGCCCCGCCGCCCAGCGACGAAAACGGCAACCTGATGGAGCGCGAACGATAGCGTCCCGACATCATGGCAGCGGAGACTTGAAGTGTTCCGCTGCCATGCCAGATCAAGGTGCATCAGTACTTGCTGGCGCCCAAGAACGGCGACAAGTGCTCCGCAGCGATGCAGGATACACAGTGGCTGATGGTCAGCGGCAAGACGCATTGCCGCAGCAAGGGCCGTGCAGGGACCTTGATATCGGCGGCCAGGCGAACACTTTTTCAAGCTGCGGGAAGCGTCCTTTGAGGCAGCACCGCTTCCGCTTCCATTTCCACGAGGTACTCTTCCCCAATCAGTTCGGCACCGATCATCGTATTGGCAGGCTGGATTCCCCTGAATCGCTCACCATGTACGCGGGCAATCTGTTCCCAGTCTGAGATGTTTTTCACGAAGACCCGGGTGCGCACGACATCCTGCAGGCTGCCTCCCAAGGACTGGATGGCGCCTTCGATCTTGTCGATCACGAAGTGCATCTGCGATGCTGGGTCCGAGCCGCCGATGTGTCGGGTGCCCAGCGTGGCGGTGGTTCCCGAGACCAGAATTCGATCCGCCACGCGCACCGCCCTGCTGAAGCCGGCCACTTCTTCCCATGTCGTCCCCGTGAGCACTTTTTGCCGTCCGTCAGTGCCAGAAGACTGGCACGCATAGGGCGTGACTGCTGCATCCATGTGATGGCTCAAGTCGCCGGACGCGGTCAGGAACGGAGGCTTTCGGTATTCATCGCCGCAATCGCCGGGTATCGGGCTCATTCCCGATACGGCCTTTCGAATCTTGCTCTTGCTGGCGTCGTCCAGCGGCTGCGTCAGCAACGCCTTGTTTTCTGCGATGTGCTCACTCCGACCCAGCCGTGCGCCAACGATCACGCCGACCACGCCGTGTTGTTCGAGTATGTAACGGCTGGCCAAATTGGCGATTGACATGCCGCTTGTCAGACTCACCTCGTGAAGCACCTGCAAAAGTTGCTGGAACCTTGTCCAGCCACCGGCCGTGTCGATGAAGCGCTTGTACTTCATCTGCGACCACGTGAGTGCATCGTCGAGACGCGGCTCGCTTTGGTTCAGCCATTTCCCGGAGAGAAAGCCGCCGGCAACCGTTCCGAACGCAAGCAGCTTGACGCCGTGGCGTAGGCACGCCGCGGTCATCGACCCGGACGCGCGCTGGTCGAGCAAGGAGTAACACACCTGGTTCGAAAACACCTCGATACCGCTGTGCACAACCATTTCCAGATGTGCGGTATCGAAATTGGTCAGTCCCAGGTGGGCGATGAGCCCTTCCGCCTTCAGTTCATTCAGCCAGTACAGGCAGTCCAGCCAAGCCGGGTCCGCATAGTTCCAGCTGTGAAACTGCAGCAGGTCTATCCGCTCGGATTGCAGACGCCGCAATGACTTCTGCACTGCTGCGCGGACATCTTGTTTTGTGATCACGCCCGGCGCGGGCACCCATTTGGTCAGCAACTGCGCGTCGCTTCCCCCGAAACGTGCGTGAAACACACCGGCTATGTCTTCGGCCGATCCGTAGTGGTCGGCCATGTCGAACGTGGTCAATCCGGCATCCAGATACTCCTTCATGGACAGCGCGGCCTGCGCAGGATCGAGCACGCATCCGTCGCGCTCGAGGTCGGCAACTTGCCACAGGCCTGTGACGACCGGACAGACCACCAGACCCGGGGATGGCTCGCGGCTTGCGTTGTTGTTCATCGGGATCCTTCAACCTTGGGGCAGTCTGGAAAAGCGTTCGGCCGTATCCACGCCTGAAGCGCGGAGCCTTCTCCAGTAGTACAGGAAAATGACCGAGGCGATCAGCATCACGAGAAGCCACGGAACTGTCGAGTGGAAATACCACGCGCTCACTGTCGTTCCAAGGTCGCTGACAATGTGGACAATCAGCAGGAGCGAAAGACATGAAATTCCGCCAACGGCCAGCGAACGCTGCAAAGAGATAGATCGCACCACCGTGACTCTCGCTGCGATCTCCGGGTTGTTCCGTGGCAACCACAGGACCGACACGCACATCAACAGGTAATTGACCAGCATCGAGGTGACCATGATGTCGATGCCGAGAAAGAAATCGCCAGCGAAATGGCTGCCCAGGACACCGACGGTCGCCATGAATCCGCTCAGGAGGATGGCCATGTATGGCGTGTGGTACGTGGGGTGGATCGACGCCATGGGTGCGGGGAATATCCCGTCCTCGGCCCACGCGAACATGAGCCTCGACACCGACAGGATCATTGCGGGCAGATCGTTCAACAATGCGATGGAAGCACCGAGAACGATGGGCACGGCCCAACCCGAAGACAGCACGTAGCCCAGCAGGCCAGGCGCGGTAACGTCTCCGCTGCGCGCCTGCTCGGCTACAAAACTCCAGGGAACCGTGTGGTAGACCGAGAACGTGAACGCGACATAGAAAAGCGTGACCGCGACGATCGCTATGCCAATCGCCCGCGGCAGTGCGCGCGATGGGTCCTTCGCTTCACCTCCCGCTTGCGCAATCGAGTCGAAGCCGATGAAACTCGAGAACAAGACGGCGGAACCGGCGGCCAGTGTAGACCAGTGAAACGCGGCGTCCGTCGGCGCAAGGGTCCGGTTTTCCTTGTGCAGGATCGCTGCAGCAAAATCCTGATGATTGAAGGACAGTCCGGCCACTATCACGACGCCGCCCAACAGGAACATCAAGATCATGAGCGGTATCACGATCCGCTCATACAGCTTGACTCCCCGAATGTTCAGCCAGACGAACGTCCACAGGATGAACAGCGCGACGGTGACGCGGACCGCTCCCCTGTCCAGTACACCAGCGAGCTGGTTCAGAGCAAGCAAGCTCGCGACATCGCGAAAAAACGGCACGACCAGATAGGCCACCACCCCGATCGCAATGGACAAGCCAAACCATTGCGAGAAGCTGGCCACGAAGCCGAAGTAGGGTCCGAGTGCGCGGCTCGCGTACACGTAGCTCCCGCCGGCGCGCGGCATGGCCGAGGCGAGAATCGCGTAAGCAAAGGCCGCAAGTGCAGCGGGAATCGCAGCAAGCAGGAACGCCGGCAAGACATAGGGACCGATCCCCGGCACGTTCCGCTGGATCATGAACGGAATCACGTAGATCGAGGCGCCCACCATCGAGCAGATACCGGTGGCAGCCAGACCCACGAGGCCAAGTCTGCGTTCGAGCGACGTTGCCAACGTGGATGTCATGGCGCGAAATTCCGCAAGAGGTGCTCATGATGCAGCGGGTGCGAGTCGGCCGTTCGTGCCGTCTGCCCGCGGTCATCTCGAAGGTCGCACAAACTCGGACGAATGGCCGGCAATATAGTGGGGTGCGATGGTTGAATCAACGAAGCGTCATCGGCTGGCTCCGCCAGTGAATACCTTGCGCTGCCGGTGCCGCTCTGCCGGAACCCGACAGCCTCGGGGGATCTTCTCCGGCCTCGCGGGTGAAGAGCCGCTGTTCCAGCACAACAGGCCACCGTGACTTACGACGGGGTAAGAAAGCCGAGGTTCCCTGTCGCTTTCCGACGAGCGCAACCGATGTATTCAGTCGTAGACTGTTACGCAACTGCACTGCCATCGATATTCAAAAAGCCGCCGCCATCGCCAGCAACCAGCCAAAGCCGGGCAATCCCTGCCACCCATGTGCCATACGGGTGGGTGCTGCATCTTGCGCCGAAATCGAGCCGGTCGCCGAATGACACTTTCCACTCAGACCACTGCACCCTATCCGAGCCTCGCTCGCGCCTGCACCGTCGTATTGATCCTGTTTGCCACAGCGGTACTCGCGTACACCGACCGTCAGGTACTCAGCCTGCTGGTCGATCCGATCCGGCACGATCTGCACATCAGCGATACGCAGATGAGCCTGTTGCTGGGTACTGCGTTTGCCGCGATCTACGGGGTCGCGGGGGTTCCGCTGGGGTTTCTTGCCGACCGCACGTCGCGCCGCAATCTGATCGTTGCCGGTGTGCTGATCTGGAGCGTGGGCACGCTCATGTGTGCCGTGGCGCCTTCGTTTGCAATGTTGTTCGTGGGGCGGGTCGTAGTCGGTCTTGGCGAGGCCGTGCTCTCGCCGGCAGCCATCTCCCTCATCAGCGATACGTTCGAGCCCAAGCGGCGCGGACTCGCGGTCGGCACGTTCTTCACCGGCATCGCGGTCGGGATCGGCGGCTCGATCCTGATCGGCGGTGGCGTACTTGACCTGGTGCGCGATGGCTTGTTTGCAGCAACGCCGGTTGCACACTGGGCGCAATGGCGGCTCGTGCTTCTGGCAGTGGGCCTGCCCAGCATGCTGTGGGCCCTGCTTCTGCTTGTCATCAAGGAGCCGGTACGCAGGCACGATCAGGTTTTCGAGGAGAACTTGCCGCCTGCCGCGGGCCAGAACTCGCTGTTCCCGATCCTGCGAAGGATGGCGCCGGTGTTTCTGGTCGTTGCCGTGGCATCCATGGTCGACAATGCCGTTGGCGCGTGGGCGCCTTCGCTGTTGATACGGCAATTTGGTATGGATCCGGCCAAGGTTGGCGTTGAACTCGGACTGCTGCTGATGCTCGGCTACGGTGGCGGCATGCTGGCGGGTGGCGCCCTGGCCGACCGCTTCGCCATCTGGCGCGGACGGAACGGCAAGATCGAACTGTGTTGTCTGGCCGTGGTGGCCACCTTGCCGGCCGCAGTGATGATAAACAGCCACAGCGCATCCGGCGTCATGTTTGCCGTTCCCATCTATTTCGCGCTTTCGGCCGTGGTCACCGCATCTGGCCTGTCCGCGATCCTCGACGCAACACCCAATCGCATGCGCGGGCGGGCAATGGCGATCAGCTTCTTTCTCAACGTGGCGATCGGCGCAGGCTTTGGCCCGACTGCAGTCGCACTCGCAGGAGACCATGTGTTCGGGCCGGGCGCCGGGCTTGGGCCCGCGATCAGCTTTACAGTAGTCGTTTCCTACCTGTTGGCAGCGCTGGTGCTGGCAGCCGCCATCCGAACACGGAGATCCTGATGCAACCATCCGACGAAGACACCTTTGAGCTGTACGACCTGCGGGTCGAAGTGGTGGCCCCGCCCGGCGCCAAGCTGTACTGCTCGGCCACGGTGGGCGACAGTTTCGAGCTGCGCGGTGAACTGCTCCATCTTCCGGACGGGCAGGGATTTTCCATTTATTCGCTGGCAGCAGTACTCCCGCTGCTGGCTGCCAAGCAGCGGGTGACCGATGCGAACGACTGGATGAGCACCGACGCCGAAGTGGCCTGCCCCGATCCGGGCTGTCCATCGCGCCTGCGCATCACCCGGCTCGGCCGCCGGCGCTTCCATCACGATGAGGTCACTGCCGTGCGGACTTCCGCGCCATGACGCTGTCGGAAACTTGCGAAATCAAGCCGGGCTATGTCATCTCGCGGATCATTCGCGGCGGCTGGCAACTGGCCGGTGGACACGGCACGGTCGAACGCGATGGGGTGACCCGGGATCTCGCGGCCTTTTACGATGCTGGCGTGACCACGTTTGATTGCGCCGATATCTACACCGGCGTCGAGGAAATGATTGGCGACTTCCGCGCGGCCATGTTGCAGAGTCGCGGCTCGCACGCACTGGACCGACTCAAGGTCCACACCAAGTTTGTCCCGGACATCGACCTGTTGCCGACAATCACCGCTCAGGACGTGCGCCGCATCATCAATCGCTCCCTGCGGCGCTTGCGCATGGAACGCCTTGACCTGGTGCAGTTCCATTGGTGGGATTACACCCAACCGCGCTATGTCGATACCGCCTTGCATCTGCGCGACCTGCAGGCCGAGGGCAAGATCGATCTGATCAGTGGAACCAATTTCGACGCCGGTCACGTACAGCAGATTGCTGATGCGGGCGTCACCTTTGCCACGTTGCAAGTCCAGTACTCGCTGCTCGATCATCGACCTGCAGGGGGCCTGACTGACACCTGCAGGCAATTGGGAACCAGGTTGCTTTGCTACGGCACGCTCGCCGGCGGCTTCCTCAGCGAAAGCTGGCTTGGCAAGGCGGAGCCGACCGATGTGCTGACGAATCGCTCACGCGTCAAATACAAACTCATCATCGACGAATTCGGTGGCTGGGATCTGTTCCAGGGCCTGCTGGAAACACTCAGGCGGGTGGCCGAGCGCCACGGTGCCAGCATCGCCAATGTCGCTTCCCGCTATGTGCTGGAACTGCCGCTGGTCGCCGGGGTGATCGTGGGCGCAAGCCACGCCGGCCACCTGGAAGACACGATTCGACTGGGCACACTCAAGCTGACTGCGCAGGACCGGGAGGCGATTGAGTTGATCCTCGCCCAGCGGCGCGGCCCGAGTGGAGAGGTGTATGCACTGGAACGCGATCGCGCCGGCCCGCACGGCGCCATCATGAAGTACAACCTCGGAAATACACCAGCTTCAAATCACCCGGCGGAGTCGTAGTGCAAGTTGAATCGGCTCGCGCGTGCGCGTGCTGGCCGCATGCCTCTGAAATGCTCAGACCACGCGCGTTTCGCCTTTGCTACATCATTCGCCTCGATCCCGGCGCCGCCCATGCCGGCAACGCGCAGTGACCAATTGAAGTGTCGGCCCGGTAGCCTTTCGAACTTGGCAAGCCGCGGGAATTTCCAGAGAGGAAAAGGCGGGCCTTGGGTGGAGCCAGGTATCAGGAGGTTCGTCGGCCGGTGTCGCGTCTCGCGCGCGAGCCGATGCTGATTTCAGGCAGACAGTACCTGGGGCCCGTGACGACCAGAAGCCAACAGCGCGAACTTGCACATGCGTCAGGCGATGAGAGGTACCGGAGAAGGCACCTCTCATCGACCAACCGGGGCCGTGTCTCGCTGCCGCGATTTGACCAGTCAGTATTTCCAGCTGGTGAGGTCTGCTCCCTTCGGCGCCGTATCTTCCATCTGCTTCAGAATGGTGGGCAGATACATCGTGTTGTAATGCAGGCGGCCCAGCGCGTTGGGACTTTCGCCGTTCCAGCAGTGCTCGGCGCGATCACCGTACTCCACCACCCCCTCGTAGGCTGGCTTGGCGTTCTTCAGGAAGTCCTCCGTCAGATACACGGCGTCGTTGAGATAATAGTTGTCCATGTCGCCGACGAAGATGTGGATCTTGCCCTTTAGCTTCGGTGCAAGCGTCTGCCAGTCGCGTTCCATGATGTGGCGCAGGTCGTAATTATCCTGCCAGTACTTGGCGACCGTGGGGTTGATCTCGCCGGTACGCTTGTTCCACAACGGATTGACATAGCCATCGTCGCCCATCGGCGAGAACACGGCATCCCAGACATCCCATTGGCCGCCGGAACGGTTCTTGTCGCCCAACACCAACTCCAGGTGGTTCTCGTCCTGGATCGTGTACTGAACCTCGCCGAGATAGTTGCGGTGAGCCGGGCGCTGGACGTTGTTGAATGTGCCGATGTTGTAATACATGTTCTTGTCGGTGTAGATGTTGGTCAGCATCATCTTGCGGAAATCGATCGGATCCGGACAGGCGGCGAACGCACCGTTGTACTGGTCCGGATACTTCACCTGTACGCCGAGCGCCTCCCAGCCGCCGGTCGAACCACCGTAGAGGAAACGCGCCCAGCCCTGGCCGAGGCCGTGGAATTTCTTCTCGAGCGCGGGGATGAATTCATACGTGATCGCATCGCCGTACGGGCCGAGGTTTTCCGAATTGACGGCGTATGAGTCGTCGTAATACGGATTGGAATGGTCGATCTCCACGACCAGGTAGCGCGGAAAATCATCCGAGATCCACTTCTGGTAGAACTTGTACGCTTCTTCCTGCTCCATGCGGTTGTAGCAGGGCAAGTTGAAGCGCTCGCTGTACTCACACTTCAGGTTCTTGTCGGGTGGCGTGGTGCGAAAGCCACCTACCGTCATCGGGAAGTGTCCCTGGTTGACCATGAGCGGGTAGCGTGCATTCGGGTGTTCGTCGAACCCCTTCGGCACCAGTACGTGCCCGGTGATATAGGTGTCGCGCCCCCAGAACCTGGACAGCTTCTCGCTGCGGAACTTGAAGTGGCGAATATATTTCGTGTCCTTCTCGGCCACGATCGGCGGGTTGACCTTGTCGAGGGTAATGTTGATCTCGCCGCTCTTGGCTGGATCGAAGCTGACCTGCTGCGGCGTGCTGACCAGGTTGCCGGGCTCCATTCGCCAGTTTTGACCTGCGCCGCGGGCCGCAGGCAACTTCACTGTCTTCCCGTTGCCCAGATGATAGGTGTCATAGCGGTGCAGCACCGCCTGGACAAAATAGCGTCCGGCAGGCACCTGTTTCAGGTCTTCCTTTGGATAGCCAAAGGTACTGGTGTCGATTTCCGCACTTTGCCCCGCTTTGAGGCCATCCACGGTAACGCCGAATATCTGCGCGGCCTTTACGCCCGGGACGACCTGCTCGCGTGGTTCAGTCGCGCCGTTGGGGGTCAGGATGAGGATGACCCGGCCATCAAAAGGACCCTTGGCGGCCGTTGACGGGATGGTTACACGAAAAGTTTCGGCTGTTGCGGATGTTGCCAGAAGCGCAAGTCCCGTGGTCGCCAGTTTGACTAGTGTCTTGTGCATGGTCATACAGCCTCTAGGTTGTTGATCATGAAATTCAGGAGTCCGAGGGAATCAGCGTGAACCTGGTTTGCCGACCATCCAGGAAATGCACTTTCTCGCCGTCGAACCAGGCATCTTCTTCCTGGCGGAACTCCGCCCTCTCGCCGTCCCATTCCGGGACACCCTTGTAGGCGACCAGCTCGATCGACCAAGTTGTATTGGCATGTACCGGATATTCGCCGTGATCGTCGCCATTCTGGTTGTCCCACATGCCAATCGCCGATCCAGCTGCATGACCGTGGTAGCCGGTCGGGTGCGAGTAGATCGAAGGGTCGAGTCCGTTGGCGATCGCCCTTTTGCGTGCAGCAGCAAGTATCGAGTTGCCGCTGGCGCCGGCCTTGAACGAGGAGAGCAAAGCGTCCTGCACACCATTGACTGCCTTCAGGCCAGCGCGCAGTCCGGCCGGTGCGTCCGTCTCGCCCGGCCTGAGCACATAGGCGAGGTGTTGCGTGTCGGTGTTGAGGCGCAGGTAGGTGATGCCGAAGTCCGTCCACAGCATGTCACCCGGCTGGATCACCGTGTCTCCCTCCAGCATCTTCTTCGCCCCTTTGCGCTGGACCGCGATGGACGGCTGAAACCAGGTATCGATGCCGAGATTCGCCATGCGCTGGCGGTAATACCAGACGACGTCGTTGGTGGTGGTCTTGCCCGGGGTGATCGCCTTGCGCGAGAACGCTTCGGCAATAAGCGCGTGGGCGACGCGCACGATGCCCGGATAGATTCGGAGCTCGGTCGGCGTGCGTGCTTCGAGCCAGCCAATGGCCAGAGGCTCGGCGGAGACGACACGGGAGCGATATTTTTGCGGCAATGCCGCCATCATCTCCTTGTGCTGACTCACGGTCATCCCGTCCGCGAACGCGAACATGCTGGACGTGTTGATCGCGATGTTCGCCGGATCACGCGCCTCGACAATCTCGGCTACCGCTTTCCACTGGTCAGGCTGCTTGTCGGGATCCCAAGCCGGCTTGAACAATCCGCCAACTCCGTAGCGACTGACCGTCAGCCTCTCGATTGGCTGGCCGTTGCCGGGATTGTAGAAAATCAGGATGGTGCGCCGGCGGGCATGCAGGCTTTCCGCATCAAGCATGGTCGCCACGACAGGCTCTTCGAAATACTCCCGTGCCATCAGTATCCACATGCTGGCATTGTTGTCGCGCATCAGTTTCGGCACGACCGTATCCAGGCGCTCGGCCAGAATTTCGTTGACGACCTTGGCGCGATCCCGAAGCGGCAGAATCACCGGCAACTCCGGATTGGCCTGCTCGGTATCGCTCATGGGCGCGACCAACGGCTTCGTTGCTGTCTGCGCGACCGCAGGCATGGACATAAAAAAAGCGGCAGTCGCAAAGACTGCCGCATATAGGTGCTTGTCGAATCTCGTGCAATCGGCAGGTCGTTTCATGGCGGCCCCAGGTTTGATCGATGCCGTTCGATAGTGGATGAGATTTTTGATGTTTGTCAACCGAGGGTCGACGCATGCATCAGCGCGCCAGAACGTCTGGACATGCAATGTGCGCGGGCCGACGGATCGGGGCCAGAAACAAGTGGCTGGCTGGCGAGCGGGCGCACTGCTCAAAGCCGGACCAGTCAGCGTTCGCTGCACTTTGATGTCGTGACAATACCCTCGGGACCGCCACGTGTCAGATCATTTTCAGGCCTGATGGACAGCTATTTTCGACCCAGCCTCCTTGCAGCAGTCATGCGTATGGAAATGACTGTTGCGTCGAAGCTTCCACGAGTGAACTGAGCTTGCGGCGTGGTCAGCGGACACGCACCAAGCACCAGCGAAGGAGATGCACGCATGAACCGCGATTCACCGTTGCCTTGCCCGCCTGTTCGAAAGATGCAGTTGGTGCTGAGATGCTTCGCCGATGTTCCGGCATCTTCACAGAACCGGGCATCGCGTCACGAGCCAGCCAGCAGGCCCGGGTGGCGCAAGCGGGTATTCGTGCCCGACATAAAGGCACGCGCCAGATGAATCACCCGGACGCCTGCCGTGGATCGGAGAACCCCGGACTTCGGCTTCGGATTTTGTGCTTTAATCTTCGGAGGTCTGCAATCGACTTGACCGTGACTCCGGTTTTTGTGGGATACGTGGTGCACTTCAACTGGGAATGGCGCCCGCTGGTTTAGCCCAGCGGCGATGGCTTGAGCGTCCGTTTGGCTAAGTCCAGTCGTGTCATGGACATGCAATTGCGCCGAGGCGAGGGGATGCGTCCATGTTGGTATGGCTGATCTTGCCGGCGCCATCTGAGCACCGCCCCTGAAGAGCACTGCTTTGTTTGAGATTCCTGTTCGGCGGTGAACTGTGAGCTGTCTGTCCGATAACCCGTACCTTCATCATCAACCCGGAGCGAGACCATGATTCGAATGACGACCAAGCCACTGCTCTTGGTGGCTTGCCTGGTGACTGCCCTGGGTGCGGCCTCTACGGCCAACGGCGATCAGTCAGCGGGCAACATGCTCGGATTCAGCGCGAATACCGCGGCCAGCCAGCAAAAGCTGGAAGAGAGCTTTGACGCCCAGTTGCAGGCGTCGGACATCAAGAGCTGGCTGAAGAGCATGTCCTCGGAGCCGAACCAGGTGGGTTCGCCGCATGACAAGGCGAATGCCGAGTTCGTGCTCGCGAAGTTCAAGGAGTTTGGCTGGGACGCACGTATCGAGACTTTCAGCGTGTTGTATCCGACCCCGAAAAAGGTGCAACTGCAGCTGATCGCCCCTACCCACTATGACGCCGTGTTGCGTGAGCCGCCGATTCCGGGCGATCCGTCGACCGACATCACCAAGAATGTGTTGCCGCCCTACAACGCTTACGGCGGCGACGGCGATGTGACTGGCGAATTGGTCTACGCCAATTACGGATTGCCGGACGATTACGCTGAATTGGCCAGGCATGGCATCGACGTACGCGGCAAGATTGTCATCACGCGCTACGGCGGCGGCTGGCGCGGTCTCAAGCCGGAACTCGCACAGGAACACGGCGCGATAGGTTGTCTCATCTATTCCGACCCACATGAAGATGGCTACTTCAAGGGGGATGTCTACCCCAAGGGCAGCTGGCGTCCGGACCAGGGTGTGCAACGTGGTTCAGTCGCCAAGATGCAGGTACATCCGGGTGATCCGCTGACGCCGAATATCGGCTCGACCAAGGATGCCAAGCGTCTGGCGATCAAGGATGCCAAGACGATCCTGAAGATACCCGTGCTGCCGATTTCCTATGGCGATGCCACGCCGCTGCTTGAGGCGCTTGGCGGACCGATCGCCCCGGACAGCTGGCGCGGTTCGCTGCCGATGGCGTACCACATGGGTAGCGGCCCGGCCAAGGTGCACATGGTGGTCGAGTCGGACTGGGATCAAAAGACAATCTACGACGTGATCGCCAAGCTCAAGGGCTCGACGATGCCCGACCAGTGGATCATACGTGGCAATCATCGCGACGGTTGGGTGTTTGGCACAGAGGATCCGTTGTCCAGCCACGTGGCCATGCTGGAAGAGGCGAAGGTACTCGGCGCCATGTACAAGAAGGGCTGGCGGCCGCAACGCACAATCGTCTACGGCAGTTGGGATGGCGAAGAACCCGGCCTGCTCGGTTCGACCGAGTGGGTCGAGACGCATGCCAAGGAACTGAGCCAGAAAGCGGTCCTGTACATCAACACGGACGGCACCTCCCGCGGTTTTCTAGGCGCTGGCGGCAGCCACTCGTTGCAACATCTGGTCAACCAGGTAGCAGCAGACGTCACCGATCCGGAAACCAACGTGAGCGTCGAGAAACGATTGCGTGCTCACTTGATGACAACTGGCCATGAAGGCGGCTCTGCCGAAGCCAAGGCCCAGGCCAAGGCCGCGGCCTCGGGCGGTGACCTGCCAATCGAGGCCCTGGGATCAGGCTCGGATTTCACCCCGTTCCTGCAACACCTCGGTATTGCATCGCTTAATGTCGGTTTTGGCGGCGAAGGCGGCGGCGGTGTTTACCACTCTGCTTACGATACGTTCGACCATTACGCGCGCTTCAGTGACCCGAAGTTCGAATACGGGGTGACCCTGGCCAAGGTCGTTGGTCGACTGGTCATGCGGATGGCCGATGCAGACGTCTTGCCGATGCGCTTCAGCGATTTCAGCGCCAAGCTCACCGAATACATGGGCGAGTTGCATCAACTTGTCGCCAAGACGCGCGCGGCCACGGAGCAGCAGCACCGGTTGCTGGACAGCGACGCGTTCAAGCTTGCGGCAGATCCGTTGGATCCGGTCGCTCCTCCGGTGCGCGAATCCGACATGCCGCAAATTGACCTGAAGCCGCTGGATGAGTCGATCAAGAAGCTGGCGCGGAGCATGCAAGCCTATGATGCGGCCTACAAGAAGGTGCAGGATGCCGGCTACCGGATGCCGAAGGGTCAGGAGCGGCAGTTGAATGAATTGATCGGGCGCATGGAGGCGTCGTTGACCGATCCTGCCGGCCTTCCCGGACGGACCTGGTTCAAGCACATGGTCTATGCACCTGGCATGCTCACCGGCTATGGAGTGAAGACCCTGCCGGGTGTACGTGAAGCCCTCGAGGCGCGCCGCTGGAACGAGGCGAATGAGTACGCTGGCGTCACCGCCAAGGTTATCGACGGTTATCGGGCGCAAATTGAAAAGGCCACGGCACTCCTCAACAAGTCGTAATACGGGTCATTGCGCCCGTTTGCGATGGAGCCGGATGTTCGACGTGACCCCGCAGTGCATTGACGCCCGCAAGAGCCGCCAATGCACTGCGGTCGGATCGGGTTCCTGGTCAGAGTTCGTGGCCCCGCGACTGTTGGCTGACGCCGTTGTGACCGGCTTGCGGGGCAACAACACCGCACGCGGTTTCATAACGCCTGAAGACGCCCCAAGGCGGCTGTCTCGCCAACTGCCCGATCGCCCTGCCTTCGTCGTCGCCATCTGCAAGGCTGGTTGTTTTGACGGCGGCTACGATCAATTTATGCAAGCAGCAAATCGGGAAACCGGGTTCATCTGGTCTTCGGGCAGCGGGCCCGCTTCCTGTTTGCTAATCGAGACGGCCATGCTTGCGCAAGCATGCGTCCGCTGCCATCGCCGCTCGCCACACTGCACGTCAGTGGGCGTGGTCGACCTCCGGTAGTCCGGCCAGGCGCAGCTTGACGTCCAGTTGCGCCACATCCTTGGTCTTGAACTGGTCCCAGCGAGCAATGGTCGCGCTGACGATCTGCCTCACCTTGTCCAGGCCGGAGACTCTTGCCGCGGTGGGCGCGCCGCTGCTCTCCTGGGTTGTTTTCGAGATTCCATCCAGAATCTGTGCAAGTCCCATCAAGCTGTTCGTGGCCGGTGCCGCATCACCCACACCGGTCGTATCCGGGAGCGGCGGCGGGGCATGGCCCTCGATCTCGCGTGCGTGCTTGTCCACCACAGCGATCTCAGCCGCAATTCCCTTCTTGCCTGACGCCTGCCGCCGCAGCTTCTGAAGTTGCGTGCGCAAATGTGCCACATCGATTTGTGCCTCGGCCACCTCGGTTTGCAGACCAATGATCTGCTGCATCATCCGGGTTTGCGCCTGAAGTGCGGCCGGATCCTGTCGGGTGCCGGCATGCTGTTCGACTGTCAACGGCTGGGTATAACTGTTCCCGTCCACGGTCAGTTTGACCGTGTACTCACCGGGCAGAACCCGGTAGCCGCCGAAGCCGTGCGCTCCCGTGGCCACGGCGCGCAGATCCCAACTGAAGCGATGCATGCCGGACGCAGCCGGCAACGGCGGCGGATTGCTTCGCCAGATCGCCGGCACGTTCAGGCTCTTCGGATCTACCTCGGGATACGTCGTGTCACTCGAGTAGTGCCGGATGACCTTGCCGCCCGCATCGAGGATGTCCAGCATGACTGGGCCTTTGGTCGCGGACTTCAGGTAGTAGTCCAGCAGCGCGCCCTTCATGCGCGGCGCACCCGAAGCGATGTCGAGTGGGGTCAGGTTGGTGGCTACGACCAGGTTTGTGTCTCGGTTGGGATGGTCGTCGCCCGGCCGGAGGATCGCCACTTCCGGCTTGAACAGGTGGACGTTCGACCGGGCAATGGCGCTGTCGAGCTGATGCAGCGGGCTCAGGTCGTCCAGAATCCACAGCGAACGGCCGAAGGTGGCGATCGCAACGGAATTGGCATGAAAGGCGAAATCCCGGATTTCCACCACCGGCATGTTCAATCGCAATGACTGCCACTGATTGCCGTCATCGAAGGATACGTAGACGCCGATGGACGTACCGGCAAACAGCAGGCCCTTGCGATCGGGGTCCTCCCGGACCGCCTGTACGTAAGCATGTGCAGGAAGGCCCTTGGTCACTTCCTGCCAGGTCTTGCCCGCGTCACGCGTGCGCAACACATGTGGCGTGAAGTCGTTTAGGCGATGCCGATCAATCGCCGCATAAACGGTGTTCGCATCGAAATGCGAAGCGTCCATCATGATCACCTTGCTCCAGGCGGTGACCTCGCGTGGCGTGACGTTTTGCCAATGATCTCCGCTGTCACGGGTAATCCAGATCTGGCCGTCATCGGTACCTGCCCAGACTGTGTCCGCCTGCAGTGGCGACGGCGCAATCGCGTAGATCACACCCCAGTGCGAGTCACCGGTTTTTTGCAGGTAGCTGGTATCGGCCGCAGTGGCCGGATCCAGATTGGCGGGGACACCGGGGTGTGCCCGGGTCAGGTCCGGGCTGATCTTTTTCCAGTGTTCCCCCTTATCGATGCTCTTGAACAGGAACTGGTTGGAGAAGTACAACGCGTGCCCTTCCGCCAGCGAGAATACCGTTGGCAAGGTCCACGTATGCCGGAATGCCACGCCCGGATAGGCCTGCCACGGCGTCACGACTTTCTTCACGCCGGTGATCTGGTTGCAGCGCGTCAGCGTGTTGTCATTGAGATCGTAGAGCAGCGTGGTGGCGTAGAGGTCCGCCTTGCTGTCCGGATCCATGGCGAACATGTCGCTTTCACCTCCGGTGCAGGTACGCGCCCACTGGCGGTAGGTTATGCGCCCCTCGGGTACGTCCGTGACCACACCCCAGGAGCCGCTATCCTGTTGCGCGCCATACACCCAGAACGGATCACGGTTGTCGGCAATCACGTGATAGAACTGGCCAGTGGGCTGGTTATGCCAATCGCTCCAGTTGCGCGTGCCGTTCACACTCACGATGGTGCCCTGGTCACTGCTGAGGGCCATGCGGTCCGGATCGTCGGGATTGATCCACAGGCGATGATAATCATCGCCACCGGCGGTGCCCTTGATCGCATCGAAACTCTTGCCGCCGTCGGTCGAACGGTAAACCGACGTGTTCATGATGTAGAGCTTGTCCTGGTTTTTAGGATCCACCGTGACGCGATCGAAGTACCAGCCACGGCCCCAGATGCGGGCCTCGCCATCGGCCAGTTTCCAGGTCGCACCCGCATCATCGGAGCGATAGAGACCACCCTGGTCGGCATCAAGAATGGCGTAGACACGATTGCTGTTGGTCGGTGCCACGGCCAGTCCGATCTTGCCCAGGCCGGCAGTCGGCAAACCGTTGGTGAGATGCGTCCAGTTCGCGCCGCCGTCGGTGGATTTGTAGACACCGCTGCCGGGTCCATTCGCGGGCGGGTACACATTCCACGGCGGACGGCGTGTTGCCCACAGCGCCGCGTAAATCACCTGGGCGTTGTCCGGCGCGAACGTGACATCGATAGCGCCCACGTCCGGATTCTTGTACAGCACCTTTTGCCATGAGCTGCCGCCGTCGTTCGAGCGGTAGATTCCCCGCTCCGGATTGGCGGCATACAGGTTTCCAAGTACCGCAACGAACAGACGATCCGGATTGGCCGGGTCCACGATGATGTGGCTTATGTGCATGCTCCGGTCCAGGCCGATATGCGTCCAGCTCTTGCCCGCATCGGTGGATCTGTACATGCCGTCGCCGTAGGAAATCTGCGAGCGCGGATCGGACTCGCCCGTGCCCACATAGATGATGTCGGGATTGGACGGCGCCACCGCGATCGCGCCAATCGAGGCAATCGGCGCATCATCGAAGATCGGGTCCCAGGTGATGCCCGCGTTGTCGGTCTTCCATACACCACCGTCGACTGCCCCGGAATAAAAGACGTTGGGCTGACTGCGGACCCCCGCCACGGCCACGGTGCGGCCGGCGCGGAATGGTCCGAGCAAACGCCACTGCAGGCCGGAAAGGAGGCTGGGGTCGTATTTCTGGGCACTGACGGTCACCGGGAGCATCGTGGCAACCATGGCAGCGGCCGATGCAATCCACAGCAAGCGCCGCGCGCGGGGCCAAATAATCATGTGAGCACTCCCGATGGAATTACGTACAAAGGCTGGCCCACACAGAAATCGGTTTGCACGCCAGCGGCGGGCAACAGCCAGTAGCCGCACATCGATGCATGCTGCCGCCTGGACCGGTTCTTCCGTGACGCGCAAAGCACTGACCGATTTCCCGCGTATCCCGGAAAAGGAAACATGCGGAACGCGCTGCGGTCAGTGGCCAAGCGCGGCGAGCACCTGTCGATGCAGGTCCGCAGCCGTCGACATCTGCTGCGTCGTTGGTGGCGCCAAGGCCGACACGGCACCATATTGACCGCCATAAATGGAGCTGTAGGCTGCGCCAAGTGCCGAATTCAGTTTCCGCAAGGCATCGACCTTGCTGCCCTTGGCCTTTGCTTCCTGCAACGCGTCAAACGTGCGGTTCATGTCGTCGACGAGCTGGGTCGCCACGTCGAATTGCTGCGCAAGCCCTGCGATCGGTGTATCGACTCGCGGGTCCATGCGCAGCGTCAGTGGCTGCGTCTGGGTTTTGCCGTCCACGGTGAGCTTGACGGTGTATTCGCCCGGCACGGCCGAGGGCCCGGGAGGTCCAAGCGGCGTGTCATGCAGGATCACTGAAATCGGCGCGCTCCGGCGCAACGACTTCGGCGCCGGATAGTTCAGGTCCCAGACGATGCGGTGCATGCCTGCGTTCGACGGGAGTGCCAGAGGCGGACGCAGCCAATAGGTGGGGAAGTTGAGAGTGCCGGGATCAACCGGCTTGGGCTGATCTGCCGAGGACAGGTGGAAGGCGAGCCTGCCGGCCGCGTCGTAGACCTCCAGTGTCACCGGTCCACGGGTATCTGCTTTCAGGTAATAGTCGAGGATCGCACCGTCCGGCGGATTCTGGCCTGCGGGGGTCTCCTTCGGCATCTGGGTGTCGGTATAGGTGTTGCGCAAAACCTGGTAGGCAGCAGCCGGTTTGTAGAGATAGCCAGGATCGGCGGCCTCGGCTGCGGCGATCTGGCGCAGCGGGGTGATGTCGTCGAGAATCCAGAACGAACGGCCATGCGTGCCCAGCACCACATCGTTGTCGTGGATCACCAGGTCGCGCATCGAAGTCTGTGGCAGGTTGAGCTGCAGCGATTGCCAGTGATCGCCATCATCCGTCGAATACCACACGGCGCGTTCCGTTCCCGCGATCAGCAGCCCCTTCTGTTCGGGATCCTCGCGCACCACGTTCGCCGAGGCGTTGTCGGGCAAGCCATTGACGATCAGCTTCCAGGTCTTGCCGCCATCGTGGGTGCGGTAGATGTACGGTTTCAGATCGTCCAGGCGGAAGCGGTTGACGGCGGCGTACGCGGTCTGGTCGTCGAAATGCGAAGCGACCAGCATCGACACCTTGCTCCACGGTGTCATGGCCTTGGGCGTGACATTGGCCCAATGCTTGCCGGCGTCGCGGGTGATCCAGATGAGGCCGTCATCGGTACCGACCCAGATCGTATCCACGTTCTTGAAAGACGGCCCGATGCTGTAGATCACGCCGCGGTGATGGAGCGGGTTCTCATGGCTGCCGAACACTCCCAGCGTGGATGGCAACCCCGGGTTGGAGCGTGACAGGTCGGGGCTGATCTTCTGCCAGCTCTGGCCGCCATTGGTGGTCTTGAACAGGACGTTCATCCCGTAATACAGCAGGTGCGGATCGGCCGGTGAGAACAACAGGGGCGCCGTTCGGTTGGTACGGTACTGGTCCCCGACAACTTGCGGGCCTACAAACTGGCTCTGCCCGGTGACCCAGTCGTAACGGGTGACATCACCGCCATAGACGATGTTCGGATCCAGAGGGTCGGGTGCCACGTACGCATGCTCCCCCGCGCCGACCGGATGCCAGTCGCGAAGTGTGATCTGACCGTCATTGCTCCGGCTCGAACTTCCCACCGAGCCACTGTCCTGCTGGGAGCTGTAGACGCGGTAAGGAAAGACGTTATCGGTAATGATGTGGTACGAGGAGGCGGTTGGCTGGTTGTACCAGGAGCTCCAGGTCTGGCCGCCGTCAACCGTCAGCGTGGCGCCCTGGTCCACGCCCAGCAGGATGATCTTCGGGTTCGAGGGGTTGATCCAGATGCGGTGATAGTCATCTCCACCGGGCGCACCCTTGATGGCGCTGAAGCTCTTTCCTGCATCCATCGAGCGATAGAAAGACGTGCTGGCCACATAAATCTCGTCGGGATTGTCGGGCGCGACGGCGACTTCGGCGAAGTCTGCTCCGCGACCGTAGATGCGTTCCTCGTGGTTGACGCGATGGAAGGTCTGGCCCGCGTCGTCGGAAAGATATGTTCCACCAAAGTCGGGCGGAGCCTGCACCTGTGCATAGACGCGCATGGGATCGCTTGGCGCGATGCCGATACCAATCCGGCCAAGGCCCTGCGCCACGCTCGGCAGGCCCTGTCCGATCTGATTCCAGGTGTTGCCGCCATCAGTGGACTTGAACACGCCGCTGCCAGGACCATTGATGGAGGTATTCTCTGACTTCATCGACCACGGCGGCGTGCGTCCGGCCCACAACACGGCGTAGACAATCTGCGCATTTTTCGGGTCCAGCGCGACCTGTACCGCTCCGACATTCGGATTCTTGTACAACACCTTCTCGAACGACTTGCCGCCATCGGTCGAGCGGAACACGCCGCGCTCCGGATTCGGGCCGTAGGGATGCCCGAGTACGGCCACGAACAAGCGGTTGGCATCATGGGGATCCACTACCACCGAAGCGATTTGCTGACTATCGCGAAGGCCGAGGTGCACCCAGGTCTTGCCGGCGTCCGTGGATTTGTACATCCCGTCGCCAGTGGAAAGATCCGGCCGCAACAGGCCTTCGCCGGAGCCCACGTAGATCACGTTCGGATCCGACGGCGCCACTTCAAGATCGCCCACCGAATTGTTTTCATCGCCCTTGAACAGCGGCTCCCAGGTCACACCATAGTTTTCGGACTTCCATACCCCGCCATTGTTGGGCGCCATGTAGAAGACATTCGGCTGCATTGCCGTGCCGGAAACCCCCACCGTGCGGCCTCCCCGAAACGGCCCAATCAACCGCCACTGCATCCCGCTTTGCTCGTCTGGTCCCGGGTGCTGAGCCCACACGGGAAGTGCCAGCAGGGTCAGCGTCGAAAGCAGCAACGCGGAACACAGCTTTATCGCGGGGTTGCGTGTTGCTTGCATGAATCTGTCCTCAATCCGGGTGTGGTACGCCCTGCGACACGAACGCCACGAACATCAAGATAGTGATTGCAGGAAATTGCCGAAAACCTGAAGCGAGCCCCCTGCCGGACCAACCAACGCGCCTCAAGATTCCGAATGCCCCGGCAAGGGCGAAGCAACGCGCATCCAAGGAATCACACCGTCGCCCACGCCGCGAAGTGCCTTGACCCCCGGCCCCGCCCGATGGTCGTGCACAGTATGTCCCTTGCACAATATGCCGGAAGTCCTCCAATCCGGAGTGGCGCGGCACGCGGACCGGTCCACCAGCGGAGTCGGCTACGCGGCCATCAGCGTTACGGCCCCGGAACATTCTCTGGCTTGCTGTTGCTCACCCTGCGCAGCCGTCATGGGTCCTCGAAAAGGCGGCAGGTTGGCCGCTCCACCTTTCGATGCTAGTGTTCCGCGACAAACCCGCCCCCAACTGAAGCCGAAGGCAAGACCCATGTCTATTCTCCGCTCGTTTACGGCTGCCTCGATCGGCTTGATCGCCACCGCATTTGGCCTGCTCGCGTTGCCGTCGGTAACCACAGCGCAACCCGGGAAGGCGAGTGCGACAACCCAGTCCACCAAGCTGTACGGGGAAATGCATTGGAGGGGTATCGGACCGACTCGCGGCGGTCGTGCCCGCGCGTTGTCTGGCGTTCCCAGCCAGCCAAACGTGTTCTATGCAGGTTACGACAATGGTGGCGTCTGGCGTTCGACAGACTACGGCGCCAACTGGGTGCCACTGTTTGACGATCAGCCAACCAGCTCGATAGGGGCCATCGCGGTGGCACCTTCCGATCCCAACATCATTTACGTGGGAACTGGCGCGGGGATCATCCGTCCGGATCTCGCGGTAGGTGACGGAGTCTACAAATCGACCGACGCCGGCAAGACCTGGACCCACCTGGGTCTGCGCGACAGTCAGATGATTGCGAACATCGTGGTGGATCCCGGGAATCCCGACCGCCTGTTCGTCGCTGCCCTGGGTCATCCGTATGGGCCGAATCCGGAGCGCGGGATTTTCCGCTCCACCGATGGTGGCAAGACATTTACCAAGGTGCTGTACAAAAACGAGTATGTCAGTGGCAATGACGTGCGGATTGATGCGAGCAATCCGAACATTGTCTACGCCGCGTTGTGGCAGCAGCAGCAGAGTTATCTCGAAGGCGCCGAATTCGGCGGAACCGAAGGCGGGATCTTCAAGTCCACCGACGGCGGCAGCACGTGGAAGCAACTGAGCAACGGATTGCCCTCCGGCGTCATCGAAGCGAACCTCAGCCTCTCGTTGAGCGACCCGGGCACGATCTACGCGATGGTCGCCGGCACCGTCGGGAAAGTTGCCACGGCCAAGGAGGGTACGACGGGGACGGTCAATCTCTACAAGTCGACGGACGCTGGCGAGCATTGGTATCTTGCCGCACACGACCCGCACACGTCCGCCGCATCGCCGACTGCGACGGTGGATCCCCGCCCGACCATACGCATTGGTGGCGGTGATCTGCCGACGATAGCCGTCGATCCGAAAAATTCCAACGTTGTGTACAGCGACTCCACTGTACTCTGGCGCACCGAGGACGGTGGTGTGACCTGGAATGCCGTGCGCGGCGCTCCCGGCGGTGACGATTACCAGAACATCTGGATCAATCCAAACGACACCAACATCATTTTCGTCGTCGCGGATCAAGGCGCCGTTGTCTCAGGAAATCGTGGGGTATCCTGGAGCAACTGGTACAACCAGTTGACGGCCGCGATGTATCACGTTTCGACCGACAACGCATTTCCCTATCGCGTCTGCGGTGGGCAGCAGGATTCCGGGTCGGCCTGTGTGGCCAGTCGTTCGATGGACGGCAGGATCACCTTCCACGACTGGCATCCGGTGAATATCCAGGAATACGGCATTGCCGCCAGTGATCCGAGTGATCCCGATCTGGTCTTCGGCAGCCAGCGCAGCAACGTCTCCTTGTACAACCGCAAGACCGGCCAGACCACCGAGGTAGGTCCCGATGCCGAAGCACGCGGTACCAAATTCAACCGCAACGTGCGTACGATGCCCCTGCTCTGGTCACCGGTGGATCCGACGGTGCTGTACTACACCTCCAACGTGGTGTGGAAATCCACCGACAAGGCGCACAGTTGGACCCGGATCAGCCCTGACCTCGCCCGCCAGACCTGGAAGGCGCCCGCCACCACGGGAAAGTATGCGAGCGACGTCAAACCCGCGGCTGCAGGCAGCATCACTGCGCTCTCCGCTTCGCCGCGTGACGTCAACGTCCTGTGGGCGGGTACTGACGACGGTCAAATACAGGTGACGAGGGACGGCGGCGCCAAGTGGTCCAACGTGACCCCCGCCGCCATCAAGCCGTGGACGCGCATTTTCAACATCGAAGCCGGTCATTTCGACACGCAGACCGCCTACGCGGCGGCCAACACCATGCGAATCGACGACATGAATCCGCATCTGTGGCGCACCCGTGATGGCGGCAAGACGTGGACTGAAATCAACCACGGCATAGCACCGGGGGCGGTGACCAACACCATCCGCGAAGACCCGCGTAAGCCCGGGTTGTTGTACGCGGGCACCGATACGCAGGTCTGGGTCTCGTTCGACGATGGCGACAACTGGCAGTCGCTCCGGCTCGACATGCCGGCAATATCGGTGCGCGACCTTGAACTGAAGGACGATGCTACCTGCATGTGTTCAGACCTGATCGCTGCCACCCACGGCCGCGGCTTCTACATCCTCGACGATGTCACTCCCCTGCGCCAGATGGCTGAAGCGCGCAGCGCCAAGGCAGCTTATCTGTTCAAGCCACAGACAGCGGTGCGCCTGCGCATGGGTACCAACGATCCGACACCGTGGCCGCCGGAATTGCCGGCCGGTGAGAATCCGCCGAACGGCGCCATCCTCGACTATTACCTTGCTGCCGACATGAAGGGCCCCCTGACGATCGACATCCTGGATGGCGCAGGCAAGGTCGTGCGGACCTATTCGAGCGAACTCAAGCGCGATCCCGACCCCGCCGTGGATTCGGCTGCCTACGACAAGGTCTGTCATGCCGGGCCGCACTCCCCCGACTGCTCCGTGCCGCTGTATTGGCCGGCCCGCATCCGCTCCATGCCGACCAGCGCCGGGATGCACCGCATCAGCTGGAACCTCCGCTATCAACCGCTGGCTGCGGAACGCCAGGAAGTCGACGCTACAGGTGCCGTGCCAAAGCGAAGCTCGCCGCCACCCAGTTCGCCGTGGGCTCCTGCCGGCCAGTACACGGTGCGTCTCACAGTCGACGGACAAAGCTACACGCAGCCACTGACGCTGCGCCTGGATCCGCGCGTCACCACCTCCGCGTCCGATCTGGCGCAGAACAACAAGTTGTCCATGGAGATGTACGAGCTCGCGCGCGACGCCCGCTTGGCATATGGGCAGGCACACGATCTCGGCCAGGAAATCGCGAAGCTGGGATCGGCTCAGGGCGCGCCCGCTGTTTCACTCAAGGCCAAGATCGATGCCCTGGCTCCGGACGAGAAGCGTGGGTTCCGTGGATTCGGCAGGGGCTACCAGGCGGCAACGACGCTGAACGGCGTGAGCGATGCAGCACTTGCCGCGCTGATGTCGCTGCAATCTGCAGACACTGCACCCACCGCCGCGCAAACCGCGGCAACCGTGCGCGCCAAGGCCCAGGCGCAAGCGGTGATGGCGAAGTGGGATGAAGTGAAGACCAGGGAGCTCCCTGCATTCAACGCGACTCGCACCAGCACGGGTCAGCCTGCTCTCGCACTACCGCCGTTGAGGATGCCCGCGGCTCTGCCCAGTGACGAGAACGGCAACGAGAACGAGAACGAGGGATAGAAAGCACCGGGCTCTGGCGCCGACGACGACGCCGGGGCCAGAGCGCGAGCCTGCAACAGACGCGGGAGATCTTCACCGGCCTCCCCGACAGATGATGCAATACGGTTCGTCGCAAATAACTACCCGGAACGACCTTCGCGCAAAGGCTAATGCAACCGGAAGTCGGTGAAACCGAACTTCTTGAAAGCTGCCCTGGTCCGGCAAGGAGTCAGTTCACGCTCCAAGTACGTTCGAGGTGCGCACAAAGCACCAATTCCACGCGACATCCACCATGAGTCGGGATCCCAGCGTTCCCGTGTACTCGAGGGCTCCCCGAGACACCTGCTTCCGGGAGGCCCGTCGACCGTACCAGCGCGCTTCCTACTGAACCTGCACCGGCGCATCCGGCATCCGCTCATCCGGACCATTCGCAATGGCTACCACCGGCAACTGACTTGCCTGCAGCTTCGCGTTTAGCGCTTTCATGTCATGCGACTTGAGGTATTGCCAACGCTGGGCTACGGACTTCATGGACTGATCGTACTCATCGTATTCCTCGTAGAGCTGCGCGGTCGGCGCGTTGGCCGACATCACGTTGATCTCGTTGGACAAATAGGCGATGCGCTCATTCAGCCGAACGGGATAGTTGAGCAGCCCCACACCGGTCTTCGCCTTGTATTGATACAGCTCACCTTGCAGCGCGAGTGCTTTTGCGTCCAGACCGGCAAGCAGCTTCTGCAGGCTCGTGCTCGCGCTCGCCTTCTTCTCCAAGGTCTTCAACTGCTGGCGTACGTCAAGAACCTGGTTGATGACGGCATGATTCTGCCACAGCAGATTCTGTGCCTTGTTGCCCAGGTTGAACTGTTTGACGAGATCAGCCTGCGTGGCACTGGAGCGCGGGTCGTTTTTTACGGTCAACGTCTGCCGATAAGTGTTGCCACCCACCGCGAGAACGACCTTGTAAATGCCTGGCAAGACATACGCCCCATTAGGCCCCCGGCCCTCGTTGTAAGCCACCATGTCATGAATCGGCGGTGCCGCGGGGAAGCTCAGATCCCACACAAACCGGTTGATGCCGCGATGACCCGTCAGCATGGTGTCTCCAACGGGACTGCGCATGAAACCACCCTTGTTCGACTTCCATGAGGCGTCGTCGACATTGTTGAACGAATTGACCAGATTGCCGGCGGAATCGTAGATCGTCAGGGTGATTTTGCCGGTCGGCTTGTCCTTCAAGTAGTAGGAAATCACATCGTTGGGAGGATTCTTGCCCACCTGGTTTCCCACCGAGGCGCGCCGGCCAGCTTGCATGCGCAGGATGAATGCCGGCGCGGATTTGAACAGGTGGGCCGGACTCTGCATGACTTCCGCGCTCATCTCACGCAGCGCGGATATGTCGTCCATGCCCCAGGCCGAACGCCCGTGGGTTGCCACCAGGAGGTCAGCGCCCTTGATCGCGATGTCGCGTACTTCGGCGGTGGGCAGATTCAGCTGCAGTGACTGCCACTGCTGCCCGCCGTTGAATGACACAGCTATGCCATTGGCCGTACCGGCGAACAGCAGATCCTTGTTCACCGTGTCCTGCCTGACCACATAGACATAGTTGGGCGCGGCAAGGCCATCGACGATGCTCGACCAGGTTGCGCCGAAGTCATGGGTCACGAAGACATAAGGCGTACTGTCACCCATTTTGTGCTTGTCGACGGCGACAAAGGCAGTGCCTGGGTCGAAATGCGATGCCTCGATGGCATTGACGCGACCCCACTCCGGCATCTTCGGCGGCGTGATTTTCTTGTAGGTCTTGCCGGCATCAAGCGTCAACCAGACCAATCCATCGTCGGTTCCCAGCCAGATTTCACCTTTGCGCAGTGGCGACGGCGCAATCGCGTAGATCACGTCGTAGTATTCGACGCTCGCATTGTCCTGGGTAATGGGACCGCCGGATGATTGCTGCTTGGACTTGTCATTGCGGGTCAGATCCTTGCTGATGACGGTCCAGCTCTTGCCGCTGTCCTTGCTCGCCATGAGGTACTGCGAGCCCAGGTACAGCGGATGCGAATCCTCCCCGTCCCAAGACGCAAACGCAAACGGATCAGTCCAGGTAAAGCGGTACTTCACGTCCTTCGCGGCGTATCCACTGTTCGCATTCGACCACGGCGCAATGTCCTGTATCGTCTCGGTACGCATGCTGTAACGCGTCAAGCCGCCCGAATATCCTCCTTCAACAATGTAATCGGGATCATTTGGGTCGGCGAACACGTATCCTGACTCGCCATCATCGCCGCCAACAACAAAAACATCCTTGGCGGAAATGCCGCCCAGGCCACGGCTTGCCGTGCCAAACGCACATCCGGACGGACAATCCTGAATAGACGCATAGATGTTGTAAGGAAAACGATCATCCGTCGAAATGTGATAAAGCTGGCCAATGGGCAGGTTGTAGTACTTGCCCCAGGTCTTGCCACCATCCACGCTCGTGACGACGCCCTGGTCATGGCCCTGGATCATCAGATCGGGGTGCAAAGGGTTCATCCAGAACGCGTGATTGTCGCCCCCGGGAAGCACAACCGCGTTCCAGGTGCCTCCGCCGTCAGTGGATTTGAAGAACCCGGTATTCGTCGCGTACAGGGTGTTCGCGTTCGTCGGGTCGGCAAACACGTTGGTGAAATACCACGCGCGTCCACGAATGCGCTGGTCGGCGCTGATCAGTTTCCAGTCCGCACCGGCGTTGTCCGAGCGAAACAGACCGCCGTCCGCGGCCTCGATGAGCGCATAGACGACCTGTCCATGCGAGTTCCCGCCCGCCACGGCAACACCGATTTTCCCCAGGACACCCGAGGGCAGGCCGTGGCCTTGCAGGCGGACCCAGGTCTTGCCCTGGTCCGTCGACTTGAACAATCCGTCGCCTTCACCGCCGCTCGACATGTGCCAAGGCTTGCGGTACATCGTCCACATACCTGCGTACACCACCGACGCATCCGAGGGGTCCATCGACAGGTCGATGCCGCCGGTCTGATCATTCACATACAGCGTCTTGTCCCAGGTCTTTCCGCCATCGGTGGAGCGGAAGATGCCGCGATCCTTGCTCGGGCTGTAGATGCGCCCGAGCGCCGCCACCATCACCACGTTCGGATCTTTTGGGTCCACCACAATCTTGGCGATATGTCGCGTGTTCTTCAGACCCATGTTGGTCCAGTGCTTGCCCCCATCGGTTGACTTGTATACGCCATCGCCAAAAGTGGCGTCGCTGCGCGGGTCCGCCTCACCCGTGCCGACATAGACAATATTCGGGTCGGAGGGGGCCACCGCGATGGCACCGATGGAGGACACCGGTTCGTGATTGAAAATCGGCTCCCAGGACAAACCGGAGTTGGTTGTTTTCCAGACCCCGCCGTTGGCGCTGCCAAAGTAGAACGTGCGCGGTTGGGTCGGAACACCGGCTACCGCCAGGACGCGGCCGCCATCAAAAGGGCCTATCAGTCGCCAGCTCATGTGGGCATACATGTCGGGCGCCACGGTTTGCGCCGCGGCACTGACGAAAATCATGAGGAGCAAAACGCCGACGCCAGACAGGGCTCTCGCTCTGGCGGTAATGTTCAAGACCATGATCGTTCCCCTGCGCTAGTGTCTGTGCCAATGCAGAACTTGGTTCGGTGCATCAATCGACCGCGAACCCGAGTCAAACCAACCGTTTGGTTTTTTGCCAAACCCGGTTTTTGAACTCCGAATTTTATTGTTTGAGGAAGACGCGGCCGCCGCAATCTCTGGCCACATTGGTCAAGACCCAATCCCCCGTTGATATTACGCAGCACGCCGGATGGATGCAAAGCGCGCAAGGCGTGCGCGCCAAAATGGCGCCCGAGTCGAGCAAGTGAATCGTAGCCTTAAGACCCAAGCCTGTGAAATTGATTCACATCCATTCGATTTTCGGCAGGGTCCATCGCGGCGGAAGGCGAAGTCTCCGTGCGATGGTCCGCGAGGGTCAGCTGACAGCCGGCTGCAGCTTGAAGGCCAGCGTGTAGCGCGGGGCGTAACAGATCCTGTTGGGTGGCCGCCCTACGTGCGGGATGCCGCCGTCGAACACTACCAACCGGCCGGGTTTGGGCGTGACCACAACCTCGGCGTCCATTTGCGAGTTGTAGAATAACGTCTCACCGCCCCATTCGGCATTCCACTCGGGAGCGATATACCACAAGGCAGTCAGCCCTTTCTCGCCAGGTTGGATATCGGTGTGAATGAATAGCATGTCGCCGTAGGCAGCGTGGTTGCAGTAGCTGCGGCAGACCCGGTAATCAGCACCATCTTCGAAATCGCGCACAGCCTGCAGGGTCGGCTGATAAACCATCAATTGCGGTGCGGTTTCCAATGGAATGTTCAATTCCCAGTGGCGAAACCCGGCGGTATCAGCGCGAGCGACTTCATCCCGAACGAAGTTGGCGCCCATGAACGCGTCAGTGAGCTGCTTGACGTGCGGCAACGCCACCAAGCCGTCATACACACGGATCGGGCGGCCTTCGACCAGCACGGATCGAGTCATTGGCATGGCAATGCTTCCCGGATACTGAAAAGAGAATAGGTGGGCCCTGCGGCACGATCAAGCATTGTTCTTTTGACCCGGTATCCTCCCATGCGCCGCCCCTGATCTTGAGCCCGCGCTTGCTCCGATAATGCCGCAGACGATCACTTGTGGGGTGTCGGCCCGCTGTCGTAACCCCAGTGGGCCAGCATGGGCTGCAGGATCGGAAGGACCGGTTCGAAATAGCGCGCGTAGTGCCGCCAGTGGTCCACGCCCTTGGCGCTGATCGGCTCGATCACCTGGGTGTAACTTGGCGTGCGGATGTGGCCCTTCTGCCGCGCACGCTCGGCGAATCCCAGCATCGCTTCAGCATCGCCGAGCTCGAGAAATGCCGCGATCTTGGCCGTCTGAGCCGGAGGATCGGCGACCAGATCTTCATAGCGCGAAACAAACACATCGGGGTGGAACAGCGCTGCATGATGCAACCAGTTGTTCATCGCGGCCACGTAGGCGTGGGCAAGATTCTCCAGCGACCTGCAGGCGGCGACCAACGGTGCGGAACGGAAATTCTGCAGGTAGCAACTGAGGATGACGTCGCACGGATGACGCACGACGAGGATGAATTTCGCCTGCGGAAAAATGCGGTGGATCATCGGCAGCCAGGACATGTTCAGCGGATTCTTGTCCACCAGCCGCGTACCCCACTGCCGCGCCACTTTCCCGCAGGCCAGGACGACATAACCCTTGCGCAGTTCATCACAATCGCTTTGTACGAGCTTGTGCAGGTCCCGCGGAACCTCCAGGCCAACGCTTTCCAATTGACCGGCCAGGATGTTCAGGAACGGGCGCTCGTCCATCGACTGCAGATCCGGGTGCGCATCCAGCATCTGCTCGAGGAGCGTGGTGCCCGAGCGGGGGAATCCCACCACGAATACCGGCGACTGGCTGCGGTCGGGCGCCTTCAACTCCGGCCAACCGCGATAGTCGTCCTCACTCACGCGATCGTCGACGTGTGGCAGCAGCGGTGCATCCGCTTCCAGCAGGTACGGATTGGACAAACGCAGTTGCCGGATCTGGATGGCATGTGCCGTCTCCAGCGCCCGCATGGTCGCTGCTGCATCACCGAGCCGATCGCAGGCGCTGGCCAGCGCGAAATAATATGCGTCATGGGCTTCATGGCCAGGGCCAACCTTTTCGAGCAGCGCGCGCGCGGAAGCGTATGACCCCCGGCGCATGGCAAGCTGGGCCTGCTGGCTTTCCACTTCGCGGCCGATGCCGGGATCGGCGTCAATCGGTAACGTTGCAAGCACCGCTTGCAACTTGGCCTGTGCCTGGCCCAGCCGATTGACACGTTCGTATACCCTCGCCAGCAATAGTTGCGCGGACCAATCGTCGGGCGTACGTCCCACCAGGTCCTCCAGCAGTTCAATACTGTCACCGAGTTCGCCGACCTGGACCAGCAGCTTGGCCAACTCCCCCAGCAGATCGTCTGAAAGGGGCAACCATTCGCGCCACGTTTGCAGCAACTCATCGGCTCGGTGATCCCGACAGGCCAGGCACGCCCGCGCTGCGTGGAGGCGGATCACGACGGAATCGGGTGCCAGCTCGTGCGCGCGCATCAAGGTAGTCTGCGCAGCCATCGGCTTGCCGTTTTGAAGCTGCAGAAGGCCAAGCTCCTCCAGCCTCTCGGGATCGCCAGGCGCGAAGTGAACTGCAGTTTCCGCCGCCCTCTCCGCAGTTTCCCGGTCGCCGACGCGATCCAGCGCCGAGGCATAGTTGGACCAGTGCACGCTATCCTCGGGGCACAACTCGACGAGACGGGCAAAAATCCCCACCGCATCGCGTTGCCGCCCCTGTCGATGCAGACCGAGCCCGAGCAAAAGCAAAATGTCGGGTTCATCGGGGGCTAGTTCCAGCGCGGTACGGCAGCGGTGTTCCGCGGCGACCAGATCACCAGATTGCAAGGCAGCCACAATGGGGGGAATCAGAATGTCATCGGCCATCTTGCGCATGTCTCCGACATTGAAAAGCAGAGGCGGCAGCATACCCGGCTCGTCCTTGAAACTGCAGCCTCTGCTAGTTTGCAGCGAACGCCAGTTGGAACGCGAACGCCATGCCATCCAGGCACCGCCGACTCATCGTGCAAAGGTCGTCTGTCGGTTGGAGTGCAGATTGCGCCACGAGAGCGACTTGTCGTTGTTTGCAATATGCTGAAGAGCCTTGCGTGAACCGGGTGGCGCATGGGCTTTTGCAGTAACTCTCGTCAGGACAGGTTTACCACATGGCTGCGTCGTCCCCAACTCAAACTGTCACGGTGTTGCGAGCCGCCGCTGGCTTGTTCCAGGTGGGTCGACATACCGAAGCGCGGGAGCTTCTGCGCAGTCTGTTGCAGACCCATCCGGGACTCGCCGAAGCGCATCGGATGATGGCGGGCTCCTTTTTTCAGACCGACGATTACACGCACGCGCAGCACGCCTTGAAGGCGTGGCTGCGGATACAGCCGGACAATGTCGAAGCACACGTTTTGCTAGGTCGAGTGCTGGGCGAATCAGGGCATTCTGCCGAGGCCGAACGCGTCTTGCGACGAGGGTTGGACCTGGACCCGGGCAGTTTGCCGGCAGCATCCGCCCTGGCGCGCATGCTGCTGACTGCGGGCCGCTTCGGCGACGTACGCGAGTTGTTGGAACCGCTATTCCAGGCTCGCCGAGGCAACCCGGAGGTGCTAATGCTTTACGGTCATGCGCTGATGGCCCTGGGGCAGACCCTGCCGGCCGAGGCAGCGTTGCGCCGTTGGCTGCAACTTGAACCGAACAGTGATGACGCCCGCCTGCGACTGGCAGCGGTACTGGCCAACACTGACCGTTACGCGGAGGCCGCCGCCGAGGCGCGTGCGAGTATCGCGACGGCCGGGAAGACACCCGAGGCAGGCTTCCTTCTGGCACGTGCCTTGATGGGCCAGTGCAGGTTCGAGGAGGCCGAGGCGGAGCTGCGACAGGTGGTGCGGGCACAGCCCGCCCACGCCATGGCGCAAGCCAATTTGTCTGAACTGGTGTGGATGCGCAGCGCTGACGCCGATGTCGCCTGTGCAGAACTGGACGCGGCGTTGCAACAGCAGCCGCAGTTGCACTCGTTGCGTATCTGCAAGGCGCGGTTGCTGCTGAGCGCGCAACGCGCCACGGATGCGCTCGCCACCATCGAGACCGGATTGCGGCTGGCGGAGGAAGATCCTGACCTGCTCAGAGCCGCCAGCACCATTGCACTCGACTTCGACGGTGCCCATGCTCTGGTTTGCGCCAAACGCCTGGTTGCCATCGTGCCGGAGGATCACGACGCGCAAATGGCACTCGGCAACGCATTCCTGGCCACGGGAAGAGGCCAGGCTGCCCTCGAGGTGGCTGAATCCCTGCACCGGGCGAATCCCCTGGAAGGGCGGGCACTCGCGATCAAGGCGGACGCCTTGCGCATGCTGGGGGACTCGCGCTATCGGGACCTTCTTGATTATCAGGGCCTGGTCCGCGCCACTTGCATCGATGTTCCGGATGGCTGGCCAGATCTTGCTGCCTACCTTGCTGACTTGGTCCGTGATCTGACGGAGGCTCATACGTTGCGCGCGCACCCGATCCGCAACTCACTGCGCGGCGGAAGCCAAGTGCAGTTGGTTCCGGGGGATTCCCCATCGCCCGCGATCCGTGCCTTCTCGCAGGCCATTGACGGACCGATCAGGCGTTACATGACGGCAATCGGCCGGGGCTCCGATCCCATGAGGTCTCGCAACACGAACCGCTACCAGGTCAGCGGGATGTGGTCCGTTCGGCTGCGTCCGCATGGGTTTCATGTCAATCATTACCACTCCGAAGGCTGGATTTCCTCAGCCTGTTATCTGCATCTACCGCCTGCAGTGTCGGAACAGCAAGGCGAAGGTTGGATCAAGTTCGGTGAACCGCCCTTTCCGACAGAGCCAGTTCTGGGACCGGAATACTTGATCAAACCCGAGCCCGGTCTCCTCGTCTTGTTTCCGTCCTATATGTGGCACGGCACGGTGCCGTTTTCCGGGGCTGCAGAAGACTACCGACTGACCATCGCCTTCGACGTAATTCCCGCCACAGCTGACTGACGGCGCAAACAACTCAACCCACGAATACCAGCTCGTCCGTCACCCGCGGAGGTCGACGCATGAGGCTATTGACGCTACCCAATCCTGGACCAGGTTTCATTTGATCGAGACTCGAACCTTGTCGGAGACCGAACCGGGTTCTACGCCTTTTTTCGTCCGGGTCCAGTCGGTGTGAGAGCTTTCAGCTTGTCCGCCGCCTTCCACCCATTCTCTCGCCTGTCGATACGACCTTCCCCGCTTACCCGCGAAGAACCAAAAAAAACCGCATGGAAGATCCATGCGGTTGGAGTTCGAAAACTGACGCTAACAGAGACAAAATGCTCAGAACGAAACCGTGACGCGACCCCAGAAATAACGGCCCAGTACATCGAAGTCAGCCGGGTCGGTGTTCGCGTTCAGCGAGTTGTTGGCGTAGAGCAACGGCGGCTGCTTGTCGAACAGGTTGTTGACGCCGAATTCGACCTTCGTCTTGTACGCCTTGATGTTGTAGCCGAGGGTGATATCGCTGTAAGTGTGCGTTCCGTAGTGGAACACCACGCCAGGCCGACCCGGATAGGCAGTCGACTGCTGACTCAGATCCGCGGAGCCCATGTTGAACTTGTCGGTGGCGCGGAAGCGCCAAGATGCGTCCCAACCACCGAGTTGCCAGTTCGCTGCCAGCTGCGCGGTCCAACGCGGGAAGAAGCACAAGCCCCCGATGTTGTCCGGACAAGCCGACTGAAGCCCCGATCCCAGCCCGCCCATCACGCCAGCACCCTCGAAGACCCGGTTCGCAAGGGTGCCGGGTGCAATCTGGACTTGGTACTCGGTCATGTAAGTGACGTTCGCCAAGACCGTGAACTGGCCCCAGCCAAAGTCAGGCAGGCGGTAACTGCCGGAGAAGTCCGTACCTTTGACATCGAGGCGTCCAAGGTTGGTGGTGGGCAGGAACACGCGCTGGATCTGGCCGACGGAGCCGCCGCCGGAATATCTATGGATCAGCGGACAGTATGCGGCTATGCCGTTGTAGCAAAGATCCAGCACCGTCTGTTCGCCAGGTATCGTGATGGTGTCGTTCAGATAGATGCGCCAGTAATCCAGACTGAGCGAGAGATTCGGGATGAACTCCGGCGAATACACCGCACCGAAGTCGAAGGACTTGCCGTGCTCAGGCTTGAGCGGGAAGTTCAGATATTTCGAACCTGAGAACAAACCATTGCCCTGGTCATGTGTCGCCACCGTCTGGTTGCGGAACGTGCCATCCAGCGGCACGTACTGGCACGCCGGGTTGGGTGTCGTTGCGCCATCACACGGGTCGCTGCTGAGGCTTGAGGTGCTGCTGGAGGGCAGCGAAAAAATGTCCGCGATGCTGGGGGCACGGAACACTGTCGCCACTGTCCCGCGCAGGAGCAGATCAGTGATCGGCCTCCACTCGAATGCGACCTTCCAGTTGTTGGTGCTGCCGGCCAGGTTGTACTTGGAATAGCGGTCACCGAGGGTCAAGTTCAGCGATTTCGCAAATGGCATGTCCTGCAGGATCGGGATAAACAGCTCGCCGTACACCTCCTTGACGTTGTCCTTGCCCCTCAGCGCAGATGCGCAGCCTGCTCCTGGGCAGTTCCCCGTGGTCGGATCAATCAGCTGTTCGGCGGGAATGGTGTTGTTGGTGTATTCATTGCGATAGTTAAGACCAGCGGCGAGCTGCACGGTACCGGCGGGAAGGTCAAATAGCCCACCGCTCACATCGAGATGGAATTGCCGCTGCAGAGTCCACTGCTGGATGAGGGTTGCCGTGTTCGCCTTCTCCAGCGCCGCTTTAGTCGACGGAGATTGAGGACTAAACGGATTCCATGGCAAGCAGGAGTCGAGCGAGATCGGTGCGCTGGGGGTACCGCACTGCACGACGCCGTCGCCGTTCAGAAACGATGGCCCGACACCGGGCGCCAACAGGCTACCGCTGGGCGAGCCGGTCGAACTGGAAGTGAACGTGTAATAGCCGTAATTCACACCGGCATCCCAAGTCCAGTCCTTGTCGAGAATTTCCAGGGACCCTTTCAAGCCAGCCTGCAACTGGGTGGTGTTCTGACTGGCAGAAGAGACGCGGTTGCCGCCTGCTACTTCGCGAAAAGCCACGGCATTGCCATTGTCACCGGTAAAATCGATGCCAAACGGGTTGTAGTAGCTCTGTGCCGAGATCGGCTGATCTGCACTGACGCCGTAGATGTTCGGCGCAAGCTGCAAGGACGCCGTCGACTTGTTGAAATACGTGGTCATGTACGCATCAACGTGGTCGCCCAGGTGATAAGTACCCTTGAAGAATGCGTTCAGGCGTTCCTGGGGCGCCACCAGCGCCTGTACCGTCGCATAGTTGTAGCGGTCGTCGGCTCCAAAGCAGTGGAAGTCGCCTGTACCCATCACGGCCTTGCCGGAGGTCACCGCATCATGGTTTGCTGCAAGCCTGGTTCCATTCGCGCAACCAAATTGAGCGGCAATGTTGCTGGGGAGCGTGATCTTGCCGAATTGCCCGTTGGTGGAACCACCGGGCACGACGCTCAGCGGGCCAGTCGGATTACTGCTGGAGGTCAAGGACAGTGCACTTTGCGAAAACTTGCGGTTGCCCTGCAAGACAATGTCCATCTTGTTGTAGCTCAGGCCCGCGAACAGGCTTCCCTTTTCGCCGCTGTGCCCAAACACGAAGCTGCCACCACGCCTCTCGCCGTCACCATGATCGGAGACACCGTAGTTCGCGGAAACCTGGGCACCCTGGTAGTCGGACTTCAGGATGACGTTGATCACGCCACCGATCGCGTCTGATCCGTACACAGATGATGCCCCATCGGTCAGGACTTCGATCCGTTGAACCGCCGCCGCAGGGATCGAGTTGAGATCCGCATTGAGAACGCGCTGGCCGTCGACCAGCAGCAAGGTACGGTTTGAGCCGAGGCCACGCAGGCCAGCCAAGGTGCGCCCTGCTGGAACCGCACCCGGAGAGTTGTGGTTGTTGACGGTGGGCGTCAAAAGGCCACCGGTGATCGCTGGCAGATTCTGGATGACGTCACCCAATGTCTGTTTGCCGGTCGCCTCAATCTGCGCGGCCGACACGGTAACGACAGGGCTGGAGGTTTCAAGATCCACGCGGCGAATATGGGAACCAGTGACTACCACCGCATTCAGCGTCTTTGCCTTGCCCTGGTCCGGCGGCGGCGGGGTCTGGTCCTGTGCATGAACGCTACCCGCAAGCCCCATGGCTACAACCGCCCCCACGGAAAGCGATGTGCGGACGGCAAGCGAAAGCTTGTTTCGATCGAATCCCATGAAGTTCTCCCCAATTCTGATAAGTTGACAACATCAAATAAATTGTCTCGCACAGCTTCGCCAATACCGATTCTTAGACTTGCTATGTCCTCTGCCTCGCTCGCATACAAATGCGAAACGCAATCGCCTTTGCCAAAAATCAACCCTGCTATTCCAGCGCGAGTCGAAGTGTCGAAAGCCTGAGCTGAAAAAAGACCGGAGGTACCCGCTTTCCACAGTCTGATTTGCCTGCCTGGGCCACTTTATGGACGCCTGTGCCGAGCCTCAACGCCAGTTGGGCAGTTGATAGCATCAGGCTAACGCCCGAGTCAACAGAATTGCCGGCTCGATTTCTGATTAGGAAAAAATCCGCGTACTAAGCGTCAAAGTACCAACATTCTTCCGCGGCTTTTCTCTTTTGGGCTTTGAACTTTCCTCGCACAAGCTGCGCCCGGATCGCCGGCAGCGCTTACGGCCCAACCGCTGCGCCGACCGGATTACCGGTCGAGCAAACGAGGTCGCGCGAAAACACCAGCACGCGCGACGCGACGCCTGCGCCGCAGCGAAAATCGGAGCAACTTGCCTCGGGGGGTTTCAATATCCACGCGCAACGCGATCAGTGAATCGCAGCGACGCTCACCTCGGTGAGTCTCAGATGGTTGTTGCAGGCATCCCGCCTATGCCAGGCACCTGGAGGAAACTCCGCTACAGTAACCCCCGACTCCAAACCCTCCCGCCACTGAAGCCTGGAGGACGTCGCACTCGACACTCGGCTAGCTCAGCCCGATACACCAAGGCAATCAGCTTGGGATGGTGTCCACGGAACCGGCAGCAGTCCAGGTTGAAAAGGCTGACCGATACGGTGGCTGCCGTTGTCAACAGACATGCCAAGGGAGTACGAGCGACACCTTTGCAGCAACACTACGTACCATTGAGCGCAGCAGCTGGCGTACCTGCTCATGGCTCCCGCAGTGACGTCCCGCAAACAAGTTGTCGCGCTACTCAAAACTGCCGAGGGGCCGACACCACTCAATCACCCAGCATGGCATCGACTTGGCGCTTGAGGTCAGCCACGGCGGCGACCTGCTGCGTCGTGGGCGTGGCCATGGTCGAGGGGTTGTCTACGCCCCCGCCATAAGCGCCACCATAAAGTGAGTTGTATTGGGTGATGAGTTCATAGTTCAACTTCAGCAAGTCGGGCCTTTTCTCTCCCTTGGTCTTGGCCTGCTGCAAGGCGATGTAGGTGCGGTTGATGTCCTGGCTGAGTTGCATGCCAAGCGTCAACTGCTGGCTGAGTCCAGCCATGGGTTTGTCCACCCGCGGATCCATGCGCACCGTCAGCGGTTGCGTCCAGGATTGCCCGTCCACCGTGAGCTTGACCGTGTATTGCCCCGGCAGCACTGGAGGACCGGTCAGCCCGAGGGGCGTGTCGTGGAAAATCACTCCCATCGGTACGTACGGCTCCAAGGCAGGCGGTGACGGATAGTGCAGGTTCCACACGAACCGGTGCATGCCGCTTTGCGCGGAAAGTACTTGTGGTGGATGCAACCAATAAGTGGGGAAATTCAGTCGGTCGGGATTCACGGGCGCAGGTTTGTCCGTCGAGGCATAGTGGCGTACGAGCTTGCCGTTCGCATCGAGGATGTCGAGCGTGACTGGTCCGGTCGCCGCCAACTTCAGTACATAGTCGATGATGGCGCCGCTGGGCGGGTTCTGTCCCGCTGAAAACTCGGGTTCGAGCTGCGTATCAGAATAGGTGTTGCGGGGTATCTGCCAGGCGACCGCAGGCTTGTAGAGGAATGCATGATCGGCACTGGCCGCGGCGGCAAGCTGGCGTAACGGGGTGATGTCGTCGAGTATCCAGAGAGCACGGCCATGTGTACCAAGCACCACGTCGTCATCATGGATAACCAAGTCACGCATGGATGTCTGCGGCAAGTTGAACTGCAGCGACTGCCAGTGATCGCCATCATCTGCCGAAAACCACACGGCGCGCTCCGTGCCGGCGATCAGCAGGCCCTTCTGCTCCGGGTCCTCACGAACCACATTCGCTGAGGCATTCTCCGGCAGCCCGTCGACGATCAGCTTCCAGGTCTTGCCGCCATCGTGGGTGCGATAGATGTAGGGTTTGAGATCGTCGAGACGAAAGCGACTCACCGAGGCGTAGGCCGTCTGGTCATCGAAATGCGAGGCAACGATCTGCGTCACCTTGCTCCAGGACGTCATGCTTCGCGGCGTGACATCGTTCCAGTGCTTGCCTCCGTCACGGGTGATCCAGATGAGTCCGTCGTCGGTTCCCGCCCAGATGGTGTCTGCGCTTTTGAACGATGGCCCGATGCTGTAGATCACGCCTCGATGATCGAGCGGGTTTTCGTGCGCGGCAAAGGGTTTGAGGTTGGCCGGAATGCCCGGATTGGGTCGGGACAGATCGGCGCTTATCGTCTGCCAGCTGTGACCGCCATCGGCGGTCTTTAACAAGACATTCGAACCCAGATAAAGCACGTGGGGATCAACCGGCGAGAACAACAAGGGCGCGGTACGGTTGAAGCGGTACTTGCCCTTGAACAGGTTTACCTGCGGGCCGACAACCTGACTTTCGCCCGTCTTCCAGTCATAGCGCACCACGCGGCTGGAATAAATGATGTCAGGGTGCAACGGGTCCGGGGCGATATAGCCGTATTCCTCTCCACCGACCGGGTGCCAGTCGCGATAGGTGATCTGACCATCGTTACCCCGGCTGGTGATGCCGATCGATCCACTGTCCTGCTGCGAGCTGTAGACGCGATATGGAAACTGGTTGTCCGTGATGACGTGATAGGACTGCGCAGTAGGCTGGTTGTACCACGAGCTCCAGGTCTTGCCGCCGTTCACGCTGATCGTTGCGCCTTGGTCAACACCGACCGCGATGATGTCGGGGTTGTCGGGATTGATCCAGGTATGGTGGTAGTCATTTCCGCCTGGTGCTCCCCGCACGGCGGTAAAGGTCTTGCCGGCATCCGTCGAGCGGTACCACGCCGTCAGGCTGACATAGATTTCATCGCTGTTGTCAGGTGCGACAGTGACAAACCCGCCAGCATTGCGCGGGTCGTTGCTTACGCGGTGAAAACTTTGACCAGCATCCTCCGACAGGTACATGCCCCGGGAAGTGGAGGTCCCGTCCACGCTTGCATAGATGCGTTGGGAACGACTCGGCGCGACCGCGAGCCGGATCCGCCCCAGACCTTGTGCGACGGTCGGCAGCCCTCGGCCGATCTGGTGCCAGGAGGTGCCGCCATCAGTTGATTTGAACACCCCGCTTCCTGCTACGCCATGGTGAATCTGCCAAAGCCATGGAGATACCCGGCTCGCCCAGAGCACTGCATACACGACCTTCGGATTCGACGGGTCGATGGCAACCTCTGCGGCTCCCGTATTCTCGTCCTTGTACAGGACCTTCTGGAATGTCCTGCCACCATCAATGGAGCGGAATACGCCACGCTGCGCGTTTGGTCCGTATGGGTGGCCGAGCACAGCCACAAACAGCCGGTTGGGATTGTGTGGGTCGACCACGATCGAGGCCAGTTGTTGACCATCGCGCAGGCCGAGGTGCTGCCAAGTCTTGCCGGCGTCCGTGGACTTGTAGAGGCCATCGCCGGTCGACAGGTCCGGTCGCTGAGAAGCTTCTCCGGAACCGGCATAGATGACGTTCGGGTCGGAGGGGGCGATCGCAAGGGATCCTATGGAGTTGTCCTCATCAGCATTGAACAACGCTTCCCAGGTCGAGCCGGCATCAGTCGTCTTCCAGATCCCCCCATTGTCGGCGCCCATGTAGAACACGTTGGGCTGGCTGGGGATGCCGACGACGGCGCCCACGCGTCCACCCCGGAACGGGCCAATCATCCGCCATTTCATTGCGCCATACAGATTGGAATTGACTTGGGCCAATGCCGGCAGCGCAGGAAGCACCAGTGCGAGCGCCAGGAACGACGCAGCACATATTCGCTTGGCGTGGACGTGTGTCTTCATCTGCTTATCTCCTGCAACAGCATGTCGTGCGAACTCAGTTGCCTGCCGCGAGCATGCCGGCCAGCGCGGCGCGATCCCTGCTGCTGGAACCGCGCAACCGGTTGGCCGCGTCGATCACTGTAGGGCTGGGTGCAGTGTCGACCTCCATGACTTGATTGAGCAGCATGGACAGTTGCATGTTGACACTGCTCAGGCCGACCCTCTCGATCTGGCCTTCCATCCGCTGCGCCTTTGCACTGTCACCGGACTTGTTGGCAGAGACGACAGCTGCCTGCGCCTGCTGCAAAACCTTGGCATTGCTGTCGATGTCGGACCTCAACGCCAGTGAAAATTGCACGTTGGCCGCGAGCGCAGTTGGTGTGCTGCCTGAATTGGGATCAGCCTTTACCGTAAGGGGCGCGCTGTAATCTTTGCCACCGACCGCCAGCACCACGCGATACTGCCCCGGCAACACCAGTGGGCCGATTGGCGCGCGTGGTGTACGGTCGAGTACGCCCGGCTCGCCCCAGTACGGTGCCCCTGCCGGGGCTGTGTAACGCAGATCCCACACAAAGCGATGCGATCCCTGGCTTGCACGAAGAATGTTCGGTGGCGAGGTGTAGTAATCGGGGAAGTTTGGAAGAGGCATCCGGGCCGGCTTGTCGGCACTGGAATAGCGACGTACTTGGTTGCCCGAGGCATCGTAGATCGTCATCGTTACCGGCGCACTGATGCCTTCGCCGAGCCAGTAGTCGATGATGGCGCCAGCCGGTGGATTTGCCGAGTGCGGCACTTCCGGCGGCCGCGCCTCACCCGCATAGGTGCCGAGCCTTAAGCGCAAAGCCGGTCTTGGTGCGTACAGATGCACCTGGCTTTGTGCGATCCCGGTACTGGCTTCGTGCAAAGGTTCGATGTCGTCGAGTATCCAGACGCCACGCCCGCTGGTAGCGACGATCAAGTCGCCGTCATGCAAGACCATATCGCGCACTGAGGTTGTGGGCAGATTGCCTTGCAGTGACTGCCAGGCGTGGCCATCGTCGAAGGATACGAAAATGCCCTGCTCGGTCCCGGCATACAACAGGCCCTTCCGCGCAGGATCGGCACGCACCACGCGCACGTAGTCTCCTTCCGGGATGCCTTGGGCGGCCAAACGCCAGTGCTTGCCGGCGTCATGGGTGATGTAGATGTAAGGCTTGAAATCATCGACCTGATGACGATCGACGGCCACGTAGGCACTCGCCACATCAAGCGGGTCCGCGTCGATCGTATCCACGCGGCTCCAAGGTTCGAGTCCGGGCGGCGTCACGTTTTCCCAGTGCACACCGCCATCCTGGGTAAGCCACAGGCGCGAATCGTCGGTGCCGGCCCAGAGCACGCCGTCTTTGAGACGCGAGGGCGCAAGCGCATAAACAACCGAATAGCCACACTCAGCCGCCGTCTTCCGGGCTGGCTCACCCCCGCATTTCGCGTCGACGTTCTTGTAGGTGAGGATGGGACTGATCGCGTGCCAGGTTTGGCCAGCATCGGTCGTACTCAGCACCTTCTGTGCGCCCATGTACAACGTATCAGCCTTGAACGGCGAGGGTGCGAACGCAGTGTTCCAGGGATAGTAGTAACTCGTGGCAGTCGGCACGGCGCCGAATGAACTGATCGGGTTCGGCGAAATGTTCGTGGTGACATTGGTACGCAAGTTGTAACTGGTGATGTCACCGCCTGAGCCAGCCCCGTAGATGATCGACGGATCTCCCTTGCGCGGGAACAGGTAACCTGATTCGCCACCACCCACCGCCTTCCAGTCGTCGTTGGTGATGATGCCGGAGAGCCCGCGGGACGTGATCGCCATGGCGCCCGAATCCTGCTGGGTTCCATAGATCCAGTAGGGCACCTGGTCGTCGACGCCGATGTGGTAGATCTGGGCGGTGGGCTGGTTGAACCAGCTCGACCAATGGGTACCATCATCGAGACTGATCGAGGCGCCCTGGTCGGAAGCGAGAATCAGATGGTTCGCGTTGTCCGGATCCATCCACAGTGCACGCATGTCGTCGCCGCTGGGTGATCCCTTGATCGAATCAAAATGCGCACCGCCATCGCGCGAGCGGTACAGCGAAGTATTTGGAATGTAGACAAGGTCGGGATTCTTCGCATCGGCGTAGATGCGTCCGAAGTACCAGCCGCGTCCCGACAAGCGGGGATCGGCATTGATCAGACGCCAGCTCTTGCCCAGGTCGTCGGAGCAATACACGCCGCTTCCCTGTCCTGCCTGGTTTGCTCCGCCAAGGGAGTTTCCGGCGCTGACGATCGCATACAGACGCGGGCCGGACGCCGTATTGGCCACAGCGACACCGATGCGGCCCATGTCCGCAGGCAGCCCGTTTGAGGAAAGCTTCTGCCAAGTCGCGCCATTGTCGCTCGAGTGATAGATCGCACTGCCCGGACCATCGACCGGCGGGTATTGCCACCACGGCGTCCGCTCGGCGTTCCAGGTTGCCGCATACAAGCTCGAAGAGTTGGCGGGGTCGCGGGCCAGATCCACTGCGCCGGTATGTTCGTCCACATACAGCGTGTGCTTCCAGGTCTTGCCACCATCCGAGGTCAGGAAGATGCCACGCTCCTTGTTCGGTCCCCAGATGTGGCCTAGCGCCGCAACCACCACGCGGTTCGGATCTTTCGGATCCACGAGCAGGCGACCGATGTGGCGTGTGTCGTCGAGTCCGATATGCTGCCAGGTATTACCGCCATCATTCGAGCGGTACATTCCGTTGCCGTATGTCACGTTTGATCGAATCGACACTTCCCCGGTACCGACGTAGACGATGTCGGGATTTGACGGCGAGACGCCGATCGCACCAATGGAGGCCACCGGTTCGTTCTGGAACAAGGGCTGCCAGGTGACGCCCGCATCGGTCGTCTTGAACAGGCCACCACCTACGGCGCCGAAGTAACCGATATTCGCCTTGCCGGCAACGCCGGCTACGGAATCGACCCGGCCGCCGCGGTAAGGCCCGACCTCGCGCCAGGATAATGAATTCAGCAGCGATGGCGGGATCGACTGTGCAGTCGCCAGGCCAGCGACAAGCATCACGGCTCCGGCAAGAAAGGATCGGTACATGGGCATCTTCCTCAAGTGAGTGACGAGCGGCCGTGGTGCATGGCGGTTCTGCTTCCCTGGGATCCTGGCAAGCGGTCAGTCATTCGCGTCTGCAGGCACGTCCACCTGGGCCAGGCCGGCCGATTTCAATTCGCCATTCAGATGCTGCAGGTCGGCGGTTCTCAGGCGTTGCCATCTTGCCAGCGCGCTGTCCAGGATCTTCTGATATTTGGCCAAGGTCTCGGTCTTCCCCCTTGACGGCGCGGCGTCAGCGCTCTCTACCGAAGCAGCGAGATTGGCATACGCATCCTGCAGGTAAAGCAAACTGACGAAATCAGTCGTGGGAAGTCCCACGGAATTGGCGGGGTTGTCCTCCGGCTTGACGCCTGCGACCTCGTCGACCTGCTTGATCACCGCATCGATCTTTCGCGCCAGATTCCCGGATGCGTTGCCACGCACTTTTCTCAACTGCGCGCGCAGCTTTCGTGCTTGCGCGGACACTCCGGCAATTTTCATTCGCTCACTTTCGATATGCCATCCAAGATCATATTGCGCCTGCAGCGCAGCCTCCGATATCTGCAGTCGCGGATCTTCCTTGATCTCGAGCGGTTGACTCCAGGATTGCCCTCCCACGGTGAGCCTGACCGTGTAGTTGCCGGGAAGCGCCCACAGACCATCGCCATTCTCGAAGCGATACATGCCGTTGCCCATGAGGGCCTCGGGCAGGGCATAGTGCAGGTTCCACACAAACCGGTGCATGCCAGCCCGATTGGACAGCGTGACCACCCGGGGCGTCCAGTCCGGAGTGATGGGCATGGTCTGCAAATCAAGTTTTGGCGGCGTGTCCGCACTTGAGAAGCTCTGCACCGACTTTCCCTTGGCATCCGTGATTTCCAGCGTCACTGGCGACGAAGCATCGGTTTTCAGGTAATAGTCGATCAGAGCGCCGTTGGGAGGGTTGTGGGCTTGTGGCTCATCCTTCGGGAAAGGCGTGCTGAGAAAGCCGCCGGGCCGAACCCGGTAGGCGACAGCGGGCTTGAACAAGGTGGCTGCAGACTGACTGACACTTCCATCCAGCTGCCGCAACGCCGTAACGTCGTCGAGGATCCAGAAACCGCGCCCGAATGTGGCCAGTACCAAGTCGTCGCCATGCACGTCGATATCGCGCATCGAAGTCACCGGCAGGTTCTGCTGCAGGCTCTGCCAGTTTGCACCGGCATCAAACGACACATAGACGTGCTTTTCCGTGCCTGCGTAAAGCAGACCGGCCTTCTTCGGGTCTTCACGCACCACATTCACGAAGTCGCCGTCCGCAATGCCCTTGATCGCCAACGTCCAGGACTTGCCTGCATCATGCGTCACGTAGATGTAAGGCTTGTAGTCGTCCAGCCGATGCCGATCCACCGCAGCGTAGGCGGTCTTTGCGTCAAAGTGCGAGGCCTCGACAATGCCCACCTTCGACCAGGCGCTCAGACCCTTGGGCGTGACGTTCCGCCAATGCTCGCCTTCGTTGTGAGTCACCCAGATCTGGCCATCGTCGGTGCCGGCCCAGATCTCCCCTTTCTGAATGGGTGACGGTGCAATGGTGTAGATCACCCCGCGGCGCGGCCCCTCTATCACCGTGTCCCTGGCTGTAATCGGGTCCAGCGTGGAAGGCACGCCCGGATTCTCGCGCGTCAGATCCGGGCTGATCATCGACCAGCTTTGGCCACCGTTGTCCGTACGGAAAATCATTTGGTGCGAGGAATACATGACGTGCGGATCGATCTGCGAAAACGTCACTGGCAACGTCCACGTTTTCCGATACGTGATGCCTGGGTATTCCAGCGTCGGACTAACGTCCTCTAGCTGCTTGGACAGCGTGTCGAACCGGGTCACGTCGCCATTGAACGGCCGCACGATGGCCGGACCAAAAATATAACGGGAATTCAAGGGATCCGGCGCGATATAGCCACTCTCCCCCCCGGTCGGAATGGGCAGAAAATCCATGGCGCTGATGCCATCGGTGTAATCACCATAATCAGTACGGCTCGGCAGTTTCACGGACAGCGAATCCTGCTGTGCACCGTACACGTTGTAGGGAAACTGGTTGTCCGTGGCCACGTGATAAAACTGGCCCGTCGGCTGGTTGTACCAGGAACTCCAGGTCTTGCCGCCGTCCAGGGTGATCGTGGTGCCCTGGTCTACGCCAAGAACCATGTGCTCGCTGTTGTCGGGATCGACCCAAGCCGTGTGGTAGTCGTCACCGCCCGGCGCCCCCTTGAATGGCAGGAAGCTGCGGCCACCATCTGTCGATTTGTAAGCCGCGGTATTCATGATGTACACCACGTCCGGATTTTTCGGATCCACCGTCACACCGCCGAAGTACCACCAGCGCGCCCAGATGCGCGAGTCGCCAGTGACGTGCGTCCAGTTGTTTCCGCCATCGTCCGACCTGTACAGGCCTCCCTCGCCTTCCTTCGCGGCCACGTTCGCGTAGACCACCTGAGGATTGCTGGGCGCCACCGCAAGCCCGATGCGACCCAAGCCGGAGCTGGGAAACCCGTGTCCGGTCACCGCCGTCCAGGACTCGCCTCCATCGGTGGACTTGTACAACCCGCTGCCTGGACCATCCGAGGGGGGGTAAACGCTCCACGGCGGACGGCGCGTTTGCCACAAGGCAGCATAAATGGTCTGGGAGTCTCCTCCGAATGCCAGGTCGACGGCTCCAGTGTCGGCGTTCTTGTAAAGAACTTTTTTCCACGTCTGACCGCCATCCTTGCTCTTGAACACCCCCCGCTCGGGGTTCGCTGCATAGCCATGCCCGAGCGCTGCGACGTAAACAATATTCGGGTCTTTCGGGTTCACCAGAACCGACCCGATCTGGTTTGTGTCCACAAGCCCGATATGCGTCCAGGTCTTGCCGGCATCCGTGGACTTGTACATGCCATTGCCGGTGCTGAAGCTGGATCGAATGTCGGTTTCACCCGAACCCACGTAAATCACGTTCGGATCGGAGGGCGCCACGGCAATGGCACCGATCGATGCCACCGGCTCCTTGTCGAAGATCGGATTCCAGGTACGACCGGCATTGACAGTTTCCCAGACTCCACCGCCGACAGATCCAAAATAGAAGTGATTCGGTTGGCCCGGCACACCAGCCACCGCCACCACGCGACCGGCGCGAAATGGCCCGATCAGGCGCCACTGGAGTCCCGAATAGAGCGCCGAGTCGATGGGTTTGGCTTGCAAAAGCAATGGTGCGCTGACAACCGGCAACATCAAGATCGACAACAGAAACCAGCGGTATTTAGTCATGGTCATGTCCAGAATATGAAAAGCGCCATATCAGTGCCTGCGAATCAAACCTCAATATCCATCCGGCTACGTCAAAGAATTCCGGCCTTACCGCAACTGTATGGCGATGGCAGCCAATATCCGCATGCTCAATCATCGTCAGCCGTCCCCAGCGCCAGCATCGATGCGGGCATGCCGGTGTTTGCGCCCCAGTAGTAGATGACCAGCGCGATGGCCACCACAAGCAGTGAATCCCAGGGGTGCCCAACGATATGTCTGCCGCCAAAGGTCCCCAACCAGGAGGCAAGCATGATCAGTGCGTAAAAGGCGATCAGCCACAGCGACGAACGCACTTCCTTCGCCACACCGTCACGATGTGCCGGCGAGCGACGCCGCCACCCGACGTAGACGAAGAACAAGACGATCTGCAACCCGAGGAGCCAGGACACCGTAACCCAGCCAGACCAGTACACGATCAGTGCCGCTACGATGAATGACAGGGGGCCGAGCACGACAAAACCGCGCACCAAAAACGGCCTCGGCAGCTCTGGCACGTTGCGACGCAGCGCAGCGACCGTGACCGGCGCCACCGCGTAGCTCAGCACCAGCGCAGCCGACACCACACCGATCATCGCGCTCCACGAAGGAAATGGCAGCGTCCAGAAAACGGCCAGCGCAAAGGTCAACCACAGTCCGGGACGGGGGATGCCCGAGCGTTCGTCGATTCGCGTAAACAGCTTGAAGAAGGTACCGCCACGCGCCCAGCCGTAGACCACCCGCGGCGTGGCGTTCATGTAGATGTTGCCGGTACCGCTGGGCGAGATCACCGCGTCGCATACCACCAGGAAAGCCAGCCAGCCCAGACCCAGCGCCAATGCGATGTCGTGATACGGCAGTGCGAACTGATTGCCGATGTCGCCCCAGCCGTGTGTCAGCAAGTCGCTGGGAAGGCCGCCCAGAAAGGCGAACTGCAGCAACACGTAGATGATTGTGGACAGCAGTACTGACAGGATCAGCGCAATCGGGATGGTGCGTTGCGGATCGCGCACCTCGCTGGCCACGGACACGATCGGGGTCAGGCCGAGATACGCGAAGATCACCCCGCCGGCCGAAACCGCACCTTCCACCCCGGCAAAGCCGAACGGCGCGAAGCCGTGCACGGTCAGGTTGCCCGGTTTGAAGAACACGAAAAGCATCACGATTACCAGCATGGGCACCACAAACTTGAACACGCTGATTACGTTGTTGACCTTGGCGAAGGTCTTCACGCTGTAATAGTTCAGTACGAAGAAAACCCCCAGGATGGCCAACTGCACCAGCCATCCCTGCAGAGTCGGACGGTCCGAATGCACCTGGGTGAGCGTGGGAAACCACGCCGAGGCGTACTGCCGACAAGCGACCGTCTCGATCGCGATGAGGCTCGAGAACGCTATCAGCGTGATCAACCCCATCAGGTAACCCAGCAGCGCGCCATGAGAGTACATCGGATAGCGCACCACGCCGCCAGCGCGCGGCAGCGCCGCCCCCAGCTCGCAATAGACCAGCCCAAGCAGAAACACAGCCGCGCCGCCAATCAACCAGGACACTGTGCCCGCCGGCCCGGCGATAGCCGCCACCTTGCTGGCAGCGAACAGCCAGCCCGAACCGAAGATCGAGCCCAGGCCAATGAAGGTAAGATCGGTGAGGCTGAGTTGTCGGTGGAATCTGCCTTGTCCCGCCATGCGATGACCCCCTGTGCGACGCCTGCGACGTACGTCATGCTAGAAAAAGATGTTCACGCGCTGCCCGTCAGGGCAGCATCGCTCCAGCGACCATCTATCAGGCGCTGCATACCCTCGGGATTGCCGTCGCGCAACTCCACCGGCAGCAGCCCCTCCGGTACCCCGTCGTAACTGTGCAGCGCGCTGAAGCGATGGATCGCAGCAGGCATTCCGACCGCCGTAAAACCGGGATGAGTTGTACTTGGAAAGGGGCCACCATGGTTCATCGCAGCACTCACCGCGACGCCTGTGGGCATCTTGTTGGCAATTAGCCGCCCCACCTTGTAGCGCAACACCGCCGCGATCGCGCTCCAGGCGGTATCGTCGCTGCCGTCGGCTGCGCGATAGATCGTGCCGGTGAGACTCCCTTCGAGGACCGCGGCGATTTCGACCATCTCCGAAACGTCACGAGTGCGCACGATCAAACTGACCGGGCCGAAGGCCTCGGTTTGCAGCGCAAGCGGATCGGCCAGGAAACGCGGCGCATCGATGGCAAGCAAGGTGGATTCAATGTGATAGCCACCACCTTCACCCGCGCTGCCTCCGCTGAGCACCTGCGCGCCGGCGGACTTCAGCGCAGCGATCGCCCGCAGTACGTTTTCCTGTCCACTACGCGAAAACAGAATTCTTGGTGAGTCTCCGGCGAACTGCGCCTGCGCCGCCGTGACAAACGCGTCGCCCGTCGCGCCCTCCGGGACCATCACCAGCCCGGGATTGGTGCAGAACTGGCCGCTGCCCATGGTGCAGGAAGCAAAGAATTCCTGTGCCAGCGCGGTGCCGCGTTCGGCCAGTGCACGCGGCAGCAAAAACACCGGATTGATGCTGGAGAGCTCGGCATACATCGGCACGCCGGCCTTGTCGGCAGCGGCCTTCAACGCAAGTCCGCCGGCGCGACTGCCGGTGAAACCGATCGCACCGAGCCGCGCATCACCGGCCAGTTGCAAGCCCAGTGCGTTGTCGAAGTGATACAACATCTGCACGGCAGCGGCGGGAAGGCCAGAGCGGCGCAGCGCGTCGTGCGCGAGCTGGGCCAGTCGCTGGCTGGTTGCCGGATGCAGCGGATGCGCCTTGGCGATCACCGGGTTGCGCGCAGCGATTGCCGAGGCAAAGTCACTGCCCGAGATTGCGTTGAAGGCATATGGAAAATTGTTCGGCCCGAACACCAGCACCGGCTTTCCCAACGGCGCGCGGTGGGTGCGCAGGCCGGCGCCGGTGTCGATCACGGGCTGGGTCCAACTATACGAACGCACCGCCTGGGCCGCCTGGCGCAGCTGACCACTGGTACGCGGCAGCTCTACCTTGCGCAGGCGCGTTTCCGCTGCCAGCGCCGTTTCGGCGGAAGCCAGAACCACCAGCGCGGCGGCATCGGCGTCGATCGCATCGGCATAGGCGTCGAGGAAATCGGCAATGTGTGCGGGCGGCGCAGCGCTCAGTTCGGCGGCCACCGCGGCACCCGCCGCGAGTGCCGCCTCGATATCTGCGGCACTGCTAATGGGGAACGTCGGCCCGATCTTCTCGCCACGGGCAGGATCCTCGGCCCGGAAGCTGCCCAGCGGCGATTGAGAGGCGCGCCACTGACCGTCGACGAGAACGGGTTCGATCGGGCCGGGCGCAAGCATGCTCATATCAGGCCTCCGGATGCGTGGCGATGGCGTGGCGGATGATCTTCATCGCCGCCTCGCGTTCGGCACCAGCCAACGGCAGGCGCGGTGCGCGCACCTGCTCGCTGCCCATGCCGACAACTTCCTGCACCAGCTTGATCAACTGCACGAACTTGGGCACCGTGTCGAGCCGCAGCAGCGGCAGGAACCAGAAATAGAGCGACTGCGCCGCTTCGGCACCACCATCGCGTGCTAACGCGAACAACTTCACCGACTCCTTTGGGTAGGCGTTGACCAAGCCAGCGACCCAGCCCGTGGCACCGGCAGCCAGGCCTTCGACGATGGCATCATCCAGACCAACCAGCACCTGCAGGCGATCACCCAGCAGGGCACGCACCGCAGTGACGCGGCGCACGTCGCCGGAGGATTCCTTCACCGCCTGCAGGTTGGGGAACTCGGCGGCCAGTTCGGCAATCTGCGCTGGGGCGAAATCCGTCGTGTAGGCGATGGGATTGTTGTAAAGCATGCAGGGCAAGTCAGTGGCGCTGAGCACGGCGCGCACGTGGGCACCCATTTCGCGCCAATCGGTGGAGTAGACATACGGCGGCAGCACCATCAGGCCACGGCAGCCGCTCGCCTCGGCTGCGCGCGCCAACCGTACCGCCTCGTCGGTGGAAAGCGCAGCGATGCCGGGGATCACCGGTGCGCGCCCACCCATCGCCTTGACCAGGGTACGCAGGACGGCCAGCTTTTCCTCAAAGGCCAGCGTAGCCGCTTCTCCGAGTGATCCTAGCGGCACGATGCCGCGACAACCGGCATCGATCAACTGGCTGGCATGCCTCGCCAGGAATTCATGATCGACTTGTCCGTCGGCGGTGAACGGCGTTGTGATGGCTGGCAGTACGCCCTGCCACATTGAAGCTTGGGTCATGAGGAAACTACTCCAGAGTTCAAATCAGCGGAAAAATCCGTATCGCCAAGCGTGGCAAGCCGCGCCGGAAAGAAGGGTGGGCGCAGGTCACCACGCGGAAAGCGGCCCATCGCTTCGAGTGCACTGCCGCAAATGCGGCCCTGGCATGCGCCCATTCCGCAACGCGTGGCGAGCTTGGCACTGCGTGCGTCGATATAGCCGTCCAGCGCGTGCAGCGGCACATCTTCGCAGCGACAAACAAGGGTCTCGGGATCGGCCAGTGCCAGCACGCGCGAATCAAGCGCGAAGTGCCGCTGCAGATGGGCGGCAAATGCATGTTGATGTTGGCGGCGGCGCTGCAACGCCTGGACCGCAGCAACCGCACCCACGGCAGCGTAGCCAGCGATGGCGCCTTCCACCACGGCAGCGTCCCTGCCGCCGATGCCACAGATCTCGCCGGCGGCAAACACGCCCGTCACGCTGGTGCATTGCCGATCGTCGGTGCGCACCCGCGGATGTGCGCCATCATTCTCGAGCTTGCAGCCAAGCGCCTGCGGCAGCTCAACGTTGGGCAGAAGGCCATAGCCGACCGCCAGCACATCGCATTCCGTTTGTTGCCGACCGGTGGGGCCATCCAGTTCAATCGCCCGCACGCGATCGTCTCCCAGTGCGCGCAGCACCACACTGCTGCAGCTATATCGAATGCCAGCCAGTTGAGCGCGCAATCGCAGCGCCTGCGATGCCTTGGACGGCCAGCGCCACAGGCCGCAGGCAAAGCGGAAGACCATATCGGCACGGGCTTGTTCGTGGATGCCCAGCACCTTTGCCCCATGTCTTCGCGCCGAGGCAGCGGCCGCGAGCAGCAAGGGGCCGCTGCCTGCAATCACCACGCGCTTTCCGGCCAGCGGCCAGCCCTGCTTGGCCAATGCCTGCAAGCCACCCGCACCGGTGACGCCGGGAAGGGTCCATCCGGGAAACGGCAGCATCAGTTCGCGGGCGCCGGTCGCCAGGATCAGCGCGTCGGTTTGCAGGCTGCGCGCGCCTTGCGTGTCCTCCACCAACAGGACGCCGGGTGCAGCGGCCACCACCTGCGTCTGTGCCAGAAATTCAACCCATGCCCGAGCGATCGCGCGAGTGAATGCACGCGGCACGGACGAAGCGTCCGCGCGCGCCACATCGTGACGCCACACTTGGCCGCCGACGCGCGCCTGCGCATCAAGCAGCCCCACGCGAGCGCCACGGCTGGCAGCGGCGCAAGCGGCAGACAGCCCTGCCGGTCCGGCGCCGACCACGAGCACGTCGTAACGCTCAGTCATCGGTGCGCACCTGCATGCCTTCGCGCACTTGCACCATGCATGCGCGCTGCTGTGCCACGCCATCGATGCAAACGCGACACTCGAAGCACACACCCATCCCGCACAGCGGTGCACGCCATTGGCCGCTGACGGAGCGCCGGCTGAGCATCCCAAGCGACGCTATCGCGGCAGCCACACTACTGCCGGAGACGATCTCGACAGCGATGCCGTTCAGCTGGACTGACACACGCTCGCCGCTCATGCAGCCACCCGGGCCGGATCGTACGGCCGCGGGTCAATCGCGGGCTCGCGTCCCAGCAATTGATCCATCAGCAGCCTCGCACTTCCCAGCGAGGTGGTGATACCCAGGCCCTCGTGGCCGGCTGCAACCCACACGCCGGGCCGGCCGGGTACGCGCCCCAGATACGGCAGTCCATCGACACTAACCGGACGCAGCCCGGTCCAAATGCGCAAGGCCTGCAGCGGACGCAAGCCTGGCAGGAACTCGAACGCCCGCTGCAGCATGCGTTGCACCATAGGCATCGACACCTCGCGGGTGGTACTGCGGTTCTCGCGCGAGGAGCCGATCAGCAGTTGCCCACCTGGCCGCGGCTGCACGTTGAATGCCACGCTGCTGTCGGCCTCGCCGTGCGCGGTGTCGGCATAACCCAGCTGCAGCAACTGATGCCGAATCAGGCCGGGATAGCGGTCGGTGATGACCAAATGACCCTTGCGCGGTTGCAGCGGCAACCTTGGCAGAAGTTCGCCCAGCGCACAGCCGGTGGCAACCAGCACAGGGCCATGCAGGCAGCTGCCGTCATGCAGCGAGACGCCCCCCGCTTCCAACCGCATCGCCCGCTTGCGATATCGCACGACTCCCCGCTGGCAAGCGCGATCGATTAGATGCATGGCCACCGCAGGCGGAAAGACCGCAGCGTCATCGGGGACCAGCACACCGCCCGCCAGTCCGGGAATCAGCGCTGATTCGAGACGATACAGGCTCGATGCGTCGACCGCTTCTGCCGCGACGCCGGCCGCAGCCAGTCGGGCCAGCTTGGCTGGAATGCGCGCCATGTCCGCCTCGTCGGCAGCCACCCACAGTGTGCCGCAGCGATGGTATTGCGCTTGCGGCAGATCGGCCAGGGACTGCCACAGATCCATCGAATACTTCGCCAACGCCAGCTCGGCGGGCAGGCCATCCAGCGCCACCAGGTGTCCCATCGAACTGGCAGTGCTGCCGCCACCCACGGATCCCGGCTCGACCACCGCAACCTTCAAGCCCTCGGCGCTGGCGCAATCCGCGCACGCCGCGCCAATGATGCCTGCGCCCACCACGATGAGGTCGTAGTGGCTCACGTGGCGTCGATGCCCCAGGTAAGTGGATCATTTTCATCGATCAGCAACTGGCCTTGCGCGGTCACAAATGCAGTGCCGGTAATCCGCGGCAGCACGCCGCGCACGCCACGCCGGTACTGACCTTCGAACACGCTGCCCAGGATGCCCGCTTGGCGCCACACCTGCCCCGGTGCCAGGCTGCCGGCAGCAGCCATGCAGGCCATCTTGGCACTGGTGCCGGTACCGCAGGGCGAGCGGTCGTAGGCCATCCCCGGGCATAACACGAAGTTTCGCGCGTCGGCATCATCTCCCGGCAATGCAGGGCCGGTTATTTCGATGTGGTCGATCTCGGCACCGTCGGCGCCGGTAACCTGAGCCTCCACCAGTGCGGCGCGAATGGCTTCGGTGTAGGCCGTCAACTCGCGCTGATGGGTAAGCGTCAACTCGCACGGTCGGTCATGGCTGATGAAGAACCAGTTGCCGCCCCAAGCTACGTCGCCGCACACCTGGCCGTGGCCGGGCACATCAAGCACCACGCCTGTAGCGTATCGGTAGCTTTCGACGTTCTCGATCGCAACGCGACCATCTGAATGCACTTCCACATACAGCTCGCCTACCGGGGTTTCCAACAGGTGCCGGCCAAGCTGGATGCGTCCGAGTTGCTGCAGGGTGCGCACCACGCCGATAGTGCCGTGCCCGCACATGCCCAGGTAGCCGACGTTGTTGAAGTAGATGACACCAGTGCAAGCCTGTCGGTTCTCTGGTGGCAGAAGCAGCGCTCCAACCATGGTGTCGGAGCCGCGCGGCTCGCGCGCAACTGCTCGTCGCCAATGGTCATACTCATCGCGAAAACGCGCACGTCGTTCGGCCAGCGTGCCGGTGCCCAAGTCCGGAAAGCCGCCGGTGATGACACGCGTGGGTTCGCCGCCCGTATGGGAATCGATGAAATCGATCTTGTGCATGCCGACAATGCTCACGCCTGCAGGTCGGTGGCGTCTAGAAAAGCTTGCCATGACCGGATGCGGAATTTGGCATAATGACAAGCGTATAGTCGGCAGCCTGGGGCCAACCCCACCCTGGGAGCTCGCCATGTCGACCACAATACCTGCAGATGAGCTGACACCCCTGTTCGACGGGCTGCCGGACGTTGTCTTCTTCGTGAAGGATGCCGCCAGGCGTTACACCCACGCCAACCTGACGCTGGTGCGCCGGTTGGGGCTCAAGCAGCGCGAGGAGGTACTGGGCAAGCGCGCGGAGGAACTGTTTCCTGCGCTGATGGGTGGTAGCTATGCCTCGCAGGACCGGCGCGTGCTCGGCGGCGAGGTGATCGAAAATCAGCTCGAAGTGCACATCTTCGACAACCGTGCGCAAGGCTGGTGCCTGACCTTCAAGCGGCCACTGATGGTGCGCGGTGAGGCCGTCGGCGTGATTGGCGTCTCGCGCGACCTGGGCCTTCCCGATGCCAGGCATCCGACCTACGAGAGGTTGCGCCTCGTGCTGGACCACATGCAGAAGCATTACTGCGAAGCGATGCGGGTGGCCACGCTGGCCGACATGGCGAACCTTTCGGTGGCACAGTTGGAGCGGCACTTCCGCCGCGTGTTCCAGCTCACGCCGCAACAGGTGCTGACCAAGTTGCGCATCGACCACGCAATGCACCTGCTGCGAGGGGACGACAGCGTGGCAGCGGTGGGTATGGCCTGCGGCTTCGTCGATCAGAGCGCCTTCTCGCGGCAATTCAAGGCCACGGTCGGCATGACACCTCGTGATTATCGCTGTCTCAAACGCACTACCTCCTGACATCGGGGGCAGCTCAGTATCACCACTGCAATAGCCGATTGGCGCGCCATTTCGCCACCTGGATCAAAGACGCGCACTTGCCCTTTTCCGGCGCTGCTGAAGAGCATGTGCCCGTCTTGTCGCTGACCGCCAGCCGTCCAGGTGCACGTCGTGCTCGGCACGGAATCACGGGCTCAAGGCCACCCCTTGATGGCTCGGTCCGCGTGCGAGGATGCAGATACTGACCCTGTTCGCCTTGTCGAACCTGTAGATGGCACGACGAACGCCGATGCTGACGGGAAGAGGTCCGTTCATGATCGGGGGATTCACCCCGAGAGAGCGCCAAGAGCGCCGTTACGGGCTTGTCGAAGGCGTATTGCAAGAAAACAACGAGCGCTCGTTCAACAACCGTTTGGACGGCCAATCGATAGCGACTTGTTCAGACGTTCCTTAGAGGCTGAGCCGCACGCCCGCATACCAGGAGCGCCCCAGCGCTGGTTCCAGCCCGGTCTGCCAGACGCGGTCGTAGTACTGACGGTCGGCGAGGTTGCTGATGCCGGCGAGCAGCGTGACGCGGCGATTGAGCTGCCAGTCGCCGGCCAGGTCCAGCACGGTATAGGCGGGGATGCGCGCAGGCAGGTAGCTGTCGCCGCTGCCGCGTGGCTGGTTGGAATCCTGCCAGTACTGCGCGGCGGACGATACCGCGGTGAGGCTGAGCTTGAGGCGCTGCTCGACGCGCCAGGTGACCCCCGCCTTGAGCAGGTAGCGCGGCGCGTAGGCGGGGATCTTGCCGACCTGGCCCGGAATCACGCTGGAGGTGAAGCGGGCATCGAGCAGGCTGGCGTTGACGAAGGCTTCCAGGTGCTCGCCCTGGTCGGCCAGCGCGGTACGCGCCAGGAAGTCGTAGTTGAGCTGGCCTTCGAAGCCGCGACTGCGGGTGTCGCCGCTGTTCACCTCGATCACGTCGATGGCGTTGATGTGCTGTGCCTCGATGCGATTCCTGAAATCGATCCAGAACACGCTGACGTCGTAATACAGCCCAACGACCGGCACGCCGTGCGCGCCCAGCTCCCACGACAGCGACTTCGACGGGTCGGGCGCATTGCCCGGCACGATATTGGCGAACGGCGAGGCCATGTCGAAATAGCGCAGCGGGCGCCAGCCCTGCGACACGTTGAGGTAGGTCTCGTTGCCGTGGCCGAAGTCGTTGCCGATGCCGAACCCGAACAGCGGCACCGTGCGCGCATCGGCCTCCTTGATCAGCGGTCGGCTGAGGAACGGTGGCCGGACGGTTTCGTTGACGGCGACACGCTCATGCTCCAGCCGCACCGAGGGCACGATGTGAAATCGGTGCGGCAGACGGAACACGTTCTCGGCGAAGATCGCCGCATAATCCGAACTGCGCGCCTGCCGCAGTCGCGGCGTACCGCTGCGGTCGTGGCGGTCGACGTAGAGGTCGCTGTTGCTCCACTGCCGGAACGGATCGTCACCGTGAAACAGCGTGGTGCCGATACTGAAGGCATTGCCCCTGCCCCACTTCTTGCGCAGGCGTAAGTCGGCACCGCCGGTGCGGAACTGCTCGTCCTGCAAGGTGGTGCTGCTCGGTGCGGGTTGCGGCGCCAGCGCGCCACCGGCGGAGCGCGCGGCCAGATCCTGGTAAGCGAACCACAGCTTGCCCTCGAACAGCCAGCCGTCACCGAACTCGGCGCTGTGGCCGAGCACCAGCTGGTCGCGGCTGACCCAGTCGCGGTTGTACTGCGTCGGCGTCGCCCGCGGGTTGGCCTGCCACTGCGGATAACCGAGCCGACCGGCGTCGCCGGAAGCGGCATCGATCACGTGCAGGTCGATCCACCACAGCTGCTTGTCGTCCGGCCGGTAGCCGATGTAAAGGTCGGCCTGGCGCATCTGCGAGCCGGCGTTGGGGCGCGTGCCGTCACTACCCACGTAGGCGGCATCGGCGCGATACGACCAGCGTCCGCTGCTGCCTTCGACCGCGTTGTAGGTCGAATAAAGGCCGTGGTTGCCGACCACCTGCTCGGAGCTGAGCGCGAAAGGTGCGTTCGCGGCGGGGCGGCGCGAGACCAGGTTGATCACCGGCGCCGGTTCCGGTCCGTACAGCAGACTGGAACCGCCGCGAATCAGTTGCACATCGGCCAGGCTCTGGCTCAACGGCATGGCGTACAGGGTTGGAAAGCCGATCCAGTCGCTCGCCAGCGGAATGCCGTCCTGCAGCACCAGCACGTACTCTGATTCCTGCGGATTGCCCAGGCCGCGATAGCTGAGGTTGAACTGGGTCGGGGTGGGCTGCTGCGACACCTGCACGCCGGGCGAACGGGCCAGCAACTGATCAAGGTTGTTGTCGATCACCGTGGGCTGCTGATCCAGGTGCGTCACCGTGGTCTTCTTGGTCACGGTGATCTTGTTGCCATCGACTTCCGGCAGAAGGTGTTCGAGCTTGGCCTTCAAGGTCTCGCGCCAGCTTTCCCCGCGAACATCGACCGGCGCCAGGTTGGTGGCCTCTTGAGGTGCTACGCCGGAGGCTCCGGCGCTCGTCTGCTGGGCTGGCGCGGCGAGCGCGGCAAACGAAAGAGCAGCGGCAAGTGGCATGCGTCCGCAGCACAAAATCACCATCAGAAATCTCGCAGCACGATTCGGGTTTCACCGTATAGCCCACCAAAATCTTTCGCACAATATGCCGTAGGTATACCCCCGCGCATTCGCCGGACCTGAGTAAGCATCCCCCGGCAAAGCCGATGCATCAGTCATGTGAGCTGCTCGAAGTGGCTTGGAAGGGGTCGCTGACACGGCCCACCTGGTATGGCCACCTTGGGAACGTCTGAACAAGTCGCTGTCGACTGGACGTCCAAACGATTGTTGAATCCGTTGCATCCTCTGGATTCAAAAAATGTTGGTGTTCAAACCGATTGCCCACTTGCACGGACCATCTTCGTGCAACATGCGTCGCAACTTGTACGACGCATTGAGCAGCACAACGGGAGCTGCGGCAGGCCTTGCCGTGCATGGCCTGCGCTACGATCAACCCGCGAAAATAACCCGCACATTTCCACAAACAGCCTTCTGTTTGTTGATGAGGCTCATCTTTCGGGCGGATCAGGCGGGTGCAGCAAAGCGCGCGAGCTCGGAAACGAACGGTGCATAGGACCACCAGCGCCCGACCGATGTCCTGTATAGGGGCTGACGCGCCTGCCAGACGCTGGCAGACCGGACCGGCGTCGGGTCATTTGCAGACGCAGTTACCGCTGTCCCCATCCCGATAAAGTCGCGCAACTTGGCCAAGGTGACGTCAGGGTCGGTTACCAGCGTCTCGTAATCGAGCTCGAAGATTGGCAACTGCACGGTCTGCTTCCAGTGTCGCAACAACGCATCGTGTCCATCCATGTATCTCTGCATATCGTCGAAGTCATAGGCGAAGCCAAGATCGGGGTGTGCGAAGTCCTGGCTCCACAGCGACAACGCGGTATCGGCGCGGTCGCGGCGCAGGTGGATCACGCGGGCCTGCGGAAACATCGCGGCGACGATGTGCAGGTAACGGAAGTTCAATGGGTCCTGGTCGAGGTACCACGTTGCTGGCGCATCATCCTGAATCGCCAGCGTGCGATACAGGTTGGCAGCTTCCCCGAGTGCGACACTGCTGGCCAGGTGCCCGCCGGCAACCAGCTGATCCGCAATGAAACGCAATGTGCGCATCTCGCCACGATCACGGACACCGGCCCCGCCCGCCAGCAGCGTCGCGATCAGCGTCGTGCCAGTCCGCGGCAAGCCGACGATGAAGACGGGTGCGAAGTCGCGGTGGAACGCTGCGTTTGCAGGCGCCACCTGCTCGCCCAGTCGCGCGGCAACGAATCGCTGCCAGGCCACGCCATCCCAAGGCCACGCCGCATGGATCATCGCGTTGGCCGCCCGCAGGGTCGCTGCCGCCGCGCGGTAGTCGGCTAGATCGTTTTGAGCCTTGGCCAAGGCGAAGCCCGCGGATGCGCGTGACCGCGGATTGAAACGCGCATCCGCGAAGTTTCGTGCGAACCATGAGATCTCGGCATCAGCCACATCGACATAGCGACGTGTATTGGCCAACGCCGCCAGCACATGGTGCCGATCCGAATCGATACCCGCGTGCAGCGCCGCCAGGTAACGCGCGCGCGACAATGCAAAATGGCCCGCCTCCCGCGCGACGTTGCCCGCCAGCATCAGCAATTCGGGTGAAACCGCGCCGCGGGCCAGCGCTCCTTCGCAAATCTTCTCCGCCACGGCGTGCCGATCACACTCTCGGACGAATTCCGCGCTGCGCAAACTCGTGCTCGCCTCAAATTCGCTGGCGCGACATAAGGTCAACAACGTCTCGGCCGCCGCACTGAAGCGTCCTTGGCTTCGCTGCACCTCTGCGAGCAGCATGCCCACCTCCACACGGGCCGGCTCCTGAGCCTGTAGCGTGCTCAGCAGTGTCTCGGCCTGCTCCGGCTTGTTGCTCTGGAACAGGCTTCGCGCCTCGGCAAGGCGGGCGTCGTGTGAAGCGGGGGCGGCAGCCTGCATACTGGCATCCGGGTGAGTGCTTCGATAAGCATAGCCAGTTCCGGTGCGGTGGTTCTGTCGCCATGCAATACAGATACCGAACGGTACCGGCGAATGGCGAGATCAGCGACAACCGCGCGCGGTGTGCCGAATCATGCCGGACCAGCAGCGCTCGCTGAACGAGGCCGCTTCATGGGAGCCGATGCGCCAGCCTCTGTTGGTCATGACGACAACGTGGTTGGCGAGGGCGATGGCCGCACAGCTCTGCTTCGGCAGGCGCCCCGGCTACTGCGAGGCCGTGAAGCAGGGTTCAAGACCGCTCAAGACTGACGCGCGGCGGCATGCCCGACGAAACGACCATCCTCAACTTTCGCGCAGACACTGACCTTGTTCGCCTTGTCGAGCCTGCGGATGGCAAGACGAACGCCGATGCTGACGGGAGAGGTGCGTCCATGATCGGGGATTCACTCCGAGAGAGCGCCAAAAGCCCCGTTACGGGCTTCATCGAAGGCGTATTTCAAGAACAACGAGCCTCGTTCAACAATCGCCTGACTGTTGAAATGGACTTTCGCAAGTTTTTACAAGATGCTCTGAATAGGTTTCTCTCCGGATCCAGTGCTCTATCGCAGCCTCACCTGGCCCCTGCTACGAGGAAACACTCATGGAAACAAACGACTCGATGCACTCAAGTCGCCGTAACTTTCTGAAGACATCCGCGCTCGGCATGGCTGCACTGCCAGCGGCCATGCTCGGCGGCAACAGCCTGTCAGGCTTGCATGCAGCCGAAGTGGTCAAGCTGCCGCCCTCGATCCTGGCGCTGCAGTCTGTGACTTCCAGGATCGTGCCCATCACGAATAGCGAGCGCAAGGCGCGGCTCGCGAAAGCGCAGCAGCTCATGGCGGAAAACAAGATCGACGCCATGTATATGGATGGCGGCAGCTCGATGGAATATTTCACCGGCATCCGTTGGTTCACCAGCGAACGCCTGATGGGATTTGTCTTGCCCAAGGTGGGGGACCCCATCTACATCACGCCCGCATTCGAACAGAGCAGGGCACAGGAGCAAATCGTATTCGGCCATGACGTCCGAGTCTGGCAAGAGCATGAAGATCCGTACCAACGGGTGGCGCAGGTGATGTCCGACCTGCATGCTTCAACCGGGACGCTCGGAATTGAAGAGCAGGTGCCGTATTTCCGCACTTCGCGCATTGCCGAGGCGCTGCCGCATGCGCGACTGGTCTCAGCGATACCGATCACCGGCGGCTGTCGCTCAATCAAGAGCCCCGCCGAACTGGCGCTGATGCAGGTTGCCAACGATGCGACGCTGGCGGCCTATCACGCCATCTATCTGGGCCTGGAACCGGGCATCACGCAGGACACCGTGCGCGATTGGCTAGCCGCCGCCTATGAACGTCTGGGCGTATCCGGTGGAGCGAGCATCAACGTCGGCAAATACACGGCGTTGCCGCATGGTTCGGTCGTGCCGCAGCGTCTCGTCGAAGGCACGCCGCTGCTGATCGACGGCGACGCCGTGGTGGAGGGCTACCATAGCGACATTAGCCGTACCTTCGTCCTGGGCAAGCCGAGTGACAAGATGAAGAAGGTCTTCGACATCGTGCACAAGGCTCAAGCGGCAGCGCTGAAGGCCGCGCATCCCGGGGCAACCATGGAATCGATAGACGCCGCCGCACGCAAGGTCATCGTCGACAGTGGTTATGGCCCGGACTACAAGTATTTTGGTCATCGCCTCGGTCATGGCATCGGCATGAACGGCCACGAGTGGTATTACCTGGTGCGCGGCAACAAGCGCAAGATGGAAAGGAACATGACCTTCAGCGACGAGCCGGGCATCTACATCCCGGGCGAGTTCGGCGTGCGCCTGGAAGACGACATGTACATAACCGAAAACGGCGCCCAACTGTTCACGCCGCAGAGTCCTTCGCTCGAACGTCCGTTTTCGTGATCACGGATGCGGGGGTTTTACCCCGTTAACGCGGACACTTCCAAGAAAACCGGTCATGGTCAAAAAAGGAGTGTCATGTCCAAGCGAAGAAAGTTCAGCGCACCAGCGCCGGTTGCTTCCGCCATGGCGGCCGCCAGGCAATTCAGCATCGATGGAAAAATGGGACCAACAAACTCCAACGCACATACTGCCATGGGCACGATGCTCCCACGCAGAGCGTGTTGAGCAATAAGCGTTTTTATTGGTGCCGGCACCCGGATTCGAACTGGGGACCTACTGATTACAAATCAGTTGCTCTACCAACTGAGCTATGCCGGCGAAGGTGGGGATTCTAGCAGCCGGATCGCGCGTTCAGAAGCATCCGGTGCTGTGCGAACCTATGCCGTCGGCGTGGATGCGGCTGTGCCAGTCGAAGTGGCTGGCGTCGGCGACGACCAGGTCCAGCCAGTATTCGGGCACGTTTTCGCTGCGCTCGCTCATGCGGGCGGGGAAGCCGGCGGCGACAATGTCGTCGCGACGTTTGCGCGCATTGGCCGGATCCTTGAACAGGCCCAGCGAAATGGTGTTGGGTTGATCGCCGGAACTGACCACGAAGTAGTCGCTGATATGGTGCTGGTCGAGCTGTCGCGCCTCTTGCAATGCCTGCGCGCGGCTGCCGGCAGCCGGCAGGTAGACCCACCAGCCGCGGGTCTGGCTGGACTGTTCCTGGCGCGAACGCATGCGGGTGGCCAGCGGCGCCAATGCCTGGCGCGCATTGCGCAGATCCTGCGGGGTGGCGAACGGGCCCAGCGCGAGACAACTGCTCGACGCGCGCGGTGCCGTGTCGATCGCCGGCTCGGGCATCGCGACCGGCGGCGATGGCGGCGCCGACTCCGGCAATTCCGACAGCAGGCGCAATTCCGCCACGCCCGGATCGCCGGGGCTGCCACCACGGGCATACGGCTGCCCCAGCAGGAGCCATGCGCCCACCGCGATATTGAGTGCGCTCAACAGTACAAACAGAAGACGCAGGAACATCGAACCCCCATCCGGCAACCGCCGTCATTCTAAACGGATGAGCTCGACGTCATTGCGCATTCGCCCACACCGCCAGGCCACGCAGCACGCCGTCCTGGCTCAGCCGGGCCGGTAACGACAGCAGCGGCATCAACGTCGCTGCGTCACCGCCGCCGAGAATCAGCGATGGCGCGCCATCGAGTCTCGCCGCCATCCGCGTGGCGAAACGCTCGATCAGCGCGGCGGCGGCCTGGAAGCAACCGGAGACCACTGCATCGGCGGTGTTGTCCGCAAGTTCGAGGATCTCTCCCGGCCGATCCAGCCGCACCTTGGCGGTCGCGTCGAGCAGCGACTGCCGCATCAACTGCGGACCGGGCGCGATCAACCCTCCCAGGTGGCGGCCGTCGCTGGCCAGCGCATCGAGCGTCAGCGCCGTGCCGACACCGGCCAGTACGCACGGCGCGCGACCATCGGCATACGCGGCCACCATGGCCAGGAAACGGTCCACCCCGAGCCGCTGCGGTTCGGCATAAGCGTTGCGCACGCCGCAGGCGCTGGCCGGCGTGCGCCACCAGCCAGGCGCACGGGCGAACAGACTACCGACGACCTCTGCCACCAGGGCTTCACGGACGGCATCGACGACGGATGCCGCGATCACCGTGTCCGGCCTGGGCAGGCCACTCCAGGCCAGTTGCAGCCCGGCCATCGTGTCCTCCCGCCAGTCCACTGCGCCACGCGCCAGCCATCCTTCCGGCTGCGCCTGCAACGCCCATTTCAGCCGTGTATTGCCCAGATCGAGCAGCAACCTCATGCGCGGCGCACCGTGACGTCGGCGCTGTCGATCCGGCGCACGCTGCCGTCGGCCATGCGCACTTCCAGTGCCCCTCGCGCATCCACGCCGGCACCGATACCGGCGAACGTGCCCAGTCCGCCGCTGAGCTGCAACGGCTGATCGCGCAGCAGGTCGTGCCGCGCATAGTCGGCGACGAATCCGGCAAAGCCATCGCGCTCGAACTGGCGCAGGCCATCGACCAGCGCCACGATCAGCGCCGCCGCGACGCGGTTGCGATCCGGCGGCGTCCCGCCGGCCAGCGTGGCCAGGTCGCACGCCGGCTGCCCGGCCTGTTCGCGCAACGCCTCGGTCAGTCGCAGGTTGAGGCCGATGCCGATGATGGCCGCACACGGCCCCTGATACTCGCCGCTCAATTCGACCAGGATGCCGCCCAGCTTGCCGCCGGGTCGGCCATCGCCGACGGCCAGCACGTCGTTCGGCCATTTCAGGCCGGCGCCGGCGAGGCCCAACTGTTCCAGCGCACGCATGACGATCACGCCGATCGCCAGCGACAAACCGCTCAGCGCGGCAAATCCCCGATCGAAGCGCTTGAGGCAGGACAGATACAGGTTCAGTCCCGGCGGCGACAACCATTCGCGCCCGCGCCTGCCGCGACCCGCGCTCTGGGTTTCGGCCAGCACGATGCTGAAGTCGTTGGCGCCGGCTCCGCGACGTTGCAATTCGCTGGAGGTGGAGTCGAGTTCCCAATGCACCTCCAGTGCGCCCAGTGCCCGCGCCGCCGACGCCGGCAGCGACGCGCGGATCTGCGCAGCGTCCAGCATCTGCAGCGGCCACGGCAGGCGATAGCCGGCCGCGCCGCGCGCCTCGATCGGTACGCCACGGGCGCGCAGGGCCTCGACCTGCTTCCAGATCGCCGCCCGGGTCATGCCGGCCTGGTCGGCGAGGCCGGCCCCGGAAAGCGGTTCGCCCGCAGCGAGCATCGCCAGCAGTTGTGCCGGTTGCATCAGCAAGTCCCTGATGCGTAAGCGGCAAGCGAGCGATGGCGGCGGGAAACGACGGAACGGTGCACGATGGTCATCGCCGGATTTTAGCCCGACCGGACCGCCCCGCGGACCGCCGTACTCGCCCGGCGGCCTCGCGGCAACAGCACTGGCATGCGGTGAATGTTTCTGAGACGATCCGGGTCTTAGCTTGCGGGGCAGGAGGTCGATCGCCATGCGCGCCACATACTGGATTATCGGTTGCACCCTGTGCATCGCCGGGATCGGGAGTGCCGCTGCGACGAATCTGGAGACTCAGGACATGGATTCGTCGCACGCCACGATCGATAGCGCCAGCCCGCATGAAAGCAACAGCAGCGGCGGCGATGTGCTGGGTTTGAACCGCGACGCCCCTCCGGCCAGCAACAGCGACGGCGCAGGCACGCCGACCCATGGCGGCGGCGAACATTCGGGCGGAACCTCGTCCGCTCCGGCGCCTGCACGTCGGCCGCATCTGGGCTGGCAATCGCTGCTGCCTGGCTCCATCCAGTAAGCGCTCGGCGTCATGCCGGGGCACTGGTGGCAATCACTGCGAACGCATTTCGAACCGCCACCGGTAGCCGACCCGTTGTGGCGGCGCGCGCTGATGGCCTGCCCGCTCGCACGGCGACTGGATCCGGAGCGACAACAACGCCTGCGCAAGCTGGCCAGCCTGTTCCTCGCGCGCAAGCAGTTCCATGCGCTGGCCGGTGTCGTGCTGGACGACTACTGGCGATTGTTGATCGCCATGCAGGCTTGCCTGCCGGCGTTGCAGCAAGGTGCCGCCAGTTTGCGCGGCTGGCGCGAGGTATTGATCTACCCCGGTGAGTTCAAGGTACGCCGCAGTCATCACGACGATCACACCGGCGTCGTCACCGAAGGCGACGAGATGCGCATCGGCGAGGCGTGGGAGCATGGCCCGCTGGTATTGTCGCTGGCCGACGTGCAACTGGACCTGGAGCAGCCTTGGGACGGCTACAACGTGGTCGTGCACGAGATGGCACACAAACTGGACATGCTCGACGGCCCGCCCGATGGCGTGCCGCCGCTGGTGGAGATTCCGCGGCGGCGCTGGATCATGCAGTTCCAGCAGGCCTACGACCGCCTGGCCAGCATGCCGGCGGACAGCCGCGACAGCCCGATCGACCATTACGCCGCCGAAAGTGCCAGCGAATATTTTGCGGTGGTGAGCGAACTGCACTACTCGCAGCCCGACTTGCTGCGCCAGGCGGAACCGGCGATCGCCGAATTGCTCGAAGCGTTCTACGGTCGCTCGCCGGCCGATGCCTGCGAGTCGCCCGCCTACTGTCGCTCGCGCTGAACCGGGAACCTCAGCTCGTCGGCAGATTCACGCTGAAGCGGGCACCACCCAGTTCCGGAGAACGGTCGACCACCAGTTCCCCGCGATAGGCATGCACGATGTCCTGCACGATCGACAGGCCGATACCGTGGCCCTGCACCCGCTCGTCGCCGCGCACGCCGCGCTGCAGCACCTTCTCGATCTTGTCCGCGGCGATGCCCGGGCCATCGTCTTCCACGCCCAGCCACAATCCGGGTCGCTGCTGCCGGCCGGAATTGGGCTGCATCTTCACCACCAGCAGCACGCGGTGGCCGGCCCACTTGAACGCGTTCTCCAGCAGGTTGCCCATCAGCTCCAGCAAGTCGCCCTGCTCGCCGTAGAACACCGCGCCCTCCTCGATATCGAATTCGCACAGCACATTCTTGGCGGCGTAGACCTTTTCCAGACCCTGCACCAGATCTTCCGCGTGGCTGGCGATCGGCACTGCGCTGGCAAAGGTCTGCCGGCCGGACGTGGCGGCGCGCGACAGCTGGTAGGCAACCAGTTCGTTCATCCGCCGCACCTGGTCGAGCACGCTGCCCCGCTGCTCCGCGTCGTCGCCAGCCGGCGACTCCAGCTGGGAGCGGATCACTGCCAGCGGCGTCTTCAGGCTGTGCGCCAGGTCGGCCAGGGTGTGCCGGTAGCGCGTGCGCTGCTCGCGCTCGTTGGTGATGAACGCGTTGATGCGCTCGGTCAGGCCGGTAAGTTCCAGCGGGTACTGGCTGTCCAGTTGTTCGCTGTCGCCGCGCTCGACCCGGCTCATGTCGCTGGCCACCTTGCGCAGCGGGGTCAGGCTCCAGCGCAGCAGCAGCAGTTGCAGCACGATCAGCATCACGCCGAGGATCGACAGCCAGATCACCAGGGTGTGGCGGAACACCGCGTTTTCGCCTTCCAGCTGATCCTCGGTCTGCGCTACCAACACGGTGAACCGCACGGGCTTCTTCTGCTCGGTATCCCACGCCAGGCCGTAACTGTAGTAATACAGCCGACCCATGCGCGTGTCGACCGGGCCGACGAATCGGCTCTCGCCCGGCTGCAGGGGCTTCAGAAAGCTGAAGTCGCGGCCGATCGCCGAGGACGATTTCCAGTGAAAGCCGTTATCGCCCACGGCCATCGCGTACAAGCCCGAACCGGGTCGCGAAAAGCTGGGATCGGGCGCGGTATCGGGCGGCAACAGCTTGCCGTACCGGTTGACGTCGGTATTGGTGATGTACGCAATCGCGAAATTCTCGAGCCGGTCATGCAGCGTGCGCAGCGCGCGCGCCTTGTTGGTCTGCGTCAGGGTGAGCCCGACCAGGCCGAGGAAACCGGCCAGCACGAAACTGGTGGCGATCGCCGCGCGCGCCGCCAGTGAAAGCGGGCGGCGCGGCGACCTGCGCTCATTCGTCGTCGCCGTCGGTGCGCGGGATGGCAAAGCGGTATCCGCGTCCACGTACCGTCTCGATGGGTTTGAGGGTGCCTTCCGGATCGAGCTTGCGCCGCAGCCGGCCGATGAACACTTCGAGCACGTTGGAGTCGCGGTCGAAGTCCTGCTGGTAGATGTGCTCGGTGAGGTCGGCCTTGGAGACCAGCTCGCCCGCATGCAGCATCAGGTATTCCAGCACTTTGTACTCGTAGCTGGTCAGATCGACCAGCTTGCCATCCACCGTCACCGTCTGCGCGGTGGTGTCCAGCTTGATCATGCCGCAGGCCAGGATCGGCTTGGACCAGCCGCTGGCACGGCGCACCAGCGCATTGATGCGCGCCAGCAATTCCTCGACGTGGAACGGTTTGACCAGGTAGTCGTCGGCGCCGTACTTCAGCCCCTCGACCTTGTCCTGCCAGCTGCCGCGCGCGGTCAGGATCAGGATCGGATAGCGCTGCCCGTGTTCGCGCAATGCCTTGACCAGTTCCATGCCCGACATCTTGGGCAGGCCCAGGTCGATGATCGCCAGATCGAACGGCACCTCGCGACCGAGGTAGATGCCCTCCTCGCCGTCCTGCGCCGCGTCGACGGCAAATCCGTCCCGTTTCAGGCGTGCCGCCAGCGTCTCGCGCAACGGCGCCTCGTCCTCCACCAACAGGATGCGCATCAGTGTTTCTCCTTGCTGCCCGCGCGCCTGGCGGGCGGATTCTTGGTTGACTGGGATGATGCCGGATTCTTGCTCGCCTCCGAGGAAACCGCCATCACCTTCACGTGACCCGCCGGGGTGAGTACCTTGATGCGGTACTCCAGCCTGCGCCCGATCCGGCGCGGCTCGGCCGACAACACCGTGCCGCCGGTTTCCTGACGCACTTTCAGCACGGCCTGGTCCAGCGTCACCGCCGGCGCCGGCTCGGCGGACTGAGCCGAAACCGTGCCCACGGCGCTCAGCGACAGCCATAACACCAGAGCGCAGATGAAGTTTTTGTTGGTTGGCATGCCCGGTTGTCCTGCGTGACGCCCGATAAAAGCTCAAGCCTAGGCACTCAGGCCTGAATACTGACCGGACGAGGGGCCACTGTCACGCCGTCGTGGAGAGCTGTGTCAGCGCCTGTTCGAGCAAGCCCCATCCGGCACCCGGCAGATGGGCGCCTTCACTGATCGTACGCCGGAACGCGCGCGCGCCAGGCTCGCCCTGATACAGGCCAAGCAGGTGCCGGCTGATGTGCTTCAGCGCCGTCCCGCGAGCCAGCTCGGCCTCGACGTAGGGCTGCATGTGCCGCAGCACGTCATCGCGCAGCGGCAACGGCTCGCCATGCAGCGCCGCCTCGACCTGCGCCAGCAAGTAGGGATCGTGATAGGCCGCACGCCCCAGCATCACGCCATCCAGTTGCGCCAGATGCGCCTGCACCTCGGCTACGGTGGTGATACCGCCGTTGATCACTACCACCAGCCGCGGGAACTCGCGCTTGAGCCGGTAAACCCGCTCGTAATCCAGCGGAGGAATCTCGCGGTTCTCCTTCGGCGACAGGCCCTTGAGCCACGCCTTGCGTGCATGCACCACCAGCACCTCGACGCCCGCTTCGAGCATCAGCTCGGTGAAACGCTGCAGGCCGGCGTAGTCGTCCTGGTCGTCGACACCGATGCGGCACTTCACCGTCACCGGCACGCCCACCGCGTCACGCATCGCCTTCACGCAGTCGGCAACCAGCGCCGGCTCGTACATCAGGCAGGCACCGAAACGCCCCGACTGCACCCGATCGGACGGGCAGCCCACGTTGAGGTTGATCTCGTCATAACCGGCATCGGCGCCGAACCGCGCCGCCTGCGCCAGTTCACTCGGATCGCTGCCACCCAGTTGCAACGCCAGCGGATGCTCCTGCTGGCTATGCTCGAGCAGGCGCAACTGCTGTCCACGCACCAGCGCCGCACTGGTCACCATTTCGGTATACAGCCGCGCCCGCGGCGACAGCAGCCGGTGGAAATAGCGGCAGTGCCGGTCGGTCCAGTCCATCATCGGGGCCACGCAAACGCGCCAGTCATCGGCATGCTGCAAGGCGGTGGGCGGGGAAGTCGTGGGGAGCATGCCGCCATTGTAAGGTCTGCCGGCTGCCCTGCCCCGGGCTAGCGACCGCGCTTGCGCGCGTGTTCCATCCGGTCCTTGCTGAGCCACATGGCTACGGATCACTCCAGGAAAGCTCAGGAAATGAACCGTCCATGGCCCCGACCAGGCCTGTCACAGCGATTGGCCGGCTTGAGCTCGGACCGTATCTCGATGGCTGAAAGAATGATCGCGATGGCGAAGATGCCATCGGACAACATCACCCGCCGGTCCAGACGCCGCTGCTGGACGTGTGCCGGTTTTCGGCGGCGTTATCCCGGCCTGGCCTTCTTCGCTGCCCTGGTGGTTTTCGCTGCCTTGGCAACTTTGCCGGCGTTCTTCGCGATGGGTGTGGCCTTGGCAACCGATGCCTGCGGTTTCATCACGAAGTTCATGCCGCCCGACGGGTGCTTGTTCGCCCCGGCCTGCATCAACGAGCACAGCGACTCGAAGCGGCAGCAGCATTCCTGATAGGCGCCCTTGTCGTCGGTGACACCGAGCGCGGCGTAATGATGCAGTCCCCGCGGCGGCAACGCGGCGGGAGCACCCGTGCTGCCGTCCGCCAAGGTCACCAACGGCCAGTCGATCTGGCCGTTGCCGGCCACGCGGGCGGGAATCAGCCAATACTCGCCGGTGGCGTATACGCCACCTGGCTCAAACGTGACCTGGATACCATCCTCCAGCACGATCGGCGCGCCCTCGCCCAGCGTCAGCACGCCTTGCGTGGTCACCGCATCGACCTGATCCCAGCGTCGCAGCAGCGCATGCTGGCGCGGATCGCTGCCCGGGTGCCACGGCGTCAGGTTCTTCGGCACGTTGAGGGTAACGCTGCAGTTCGCCACGTCGACGGCGATCACCTGCAGCAGCGGAAACGCCCGCTGCCCCAGCGTGTAGGCATCGTCGACCAGCTCGACCCAGTCGTTGACCGCCAGCCCCAGCCGGGCATCGCGACCGAGCCGGCCCAGCGTCACCACCTGTTGCGTGCTGCCGTCGTCCGCAGCGGCACCGGATACGCTGCGGGTGATCGGAAACACCACCGAGCCGTTCTCGCGCGACCATTTGAACGTCGCGGTGCCTGCCAGTCCGCCCTGATGGATCTCGACGCGATACAACTGGTTCTCGCAGCCGCGATAGCGCGCATCGGCAGCGATCACGCAGGGGTCGCCATCCGGCTCCACCGGCCCCAGTTCCGCCCGCATCCGCGGCAACGCATACAGCACGCGGGCGCCGAGCAACTGGCGCAGCCATGTACACCGAGACATGTTGGCATTGCCCTGACCGTCGATGCCGCTGCGCAGGTTGCCCACGTCGACCAGCTGCTGCTTGATGGCGGCAACGTCGGCTGCACCCGTGCTGGCCTTCTGTCGTGTCTTCAGCGCAGCGGTGATGTCGTCGAGCCGCTGATCCGCCCGCGCCCGGTCGAGCGCGCGCAACTGCCATACCACCTGCGCGCGCGACGTGGTGTCGACACCATCGAGCGCAACGTCAGCCAGCGCCGACGCTTCCACCGCGGATACATGCCGCTCCCACACGTCCAGCCACAGCACGAAGCCAGCCGGAGGATTCTCGAAGCCACTCCTGCCATCGGCCACGCCGTAGTCGGGCGTGGGCCCCTGTGGCTGCGCGACCAGGGTGCAGGCAGCCTCGTTCACGCACAAAATGCCGTCCACGTAGAAGTGCCCCGGCGCCAGTTGCCAGTCGGTCAACGGCAACGGCTTGCTGCTGCCGTCCGCGTTCGTCGTCGTGCTGGTGATGCCGAAACCGCTGCCAGCCGCCCAGCACGGGCCGACCAGGTCGCGCACCAGGGTGCGCAGCAGGTGCAGCTGGATGTGTGCCTGCTCGTTCCAGTCGGCTTCCAGCAATACGCGCCCCTGCTGCTGGAACACCTGGCTGTAGTGCAGGGTCGGATCGAAGCTGACGCGTGCGAAGTCGCCTTTCATGGTCGATGCTCCTAACTCGCGAAAAGAATGCCGGCGTCCGTGCCTGCCGGAACGTATTCCTGCAGCCGAGCCGCGAGATTCGCCTCGCGCTGCGGCTCGTACAGATCGTGATACACGCCCATCGCCGAACGATCCGACGCGCCGCTGCGGATCTCCGCGCAGCAGCGATCGGCCAGACGCAGGTAATGCGGCGTGGCGTAACGCTGGCTGCGGAACTGCGGCACCACGCGCAGCTGCTCATGCGCGCGCCTGCTGACGTCACCCGCGGCGACTGCGGCCAGCGCCAGATCCGGCTGGCAGTGGAAACGCCGTGGCGTACGCGAACCGTCCGCCACGTAGCAGAAACGCACGCAGCCTTGTTGCCGGCGCAGCACGCGCAGCGGGCCGGCGAAGATCGAATCCTCGGCCAGTGCGACGCCGTGTGCCTGCACCTCGCCGATCACCGTGCAGCGGCGGAAGCTCGCCTCGACATGCGCCACCGCTTCGTCCGGCGCGCCCAGTGCCACCCGCTCGACGCCGGTGGCGTCGACGATGCTGTCGCAGATGTCCAGCAGTGGCGGCTCGCCACGTCGAGCCGGACTGATCACCGCGATCGCGCCGAGGATGCTGTGACTGACACGCAGCGCCGCACGCGTCCCATCCAGCGTGACGCTCGGCTCGCCCGGACGCTTGGGATCGCAATCGCAATGCAACGCCCAGCCCGGCACCAGGGTGCAATGGCGAATCACCAGTTCGCACAGGTCGTCTGTCGCGGGGTTCTCTTCCGCCGGCCCCTGCACCTCGACACCGCGACCCACGATCATCAGGCCGTCGAGCAGCACGCGGCTACCGGCTGCGCCGCTGATGCTGAGCGCATCGGGCTGGCTGGCGCGCACATCGAGCAACCGCAGTACCGGCCGCGTGCGCTCGGCCGCCCGCAACTGGATCGCCTCGCCGGCATCCAGTAGCAGGTCGATGCTGCCTTCATACACTCCGCTCTCGGCCAGCTCGATGATCAACGCATGCAGCGGCTGTTGCGCTGGCGCGGCAGACTTTGCCAGCGCCCATGCGGCCAGTGCCGCGGCAATGCTGCCGTAGTGGCCAGGCGGCCAGCTGGTGTTCGGATCACGATCCGGCAACGCGGTGTGCACGATGTAGCGCGTGGCGCCTTCCAGCTCCGGCGTCACCCTTGCATATTCGCCACCACCGAGATCGGCGGCGAAGCCGTACTGGTACGACACCCACACGCCGCGTTTCGGCCGCTGGTTGGCGGGAAACAGCAGCCGGCCCCGTTCGGGATCGACGGCCACGCGCCCACGCGGCACCTGGTAATGCCAGTCGGACAGATCGGCCGGGATCAAGGTCTCGCACGGCACCGGCACGCCCTGCCCCTTGGCCGGCCAGTCCGGCGCCCAGATCTGCACACTGTTGCCGTCGCCATACAGCCCAGCCGCCACGCTGGCGTAATCGGCCTGCGGCCCGCGCGCTGCGAATCGGTAGCGCCGCAATGGCAGCGGCAGATTGCGCTCGTCGGCGATATGGGTCGGCTCGGTTTCCTCGACCGGGCGCTGGAACAGCGGCGCGTCGTTGCCGAGCACGCTGAAGCTGAAACAGTGCGGGCCGCGTTCCTCCACGCAGTACGCCGACGTGCTGGTCACCGGATAGCTGCGCAGGCGGCAGGCGAACACGCCGACGTCCGGGATGTTGTAGCGACCACGCCGACGCCGACTGCCCATGCGTCGCAGGTCGACGCTGTGCGCGAACGGGTCAAACGCGCCGCTCGCCCAGCCGATACGCTGCAGCCGACCCGGATCGCGCAGGTCGGCCGTGCCGCCGCGGTGCGAATGTTGATGATCGAGGTGCTGCATCCAGCCGAGCCGGCGGTAGAACTCGACCGCGCGCGCCGGCCAGTCGGCAGCGTCGCGGGACAGGTCTTCGAGCAGCGACAGCGTGCCCTTGCGCCGGCGTGCGTCGATCGTGTTGGCCACATCGGCGCGCGGCGCGAGCACGCGACCGAGACCGGCCGTGCACGCGTCACCTGTCGCGTCCAGCGTGGCGGCTTCCGGCAGCAAGGTATAGCCGAGCAGGTCGCCGATGTACGGCACCACCCAGTCGTCGCAGGTCTCGATGAACCAGTTGTCATACAGCCGCGCGATGTCCTGTTCCAGCATGTCGGCCTGGGTGGCCAGCACGCGCAGGAGGTCGCGCAGCGGATAACCCTGCTCCGCGTCGCGCATGCGATAGACCGCGGGCAGCAGGTCGTACAGCCGATCCGGACGCGCAGTCATGGCGTGGCCTCCTGCAGCAGCAAGGTGTCGGGGATGTTCGGTGGCAGATAGGCGAGCTGCGCCGGCAGCAACCTGCCATCGCTGCCGTAGCGCGCGGGCAGTACCTGCACGCGCGGCGGTGGCATCGTGGCCGGCGCCACGGGCGCTGCCGCATGCGTCATCAACGAGGCGCCGTCACCAGCTTTGCCGTTGTCGCCCGCACCGCCGAAACCGGCCAGCAGGGTCGCCTCGTCGATGCTGCCGAGCGCATCCACGTCGACCCAGGCCACACCGCGCACCGCCTGCATGCAGGCGACGATCTCGCTGAGGTAGACGCTCTGCGCCAGCGCCCGCCGCTCGAAACCGAATGCATCGAGCAGCGCCGCGCGCAGCTGCGGCTCGACCGCTTCCCACGCGTAGTCAGGTGCCAGGCCAACCTTCGCGCTGAGGGTCAACGCCAACAGTTCGCGCACGTCGAGACGCAGCGGCAACGATGGATCGCCGTACTGCTGCAGCGCCTGCAGCAGGTTGCGGTAGAGGTCGGAGGCAGGATCGATCGGTGCGTCCTCCGCACCGGCGATGGTCACCTGCACCAGATTGCCGAGCTTGCTCGCCGCCGCCTTGCCGACGCCGCCGAACGTGCGCGCAAAGTCGGCGTAATCAGGCACCGAGACCAGCCGGTCCAGCGCCAGCACCGCCAGCGGAACGTTGCGTCGCGCCTGGTCACGCGTCTCCGCATCGGCGCCGCCGGAGGCACGCAGTGGATTGATCACTGCCTTGACGCCGAGCGGCCGGGTCGCCAGCAGGCTGATCTGCTGTGCGCTTACATTGCCCGGTGTGCCGATGCCGTTGCGATAGATCGCGGTGATGTTTTCGACGCCCGTGGGCAGGCGGGCGCCATGTGTGCCGTCGCCGAACACCACGGAGGTCTTGCCGCTGTCATCGGTGGCAGTGACGAAGCTGCGGTCGGCCGCGCCGACGAAGGCAAGATTGCGCGTTTCGCGCCATGCCATGTCGTTGACGCGCACGCCGAGTGTGCTCTGCACGCCATCGACCGTGGCGGCGGAGACATGCGTCAACGGCGACTGCTTCAGCACGAACGCCTGCATCGACAGCGCGCCATTGCCGCTGCCGAGCACTTCGTGGCGCGTTTCGCCGTGGGTGGCGCGCACCACGTTGGCATGGACCGTCACGCTGTCGCGCCGGTAGCTGTAGGCGAGACCCTGGTTGGCAAACACCAAGGTGCTGTGCACGGTGTCGCCAGGCAGCTGCGCATTCACGCCCTGCTCCACCGCGCTCAGCATCACCAGTTCCGCGGCGCTCACCGCATCGGTACCCGGCACGTCGCTGCGCTCGCCCTGGACGATCACCCAGCGGCCGGCCTTGAGGCCATCAATCGCGCTGTCGAGGGTAAGCCGGGTGGCATTGTCCTGGGTGATCGGTGTCGAAGTATCGTTCGCGGCGACATTGCCGACGGTGTCTGTGATCGCCAGTTCGGCCAGCGGCAGCAACTCGCTCTGCGCATACGCCTGGGTGCTGCGCACGGCCGTCATGTCCGGCGCTTGCCACACGGCCGATCCGTCGCTGCCCACCGGGCCGACCAGCACGATGTCGGTGGTCTTGCCGCTGATGCCGTAGTCGCTGCGGGGGTGCACCTGGACACGCTTCGCCTGCGCCACGACCGGCACCGCACCGGAGCGCTGGATCAGCAGGTAGCTGCCGGCGAGCACGCCATCGTAGGCATTGTCCAGTTGCACGCGGTCATCCTGCTCGACCGAGCCCCAGTCACCGTCGGGCATGGAGACGTAGGGCACCGCCGCCTTGGTGGCGCCGTCCGTGTTCAGGCCAAGCCCCATGATGCGCGGCGCGTTGTAGCCGAACAGCGGCGCCGCCACGCGCAACGCGTACACGCCGCTCAGCGTGGGCGAAGGTTCGCCTCTCGGCACGCTGGTCCATGCGCGGTAGAAGGTATCGGCCAGGTGGGTCTCGAAATTCAGCAGCAGCTGCGGACGCGTGTCGCTCGCCTTGCCCAGTGCGGTGGTGAGGCTGCGTTGCAGATGGAAGCTGTTCGCCGGCTGCAGCGTCGGCATGGCCGCCAGCGCACCGAACAGTGCACTGAAACTGCTTGCCGGCGGCGTACCGACCGATCCGTCGTCGGCAAAAGCCTGCTGCACCGCGAGCAGGAAATCCTGCGCCGCCGGCGGGCCACCGCCGAAACCCTCCAGTTCACCGAAGCTGCGAATGAATTCGATGTAGCTGCCGCCATTGTCCTTGCCCAGCAGCAATTGCTGACGCAGTTGTTCCAAGCCGTTCAGCCAGTGGCCGCTGGCCCCTGTCAACGCGGCGATTCCCGCTTGCGCCGCGGCGAGAATCTTCACGGTCACTGGATCGACCGGCTGCAGCACGACCCGGCTGCGCGCGCTGGCCTGCTGCACTTCGACCGATTGCACCAGGCGGATCGCCTGCACACCGGTGGCAAGGTCGCCGAACAGGAACAGCAGGCGGTCGTTCGGCTTGAGGTTGCTGACGATGCTGGCAATCCACAGTTCGCCGAGTCCTGCAATCGTGTCCAGCGAAATGTTCTGCGGTCGGGCCAGGCGCGGCTGCAGCGCGTTCCACTCGTGGCGCGCGTCCAGCGGATCGGCGGTCTCGAAGGTCTGCATCTGTTCGCCGGGCGCGGGGATGGATTGCGCGCGTGCGCCGGCGCCGATGGTCACCGGCGGCGAGTCCTTCTCGACGGTGTAGGCAAGGTAGACGCTGGCGGCCACGCCGGGACGCAAGCGGTAATCGACCAGCCGCGCCAGCTCCCGCACCGATCGCCGCTCGATGGCGGTGCGCAGGTAACCTTCGTTGGCGATGCGCTCCTGATAGAAGCTGAGCACGTCGGCACCTACTGCCCATGCATCGAGCAGCGCCATCGCCGGATCGTCACTCTCCCGCGTACGCAGCCCGGCCAAGCCCGGCAGCGCGGCGTCACTGAGGTCGTTCTGCATGGTGGCGCGGAAGTCGGCATACGTGCCGACGCGACAGGCGAGGCTGTCCAGTCCCGGCCGGTTGTACAGCGGCAGCGGGGTGCCGGCGATCGCCCCGCAACCGCAGGCACAGGCGTGCCTGCCACAGGCGCTGCAGCAACTCATCGGCCACCTCCCAGCGTGAACGCGATGCTTCCGTGATCGGGATGATCCGGATCGTTGTCGACCTGCGCGATCTCCCGCGCAGCCAGATGCAGCACACCGTCGGCGGCCACGCCATCAGCCGGCACGTCATCGGCGCGGGCCAGCGTGGTGATCTCGACGTGGGCGACGCCGGTGATCGCCTGCGCCTCGGCCAGCAGCGCGCTGGCGAACACCGGCGCGCCCAGCCGCAGCCGATCCGGATGGAAGAACGCAGGCGTACCGTCGCGCCGAAGACTCGCGCTGAAACGATCGCGCAGCTCGGCCTCGACGTGCGCCACCAGAAAGCCCGGCAGCACGCAGACGAATAGCTCGATCTGCAGCGGCACGTAACAGGCGCCGCGCACCTCGACGTCGTGGCCGATGCGACGGTAGCGCTCCAGCTCTGCCCTGATCCGCCGCGCCAATCCTGCCGGCAGGCTTTCGCGGCCGAGCGGATCGACCACCACGTCGGCGGCATGCCAGCTACCGCTCCACTCCAGCGCCGCCGCCGCACCCTGCAACTCCGGCGCGCGCGCGGCGAACATCGCGTAGTCGTCGGCGACGATCGCGCGCAGCGGGTTCGCGCGAAACGCACCGGGCGCGTACCACTTCACCTCGGCGAGGCTTTCCGCTGCGGTGCCGCCGCTGGCCGGCAGCGGATTGCGCGGCTGCAGGTCGGCGGACAACTCGCCCGACTTCAGTGCCAGCCACACGATGCTGTCGCGGCCGACATTGCCGGCCGGGCCGTTGCCGAAGCGCGGCGCGGCACGAAAGAAGTCGCCGGCCTGCGGCTGCGCGCCGAGCACGCCGTCGCCGAAGCGCAGGTGCGCGGCGCCGTCGTCGTCGATCTCGACCACGAAGTGGCGATCGTCGGGCCCGCTCTCCAGCAGGTCGTACCGTGACTGCCATCGCCAGCGTGGATCGGGCATGCCGGAAACCAATACGTCGCCGAGCGTGCCGCCGTACACCGTCAGTTCTGGCAAGGCGCGCCGCGGATCGCGCGCGAGCAGCCGGCACACCGGCGCGTTCGCCGGCAGCGGTTCGGCCCAGGTCAGCGGCATGCCGGGCACCACATGGCCGGTGTCGGAAGGTAGGCGCCGTACGTCCTGCACCGCGCCATCACAATGGCAGCAGCCGTACTGCATGGTGCCCGGCACCAGCCAGCAATCCTCGGCCAGCGCAGCGCAGCGCGCGCAGGCCTCCGGCAGCGCGGCAAGCGCCGCGGCGAGTCCGGGATAGTCGCCATCGTCATCACCCGGCGCGCAGATCGCGGCCGACGTGCACTGGCCGCGCACGTGCTCACCGTGATCGACCAGCAACACATTGCCGCGCGCCAGACTGACATCGTGCAGCCACGCGCAATCCGGCGACGGCGTGCGTACCGACAGGCACAGGTCGAACGGCAGCGCGTCGCACGCATCCCACGCGATGTCCAGAAGCAGGGTGCCGTCGAGCGGGTCGATGGACGTCCGGACGTCCGTCAACCGCACCGCGTGCCGATGCGCCGGATCGGCATCGGCGGGATTGCCGGTTTGCGGCCCCAGCACTTCCTCGAAGATCAGCAGGTCGCCGGCCGCCAGTTTCAGCGCACGTTGCGGTGCGGCGACAGCAGGGTCGTTCGCCGCCGTCGGCGCCCGCGGAGACGACGATGCAGACGGCGGTGGCGCATCGAGCAGCGTCGCGCGCGTGCTGCCTCGCGGCAGGCAGCACATCCCGTCACCCCAGCTGTGGAAGCGGATCGCGCTGTGCGCGGCGATCACCCTGAGCGTGTCGGCACCATCCAGCGACATCGGTTCGAACAGCAAGGCACCCTGCCCGCGCACGACATCGAGCTGGTCCGCGTCGATCAGGCCAGGCTTCACGTTGCCCTGCCCCGGCGGCGGCACCAGCAGCAGCAGGTTATCCAGCGCCAGCGGCAGGTCGGCGTCGCCGGTATAGCTCAGCGCCACCAGCGCGCGCGCGTTGCAACCCTCGTGCATGCGGTAGTCGACCAGCCGCGCGTGCCGGCGCACCGAGATGCGCCGACGCGCGGTGCCGAGATAGGCCTCGGTGGCGACCGCGTCCTGGTAGTAGCTGAGGTAGTCGGCGGTGTACGCCAGCGTCTCGACCAGCGCGATGCCGAGGTCCGGCACGTGCCGTTCCTGCCACGCGGGCATGCCCAGCGCGATGCGGTCGAGGAACAGCTGGCGGAAGCTGGCGTAATCCTTCGCCAGATAATCGATCTCCGGCGCTGGCAACGGCGCCTGCACGCACGACGTCGCGTCCGCGCAATCGAGCGTCTTCGCGCAGTCGAGACGGAAGTGCAGTGCCACGCAGGCATAGCGCGGATCGAAGCCCGGATACGCCAGCCAGCCAGCCGGGTCGCTGCCCGAAACCGCATCCACCAGGCACAGGCAATACGCCGTGTGGTCGCCTTCGCGGTCGAGCACCACGCGCAGGCAGGCATCGTCGTGCATGTCCGGTTCCAGCTCGGGGTTGACGCCGAGCACGCGCAGGCCGGTGATGCGATCGCCGCCATTGATCCGCACGTTCGCCACGCCGATACCTTGCGGGATCTCGCCGAAGAGATGCACGCACAAGCTGGTGCCGTCGTCGCCGACCTCGACGTAGTCGATGCCGTTGAGCGTGCCGGACAGCCGCAGTTTTTCACGCCGCGCCGGCACACTGCATGCCGGCAGCGCCGCACAGCCAATCACGCCAAGGCCCGCGCTGCGACTGGCGGTGTTCATGGCAGGCTCCGCGTGAAACTGTCGCTGCGCGTGTCGCCGCTGGCGCGCACGGTGTAACCGAGGTCGACGCGCAAGGTGGCATCCTCGCTGCTTACCGCCAGCGCGCCGACATCGATCACGTCGCCAAGCCAGCGCTGCAACGCTGCCTGCAGGGTGAACTGCAACGCGGCGGCCAGCTCCTGGCTGTTCGGCGCGAATACCAGTTGCAGCAGGCCAGTGCCGAAGTCCGGCCGGTTGACGCGCTCGCCGGGGTTGGTGAACAGCAGCTGCTCGATCATGTCGCGCACATGGTCGTCGTCGCCGGTCTCCGCGCTGTGGCCGCGGTTGTCGAAGCGGAAAGGGAAGTCGATATTCATGGCGTTCTCACATCGCGGTGACGCGTGTCTGGCTGGCGACGATCAGCAGCGGCGTGCCGGTCGGCGCGCAGATCGCCTGGCTGTCGAACAGCAGCAGCGGCTGCCCGCTGGAAGTCACCCGGGTGGCGGCGGTGACGAACTGCGCGGTGACGCACGGCCCGTTCGCCGCCGGTGGCGGCGGCAGCGCGCAGCCGGCAACCAGCCACGGCGCCGGCAGGGTCACGCTGGGCTGGCCGCTGACGCTGACGCGCGGATTTGGCGCGGTGGCCTGCACCTGACCGCCGTGCGAACAGAGCACGCTGGCACCGACATGGATGAGGAAGCCCGGCATCGCATGCCTCCTAGGTGACCACCAGCGCGCCGTTGTTGATGGTCACCGTCGGCCCGGCCAGCACGATGGTGGCGCCCTGGCCGTTGGAGATCGTGATGCCGATCTCGTTGACCATGATCATCGCGCCGGTGACGCTCTTCAGCAGGATGCCGCCGGTCGGTCCCGGCAGATCGCTGATCACGATGGCGTTCTGCAGGCCCGACTGCAGCACCACGCTCGGGCTGGCCGGATTGCCGGCCAGTGCCAGCGCCGGCACTTCTGCCGCCACACCCCAGAAACCGCCGACCCAGATCGGATAATCCGGATCGCCCTGCTCGAACTCGATCCACACGCCCGCGCCGATCTGCGGTACCACGTAGACACCGCTCTGCTTGCCGGCGATCGGCACGCAAGGCATCGCCCAGCTCGACGGAACCAGCCCGGACACGTCCGGCACCATCGCCTGGATGCGCCCGCGCTGTTCGGGATCCACGTTCTGGATCACGGTGCCGCGGTACTTGCCGTAATAGCGGTTCATGCCAGCACCAGCGGCACGGTGGAGAGCAGCCCCTTGCGCGACAGCTCGAAGCTCTGCTTGTACTCGCCGCGCTTGATCGTGTGGCGCACCTGGCTGACGTAGTGCAGCCCGTCGAACGCGGGGCCGACGCCGCGCACGCCGACCAGCTGGCGCGGCTTCAGCACGCGGCCGTAGCGCACCACGTCGAGGCTGCCGCGGCCGGTGACGGTGTCGGCGGACTTCGCCGCCTCGGCCATGCCCAGCAGCATCGCGCGCATCGGCGAATACTTCGCGGTCTCCGGCAGCGTGCGGAATTTCTGCGGCGGCGGATCGATCAGCCCCAGCGGCGGATTGAGCGGGCCGATGTCCGGGATCGGTATCGGCAACGGCAGCTTGGTCTGCTCGTTCTGGATGTAGACGATCGGCAGGCTGCGCGCGTTGCCGTCGTAGCTGAAGCTGAGGCTCTCGACGTTGCTCGCCGCATCCATGTCCGCGTTCAACGCCGGCTGCGGCACGCCAACCTTCACCTTCGGCCCCCAGTACGCGATGCTCATGCCGGGCGCCGGGCCGGGATCGAGGTAGAACACGTAGCCGACACGCTCGGCCAGCGTGCGGATGTATTCCAGATCGCTGCCCTGCTGGGTCGGCACGCGGTTGGTCGGGATCGGCACGTCAATCGCGATGCTCGGGATCACCAGCGGCACGATGCCGAGGAACGCGTACTTGGCCAGCAGCAGGGCCACGATCGCCTCGGCCGGCATCGCCGGATACGGCAGGCCCGGCAGGCCGGAGAATTCCAGCTTGGTCATCACCGCGGTGAGGTCGTCGCCGGTGACCTGCAGCGTGGTGTGGCGCTGGTCCGCGCCGGGCAGCACTTCGGTGCGGGTCACCACGCCGTCGATCAACACCTGCGGCATGCCGTTGAGCGTGACCACCACGATCACCCGCAGCAGCGGCACCACCCCGCCGCCCGAGAGCAGGAACAGCGTGTGCAGCGGCGACTGCACGCTCAGCGTGAACTGCAGGGTGAACGCGCCGGCCGCTTCGTCCGGTGCACTCACCTCGATCTGGGTCAGCGCATCCAGCACGATCTGCGGCACCGGCACCGGCACCACCGGGCCGACCAGCAAGGTCAGGTGCACGCCCTCAAGCATGCGGCACCCCCGGGATGCCTTCGGGCAAGGTGATGCGTAGCTGTTTTCCGATCGTCTCGGTCAACTCTTCCGGACGCAGTGCACGGTTCGCATCGCACAGCCGCCAGAACTGTTCGGGATCACCGAGGTAGCGCGCCGTGATGTTGTCCAGCCGCTCGTTCTGCACCACGCGATGCCACTGCAGCAAGGCGAAGTTTTCCGGCGGCGGCACGAAGCGGCGTTTGAGATAGGTGACCGGCGTGCCGTCGGCGCGCACGAGGGTCGCGGCCGGCGTCAGCGCGTAGCGACTGGTGGGAGGAAAGATCACGTTCATCACGGCACTCCACTCAAGCCGAGCGCGGAAAGTTGGCCGCCGGCACCGCCGGCCAGGCGCTCCTTCTGCTGCAGGTAGCTCATGAACAGGCTGGCGGCCTTGTGCCCGGACGGCACGTCGTTCACCGACAGCACGCGCAGGCCGAGACTGACCTTGGCGCGGATCGGATTCAGCGCGGGGTCGAACGCCTCCTCGGTGATGCTGAATTCGGTGACGCGCACCGGCAGGATGCGCGACTTGCTCCACACGAACAGCGCCAGCGGTGTCTCCATCGGCACGATCTCCAGCGTGCCGATCTGCGCCAGCACGTCGTTCGCACGCAGCTGGCCGCTGGTCGGATAGACCATCGTCTCCAGCGCCGCCAGTTGCGCGAAGAGGCCGGACTGCGTGGTGACGCTGTTCTGCTCCGGAAACTCCAACTGGTCGGTGGCGTCGATCTCCGCCTCCAGCTTCAACGTCTCCACCGGCGGCCCCTTCAGGCGCAGCACCTCGGAACGGTCGCCGCCATCGGCACTGACCGCCTGCACCTGCAGCGAGCGCGTGAGCGAATCGGGGTTGTACTGCAGCGCGATCACCCGCAGCACCGCCGAGGTGCCGGCATCGATCAGCACGATGCCGCCCTTGAGAATCCGCGGTGAGCCGGGGAAGGCGCTCATGGCACGTGGCCGAAACCGAGCAGCTTGTCCATCCGGCTCAGCACATAGGAGAAGCCCTGCACGCGCGGGCTGCGGTTGCCCTCGATCGTGTACAGCATGCCGTCCTGTACCGAGTGCACCAGGCCGGTGTGACCGAGCCAGCCGGCGAGGCTCACCCGCCACCAAACCACGACGTCGCCGGGCACCGGCACGTAACCGCTGCCCGGTGCGTTGGACCAGCCGTGCTGCTTGAACTCGGTCAGCAGGCTGCGCGCACTGGCGGCATAGGCGAACGGCATCGCCGCCTTGTCGCCACCGCTCGCCTGCATGAAACACCAGCTGACGAAGCCGGCACACCACGACTGACCTTCGTCGAGACCGGCCGGTGCGAGGTACTTGCGCACGAAGGGGCCGCGATTGTTGCCGCCGATCTCACGCGCGTTGGCCTTCAGTTCGCCGATCGCAGCGGCGAGTGCGGCACGGCCGACCCTGCTGCCGCCCTTTGCCGGCAGCGTGGAGTAATCGACCGCGGTCGGTGTCCTGATGAACGGCTTCGGGTGCTGCAGGCTCCACCATGTCAGCGGCCCGGCCACGCCATCGACGACCAGCGGCTGACCGTGCTGATCGAGATTCTGCGCCTGGAACGCCCGCGTCGCCTGCCAGGTCCTGGTGTCGAACGTGCCGTTGACGTCGGCCGCATAACCACGCTGCACCAGCAGCTTCTGCAACTGCCGCACCTGCGAACCTTGATCGCCCTTGCGCAAGGTAGCCATCGTCAGTGCTCCGTAGGCCTGCTGCCCACCCTGGCGGCGTGCAGCACGGCAGCGTTGATCTTGATGTTCGGGTTGAGCTTGTACGCCGCGTCGACATTCGCCTGCGCCTTTTGCGGCTGGCCGAGCACGACATAGGCCTCGGCCAGTGCGGCATGCGAAGCCGCCGGCAAGGGTGCGCCGGTGCCTTGCAGCTGTCTGGCGATAGCGGCGATTTCGTGCTGCCTGGCGCTGTCCACCGTGGCAGGAGCGCTGGCGGTCGATTCCGCAGCCGTGCCCGCACTGGCCGGCGTACCCGCCCCGGTCGCGATTGGCGGGCCGACCGTCGCCGTGCCGGCGGTGGCCGCGCTCGCTGCGGGTGCGGGTGACGGCATGGGCGGTGGCGCCGCGATCGGCGCGCCCGCCTGCACTTCGTTCAACTTCGCGGTCAGAACCGGTACCAAAGTGGCCTGCACCTGCGCCGACGGTTGGTGCTGCAGCACCGACTGCGCCAGTTGATAACCCTTGTTCACTTCGCCGATGGCGCGATAGCCATCGGCTACCTGTGCCTGCAACTGCGGGTTGTCGGCAGCGCGCTCCTCGATCGAACTCAACGTCTTGGCCGATTGTTGCTGCTGTGCCGGGTCGGTCGTTCCCGCGGGCTGCGCCCGGATGCGATCCAGTTCGACCATGTCCTGGCTGAACTTGACCGCCTGGATGCCGGGAAAACCCATCAACACGACCGCGAAGATGATCAGCACCATCGCCATCTTGAAATCCCGACGCTGCACGATCATCACCGTGATCGCCAGCAGCGCGAACACGAACAGGATGAAGCCGCAGATCAGCATCAGCTTTTCGTAGCCGAGCAGACCGTCGAAGATGCTGTTGACGATGTTCATGAACGTATCCTGGATGCAGCAAGATCAGCGTCGAAATTTTCCCCGTTTGATAGCCATCTCAATGCGATCGACAAACAACGCCGTCGGTTGAAAGATTCCAAGCGCGCGGCCCGACACCGATTGACGTGCCCGCGCCATCAGGGAGCCGGCCCTTGCGTTGTGGGTGGAGTCGGGTTCGGTTTCTGCGGGATCTCGAGGTCAAGATGGAAATGCAGGATCAGCGGCGCCGGGCCGTGCCAGTTGATGTTCGTGGCGCTACTGGTACCCATGAATTCAACATTGCGCGTACCGGTCGCGGCATTCACTTCTTCCGCGACCCGGAAGTCGTTGTAGAGCACACGCCAGCGCGCGCCCATCGCCTTGGCCGTTGCATCGATCTGCATCAGGAAGTCGACCGCGGCGCGGTGCTGCCAGAATCCACGTTGATCCAGCGGCGTTGAGAGCGTCAGGTCAACCGAGAAGCCCTTGCCGGCCCAGCTGCCGCCGCCATGTCCGCGGTAGTTGCCGGCCTTGAACGAGGCTGTCTTCGGATCGTTCTTCAGTGCGGTGAGAAAGTCAGCCATCTCCGGTGCGACGCCAGCCATGCCCTTCTCGGACTGGATGTCGGCGGGAATATCGACCATGGCAAGCGGTGTGTAGGTCGGGCCGAACTTGCTCAGGTACGAGGCCGTCTGCTTGATCGTCTCCGAGTCGACCTGCTCGCGCCGACCAACGGCCCAGGCATGCGAGATGTCCTCGATCTGCTGCCGCGCCCATTGATTCTGGTCACAGCGCACGTCGGTCATTTCGGCTTCGATTTCGCTGGCGATGACATCGGCCGACTTAGCCGGTGGGGTCTCGCCCTTGCCGGCCTTCGGCTTTGCGTTCTTCTCCTTGGTGATGCGTTTGCGCGCCGCGTCGAGGCGGTGCTGCATCGCGTTCAGCCATCCTCTGCCGTAACGCGTCAGCGCGCCCTGGATCGTGTTGTCGTAGTCGGTAGCAAGCGCATCCTCGAATTTCCTTGCAAGTTCGGTGGTGACGCTGTCTACGTCCTGCTTTTTCACAGCGGCTTCGGCATCGGCGACCCGCTTCGCCTCCGACTTCCGGGCAGCAATCTTTGCCCTCGCAGTGGCCTTTGCAATCTCGCGCCTGTCGGCGAGACCTTCGACAGCCTTCTTTACCGCTTCTTCGGATGCGGTCCTGGCCTCGGTTGCTGCTTGCTTCCTGGCCTGTTCGACGTCGGCGCGGTAGCGCTTGGCGATTTCGTCGTCGACGACACGCTCGGCGTGACACTGGGCGAGCTCCTTCGCGAATCTCGCGCGGTCCGCATCCCCGCCAAAGCGCGCCGTACTCGGCGTCGGCAGCTCGGCCTTCTCCTTGGCGGGCGGCGCCGTTGCAGGCGCAGCGGTGCAGGCGAGCACGATGATGTTCTTTTGTGGCGCGTCGGGGCATGCCGCAACGCCTGCGGTCGCGGCACGGTGACCGCCCGGGGTCACGGTGTCAGCTGGCGTCTGGCTCGCCTGGTTCTGGCTTCCTTCAGCGGTCATGGCATCCATGTCGCCCGGCGTGCTGTCGGACTGCCCTGGTTTGGACTGGCCCTTCTCGACCCGCTCACTTTCGACCGCATCGGTACCTGCCGTCCCCTTGCCTTCGGGCTGGCGCTGGATGCGCCACGGCACGCTGCCGCTTTGCTTCGGAGCGTTGACAGGTTCGTGGGCAAAAATCCTGCGGCCACCTTGCATATCCGGCGAATACCAGCCCTCGTCGACGCCGATGCGGCTGTCACCCCGCGACTGCTGCACGACGTGCACCAACTCGTGCGAAAGCAGCCGTTTGCCTGCATGCGAACCCGGAGCGTACTGTCCGGCCCCGAATACGATGTCATACCCAAAAGTGAAGGCACGGGCATTGATATCCCGCGCTGACTGCTCGGCCGTTGAGCCGGTATGCACTCGCACCCTGGAGAAATCGTGAGCAAAGCGTTGCTCCATGTCTTGCCGCAAGTCCGGATGCAGTGGGCTGCCCGAACTGGCAAGTGCCAGATCCACACTGGGAGGTGCCGTGTCCGCATGTGAGTCCGCATTATTGGCCATGCGCAGGATTCGCGGCGGTGAGCGCACGCCTCTCGGCGACGCTGGCACGGACATCACCTGCTCGGCGACACGATCCGCCTCGAGCTCGAATAGATCATTTGACGCGCCAACGCTGAGCTTGCGCTGCAAACCGAGCCTCTTCTTGCTGCATTCGGCGCACTCGCCACCTCCCGGCGCGTGCGTGCCACACGCGCACTTGCGCCGCAGCAACAGACCGTGGGCCGGCGCCGAGGGGGCCGACCTCACTGGCACGCTGGCGTTGCGTTCGCTCACGGCCGATTCGCCGCCAGGCGCTTGCCTGCAGGCGCCTTCTTCGCCGCGGTCGGCTTGCGCTTGCGCAACCCGGCGAGGAACGCATCGAGCTTCGTCGCATCCAGCGCGCGCCTCTTCTTCGCAGTGTCGATCGCGTCGATGATTGCGTAGGCCTCGTCGCAGTATCTGGCAAGGAACGGCCAGGTCATCTGCTGCTTGCGGCCCCAGGTCACGCAGACCGGGCCGAGTTTGGTGTAGCCGGGCACGTAGACGTAGTGGCCGTTGTGCGGGTTCGGCTGGCCGGCCTTGCCGCCGACCACCGCCCACGGTTTTCCCGCATAGAACTGGGTCAGCGCCGCGTCGGGCAGGGTCAGGCCGAGGCCCACGCCGATGCCCATGAACACCGCGCGCTTGACCTCGCTGCGCTTGCGCTGATCGATCTGCGCAAACGCCTTGATCTTGTAGCGCCGCTTCGCCGCGAGCCAGCCCTTGCTGCGCCACTCCTTCACCGAATCCAGCACGACCAGGCCGCTGTCGACGCCACCGCTCTCGCTGAAGTACTCCTGCAGCACGTCGTGGTCGCTGATCGCGATCAGCTTGTTCTGCTCGGCCCTCTCGAAGCGCAAGGTCTGGTGCGCGCGGCCGGCGATCACGCAGTCACCATACTGGTCGTTGCCGAACATCGGCGTGGGGATGCCATGGTGGACCACGTCGAAATCGTATTCGGCCGGCAGCACCGGCGGAGCCTTCAGCAGCACGGCGAACATCAGGTTGCGGTCATCGCGTCTGGCCTTCCGTTTGCCGAAACGCACGATGCCGTCGGGGCGGGGTTTGGGGATCGTTTGCATGTCAATGCTCCTTGCCTGCGGTGTACGCATGGGCAGCGACGCCGAGACCTTGCTGCACTGCCGTGGCGATACGCGAACCCAGCGTCTGCTGCGGATGCGTGGCGAGCGGCAGCGTCGTCGGCGGCAACGCGGCCACGGCACCCAGGCGGCGCAAGGCATCGACCGCGCCGGGTTGCGCCAGCCGTTGCGTCAACTCGCGTTTGAGCGCATCGCGCACGCTGCCGTTGCGCTCGCCACCGAGCAGCGCCTCGTCCAGCACCAGCCGCTCGATGTGCAGCACGATGCTCATGGTTTGCCTCCGGCGCTCTCCAGCCAGCGGAAGTCCGCCTCGTTGACCGGTTTGTCGAGCTTGCGGTATTCGGCCCGGGCAGCGTCGAGCAGCAGCGGCATGCTGATCGGCACGGCGGCTTTCGCCGCCATGAACGCGGCGTTGAGCGCGATGCCCTGGATGCTTCCGCCCGTGAGCGCGAGCCGCGCCAGCCGGTCGAAATCCAGCGCGGCGGTCGCGGCCTGCGCGGGAAACACCGAAGCCCAGATCGCCCTGCGTTCGGCCACGCCGGGGAACGGAAAGTTGATGACGAAGCGCAGCCGGCGCAGGAACGCGGTATCGAGCGCGCCCTTCATGTTGGTCGCCAGGATCGCCAGGCCGCGAAACGACTCCAGCCGCTGCAGCAGGTAGTTCACTTCGATGTTGGCATAGCGGTCGTGGCTGTCCTTCACCTCGCTGCGCTTGCCGAACAGCGCGTCGGCCTCGTCGAAGAACAGGATCGCGCCGCCATCCTCGGCCGCGTCGAACAGCTTGCGCAGGTTCTTCTCGGTTTCGCCGATGTACTTGCTGACCACCGCCGACAGGTCGATGCGGTACAGCGACAGGCCCAGCTCGCGCGCCAGCACTTCCGCCGCCATGGTCTTGCCGGTGCCACTCTCGCCGGTGAACAGCGCGCTGATCGACAGGCCGCGGTTCATCCGCTGGCGGAAGCCCCAGTCGTCGTAAACCGTGCTGCGCTGACCGACCTGGTCGGCGATCTGGCGCAGCAGGGTCTTCTCGCTGTCGGGCAGCTTCAGATCGTCCCAGCCGGCCTTGGGCTCGATCCGCTGGGCTAGCTGGTCCAGCGCCGGCCGCGTCTGCGCCAGCGCGCCCTGCCACAGCGTCTGCGCCAGCGCCCCGGGCTTGCTCTCCATGGATGCCAGTGCGCTGTGCGCGATCTGCTCGATCCTGCCGAGGTTGAAATCGAAATGGCCGGCCAGCTGTTGCGGTTGCGCACCGGCAGCGTCGCCGAGCAGTCGCTGCCACAGCGTGCGCTGCTCGACCGCGGTGGGTTTGGCCACATCCACGCTGAGCGCATGCGTCGTCGCACTCGCCCACGGTTCGCGCGCATCGACGAAGGTGAGTCCGCCGGCACGGGCGAGGAAGCGCTTGACCAGCATGGCGGCGACGTCACCGCGCTCGACCTCGGCGGCGTCGAGGTACAACGCCAGCGGCAGCAACTGGCTTTCGCGCTGCCACAACCGCAGCAGGGTTTCCTGTTCGGCCGTTGCGCTCGGCAACAGGTCGGCCGAGAGCCGGTACGCCTGCGCGCCGAAGGCGGCGGCGATCGTCTGCGCGATCGCCTGCTTGCTGACGCTGTCGCTGCCCAGCAGTTGCACCACCGGCAGCGTGTCGCCCACCGGCACATGCTGCAGCGCGTCCAGCAGTTGGTCGGCAAGCGTGCGCTGCGACGGCGGCAGCTGGGCCGGCGCCAGCGCGGTGAGCAGCGGGGTCAGCCGGTCGTCCAGGTAATTCATGCCCTTGACGAAATTGACCACGCGCTCGTCGGCGCTGAGCGCCGCGCCGATCAGCGGCTGCGCGCCGGGCTGGTGGATGTCGAGCAGGCGCCAGTAGCGCAGCGGCCGCTCCGGCGACAACGCATCCCAGCTCGGTTCGTCCAGTACCGCAAAGGCCAGCGCGAACGTGGGATACGGCCTGGCTGGATCGTGCTGCGCCAGCGCGCACAGCGCGGGGAAACGCGTATCCAGTTCCATGCCGATGCACAGCAACAGCAGCTGGCGTTCGAACGCGGACAGGCCGAGCCGGCTCGCGAGCGCGCTCAACGCCGGCGTGTGTTTGCTGTCATCGGTGACGCTGCTGGCTGGCGACGCCGCGGCATCCGTGGCTGCCGTGCCGGCATCGGGTACCTCGACGACGAGCGGCTGTGCTGCCGGCGGTGTGTCGATGACCTTCATCTGGGCGCCCGACAGCGGCGTGCGTGCCGGCTGACTGCTGAACATCCGCGCGAACCACGAGTGCTTCTGCCCGCCCGGTGCACTCACCGCCGGCGCGGATTCCATCAGCGCGGTGGCCGCCGCGGCCGGTGCCGGTGGCGCATGGGCAGGCGTGTCCTGCGGCTGTGCGGCACGCTGCAACCGCGCGCGCAGGTCCGCCAGCGCCGCGGCGAGATACTGGTCGTTCGCTTCCAGCCAGGGTGCGTAGTCGTTCATGTCACGACCACCTGCTGGCTGCTGGCGAACGCCGGCACGCCGCCGCCGAAATCGACCGGAATGCTGTCGGCGCCGTCGACGCGCAGACGCACGGTATAGGTGCCTGCCGTTACGCCTGGCACCTGAAACACCAGCGCGCTGGGCTGATGCGTGTCAGCCGGGTTGTTGATGCTCTGCGGCACCAGCAGGCGATCGCCGAACAGCAGGAATACCCGCTGGCCGTCGCGCAGGCGCGGCATGCAGGTGAGGTTCAAGACGAGGTCGCCGGCGGCGGCGGTGAGCGGGCTCAAGGTGATGGTCGGCGCCAGCACCAGCGGCAGTTCGTTGCTGAGCAGCGGCGGCAGGCCCGGCGGTTGCACCAGCAAGGCGGCGGTGTAGATGCCCGGCGCCCAGCGCGACGCGGCATCCGCATCGTCGGTCGCATCGGCGAGATGCACACGCAGGCTGCCGGCGGCATCACCAGCCAGCGGTGCGATATCGATCGGTGCGTCGAGGCGAAGGCTGCTGAAGCGCGCCGATGCGTGATCCGTGGTGAGCTGGCGACCGCCCAGCACGATGTCCTCGCCAAGCCGCACGGCCGGTTGCGTGCGCGGATAGCTCACCGTATCCAGCACGGCGGCGGCGGACGCGGTGGCTGTCACGCCACGATCCTGCGGGCCGCGTTGCAGCACCGGCAGCGGCGCGCGGATCGCCGCCTGGCTGTCGATCAGCAGCACGGCTGCCTCGTACGCGGCCGAGGTGCGGTAGTTGGTCTGGAACGCCGTCCACAGTTTGGACAGCTCGTCCACACTCTGCGGCAGCGGCGTGATGCGCACGCGCTCGATCTGGTTGGCCAGGTCGTTGTCCGCCAGCGCGTTGCGGATGTCGTTGCCGTCGAGCACGCCGCGGTCGTGCAGGATGCTCATCGCCGCGGCCAGCACGCGGTGGCTGATGGCGTCGACGTCGCTCTCGCCGCGGCCCCACGCGGTGATCACGTAATGCAGGTTCAACGCCAGCGGCGGCGGCGCGGTCTCGCCGGGACGCACCTGGCCGGGCATGTCGAGGTTGCGCCACGCCGCGTTGGCGACCACCTGGTACAGGAACAGGTTGAGCTGCGCCTTGCTGATGCCCTTGCGTGCCACGTCCGGCGGCTGCAGGGTCACCTCCAGATCGCCCAGCTCCGCATCCAGCGCCGGCATCTGCGCCAGCAGCAGGTTGCGCAGCGTGCGCGTGGTGGCGGCGATCGCCAGGACATTGCTCATGGCGAAGCCTTGCCGCGCTGGCGCAGATAGTCGTCGAGGCTGCTCGGCTGCGGGCCGTCGCGTCGGCGCGTGGGCGTGGTGGGCGCCGGCGCCGCGCGCACTTCGAGCCGGCCGATGCTGACGTGCACCACCGGTTCGCTTGATGCACTGTCCAGACCCGCCGGCGCGGCGAGCGTGCGCAACGCAGCCACAGGCATGGATCGACCCGGCGCGTCCGCTCGCGTGGTGCCGAACACGGGGGCGGGTGCGGGCAGCAACGCGCCGTTCGGCGGATGCGAAGGCGACGCCGACTCCGGGTGCTCCGTCGCGATGCGCGACTGGCGCGGCCGTATCGGTGACGGCGTGACGATCTGCGGTGGCACGGGCAAGGCCACGGAGCGCTCGACGAGCAGCGGTGGAGCCGGCACGGCGGTCGGCGGCGACGGCGGCATGTCGTGGCGCGATGCGCTGGCGGCGACCCGGGTGGGTAACGGGACCGACACCGGCTCCAGCGCAGCCGGCGCAACGCGCGACGTATCCGGCACCGTCGCCGCCGGCGCCAGCGGCGGGCGCATCGGCGCGGCGGTCGGTGCCGTCGTCGAGGCTGACACGGTTTCATGATGGCCTGGTGGCGGCTCGCCGTCGCCGGACAACGGCATGATCGGCGCGCGTTGCAGCGGTTCGAACAGCGATGGCAACCGCGGCGCCAGCGCCGTCCCGCCGCCGATCGCCCGTGCCGCCAGCCGGTCGAGGAAGTCGCTCATGGCGCGCACAGCTCCAGGTAGGCTTGGCGGCGGCGCGGACTCAAGGCGAGGATCTCGTCTTCGGACCAGTGGTAGGCGCGCGCCAGCATGTCCACGTCGCGCAACATGCGCAGTGCCCAGGCGTGCAGTTCCTGCCACAGGAAGCGGGCGATATCGAACTGCGGTTGCCAGTCGTGGCCGCAGTCCGGACAGCGGAAGGCCAGCTGCAGATCGGCTTGCGGATCGGCCTGTGCCATCGCCTGCGCGATCTCCCCCTGCAACGATACCGCCAGGCCGCGCGCGTCGCGTCCGGCAGCGGCGTCGGACGTGGCCAGCACGCAGCGTTCAAGCAGCAACTGGCGCGCTTCGTCGACATCGCCGCATTGCTCCACTGCCAGCAAGTCGTTGCTGTCCGGCAGGCGGAACCGCACATGCACGCCATGGGTCGGTGAGACATGTTCGAACACCGCTGCATCGGTGCCCGGCGAGGTCAGCAGCAGATCGTCGCAGCGAAACGTCGCTTCGACCGTGGCCGCGCATTGCGGGCAGCTCGCGACGGTGCCGATCTCGGCGCCGAACAGCCGCGCGCGCAACTGCAGCAGCAGCGCATCGCGCCGCCCCAGCGGCAACGCCGCCAGCGTCTCGCCGGAATGTTCGTCGCAACTGCTGCCGAGCAAAAGCAGCCCGCACGCCGCAGCGGATGGGCCGCTTCCGCGTTCCCATACCTGCAGCAGTTGCGCCGGCGCGGGCGTTCGCATGACGCTCAGCCGGCGGGCACGGTGAAGCTCGGCTCGGCCGGCTCCGGCACGTCGACATCGCGCTCCCAGCCTTCGTTCTCGAGCTTCAGGTGCTGGATCGCCACCGCGTTCGCGTTGGCGTCCAGATCGGGCATCGCCTGGAATTCCGAGACCCAGCAGCGATACAGCTTGTACGCGAGCGCGAGCTGGCCGGCCTCGTTGTAGACCTCGAGGATCAGGTCCTTGCGGAAGTCCTTCAGCGAAACCTCCGCGCCGAGCCCGGCGCCGAAATTCCACACCTTGTTCGCCCACTTTTCGAATTCGCTGTCGTGGGTAACCCCGCGTTCGATGGTGATCGCGTCGTACTCGGTGCGGCCGGGCGACTTGCGCGTGCTGCTGGGGTCGCCGCCTTCGCGATGCTTGACCACCTCGGTGGTGCGCTTGAGACCCGACACCTTGCTGACGCCGGCCACGTAGCGACCGTCCCACTTCACCCGGAACTTGAAGTTCTTGTACGGATCGAAACGCTGCGCATTGACGCTGAACTGAGCCATGGTGGTTTCCTCAAGACTGGATCTGGCCGGCCATCTGCTGAAGCTGGATGACCACGAACTCGGCGGGCTTGAGCGGCGCAAATCCGACCACGATGTTGACGATGCCCAGGTTGATGTCGTTCTGCGTGGTGGTTTCCTTGTCGCACTTGACGAAGTAGGCGTCGTTCGGCGTCTTGCCCTGGAACGCGCCCTGGCGGAACAGGTTCTGCATGAACGCGCCGAGGTTGAGGCGGATCTGCGACCACAGCGGCTCGTCGTTCGGCTCGAACACCACCCACTGGGTGCCGCGATACAAGCTTTCCTCGATGAACAATGCGGTGCGTCGCACCGGCACGTATTTCCATTCCGAGCCACGCTCGTCGTTGCCCTGCAGCGTGCGTGCGCCCCAGACCACGGTGCCATAGACCGGGAAGTTCCGGATGCAGTTGATCGCCAGCGGATTGAGCACGCCGTTCTCGCTGTTGGTAAGCATCGTGTTGACGCCAAGCGCGCCGGTCACGCTGGCCTCGCTGCCGGCGGGCGCCTTCCACACGCCGCGTGTCGCATCGGTGCGCGCATAGATGCCGGCCACGAAGCCGCACGGCGGGAACGCGCGCGGGCGGTTCTGCTGCAGCGGGTCGCCGGCGGTGATCCACGGGAAATACAAAGCCGCGTTGATCGCATCGTCGCCGGTGATGCCACCCGGGCCGTTCTCCAGCGCGTCGAGGGTGGCACCATCGGCGCTGTCGGCGATCAGGAACGCGCGCCGGTCGTGGCAGAACTTCTGCAGATTGGAGATCACGCCGACGCTGGTCTCGCCTGGCACGCACAAGAGGTTGAACAGATTGACGCGATCGAGCTGGTACAGGCCGCCGGTGCCGGATACCGGCTGCAGCGCCGTCTCGAACGCGGGATCGTTCGGCGCCAGCACCGCGCCATCGACGCCGCCCGTCAGCTTAGCCGCATCGGGAATATTGCCGGCGGCAGTATCCGCCGGCGGATCGGTGGCGCCACCCTGCACGGCGGCGGTGACATAAGCCGACTGATCTGCCAGCACGCTGGTGACGAAGCGCGCGTCGGTGGATTTCATCGACAGGTTGTCGAACACCTCCACGGCCACGCCAGCCGGATCGGCGGACCAGTTCGCCACGGTCAGACGAAATTTCGTGGCGTCGAAGGTCGACTTCTTGATGACGACGGCGAAGTCGTTTCCCCACAGGCCTTCGCTGCTGGCCGTGAGCAGCAGCTTGCCGTCGAGGGTGACCTTGGCCGCCTTCGCGGTGGCGTCGACCAGACGCACGATGTAAGCCTGCTGGCCGCCGTTCGCGAAGAACTGGTTGACTGCGTACCCGAGCACACTGCGGCTGTCGAGGCCGCCATATTTGCGCGCGAAATCGGTGTAGCCGAGCACCAGGCCCGCACGATCGGTCGGGCCGAGCGGCGCCCAGCCGGCGAAGGCCGCGGTCGACGTGGACACGCCGGTGATCGTGCGTACGCCGCTGGGAACTTCCTCGATATAGACGCCCGGATAGGTGAGCGCAGATGGCATGAGATCGGTCCTCCGTCGTGGAAACACTCAATGCAGTCAAGGCGACTGCGATGGCCCAGCGGGGTGGTTCAGCGCGTACAACACGTCACCGTGGGGCAGTGGATCGCGCCGCAACACGCCACGGGCCACCAGTTCGCTCAACACCAGTTCGATCCGCTGGCAGCCACTTTCATAACGCTGTTGCGGCAACCACCAGTTGACGATGCCGCGCAGGGTGTCCGCGGCTTGCGGGTGATGGTGCAGATACGCAAGTACCGAACGTTCGATCTCACCCTGGTCTTCCGTGGTCTCTGTGCACGATTGTTTCGTCATGACACCTCTCTGCACACACGAAGACGGAGGCAATGAACATGCCAGTCATGGGATCGGGTGAAAGGGCCTCGCGCCGCGATCTGGCTGCGGACGTCGTGCGAACTCCGGGTCAAGACTGACCCGACTTGCGAGCGCAACGGGAGCGATTGCACCCGGCGTCGCGCCGCTCGCCCACCAGCGGCTGTCTCCCGCGTCGGGGAAGCGGCACAGTGTCGGAATGGCTGGCCATTCAATGCGCCGTGCCGAATCCGGCAAAGTATTTCTTGAAGGCGCCGATCTCCATGGCAAACACGCCATCGTTGTTCTTCAGGGTGATCGGCCGCCACCAGCTCACGTCGTACATCGAAATCGTGGCGTCCAGGATGCTGGTGGCCGCTTCGGTGTTGCCCCACGGATTGCGCAGCACGATCCAGCGCTGGCAGTTGCGGTACGCCCAGCCCAGCACGGTGTAGCAGTGCGAGCCCACGATCTGGGCACTGGCGTAGTCGACGTGGTCGGGCGACGCATCGCCGGACGAATACGTCCACGCCGTCATCGGATTGAAGGTTCGGTACGACAGGCAGTTCGAGCGCAGCAAAGTCCACAGATCGTCGGCGCTGCGGCTGGCGGTGTCGTAGTAAGAACGCGTGCCGCCGTTGAGCTGGGCTGTCGCCCAGACGCAGTCGCCCCAGGCTGTCTGGGTGATGTCGGGCATGTCGGTGGCGGTGCCGGTTTTCAGCTTGGCGAAGGCTTTTTCATAGATGGCCGGCCAGGTTTCGCCGCTTTCGCTGGATCGGCAGTAAATCAGATTGCCGCCCGCGGTCATCGGCAGGGTCTCGCTCACCTGGATCGCCTGGTCCAGCGTTCCACCCGAGTCGGGTTTGCAGAAATTGATCTGATCGTTGAACTGCGGCTGGGTCGGGCCCGTCGCCCGGGTAAGGTGCGCGAGGCGGAACGGCGTGGCCCAGGCGATGGCCGACAGCGCCGCGATGTAATAGCAGTTGGCCACCGCGCCCTGCACCGGATCGAAGAACTCGGCGGTCTCGTGAAAGAAATCGCCTGCCGTGGCCCAGTGCCCGCCCGGCGGTGTCCACCCGGGATCCACGTTGGCGATGATCGCGGGATCGAAGGTGATCGAACGAATGACGTCGGCGGTCAGTGCATTGCCCAATTGCAGTGTCCGCAGCGCAGGCGGCAGACGCAGCGAGATATGCAGGCGCGAAAAGCGCGACAAATCACCGCAAAGAATCGGCCATTCCAGGATGGACTTGAGATCCGCCACCCGCGCCATGTCGGCCAGGGTGGGGTACTCGCCGAGGTTTTCCAGGCCGCCCGGCCTTGAATCGTCGCCGTCTCCGGGGGGCTGGACATCCAGCAGGGGCGAACGCTCCTGCACGAGCTTGAGATGCTTGTCGAGCACCAGTCCGACGTAGAGTGGCCCGCCGTACTTCGGGTCGAAAAGCTCCTCGTACGGCGTGGCCAGTATCTGTTCCAGCACGCTCTTCGGGTCGGGGATGTCATTCCAGGGTATGCGCTGACCCGATATCAGATCGGCAAGCGCATAGGGATTGATCACCGCGCAGTTCTGGCCCTGTTTGCCCGCGGACGATGCCGCCCTGGATTTCGAAGTTTTCGACGTTGCCATGTCGTCCTCCCTTCAACGGTTGCCGACAACCTGCCCATGCACTGCGTGCGCCGGCGGCCGTGGGATCGGCAGCCGGGCGACTTGCCGGTTACGCGAACCGCGCTTTGAGTTCACCTCGTTTGCCGCTGCCGCCTCTATGCGGGTGAGAACCTACGCAACGAGCATGCCAATCGCGGAACCATGATGGGATGAGCCGCCGCCGCGGGATTGGCCCCGCGCCTGGTGGAAGCCCGGGTCAGCCATGACCCGTTTCGACGGTGCAGCGGGAGCGATTGCACCCGGGTCGGACACACCCGCCCTGCGGGGTGGACCGACGCCGGTCAATGGGGACGGAACTGTTTCGTGCCGATGCCGTGCTTGCGCAGCAGCTTGCCGAGCTGGCGGCGCTCGGTACCGGACAGGCGGGCGGCGGCACTGATGTTGCCGCCGGCTTGCTGCATCAGATCGGTGAGGTAGTCGTACTCGAACTTGCGGATGGCGTGTGTCTTGGCGGCGCTGAAACCAAGCGACGGCGCATTCGCGCGGCCGTTCGGGATGGCCTCCGTCCCGGCGAACGCCGGCTCTGCCCTGAGCAGTTCGGCGAGGCCGATGACGGCAGCGTCGGCACACATGTAGGCGCGCAGCGCGACGTTGTCCAGTTCGCGCACATTGCCCGGCCACGCATACGCGGCGAGCGCCGCCATCGCGTCTTCGCCCCAGCACTTGGCCGGCCCGTGCAATCGCGCCGTCACGGCACCAAGGAAATGCGCGGCCAGCAGGGCCACGTCATCGTCGCGCTCGCGCAACGGCGGCAACCGCAGGTACAGCGCATTGAGGCGATAGTGCAGGTCGCGGCGGAAACGCCCGGCCGCCACCTGTTGCTCCAGGCAAGCATTGGTGGCGGCGATGATGCGCGCATCCGAGACGCGTGCAGCGCCGCCGCCGACGGGCCGGTATTCGTTGTCTTGCAGGAAGCGCAACAAGGTCACCTGCCCCTTGTCGGACAACGCGTCGACCTCATCGAGAAACAGCGTGCCGCCGCGCGCGTGATCGATCAGCCCGGGCTGCGCGCCCTTGGCATCGGTGAAGGCCCCGCGACCATGGCCGAACAGCTCGTTCTCGATCAGGCTGTCGGGTATCGCGCCGCAATTGACCGGCACGAACGGGTGGTCGCGACGTGCGCTGGCGTAATGGATTTCCCGCGCCACCAGCTCCTTGCCGGTGCCGGTCTCGCCCTCGATCAGGACCTGCACGTCGCAGCTGGCGTAGCGCTGCAGTTGCGCGCGTATTGCCTGGATTGCCTGGGATTGGCCGAGCATGATCGGCATCATCCGTCCCCGAAGTCACCATCAAGAAACCTGACACGCCATGACCGGCGTGCAACGGTGTCCCCCTGGCATCCCTCCCGACCTGGCCGCAGCGCACCAGATCGGAGCAACGAGGGAAGTATGCGCAGCTTCAATGCTGTAGTTCAAGAATGTTCAGGCGTTGTATTGGAGTAGTACATCGCCGGCCGCACCCGGGAGCGGCTGCCGTTCGCAGATCGGATACTCCCGTCCAACGCCCGCTCGCGTATCATTGGCGTGGTCGCCGCGCCATGCGGACGCGCGCAAAGCACGCGGCGGCGACGCTTCCCTTCGAGTCTCGCCGCCGGTCTGCCGGACGGCTGAGCAGGCAACCTTCCCGCTCTGCGCGGCAACCACGAGACAAACCCATCATGGTGGCAATGGCAACCGAACACGTGATCGACGTGCAGCACTGGAACGATACGCTTTTCAGCTTCCGCACCACGCGTGACCCTGGCTTCCGCTTCGACAGCGGCCAGTTCGTGATGATCGGGCTGGAAACAGCCGGCCGGCCGCTGATGCGCGCGTATTCGATCGCCAGCGCCAGCTGGGAAGAACACCTGGAGTTCTTCTCGATCAAGGTCGCCAACGGGCCGCTGACCTCACGCCTGCAGCACCTCAAGCCGGGCGACCCGCTGATCGTCACGCGCAAGCCCACCGGCACGCTGGTGCTGACCGACCTCAAGCCCGGCCGGCATCTCTACCTGCTCGGCACCGGCACCGGCCTGGCGCCGTTCATGAGCATCATCCGCGACCCGGATACCTATGAGCGCTTCGACCGCATCGTGCTGGCCCACGGCGTGCGCCACATCGCCGACCTCGCTTACGCGCATTACCTTGAACACGAGCTGCCGCAGCACGAATACCTGGGCGAACTGGTACGCGAGAAGCTCATCTACTACCCGACGGTGACGCGTGAACCGTTTCGCAACCGCGGCCGCATCACCGACGCCATCGTCGACGACGTGATGAGCCAGACGATCGGCCTGCCGCCGCTGAACCCGGCAAGCGATCGCGTCATGCTGTGCGGCAGCCCGGCGATGCTGGACGACCTCTGTGCCCTGCTCGACGGACGCGGTTTCCAGGCGTCGCCGCGCACGCGCGAGCCGGGCGACTACGTGGTCGAGCGGGCATTCGTCGAAAAGTAGCCGCGCGCGAGTGGAAGGGCATCGTCGCCGGGCCCTCCCTCCTCGCCACCCGTTTCTGCTCCAATGCCATCAGCGCACCACGGAACCGCCGGATGGACATTGCCCTGTACGTACTCGCCGCGTTGCTGATCGTCGGCGGGCTGGTCGGCGCCGTGCTGCCGGTGTTGCCGGGCATCCCGATGATCTTCGGCGGCATCTGGCTGGTCGCGGCGGTGGACGGCTATCGCCATCTCGGCTTGTGGTGGCTGCTGATCATCGGCGCTTTGGGAACGCTCGGCGTCATCGTCGACTTCGTCGCCGGCACGCTCGGCGCCAAACGCGTCGGCGCCAGTCAGCGGGCGCTGTGGGGCGCCGCCGTGGGTACGTTGCTCGGCATGTTTTTCGGCATTCCCGGCCTGCTGTTCGGCCCCTTCCTCGGCGCGCTCGCCGGCGAGCTGGCGTCCGGCACCAGCGTATTGCGTTCGGCGCATGTGGGTATCGGCACCTGGCTCGGCCTGCTGTGCGGGACCCTGGTCAAGCTGGTGCTGTCGTTCGTGATGATCGGCCTGTTCGGGGCCGCGATGCTGTTCGGCTGATTTCGTGCAACCTGCTTCATCGCCGACCGGCTGAAGCGCTCCTTGCCAGCCACGTCGCCAGTGCGGGCGTGTCGTGGCACAACGACGCCGGCAGCACGATGTAGTGCCGGCTCGGCGCCGCACCCGGCCTGGCGATCAATCGCGATGCGCCGTCGCGTTGCAGCAGCGCCGGCTGATCGGCGGGCGGCAGCTTCAACGCCAGCCCGGCAGGAGTCAGCCACGCACACGGCCGCTCATCCAGCCACGCCATCAGGCCGCCGAACATCGGCTTGAAACGCAGATCGTGGAGTTTCCCCAAATGCGCGGCGGCGTCCTCCAGATCGCGGCGCATGAGCTCGAGAACGGTCGGCGTGCTCATGCTCATGTCGCTGCGTGGGGAATCACGTACAGCAGCACCGCCAGGAAATGCAGCACACTGCCGGCCAGCACGAACACGTGCCACAACGCGTGATGGTACGGCAGCCGTCGCCACAGGTAGAACGGCACGCCCAGCGTGTAGGCCACGCCGCCGCCGATCAACAACGCCATGCCGCCGCCCTGGAGATAATCGCTGAGCGGCCGGAACGCAATCATGCCGATCCAGCCCATGCCGACGTACAACAACACCGCCAGCTTGTGATAGCGCTTGAACAGACCCAGCTCCAGCGCGCTGCCGGCCAGCGCCAGCACCCACACCGCCACGAACAGGCTCCAGCCCCAGGCGCCGGGCAGCGCGATCAGGGTGAACGGGGTGTAGGTGCCGGCGATCAGCACATAGATTGCAATGTGATCCAGCGCCCGCAGCGCCGGCCTGGCGGCTACCACGGATACCGAGTGGTACAGCGTCGAGGCGGTATACAGCAGCACCAGCGAGGTACCGAACACCGCGCAGGCAACCACGGTCAGCGCATTGCCGTGCAATGCCGCAAACGCCACCAGCACGGCCAGCCCGGCGATGCTGAGCACGATGCCGATGCCGTGGATCACGCTGCTGGCCAGCTCGTCGCCGACATGGTGATGCGGGGACATCGTGCCGGTAGCGATGGACATGCTGCACTCCTGGAAACCGAAACACCGGCCCGCGATCGACGCACGCGCACGCGGCGCAACGCTTGCCCGCGTCGACGGGACATCACGCCATGCATTGTTGCAGGCTTGCCGTGCCAATGGCACGACAAGGCTGAAAGAAAACCCGAGTCCGGCGCGAGCGGCCGCCGGTGCATCCGAACCGGCACTGTCCGCGCGATGCAGACTTCCACCGTGGTTCCGCCGTTTGGCCGTCCAGCCGTCTACTTGCGCAATCGTACCTGGCAGGCATACGCTGGCATCGCGACAGCACGATCCCCCTGCGCATGCAGCGTGGCTGCCGCAACATCCCAACTGTCGTCAGGAGGTCGCCATGTCGTCCGCAAGCCTGGCCGTTGCTCAACACGCACACCCCGACGGGGCCCGCATCGCCGCCATCAGCACCGCGATCGCACTCAACCTTGCCGTCATCCTGGTCGCCTCGCGACCGATCACCCCGGCGCAACTTGCCCTGGTCCACCAGCTCGCCCCGGTACCCTTGATCCGCCTCATCGATCCGCCTGCCGCGCCGCCGGCGCCACCGCCAATCAAGCTGAAACCCCTGCCGCATCCGGCATTGCCGAAGACAAGGCTGCAACCGTCCCCGGCCAGTCCACCGATCAGCGTACCCACCACCGAAGGCCGGCTCGCTGTCGTGCCATCCGTGGCGACGTTGTTGCCGCCGACCGCCACGCCGATTCCGGCTCCGCCAGTCGAGGCAAGCCTCGCTTATCTTTCGGCGCCCCTGCATTTCCCGGTCCAGGCCCTGCGCCAGGGCCTGCACGGCACCGTCCTGCTGCGGGTTCTGGTCGACGAGACCGGCAAGCCGGTGGAGGTGACGGTCGAACGCAGCAGCGGTCACGCCCTGCTCGACCGCAGCGCGCGCGAGCAGGTGCTGGAAGGCTGGCGTTTCCAGCCTGCGACGATGCATGGGCGGGCCGTGCGCGCGTGGGCGCAGGTGCCCGTGGCCTTCGATCTGCGCCCGCAATGACGGACGTGCTCCGGCCGGCACTCACTGCCGGCCGGACCCTTTGATCCGTGCCAGTACGGTCACCGTATTTGCGCATTCGTGCGCGGACCGCCAAGTCGCGTTCCACCCTAGAATCCGCGCTCCGCGCGCCCGCCACGGCGCATCTCGCGGGGCAGGCAAGTCGCTCCGGATCACCGCCTCGGCTTACGCGTCCTTAACGATACGCATGTTCCACTGGCGCCCATTCACCCTGCCGAGTTTCATGCATGGGCAAGCATTTGCGCACCTTGAAAACGCTCCGCGCGATCGCGCTCGAGCACGCCGCCTCCGGCCACCCCGATCTCGCATCCATGGCGCGCGAACTCGGCCGCGTGGTACATCAGGACGCCCCGCGGCTATCCGTCCGCCTGGCGTCGCTGCGCACTCGGCAACGCGGCTTCGAGCGCTGGTTGCTGGCCGAGCGGCGCAACCCGGCGATCAGCGTGCTGGTGATGGCCTGGCCGCCGAACCATCTCACGCCGGTGCATGACCACGCGGGCCTGTGGGGGTTGGAGATGACCCTGCACGGCGCGCTCGAAGTGCAATCCTATGCGCGCGATCCGCAAACGGCCGACCTGCGCGAGACCGCACGCGACTGGCTCGGTCCGGGCGACGGCACCTGGTTCGAGGGCGACCACAACCACCTGCATCGCTGCCGCAACCTGTCGAAGCACGACACCGCGCTCACCCTCCACGTCTACGGTGGCGATCTGGCGCAGTATTTTGCCTACGAACAGGCCGAACCGGCCGGTCGGTGGATCGCCCAGCCGCAACGATCCGCGCTGGCCGGCCACCTGCCCGACTGATCGCACGCACGATCCGAAGAAGCCTCCCGCAAGAGCAGGCCCGGATCCGCGCCAGCAGTCAGCGCAGGTGAGTAAATCGAAGCACCGCCGAGTCAGGTGCCGATCAACCAAGGAATTCCATGTTTCGACGAGTCGCCATCATCGGCGGCGGTGCCGCGGCCGCCACCCTGCTCAGCGAACTGCTGGAGCGCCAGCCGCCGCAGTCGCTGCACCTGGACTGGTACACCGGTGGCGGCACGCCGGCCCGTGGCGTCGCGTACGGCACCGCTTCGGACCGCCACTTGCTGAACGTGCGGGCTGCCTCGATGAGCCTGTTTGCCGGCAAGCCGCGCGGCTTTCTCGACTATGTGCAGCGCGACGACCCGGCCGTGGCCGGCACCGATTTCCTGCCACGACGCCGCTACGGCGACTACCTCGAAGCGGAAGTGGCGCGCGCGCTGAAAAATGGCGAGGCGCACGGGCATGACGTGCACATCATCCCGTTTGCCGTCGACGCGCTGGTGCCCGAACACGACGGCATCACCATCATCCATGGCGAGGAAAGCCATCGGGTCGACGCGGCCGTGCTGGCGCTCGGCGCGTTGCCGCCGCAGCCACTGGACGCGGTGAGCGCGGCCGCGCTCGACAGCGGTCGCTACGTGGTCGATCCCTGGCCGCTGCTGGCCCGCGCCGCCGCCATGCAGCCACCGCCGCGCAAGGTCGTGCTGATCGGCATGGGGCTGACCGCGGTCGACGTGTTGCTGGAGCTTTCCGCGCAATGGCCACAGACCGAATTCACCGCCGTATCCCGCCACGGCCTGCTGCCCGAGGCTCATTTGCAGGCGGCAGCCGTGCCCTCCGACGATGGCGTCGGACTGCTCGAGGCGATGCGTGACGCGCCGGATGTTCGCCGCTGGCTGCGCCTGTTGCGCGAAGCCGTAAGCCAGGGCGAATGGCGCAGCATCATCGACAGCCTGCGGCCGCATTCGCCGGGGTTGTGGGGCGAGCTTCCGATGGAACAGCGCGCGCGCTTCCTGCGCCACGCGCGCTGGGCGTGGGAACGCGCCCGCCATCGGATGCCGCCGCAGATCCGCGAATCGCTCGACACGCTCGAGCACTCGGGTCGCCTGCAACGCCAGCATGGGCGCGTCCAATCCGTGGAGGTCGCCGGCGACGGGCTGCAACTGACACTCACCCACGCGGGCGCCTCGCGCGTGCTGTCGGCCGATCTGGTGATCCAGACCGTCGGACTGGATACCAACGTGCGTCGCACCAGCCATCGGCTGCTCAGCCAGATGCTGACCAATGCGCACATCATCCCCGACCCGCTCGGCCTGGGCGTGATGGCCAATGCCGACGGCCAGCTGCAGCATGACGGCCTGTATTGGCCGCACCTGTTCGCCATCGGCAGCCTGTTGCGCGGCACGCTGTGGGAATCCACCGCGATGCCGGAGATCCGCCAGCAGGCCCGCCACCTGGCCGATCAACTGCTGGACGGCCAGGAGCTGCGGCCACCGCAATGAATCTCAGCATGGTCACCAGCGGCATCGCGCTGTTGCACCTGCTTGGCCTGTTGGCCGCGATGCATGCGGTGATGCATGCGCGCACGCCGCAAGGCGCCATCGGCTGGACGCTCGGGCTGCTGTTGCTGCCGTACGTGACATTGCTGCCGTACCTGTACCTGGGCTCCAGCCGCTTCCTCGGCTACCGCATTGGCCATCAGGCATCCTTGCCGCGATCGCCGCCGACATCGTCCGCCGATGCGCATCCGGTCGATCCGCAATGCGGTCGCTTTGCCGCGATCGGCGCGCTGCAGGGACGTCCGTTCCGCGGCGGCCATCGGTTGCGCCTGCTGATCGACGGCACCGCCGCATTCGATGCCATGCTGGAGGCGATGGAAGCGGCCGAACACGTCCTGCTGGTGCAATTTTTCATCATCCATGACGATGGCCTCGGGCGACGCCTGCAGCAATTGCTGCTGCAGCGCGCCGCCGCCGGCGTCCAGGTGTGCGTGCTGTTCGACGGCATCGGCAGCCATGCGCTGCCGTCGCGGTATGTGGAAACGCTGCGCGCTGGCGGCGTGGCGATCCATCGTTTCGCCACGCACCGCTGGCGCAACCGCTTCCAGCTGAATTTCCGCAACCACCGCAAGATCGTGGTGGTCGACGGCGAGCGCGCGTTCGTCGGCGGCTTGAACGTGGGCGACGAATACCTGGGCCTCAAGCCGCCGCTGTCGCCGTGGCGCGACACCCATCTGGAGCTGCGTGGTCCGGCGGTGGCCGACCTGCAGCAACTGTTTGCCGACGACTGGCAATGGATCACCGGCACGCGGCCGGTACTGCAGGCAGCGCCGCCCGCCGACGGCCATGCCAGCGCGCTGATCGTCGCCTGCGGACCAGCCGACCCGCAGGAAACCGGCTCGCTGTTCTTCACCGCCGCGATCCATGCCGCGCGTGAACGCGTATGGCTGAGCACGCCGTACTTCGTGCCCGACCACGCCGTGCGCGCGGCCTTGCAACTGGCGGTGCTGCGGGGGGTCGACGTGCGCGTGCTGATCCCGGCGCGGCCCGATCATCGTACGGTGTTTCTCGCCTCCACCCTGCACGCGCACCACGCCGTGCGTGCAGGCATCCGGGTGTTTCGCTATCAGCCCGGCTTCCTGCACCAGAAGGCGTTGCTGATCGACCGCGACTGCGCCGCGATCGGCAGCATGAACCTCGACAGCCGCTCGTTCCGGCTCAATTTCGAAGTTGGCGCACTGGTCGTCGACCCGGCTTTCGCCAACGACGTGGCCACGATGCTGGAGACGGACTTCAGCCATGCCGTCGCGATCGACGAGCGCGAATACCGCGACGCGCCGTACCTGCGCCGCGTCGCGATGCACGTGGCGCGACTGTTCGACCCGCTGCTCTAGGGCAACGCTGATCAAGTATCACCGCCGTCATCATTTCAGATTCAACACGTTGAGGCCCACCCCCTCTGTCCGCAGACCTTCGGTCCGCCGCCTCGACAGACGGCCAGTCTGCCTTCGCCGACGGCCCTGTGGTCTGCGAACAGAGAGGGTGGGTGACGGCGGTGATACTTGATCAGCGTTGCCCTAGGAGCCTGGCGTAGATGTTGCGCTGCGACTTGCCCGGATCTCCGCGCAGGCGTGAACTGGTCCGCCGTCCCGGACTCCCCGCATGCGCCGCCTCACCCTCCTGCTCTGCCTGATGTCCGCCGTGGTTGCCGGCCACGCCACGGAACCCGCGCGCTTCGTCGAACGCTCATTGAACCTGCACGGCACCACCTATCGCTACCGGGTTTTCGTCCCGGACGGCTGGACGGCCAAACGCACCTGGCCGGTGGTGCTGTTCCTGCACGGCAGCGGCGAGCGTGGCAACGACAACCGCAGCCAGCTCAGCCAGGGCCTGCCGCCATGGCTCAAGGAACACGGCAAGGACTTCCCGGCGCTGGTGGTGATCCCGCAGGCACCGGATGGCAGCGCCTGGAGCGGCGAGATGGAGCAGATGGCGCTGGCGGCACTGGATGACAGCATCCGGCTGTACCACGGCGACCGCCAGCGGCTTTACCTGACCGGCTTGTCGATGGGCGGCTACGGCTCGTGGCAGATCGCGCTGGACCACCCGGGCATGTTCGCCGCGGCGGCGATCATCTGCGGCGGCATCCGCCATCCCAACGACAACGACCGGCTGCACGTGCGCGGCATCCCCGCGCAAGCGGCCGACCCGTACGGCTGGGTCGCCGCGCATATCGGCAAACTGCCGACATGGATCTTCAACGGCGCCATCGACGACGTGGTACCGCCGCAGGAATCCCATCGCATGCACGCCGCGCTGCAGGCACACGGCATCGAGGTGCGCTACACCGAATTTCCCGGCGTCGGCCACGCCGCCTGGCCGATGGCTTACGCCACCGCCGGGCTGTGGCCATGGATGTTCGCGCATCGACTGCCGGCGCACTGACGACGCTATTTTCGCCTGCCGAAGCGCCGCTTCCAGTCGCCGCTGCACAACGCCCAGCCGAGATATATCCCCAGCGCCACGCCCAGCAGCTCGCACAGCACGCGCAGGCCGATGCTGTCCGGATCGTGCACCAGCGCCAGCTTCGCCTTGAGCAATTGCAGCGACTGCAGCTGTCCGTAGTTGAAATAGAACAGGTCCCACAGGTCGCCGCTGGCAGTCAGCAGCGTCGCCAGCAGGAACGACCAGCCGATCTGCGGCCCGTAGCTCCAGCCGTCGCGCCGGCCGAGCCAGTGGAACAGGAGAAACAGCAGCAGCCCGACCAACGCGGAAATCAATCCGGCCTGGATGCCTCCGACGATGCCGTAGCCCATCCACGATTGGTCGTAATGCATTCGCGCGCCCCTGGGTTCGTTGCCACCACGATCTGCATTATGGGTCATCGGCACGATCGACACGGGTCGCGCGCTAGACTTCATCGGTCATCTCCATGAAAGCAGCCGACATGAGCCTTGCCGCTTCGCCACACGCCGCGCTGATCGTGGTCGACGTGCAACCGGACTTCATGCCCGGCGGCGCGCTCGCCTGTCATGACGGCGATGCGATCGTGTCGAGCATCGACCGCTTGCTGCGCGCAGGCGCGTTCCGCCACGTGGTGGCGACGCAAGACTGGCATCCGCCGAAGCACGTTTCGTTCGCCAGCTCGCACCCGGGCGCAACCCCGTTCCAGCAGATCCAGCTGTACGGCCAGCCGCAAACGCTGTGGCCGGACCATTGCGTGCAGGGCACGGCCGGCGCCGCGCTCGATCCGCGCATCGACTGGTCGGCGCTGGATGTGGTGATCCGCAAGGGCGCCGATCCCCGCGTGGATTCCTACAGCGGCTTTCGCGAGAACCACGATGCCGCCGGTGGGCGTCCGGGTACCGGGCTCGCCGGCTGGCTGCGCGAGCGCGGCGTGGACGAGGTGTTCGTGTGCGGTCTGGCGCGCGACGTATGCGTGCTCTGGACGGCGCAGGATGCGATCGCGCTGGGCTTTCGCACGCATCTCCTGTGGGATCTCAGCCGCCCGGTCACGCCGACCGGCGACGATGCCACCCGCGCCAGCCTGCAGGCGGCGGACATCGCGATCAGCGATCCCCGGCAACTCGTTCGCGGCTGACCAGGACGGATCAGGCCTCGTTCTCGCCCGAGGCGTGCACCTGCGCCGCACCATCGGCGTCGATTTCCACGCGCAAGGTGATCGGGCGGCAGCACACCTGGCAATCCTCGATGTATTGCTGGCTGCGAATCGACGTGTCGATCAGGATCTCGATCGTTTCGCCGCAATACGGGCAGTCGATGTGGTGGGAATCGAGCACGGCAAGTCTCCGAGTCGGAACGACAGTACAGCACAGGCCGGTGTGTCGCGGCGGGCGCGCGCGTTTCAGCGTTCAGCCAGCGACCATGCCTGCGGCAACAGGATCGGAAACAGGCCGGCGCCGCGCGTGCGCCGGTCCAGTTTCAGCAATTCGTTGTCCTTGCTGAGCAGCCAGCTGGCGCGCGCGACCAGCGCCAGTTCCAGGAATTTCTGGTCGTCCGGATCGGCACAGCGCGGCAACAGGGTCTCGTCGGCGGCGACGGCCGTGTCGGGCAGATCGTGGATCAGGCGATCGAACGCCGCCATGATGCCCGGCCGCGTCGCCTCCTGGATCGGCAGCTGCGGATAGTGCAGCACGCGCAGCCATTCCGCGCGGCAATCCGCGCGTGTCACAGCCTGCACCGTGCCGGCCTGCAGCGCCGCCAGCAGCGGCGTGCAGGCCGGATCGCGGAACAGGAACAGGTCCAGGCACACGTTGGTGTCCAGCACGATACGCGGCACGGGCAGGTCGTCGGCAGTCATCGGCACATGATGAGGCAAGCCCGGCGCGCATTACACTGCACGTTTTCCGAGCGGAACCGACGACCATGGCCGAGCGCGAGTTCGACAACTACCTTGCCCGCTCCGGCGCCACCCTGGAAGGCTCGCGCTACACCGCCTACCTTGCAGTCACCCCGCGCCGGCACGGCTTCCCGATGTATTTCGCGATCTGCGAAAACCGCAGCTTCCGCGACAAGGGCGTCGCCGAGACCGCCGCCGCCAAGGCACTGGCCGACATGATCGGGCTGGAAGAGGACGGTACGCCGATCTTCCCCGAGGGATATACCGGCTTCAACGACGACAAGCCGACCGACGCGGAATGATCCGGCGCAGCGTCGGCAATACTTGCCGATCGCCGCACGACGATGGGCGGTTTACGCCGCCGCCAGCTCGCGCAGGCGCGCCACCGCCGCCGGAATCGCTGCTGGCTCGGCGACCGTGAGCACATGCCGGTCGTCATCGTCGAGGCCGTTCTCCAGCTCGTGCGCCCAGGTCACGTGGTACGGCACGTGCACGCCCCAACCGCCCAGCCGCACCACCGGTTCGATGTCCGAACGCAGCGAGTTGCCGACCATCGCGAACTGCGCCGGCTGCAGCGCGAACTCGGCCAGCACGCGCTGGTAGGTGGCGGCGTTTTTCTCTGACACGATCTCGATGCGCCGGAACAGGTCGGCCAGCCCGGACTGCGCCACTTTCTTCTCCTGGTGGAACAGGTCGCCCTTGGTGATCAGCACCACGGCATGGTGCTCGGCCACCGCCTCGACCGCGGCGCGGATGCCCGGCAGCAGCTCCACCGGATGCTGCAGCACGTCTTTGCCGAGTTCGACCAGGCGATGGATGTCGGCCGCCGCGATGCGGCCATCGGTGACCGCGATCGCCGTCTCCACCATCGACAGTGTCATGCCCTTCGCGCCGTAGCCGAACAGCTGCAGGTTGCGCCGCTCGGTCGCCAGCATGGTGTCGTGCACGCGCTGGTCGCCGAGGTCGACATAGCGGCCGACGATCGTGGCGAAGGCGTCGTTCGCCTGCCGGTAATAGCCTTCGCTGTGCCACAGCGTGTCGTCGCCGTCGAAACCGATCAGTTGCAGCATGCCATCAACCTTTTCGTTCGTGCCGGCATCGCAACCGATGCCGAAAGTCGGCCTATGATAGGGGCTCGCCCCCACCGCATGGCCATGCCTGCGCGGACCTTGCGAAGCACAGCGGAGTCTTTCGATGACCACGCATTGCACCCATCTCGATGGCATCCACAACGTCACGCCCAGCGCGCGCGGCTGCGAGGAATGCCTGTCATCCGGCGACGTGTGGCTGCACCTGCGCATCTGCCGCACCTGCGGGCACGTCGGTTGCTGCGACGACTCGCCGAACCGGCACGCCACCGCGCATTTCCACGAGACCGGGCATCCCGTCATCGAGGGTTACGACCCTCCGGAAGGATGGGGCTGGTGTTATGTAGACGAAGTCATGTTCGACCTGCGCGACCGGATGACGCCGCAGCTCGGCCCGATACCGCGCTACTACTGACCTCGCGAGCGTCACGATCATGAGCCAGCCCATCCGGATTCTGCTGCAGACCACCATTCCCGCCATCGACGACGATTGGCACATCGGCCGCTTCGGGCTGTTGCGCGATTACCTGGCCGCGCTGCGCGATGCCGGCGGCGCGCCGCTGTGCGAGGTGACGGCGCGCGATCGCGACGCACCCGGCGCACCCGACAGCGTGCTGTCGCAGCTGGATACGTCCTCCTTCGACGAAATGTGGCTGTTCGCCGTGGACACCGGCGACGGACTCGCCGAGGAAGACTGCGCCGCCATCTCGCGTTTCCGCCAGCGCGGCGGCGGCCTGCTGGTGACGCGCGACCACATGGATCTCGGCTGCTCGGTGTGCACGCTGGGCGGAGTCGGTGCCGCGCATTTCTTCCACTCGAAACATCCCGACCCCGATCCGGCGCGACACCGCATCGACGATACCGACACCACCGACATCCTCTGGCCCAACTACCACTCCGGCGCCAACGGCGATTTTCAGCACATAAGCATCGTCGAACCGCGGCATCCGCTGCTGACCGATCCGGATGCCGCCGATGGCGCCGTGCACTGCCTGCCTGCGCATCCGCACGAAGGCGCGGTCGGCAAGCCGGCGGATGACCCGAGCGCACGCGTCATCGCCACCGGTCGCAGCACGGTCAGCGGAGTGGAGTTCAATCTCGCGGTGGCGTTCGAGCCGTCAGCCGACGCTGGCCCCGCGGTGGCCCAGTCCACTTTCCATCACTTCGCCGACTACAACTGGAACCCGCGACTCGGGGCGCCCAGTTTCGTTTCCGAGCCGCCCGGCGACGCGCTGGCGCATGCCCCGGAGGCACAGCGCTCGATCGAGCGCTACATGAGGAACCTGACGCTGTGGCTGGCCGGGCGACCGGTCGACATGCCGCTGGCGGCTTGACGAGAAGCGCGCCGCGGCAGCGACCGATCAGCCCACTTCGCTGCCCAGGCGCAGGTTGATGCCCAGCAACGTGGCCAGTTCGCGCAACGGTTCGCGGTCGCGGGTCAGGGTCATCCAGCCGGCATGGGTGTCGCCATCGGTCTCCCAGGCCCACAGCGTGTAACCGAACTCCGCCAGGCGATCGTAGGCGATCGAAAACAGTTCGGCCGCGTCCACGTCGTCGTAGAACTCGTCGTCGTCCGGGTCGCCGTTCCAGTCGATCGACAGGTTCCAGCGCGAGGCCAGTTCGTTGACTGCCTGCACCAGCGAATGCAAATCGTGCTCGCCGACGATGAAACCGGACCGCCAGTCGATCACCCGGCCGATGACCTCGATCGGCTCCACCTCGTCGGCATCGAGATCGGCCATGGCCTCGCGATAGTCGTTGAACTGCAACAGCGCGGTTTCCTCGTCGCCGGGGTTGATCAGCAACAGCAGCTGCCAGACCTTCGCCTCGACCGAGTCCTCGTCGACATCGTCGAATTCGCGCTCGGCATCGTAACCGTCGTCGGAGGAGTTCATGGGCGGACCAGCGCATGGGGGAGCCGCATGGTGGCACGTCGGGAAGCGTGCATCGTCATGCCCCCACCCGCCGCCGCACCATGTCCATGTCGCGCACCGGACGAATCTCGATCGCACCGGTCTGCGCCCACGGGAACTCCGAGGCGATGCGTACCGCCTCGTCCATGCTGTCGGCTTCGATCAGGTTGAAGCCGCCCAGGTATTCCTTGGTTTCGGCAAACGGGCCGTCGAACACCTGGGCGCGGCCGTTGCGCACGCGCAGGGTCTTCGCGCTGGCCGGCGCTTCCAGTTGCTGCGAGCCGAGCAGGCAACCCTGCTCCTGCAGTTCGTCGGCATGCGCGAAGCAGCCGTGCATCATGTGGTCGAACTCGCCTTCGGGCAGCGCGTCCAGCAAGGTGTCGTCGCAGTAGATCATCACGAGATATTTCATGGCGGCCTCGGCGGGCAGGTTCGAGCCAGCCTGGGGATGGCGGGCGAAGTGGGATAATGCCGCATCATGACCATCCCGCACGACATTTCCAGCGCATTCTCCTGCCAGCCGATTGCATTCGTGCGCTCGCCGTACGCGCGCCGGATCGACGCACCGCATCAGTCCACCGTGGTGGCGGGTACCGAAAGCGGCGATGCGGTCGAGGCGACGATCGAGTTTGCCGAAGGGCTGCCTGCCGCGGCATTCCGTGACCTGGCTGGCTTCGCGCGGATCTGGCTGCTGTTCGTGTTCCATCGCAGCGAAGGCTGGAAAGCCGAGGTGCGCCCGCCGCGCGGTGGCGGCAAGCGCAGCGTGCTGGCCACGCGCTCGCCGCATCGGCCCAACCCGCTCGGGCTGTCCGCGGTGGAGCTGGTGGCAGTGGAAGCGCGCGCGCTGCGCGTGCGCGGAATCGACCTGCTCGACGGCACGCCGATCCTCGACATCAAGCCGTACGTGCCCTATGCCGATGCGTTTCCCGCCGCGCGTGCCGGCTGGATCGACGCGATCGACGCCAGCCAGGGCCGGCACTCCGCCCCCGGGCCACGCCGGCCGCGCAAGCCGGCACCGCGCGGGGACGACGACGCTAGCGCCTCATGAGCAGCTGCCGCAGCAGTCGCTGCCGCCACTGACGTGGATCTGCCGTGGCTCGGACATGCGGCTGGCTTCGTAGCCGGCAGCCTGCAGCGCGGCGATCACCTGACCGGAAGTGAGCTGGGCCGACACGTCGATCTGGCCGGCGGCGGCGTCGCAGGTGACCTTGGCGGTCGCATCATGGGCGCGCAGGGCGGCGGCGATGGCGCCGGTGTCGGCGGCAAGATCCTTCACTTGAAACAGCATTCGCAGATTCTCCAGGGGCAGGTTCGATCAGTGTGCGGAAACTTCCGCCCTGCCGATGGTGACCGCCGCGGCGCCGCCGCGCCCTGACCAGGATCAGCCCCGCACCGAACCCGCATCACCCGGCCGATGCCGCTTCGCCGGTCCCAGCCCCTGAGACACCTCGCCGGCACACTGCGCGGGTCGTGACGGTCCTGCGTCGACGGCACCGATGCACCTGGCAGTGGTCGGTTCAAACCTGTTGCCGCGTCGGGCGCGAGCCTGGCGCGGCCTTTTTCTTCGAGGCGACCTTCAGCGGGTGAGCGCGGCAGCGGCGGGCGCCAGCCACGGCGATCGCCGCGGACGATCCAGCGCCGCGAGCAGGTTGCCATCGCGACGGTAGACATCGGGACGGAAGCTGGCCCGGCCGCCGTCGTGCAGGTCCACCGTCCAGTACGCCAGCAGCAGGGTCACCGGCTGGCGCAGCATCACGGTCTGGGTCTTCAGCGTGTCGATCGCGCGGTCGATGGCGGCGCGGTTCCACGCGACCGGATCATCGAGCAGCAGCTCGGCCAGTTCGCGCGGACGCTCCACCCGGATGCAGCCGGAACTGAACAGGCGCTGCTCGTTGGCGAACAGTTCCTGGTGCGGGGTGTCGTGCATGTACACCGAATAGTCGTTGGGAAAGCGGATCGCCAGCCGACCCAGCGAATTGCCCGGGCCGGCATCCTGGCGCAGCACGACGCCGCGCGGGCTGGCCCAGTTCACGCTGCCCGGCGACAGCTCGCGGCCCTGGCCGTCCAGCACGCGGATGCGGTTGGCAGCGAGGTAACCGGGGTTCCTGCGCAGCTTGGGCAGGATGTCGTTTTTCAGGATCGTGGGCGGCACGGTCCAGGTCGGATTGAGCGTGATGTAGGTGATCGCCGACTTGAACACCGGCGTGCTGCGGTACGGTTTGCCGACCTGCACGCGCGCGCGCCAGACCGGCTTGCCATCGTTGTAGTAGATCACCTGGTAACCGGCGATATCGACCACCACGAAGCGCCCCTGCAACTGGTGCAGCAGCCAGCGCGCGCGCTCCAGGTTCACCCGCAACTGGCCGATGCGCGCGGCCACCGGCACGTTCAATGCCGCCAGCGTGGCCTTGCCCAGATGCCCGTCCGCGGCCAGGTATTGTTCGCGCTGGTACTGCACCAGCGCCGCCTCCAGGGCCGCGTCGAACCGATCGCCGGTGGCGTCGCCGACCGGGTATCCGGCCAGCCGCAGGCGCTGGCGCAGCAGCGGCACGCGCGGGTCGCTGACGCCGGGTTTCAGGGTGGCGCCGCCGGCAAGCACCGGCCAGCCCCCCTGCGCGGCCACCTCACGCAGTTTCACCAGCGCTTCGCGCAACTGGCCGTACTGCGGATCCTGCGGCCGCGCGCGTTCGAACAGGCCGCTGATCGCTCCCCGCGCCAGCGCATCGCGCACCGCCTGCAGGCCGCGCGCCCGGTCGAGCTGACGCGGATCGAAATTCCAGTGCGTGTCCAGCGTGGCCGGGTCGACCTTGCCGCGGTACAGGTCCAGCAGCGCGGCGAGGCAGGCATCGGTGGCCAGCAGGTCGAACTGGGCCCGCTGCTGCGCCGTCGCCTGCGGATCGCTGAGCACGCCGCGGCGACGCTGCAGTTCATCGAGCGCGTAATCTTGCGGGTCGAGTCCGTCGCCGGCCACCTCGCGCAGCGCGGCCAGCAGCTGGTCGAGGTTGCCCTGCTGTGTCCACGCCGGCGCGAAGCGGTTCTGCTCGTAGAAATTGACCACCGCCAGATCGAGCTCCGCGCCGGCAACCGCTTCGGAGTGCCGCGCACGCCACTGCTCGATGCGGTCGCGGATCTGCTCGGCCACCGGATCCAGCGGCGGTTCCGCCGTGGCCGGCGTCTGTGCATGCACGGCCATGCCCAGCAGTAGCAGAAGCAGGGCGAGGCCGCAGGCGGCACGATGGCGGACGGTCGACACGGACAAGGTCCTGCGCGGGGTGGTTGCCTTGTCATAGCACAGTCGCGCGTCGTCGCACGCATGCGCGGCATCGGGTCGCGGCCGGCATCGGCGCGATGGCTTGCCGGCAGCAGGGTTGTTCGCACCGGACGCCCCTCGCCATCACGGGCATGGGCGGGCGCCGCCGCTGCCGTCATACTTCGCGGTTGCCCCACAGCGACTGCGTGAGCCCATGCATATCGGCATCGACTTCGGCACCAGCTATTCCGCTGCCGCGGCCATCATCGACGGCGAACTGACCCTGGTACGCTTCGGCGACGCCGAGCAGTTCCGCACGGCGGTGTTTTTCCCCGAACGGGTACCGGACCCCGCCGACTTCGCGCTGACTCCTGCGCTGGAAGCGCAACTGGAGGCCCAGCTGCGCCTGGCCCGCACCCGGCAACGCCAGCAGGCCGCGGCCGCCATGGCGCGCGGCCAGGCACCGTCGCCGCATGGCGACGACGAGCTGCGCCGCGAAGCGTTGCGCGCGGTGCGGCGGCAATGGATGGAGGAGCAAACGCGCAGCGCCAGCGCCTCGATAGCCAGCCTGCAGCATGCGCTGTTCGGCGAGCAGGCGGTCGAGGGTTACCTGGACAGCGGCGGCGGCCATCTGATCGAGTCGCCCAAGTCGATGTTCGGCTACCGGCTCGACCCGCAAGTGCGCAAGGTGATCGTGCATATCGCCACGCACATCCTCGAACACATCCGCCTTGCCGCCAGCCGCCAGTTCGGCGTGGCGGTGCGCGGCGCGGTGATCGGGCGGCCGGTGGAGTTTCGCAGTTCGATGGGTGCGCAGGGTTCGCTGCAGGCGATCGGGATCCTGCGCGAGGCCGCCGCCGCGGCCGGCTTCGACCAGGTGACGTTCCTGGAAGAACCCGCCGCTGCCGCGATGCACTACCACCGCAGCCTGCAGCAGCGTCAGTACGCGCTGGTGGTGGACATCGGCGGCGGCACCACCGACGTGGCCCATGCCCGGCTCGGCGGTGGCCAGGCGCCCCGCATCGCGCGCAGCTGGGGCCTGCCCAGTGGCGGCACCGACCTCGACGTGAGCGTGAGCCTGCACAGCTTCATGCCGCAACTGGGCAAGGACCGCATCAGCATGCCCGCGCACCGCTACGTGGACGCCGCCAGCGTGCACAACCTGCCCCGGCAGCGCGAGTTCCACCAGCAGGATTACCGCCTCGTCGACGAGCCCTACGGCTCGCGCCTGCGCGCCCTGCAGGAGCCGGGCTCCACCACCCGGCTGAACCAGGCAGCCGAGCGCAGCAAGATCGTCCTGAGCGTGTCGCCGCGGCACCGGGTTGCGCTGGACTTCATCGAGCATGAGCTGGCGGTGGACCTGGATGGCGCGGATTTTCGCGACGCCATCGCAACCTTCCTGGGCCAGCTCGAGCGCACGCTGACCGCCGTGCGCAACGAGCTCGACGAACTCCCCGCCAGCATCTTCCTCACCGGCGGCACCTCGCGCGCGCCGCAGATCAGCGAACGCGTGCAGGCGTGTTTCCCCGCGACCCCGCTGGTGCGCGGCGACCCCTCGCTGGGCGTGGTATCCGGCCTGGCCGTGGCCGCGAGCGAGGCCGACCAGCAGACGGCGTGATCAAGGCGCCTCCGTGCGCAGCGGCTGCAGCGCGGAAGATGCCACTCAAGCGGATTCACTGCCTGCCCGCGAACTCGCGGGAAACGCCCTGCTCCGCGGCCGCCAGCCGGCGCCGCCGGTCCGGCCGGCGCGGCACTCGCGCAGTTGCAGGAACGGACGCTCGACGAGGTAATGCAGGGCCGCACCCGGCAGCAGCACCGCCGCGGCATGGCTGGCAAAGGCCAGCAGGCCGTGTCTTCGGCAGCGCACGGGCCGCCGCCGGGGATGCGGCGTCAGCAGGCCCGCGCGGCGCGCTTGCGATAGAGCTGGCGATCGGCCTCGGCCAGCCCCTGCTCCAGCGACACGCCTTGGCCGAACGTGGCCCAGCCGAGCGTGAAGGCGATCGGCGCGTCGGCGCGATCATGCTCGATGCGCGCCACCACGCCCTCGGCGAGGCCCGGCTCCACGTCGCGCAGCAGCACCAGAAACTCGTCGCCGCCCAGCCGCACCACGGCATCGGCGGGACGCACGTGGCGGGCCAGGAAGCGCGCCATGGCCACCAGCACCTCGTCGCCGCGCTGATGGCCGTAGGTGTCGTTGACCTGCTTGAAGTGATCCAGGTCGATCGCGATGCAGCCCCACAGCTGCGGCTCGCAGGTGGCCGACACCTCGGCCAGCAGCCGCCGGTTGAAACAGCCGGTGAGCGGGTCGCGCACCGACAGCTCGCGCAGGCTCTGCTCGTGGTGATGGCGGTCGGTGATGTCCTGCGCGTGGCCCAGCACGTAAGGCTCGTCGCCATCATCGTCCAGCACGTTCTGGTACTGCCAGATGCGCAGCTGGCCATCCTTGGCGACCAGCTCCAGCGTGCCCTCGTCGCTGTCGTTGGTGACCATGCGCAGCAGGTAGTCGCGAAACGCCGCGTGCCGCTCGGGCCGGATGAAGTCCATCAGCGAACGTCCCAGCAGCTCCCCGATCGAGTAGCCGAGCGAGCGCGCCGCCGCCGGATTGACCGACAGCAGGGTGCCTTCGTAGTCGTGCGTGCAGATCAGTCCAAGGCTGAACTGGAAAAGTTTGCGGAAGCGCCGGTCGCTGGCTTCCAGCGTCGAGACGACGCGCTTGCGGATGGTGACGTCCTGCACCGCACCCAGCAGCCGCAGGGGTTTCCCGTCGTCGGAAAATTCCACCGTGCCGATCGCGCGCACCCAGATCTTGCGCCCGGCGGCGGTGACCAGCGGCAGCTCCAGGTCCCAGCCGGTACCCTGGCTTATGGCCTTTTCCACGGCGGCCTGCATCACGCCGCGCGCCTCGGGCGTGTAGAAATCCAGCGCCTGCTCCAGCGTCGGCCGGTAGCCGACCGGCAGCTCGTGGATGCGGCAGGTTTCATCCGACCAGACCACTTCGCGCGTGAGCAGATCCACCTGCCAGCCGCCCACGCCGGCGAGCCGGCCGGTGCGATCGAGAAACGCCTCGCTGGCGCGCAGCTTCTGCTCCAGTTGCGTGGCGGCAAGCTCGCGCGCGCGTGCCGTTTCCGCCTCGTGTTCAAGCTCGCTGTTGCGGGCAAGCGCGAGGCGGCGCAGCTCCAGCGCCTCGGCCGTCGCGCGCGCCAGCGCCCTGATCGTGTCGCGCTGCATGTCGTCGAGTACGCGCGGCTCGCGGTCGATCACGCACAGCGAGCCCATGCGCAGGCCGTCGCCGAGTTCGATCGGTGCGCCCGCGTAGAAGCGGATGTGCGGCTCGCCGGTGACCAGCGGGTTGTCGGCGAAACGCGGATCGCGCTGCGCGTCGGCGATCTCCAGCAGGTCGGGGCCCAGGATGGTGTGGGCGCAGAACGCGCTGGCGCGCGGGGTTTCGGTGGTCCCGGCCAGGCCGACGTTGGACTTGAACCATTGCCGCTCGGCGTCGACCAGGGTGATCAGTGCAATCGGTGCGCCGGTGACCAGCACCGCCGCCCGGGTCAGCGCGTCGAACAGCGGCTCCGCTTCGGTATCCAGCACGGACAGCGCCTGCAGCCGCGCCAACCGCTGGACTTCATCGACGGGAATGGCGGCGGACATGCGGAAAACTCTCCATGAGCGGGGCGGGCGTGATCGCGCCATGCTGGCCCAGCATACTGCCAGCGGCGCGGCTCACCGTCAGTGCGATCAGCCGGCCAGGGCCAGCGCGACCCCGGCCACCGTGCTGCGCGCCGTGCGGGTAACCCCCACCAGGGTGGCCGAGGCCGCACCGGTCCAGTCGCCGTAACCGACCAGCCACAACCGCGGCTGGCGCAGCGCGCGGGTGCCATCCACCTGCACCCGGCCGTCCGGCTCCAGCACATCCAGCGCGGCCAGGTGGGCCAGCGCCGGGCGAAAGCCGGTGCACCAGATCACCGCGTCGATGGTCTCCTCGCGACCGTCCGGCCACACCACGCCGGTGCGGGTGAAGCGGGTGAACGGGCGCTGCGCATGCAGCACGCCGCGGCTCCGCGCCTCGCGCACCGGTGCCACCATCACGATGTCGCCCAGCCCGCCCACCGGCGCGTCGATCACGCGGCCTTCCTGCTGCGCCTTCCAGCGCTCGGTGGCGCGGGCAAACAGCACGCGCCCGTCCACTTCGTCAGGCAGGAACGTCGGCGGCTGTGGCGTCACCCAGCTGGCGTTCGCCAGCCGCGACACCTCGGCCAGGATCTGCGCGCCGGAATTGCCGCCACCGACCACCAGCACCCGCCGCCCGGCGAACCGCGTCGGCTCGGTGTAGTGCGCCGAATGCAGCTGCTCGCCCGTGTAGTCCGCGGCTCCGGGATAGACCGGCACCCAGGGGTTGCGCCACGTGCCGGTCGCGCTGACCACCGCCCGCGCGCGCCAGCTTTGTGCGCCCGCGCGTACCGACAGGGTGTCGGCGCCGGCCTCGACGGTGTCCACCCACAGCGGCCTCAGCACGGGCAGCTGATAGTGCTGCTCGTAGTCGGCCAGATAGGCCAGTACCTCGTCGCGGCCGGGATAGACCTCCGCCACCGGCGGCATCGGCCGTCCGGCGATCGAACTCCAGTTGGCCGGCGAAAACAGCCGCAGCGATCGCCAGCCATGCCGCCAGGCGCCACCCGGGCCCGCCTCGGCATCGAGCAGGACGAACGACAACCCGGTGCGGCGCAGAAAATACGCGGTGGCCAGCGCGGCCTGGCCGCCGCCGATCACCACCACGTCCACCGTGGTTCCGGCGCTCACCGCGGACCTGGCCGCTGCGGGCGCGGTCGCCGCCGGCGCGGCGGCGTCACTCCCCATCAATGCGCGTCCGTCCAGGTCGACTCGATGTCGGCCCTGATCGCCGCGTCGAGCTCCGCGGCGGGTGCATCGGGCAGGTTGTGCACGCAGCCGTGACGCATGCCGGCGTAATCGCCCTTGTGGCGGAAGGTCGCCGTCCAGTGCACGCGCCCGGCGCTGGGCGGTTGATAGTCCGCTTCGTAGGTGAACCCGTTGCCGGTGGTGCCGCAGACATTGCCCATGGTGGAAACCTCGTGGCGTGATGACCCGGCCAGCATAGGCGCTTGGTTGGCGGATGCGCGTCGACCGTGGCCGGCGGTGGCGCCCTGCATGGCGCTCTCCATGGCAGGCCGAACGGACGTAGGGTCGGTGTCGGCGGCGGCGTTTTGGCCGCGGATCGGCGGCCGGCCGATGGCATCGACGGAGGACTGCACATGACGCAGGCGACAGGCATGGCGTTGGTTGAGGTATCCGCGCAGCTGCGCGCACTGACGCAGTTTGACGAGTACGGCCACTGGGACATCAACCTGGCCGTGGTCGGCGCCACCATGCTGGCGGTGGCGGCCTGCGTGCTGCTGCATTACGAAGGCCTTAACCTGCTCTCGCGCGGCCTCGCGCACATGGGCGGAAAACGGCGGCGGCGGGTGCTGGCCGGCATCTTCGGCGTCCTGGCCGTGCATGTGCTGGAGATCTGGATTTTCGGCATGGTGCTGTTCGGCCTGCTGTGGGCGGACGGACGTTTCGGCACCCTGCACGGCATTGCGACAGGCTCGTTTTTCGACCACGTGTATTTCTCCGCGGTGACCTATTCCACGGTCGGCTTCGGCGACGTGATTCCGGCCGGGCCGATCCGTTTCCTGGTCGGCACCGAGGCGCTGACCGGCTTCGTGCTGATCACCTGGTCGGCCTCGTTCACCTATCTGGAGATGGAACGCTACTGGCGGCGCGAGTGAGCGCAGCGGCGGGTCGCGGCGTCGGACGTCGCGGCGACATCGAGCGCCTGCAGCGAAACCGTCTTGCGGCCGCCGTGAAGTTGCTGCCGGCCGACTTCGTGAAAACCCTGGCTGGCGTGAAAGCGCGCGGATGCCGGATTGGGCGGTTCGATATCGAACTCGCAGGTGATGATCGGCACCGCATCGCGCCGGGCCAGCGCGATGGCATCGCGGTAGAGCATGCTGCCGGCGCCGCGCGCGTGGGTGTCGGCCGCCACCACGATGCGATCCACATAAAGGAAGCACGCGTAGCGCTGCGCAAACCAGCGGTAGTTCGGGCTGTCGTAGTCCGCGCCTTCGCGGAAGGCGAGCAGGAATGCCTCGATCCGCCCCTCGTTTTCGATCACCCGATGCAGGGCCGCGTGCGCGTGCAGCCGCGCCAGCCGCTTGCCGTCGAGCGGGCTGAGCACGGCGACGAAGGCCTCGTTGAGATCCAGGATGGCGGGAAAGTCGGCAGCGCGGGCGTCCCGCAGCATCGAGCGGTCTTCACTGTTCGCCGGCACCACGTCGATGCCGGCCGTCACTGATCGCTCGACCGGATGAGTGCCAGCCCGGCGGAGGTCAGTTGCAGCGATGCCGCAGCGACCTCGCTGGCGTCCATCTTCAGAATGAGCCCGGCCGCCATCAAACGAGCCGCGCACGCATCGTCCAGCAACGTCCCCTGGCCCTGCGCAACCCGGGCCAGGTTCTCGTAGTCTTTCGGGCTGAGTTTCGCCGACGTGGTCACGCGTGCGCTCCTGTTTTGCTGCAACGATGGTGACCGCACCATCCGGACGTCGCAAGATGGCCCAGCCCCGGCCACGCAATCGGCCGGCAGCGGACCGCGCATGCCATGGTTTCAGGTGGCGTCGGTCCAGGTCGATTCGATGTCGACCTTCACAAGGTCATCGAGCGCCGTCATCGACACATCCCGCATGTCATGCAGGCGGCCGTGCCGCATGCCGGCGTAGCCGCCATCCCGACGGAATGTCGCTGTCCACAGGATGCGACCCGCGCTGGCTTGCTCGTAATCACCTTCGTAGGTGAATCCGCTCTTCGTCTTGCCGGAGATCGTGGTCATGGCTGGAACCTCTTCGCTTGCTTGCGCGACCCATGGTCCTCTGCCGTCGCTGAACGGCCTGCGTTCCAGAACCAGCCATGAGGGGGTGGATTCACGGACTTGCGCGTGTTCCGGCCCGCGGCGGCAGCGGACTGTCGGGTTTCCATTGCGGGGCGGCATCGGCATCGGCGACCGCCGCCACCAGGTGATAGAAGAAACGGTTGAACTTGCGGGCGGCGGGCCAGTTCATCGGTTGGGTCAGATCGTCCTGCGGGCGGTGGTATTGCACGTCGTACCAGTGGCGGTAGCGTTTTTCCGCGTCGGTGCCGGGCTGATAGCCGAACACGAAACCGGTCGCCGGGATGCCCGCCTGCACGAACGACCAATGATCGGCGCGACGCAGCAGGTTGCGCTCAGGCTCGGGATCGAGCTGCACGACGATGTCGTCACGCGCCGCCACCTTGCGCACGGTATCGCCGAGCGTGCTGTCGTCCAGCGCATGCACGGTCAGTCGCGTGAGCGGGAAGATCGGACGCACCTGGTCGAGGTTGATGTTGGCGGCGATCGCGCGCCTGGGCACCGTGGGATGGGCCACGAAGTAGCGGCTGCCGAGCAGCCCCTTCTCCTCGCCGGTGAACGCCGCGAACAGCACCGGGCGACGATAGCCTTTGCCATGCCGACGCGTGGCCAGCCGCTCCAGCAGCGCGACATAGGCCGCGTCGTCGAGCGTGCCGTTGTAGAGGTCGTCGCCATCCACCGGCTCGCCGTGGCCATAGCCGTCCAGATGTGCCGACAACACCAGGTACTGGTCGCGCAGCTTCGGATCGGTACCCGGCAGCACGCCCAGCACATTGGCCGAGGTCACCACCCGCTGCTCCAGATGAAGCTGCGCTTCAAAACGCCCGGGCAGATCGAAGCGCGGCAGCGGCTTGCCGGCGCTGCCCAGCGCCAGAATCTGTTTCGCATCCTGCCCGGTGCCCGCGATCACTGCGGCGAGCGCCTGCGGGTTGAGGGTGGCCACCAGCATCCGACCGGCCGCAGACGTCGGTGCATCGACCGGCGTCATCGTTCGGGCATAGGCCGCCGGCCAGCGCGTCGGCTCCAGGGTGAACCCCGGATCGGCCAGCGTGATCAAGCCCAGTCCACCGGCCGCCTCGACCGCCCCGGACCGCTGCGCACTCGTGGTCAAACCGGCGCGGCGCCAGCCGTAACAGAGCACCACCTTGCCGCGCACGTCGCCGAGCGCATCGGCCGCGCAATAACCCGCGAAGACCATCGGCGCATCCAGCCGCGTCGGCATCCCCGCCGAGGGGCGCAGCGTGATGTCGTAAAGCAGGCGCAATGGCGTCTTGCCGACGGCGATGCGCGAACCTTTTGGGGTCACCCGCAGGTCATTGAGCCGGAACCGCTGGAACCAGGAGCCGTCGTCACCTGCCGGGCGCAAACCCGCTTCGGCAAAACGTTTCGCCACCAACGCCGCCGCGCGGTCATGGCCCGGCGAACCGGTATCGCGCCCCTCCATCGCATCGTCCGACAACGCCTGCGTCGCCTGCCACCAGGCGCGCGTGTCGGGATCGCTGATCTCATGCAGCCGCGAGGTCGGCGAATGCGCCCCCGCCAACGTCATTGCGGGCCATGCAGTCGCCAGCGACAGCATGAAGAAGGTAGCCGTCTTGAGGGTTGCCGTTTTCAAGGTTGCCTCCGCAAGCAGGAATCCGCGCGACAGGCGCGAGTACAAGGCCCTCGTCTTCACGCTGGCCACATCCCTCGATGCTATAGCACTCGCGGCCGCTTGCGCAGGCCGGCTTTGGCGTCGGCCCGGAACGGCAGCGCGGCAACGAACCGCCTGGCAATGTCAGCCAGCTTCACCGGCTTCGAAGTGATCGGTGCGGCCACGCGGCCAGGCGATTCAAACGGACGCCAGGCTTGGCTTTCGCCGGGCCTGGCGTCGTCGGTCGGGAACGAACCGGATCAATGCAGCTCTTCGAGCACCTGGTCACGTTCGATCTTGTAGACCTTTGCCGGCGGCTTGCTCGACTTCATCAGCTTGAGCCGGAAGTTGCGCGCCTGCTCGCAGGCGTTGCCACCCTCGGCGAATACGCCACCCTGGTTGCATTTCCAGTCATAGAAGTCGGCGATGCCGGCCGCCAGTTGCAGGCTGAAATCGGTGCTCTTTGCCGCCGCGTCGAACGGCGTACCGGCCATCTCGTTCTGGAACCAGCGCATCCACTCCTTCGAACCCACCGGCGGTACCTTGTCCGGTGCCTGGAAAGTCGGGTTCATCGGCGACAACTGCGGGCTTTCGGCCGTCATGTGGCAGCTCATGCAGGCACTGACCGGGTTGTCCACCGGGCCGTCCAGACGGCCATTCCAGCCCAGATGGGTAGGCGGCAATTCGGGCTTGGCGTTGATCGCGGTTTCCTTGAGATCCGGGTTGATCTTCGTCACCGTCGGCTGCTTGTTGGTATAGCTGTCGCCGGTGTCCTCCGGGTCGTTGCCCCACATCACGCCGACCGGCACCAGGTTGTCCCAGCCGGGCTTGCCGGTGACCGCGCCGTTGTACTGGAACGTGCCGAAGATCCATCCGGTGCCGGGGATGCGCGAGTCGCGCACCGCGAAATCCATCTGGATCAGCGCCACCGGCTTGATCTCGCGATTGGCCGAATCGAAACTGTCGGTGACATACGCCTGCCACAGCACCGGGTTGACCAGGAACGGCACCTGGCTCAGGTCCACGTCGGCAAACAGCGGCTTGCACACCACGGTGCCGTCGTGAAAGCTGTTCGGCTTGGAGGTGAACGAGGGATCGGGATCCTGCGGGTTCTTCCACACCTGGCCGAAGGTGTAGCCGCCGATGTCGTTGTAGATGCCCACGGCGAAGGTCTGCCCGGTGGTGGTCTGCGTCGGCGCCAGCTGCTTCGACTGGATCTGCGCTTCCTTGGTCAGGCCGTGAATGCCCTCGCGGCCGAGCGGCCCGTAGTGCTGCCACGGCGCGTGGTACCAGTGGCGGACCGTGTTCTTCTGCACGTACCAGTCGTTTTCCACATTGCCTTCGAGGCAGTACTGCTTCACCGCCTCCGCGTACGGACGCCACGCTTCGAAATCGTTGCTGAGCGGACTGGGCAGCAACTTGAAGAACGCCGGCAGCGGGCCGCTCGGCAACTTCTGCGGGTAATTCTGGCTGAGCTTGAAGATCGGCCCGGTGTAGCTGGACGGCGGCTGGTAGCCGAAGTCCGGAAACGTGCCGGCGCTGGCCGCGCCGGCACACAATGCCAATGCCACGACGGCACCGGTCAACCTGCCTCGAACGATGTGCATGATCCAACTCCCCTGTATGAACGTTTCATCCCTCACACGGGCCTTGCGCCCGTGTGCGTCGGTGTCCGGACAGCAACCGGCCCCGGACCGGCCATCAACCGGCTGCCGGCGACTTCGTCGCCGGGTGCAGGTGGACTGCTTTCGATTTCCCCTTGGACGCATCCCCGACGCGCCGACTGCAACCTTCCCGCGAAGCGCATCGGCGCGATGAGATATGCATCACATACATCGGTGTCGACCGCCACGAAGCCTTCGCGGCGCCGGCACATGGCACGGCCGCGGCACTCCGCCCCGCAAGGCGATCATGAGGCCGGGATCTTCTCATGTCGGCGTTTGACACGCGACTCCCTGGATCAGCCGATTCCGAAATCAGCGCGGACAGATCGGTCGCGCCGACATCCACGCCGAGCTGGCTGAACAAGGAAGACGTGGCGCAGCACCAGTCCGCACGACCTGGCGTGCGACTCGCCGGGACTGTTCACGCGGCGCAGCGGCTGCTCGAGAACCTCATCGCTGCGCTTGCACGCTTCAGGCTTTTCGCGACAGCCGGTACGCCACTGTCTCCAGCGCGGTCACGCCTTCGGCGACGAATCCCGGTTGCTGCGCCAGGATGTCGCGGCGCTCCAGCGTCGTGACAGACCAGTTACGACCGTAGAGCTCGCGCACCTCGGCTTCGAGCACCGCGAATGGCGGGCCCTGCTTTTCGTGCGGCGGGTACTCCAGCGTGATCAGCAGTGCGCTGCAACCGGCGGGAAGATGCGCATGCAGTTCGCGCACGTAGCGCAGGCGAAGCTCCGGCGGCAAGGCGATCAGCGCGGCGCGGTCGTACACCGCGGCACAACCGGCCAAGGCATCGGCATCGAGGCCGAACACGTCGCCGCAGATCAGTTCGATGTCGCCGGCACGATAGTGACGGCCGTAGCGCGATTCGTGCACCTGCGGCGTCAGTCCGTGCTCGTCGAAGAACTGTGCCACCGCCAGCGGCGACAGTTCCACGCCCAGTACGCGATGACCCTGCGCTGCCAGCCAGGCAAGATCCAGCGACTTGCCGGCCAGCGGCACGAACACCCGGCTGCCGGGTGCGAGCGCAAGCGCCGGCCAGTGCTTGAGCAACAACGGCGTGGGCCGATTCTGGTGAAAGCCGGTGCGGCCTTCGCGCCAGCGTTGATGCCAGAAGTCGGGATCCATCGCGTGCCTCCTGCAGTCAGGTCGTGTCGGGCCATGGCGTGATCCTGACGCGGCACCATCGGCCAGGACAATCCTCAGAGTTTGTCGGCACCCTTGCGCAGCCAGAGATCGATCAACGATTTCTCGTAGCGCAGGGAATCCTGATCGGCACCCAGGTTGTGACTCAGAAAGCCCGCATCACGCAACTTGCGATGGCCCTTGCGCTGCACGTTGCCGTCGGGACCGTACAGCGTGAAGTTCAGCTCGATGCGCGGCGGATAGATGTCCTTGACGATGCGCACGTCATCGAAGCGCGGCCCGCGCCAAGGCTCGTACTCGCCGGCGCGATCCACATCGGTCACCTCGATGTCCAGCCGCTGGCCTGGCGCCAGGATGCGTGAAGCGCGCTGGGCGATGTAGGCCTTGAGTGGTTCCAGATACGCGTCGGCACCGATCATGTGCCTTCCGAAACTGCGCCTTGCCTCGGTGAAGTGCTGCGGGTCCTTGTAGTGGACGTCGACGTTGTCCGGAGCAGTGGCCGCCCGCGCCATGACGGAAACGAAGGCCAGGCAAACGACGTACAGAAGGCGCGGCAACAGGGAAGATTTCATGACGGATCTCCCGGAACGGTACGGATGTTCAGTATACGTCCGGGCCAAGAGGCGGATCGGAAAAACCCGCCATCCCGATGAACTTTCTCCGTTTACATTGGCCCGGAAATTGCGGCCGGCTCGGAGCGGCATCGTCATACCGCAGCCTGCAGCACCAGCAATCCACCCACGACAACAAGCCCGACATGCACCAAACGAAGGAATGTCTGGCCGTCCATACGGCCATTGGCAAGCCGTCCGAGAAAGATCGCCACGATCACCATCGGCAACGCCATCAGGTAGTAACGGGTCACCAGCGGCTTCCACAGACCCGCCAGCGCGTATCCCGCCAGCGCCATCAAACTTGCCGGGAGAAAATAACCCTGCAACGTGGCGCGAAAGTGCTGCGGCGTCCACCGTCGAAGCGTGCCGTACATGACCAGCGGCGGACCATTCATGCCGTAGGCACCGCCAAGCACGCCTGCTGCAAACCCGAACACCCAGGCGGATCGGTCGTCTTTCAGAGCGGCGCGATGTCGCTTGAGCAGGGAGTAGGTCGAAAACGCCATGATGATCGCGCCGAGGCAGGCCTTGACGATCGCGCTGTCCATGCGAGTGAGCAGCAGCAAGCCCAACGGTGTTCCGGCCAGCGTCGACAGCACCAGCCACCCTGCGCTGCGTACATGGACGTGACGCCAGTCCTGCGCCAGAACAACGATGGCGACCGTCACCGAGATCAGCACCGCCACCGGCGCGGCCACCTCCACCGGCATGATCAAGGCAAGCAACGGAACCGCGATCAGCGCTTCGCCGAATCCGAATGCCGAGCGGACAAATGTCGCAAGAAACAGTACCGCCAGCACGCCGGCCGTCGTCCAACTGAAAATCATCCTGTCTGGTCCGGTCATGCGATGACGGCCGAATCATACCGACTTGCCTCGCCAAAGAACGCGGCCACTTTCAACGTCGCGCCTTGCTCCGCTATCTGCAACGTCGCAGCTGGGCACCGTATTCGCGGGCGCGATGGTCGACGGCAGCAGCCGTTTCCAGCAGGCCGTCCTCATGTCGCCAGCGGCCGGTGCGGTAGCCGCCGATGCCTTCGTGGTAGGCGATGTACAGATGCCTCGGGTCCCACTTGGAGATGCCCAGTTCACGGTGGATGCGGTCGGTGTACCAGCCGATGAAATCGAGCGAATCATCCATGTCGGTCCGGCTCTTGAACCAGCGACCGGTGGCCTTTCGGTACGCCTTCCACACCGGGTCCTGCGCCTGTGCGTAGCCGTAGGCACTGGAGCGACGCGGCAGCGGGATGAACAGAAACCGCGGCCGCCTGGGCCGGGCCTTCTCGCGAAAACCGGACTCGCGCTGCACAAACGCCATCAGCACGTTGATCGGCGTTCCCCAGCGCTTCTGCGTCGCACGGGCGTCGCTATACCAGCCCGGGTACTGGTCGAAGATCTGGCAGATATTCCCGCTGTTGCGCGGCGGCGCGGTGGCGCAACCACCCACGATCGACAAACCCACGCCCAGAATGGCGAGACCAAGACGGCGCGACGCCGTGACACTCCATGCTTTGTTCATGCCCCTAGGGTAACCGCCGAAGGCCCAGGGTCCGAAAGGCGCCTGTGCAATGGTGCCACTGGCGCATACGCCGGCATTGCCCCAAGGGCCGGCATAGCGCGGGGCCAGTTGCAAGGCCATGGCCATGTACGGCGCGGCCGCCACCGGCGACGCGCCGGCAAGCAGTTCGGCGCGCGATTGTTGTAGTAGAGCGCCAGCAGGATCGCGCGCGATCACCAGATCCCGCGCCACGTCCACCGTGAGGCGCGAGCGACCAATGCTGATTCCCGCGGCGACGTGGTTGGACCGGTAGATCATGTTGTCGTCCACGCGCCAGGCCACGATGCCGTCAAGCTCCTGCCCGTAGGCCTGCAAACCGGACTCGCGCGCCCAATGCGACGGTCAGCAGGGTGAAGGTCAGGCAGTTGGCCTTTCGTGTGCGCTAGGCCTGTTCGACGGTCAGGGTCGCGTCGACCGAATGCTCCATGCCCAGCCTGGCCGCGCCCGTGGATTCGCCAAACGCGGCAAGGTTGTCACGGTTTCTCCGACTGGCTTCAGGCGTTCGCCAGCACCGGTGCTTGCTCGCCGGGTACCCGGGCTGGCCGCCGCTCGGCCCAGCCGGGAATGTCCATCAGGCGGTCGAGCCAGCGTACGACGTGGGGAAAATCGGCCAACGGCATGTCCGAGCGGCGCCATTCGCACGCGGAAACGATGGTGGCCCTCTGCGTGGGCGGCATGGTGCTGGCACGCACGACCAACGACCCGGGCTTGCGCAAGTCGCTTCGCGCGTCAGCCAGACATCAGGCGCTGGCGCTGTTGAAGGTGGAGTAGAGGCCGACGTTTCTGCAGTCACCGACCACGGCGCGACTGGCGGACCAGGATGCGCAGGTAAGCCAGGTACAGCATTGTCGCCGCCACTGGCAGGGCATGCCACCAGTACGACAGCGCGCTGCCGCCACGCCAATGCAGGTACAACACGATCGCCGCACTCAACGCACAAGTGCCCGGCAGCACGAACAACGACAGGTCCAGGACTTTCACCTGGACCCGCCAAAACCGGCCACCGCTGACGAGGCCGCCTGCGGAGAAAGCCACGAGCATGAACAGGAAATACGCCAGCATCAGCTGGCCGAACGTGCCCAGCAAAGTCCATCCGATCGACACGCCGCCCTCCTTGCCTGTTGCACCAGCGCCTGGCTGGCGTCAGTCAATCGTGCCTGCTCCGGCCGAGAAAGTCTTGCCGCCGATCCCGTGATGGCACCCCGCCGAGCCGGCCCAGACGCCGGCCCACGCCAGGGTTGCCTGACCTCGGGCAAGGAAACCGGGAGAATGTCCGCGGCCCATTTCCGTCCCCGACTTTTGGAACGACACAACGATGACCCAGTACGTAGCCCTGCTCCGCGCCGTCAATGTCGGCGGCACCGGCAAGTTGCCGATGAGCGAACTCAAGGCCATGTGCGAAGCCGCCGGCTTCATGGATGTACGTACCTGGATCGCCAGCGGCAACGTGCTCTTCACGAGCGAGCTCGGCGAATCCCCGGTGAAGAAGAAACTGGAGCAACAACTGCACGACTACGCCGGCAAGCCGGTCGGCGTGCTGATACGCAGTGCGGCCGAGATGGCCCAGGTCCTGGCCGACAATCCTTTTCCGGAAGAGCCGGGCAATCGCGTGGTGGCGATCTTCCTCGACGACGCGCCACCCGCCAGCGCACTGGACGACGTCAGGCATCGGAAGCTGGAGCGGCTCGCCCGCGGCAAGCGCGAAATCTACGTGCACTACGGCGACGGCATGGCCGACTCGCGACTGACGATTCCCGCGGCGAAAGCGGGCACCGCGCGCAACATCAACACCATCGCGAAGCTGGTGGAGCTTTCCGCCGCACGTTAGGCATCGCGCCATGAAACCGGACATGTCGCGGACGCCAGGCCCCGTTACTCGCTGGAGTGCAAATCCAGCGAGCTCGGCGTCGTGTTCACCAGCGGCACGAAATTGTCGTCCGATGTCACTTCGCGCTTGCGGTGGATGAAACGGTAGAACGCATAAGAGGCAATCATCAGGTCGAGCACCGCGAACCAGACAAACAGCAGTTGCGGCTGCAGCAGGTTCATGAGGGCTCCCGCCACCAGCGGCCCCACCGCCGAGCCGACGCCGTTGACCAGCAATACGGTGCTGGATGCCGCCAACAGCTCGTCGCGGTCCACGTAATCGACCAGGTGCGCCACGGCAATCGGGTACAACGTAAAGCTCATGCCGCCGAACACGAAAATCACCACCATCGCCGCCGCACCAATGTTCGGCAACAACAAATTGACCAGCGCCGCCAGCGCCGCGGTGGCGCTGATCAGCGACAGCGCAAGACGGCGATCGATGCGGTCGGAAAAGCGGCCCAGCGGCCACTGCAACACCACGCCACCGGCAATCGCAACGCTCATGTAAGTGCCGATGCCGCCGACGCCGAGGCCACGGGCCACGGCATACAACGGCAGCAAGCCCCAGAACGCACCCAGCGCCAGCCCGGAGAGCAGCGCACTCACCAGCGCCGTAGGCGCCAGCCGGAACAGGCGTCTGATCTGTACCTTGGGCATCGCGCGAAGCTGTGGCTGCGATTGATGGCTTGCAACGACCGGCAGGCTGGCGATGCAGAACAGGATCGCGACGACACAGAACAGCACGAAGCCCTCACCGCGAATGCGCAGGAACTGCTGCGCCGTCGCGCTGGCACCGAGATTCACCATCATGTAGATCGCGAACACCGAGCTGCGATGCCTGGGGTCGGAGGCAGCGTTCAACCAGCTTTCGATGATCGCGTACAAGCCGACCAGCATCATGCCCTGCAGAACACGCAGGACAAGCCACACCCCATACGCCGGATCGAGCGCCTGTATGAGCACCACCAGGGTCAGCAACGCCGCACAAAACGCAAAGGTACGAATGTGGCCGATGCGGTGGGTCAGCTGGGGAATCGTGTAGGTGCCGACCAGGAAACCGGCGTAATAAGCCGACGTCAGCACACCGATCATGGCCACGGAAAAGCCGAGCCCCCGCCCCTGCAACGCGATATGCGTATGCAGCAAGCCCACCCCCATCAACAGGAATGCGGTACTCAACAGCAGCGGCATGGAGGAACGAATACTGGTCAGCATGGGCGGCAGTCAGGCAGGGCACGCGCTGCGCTGTCGGCAGCTACGCTTCCGGCGGCAGCGGGAACAGGAGGAAAGAGGTGACTGTACGCCAAGCTTCCCGTACTGCTCAAAAACCGGTATCGGAGTGGGCGGCGGCGCAACGGTGGCCCTATTTCGCCCGATCAACATCCGGTGCCGTCTCGCGATCAAATCGGATGCCCGTGGCAGACAGGTTGTAAATGCGCGTCTCCAGATAGCTGGAGTGGCGTTCCTGGATGTTGACGATGCCGTCGGCACCCGACAAACAGCCTTGGCGTTTCAACTCTCCGACAGCCGAAGCAAAGTCGGAAGGAATGAAGAAGGTCTTTTCCAGATGCACGTTCAAATGCGAGATGGCCGTGAAGGGCCGATCCGGCGTTACATCCTTGAATATCTCGATGGAGCAGTCCGGCGACCGCGCCGGATATCGCTCGGCAAGCGCCCGATAATTGCCGGTCGTGGCCACGCAGCCGCACAGGGCGAATGCGGGGAAGACCACGTACGTCATTCTGCCCATGATCTCCCCTCGGAACTCGCGCCCGTCCGCTGTTATTCGTGCGGGCCCAGGCTCTTGTCCATCGCCATGATGATGTCCTTGTCCCAGTCCTTCTGGCCCACGATGCCAAGCAGCGACTTCGCGGTACTCACTTTCACGGACGTCTTGTCGCTACCCATCGAAGAAAGCCAGACTCCGGCGGACTCGCCACCCGACCCCACCATCGCACCCATCTTGTGCGGACGGGCGCCTTCGACCAGCTCTGCGTCGGACTTGCTGATCACGAAACCATTGTCCGTCAAGGCATCGATGGCAGCTTTCTGCACCTGCGCCTCGGGCTTGTCGTAGACCACGCTCGGCGTGCCATCGCTGGGCTTTGTGGGCGTTGCCGAACAGGCGGCGAGGCCCAGCACGCAGATGGCCAGGACGAGCTTTCCTGATTGCATTTTCATTACCCGGATTCCCCCTTGTTGGTTGGTGGCGACGGACTGCTCTTTGCGAGGCCCGGCCATCAGCTTTCTACCGAGCGCGATGGCATTTGGTCAAATCGCAAATTCATGCGGCAGCCAAACTGGAGATCCCTGACCCGTTGCGGCCTGCCAGGCGCCTCACAAGCTTGCAGACCGATCCCGAAGGTCGTCCTGTTTCTCAATAAAACCTGATCCCCGGTCTCAGAACGATCTGGAACACGAGCAACAAGCCCACGACCGCAGCAAGCACGCGGGCAAGCGTCCTGACCCTGGTCGCACCGGATCCGCTGGCCTGGAGCTTGTCCACGCGCCAGCTCGCCGCCTGTATCCATGGCACACCAGCCAGCACCACCAGCACCGGCACGCCGAGTACCTCTACCCATTCGCGCGGAAGGCGGAACGGGATGACCAGCGCGGTGCCGAGCAGCGCCGGCAACGTCACGACGAAAAACACGAAGCGCATGCGGGCGCGGCACCCGTCGATCAGCGCCGGCACGGCGGCCAGTTCAAGCGCCGGGCGCCGCAGTTGCAGCGCGATGAAGGGCATCAGGACCAGCGCAACGACAGCCATACCTGTACGCGCGGCGGCGCCCAGAGCGAAGTAGTTCATCGCCATGCCGATGTCGCTGCCCGGGCTCAGCGCCCCGATGACGATCTGGGGCAAGGCCATGAAGCAGCCACAGAATGCCATCCAGTACAGCAACAACCGGACCTCGTCCGATCGCGTGCGCGACCGTCCGAGCAACCACAGGCAGAACAGCCCGATGGATACGGTCGCCAGCGCGCCGGTGCCCTGGAACAGGTTCGCGAGCGCACTCGTGCCTTCCCAAGTGTGATTGTTGTGGAAGAGCGTTGGTCGCAGGCCCGGCGTGAGCGCCTTGGGAATCACCAGGAACAGTTCCTGGATCAAGAAGGTCAGGTTGAACGCGAGCACGTAGAGCAACGTCGACAATGCCGTGCAACGCCAGCCTCCCGCGACGGCGCCGCGCGCGTTCCGGGTGCGTCGGCCGGCCACGGCACCTGCCACCAGCAACGCCAAGGGCGCGGCAACGAGCGTCAGCGCCGAGGCGGCGAGGAGCAGTATCGCTTGCGTGGTCATGCTTCGATCTCGTTGAAGGCCAACATCCATCCTGCAAGGGCTTGCTCATGGGGTCGATATGCCGTTGGTCATCGCTCGTCCTCCAGCGGCCGGCGACCTCGACCGCATCGGAGTGGCTTCAGTTGCGGTGTTGCGCGCGTAAAGAACCAGGCCGGATTCCCCAGATGCATCGAGTCGCCCCGATGCCGATCCTGGCCGTTGTCGATTCAGGCGTTGGTTGATCGTCGTACTGATGGAACTCCACCCGCGTAGAGACTTCAAGTCCTCAGACAACCAACGGGAAAACCCCATGACAAAGATGATTTTCGTCAGCTTGCCGGTCACCGACCTCAACGCCTCGATCGCGTTCTACAAGGCCCTGGGATTCGAGCAAAACCCGCAATTCAGCGACGACACCGGCGCCTGCATGGTGTGGAGCGAGGCGATTTACGTGATGGTGGTCACGCACGCCAAGTGGCGCACGTTCACGCAGCGGCCGTTCCCGCCGGCCGGGACCTGCGCGTCGATGCTCTCGCTTGCGCTGGAAAGCCGCGACGCCGTCGATGCGATGAATCGTGCCGCGGCAGCCCACGGTGGACAGGCCGATGTGAACCCGGTTGAGGACTTGGGCTTCATGTATACCCGCGACCTCGCCGATCCGGACGGACACATGTGGGCGGCGTTGTGGATGGATCCGGCGGCGATTCCAGCCGCCGGCTGAAAAGAGGCCCAACGATAATCGCGGGAGCAAGGGAGCGGAGGGAATCAATTCGAATTGATCGCCTCCGCCCCTTGCTTTGCAAAGGATCCTGACCCGCTGCCCCCATCGCATGACTTCCTGCACGCGTTGATTCCGCGACGGTGCGCCTAAACTTCGCCACCTTCCCCTTGGAGATGCCACGATGCGCCAGGGCTGCATGCAGGGTTTCATGCTGGTCGCGGCGCTCGTGTCGACGGCTGGCGTGCAGGCCGCCGAGACGGACCCCGCCGCGATCGCCCGCCTCTCGCAGGCGTTCTCCGATGCCTCGGCCAGTGGCGACGCCAAGACGCTGGACAAGCTGCTCGATGCCGACGTGGTGTTCATGGGCGAGGACGGCACGCTGTCCAGCAAGCACGATATCGTCGCCGGTGCTTCGCCGCCGCCCGCAGGCACCCACAACACCCTGGTCCAGTCGGATTTCCATGTCGCGCTGCACGGCGACGTTGCCGTGACCAGCTTCATCGACAACGCCACCTTCGCCCGCTACGGCCAGATCGCGCACGACAGCTTCCGTTCCACCGAAGTCTGGCTGCGCAAACGCGGCAGCTGGAAGATGGTGTCCAGCCAGACCATCGAAGTGCCGGTCGAACCGCCGCACATCCAGCTGGCGGTGGGCGAACTCGACCCGTATGTCGGCACCTACCAGCAAGCTCCCGGCCATGCGATGCGCATCGAGCGACAAGGCAGCGGCCTGGTCATCATCGGTCGCGACAACAAGCCGGTGCCGATGCTGGCCGAGGCCCGCGACGTCCTGTTCCGCGCCGGCTCGCCGCGCGTGCGGTTCGTCTTCGCCCGCAACGCCGATGGCCGCATCACCGGGTTCGACGTCCGCCGGGCCGGCCACGACCTGCAGCACTTCACGCGCAGCTGAGCGCATAGGCAGCGGTTAGTCCGGGTCGCGGAGAAGAACGCGCGTCAGAACCCTGAGGCCCTGGGCCGTTCAGCTGAGTCGGGGGTCGACAGGTCGCTCGCCAGCAAATGAACCTGGGCCCCGTTTTTTGCCACAGCACCGGTGCGTGCCGAAGCCTATCGAACATCGGTCAAACAAGGCGTCGGTGATGACGAACTGATTGCCATTCGCCAGCACCGCAGCAAGAACGTGCCTTTGGAAGCAAACGCCTTCAGGCCATGGCGGAAAAGACGCTGGTCGCCCGATGAGCGTGCGTCGGCCCGGGCATCCAGCACGAGCCGAAATCAAGCCCGTGGGCACTTAACTTCCTCCGTCCCTCCGTCCCGGTTTCGGCGGTTTCCTTGTTTCCCGCCTGCCCCAGTTTCCCGGTAATCTCGCCCGGCGCAAGGAACCCCATGGACCACCTGCCTCAGAAGGAACCACCATGCCAGTGAAGGATTTGGACAAGGCTGCCGATAGCAACATCCGGTCGGCGTACGAGCAGGACTACAAGACGGACAAGGAAAAGCGGGACCACGTCCATCGGCAGGTCTACGGACTGGTCAACCGAACACAGACAATCACCGGAATCGTCTATCCGGTGATCGACCTGTCCTTGCTGAAGACGTTGAAGTACAGCAACGTGGTGGTCTTCCTCATCAAGTCGTTCAAGGCTGCCGGCGTGCGTCCCGATACGCCGTTCCACATGAACTCGGAATCCAAATACCCCGTCGATGCGGTCAACACCGAGCGCTACGTGGAGTACAACGTCATCGGCGGCGGCATGCGGCTGATCTACGACGCCACGTCGGTCAATCTGTTTCTTAGCGCTCACTACAGCGATCCGGCACTGCTCACCGCGAGCTCGGTCGACAGTGAGGAGCAGTTGGAGCTCAACGACATCATGACCAGCCAGCGTGTGACCCACAAGAATCTGGTCGGCCACTCGAATGGCACCTACTTCGACGGCTCCTACGAGGACGAGCGGCTAATCTCGTTTGCGCGCTCCGATCCGGCATTTCGTGGCTGGTTGCAGAACAAGAACAGCGGGCAGTTCAAGTCGACGTTGGAGAGATACGGTCTGGCCTAGCAGCAGCCATCGGGCGCTCCACGTCGCGAAAAGGTGCCAGGGACAATCCGGGATGGTCAACAAGACGACCACCGAAGCACTCACCTTGTCCCTGACGCCTTCTTCCTTCGTCGCGCCGCTCAGATTCGGCCGCCACGATCGACGAATTCCCAGACCTTCGATATCACCACCGATCCCTCGCCGACGGCCGAAGCCACGCGCTTGACCGAGCCGCTGCGCACGTCGCCCACCGCAAAGATGCCCGGCAGCGAGGCGGCGAACGGCGAGGTTGCGCCCACCGCCTCGCCGGTGAGCACGAAGCCCTTGTCGTCCAGCTTGACCAGATCCGCCAGCCAGTCGGTATTGGGGGCGGCGCCCACCATGACGAAGAGCGCCCGGGTCGGCACCGTTTCCTCGCTGCCGCGCGCGGTGTTGCGGATCGTCACCGCCTCCAGGTGGTCGCTGCCGTGCAGCGCGCTGACTTCGGCGCCGTATTCGATCGTGATCGTCGGCTCCGCTTCGAGCCGACTCGACAGGTAACTCGACATCGATGCCGCCAACGATCGACCGCGCACCAGCAGACGCACCCGGCTCGCTGTCCGGCTGAGGAACATCGCCGCCTGGCCGGCCGAATTGCCGCCGCCAATGATGATCGCCTCCGTGCCCTTGCTGTAGCGGGCCTCGATTTCGGTCGCGGCGTAGTACACGCCGGCGCCCTCGAACTCGATCAGCCGCTCGATCGGCAGACGGCGATATTGCACGCCGGTCGCCACCACCACCGCCCTGGCCCGGATGCGCTTGCCGTTGTCGAAGGTGGCGCAGAAGCTGCCGTCCGCCAGCGCCTCGAGCTGCGCGACGCGACGCGGCATGGCGAAACGCGTGCCGAACTTCATCGCCTGGATTTCGCCGCGCCACACCAGGTCGGCGCCGGAAATACCGGTGGGGAAACCCATGTAGTTTTCGATCCGGCTCGACGTGCCCGCCTGGCCGCCAATGGCGATGTCCTCGGTCACCAGCGCGCCAAGCCCCTCGGCGCCTGCATAGACCCCGGCCGCCACACCCGCCGGGCCGCCGCCGACGATCAACACGTCGAAATCCTCGTCGTCGACCAGATCCAGGTTGAGCCCGAGCAGACGCGCGACCTTGTCCGGCGTGGGATCGACGACAAGCGTATCCCGGCCAAAGATGACCGCGGGACGATCCGGCGGCAGCGAACACGTGGCGGCCACGGCGCTCGCCTCGGCGCTGCCCAGCTCGAACGAGCTGTAGGGAATGCGATTGCGATGGGCGAATTCGGCGATGCAACGGACGTCGCGGTCGAGCTCTTCGCCGATCAGGACCAGCGCACTGTCGCGTTGCTCGATCTGACGGCGGCGGCGCGCAGAGAACACTGTGATGACGATGTCCGACATCTCGGGAATCTGGGACATCAGCGTCAGCATCGTGGCGCGTGGCACCTCGATCACGGTCGTATCGCGCACGGCGCGCATCGGCATGGATACGGTGCCGCCGTTGAGGAACGAAATCTCGCCCATGAATTGGGTCGGCCCCAACGTCGATGGCAGATGACGCTCATCGGTGTAGGCGTTGACGACTTCGATTTCGCCATCAACGACATACACGAAGCGATCGGCCAGTTGCCCCGGGCGCGCGAGGTAGCTGCCGGCCGCGTAGACCACCTGCGTACCCGCCTCACGCAACGCAGCAACATGAGCGGGAGCCAGCGGGGTACGCTGCATGACTCGCAAATCGTCGCCGATCGATTCCATGGAATTCCGCCTTTGCGATGCGTTCCCGCACGTCGCCAACCGAATGGACGGCTATCGGGGAAATCACATGGGGCGATCATAACGCTGCCGCCGGGGATGAGGCCCCGCAGCTTCTGGCCCTTGATCAGGCTTCTGCGGAGAGGGCAGGCCACGATGGCCCGTTGCTCTGCCCGGCACCCCTGTACAGCTGCGAGCGGTGGTCGACGGGGCGCTCGCCAGTAAATGAAGCTGCCCCCATTTTTCGCCCACTTGGCCCGCGCTGCGCACGCGCGTCGTCGTTACCTGCTTGGGCCAAGGTAGGAACGGATCCCGCCCCAACCCACTTAGCCCCAGCAAGTGAACCTCACCTCGATTCAGGCCGCGCTTTTCAGCTTTTGGTCAGCCTCTCGGTTGGCTCCCAGGCAACTCCGATCCGGCTGGTTGGATCAAGTCGGAAGACCAGGAAACCGCAGCGATCTGCTCGAATTTCGAAATCGGCGTAATACGCGAGATCGCCCCGCGTCTGGAAACTCACACCTGGATGACACGAGTAGGTGACCTGATACCCACCCGCGACAAAATTGCGGAAAAGCATTACGCGCTTCCCGGCAGGGACCTTCAGATGCCCTTTGCTGGGATGTGCCCTGTAGCAAGTTCGATCCACGCACAGGGTCATGGTGTCGTTGCGCATGTTGGGCGACAACTTCACATCCACCATCGCTGCGTCGACCGGAGGCTGGTAGGAAGGCAGGCCGACGCATCCGGCCAGAACGCACACCAGCAAAGCCGGTATGGCCATACGCTGAGGATTCGTCACGGAGCCACCTCCCCAGCCTTCATCCGCGGCAACAATTGCGCCCGTACCTTCGCGACATCGAGATCACCGGGTACGTATTGGTCATCAAACAGGACAAATACCCAGTCCGCGGGACCACCCATGATGTTGGCCACGTTGATATCCGTCGATGGCTGATTGCGCACCGCCGAAACCAGACTCGGATAGATCCGCATGAACGGCTTGTGCCGCTGGACTGCAATCTCGGTACAGCGCCACGTCAGATAGGTGACCACCACCGTGTTGTCCGTATGGCCGTTGGCAGCAAAGCCCACCTTGGTCAATTCTCCCGGGCCCGGTTCGTCCCAGTAGCCACCCCCGCCAAACGCCTCGAACAAAGGGATGCTGTGATGTATGTCCTTATAACCGGTAGCGCACCCGCCAACGGCAAGCGCTGCCGACAACACTGCCGCATACCGTGCCGTGCTTCGTGCGCGTAACCTGGTTCCACTCCATCGAAACATGGCTCCCCCTTTATTGTCGACGGACTGCAGCAGACTCAAGGCAAATCTGCGTGCATCTTCGGAAGTTCTGCGAAGGAAGCGCCGGGCGTCTTCCTCCAAAATGAAACAGCTTCAACTCACCCGCTCTTCGAATATCCTCGATTCAAACAAGTAGGGCATCGGTGAATCAGCACCGGCTCCCGACGCATCGCACTCCCGGAAAAGCCTCCGATCAGACTGATCAAGGGAGGTGCAGGGAATTATGGAAAACCAATCCCCTGCGCCTCCCTTTCGGTCTGGCGATGCCCCATCGCTCACTGAGCCAGGTAAGTACGTACTCGCGGGTCATTAAGCAGCTTCATGACGCCCTCTGCAACACAGCCGTTGAGGTCCTGCGCCAGGATGCCACTCGTATGTGGAACCGTCATGGAAATCACTTCGCCATTTCCCAGCCTGGCTTCGAAGTTCATGTTGCTATTCCAGTGAAAAACGGAATATTTGCTGAGTAGCGAATTGACCTTGAGCTCGATCGTCTTCGGTTCGCCGGGCGCAGGCTGTGCGGCCTTGGACAACTCCTTGCTGGTTTGCTGAACCATCAATTCGGTAATGGCGTGCAGATCCGAGCTCAATTTCGAGCCGCCATAGGAGTACACGATGACCGGTCCAACATCCGCCTGCCCGTTCGAGACCTCGGCCGTTCCATGCACCGGCATCGGCGCGATCAGTCCGGCGCGCAGAGGGTACTCGGTAGGTGTGAACTTCATCGTCCCGCAGCCAGACAGGCACAGGGCCGCCAGTATCAGAAAATAACGCATTGAACTCCCCCATTTGAGTTTCCCCCGTCGCTGGCTCTCGTCAGCTCTCCCCCGGGGCCTTGCGCGTAGGTCGAGAACCCACTGGCGCCGGCCTACTTTACACGAGCGGAATGAAGTCGAGAGTCACTCAAAGCAACACAATTTTTTGTTGATGTATCAACCAGGACAAAGGGGGGCTCAGGGACAGTTCGGAACGGTCAACCAGACGGCCCGTGCGCATTTAAATTGTCCCTGACACCATTCTTGGTTTGCGGGTTCATGCCGGGAAAATGGCCGCATCAAGCGCATGTTGTAATCTCGCCGGATGCAGCCTCATCGACCGGGCTCCGCGCCTGGGGCCTTCGGCTATCCGTAACCAGCATTACAAGGAACGCGCATGTACGAGGATATCGAAGCCACTGTTCGCCGCGTCATTGGTGTGCCGGCAGCCCTGAAAATCAAGGCGCGCTACAACGAGCAGGCGGATATCAAGCGACCCTTGCTGGAAAAGTACGTCGATCCGGAAAACGACCTGAACTTTCGAGCCTACGTGTTTATCGACCTTCTGTTCCGCAACGACTGCGTACCGGGGCGATGGCCACGACTCGAAACGACGGATCGCGATATCCGCAACAACTTCCGCGCTTTGTGCAGCGAGGTGCTCACCGCCAGCGCCAATGGCTGGGGCTATACGCAGACCTTCAATCCGCAGGTGGAAGGCGGCGCCGGCAAGCCCATGCTCATCCACAGTTTCAGCATCTTCAAGTCGGTCAGGGCGGACGACGTGGACTGGCAGCCGTTCTACCTCGCCGAAGGCTTCGGCGAGGGCATGGTGCTGGCACGACCGGCGCTGCGCCTGTTGCAGAGCCCGCTTGCCATCCAGAACCTGTTGCTGAGTACAGGCCTGATCAGCCAGGCGAAATGCCCGTCGGCGTCGCCGGTCGGGTTCGTGATCAACGCGCCGCTATGGAACCTGTTCGGCATGGCGTCCAGGGACATCCAGTTTCCCAACGACCAGGCGCAGACGGCGCGGGTGCGCGAACAAGGTATTCCCTCGGGCGCGAACAACCGCGCGTTCGCCGTGGAACTCGAGGCATCCACGCCAGGGCAGATCATTGAAAATACGCTGGGAACAGGGGAATGCAGCAACTACAACGAAATCGTGTTGCTTGGCACGTCCACCTGGTTCAATACCAAGATCAAACCCACGGGCATCTTCGTAAAGGTGGCACGGAAGCTTGGCCAGCTGTGCCTGGTCGATGCCATGCTCGATCAGGAATGGATGGGGGAAGCGGAAAAACAACAAATGCGGTTCTATCACGGCAATCAGCTGATCGACGCGATCAAGGCTTGCTCGCGCGAATTCGATTTGCCCATCGTGCCAGTGCTGGACAATGCGATGGAGGATCGTGCCACTGACCGTGTTTTCGCCACGACGTTCGCGGGGCTGAGAATACGGGACGACTGGAAGGAAGGTTGAACAAGCCTGGCAGCGCCTTCACACCACGGCCTGCAGTAGCGGCAATCCATCCACGGCGACCAGCACGGCATGCACGAGGCGACGAGTGCTTGATTAACGTGTCCGAAAAAGCCGGGCCATCTCAGCCTGACCCCGTTCCTGCTCAGACCCTGTTCCTGCTCGTTCCTGTGTACTACTTGGACACGATCGCGCGGTGTCCGTAACTGAAGATGCGGGTCGCTTCCCATTTCCCGGCGCGGTGCCGCCAGACGATCAGGAACTGGGCTTCGCCGAAACATTGATCGGTCTTCAGGTCGCAGAACTTGTGCCAGCCTTGCTCGATCGCACCGAAATCCTTGATCGGGAAAATCTCCAGGCTGCCGGGGACGAGTTCGCGCCGGAAATGTCCGCACACGTTCTTTTGCGTGTTGGCGAGGTAGGCGGCACGCGTCCAGGTCACGCCACCCTTGTCGTGATAGAACTCAAGGCGCTTCGCCAGGTAACCCGCATGCTTTTGCAGTTCACCGGGGGTGTCGCAATGATTGAAGGCATCGAACAATTCGGAATCCAGCCCGGACACCGTCTTGGTCAGCGCATCTGCTGAAGCGGCACTCTTGTCCGCGCCCGGGGCTGCCTGCGCGCTCGCCGCCGTGACGGCCAGCATGATGCCGAAGAAGAGAGCGATCTTGTTCACGTCGATTTCCTTGGCAGTTCAACAAAAGTGCGCGCTGACCCCTGTTTTGGGGCGGCGAAAGGGTAACCCCCGTTCCTTGCCGACCCCGTTTCCCGACGGCTTATGGAAGCTTAAGATGTTCCTCGGACCGCTGCACGAACCAACGGATGGGTATGCGGATAGATATTGTGCCTCGGTGCTTTCAGAGCTTCGAATGACCACGTTGCCGCGCAATCACAGCCTGGAGGATGAATGATGAAGATCATTGGGTACCAAATGCCTTCGCTTCTGTACGTGGCCGCGACCGTCGCCATCTTCGCGGCCAGCGCAACTGCTTTCGGTCAAACGCCCGCCAAGAGCAAGTACGATGGTTCGTATCGTGGCACGTACAGTGGCTCCTTCGCGGGCGAGCCGGCGACGGGATCCGTCGCCTTTTCCGTAGCGAGTGGTGACATGACCGTGACGGATCCCGGTCAGGGCGCGGGTTCCGTGGATTCCTCGGGCGCGGCGACTTTCAGCGGTTCGCTCGGGGTGGCCGAAATCAAATGCAAGTTTGTTGGCATCTTCCAGTCGTCAACCGGCAAGCCACAGGGCGCTCGCGCTTCGGGTTCGTGGTCGTGTGCGGGAATGGAAAAAACCGGAAAGGGCACCTGGAGTGCGAATCAAAGGTAAGTGCGTCTGGCGGTCTGACCTGCTCCCCTGCAGCCGAAATCGGGGGCCAGCCGAAATCGGGGTCAGAGACGACTTTCTAAAAGTGCACTCTGACTCCTGTTTTTTCCCGCCAGGCGCTTGTTTTTTTCCGACAGCGTCTTGATCAACCCGTCGATTCCCGATTTGCTGATTTCGCTGGCGAACGTGCTCTTGTAAGTCTGTACCAGCCACGCACCGAGCACGTTGACGTCGAAAATCCTCCAGCCTGCCGGCGTTTTTTCAAGGCGGTAACTGAGCTGAGCCGGTTCACCGCGCGTCTGCATCACTTGTGAACGCACTTCCACCTCCGTAGCCGACGGATCGGCACGCAGCGGCTTGAATTCAAGCGTCTGCTCCCTGATCTGCGAAATTGCACCGGAATAGGTATAGACCAGCAATGCGCGGAATTCAGCAATCAGTTGCTTTTGCTGTTCCGGCGACGCCTGGCGCCAGTAGCGCCCGGCTGCCAGTGCGGTCATGCGCTGGAAATCGACATACGGCAGGATTTCTTTTTCGACCAGATCGAGCACGCGCTTTTGATTGCCGGCGTGGATCTCCTGATCCGCTTTCGCGGATTCGACCACATCGGTGCTGATACGCTTGATCAGCACGTCCGGTGCTTCCTGGGCGTTGGCAGGCGTGATAGATGCAAACGAGCCAATCGCAATCAGGGCAATGAAAAAATTTCGTAACGGTTTCATGTTCGCTCACGTCGGTTGGTTGAAACGGATGGCTTTTCTTCCGCGCCCAATCAAGAAAAACAGGGGTCAGAGTCTGAGGTTTCCCCACGTTTTTCATGTCGGAACCCCCAGCTGATCCAGTAGCTGTGGACTGGGGTGTCGCAGCTGACTGATCAGCTCGCTCAAGCGCGTGCTCGACCATCGTCGCACAAGTGCTTCG
>NZ_NPKN01000009.1 GCF_008329435.1 Rhodanobacter sp. T12-5
GGCTGACGGGTTAGGCCGACGGCCTCCCGCTTGAACTCGTCGCTGAACTTTCTTCGCTTGGACATGACACTCCTTTTTGACCATGATCGGTCTTCTTAGAAGTGTCCGCGTTAACGGGGTAGAACCCGCTTCAATGTGCGCCCCGGCAGGAGTGTCCCCGCCAAGGTCGAGGCAAAAGTTGTGCCTTGCGAATTGATCGCAAGCGTAGACGGTCACAGTGCCACCTTGGCGCTTCATGGTGAACCACCACTGTTTAGGGTGACCGCCAACCTCAATTGACCAACTCTTTGGCTTAAAGTAGGCGCGCAATGCTCCATCCAATTTTTTTACGCTTAGGCCATCGATGAAAAGAAAAGGACTCGCTATAGGCGGTAGCCCACCGGGATCTGTCGGAATGGGCAGCGGCGTGAGCGCCCGCGGCGGGAGCGGCAGTGGCAGAGGCGGCTTAGTGGAACTTGCTGCGCAGCCCTGAATTAGTCCGAGCAGGCAAAAAGAAATGACAGACAGCGGCTTCATGCGCAACTTGTGAAGAGCCATAGTGCGAGCTTCCCAGAGCTCTAACGCTGGAGTTAAGCGGCGGCGAAGCCGTCCGCCTTGAACGAGTGGTTAGACCTCACCGCGATCGTCGTGCGCCATCTGCGGCGTGTCCTTGCAGATCGCGCAGTGCTGGCCGCGCCTGGCTCGGAAGAACCTTGTGACAGTGAAGATGATCGCGGCCGCCGTACCCCAGATTGCAGCCTGCGGTGCGGAATAGGCCACGCTATGACCTTTCAGTAGCTGAGCGATAAAGATGATCGTGGCGGCGCCCACGAGGACAGTCAGAAAGCGCTTGACCCAAAATCCAATACTCAAGAAATTCTCCAAGTGAGGTCTAACGCTGGAGTTAAGCGGCGCGCGGCTTTTTGCGCGTCCGCTTGGACGATTGGTTAGGCCTGCGAGCCGTTGCCTATGCGAAAAAGCTGGTCGCTAAGCCTGAAAAGATAGCTATGAAGAATACCGTAACGGCGAAATATTGAAAGCGATGGCATCGATCACCGAGGACATTGAGCTGATCATCATTGAGGTCGCGATACTTCCGTTGTGTCACGAAGCGTGCATTTGGCGAAGATACTGAAGGGAACGCCATGGATTGCGGTGCGAACTTGGCCCATATCTTTGGATGCGAGTTCCGAACGTACCGATTCAGCACATACGAGCAGTAGATAGACGCAAAAACGGCGGGAAAGAGGACAAGGATTGAAAGGACGAACACAATGTTGACCAATGTTTCCATGAAGGCCTAACGCTTATTAGACCCCACATCGGGGCATATGCAACGGATGTTCAGCTTTCGACTGCTGCTCGTCAAGAGAGAAATTCTTTGAGGAGATAAGGGTTTGCTGGCAATCGATGCGGATGCGGAGCGATGGGATGCCCTTGGCATATCTCGCAAATCGGGGCGCTATGTCTTATGACATCCAAAGTGAAGAAATAAACCGTATGGTCGGCGCATGGGTGCGCCTTCGCTGCCGGGACGGCAGCGTGTGACGTGGCGTATATGCGGTGAGGCGGCTGCGCTCAGATGTCCTTTGCCAGTGCTTCGGCCAGGCCGGTGTAGCTGCCGGGGGTCAGGTCGAGCAAGCGTTGCTTCGCGTCGGCGGGCAGGTCGAGGGTGGCGATGAATTCGCGCATCGAATCCCTGGTGATGCCGTGGCCGCGGGTCAGTGCCTTGAGCTGTTCGTAGGGTTGCGGGAGTCCGTAGCGGCGCATCACGGTTTGCACGGCTTCGGCCAGCACTTCCCAGCTGGTGTCGAGGTCGGCCGCGATGCGGTCGGCGTTGACGTTGAGTTTGCCGAGGCCTTTCTTCAATGACTCCAGCGCGACGAGGGTGTGGCCGAACGCGGTGCCCAGGGCGCGCAGCACGGTGGAGTCGGTGAGGTCGCGCTGCCAGCGGCTGATCGGCAGTTTTTCGGCGAAGTGGCCGAGCAGGGCGTTGGCGAGGCCGAAATTGCCCTCGGCGTTTTCGAAGTCGATCGGGTTGACCTTGTGCGGCATGGTCGAGGAGCCGACTTCGCCGGCTTTCAGCGTCTGCTTGAAATAGCCCAGCGAGATGTAGCCCCAGATGTCGCGGGCCAGGTCGATCAGGATGGTGTTGGCGCGGCGCACGGCGTCGCAGTATTCGGCGACGTTGTCGTGCGGCTCGATCTGGGTGGTGTAGGCGTTGTAATCCAGATCGAGGCTTTCCACGAAGCGCTGCGAGAAGGCCTGCCAGTCCAGCTCGGGGTAGGTGATGACGTGGGCGTTGTAGTTGCCTACCGCTCCATTGATCTTGCCGGAGATTTCCACCGCCACCAGTTGGTTGCGCTGGCGCTCGATGCGCGCCACCACGTTGGCTATTTCCTTGCCCAGCGTGCTGGGCGAGGCGGTCTGGCCATGGGTGCGCGAGAGCAGCGGCAGTGCGGCGTTGGCGTGTGCGATTTCCCGCAGTGTGCTGGTCACGGTGTCCAGTTGCGGCAACAGCACCTGCTGGCGTGCGTCGCGCAGCATCAGCGCGTAGGACAGGTTGTTGATGTCTTCGCTGGTGCAGGCGAAGTGCACGAATTCCCTGGCTTGCGCCAGGCTGGCGTCGGCGCCGATCTTTTCCTTGATGAAGTACTCGACTGCTTTCACGTCGTGATTGGTGGTCGCTTCGATCGCCTTGATGCGCTCGCCGTCGGCCACGCTGAAGTTGTCCGCGATGGCTTTCAGGGTGGCGATCTGTGCGGTGCCGAACGGCGGCAGCTCGGCGATCTTCGGTTCGGCGGCGAGTGCCAGCAGCCACTCGATTTCGACGTGGACGCGGCGATGCATCAGGCCGAACTCGCTGAAGATCGGGCGCAATGCTTCGACCTTGCCGGCGTAGCGGCCGTCCAGCGGGGACAGGGCGGTCAAGGTGTGGGTGGACATCGGCAGGTTCCGGCGAGGGGAAACCGCCATTTTACATTGACGGCGGGTCCTTGCTGGGCGGCTTATAGTGGTCGGACATACTCGTTCACCCCCGGATCAAGTCCGGGGCAGGTTCTGAGCGTGGCGCCGAGGGCGCGAAATCGAACGGGATATCCAGGGGGCTTCGACTTCGCGCCTTCAGCGCTACGCTCAGCCCGAACGGTTCAAGCAACGCCAAGCAATGCCCTGATCATTCATTCTCGAAGGACTTCCCCATGAACAACTTCCGCATCGAACACGACAGCATGGGCGAGCTGCAGGTGCCGGCCGACGCGCTGTATGGCGCGCAGACCCAGCGCGCGATCGACAATTTCCCGATTTCCGGCTTGCACCTGCCGCGCCCGTTCATCCGCGCGCTGGGGCTGATCAAGGCCGCAGCGGCCGAGGTCAATCTGGCGATGGGCCATCTGAAGAAAGGGCAGGCGGCGGCGATCCGCAAGGCGGCGCTGGCGGTGGCGGATGGCCAGTACGACGCGCAGTTCCCGATCGACATCTTCCAGACCGGTTCGGGCACCAGCACCAACATGAATGCGAACGAGGTGATCGCACATCTGGCGGTGGCCGGCGGTACCAGGGTGCATCCGAACGATCACGTCAACTACGGGCAGAGCTCGAACGATGTGATCCCGACCGCGATCCACGTCAGCGCCACGCTCACTGCGAGCGAGCAGTTGCTGCCGGCGCTGAAGCATTTGAAGAAGGTCATCGACAAGCGCGCCCGTGAATTGAAGAACACTCCGAAGACCGGCCGTACCCATCTGATGGATGCGATGCCGATCACCTTCGGACAGGAGTTGTCGGGCTGGTCGGCGCAGGTTGGTTCCGCCGTCGAGCGCATCGAGGATGCGCTGAAGCGCATGCGTCGGCTGCCGCAGGGCGGTACCGCAGTTGGCACGGGCATCAATGCCGACCCGAAGTTCGGCCCGGCGATGGCGGCGCAGTTGAAGAAGCTGACCGGGGTGAGATTCGAGTCGGCGGAAAATTACTTTGAGGGCATGGCGGCGCAGGATGCTGCCGTCGAGTTGTCCGGCCAGCTGAAGACGCTGGCGGTGGCGTTGATGAAGATCGCCAATGACTTGCGCTGGATGAATTCCGGCCCGCTGGCCGGCCTGGGCGAGATCGAACTGCCGGCGCTGCAGCCGGGTTCGTCGATCATGCCTGGCAAGGTCAATCCGGTGATCCCCGAGGCGGTGGCGATGGTCGCCGCGCAGGTGATCGGCAACGATGCCTCGATCACCATCGCCGGCCAGTCCGGCAACTTCCAGCTCAACGTGATGCTGCCGCTGATCGCGCACAACTTGCTGCAGTCGATCGAGATATTGAGCAACGTCAGCGTGCTGCTGGCCGACAAATCCATCGCCGGTTTCAAGGTCAACAAGGCACGGGTCGAGCAGGCGCTGGCGATGAATCCGATCCTGGTCACCGCGCTGAATCCGGTGATCGGCTACGAGAAGGGCGCGGCTACCGCCAAGCAGGCGTACAAGCAGCATCGGCCGATCATGGAGGTGGCGCTGGAGACCACCGGGTTGTCCCGGGACGCACTGAAGAAGCTGCTCGACCCGCTGGCGCTGACCCGCGGCGGCATCCACGGCGAGGGTAAATAGCCACGCTTGCCGCCTGAGGGAAGAAGTGGCCCGCATCGTGGGGCCACTTCCGTGGGCGAACGTCGTCCGGTCGATCAGCGGCAGGCAGTGTGGCCCGTGCGTTATCGTATACGCGCATCTGGATGACCAATCTGCCGTGGTCGGGATGCGGTGCGCTGAGCCCAGGTTGTCACCGGCGACCACAACTGTGGATGGATCCTGGAGTGGGTTGCATGGGTTGGCGACGCATGCGCCAGTGACGTCACGAAAGCCGGTGCTGGCAGGACGCTGACAATGGGCGCATGAGCATTCTTGCAAGCACGACGAGGTCGAGATGGCTTCGTGGAGCGGGTAGTGAAGCAGAAGACGTTGACCAGGGCATCGATTTTCAGTCAGAGAACACGGCGAAGCCTTTCTTGCCGTTCTTGTCCTTCATGTCCTTGCCGCAGTCGTCTACGTCCTGCTGGGACATCGTGGCATAGGGCTTGAACGCGGGTAACGCGGCGGCGAGCTTTTGCTGCGAGACCAGCACGTCCGGCAGGCGCTTGCACAGGAGCAGGGCGGCAGCCTGGATCTGGTCGGTCTGCGGCTTGATGCTCGCCTCGATCTCCTTGCCGCTCTTGCCGGTGAACGCACCCAGGATCGCCTGCTTCGCCGCGCTCACGCCGATGTCCGCGCCCTGCGCGCCGATGTCCATGCCGGCCTCGGCGATGCCGATGAGTTGCTCGCGGTAATTCACCACCATGGCGTGCTGCTCCGGCGTGGCGTCGACCGGTTTACCGGCGATCAACAGCGCGCCCTGGGGGGTGATCACCGCCTTGGGGAGCGAGCCGTCGTGCGGGTGCGGCCCGTTGCCGATGTGGATATCGCCCAGGCTGATGTCCTTGGTGACCAGCTCTTTCTTGGCCTGTTCGATGCCCTTGCGAACCTGCGCGCCGATCATGGAGGAAGACGTCTGTTCGCGGACGTCCTTCGCCGCCTGGGTCATGTCGCTGGTGGCATCCGATGGGGCAGCGCCCTGGCCGGACTGGTTGCAGGCAGCCAACGGCAGCACCAGAGCCGATGCAAGAACGCCAATGGCTATCATGTGGGTTTTCATGGTTTCTCTCCTTGCGATTCGTTCGAATGTCAGCTGTCATCACGCCAGCGGCGGAACCAGATGGCACCGGCCAATAGCCCCAGTCCTACCAGCACGCCGATCCACAGGTCGGGCGATGCCAGAAGCTGGTAGGTGTTGCCGAGATTCAGGAAGTCCATGTCCGGATTGCCGCCGATGTGGGCGATGCGAGCGTTGTCCATACCGAACATGCTGCCAGTGCCGGGGAAGGTGCTGAACAAGCCGCGCTGCACGATGTTCCTCCAGAACCATGTGGTCGGCAGGTCGAACAAGCCCATGATGCCGAACCAGCTGATCACCAGGCCGCTTGCCACCGGCAGCGCCACTGCCCACAGGAAGGGCTTGTTGCGCGCCCAGGCCGAGCACAGCAGCAGCCAGCCGACCGACGGCAGTGCCCACAATACGTACAGCGGGATGTAGCCGATCAGGTTGAACATGACGCGGAAGGGATGAGCCAGTACCAGCAACTGCCACACATTCACGCCATGGAAAGACAGGGTGATGGCCAGGATCAGCAACTGCAGCATGCCGACGACGATACCGACGACCACGGCGATGATCGGTGCAAGCACGGAGGCACTGATCACTTTCGACAGCACGGTGCTGGCGTCGGAAACCGGCAGTGATTTCCAGAACAGGATGCTGCGGTCGCGGCGGTCATCGTAGAGCGCGCCGAGGCAGTAGAAGAACACCACGAAACCAAGTACCACGGCGAGCAGGCCCATGGCCGAGTACATCGCGATATCCAGGGCGAATCCAACCTTGCTCAGGTCGCCGGCGTCCATGTCGGCAATCACGTGTTGCAGGCCGCCGCTGGCGCCGAAACGGATGCCATGGCTGGCACCGAGGACTTCGGCGGTGATGATGCCCATGATGTTCAGCAGCAGGAAAATGCCGCCAGTGATGACGGGCGCCCAGAAGAAGCCGCCCCGGTGCTCCCATAATTCGCGCTTCACAAGCCAGTACATGTTTTTCGAGGTCCGGGTGTTCATGCGTAGGTTCCCTTCATGGTGGCGACGAACAGGTCGCTGACGGAAGGTCGCCGGATTTCGCCCAGCTGCTCCAGCGTCGCGCGGTTCGCACCGTCAAACAGAAAAATGCTCTTGCCGAAGACCTGGCGCTCGTCCAGCGGCTTCAGCGCGCGGGCGGCATCGGCCTTGTCGGCATTCACCATCACCTCGACGAAGCGGTCGCCCACTGCGTCCATGTCTGCATCCAGCACGATCTTGCCGTCGCGGATGAACATCAGGTCGGTGAGGATGTGCTCGACTTCCTCCACTTGATGCGTGGTGACGATGATCGTCTTGTTCTCGTCGAAGTAGTCTTCCAGCAGGTTCTGGTAGAACTGTTTCCGGTACAGGATATCCAGGCCCAGAGTCGGCTCGTCGAGGATCAGCAGCCTGGCGTCGATCGCCATCACCAGTGCCAGGTGCAACTGCACGATCATGCCCTTGGACATCTGGCGTACACGCTGGTTGGGCTGCAGTTTGGTGCGGGCCAGAAACGCTTCGCACTTGGCGCGGTCGAAACGCGGATGCACGTTGGCGACGAAGTCGACCACCTCACGCACGCGGATCCAGCGAGGCAGCACCGCCACGTCGGCGATGAAGCAGACCTCGCCCATCAGCTTGTCGCGCTGCTTGCGCGGGTCGAAGCCCAGCACGTTCAGCTGGCCGGTGAAATCGGTGAGGCCGAGGATCGCCTTCAGTGCGGTGGTCTTGCCGGCACCGTTGGGGCCGATCAGACCCACGATGCAGCCGGGTTCGATCTGGAAGTTGACGTTGTCCAGCGCCAGCGTCGACTTGTACCGCTTGCTCAGGCCGCTGGCCGTGATCACCGCGCTCATGATTGTTTCTCCTTGTCGGACTGGGCTTCGCGCAGCAGTGTTTTCAGGTCCAGCCCCAGCCGCTGCAGTCGCGCGAACAGCAGCGGCCATTCTTCGCGCAGAAACCGCTCGCGCTCGGATTTCAGCAGCGCTTCGCGAGCGCCCTCGATGACAAACATGCCCAGACCCCTCCGTTTCTCAACCAGTTGTTCGTCGACCAGTTCCTGGTATGCCTTCGAGACGGTCAGCGGGTTGATCTGAAAATCCGCGGCCACCTGGCGTACCGACGGCAGCGGGTCGCCCTCGTTCAAGGCGCCGTCCAGGATCATCGCCACCACACGCTGGTGCAGTTGGCGATAGATCGGGACGCTGTCGTTCCAGGTAATGGTCATGTTTTATTCCTTGCTGATGCGGCCGAACTTGTTGCCAAACGAATAGTAGGGCATGGCCAGTTGCGACCCGAGCAGGCTGAACTGCGCTGCGTCGCTGGTGCCGCCGGAGCGGTCCGTCTCCGAAACCATGGCGAGGCTGGTCGTCCCGTCACGGGTCATCAGTGCCACGCTGCGCAGTTCGTCGGCGCTGGGACGGACTTGAATGGGGGCCAGGTTGATGACCTTGCGGCCATTGATTTCGCTGGCGGGTGTGTTGCGGCTGTCCACGTGAGTCACGGCACCCAGGCTGGCGACGGTGAGCAGGGCGGCGGCGACACTGGCGATCAGGTTTGGCGTTTTCATGGCAGGCCTCCTTAGTGACCTCGTTAAGTGGTGTTGTAGTGAACTATAACACCGTCTTCGAAGTCGTCAAGAGCCGGGATGCAAATTCGCAACATGACTGATGGCCTATGTCGATTCGAGGGTTGATGCCGAGGGGGCGGCCCTGCGCTCAGGATGAATGAACGGGGAACGGGAACGGGGAACGGGGAAAGCAGAGAGCAGAAAGCGGAAAGCGGAAAGCGGAAAGCGGAAAGCACAGAAGCGTACTTTTGCCGTTCGCCCTGAGCGCAGCGAAGCGAAGTCGAAGGGCGGCGCGCCGCGATGCCGCCTCATCGAAACGACTGCACGTCACGCATGAAAACAAAAGCCGGCTGCAAGCCGGCTCATGTTCCATGTCGGTTGTTCGATCAATCCCTGGCGGCGTACACCTGCCTGCCGCCCACCCAGGTCTGCAGCACCTTGGTGTTCCAGATCTTGCTGGCGGGATCCTTGATGACATCGTGATCGATCAGGATGAAGTCGGCCCATTTGCCGGGCTCCAGCGTGCCCAGGGTTTTCTCCGAGTGTCCCGCGTAGGCCGCGTCGAGGGTGAACGCGCGGAGTGCTTCTGTCAGCGTCATGTCCTGGTCGGGATACCAGCCGCCGGGCGGTTGGCCCTGGTGATCTTCGCGGGTCACGGCGGAATACAGGCCGAAGAACGGGTTGGGCGATTCCACCGGAAAGTCCGAGCCACCCGCGACGACCGTGCCCTGTTTCAGGAAACGCCGCCACGCATATGCCCCGGCGATGCGCTGATGGCCGATGCGGTCCTCGGCCATGTTCATGTCGGAGGTGGCGTGGGTGGGTTGCATCGAGGCGATCAGGTGCAGCGGCACGAAGCGGGGGATGTCCTGCAGCGAAACGATCTGCGCGTGTTCGACGCGGTTGCGCAGCTTGATGCCTTCCGGATGGATCTTGTACGCCGCGGCGTAGGCGTCCAGTACCTCGCGGTTGGCGGCATCGCCGATGGCATGGATGCCGACCTGATAGCCCTTGCCGAGCGCCTTGCTGATCTGCGCCGTCAGGTCCGCGGGCTTGTGGAACAGCAGGCCGCTGTTGTGCGGATCGTCGGAGTAGGGCTTGAGCATCGCCGCGCCGCGGCTGCCCAGCGCGCCGTCGGCGTAGAGCTTGACCGCGCGCACGGTAAGGAAATCGTTGCCGTAGCCGATCAGCGGGCCATCCTTGCTGATTTCGTCGAAATCATCGCCGGTACCGTGGATCAGCGCGTAGATGCGCGTCGTCAGCTTGTGCGCGTCGGCATATTGCCGGTAGAGCTTGTAGGTAGACAGGCTTATACCGGGATCGTCGACGCCGGTGAGGCCGACGCTGGCCAGCTCGGCCAGCGCGGAATCCAGCGCGGTAGCGGCTTCCTGCGGGGTGGGCGCGGGCATCTTGCTGTTCACCATATCCATGGCGCCGTCGATGAACACGCCAGCCGGATTGCCATCGGCGTCGCGATCGATGCGGCCTTCACGGGTGTCCTTGGTAGCCTTGGTAGCGCCGGACAGTCGGATCGCCGCGGTGTTGGCCCAGCCGGCGTGGCCGTCGACGCGGGACATCCATACGGGACGATCGGCGACCACGCTGTCCAGTTCCTTCGCGGTGGGAAAGCGGCCGAGCTTCCAGATCACCTGGTTCCAGCCATTGCCGACGATCCATTTCGCATCGGGATGCGCCTTGGCATAGGCCTTGATTCGTGCCAGCGCTTCATCCAGCGATGTGGTGCCGGTGAGGTCGACGCTGTTCAGTGCATAACCCAGGTCCATGATGTGGCCGTGGGCATCGATCAGGCCGGGCAGCATGGTTTTGCCGTGGCCGTCGAGCACCTTGGCGCCGTCGGCACGTTTGGCCAGATCGGCGCTGTCGCCCGTAGCCACCACCTTGCCCTGGTCCACCAGCAAAGCCTGGAAATGCTGCAATTTGCCGTGGCTGTCCAGGGTATAGCCGTTGACGTTGTCGACCAGCAGGTCGGCGGCCTGCACGGCCGGCGCCAGTGCCAGCAGGGCGAGCAACGATAGACGCAGCGAGCGATTCATGCGCGGATTCCGGGTGACGGGGCGAATCCGCAGTGTGTCGGCCCTCGCGCATTTTTTCCACCGTGGGGCCACGATCAGGCGGCGGGGCCTGAATGCCCACCTCGGGGAGGTGGGCATTCGGCCGGGCTGGCGGGATCAGGCGGCTTGGGCGACCAGTGTTCCTATGCTGCGGCGTGCCGATTCCAGCGCCGCCGCCTTTTGCTCATCGCCGACGGCAATGCCTTCGGCGCGCACGAACTCGATGTCGCTGATGCCGATGAAACCGAGTGCGGCACGCAGATAGGGCTCCTGGAAGTCCATCGCGGCGGCGGCGGTGTCCTTGCCGTAAAAGCCGCCGCGGCTGGAGGCGATGATCACTCGCTTGCCACCGGCCAGGCCTTCGGGGCCGTTGGCGGTATAGCGGAAAGTCTTGCCGGCGACCAGGATGCGATCGAGCCAGGCCTTCAGCGAGCTGGAAATGGCGAAGTTGTACATCGGTGCGCCAATCACGATCACATCGGCGGCAAGGAACTCCTCCAGCATCTCGGTACCCAGCGCGACGGCGGGGTCGCTGGCATCGGCGACCGGACTCCAGTGCGGCAGCGGCTGCGCGGCCAGGTCGTGGTAGCGGATCGCGAGGTCGGGCGTGGCGCGTTTCAGCTCGGCTACGATGTCGGCGGTCAACTGGCGTGAAACCGAGTAGCCACCCAGCGCGCTGGAGTCGATGTGCAAGAGTTTCATGGTGGAATTCCTGGTTGAGCCGGCTTGCCGGCGATGCAAATCAGGATATATTCGGAACAATCTCGCGATAAGATGGGTATTTGCGGACTTATCGTTCCTTGGCGGAAACAATCATGACGATATTGAGCGGTGCGTTGCAGGACCTCAATGACCTGTACTTTTTTGCTGCGGTAGTCGAGCACGGCGGTTTTTCCGCGGCCGGCCGTGCGCTGGGCGTGCCGAAGTCGCGCTTGAGCAAGCGGGTGGCGCAACTGGAGGAGCGGCTCGGAGTGCGCCTGCTGCAGCGGACCACGCGGCGATTCGTGGTGACCGAGGTCGGCGAGCGCTTCTACGCGCATTGCCGTGCCGTGCTGGAAGAGGCGCAAGCGGCGCAGGACGCGGTGGACGAATTGCGTGCCGAGCCGCGCGGCGTGGTGCGCCTGAGTTGTCCCGTGTCGCTGGCACAGACGGTGCTGGCGCATCTGCTGCCGGACTTCCTGGCGCTATATCCGAAAATGCAGGTGCGACTGTTGTCCAGCGACCGCCGTGTGGACGTGATCGGCGAGGGCTACGATCTGGCGATTCGCGTGCGCAACAAGCTGGATACCGATGCAAATCTGGTGGTCAGGGGCTTCGGCCATTCGCGCACCAAGCTGGTGGCCAGTCCGACGCTGTTGAAGATCCATGGCCGACCGACCCTGCCAGATGAACTGGCAAAGCTGCCTGCCTTGTCGATGCGCGAGCACGAAGGTGCGCAGACGTGGGAACTGATCGATGCGGACGGCACCCAGGTCAACGTGGAAGTGCAGGCGCGCCTGATCACCGGTGACTTCGCCGTGTTGCTGGAAGCCGCCCGCCGTGGCATGGGCGTGGCGTTGCTGCCGGAGTTCGTCTGCGCACCGGCGATCACCGCCGGCGACCTTGAAGTGGTGCTGCCGGACTGGAGCATGCCCGAAGGCACCATGCACTTCGTCTACCCCAGCCGGCGCGGGATGCTGCCCGGCGTGCGGGCACTGGTCGATTTCCTGGCCGAACGGCTGCCGGCCACCACCTTGCTGAAGCACGAGCAATGCAAGCGGCGTCCGCTGGAAGCGCTGCCGAAATCCTGATGCGCGCAACCGCGTCGATGCGCTACGCTTGACCCTTTATGGACATCCATACGGCCGAATGACAATGATCGAAACCAAGCTCCCGAAAGTCGGCACCACCATCTTCAGCGTGATGAGCCAGCTGGCGCTGCAGCACAAGGCGGTAAACCTGGGCCAGGGCTTTCCAGACTTCGAGCCACCGCAGGGGCTGCGTGATGCGTTGACGCGTGCGATGAACGAAGGCCGCAACCAGTACGCGCCGATGCACGGCACGGCAGCCCTGCGCGAGCAGATCGTGTCGAAGGTCGCACAACTGTACGGTCGAAAGCTCGATGTCGACACCGATATCACGGTCACTTCCGGCGCCACGGAAGCGATCTTCGCGGCGATCGCCGCGACGGTGCGCGCGGGCGAGGAAGTGATCGTGTTCGATCCGGCCTACGACTGCTACGAGCCGGCGATCGAGCTGCAGGGTGCGCGCGCGGTGCATATCCCGCTGACCGTGCCGGCGTTCTCGATCGACTGGCAGCGCGTGCGCGACGCGGTAACGCCGAAGACGCGGATGATCCTGATCAACAGTCCGCACAATCCTTCCGGTGCGGTGTTGTCCTCGGCCGACCTGGAGGAACTGGCGGCAATCGTGCGCGATACCGGCATCGTGGTGTTGTCGGACGAGGTGTACGAGCACATCGTGTACGACGGCCGGCACGAGAGCGTATTGCGCCATCCCGAGTTGGCCGAGCGCAGCATCGTGATCTCCTCGTTCGGCAAGACCTATCACTGCACCGGCTGGAAAGTCGGTTACGCGGTGGCACCGGCCGCGCTGTCGGCCGAGTTCCGCAAGGTGCACCAGTACCTCACGTTCTGCACGTTCCATCCGGCGCAGGTGGCGTTCGGCGAATTCATGGCCAGCAACCCCGAGCACTACCTGGAGTTGCCGGCCTTCTACCAGGCCAAGCGCGATCGCTTCCGCGCCTTGCTGGCCCCATCGCGCTTCAAGCTGCTCGACGTGCCGGGCGGTTATTTCCAGTTGGTCGACTATTCGGCGATCCGCGACGAGGACGACCTGGCTTTCAGTCGGTGGCTGGTGGAGCAGGGTGGCGTGGCGGCGATTCCGCTGACGCCGTTCTACGAACGTGCCCCGGGTACGCGATTGCTGCGACTGTGCTTCGCCAAGAGCGACGCCACCATGGATGCGGCGGCGGAGCGGCTATGTCGGCTGTGATCATGCAAGCCATAAAGGTTTCGCTGGTGCAGGGCGCGACCCGCTGGCACGACGCGCCGGCCAATCGCGACTACTACGGCGCACTGGTGCGACAGGCGAAAGGCAGCGATCTGATCGTGCTGCCCGAGACGTTCCTGTCCGGCTTCAGCAACGACACCCGTGCCAGCGCCGACACGATGGACGGCGAGGGCGTGGCCTGGTTGCGCGCGCTGGCGATCGAGGTGGGCGCGGTGATCTGCGGCAGCCTGGCGATCCGCGAGAACGACATCGTCTACAACCGCCTGCTGTGGATGCGGCCGGACGGCAGCTTCGAGCAGTACGACAAGCGCCACCTGTTCCGCATGGCCGGCGAGCACACCCGCTACGGCGGCGGCGACCGGCGCCTGATCGTGGAGCTCAAGGGCTGGCGCATCCTGCCGCAGGTCTGCTACGACCTGCGCTTCCCGGTGTGGCTGCGCAACCGCCGGCTCGAGTCTGCGACGGGGGGCATGGACTACGACCTGGCGCTGTTCGTCGCCAACTGGCCGGCACCGCGCAGGCAGCCGTGGCGCACGCTGTTGCGCGCGCGGGCGATCGAGAACCTTGGTTACGTGGTCGGCGTGAATCGGGTAGGCGTGGACGGCAACGAGATTCCGTATGCCGGCGACAGCGCGATAATCGATCCGGTCGGCGAGCCGCTGGTGGAACTGGGCGCACAGGAACAGGTGGTGACGATCACGCTCGATCCCGCGCCGCTGCTGGCGCATCGCGAACGTTTCCCGGCGTGGATGGATGCCGACGCGTTCTCGCTTGATGCGGGCTGATCCCAACGACGGCGTGCAGGAGCCCGCTCGCGGGCGATGCCCCTGATCCGGGGTTTCACAGAAAGAGCATCGCCCGCGAGCGGGCTCCTACGAGTTCGGGGCTAGAGTATCGCCAGCACCGCTTCCGATGGCCGGCCGAGCGCTGCCTTGCCGTTGGCGACCACGATCGGTCGCTCGATCAGTTTCGGGTGCGCCACCATCGCGGCGATCAACGCCGCATCGTCGAGTGCGGGATCGTCCAGTCCGAGTGACCGGTATTCCGTTTCGCCGGTGCGCAACAACTCGCGTGGCGTCATGCCCAATTGCTTTAGCAGCACGGCCAGTTCGTCCGCGCTCGGCGGGTTGTCGAGGTAGTCGATCACCTCGACCTTGCCGCCATGCTCCTCCAGCAACGCCAACGTGGCGCGCGATTTGGAGCATCGGTTGTTGTGATAGATGCGCACCATCGGTCAGTTGCCTCGATTCGTCACGCCGAGCCGAGGCTCAGCGATTGCCCGAACGATTGCCGCCGCGACCCGGCGGACGTCCACCGGCCGGGCCACCGTGACCCTGCGGACGTGCACCGCCTTGCGAACGGTTGCCGCCCTGACCCTGCGGTCGACCGCTACCCTGCGGGCGATTGCCACCCTGACCTTGCGGTCGCGCACCGCCCGTGCCCTGCGGCCGGGCGTTGCCGTGTGCGGGATTGCCCTGTGCACGGTTGCCTTGGCCCTGACCCTGACCCTGGCCTTGCGGACGGCCGCCATGCGCAGGACGAGCGCCATGCGCACGGTTGCCGGTGCCGCCGGCAGTACCGCGTGATTCGCCACCGAAGCCACTGTACGGATTGCCGCCGGCAGCACGACCTTCACCACCCGTGCGGGCACCGAACGGTTTGCCTCCGGCCGGACGACGATTGCCTGCGGCACCGCCGCCGGCGTTGCTGCGCGGCGCGCCAGGGCGACCACTGCCGTCGCGGCTTTCGCCGGCGAACCAGGTGCGCACCGAAGGCAGTTCCTGGCCCGGTGCCACGCGCCGGCTCTTGCCGCCGCGACTGCCGCCTGCGGCCCGCTCGGGGCGGGCGACGTTGCCGTTGACTTCCCGGCCGTCGCGACGCGGCGGCTTGCGGCCGCGGGTCGGTTCTTCGCGGATGCGGTCGTAGGCGCGCAGTTCGCGTGCTTCGTCCTGGCCGCCGGTCCAGGCGCTGCTGGCACCGCGTTCGGGACGGTATTCGGTGACGTTGCGGTTGGCGCGGCGCTGGTGCAGCACCGGGCTCAAGGTCAGCACCGGCTGCGGCGCGCCGAGGCCGGTGGTCTGACGCAACTGCTTGACGCTTTCGGCGTCGAGCGCTTCGCATTCGCCACGGCGCAGGTTGCGCGGGAGTTCGATCTTGCCGTAGCGGATGCGCTTCAAGCGGCTGACCAGGAAGCCCTGCGAATCCCACAGGCGGCGCACTTCGCGGTTGCGGCCTTCGCGGATCACCACGCGGAACCAGCTGTGGCTGCCGCCGCGGCTGATCACGGCGATTTCGTCGAAGCGGGCGGGGCCGTCTTCCAGCTCCACGCCAGCCTTCAGCCGTTCGATGATTTCGTCGGGCACTTCGCCGTGCACGCGGCACAGGTATTCGCGCTCGAGGCCGCTCTTGGGGTGCATCAGGCCGTTGGCGAGCTCGCCGTCGGTGGTCAGCAGCAGCAGGCCGGTGGTGTTGATGTCCAGCCGGCCCACGGCGACCCAGCGCGCACCCTTCAGGCGCGGCAGCTGTTCGAACACGGTGGGACGGCCTTCGGGGTCGTCCCGGGTGGTCAGCTCGCCTTCGGGTTTGTGGTAGATCAGCACCTCGGTGTCGTCGCGACTGTCGGTGGCGACGACGAACTGCTTGCTGTCCATGACCACGCGGTCGCCGGCCTTGACGCTCATGCCGATTTCGGCGGGCGCACCATTGAGTTCGACTTCGCCGGCCTGGATGCGCTGCTCAAGCATGCGGCGCGAGCCGAGCCCGGCGTTGGCCAGCACTTTGTGCAGGCGTTCTTCCAGTGCGGGCGCATCGCTGTCGATGCGCGGTTCGCGCTTCAGGGATAAAACGGATTTTTGCGGCGCAGTCATGCGCGGTACTCCTCGGGATCTTGCTCGGCGGCGTCGGGTTCGACGTCCGCGGCGGGGTTCGCTGCCTCATCGGCAGTGGCAGTCGGGTGATCGGCGGATGGGCTCGTGTCGGAGCCGGGTTCGTCGGACTCGGATGAAGCGGTCGGCGCATCGGCGTCGGCCGTGGTGTCGTCGGCATCTGCGGCGTCCGCGGATGCCGGGTGTTCGGTATCGATTTCGTTGTTGTCGGCTTCGGATTCCAGCTGGGCCGCTGCGTCCGCATCAGGGTCGATAGGCAGATCGCGCACGATGCGGGCGGGCAGGGGTTCCGGCTCGAAGCGCATCTGCGGGTCTTCCATGTCGCGGATTTCCGACAGCGGCGGCAGCTGGTCCAGCGACTTCAGGTTGAAGTAGTCGAGGAAGGCACGGGTGGTGCCGAACAGTGCCGGCTTGCCGGGCACGTCGCGGTAACCGACCACGCGGATCCATTCTCGCTCTTCCATCGTCTTGATGATGTTGGAGGACACCACCACGCCGCGGATCTGCTCGATCTCGGGGCGGGTGATCGGCTGGCGATAGGCGATCAGCGCCAGTGTTTCGAGCAATGCACGCGAATAACGGCTGGGCCGCTCGGTCCACATCCGGGAGATCCATGCATGCACGTCCTGGCGGACCTGATAGCGGAAGCCGGAGGCAACCTCCTTCAGCTCGACGCCGCGGCCGTCGCAGTCGCCAGCCAGCGCTTCGAGCGCCCTGGCAATCTGCTCGTGCCCGACGTCGTCGGCCTCGTTGAACAGGTCGCCCAGCTGATGAATGGTCATCGGCTGGGTGGAGGCCAGCAGGGCGGCCTCGATGATGGGTTTGAGTTGCTCGATCTGCATAACCTTTGGGTCGGATGCCGATTCAGTGGTTGTCGTTCATTCGCCGGACGATTCGATCAGTGCCGATTCGCCTGCCTGCGGGTCGTCCGCGATCTCCTCGACGGCGTGTTCGGACGCGTTCACTTTTGCCTTCACGTAGATCGGTGCCAACGGTTCCTCCTGCACGATCTCGACCAGCATTTCCTTGGCCAGCTCCAGCATCGCCAGGAAGGTCACCACCACGCCGAGGCGTCCTTCGGCGGGGTCGAACAAGCTCTCGAAGCGGTGGAAGCTGCTGTCGTCGAGCCGGCTCAGCAGTTCGCCCATGCGCTGGCGCACGCTGAGCGTCTCGCGCTTGATCGCGTGATGCCCGAACAGTTCGGCCCGGTGCATCACGTCCTTCAGCGCCAGCAACATCTCGCTCAGCTCCAGCGGCGGCGGCAACCTGATCACGTTGCGCTCGCCCACCTCGGCATGCACCACCACGCTGTCGCGTTCCTGCCTCGGCATGGCCTCGATATCCTCGGCCGCCCGCTTGAACCGCTCGTACTCCTGCAGACGCCGCACCAGCTCGGCACGGGGATCCTCTTCCAGCCCTTCCTCGATCGGCGGTCGCGGCAGCAGCAGCCGCGACTTGATCTCGGCCAGGATCGCGGCCATCAGCAGGTATTCGGCGGCCAGTTCCAGCCGCATCACGTCCCGCATCAGCTCGATGTAGGTCATGTACTGCCGGGTGATCTCGGCGACCGGGATATCCAGGATGTCCAGGTTCTGCCGGCGGATCAGGTACAGCAGCAGGTCCAGCGGGCCCTCGAACGACTCCAGGATGATCTCGAGCGCGTCCGGCGGGATGTACAGATCCTGCGGCATCTGCAGCATCGGCTGGCCGTGCACGATGGCCAGCGGCATTTCCTGCTGTTGCGGTACCGACGCGAAGGCATCCTGCGGTGCGGTGACCGGGCTCTGCGGCTCGACTGGCTCAGTGCTCATCAATGCATGTCATGGGGCCGCCTTCAGCGGCTGGCAGTGCGTTTCAACAAGGTCGGACCATTCACGCATCGGCACAAAAGTGGAATGTCCGTGCTCGGAACGCGACAGTGGAGCGGCGTTCCAGGTAGTGCGTTTTCCACATCTTCAACCGAAGCAGGCAAGTGCCATCGTCGCGACGGGCATGATGAAAGCACGCTCGGTGGTTTCGGTCAGGCGGGTCGCAAGCGGCCAGCGGGTCGTCGGGTCCGGGTTGTCAGCCACGGCAACGGCTCAAGTCCAGGCGGGCAAAGAAACCATGCCACTGGCTGTCGCTGGTCGGTTTGAGAGCATCGGATGGCACCCTTCGTTTGCCGATGGTGACCGGCGAACGCTTTCCGAGGCAAGCCATACGTTGTCAAAGAGTAACGGCTACCCCGCGACAAGTCCAGCGAACCGCGGCCCCATGCTGAACGCGTGCCCCCCTTTCTTCGGTTTTATCATCCGGGGTCGCAACAGGGCACAATAGGTCGCGTGTCTCGCGGCCGGATTCAACATGTCGTCGACGAATGGCGGCATGTGACCCAATGCGTCCGTCCCGGCGCGATAACCCACTCAGGGGAATGGCTGCTTTTTTGTCGGGCAGATGCAGCAGGCTGCGCAGCCGTGGCGTCTGATGGATGGGTCTCGCCGTTGCCAGGGGCGGTCCGGAGGGGCGGTGGCGCGACTGGCACACGCATTGCATGGGTGGCTGCACAAGGCGCATTGCGTCGGCGCCCGGGGTGGATTATTTGAAACAGTCATACGGATACGAACGCCGTGATGCGTCAATGACGAACATGGCGAAGTCGATCCCGGAGATGATGGAATCAGGCGCATTGCCTGCGACATGCGCCAGTGCAGATGGGTGGGTACGATGACGATCGACAAAGAAGAACAACTCGACAGCGAACAGCTTCGGCCCGCCCGCATGCAGATCGAGACAACCGTGCTGATGAGTCGGCGCGGCGAGTCGCATCCAACCGAACTGGTCGACATTTCGGCAACCGGCGCGATGCTGCGGCGTCCGCTGGGCTGGTCGGGGGAGATGGGGCAGAGCTGGGTGCTCGACATGATCTTCGGGCATGACTTGCATATCCACCTGGAGGCCACGGTCGCACGCATTTCCGATCACCACATCGGCTTTTCCTATAGCCGCATACCGGAGGGCAAGCAGGTGCCGTTGTGGAACCTGCTGGGTGGCTACGCCGATATCCTGGAGTACTGGAAAGACAGCTGAGGGAACCAGGGTATCCGCACGAAAGAACGCCTGCATCATGCGGGCGTTCTTCTGTTCCGGACGGACAGTCAGGCGGTGGCTTTTTTCTCGTCGCGCAGCTCCCTGCGCAGGATCTTGCCTACGTTGCTCTTGGGCAGACCGTCGCGGAATTCGATGAGTTTCGGTCGCTTGTAACCGGTGAGATTCTCGCGGCAGAACTGCCTGAGCGCCTCTTCGGTGAGGGTCGGGTCCTTGCGCACCACGAACAGTTTCACCACCTCGCCGGAATGCTCATCCGGCACGCCCACCGCGGCGACCTCAAGCACGCCGGGATGCGCCATCACGGCATCCTCGACCTCGTTCGGATACACGTTGAAGCCGGATACCAGGATCATGTCCTTCTTGCGGTCGACGATGTAGAAATATCCATTGGCGTCCATCTTCGCGATGTCGCCGGTGTGCAGCCAGCCATCGGCACCGAGCACGTTGGTGGTCTCGTCCTTGCGCTGCCAGTAGCCCTTCATGACCTGCGGACCTCGCACCATCAGTTCGCCGACGTCACCGACCGGCAGCGGCTGGCCTTCCTCCGACCAGATCGCCACGTCGGTGGACGGCACCGGCAGCCCGATCGAACCGTTGTATTCCTTCAGGTCGAGCGGATTGATGCATACCGCCGGCGAGGTTTCGGTGAGGCCGTAGGCCTCGGCCAGGGTGCAACCGGTGGTTTTTTTCCACCGCTCGGCGACGGCGCGCTGCACGGCCATGCCGCCGCCGAGGGTCAGGTGCAACCTGGAAAAATCCAGCTCGGAAAAGCCCGGAGTGTTGAGCAGCCCGTTGAACAGCGTGTTGACGCCGGTCAGCGCGGTGAAGCCCGACTTGCCCAGCTCCTTGACGAAGCCTGGCATGTCGCGCGGATTGGTGATCAGCCAGTTCAGGCCCCCCAGGCGGGTGAATACCAGGCCGTTCGCGCATAGCGAAAAGATGTGATACAGCGGCAGCGCCGTGATGATCACTTCTTCACCCGGCTTGACGTTCGTGCCGACCCACGCTCCGGCCTGAAGCATGTTCGCGATCATGTTGCCGTGGGTGAGCATCGCCCCCTTGGCCACCCCGGTGGTGCCGCCGGTGTACTGCAGGAAGGCGATATCTTCGTGGCCCAGTGCTACCGGCTGCAGCGGATGCGGCGTGCCACGCGCCAATGCATCGCGGAAACGCACCGCTTTCGGCAGGCTGAATGCCGGCACCATCTTCTTGACGTGCTTGAGCACGAAGTTGATCAGCACGCCCTTCGGACCCAGCAGGTCGCCAATGCCGGTGGTGACGATGTGTTGCACATCGGTTTCCGAGACGACCTGCTGCAGCGTCGCAGCGAAGTTGTCCAGCACCACGATGGCCTTGGCGCCGGCGTCCTCCAGCTGATGCTTGAGTTCGCGCGCGGTGTACATCGGGTTCGTGTTGACCACGATCAGGCCCGCGCGCAATGCACCGAACAAGGCGATTGGATACTGCAGCACGTTCGGCATCATGATCGCGATGCGATCACCCTTGCCGAGCTTGAGCTCGCCGGTGAGGTAGCCGGCGAACTGACGGCTCATCGTGTCGATCTGCGCATAGCTGAGCTGGCGACCAAAATTCGAAAACGCCGGGCGATCGCTGAAGCGCGTAAAGGCTTCTTCCAGGACCGCGGGAACCGAAGCATATTCGTTGACGTCGATCTGCTCCGGCACGCCGGCCGGATAGTTCTCCAGCCATGGACGTTCATTGCTCATGCTTGGGTTTCCCTGTTCTGTCGTTGACCACGAAACGATGGTGGCCTGAGGATGGCTGCGGCTGCCATCATGTGCCATGCGCCGGTTCATTGGAGCATACGCCCGCGTACAGCGGCAAGCCGCATTCGACCGGTCCCGCCGATGATCCGATGGAGGAAAATGACGTGCCTGCTGTTCGCTTCGGCCTTGTTGGCGGCGAGCTTGCCGGCGTGCCGGCGCACGCCTGACGAAGTGCAGATTCGCGAGGCGATCGCGGCAATCGAACAGGCAGCCGAAAGCGGGGCCGCAAGCGACGTGGGTGCCTCGCTCAGCGAGGACTTCGACGGCAATGCCGGTGAACTTGACCGGCGTCGATTGACCGGCATGGTCCGATTGCTCGCACTGCGCGGCGAGCACATCGGGGTGACGATGGGCCCGGTCTCGATCGAGCATCGCGGCGCGCGGATGCTGGCCACGTTTACCGTGACGCTGACCAGCGGCAGCAAGCTGTTGCCCGACCAGTTGGGTGTCTACCGGGTCGAATCGGCGTGGCGCAACGAAGATGGCAAGTGGCGTTGCTATACAGCGAGCTGGAAGCATGCGATGTAGGCGTCCGCCAGCGAGCGCCTGTATTTTCTCGCGCGCAAAAAAAGCCGCCCCGGAACTCCGGGGCGGCTTTTTCGTTCAGCACGGGATCGCGCTGGAACTCAGGCGGCCTTTTTGCCAGCCAGCTGACGCAACACGTATTGCAGGATGCCGCCGTGACGGAAGAACGCGCGTTCTTTCGGAGTCAGCAACATCACGTGCACGGAGAACTGCTTGCGGCTACCGTCGGCAGCCGTCGCCGTCACGGTGGCTTCCTTCGAATTGCCATCGTCCAAACCGGTGATGTCGAAACTCTCGTTGCCGGTCAGGCCCAGCGATTTGGCATTATCGCCATCCTTGAACTGCAGCGGCAGCACACCCATGCCGACCAGGTTGGAGCGGTGAATGCGCTCGAAGCTTTCGGTGATCACGGCCTTCACGCCCAGCAGCAAGGTGCCCTTGGCGGCCCAGTCGCGCGAGGAGCCGGTGCCGTATTCCTTGCCGGCGATGACGACCAGTGGTGTGTTGGTCGCCTTGTACTTCATCGCCGCATCGTAGATCGCCAGCTGTTCGCCGCTGGGGATGTGGCGGGTGAAGCCGCCCTCGACGCCGTCCAGCATCTGGTTCTTGATGCGGATGTTGGCGAAGGTGCCGCGCACCATCACGTCGTCGTTGCCGCGGCGCGAGCCGTAGGAGTTGAAGTCGATCGGCTGCACGCCGCGCGAGATCAGGAAACGACCGGCCGGCGAATCCTTCTTGATCGAACCGGCCGGCGAGATGTGGTCGGTGGTGATCGAGTCGCCGAACAGTCCAAGGCAACGCGCGGCGTGGATGTCCTCGACCGGAGTCAGTTCCATCGTCATGCCATCGAAATAGGGCGGGTTCTTGATATAGGTGGAGGCTTCGTCCCACGCGTACAGGGCACCGTCCGGCGAGGCGATGGCGTTCCAGCGCTCGTCGCCCTTGAACACGTCGGCGTAGTTCTTCTTGAACATTTCCGAGGTGACCGCGCTCGCCATCAGGTCGCTGATTTCCTGGTTGGTCGGCCAGACGTCCCTGAGGAACACGTCCTTGCCATCCGCGCCCTGGCCCAGCGGATCGGTGGAAAGATTCACGTCGAGCGAGCCGGCGAGGGCATACGCCACCACCAACGGCGGCGAAGCCAGGTAGTTCATCTTCACTTCGGCGTGCACGCGGCCTTCGAAGTTGCGGTTGCCGGAAATCACCGCGCCGACGGTGAGGTCGCCGTCGCTGATCGCCTTGCTGATTTCCTGCGGCAGCGGGCCGGAGTTGCCGATGCAGGTGGTGCAGCCGTAGCCGACCAGATAGAAGCCGGTCTTTTCCAGCTCGGTCAGCAGACCGGTCTTTTCCAGATAGTCGGTGACCACCTTGGAGCCCGGGGCCAGCGAGGTCTTCACCCACGGCTTGGACTTCAGGCCCTTGGCGGCGGCTTTCTTCGCGACCAGGCCGGCCGCCAGCATCACTGCCGGGTTGGAGGTGTTGGTGCATGAGGTGATCGCGGCGATGACCACCGAGCCATCGTTGACGTGAAACTCCTGACCATTCATCGACACATGCTGGCCCGGCGCGTTCTCGCTCTGGTCGTGGCCGACGGCAGTGTCGCCGCCCTCATTCGCGAAGCGGGCTTCGGCACCGTTGCGCTTGGCGGTGGTGACGCCAAGATTCTCGTTGTAGTTCGCCTTGACGTCAGTCAGCAGCACGCGATCCTGCGGACGCTTCGGGCCGGCCATCGACGGCTTGATGTCGGCCAGGTCCAGTTCCAGCGTGGCGGTGAATTCGGCGTGCGGACTGTTCTCGTCGTGCCACAGGCCCTGGGCCTTGGCATACGCTTCGACCAGTGCGACCTGCTCGTCGCTGCGACCGGACAGGCGCAGGTATCTCAGCGATTCCGCGTCGACCGGGAAAATGCCGCAGGTGGCGCCGTATTCCGGTGCCATGTTGCCGATGGTGGCGCGATCGGCCAGCGCCAGGTGCTGCAGGCCCGGGCCAAAGAACTCGACGAACTTGCCGACCACACCCTGCTTGCGCAGCATCTGCGTCACGGTCAGCACCAGGTCCGTCGCGGTGGCACCTTCCGGCAGACGGCCGGACAACTTGAAGCCGACCACCTGCGGGATCAGCATGGAGGAGGGCTGGCCCAGCATCGCGGCTTCGGCCTCGATGCCGCCGACGCCCCAGCCCAGCACGCCCAGGCCGTTGATCATGGTGGTGTGCGAGTCGGTGCCGAACACGGTGTCCGGGTACGCCCATTGCTGGCCGTCGACTTCATTGGCCATCACCACGCGGGCCAGGTGTTCCAGGTTCACCTGGTGCACGATGCCGGTGCGCGGCGGCACGACCTTGAAGTCGGCCAGCGCTTTCTGGCCCCAGCGCAGGAAGCTGTAGCGCGCCTGGTTGCGCTCGAATTCGATCGCGACGTTCTTTTCCAGTGCGTCTTCGCTGCCGAACACGTCCACCTGCACCGAATGGTCGATGACCAGCTCGGCCGGCGACAGCGGGTTGATCAGGGTGGGATCGCCGCCCAATGCCTTCATCGCGTCGCGCATCGCGGCCAGATCGACCACGCACGGCACGCCGGTGAAATCCTGCAGCAGCACGCGCGCCGGCATGAACGAGATTTCGGTTTCCGGTTCCTTCTTTGAATCCCATGTGGCGACCGCTTCGATTTCCTTTGCGGTGACGTCGATGCCGTCTTCGTGGCGCAGCAGGTTTTCCAGCAGGATCTTCATCGAGTACGGCAGCCGCTTCAGGTCGAAGCGCTGGCCCAGCTTGGTCAGGCTGGCAAAGGCGTACTGCTTGCCGTTGACCTCGAGGGTGTCGCGTACGGAAAAGGTGTCTTTCATGGGGACGTGCTCCTGGCTGAATCCTGCGGCTGGGATAACCGAACGGTGACGCCGGGTGGCGCGTGGGATCGCCAGCCGGGTAAAAACGCAATTATCGCGCAAACCCCGCATGGCCGCGAACCGGATCGGCGTCGCGAGGGGGTTGCAGGTTCGTGGGCGCGTTTCGGTTTGCACCGCGGGTACACTGCGCAAACGGCCCGGCCGAACTTCGCCGCACAGGATGGCCTCGATGATCACCGCAAGCAAACGCCTTTGATGACATGCAGCATTCGATGATTTCGATGGGCCTGGCCGCCGTCTCGCTGCGCGATCTCGCCCTGGTACAGGCGGTGCATCGCCACGGCAGTTTCAACAGTGCGGCGCGGGCCATGCACATCAGCCCGTCCGGGCTGTCGCACCAGGTGCAGAAGGTGGAGCAGTCGCTGGGTGCGCCGTTGTTCGAGCGCGGCGGGCGGAAGATCGTGCCGACCGCCGGCGGTCAGCGGCTGCTGCAGCAGATCGATGCCGTGCTGGCTGCCGCCGAACATTTGCAGCAGGTCGCGCGGGCCGGTGAAGTCGCTTTCGGCGGCGAGTTGCGCCTGGGTGTGCCGGCCTCGCTGGGGCCATATCTGCTGCCGCATCTGATCGCGCCATTCCCGCAGCATTTTCCAGGTGCCCGGCTGGGCATCTCCGAAGGCAAGCCACGTGGCCTGTTGCGCCGGTTGAGCGAAGGCGAACTCGACGCGGTGCTGGCACCGCCGGCCGTGTCAGTCAGCGGGATCGCCTCGCGTCCGCTGTTCTTCGAACCGTGGGAACTGATGCTGCGTGCCGACCATCCGCTGGCCGGCCAATCCGATATCGCGCTGGACCAGCTCGATCCGGCCGAGGCCACGCTGATGGCCGAGAGCCATGCCGATGGTCTGCGCTGCGAAGGCAACGAGCACGGCCACGTGCAGGACGTCAGCCTGGAAAGCCTCGCCGCGCTGGTCAGCCTGCGCGGCGGCTACGCGCTGGTGCCGGCGCTGGCGCACGACCGGCTCGCCTCGATGCCGAACATCGTGCTGGCGAAACTCAAGGGGCAGGCGAGTGGCCGCGAGATCGAGCTGTACTGGCGCGACGCCTCTCCGTGGCACGACGACCTGCAGGCGTTCGCCGACTTGCTGCGCAAGCTGGCACGGCAGCGGCCGGGTTTGCGGGTGCGTGGTGCCAAGGCCGTCTGAATCGTATTCAGAGGTCCTTGCCAGACTCTTTCAACTTCTTCTCGACCAGACCGTCGTCGATGAAGTCCAGTGCCTGTTCCAGCGTGAACTTGATCGCCCGGGGCAACTGGATCGCACCGGCCTTTGCCGGAGGCGTGCATGAAATTGCGTTGCCACCGATCAAGCAAGCAGTGCTAGATTGAAAAGAAGAAGTAAATGGCGACTGGACTTCGCACAGCATCGTGCTTCTGCTCATGCGTAGTGCAAGCGCTGGACACGACAACAGGGGGCGGTGGTGACAGGGGAAGAATCTGGCTTGGCTAGCGACGGCATCCGAGCCGGCAGCCCGGTTTGTGCCTTGCGCTTCGGTGTTGCAGGCCGGCCTTGGACACGTACGGCGACTTCGGTAACACCGGCATGGACGGGCAAGGCCGCATGCCGTCGTGACATACCCTGTCAATCCGTCGCGTCAAGCTCGATCCCACACGCAGCCCAAGTGGGATTGGAATGAGCATGCCCGATCACGAAACGGTGGCCTCCCGGTTGGCCAGCATCCTGTTGAAGCTCAATCAGGGCGAGTCCTTCAACCCGCAGGAACTGGCGGACGAGTTCGGCGTCCATGAGCGCACGATCTACCGCGACCTGAATCGCTTCGCAGGCATTGTCGAGCGCTCGTCGGATGGAAAGTACCGGATCGTTCCCGAGTACCAGGGCAAGCTGCGGCCCAAGGATCTGGAGACCTTCGCCAAGCTCGTGGGCGTGGACGAACTGTTCCCGCAGAGCGGCACCCGCTTCCTCATGGCCCTGCTGGACACCCTCAGCCAGAGCAGCTTTCTCGTCAGGGGCCACCACTACGAGAAGCTCAAGCCGCACGATGCGCAGTTCCAGCAACTCGACAACGCCATCCGCGACGGCAAGCGCTGCACCCTGACCTATGCGGACAAGCGGCGCACGCTGGAGCCCTATCGGCTCGTCAACAACAAGGGCATCTGGTATCTCACCGCCACGGACGAAGGGCGGCTCAAGTCCTTCTCGCTGAGCCGCATCAGCCAGTTGGTGGTCGGTGGCGACAGCTTAGAGCCTCGTGCCGATATCCAACGAAAAATCGAGGATGACGATGACGTCTGGTTCAGCGAGGAGAAAACGGAAGTGCTGCTGTCCGTTGCACCGCAGGTTGCCTACTACTTCCAGCGACGCAAGTTGCTGCCGCAGCAGGTCATCGACAAGGAGCTGGAGAATGGCGGACTAATCGTCAGCAGTCGAGTCAGCGACGAGAACCAGATTCTGCCGCTGGTGAGGTACTGGATTCCGCATGTGCGGATTTTGGAACCGGGGTGGTTGAGGGATGCGAACTGCGAAGGCTTGAAAAAATACATGTCGTAGTGTTGATAATTTGGCGAAGAATTGAATTGGCGTTCGCCTCCATTTTGAACCAGAATAAGGAGAATTGTGATGCTCAAGTTTCGTGAAGATACGGATTTGTCCGTATTGGCATTGTCTGGCCATAAGGATTTGGAGAAGTTGGCCCGTGTCCTGACTCATGACACGTCGGATGGTGAAAAACGTCATGCCCAGGAGCTTCTTGGAGACCCGTTCTACAAAGAGGCAATCCAGAAAGGCGACCTCCGGTTGGCTTGGAAATCCATTGCCGCAGAGCTGCAAGCCTATGGCGGCGATTCCGTCATCAACGCAGTACGAAGCTTGACCAAGGGCTATACGGGTGTTACCTATCGAGAGATAGTTGCGGATATCTGCGAACGATTGAAGTTGCAGTTCAAGCCGGGCGATGACATCAAAGGGCTGGAGGATCAGTTGCTTGTGGGTTTGATCCTGAGCCAGAAAGATAAGTTTCGCGCAGAAGATTTGGCGAAAATTATGGAAGAGGTTGCACGCGGTGTAGGTCTTGATGCGAGCCTGCAACAGGATTTGAAATATGATGAATTGATCAAGCGCATTACCACCGATGCAAAAACTTCCTATTTGGCCTCGCTTGTCGCTCCAGCTATTGCGTCTGCAGCTTTTCCATTTTTGACGGGTCTGACTCTGCCTATCGTTTTGGAAGTGGTTGCATCGCGCTTGAGCGGACTCGTTTTACCTGTGGTAGGAACGGTTGCTGCCGTTGCATCGACAATGACGTTGGTTACTAGCCCAGCATTTCGAGTCACATTGCCTGCTGTGCTTGAGGTAATTCGGATCCGACGAGTGGTTCTTTTGTCGCCCATGAATGAGGGGCGCGGAGTATGAGTGCGATCTTGAATTCCTTGCTAACGGTCGATTGGTCGAAGGTTTCCGCGAAGGTTCAGGAAGGATTGCGAACCGGCAAAATGATCCTGTCGTCGTCTAACGGCAGTGTTTATTGGGCTACAGGCGGTAAGGTTCAGGATCTTCCCTTAATTCCGGTTAACCCAGAGGAGCTTGCTTCTGCTGAGCAATTGCTACGGGTCGGTCAAGCGGTGAATGGGGCAAAAGTCGCCGCAGTGTCGGCGACGGCGATTGGAACTGCCGTTGTGGTGGTGGCTGTCGTAGTGGCTACGGCTTATCTCGCGGGCAAGATCGACAAGGTGGAGTGTTCGGTTAAGGAGGTTGCTCAGATCGTCGGGCAGCAGGATCAGCGGGAGTACCTTAAGGATGTAAGTAACTACACTGGCGCAATTATGGCCGCGAGTGAGTTGCTACAGTCGCGCGCACCGCAGAGCGAAATTGTTATGCCGGCCGAATTTCGGATTAACAAATTAAATAAAGCGCGGCATCAAATGCTTGTTTATATTCAGCGTCTAACGCGGCTTATTTCTTCCCCGGAAAAGGCAACAAGTGCGCAGTACGATCTTGCGCTTCAGTTCATGATCGAAGTGTTGGACCTTATGCCGTCAGCGCTGGCAGTAGAGCGTGAATTGTGCCTGGCGGCAGGCAAACCTGCCTTGGCAAAAGAATGTTGCCGCGGAGCAGCTTTGGAATTTCGCAAAGCTTTGGCCGAATTTCGAAAATCATGTGACGAGCAATACCGGCAACTGGCGTTGGGTAAGGGCGGTTTTCCCGATGTGCTTGTAGCGCACAGGGGGGCGCTGAACGCGTTGTTCAATTCACCTGTGCACGACCTTCTGCTTGGTGATCGCGACACCGCTTTTGCATGGGAAACGGCAAGTGCATCAGCTGATCCGGAAATTGTGGAATCCGGCACGACTGGTTCAGACGGGCAGTCACGGGACAACTGAATGCTAAGGGGCGGAGATGGTTATGACGAAGGGCCGTGCAGCGATCCAACAACTGGAAAGACAATAAGTCAAAGTCCTCTGCTTCGCCCTGCGTCATCAATCCCACAACGATCGGCAGCAGAGCACGCCAAGGATGGCGGCACCGTCCTTCACCTGCGGCCGGTTGGCCGCGCCGCCCCACGTCGCTCCATCATGGATCAACTGGTTGCGCAGAGTGCATAGAGCCGATCCAGCAGGATGGAGAGCAGGGTGCCCGCCACTGACACCACCTGTCAAACCGCTTCTCTAGCATTCCTCCATGGCGATCCATCGGTTCGGTGGGAGGGCCTGCATTTGCACGCCGCGTGCGCCTTTGGCTCAAAGGTGCAGATGGCACTAACCAGAGGAGTGGGGTCATGTTCAAGATCATCGGTGCCGCTGTCGTCTACGGGTTCGCCTTGTTCGGTCTTGCGACGTACCTTGAGGCCAGGTCGGACGAGAAGGAGGCGGCTGCTACCAGCACCAGCGGCGGCTCATTGCACGCCGTTCGTTCCTGAAAGGCATCCAGGTCGACGTTTTCCGTGTGGTGTGGCCTCTTGCAAAGCTTGGGATGACTTGCCCGGGGCAACGTGACGATGCTGTAGCGCAAGGGGTGCTCGTAGTTTGTTGTTGCGGATGAAATTCCGCGCCTCAACTTCGCTTGCTGGCCAAGCCACGCTTCGCGCGAACGGAAGCGTCGGGCGTTACGTAATCGCCCATCAGTACGCAGAAGGCCGCCTCGCGGCGGCCTTCTGTTCAATCACCTGAAGCGAGGACTCAACCGCGCGAAGCGCGCTTGCGATCGTTCTCGGTGAGGTGCTTCTTGCGCAGGCGGATCTCCTTCGGAGTGACCTCGACCAGCTCGTCGTCGTCGATGAAGTCCAGCGCCTGTTCCAGCGTGAACTTGATCGCCGGGGTCAGCTGGATCGCATCGTCCTTGCCCGAGGCGCGCATGTTGGTCAGCGGCTTGGGCTTGATCACGTTGACGGTGAGGTCGTTGTCCTTGGCGTGGATGCCGACCAGCTGGCCTTCATACACGTTGTCACCCTCGGCCGCGAACAGCTTGCCGCGATCCTGCAGCGGCCCCAGCGAATACGCGGGAGTGGTGCCGCCGGCGTTGGCGATCATCACGCCGTTGAGGCGCTTGGCGATCTGGCCTTCTTCCTTCGGGCCGTAATGGTCGAACACGTGGAACAGCAGGCCCGAACCCTGGGTCAGGGTCTTGAACTGGTTCTGGAAGCCGATCAGGCCACGCGCCGGGATCTCGTAATCCAGGCGCACGCGGCCCTTGCCATCGGACTCCATGTTCTTCAGCTGGCCCTTGCGCACGCCGAGCCTCTCCATCACCGCACCCTGGTGGACTTCCTCGACGTCGACCACCAGCTGCTCGATCGGCTCCATCTTCTGGCCGTCGATCTCCTTGATGATCACTTCCGGGCGCGACACGGCCAGCTCGTAGCCTTCACGACGCATGTTCTCGATCAGCACCGACAGATGCAGCTCGCCACGGCCGGAGACCAGGAACTTGTCGGCGTCGGAACCTTCCTCGACCTTCAGCGCCACGTTGTGCACCTGCTCGCGATCCAGTCGCTCACGCAGCTGGCGACTGGTCAGGAACTTGCCACCGGACAGATCCTTGTTGCCGGCGAACGGCGAGTTGTTGACCTGGAAGGTCATCGAGATGGTCGGCTCGTCCACGGTCAGTGCGGGCAACGCCTCCGGCGTATCCAGCGCGCAGACGGTGTCGGAGATGGTCAGGTCGGCGATACCCGAGATCGCGACGATGTCGCCGGCCTCGGCGCTGTCCTGCTCGATCCGCTCCAGGCCGAGGAAGCCCAGTACCTGCATCACCTTGCCCTGGCGCTTCTTGCCATGGCGATCGATCACGGAAACCGGCATGCCCTTCCGCAAGACGCCGCGCTGGATACGGCCGATGCCGATCACGCCGACGAAGTTGTTGTAGTCGAGCTGGCTGATGCGCATCTGGAACGGGCCATCCGGATCCACGTCCGGCTTGCTCACGTGCTGCATGATCGCTTCGTACAGCGGGGTCATGTCACCTTCGCGCACGTCGTCGTTGAGGCCGGCATAGCCGTTCAGGGCCGAGGCGTACACGATCGGGAAGTCCATCTGCTCCGGCGTGGCGCCGAGACGATCAAACAGATCCCACACCTGCTCGACCACCCATTCCGGACGGGAGCCCGGACGGTCGACCTTGTTGATCACGACGATCGGCTTGAAGCCCATCGCGAACGCCTTCTGCGTCACGAAGCGGGTCTGCGGCATCGGGCCGTCCATCGCGTCGACCAGGATCAGCACCGAGTCGACCATCGACAGCACGCGCTCGACCTCGCCGCCGAAGTCCGCATGTCCCGGCGTGTCGACGATGTTGATGCGGTTGCCTTTCCAGGTGATCGCGGTGTTCTTGGCCAGGATCGTGATGCCACGCTCCTTTTCCTGGTCGTTGGAATCCATCACGCGTTCGGCCAGCACCGTTCGCTCGGCCAGCGTGCCGGACTGCTTGAGCAAGCAGTCGACGAGGGTTGTCTTGCCGTGATCGACGTGGGCGACGATGGCGATATTGCGCAGGTTTTCGATGGACATAGGATCGACTCGGGCGGCGCTGGGGCCGTCACGCAGGTTTTTGAAGGACGAATTGACCGATTATACGGACTTGCGTGACAACTTGCCCGTCATTTCGACGACTCGTTCATATAGGCCGCATCGCCGCCGTCCGTTTCATCGACCGGCAGGTGCCTTCCGGCGCCTTGGACAAAACGCCGAAGCGGTACGCTGTATTTTGCCATCAGCGACCTGCCAGCATGTCTCCGTCAGCCTGCGAGTGAGATGACGGGAGCAGTGCTTCGGCCTCGTCAGGCACTCACGGAATGCGCGGCCACAAACCTTTTCGCTTCGGCCAGTTGTTCGCCCAGCAATTCATGCGGAGGCTTGATCGGTACGGGTGGGCCGAAATCGAACGCCAGCGCTTGGTAGTTGCGGGCCGCGCGGCGGATCGTTTCCACGCCGTTGTCGGACTTGCCCTGTTTGATCGTCAGCATGCCGCGGAGATCGTCTTCGAGGATGGCGAGATCTGAGGGCGGGCGGCCAGATGCTTGTTGTGTGAGCGAATGAAGAAATCCGCCGGCGTTTCGCTCGCGCTGTTTTTGTCCGCACTGCTATCGGTCATGCTGTCGGCTTGCGCCAGCGAGGCTGCGAGGAAGGAGTCTGTCATGCGTGAGGTGGATTACGGCGAAGTGCGGATGACCGAACACCGCGGCCACGACGACCTGCTGAGTGCGGGACTGGGCCTGGCCGGTCTGACCGGCATGCCATCGGCATTCGCCGATCCGTTGCAGCCGACGGCGAGGGAATTGCGTCGCCGGGCGATCCAGGCCAGTTGGAAAGGCATCGCCGATCTTGGCCCGCTGGGTGGTTACGGCACGGTCTATGGCGGCGTGCCCGACCTGCCAGGATGCGAGTATCAGGCGTTCGCGCGGATTCCCGGCGCCCGCTCGCCGCATCGCGTGCTGCTGCAGGTGCCGGATAACTTCGACCGGCAGAAACGCTGCCTGGTGGTGACGGCCTCGTCCGGTTCCCGCGGCGTCTACGGGGCGATTGCGCTGGCCGGTGCGTGGGGCCTGCCGCACGGCTGCGCGGTCGCGTATACCGACAAGGGTGCTGGCGCTGGCTATTTCGATTACGCCGACGACAGCGGCGTGGCGCTGGATGGCCGTCGTGCGAAGCGTGGCGAGGCGGAGCTGGAGTTCCAGCCGCCATCGGCGCCGGTTACTGCCGGCATCGCGATCAAGCACATGCATTCGGGTGACAACCCGGAAGCGGACTGGGGCCGGCATGTGCTCCAGGCGGCGCAGTTCGGCCTGGCCACGCTCGATCGCGCTTACCCTGCCGAGGCGCCGTTCACCCCGCAGAACACGAAGATCATTGCCACCGGACTCTCCAACGGTGGCGGCGCGGTGTTGCAGGCAGCGGGCCTGGACAAGGAGGGGTTTTTCGCTGGCGTGGTGGCGCTGGAACCGAACGTGCATGTGAAGGACCACGGCCGTGCGATGTACGACTACGCCACCGAAGCGGCGATCTGGTTGCCGTGCGCATTGAGCGCGGAAGACTTCGCCGCGGTACCGCTGGCGCGCGGACCGCGTGGCGCGGCACTGCCGGCGTGGCCGATCCGCTGCGCCAGACTGCGCGCGCAAGGCAAGATCAACGGCAGCACGCTGGCCGGACAATCCGCGCAGGCGCGGGAGTATTTGCAGGCGCGGGGCTGGACCGACGAAGCCATCCGCTCGGCCGCCAGCACCACCGCGTTCGATTTGTGGCGGGTGACCACCGCCGGCTATGCGGCGTCTTACCTGCGACGTGGGGCGATCGACACGCCATGTGGCTTCCACTATGCCGCGATCGGCATCGGCGGCCTGCCGGGCGTGGCCGATCCGGTCACGCGGGCGACATGGTGGGCTGAGGGTTCCGGCATTCCACCGGGAGCCGGCATCGGCTTGTTCGGCGGCATGAATGTGTCGACCGACCCGACCCTGGTCGGCAGCGAATGCCTGCGCGCGCTGTGGACCGGCGACGGTCACGAGGCCCAGGCGCTGCAGGCTTCGGTGGCCGCCACGGCGGTTCGCCTGCCGCGCAAGGACCTGCCGCTGTGGGTGGTCCACGGCGCCGGTGATGGACTGTTGCCGACAGCGTTCAGCTCGGAGCCGTACGTGGCATGGCTGCGCGAGGAAGGACGCCAGCCGATCTACTGGAAAGTGCCGCACGCGCAGCACTTCGATGCCTTCCTGGCCTTGCCCGGTTTCGGCGACCTGCACGTGCCGCTGTTGCCGTACGGCTACGCGGCGCTGGATCGGTTGTGGGCGCACCTGTACGAGGGCGCCGTGTGGCCGGTCGACATGCCGACGCCAGCGGCGCAGCCACGCGGTGCCGCGCCACTGGAGCGCGGCAAGCTCGGGCTGCCCTGAAATTCTTGCAGACAGCACTTGTGGGAGCGGCTTCAGCCGCGACGCTCCTGCCGCCGGCATCGATCCCACATCGAAAGCGTCGCGGCTGCTCCCACAAGGCAAGGGAATGCGCAGGGTCTGCGCTGGCGACGGTCGCTGGGTTATTCTTGATCACCCGCGCGCCGGTGTCATGGCGCGACACAGCTCTTGAACCCAAGGATTTGCGATGACCATCAACGTCACCTTCACCACCAATCGCGGCCCGATCCGCCTGCGTCTGCACGAAGACAAGGCGCCGGTCACCGTCGCCAGCTTCGTGAACCTGGCGAAGCGTGGCTACTACGACGGCCTGTCGTTCCACCGCGTGATTGCCGACTTCATGATCCAGGGCGGTTGCCCGGAGGGCAGCGGCCGCGGCGGTCCGGGTTACAAGTTCGAGGACGAGTTCAACCCGTCGCTGCGCCACAACAAGCCTGGCGTGCTGTCGATGGCGAATGCCGGTCCGCGCACGAACGGCAGCCAGTTCTTCATCACGCACGGCGCGACGCCGTGGCTGGACGACAAGCACAGCGTGTTCGGTGAAGTGATCGATGCGGCCGACATGGCCGTGGTCAATGCGATCCAGCAGGGCGACACGATCGAGAAAGTCACGGTGGATGGCGATGTCGACGCGCTGCTGGCGGCACAATCCGATCGCGTGAAAGAGTGGAATGCGGTGCTCGACGAACGCGGCTGAGTCTTCAGTTCCGGATCTGCAGGAAACCGCCGGTTTGCAGCCGGCGTAGCGCGGCGGTTTCGATCCGGGCATGCTCGAAGGCCTGGCCAGCAAATGGCTCGGCTGAAGGACATCGAGGTCCCGGCGGAGCGATCATTCCGCCGGGACGGTGATCAGGCCGCCTTGCGCCTCAGCAGGTGGTAGATGAGCAGCAGCACGATCGCGCCGATCACCGAAGCGATGAAGCCGGCCGATTGCCCCTCCTGATACCAGCCAAACACGTTCTGGCCGGCCCATGTCGCCAGGAACGAACCGGCGATGCCGATGATGGCAGTGATGATGAAGCCACCCGGGTCCTTGCCCGGCATGAGCAGCTTGGCCACCAGGCCGACAATCAACCCAATCACGAATACCCAAAGCCAATGCATGCGGATCTCCTTCGGTCGTGAGGTCACGGTGTCCGTCGTGCGGACGCGGGCATCATGGCGCGTTCGTGCCGGTATGGGCAGGGGGTTCCGGCGGCTTTTGACCGCGGGCCGCCTTGCCGCGTGATAAAATCGCCGCCTTTGCTTCTTCCTCCTTGACGTGAGATACCCATGCCCCAGCTCGCCCAGCGTGTCGGCCGCGCCAAACCCAGCGCGATCATGGTCATTGCCGAAAAGGCGAAACAGCTCAAGGCTGCCGGCCGCGACATCATCAGTTTCTCGATCGGCGTACCGAACTTTCTTCCCGGCGAGCATGTATATGCCGCGGCGCGCGAGTCGCTGTCGCACGATTCCGGCCAGTACGGCAGCAACCGTGGCGCCGAAGCGCTGCTGGACGCGTTCCTGAAGCACATCGAGGCGCTCGGCTTCAGCGGTTACACCCGGATGAACCTGTCCATCGGCATCGGCGCCAAGCAGGTGCTGTACAACCTGGCCGAGGCGTTGCTCGACGAGGGCGACGAGATCTGCTTCGCCGCGCCGTACTGGACCAGCTACCGCGACATCGCCGATATCGTGGGCGCGAAGATCAACGTGATGCATTGCGGGCCGGAGCAGAACTACAAGCTCACCCCGGCCCAGCTCGATGCTGCGCTGGCGCGCAAGCCCAAGGTGTTCCTGTTCAACAACCCGTCCAATCCGACCGGCATGGTCTACACCGGCGAGGAGATCGCCGCACTGGCGCAGGTGCTGGTCAGGCATCCCGATACCTGGGTGATCACCGACGACATTTACAACTCGATGGTGTTCGACGGCCTCGGCTACCACAACTTCGTGTTCGCGAAGCCCGAGCTGCGAGAGCGGGTGATTTTCGTCGACTCCGTGTCCAAGACGTATGGCATGCCAGGCTGGCGCGTCGGCCTGCTCGCCGGTCCGGAGGTGGTGGCCAGGGCGATCACCACGCTCAACTCCAACCACATCACCAGCCTGCCGGAAGTGATCACGGCGGCGGCGGTAGCGGCGCTCGGCGGCCCGCAGGACGTTCCCAAGGCCAAATGTGCCGAGTTTGCCGGCAAGCGCGATACGGTGTTCGCCGCGCTGAGCGCGATTCCCGGCGTGGTCTGCCCGCGGCCGCAGGGTGCGTTCTACGCGTTCCCGGATATTTCGGTGGCCTTCGGCAAGAGCCACAACGGCACGAGGATCAACAACGACGTCGAGTTCTGCGCCGCACTGCTGGAGGCCAAGGGCGTGGCCTGCGTGCCGGGCTCGGCCTTCGGCGAGCCGCGCGCGCTGCGCATTTCCTATACCTGCCCGACGGCACAACTGGCACCGGGATTGGCGCGTATCGCCGAGTTCTTTGCCGAGCTGAGCTGAATACATCATCTGCAGGAGCGCACCTTGTGCGCGATGTTTCTGGTTGGAAAACCTTCGCGCACAAGGTGCGCTCCTGCATAAAATGAACATCCAAAGAAGGAGTCACAGTCCATGAAAGCCCCCGTTCGAGTTGCCGTTACCGGCGCCGCCGGCCAGATCGGTTATGCCTTGCTGTTCCGCATTGCCGCTGGCGACATGCTGGGTCCGGACCAGCCGGTGATCCTGCACCTGCTGGAAATCACCCCGGCGCTGCCGTCGCTGCAGGGCGTGGTGATGGAGCTGAATGACTGCGCATTCCCGACCCTCGCCGGCGTGGTCGCCACTGACGACGCCAATGTCGCATTCAAGGATGTGGATTACGCCTTGCTGGTCGGCGCGCGTCCGCGCGGCCCGGGCATGGAGCGCAAGGATCTGCTGGAAGCGAACGGCGCGATCTTCGGCCCGCAGGGCAAGGCGTTGAACGATCACGCCAAGCGCGACGTCAAGGTGCTGGTGGTCGGCAACCCGGCCAACACCAATGCACTGATTGCCCAGCAGAATGCCCCGGACCTGGATCCGAAGTGCTTCACCGCGATGGTCCGCCTCGACCACAACCGCGCGCTGAGCCAGCTGGCCGAAAAGACCGGCAGCCACACCACCGACATCAGGAAGATGACGATCTGGGGCAACCACAGCTCGACCCAGTACCCGGACATCCATCACGCCACCGTCAACGGCAAGGCAGCGATGTCGCTGATCGACCAGGCCTGGTACGAAAACGACTTCATCCCGACCGTGCAGCAGCGCGGCGCGGCGATCATCAAGGCACGCGGTGCTTCCTCTGCGGCGTCGGCCGCGTCGGCCGCGATCGACCACATGCGCTACTGGGCGCAGGGCACCGCCGAGGGCGACTGGGTCTCGATGGGTATCCCGTCCGACGGCTCCTACGGCATCGCGCCGGGCGTGATCTACGGCTATCCAGTCACCGTGAAGAACGGCAAGTACGAGATCGTGCAGGGCCTGGCGATCGACGACTTCTCGCGCGCCCGCATGGACGCCACCGACAAGGAACTGCGCGAAGAGCGCGCCGGCGTCGAGCATTTGTTCGCGAAAAAGTAAGCGCTGCACTCAGGGATGATTCAAAAGAGAGGGCGGCCGAAGGGCCGCCCTTTTTGTTTTGTGGTGCGGGTGGACATCCCTGGCGCAGCGAAGTCGAAGGGCTGCAATACCGCATCCTCAGGTTCAGGCGGCAACAGCTTCCTGTTCCATTTTTGCAGGCACTGCCGGGCTGCGGATCAGATGATCGAACGCGCTCAACGCAGCGGTCGAACCGGCGCCCATCGCGATCACGATCTGCTTGTACGGCACGGTGGTCGCGTCGCCAGCGGCGAACACGCCGGGCAGGGAGGTCTGGCCGCGGTCGTCGATGACGATTTCGCCGCGCGGCGACAGCTCCAGCGTGCCTTTCAGCCATTCGGTATTCGGCAGCAGGCCGATCTGCACGAAGATGCCTTCCAGTTCGATGGTGTGCATCTCCTCGCTGGTGCGATCCTTGTAGACCAGCGCAGTGACTTTCTGGCCGTCGCCGAGCACTTCGGTGCTCAGTGCGCTGACGATGATGTCGACATTGGGCAGACTGTGCAGCTTGCGCTGCAGGACGTCGTCCGCGCGCAGCTTGCCGTCGAACTCGATCAGGGTGACGTGGCTGACGATGCCGGCCAGGTCGATCGCCGCCTCGACGCCGGAGTTGCCGCCGCCGATCACCGCCACGCGCTTGCCCTTGAACAGCGGGCCATCGCAGTGCGGGCAATAGGCCACGCCCTTGTTGCGGTATTCGTCTTCGCCGGGCACGCCCATCTGGCGCCAGCGGGCGCCGGTGGAGAGGATCACCGTCTTCGACTTCAGCGTGGCGCCATTGGCCAGTTGCACCTCGATCAGGTCGCCGGGTTCGGTAGCAGGCACCAGCTTCTCGGCGCGCTGCAGGTTCATGATGTCTACGTCGTAGTTCTTGACGTGCTGCTCCAGCGCCGCCCCCATCTTCGGGCCTTCGGTGTAGTCGACCGAGATGAAATTCTCGATCGCCATGGTGTCCAATACCTGGCCGCCAAAACGCTCGGCCGCCACGCCGGTACGGATGCCCTTGCGGGCGGCATAGATCGCCGCGGCCGCGCCGGCCGGACCGCCACCGACGACGAGCACGTCGAAGGCGTCCTTCGCCTTGATCTTCTCCGCTTCGCGCGCGCTGGAGCCGGTGTCGATCTTGGCCAGGATCTGCTCCAGGCTCATGCGGCCCTGGTCGAACACTTCGCCGTTGAGGTAGACGGTGGGTACCGACATGATCTGGCGTGCGTCGACTTCGGCCTGGTACAGCGCGCCGTCGATGGCGACGTGCTGGATCTTCGGATTCAGCACGCTCATCAGGTTCAGCGCCTGCACCACGTCGGGGCAATTCTGGCAGGACAGGGAAAAATAGGTCTCGAACCTGTAGTCGCCATCGAGGTTGCGCACCTGCTCGATCACGTCGGCCGCGGCCTTGGACGGATGTCCGCCGACCTGCAGCAGGGCGAGCACAAGCGAGGTGAATTCATGGCCCATCGGAATGCCGGCGAAGCGCACGCCGACGTCGGTGCCGACGCGGTTGATCGCAAACGAGGGCTTGCGTTCGTTGTCGTCGCGGCGGACCAGGCTGATCCGATCGGACAGCGAGGCGATTTCCTCGAGCAGTTCGTTCAGTTCGGCGGACTTGGCGCTGTCGTCGAGGGACGCAACGATCTCGATCGGCTGCGTGACCTTTTCCAGATAGGCCTTCAACTGGGCATTGAGATTGGCATCCAACATGACGGACTCCGTGGGTTTGTTCGGGGTGAGCGTGGCGAGCACCCGGGCGGACCCGGGCGTCGCTTTCCACTGCATTTCGGTAGACCGGACCCGGAAGAACTCCGGGCCCGTGGCGCTTTCGCGCGGGGATGAATCAGATCTTGCCGACCAGGTCCAGCGACGGCGCCAGGGTCTTCTCGCCTTCCTTCCACTTGGCCGGGCAGACTTCACCCGGGTGGGTGGCGACGTACTGCGCGGCCTTCACCTTGCGCAGCAATTCCTTGGCGTCGCGGCCGATGCCGCCGGCCGTGATCTCGACGATCTGGATCTTGCCCGCTGGATCGATCACGAAGGTGCCGCGATCGGCAATGCCGTCGGCTTCGATCAGCACGTCGAAGTTGCGCGAAAGCGCGTGGGTCGGGTCGCCGACCATGGTGTAGTTGATCTTCTTCACCGCGTCGGAGGTGTCGTGCCAGGCCTTGTGAGCGAAGTGGGTGTCGGTGGAGACCGAGTAGATCTCGACGCCTAGCTTCTGGAATTCGGCGTAGTTGTCGGCCAGGTCCTCGAGCTCGGTCGGGCAGACGAACGTGAAGTCGGCTGGATAGAAGAACACCACCGACCACTTGCCCTTCAGATCGGCATCGCTGACTTCGATGAACTTGCCGGCCTTGAGGGCCTGGGCCTTGAACGGTTTCACTTCTGTGTTGATCAGAGACATCTTCTGGTTCCCGTGGTGGTTGAAGGGTTTGAAGGAATGTTACGAGCCATGACCCCATTAATCTAATTGATTGTCGGCATGGCTTCGATTGCACGTGCCTATCAATGATCGGTCGTGGTCCGGCTGACCCGGTAGCTGAAGTTCGACAGTTTCGGAGTGCCTGCGTTATGGCGATGTCGCGAAGCGGCCGCGCAACTGGTGGTCGACCACCGTGGCGGTGACGATGTCGCTGCCCACGTTCACTGCGGTGCGCATCATGTCCAGGATGCGATCGACGCCGATGACGATGCCGATGCCCTCGGGCGGAATGCCGAAGGTCGCCAGCAGGCCAGCGATCATCGGCAGCGAACCGCCGGGGATGCCGGCGACGGCCACCGCGCTCAATACCGAGAGCAGCATCAGGATCGCCTGGTGGCCCAAACTCAGCTCCACGCCGAACGCCTGGGCCACGAACAGCACCACGCAGCCCTCGAACAGGGCCGTGCCGCTCATGTTCATGGTCGCGCCCAGCGGCAGCACGAAGCCGGCCGTGCTGGGCGCGAGCTTCAACTCGTCGCGCGCCACCGCCAGCGAGGCGGGCAGGCAGGCGTTGCTGGAGCTGGTCGAGAACGCGGTGATCAGCAGCGGCCGGATCTGCCGGAAATAGGGCAGCGGCGAGCGGCCGGCCAGAAAGCGCAGCCACAACGACATGGTGCCGAACAGGTGCAACGCCAGCGCCACCGTGCAGCCGACCACGAACACCGACAGCGCCAGCAGCACATCCACGCCGACCTTGACGATCACGCTGTAGATCATCGCCGGCACCGCGAAGGGGGCCAGTTGCAACGCGAAGCCGACGATCTTCGTCATCAGGTCGGTGATCGTGTCCAGTGCCATCTGCACCCGCTTGCGCTCCTTCTCGCGCAATTGGGTGGCGGCCGCACCGGTCAGGATTGCGAACAGGATCAGTGGCAGCACGTCACCCAGCGCATCGCGGCTGGAGCCGGCCACCGCGCCGACCAGGTTGCGCGGCATGAACATCTCCACCAGCGTGTGGAAACTCATCGCGGGCTGGGTGGCCTTCCGGTCGATCGACTGCTGCGCGCTGCTGCCGTATTCCTGCATCAGCTGGGTACGCGCCTGCTCGTCCAGATGGTGGCCCGGCTGCACCGTGTTCATCATCGCCAGGCCGATCGCCACGGCGATGACCATGTTGAGGAAGAACAACGCGAAGGTGCGCCCGGCCAGCGGGCCGAGCCGGTCCAGCCGGCCAAGCTGGGCCACGCCGGATGCCAGCGAGCTGAACACCAGCGGGATCACCACGAAGAACAGCATGCGCAGGAAGATCTGCCCGAACGGATCGAACACCGCGGCGGAGATTTTCTGCATCAGTGCCAGCGTGGGCGGATGCCACTGGCCGATGCCCAGCGTGGCCACGGCGGCGACCACGCCGATTACCAGGCCCCAGAGGATGCGTTTCGCGAGAGGAGCCGAGGTGCTCATCCGAGCGAATGTACGGGGCAACAGCGGATTCGTCACGCAAGAAATTGCGACCGGCTGCCAGGTTGGCACAAACGGGCGTTGCGGGGGGCCGGAAGGTCCAATCCCGGCAGGAGCTGCGGTGGGCTAAAATGAACGTTTTTGATGGAGGCGACATGACACAGCCAGCATCCCCCGGCGCACGCTTTCGGGGCGCCCTGACGGTCGAGCAGCCGTTGCAGGTCATGGGCGCGATCACTGCCTACGCCGGTTTGATGGCCAAGCGCGTCGGCTACAAGGCGCTGTACCTGTCCGGCGGCGGCGTGGCCGCCAACTCGCTGGGCATGCCGGACCTGGGCATCAGCACGATGGAGGACGTACTTACCGACGCGCGCCGCATCGTCGACGCCACCGGCCTGCCGCTGCTGGTCGACATCGATACCGGCTGGGGCGGGGCGTTCAACATCGCCCGCACCATCCGTTCGTTCGAGCGTGTGGGCGTGGCGGCGGTGCACATGGAGGACCAGGTCGGCCAGAAGCGCTGCGGGCATCGCCCCGGCAAGGAAGTGGTGCCGAAGGACGAGATGGTCGACCGCGTCAAGGCGGCGGTGGATGCGCGTACCGATCCGGGCTTCGTGATCATGGCGCGCACCGATGCGGCCGCCGTGGAGGGCATCGACTCGGCGATCGAGCGCGCCTGCGCCTATGTCGAGGCCGGCGCCGACATGATCTTCCCCGAGGCGATGAGGACGCTGGACGACTACCGCAAGTTCAAGGCCGCGGTGAAGGTGCCGATCCTCGCCAACCTCACCGAGTTCGGTTCCACCCCATTCTTCACCACCGACGAATTGCGCGAAGCCGGCGTGGACATCGCGCTGTACTGCTGCGGCGCCTATCGCGCGATGAACAAGGCCGCGCTCAATTTCTACGAGACCGTGCGCCGCGAAGGCACGCAGAAGAACATCATCGACACCTTGCAGACGCGCGAGGAGCTGTACGACTTCCTCGGTTATCACGCCTACGAGGACAAGCTCGACACGCTGTTTTCGAAGCAAAGCTGACCGTCCACCTTGCGTGCGGAACCCGTCGACGGGTTCCGCCGAAAAGAACAAACCTGCACCCTGGAGATTTCCGATGAGCGAGCAAGCCCTTCCCAAGGCCAAGAAATCCGTCGCCCTGTCCGGCGTGGCCGCGGGCAACACCGCGCTGTGCACGGTCGGCCGCAGCGGCAACGACCTGCATTACCGCGGCTACGACATCCACGATCTGGCCGCCAAGGGCTGCTTCGAGGAAGTGGCTTACTTGCTCGTGCATGGCGTGCTGCCGACCTGGACCGAACTGAACAACTACCGCTCGCGGCTGAAGCGCCTGCGTGGCCTGCCGGCGCCGGTCAAGGCGGCGATGGAACTGCTGCCCGCCGCCACCCATCCGATGGACGTGTTGCGCACCGGCTGCTCGGTGCTGGGCACCGTTCTGCCGGAGAAGGACGACCACAACGTCACCGGCGCGCGCGACATCGCCGACCGGCTGATGGCGAGTTTCGGCTCGATGCTGCTGTACTGGTACCACTTCAGCCACAACGGCAAGCGCATCGAGACCGAGACCGACGACGACTCGATCGCCGCGCATTTCCTGCACCTGCTGCACGGCAAGAAGCCCAGCGACCTGCACGCGCAGGCGCTGGACAAGTCGTTGGTGCTGTATGCCGAGCACGAGTTCAATGCCTCGACCTTCGCCGCCCGCGTCATCGCCGGCACCGGTTCGGACATGTACTCGGCGATCACCGGCGCGATCGGCGCGCTTCGCGGCCCGAAGCACGGCGGCGCCAACGAAGTGGCGATGGAGATCATTGCGCGCTACCGCAGCGCCAACGACGCGGAAGCCGACATCCGTGCCCGCGTCGAGCGCAAGGAAATCATCATCGGCTTCGGCCACCCGGTCTATACCGTGTCCGACCCGCGCAACGAGATCATCAAGGAGATCTCGCGCAAACTGTGCACCGACGGCGGCAACCCGACCCTGTTCGATGTTTCCGAGCGGATCGAGAAGGTGATGGGCGAGACCAAGAAGATGTTCCCCAACCTGGACTGGTTCTCGGCCAGCGCGTATCACATGATGGGCGTCCCCACCGCCATGTTCACGCCGCTGTTCGTGATCTCGCGCACCTCCGGCTGGAGCGCACACGTGATCGAGCAGCGCGAGGACGGCAAGATCATCCGTCCCAGCGCGAACTACACCGGACCCGAGGACCAAGCCTACGTGCCGATCGACAAGCGCTGAAAGCTGGTCCGCAAGAGAGGCAAAAGGGGAGCCGCCTGGCTCCCCTTTGCATGGGCAACTTCAGTCGCGATATTTGCGATTCAGGCTGATTCGGCCCCGGCGCATTGCAGCTGAAGCTGGTCCGCAGCCACTCGCGGAATGTCGAACCATTGCTGCCTATTCGGCATCGACATAATGCAGCAGGTCGCCGGGTTGGCAATCGAGCGTCTTGCAAATGGCCTCCAGCGTGCCAAAGCGCACGCCCTTGACCTTGCCCTGTTTGAGCAGGGACAAATTGGCCTCGGTGATGCCGATCGCCGTCGCCAGATCCTTGGATTTCATCTTGCGCCGGGCCAGCATGATGTCGAGTTCGATGATGATCGGCATCAAACGAATGCCCGATTTTCCTCTGCCGCACGGGCGCCTTCGCGCACCATCTCGGCGACGACGTAGGCGAGGATGGCTGCGGTGAGCGTACCCAGGAAGCCGAGGCTGAAACTGAGCTGATACTGCGCGATCTGGCTGGCGGCAACCCATCCGATCGTAAAGCCGCCGACGATATTGGCGACCAGCGCATGGCCCAGCCAGGTGAAGCGTCGGGCCACGGCAAAGCTGAGCGGGGCTTGCGTATACAGCGACTTGCCCAGTTTGCGCAGACAGATGATCGGTGCCATGGCCACGGCGAAACCCAGTACCCATGCGAACGCCAGCATAGAAACGTTGTACGAGGTTTTCGGCAACAGATGCCAGTGTTCGAGCAGGTGTTGCGCCAAGGCCGGATCGCTTGACCCGGAACCCCTGGCCTGCCAGAGCAAAAGCGCCATCAGCAACCACCAGGCCACGGTACAAAACGCAAATACGCTGGCGAATGACATCAAGTCACGAGCGCGTCGCTGGATGCGGGTAGGGTGGGTTCCGGCCTCGGAACCGCGGGGTTTGCCGAACACGGCACCGACCTGTTTGATGCGGGCAACAACCGGCATGGTTTTTCCTCTTGGCAACGATAAATTATCTTAAAACAATAATAATTCATTGCGCAAGGGAAGCTATCGAGGTCGGACTTTCCTGTTGTTCGCTGCCCACCAGCCACCACCGCAAATGCCGAGCACCAGCGCGGCGTCCAACGCATAACGTACCCAGGCGTGCGCGTCGAACCAGGCGCGCACGAGATGATCGTGTCCGATCATCCGTCCGGCGGTGAACGCGATGGCACCGGCGCCGATGTACATGATGATGGGGAAGCGACTGATCAGCTTCAGGATCAGGGTCGACCCCCAGACCACCAGCGGCACGCTCACCAGCAGGCCGATGATGACCAGGCCCAGGTGGCCCTTCGATGCACCGGCGATCGCCAGCACATTGTCCAGGCCCATCAAGGCATCCGCGACGATGATCGTGCGCAACGCCTGCCAGAACGAGTCGGCGGCGCTGATGTTGGGATCGTCGTCATCGCCATGACGCAGAAGTTTCCACGCGATCGGCAGCAACAGCAGTCCGCCGGCCAGCATCAGTCCCGGCAACTTGAGCAGATAGACGACAACGGCGGTGAGTGCGAAACGGACGGCGACCGCGCCGAATGTACCCCAGAAAACCGCCTTCCTCTGCAGCGCTTTCGGCAACCGACTGGCAGCCATGGCAATGACAATGGCGTTGTCGCCAGCCAGCACGAGGTCGAGCAGGATGATGGCCAGCAGGCCAGAGAAAAATTCGGTACCGGTGAATTCCATGGGGGGTTCCATGCGCGTCGGACAATGCGGTGGAGACGGACGCGCGCGGCCCGTGTCCACCACAAAAGTCTCGTCCGCAGGATGAACTGCCGCAGTGACCGGAGCGAGGCTTCGCTCGTGTTGACGATCACTGCACCGAGGCAGAGGAACCTGCTTCGGGAACTACTCCCCTTTGGGATGTGTTTGTTGGATTGTCGGGGGCGGCGTACGCGCGGTCAAGCAACGCCGACCGTGTCAGTCAGCTAAAATGGCGGTTTTCCCTGCCGCGAGATCCCTCATGAGTGCGCACGACATCCGTTCCGCCGTCCGTCCCGATTCCGACCAGCCGCTGACCGACATCGCCGATTACGTTGTCGACTACCAGATCGATTCGAAGGAGGCCTACGACACCGCGCGCTACATGCTGCTCGACTCGCTGGGTACCGCGATGCTGGCGATGAAGTTTCCGGAATGCGTGAAGCACCTCGGCCCGCTGGTTCCCGGTGCCACGTTGCCGGGCGGCGCGCGCGTACCGGGTACCAGCCATGAGCTGGATCCGGTGCAGGCGGCGTTCGCGATCGGCACGCAGATCCGCTGGCTCGATTTCAACGACACCTGGCTGGCGGCGGAGTGGGGCCATCCTTCGGACAACCTCGGCAGCATCCTGGCGGTGGGCGACTACCTCAGCCGCAAAGCCGAACGCGAAGGCGGCCAGTCGCTGACCGTGCGCGACGTCCTCGGTTACGCGATCAAGGCGCATGAAATCCAGGGTTGCTACGCGCTGCTGAACAGTTTCAACCGTGTCGGTCAGGATCACGTGATCCTGGTGCGGCTGGCGTCGACCGCGGTCGCCACGGCGATGCTCGGCGGCAACAAGGAACAGATCACCACCGCCGTTTCGCACAGCTGGATCGACAACGGCGCGCTGCGCACCTATCGCCACGCCCCGAACACCGGCCCGCGCAAGAGCTGGGCCGCCGGCGATGCCTGCCGTCGGGCGGTGACCCACGCGATCAACGCGGTGTATCGCGGCGTTGTCGGCTATCCGTCGGCGCTGAGCGCGAAAACCTGGGGTTTCTACGATGTCGCCTTCAACGGCAAGCCGTTCGAATTCGAGCGCCCGTTCGGCAGCTACGTCATGGAGAACGTGCTGTTCAAGATCAGCTACCCGGCTGAATTCCACGCACAGACCGCCGTGGAATGCGCCATGCAGCTGCACGGCGAGGTTGCCGCCAAGCTCGACCAGATCGAGAAAATCGTCATCGAGACGCAGGAGGCCGGCAGCCGCATCATCGACAAGACCGGCCCGCTGGCGAACTATGCCGATCGCGACCACTGCATCCAGTACATGGTGGCCGTGCCGCTGATCTTCGGCCGTCTGGGGGCCAGTGACTACAACGACGACGTGGCAGCCGATCCGCGTATCGACGCACTGCGCGACAAAATGGTGGTCAGCGAGAATCCGCAGTTCACACGTGACTATTTCGACCCTGCCAAGCGCTACATCGGCAACTCGTTGCAGGTGTTCTTCACGGATGGCAGCAGCACACAGAAGGTTTCGATCGACTACCCGATTGGCCACCGCAAGCGCCGGGCCGAAGGCATCCCGGTGTTGTTGACCAAGTTCGAGGCGGCCATGCGCGGCCATCTGCCGGCCCATCGCGTGAAGGCCGTCATGGACGCAGTGAAGGATCCGGCGCGGTTCGATGCCATGCCGCTGCAAGACTTTCTTGGTCTCTTCACATTGTAAAGACAATGTGAGTGGATGATTAAGGCTGGCGTGCGAGCGTATTTTCACCGAATGGCCGTCAGCCAATTAAGATGAACAGGGCATTTGGATGGATAGATCTTTCCTGAACGAAGTCTCACCAGGTATTGGTTGTCCAAGTGTTAACCTCCGCACGACTTAACGATTTTGCTACACTCTTCCCCGCTTGTCGCAGAGACGCCAAGCAGGGGCTACCACAAAGCTCTGAATGACGTAGTTCAGTTCTGACGCGCGACTTCCAGTTGGGGTCGAACGGACGCGAAAACCTAATTAATGAGGAGACACCTGATGAAACGTAAGGGCTTGTATTTTCTGATAGCGCTGGCCCTGGGCGGCGTAGGTGCCGTTCATGCGCAGGACATTTCCGCCCCCGCCGATGCTGCCACCACGGCCACGGCCACCTCGACCTATGACGGTCGCTGGTATATCGCTCCGACCATTGGCGGCTATTACAACGATGGCGACCGCAATACCAATAGCCGCCAGTTTTATTATGGCCTCGGTTTTGGTCGTTTCTTCACGCCGAACATGTCGGTCGATGCGTTTATCGATCGCACCAAGCGTAATCGCGATGCTGGCGCCGCAGCTGGCGGCGGCCGCAGTGGTGAAGGTTGGGCGAACAACACGATCGGCGTTGCCGCACGTTTCTACGCCGGAGACTGGAACGCATGGCGTCCGTACCTGCTGGCTGGCCTGATGGGCAGCCACCACCAGACGGCCAACGAAAGCGGTTGGTCGCCGGCGGCTGAACTGGGTGGCGGCGTGTCCAAGACGGTTTCCGACAGCTCGGACATTCGTCTCGAGGCCGGTTACCGTTACGACCATGACAACAAGACCCAGTCGAACAAGAGCGGTTACGGCGACTGGTTCCTTGGCTTCAGCGTGGTCTCGCGCTTCGGCGCTCCGGCAGCAGCAGCTCCGGCCCCGGTCGCGGCGACCCCGCCGCCGCCGGATTGCTCCACCCTCGACAGCGATGGCGACAGCGTCAACGATTGCGACGACAAGTGCCCGGGTACCACGGCCGGCACCATCGTCGGTCCGGATGGTTGCGCACAGAAGGTTGTCATCGACCTGCGCGGCGTGAACTTCAAGTTCGATCGCCCGAAGAAGGGCGAGACCGACATCTCGAAGTCGCTGGCCGAGCCGAGTGCCGATTCGATCGCGGTGCTGAACCAGGCCGTCGATACCCTGCAGCGTTATCCGCAGGTGCATGTGACGGTTGCCGGTTACACCGACTCGAAGGGTACCGACGAATACAACCAGAGCCTGTCCGAGCGTCGCGCGAAAATCGTGTATGACTACCTGACCAGCCACGGTATCGACGCCAGCCGCCTGGAAGGCCCGATCGGTCATGGTGAAAGCAATCCGATTGGCGACAATGCAACCGACTCCGGTCGTGCGCAGAACCGTCGTACGGAACTGCAGGTTCAGCAGTAATCGAGCCGCAGTAATGCAGTAATGAAAAACCCGGCTTCGGCCGGGTTTTTTTTGCTCCTGAAAAACCCCGGCCAAAGCTTCCGGGACATGGTTTGTCCTTGTCGTGACTCGACAATCGCCTATACGCTATCGGGATGCCCCGCACCCCTCGCTCCGCAACCCCCCATGCCGCAGCGGTTTCGTCGCCAAGACATGGGCTGGCGCGGGTTTTGTCCAAACTCGGGACATGTTCGCGCAGCCAGGCCGAGCAATGGGTTCGCGCCGGCCGGGTCAGCCTGGATGGTTGCGTGGTGCGTGATCCGTATCGACCAGTGCTGATGGATCGACAGCAGATTGCCGTTGACGGCCAGCCGGTGAAAGCCGCCGAACATGTCCATGTCGCTTTCAACAAGCCGCGCGGATTGATTGTCAGCGCCGCCGACGAGCAGGGACGTGAGACGGTCTATACGGCGCTGGCTGCCGCCGGCCTGCCGTGGCTGGGACCGGTGGGCCGTCTGGACAAGGCCAGCGAAGGACTGCTGCTGTTGAGCAATGACACGGGCTGGGCGGCGGCCATTACCGATCCGGTGAGCCATCTGGAAAAGACCTATCACGTGCAGGTGGCCGGCCAGCCGGATGCTGCCGTACTTGCGGCGATGAAGGCCGGCATCGCCGATGGCGGCGATGTGCTGAAGGCGAGGCGGGTTGCCCTGCTGCGTGCGGGCGAGAAAAATGCGTGGCTGGAAGTAGTGCTGGATGAAGGCCGCAATCGTCACATCCGCCGATTGCTGGCCGCGCTCGGTTTCGACGTGTTGCGCCTGATCCGCGTGGCCATCGGATCGCTGGCGTTGGGTGATCTGCCGAAAGGACAGTGGCGACGACTGAGCGCCGACGAGATCCGTGCCGTGGATACCCGAAAGCAGTGATCGGCGTTTCCCGGAGCGCGCCAATCGCACTCCGGGAATGGCAGTCAGTTGCCGATGACGCCAAGTTGCTTGCCGACCTTGGTGAACGCGGCGATCGCACGATCCAGGTGTTCGCGCGTGTGCGCCGCGCTCATCTGCGTGCGGATGCGCGCCTGGCCCTGTGGCACCACCGGGTAGAAGAAGCCGGTGACGTAGATGCCTTCTTCCAGCAGGGCGGTGGCCATCGCCTGCGCCTTCGGTGCGTCGTAGATCATCACCGGCACGATCGGGTGCACGCCAGGCTTGATGTCGAAGCCGGCGGCGGTCATCTGCTCGCGGAAGTAGCGCGTGTTTTCCTTGAGCCTGTCGCGCAGGTCGCCGGCGCTGGCCAGCATGTCGAATACCTTGATCGCGGCGGCGACCACGTGCGGCGGCAGCGAGTTGGAGAACAGGTAAGGGCGCGAGCGCTGGCGCAGCAACTCGATAACCTCCTTGCGGCCGGTGGTGAAACCGCCGAGCGCGCCGCCGAGTGCCTTGCCCAGGGTACCGGTGAAGATGTCGATCTTGTCCATCACGCCATTGACCTCGGCGGCGCCGCGGCCGGTGTCGCCGAGGAAGCCGGTGCAATGGCATTCGTCGATATGCACCATGGCATCGTACTTCGCCGCCAGGGCGGTGATTTCGTCGAGCTTCGCGATGAAGCCGTCCATCGAGAACGAGCCGTCCGTGCTGATCAGCTTGGTGCGCGCACCGGCTGCGTCGGCGGCTTGCAACTGCTTCTCCAGATCGGCCATGTCGCTGTTCGCGTAGCGAAAGCGCCGGGCCTTGCACAGGCGGATGCCGTCGATGATCGAGGCGTGGTTCAGCGCATCGGAAATCACCGCGTCTTCCTCGCCCAGCAGCGGTTCGAACAGGCCGCCGTTGGCGTCGAAGCAGGCGGCGTAGAGGACGGTGTCCTCGGTGCCGAAGAACGCGGCGATCTTCGCTTCCAGCTGCTTGTGCAGGTCCTGCGTGCCGCAGATGAAACGCACGCTGGCCATGCCGAAGCCGTGCGTATCCAGCGCGTCCTTGGCGGCCTGGATCACCTCGGGGTGATCGGCCAGGCCGAGGTAGTTGTTGGCGCAGAAGTTCAGTACCTTGCGGCCGCCTTCCAGCTCGATCTCGGCCGACTGCGGCGAGACGATGATGCGTTCGGCCTTGAACAGGCCCTGTTCGCGGATGGCGTCGAGTTCGCTCGCATAGCGCGCCTTGGCTGAGTAGCTCATGTGGGTTCCGACGGTGGGGAAAACCTCATTGTAGAGGACGCCAGCCGGTCGTCGCGCGCCGTGACGATCAATGCAGGGGCAAATCCACGCGTGCGCTCCGACTGGGTCAGGATGCCCCGAGCATTTGCTCCGGACGGTTCGAATTCCCGAACCAGCGCTCGGCCACGCCGATGGCTTCCTGCAAGCTTGCCGACGTGAACGGCTTGGTGAGGATGATTACTCCCTCCGGCGCTCCAGTGAGTACATCGGTCTCGGCATAGCCGGTGATGATCACGGCAGGCAACTGCGGCTTGTCGGCGCGCAGCCGTCGGATGATCTCGACCCCCGAAACCAGCGGCATCGCGTAGTCGCTCACGACCAGGTCGATCGTGGCGAGGCCCTGCTGCTGCAACTCGGCCACCTCGGCACCGTCGGTTGCCGTGGTGTCGTGGTGGCCCATGTCGGAAAGAAGCGCGGCGGTCGCCGCGCGCACGCCTTCGTGATCGTCGACCAGCAGAATATGTCTGGCCGGTGGGGAGGTCTCCTCGGCTGCATCCGCGTGAATCTCACCAGCGGCGAGGGCACTCGTCGCCGATGCGCGCGGCAGCCAGATCGTCATGCAGGTACCGCGGCCCAGCTCGCTTTCGATGCGCAAGGTGCCACCGGACTGCTGCGCAAAACCATAAACCATGCTGAGCCCGAGGCCGGTGCCTTTGCCCACCGCCTTGGTGGTGAAGAACGGTTCGGCCACACGCTCCAGCAGTTCGGCCGGAATCCCGCTGCCCGTATCGGCGACCGATATCGCCACGTAATGCCCTGACGTCATGCCAGCTTCGTTCTCACCATCGACAGTCACATTGCGGCCGCTTATGCGGATGGTGCCGCCCTCGGGCATGGCGTCACGGGCGTTGATGGCGAGATTCATCAGGGCCAGTTCCAACTGCGCTTCGTCGGCATAGGGCTGCCACAGGTCGGCAGGCAGTTCCCACTCCAGCATCACCAGGCCACCCAGCGTGTGCGCCAGGAGCTGGTTGACCGCACTGGAAAGCGCGTGCAGATCGATGCACGTCGGCTCCAGGTTCTGCTTGCGTGCGAACGCCAGCAGGCGCGAGACCACCTCGCTACCCTGCTGTGCCGCGTGCCGGGTCATGTCGAGGATCGGGCGATGCTCCGGTGCGAGCCGTGCGCGCCGCTGCAGCAACTCCAGTCCACTGAGGACGGCGGCAAGCAGATTGTTGAAGTCGTGCGCGATGCCACCGCTGAGCTGGCCGATGGCGTCCATCTTGCGTACGTGCAGAAGCTGTGATTCGAGATCCTTGCGCTCGGTGACGTCGAGGAGGGTGCCGGCGTATTCCATCGCGCCGCTCGCACCGTCGCGCAGCAGCACCGCCTGGTCGAGAAAATGCTTGTAGGTACCGTCGGCACATAGCCAGCGATATTCCACCGAGTAACCGCGACCCTCGCGCCCGCTCTCGAAAGCGGCGATCGCCCGCTCGCGATCATCCGGGTGCAGGCGGTCGCGCCACAAGGTGGGCGTGCCGAGAATTTCCTTGAAATCGAATCCCGTGAGCAATCGAAAATTGCCGGTGATGAACTTGGGGACGCGCGGCGAGGCTTGTGGATCTTCGAGGTAGAGAAGGATCGGCAGCGATTCGATGATGATCGCCTGGCGCTGCTCGGAACGACGCAATTCCTGCTCCGCGCGCAACAGCTCGGCGTTGGTATGCAGGTTGGCGTCGAGCAACTGCTGCTCCTGCTGTGCCTTGCGCCGGATTTCGCGCGTCATCTGGAACAGGTCGACGAATACCGCAGCCTTGGATCGCAACACGATCGGTTCGACCGGCTTGAACACGTAATCGACGGCGCCCATCGAATACCCGCGCATCAGGTGTTCGTGTTCCTTGTTGATCGCCGAAAGAAAGATGATCGGAATGCGCCTGGTCTGCTCGCGACCGCGAATGATGCGTGCGGTTTCGTAGCCATCCATTCCCGGCATATAGACGTCCAGAAGAATAACCGCGAACTCTCCCATGAGCAGTTGGCGTAGTGCATCCTCGCCGGTCTTGGCCAGTACCACGTCGCCAATGTCATCCAGTACTGTCTGGATGGCCAGCAGGTTGCGCTCGTCGTCGTCGACGACCAGAATGCGCGCCCGTTCGGCTGCACCGGGCGGCGCCATGCGATCGTCGCGCGCGGCGCGGCTGCTGCTTGAGCGCGTTCCGGAATACATGATCAAGCTTCCCCGATCGGCGTGCGGTCGGTCGACCGAGCCAACCCGACGCGCAGGAGGGCCAGCAGCAACTCGATGTCGACCGGCTTGGCGATGTAATCCGAAGCGCCTGCATCCAGGCATTTCTGGCGGTCGCCCTTCATCGCCTTGGCGGTCACGGCAATCAACGGCACCCCTGCGGTGGCGGGTTGTGCGCGGATTCGTCGCATCGTCTCGTAGCCGTCCATCTCCGGCATCATGATGTCGATCAACGCCACATCGATGTCCGGATTCAACTCCAGCAGGGCGATACCGTCGCGGCCGGTTTCGGCATGCAGCACCTCCACGCCGTAGCTCTCCAGTACACCGGTCAACGAATAGATATTGCGGATATCGTCATCGATGATGAGGATTTTTGCGCCCGCCAGCTCAGGAGCCGCGCGCAGCGCTGCGGCGGGATCGTCGGGCACCCGGGCAATGATCTGCGATCGGTTGGTGAACGCTTCGCGTACATGGCGTGCCAGCTCGGCGAACACACTGGCAAGCTGCTCCGAAGTCGCGGGTTTTTCGGTGACGCCGAGCGCTCCCAGTGAGAGCGCCGAGCGGAGTTTTTCTGCGCCAGAGATCACCTGAACCGGTATGTGCATCGTTTGCGGATCATGCTTGAGCAAATCCAGCAGCACCAATCCGTCGATGTCGGACAGGCCAAGATCCAGCGTGATCGCATGCGGTTGCAGCTTGCGCGTCAACGCCAGAGTACCGGCGCCTGCGGTAGATACCACGCCCTTGAGACCGGTTTCCCTGGCGATATCCAGCAGTATGGCGGCGAACGCAGGATCGTCCTCGACAATCAGCACAAAGGGCGAATCGCCCAGCGCTTCGCGATCGTCGATCACTTCCATGCGGCTGACCAGGACGTTGGGTACCGTTGCACCGCTGTTGTCGTAGCGTGCGCTGCTGGCACCATCGGGCAACGCCACCGACCCTGTCGCCTCCAATGGCACGAACAGGGTGAACGTGGAGCCCTCGCCGAAGGTGGAACGCACCTGCAGTTCCCCGCCGAGGAGACGTGCGATCTCGCGGCTGATCGACAATCCCAGGCCCGTGCCGCCGTACTTGCGGCTGGTGGTGCCGTCGGCCTGCTGGAACGCTTCGAAGATCAGCTTCTGCTTGTCTTTCGCGATGCCGATACCCGTGTCCGTCACGGCTATGGCGATCGCATGTTGCGCATCGCGCAATATCGGGTGATGGGCACTCCAGCCGCTGGCCACCCGGTTCACCGCCAGCGTCACGCTGCCGTTGGTCGTGAACTTGAAGGCATTGGAAAGCAGGTTCAACACGACCTGTTGCAGGCGTTTTTCGTCGGTCTGGATGGAGTCAGGCAGTGCGCTGTCGAACTCCACGCTGAACTGCAGGTTCTTGTCGGCAGCCAGCTGGCGGAAGGTGCGTTCCATATGCTGCTTGAGGCTGATGAGCGGCATGTCGGCGATTTCGATCGACACCGTGCCCGACTCGATTTTCGACAAGTCGAGGATGTCGTTGATCAGGCTGAGCAGATCGGAGCCGGCCGAATGGATGGTGCGCGCGAACTCGGTCTGTTTTTCGTTGAGGTTGCCGTGCGGGTTGTCGGCCAGAAGGCGGGACAGTATCAACAACGAGTTCAGCGGAGTGCGCAGTTCGTGGCTCATGTTGGCCAGGAACTCGGACTTGTACTTTGAGGTGAGCGCCAGCTGTTCGGCTTTCTCCTCGACAGCGCGGCGGGCCAGGTCGATCTCGAAGTTCTTAGCTTCCACCTGTTTCTTTTCATTTTCCAGCAGCTGGGCTTTTTCCTTCAGCTCTTCGTTGGTGACGTGCAGCTCTTCCTGCTTGGTGGTGAGCTCGGTCTGGCGCGCCTGGAGTTCCTGCGTCAGCAACTGCGACTGCTTGAGCAGGCCTTCGGTGCGCATGGTCGCGGCGATCGTGTTGAGCACGATGCCGACCGATTCCATCAGCTGATCGAGGAAGCTCTGGTGGGTTTCGTTGAAGCTGTTGAACGAGGCCAGCTCGATCACCGCCTTTACGTCGTCCTCGAACAATGCCGGCAGCACGCTGACACTGGCCGGTGCGGCGTGGCCAAGACCCGAGCCGATCCGGATGAACTCACCGGGTACGTTGGACAGCAGCATGGCGCGCTTGTCGGCTGCGCATTGGCCGATCAGTCCTTCGCGCAGCTTGAACATCGGCTTGAGCGCGTCCTTGTTCTCGGCGCCGTAGCTGGCGACGAGGTCGAGCACGGTCTCGTCGTTCTCGCGGCGTGCAACGTAGAACACGCCGTACTGCGCGTTCACCAGCGGCGCCAGCTCGGACATGATCAGGTTGGACACGGTGGCCAGGTCACGCTCGCCCTGCAGCATGCGCGAGAAGCGGGCGAGGTTGGTTTTCAGCCAATCTTGTTCCGCGTTCTTCAAGGTCTGGTCCTTGAGGTTGCGGATCATCTCGTTGATGTTGTCCTTCAGCGAGGCCATTTCGCCTGACGCCTCCACCGCGATCGAGCGGGAAAGGTCGCCCTTGGTTACCGCGGTGGCCACATTGGCGATCGAGCGCACCTGGTTGGTGAGATTGGCGGCAAGTTGGTTCACGTTGTCGGTGAGGTCGCGCCACAGGCCCGCGGCTCCGGGCACGCGCGCCTGGCCGCCAAGCTTTCCCTCGATGCCGACCTCACGCGCCATGTTGGTGACCTGGTCGGCAAAGGTGGCGAGTGTCTCGATCATGCCGTTGAAAGTGTCGGCCAGCGCCGCGATTTCGCCCTTGGCATCCACCGCCAGCTTGCGCTTGAGGTTGCCTTGCGCCACCGCGGTTACCACGTCGGCGATGCCGCGTACCTGGTTGGTCAGGTTGGTCGCCATCAGGTTGACGTTGTCGGTGAGATCCTTCCAGGTGCCGCCCACGCCGGGTACCTGCGCCTGGCCGCCGAGCTTGCCTTCGGTGCCGACTTCGCGCGCCACGCGCGTCACCTCCGAGGCGAACGAGTTGAGCTGATCCACCATCACGTTGATGGTGTCTTTCAGCGCCAGGATCTCGCCCTTGACGTCCACCGTGATCTTCTTGGACAAATCGCCCCGCGCCACTGCCGTGGTCACGTCGGCGATGTTGCGCACCTGGCCGGTGAGGTTGTCGGCCATCAGGTTGACGTTGTCGGTGAGATCCTTCCAGGTGCCGGCCACGCCGCGCACCTGGGCCTGGCCGCCGAGCTTGCCTTCGGTGCCGACTTCGCGCGCCACGCGCGTCACTTCCGAGGCGAATGAATTGAGCTGATCGACCATCGTGTTGATGGTGTCTTTCAGCTCGAGCATTTCGCCCTTGACGTCGACGGTGATCTTCTTGGACAGGTCGCCGCGCGCCACCGCGGTGGTCACCTCGGCGATGTTGCGCACCTGGCCGGTGAGGTTGGCCGCCATCAGGTTCACGTTGTCGGTCAGGTCGGCCCAGGTGCCGGCCACGCCCGGCACCTGGGCCTGGCCGCCGAGCTTGCCTTCGGTACCCACTTCGCGTGCGACGCGGGTCACTTCGGAGGCGAAGCCGTTCAACTGATCGACCATCGTGTTGATGGTGTCTTTCAACTCGAGGATCTCGCCCTTGACGTCCACCGTGATCTTTTTCGACAGGTTGCCGGAGGCAACCGCGGTGGTGACTTCGGCGATATTGCGCACCTGGCCGGTGAGGTTGTCGGCCATCAGATTGACGTTGTCGGTGAGGTCCTTCCAGGTGCCGGCCACGCCAGGCACCAGCGCCTGGCCACCGAGCTTGCCTTCGGTACCCACTTCGCGTGCCACGCGGGTTACCTCGGAGGCGAAGCCGTTCAACTGGTCCACCATGGTGTTGATCACGTCCTTGATCTGGAGGATTTCCCCCTTTACGTCGACCGTGATCTTCTGCGTCAGGTCGCCGGTGGCGATGGCGGTGGCCACCTTCGACACGTCACGCAACTGCACGGTGAGGTTGCCGGCCATCGCGTTGACGTTGTCGGTGAGATCGGCCCACGAACCGGCCAAGCCAGGTACCTGCGCATGACTGCCGAGCTTGCCCTCGGTGCCGACCTCGCGCGCCACGCGAGTCACTTCCGAGGCGAACGAGTTGAGCTGATCCACCATCACGTTGATGGTGTTCTTCAGCTCGAGCATTTCGCCCTTGACCTCGACGGTGATCTTCTTGGACAGGTCGCCCGATGCCACCGCGGTGGTCACCTCGGCGATGTTGCGAACCTGTCCGGTGAGGTTGGTGGCCATCGCGTTGACGTTGTCGGTAAGGCCCTTCCAGGTGCCTGCCACGCCTTTCACCGTGGCCTGGCCGCCGAGCTTGCCTTCGGTACCGACCTCTCGCGCCACGCGGATCACCTCCGAAGCGAACGAGGCGAGCTGTTCGACCATGGTGTTTACCACCTTGCCGATACGCAGGAACTCACCGCGAAGCGGGCGGCCATCGATCTCCACCGTCATCGACTGCGACAGATCACCCTTGGCCACCGCGCCGATCACGCGGGCCACTTCGGCGGTAGGCTGCATCATGTCGTCGATCAGATCGTTCACCGCGTGGATGGCATTCTCCCAGCCGCCGGTGGCATTGCTGACGTGCCCGCGCTGGGTGATCTTGCCTTCCTTGCCGACCACCATCGAGAGACGCCGAAATTCCTGCGTCATCTGCTCATTGAGACCGACCACCTCATTGAACAGCCGCGCCAGTTCGGCGTCCTGCCCGGTGAGATCGTCAGGCAACCGGACATGGAAGTCACCGCGGCGCAATCGCCGGAATGCGGCGATGAGCTCGCGCCGATCGAGGAACTCGGGAGTGGTGTCGTTGCTGACTGCAGGTTCCGTTGTCGACATCGGGGTACTCGCAAGGGATGCTGAGGCGCGATGCCCAGCAAAATGGATGGCGCCAAACTCGAGACGACAGCAATGCTGTCTGCCTTTGGGCCAAGTTTGATTCAACAAATTCGACTGCAGAGCTTTTGGCTTGAGCGCGGACATCCACCTTTCGGGCAGGCCGGTGACATCCCTCGTACCTGTCGGCGGCTGAGTGCCGCATGTCGCCGACCGCTCAGACGGGCACTAACCATCGTCCATCATGACTTACCGATGACGCGGGCTCAACGCCTCCCATTTGGACGGCCAAGCAACCAGCAGGTTCGTGAAGGCCGCGTGAAAATTTGCGCGTGGAGCGTCCGCGTGGTTCAACGGATTTGGTGCGCGCTGGGTGCCGACATGCCGCCGAAGCACCGCCGCTGCCCGCTGATCTTGCGACCTCGGTGGCGCCTTGGCATCCGGCGACTCAGGACCTACCATATCCAGGCCTCGCGCCGTCGCTCGTTCGCCTGCCAATCCGGCGCGAAAAGCACTGCGCGAACGCTCACGCATCAGGGGCACCCTCGGTAATGCTGGTCGAAAAGAATGTATCGGATTTTTTGTGCTCGACATTCCGATCGATCTGGTCGCTGGAACTGCTGTTCCTGCTGGCGGATGACGCCGAGCGTTGCTGGTCGAGTCATGAAATGGTCGCTGCACTGCGCGCGAGCGAATTGGTAGTGAATCAGGCGGTCGACAACCTCAACGCGGCCGGCCTGCTGGTGCCGGAACAGGAGGGGTATTTTCGCTACGCGCCACCCTCGGCGGAGGTTCGCTCGCTGGTGAAATCGGCGCGATCGCTCTACGCACATTCGCCCGATGCCGTTCGTCGTATGATCATTCGGTCGCAGGCGAACCACCTGCTCAAGTTCGCCGACGCTTTCAAGTTCAAGAAGGGCTAGAGTGATCCATTATTTTGCTCCAGCGGTCTATCTGCTGTGCTTCCTGGCGGCCAGCCTGTGCGCCATCATGCTGGGGCGCAGCTTTCGTCGTAGCCGGAACGGGTTGCTATTCTGGAGCACGTTGTGCTTCTCGATGCTCGCGCTGAACAACCTTGTGCTGGTGCTGGATCTGGTGGTCTTCCCCAGGCTTGACCTGGCCGTTCTCCGTGGACTGGTTTCACTCGCCGCGGTTTTGACCTTGCTGTTCGGCTTCATCTGGAACGGGGAAGGGGACTAGCCGATGGCGACGATCTACTTTCTTTCAGGCGCCGTCACTCTTGGCTACATGCTCGTGGCCATGTTTTTCCTGAGATTCTGGAAACGCACCGCTGACGTGCTTTTTCTTTCCTTCGCGGTGGCCTTCGCCTTGCTCAGCGTCGGTCAAATCGTCGTCGCTTCGGCCAACATCTACGTCGAAGACAGCAGCGCTGCGTATCTCGTGCGTCTCGCGGCATTCACCCTCATCATCCTGGCCGTGTGGCGCAAGAATAGGCCGACACGCTGATCTGGCGACGAAGCGGATGGCCCCGCGGACTTCCTTCCGCGACATCTGCGGCCGCGCGCGCGACGTGCGAGCATGCCTTCCAGCGGACGGCTCTGGTCGGGTGAAAGTCCGGTTGCGAGCGGGGGCTTTTACGCGGACGGGGCGAGGCTCGTCACTCGCTCGATCGCCTCGAAAAGCTTCTCGGCCCCGTAGGGCTTGATCACGGCTGCCGAATGCGCGTCCAGCGTCAGCCCGTGATCCGCGCGTCCGGTGGCGTAAATCACCGGCAGGTTCGGACGGCGAATTCGCACCGCGTGCGCCAGGTCGACCCCCGAGCCATCGGGCAAACCGATGTCGGTGATCAACACGTCGACGCTGTCCAGGTCGTGTTGCAGCGCTGCCTTCGTGGACGATGCTTCAAGAACGTGATGCCCTTTGTGCGAAAGCGTATCGGCCAGCAGCATGCGTATCAGCTGCTCGTCCTCGCACAGCAGGATGCGCAGGGAAGGCAAGGTGCGCATTTTCGACTCCGGGGTGTTGGAGGAATTCATCGAAGGGTTTCGTTCCGGTGGGTGCAACTGGCAAGCCATGGCCGATGGCGCCCGCGTCCGCCAGGGGAGCAACCCGCATGACTATAGATCGGCTCTGCAAAATAGACCAATCATCGGTCCGGTGGCCGAAGAGCCGCCTCGACGGAGGCACCGTTTCGAGCGGCCCACCACCACTGGAACCCTGGCTTTGTCGGAGTCGCCTGTCGCGACCGGATTTGATGCTGCCGCCGCCGACCTGGAACGGGCGGCGGACGGCATGGGTGACAGGGCAGACCGGCTGGCCTTGCGCTCAGGTCCAGGAGCAAACGACCTTGCCGCAGGTGCCGGCATCCATCAGGTCGAAACCCTTCTGGAAATCGTCGATCGCGATCTGGTGGGTCAGCACCTTCTGCAGCGGGAAGCCGGTCAGCACCATCTGGGTCATCTTGTACCAGGTCTCGTACATCTTGCGGCCGTAAATGCCCTGCAGGGTGAGACCCTTGAAGATCACCTTGTCCCAGTCGATGCCGGCGCCGCGCGGCATGATGCCGAGCATGGCGACTTTGCCGCCGTGATACATGCACTCGAGCATGTCGTTGAAAGCGCGCGGGTTGCCGCTCATTTCCAGGCCCACGTCGAAACCCTCGATGTGCAGGTCCTTGACCACGTCGCGCAGCGACTGGTTGGTCACGTTCACCACGCGGGTCGCGCCCATGTCGGCGGCCAGCTTCAGCCGGTAGTCGTTGACGTCGGTAACCACCACGTTGCGGGCACCGACGTGCTTGGCGATGCCGGCGGCGATGATGCCGATCGGGCCCGCGCCGGTGATCAGCACGTCCTCACCGATCAGGTCGAACTCCAGTGCGCAGTGCGTTGCGTTGCCGTACGGGTCGAAGAACGCGGCCAGTTCGGACGGGATCTGGTCCGGTATCGGCCACAGGTTCGAGGCCGGCATGGTCATGTATTCGGCGAACGCGCCGTTGCGGTTCACGCCGATGCCGATCGTGTTCGGGCACAGGTGCTGGCGACCGGCGCGGCAATTGCGGCAATGGCCGCAGACGATGTGGCCTTCGGCCGAGACGCGGTCGCCGATCTTGTAGCCGGTCACGCCCGGGCCGATCTCGACGATGCGGCCGACGAATTCATGGCCGATGGTCAGGCCCGGCTTGATCGTGCGCTGGCTCCACTCGTCCCACTTGTAGATGTGCAGGTCGGTGCCGCAGATCGCGGTCTTCTCGATCTTGATCAGCACCTCGTTGGGACCGACCACCGGCAGTGGTACTTCTTCCATCCAGATGCCCGCTTCGGGCTTGCGCTTGACCAGGGCTTTCATCGTCTGCGACATGGGGAGTCCGTCAGTTGGCCCGCGCAGCGGGCGGGGAAGCGCCAATTATAGATCCATCGACGCGAGTCCCGGCGGGTCGCCACGCGACGCACCCTTTACACTCTGCCGATGCCGATCGACACCCGCCCGCTCGCCATCTTCCTGATGGGCCCCACCGCCTCGGGCAAGACCGCGCTGGCCTGCGAGTTGAGCGAGCGTTTCCCGCTGGAGCTGGTCAGCGTCGATTCGGCGCTGGTCTATCGCGGCATGGACATCGGCACGGCCAAGCCGGATGCGGCGACACTGGTGCGCTATCCGCATGCACTGGTCGACATCCGTGATCCGGCGCAGCCGTATTCGGCGGCGGATTTTCGCGCCGATGCGTTGCCGCTGATGCGGCAGATCAGCTCGCGGGGCAGGGTGCCGCTGCTGGTCGGTGGCACCGGGCTGTATTTCCGCGCGCTGCAGCAAGGCTTGTCCGATTTGCCGGAAGCCGACCCGGCGACCCGTGCGCGACTTGCCGCGCTGGCCGCGCAGATCGGCTGGCCAGCCATGCATGCACGGCTGGCCGTGCTGGATCCGGTTGCCGCCGCGCGCATCGACCGCAACGACGTGCAGCGTTTGCAGCGTGCGCTGGAAGTGATCGAGCTGACTGGCCGGCCGCTGTCCGCACTGCAGCGCGGCGGCAGCGGCGAGCCCTTTCCGTGGCGCGTACTCAAGCTGGCCTTGCTGCCGGCGGATCGCGGCGTGTTGCACGAGCGCATCGCGCAGCGTATCGACGCGATGCTGGCGGCAGGTTTTCTCGACGAGGTGCGCCAGCTGCGTGCACGCGGCGACCTGCACCCCGAGCTGCCGGCCATTCGTGCGGTTGGCTATCGGCAGGCGTGGGAGCACCTGGACGGCCATGCCAGCCTCGCCGAATTTCGCGACCGCGCCATCTTCGCCACCCGCCAGCTGGCCAAACGGCAGATCACCTGGCTGCGCAGCGACCACGCAGCGCGCCTGTTCGAGCCTGATCGCCCCGGCCTGGGCGCGCGAATCATCGACGCCATGCAGTTGTTTCTGGGTACGGCCGACCGGTTGGATGCACGCTGACGGCCGGTTGTTGCCGCCAGCGTGATCCAGTCCACTTGGCCAACGCAAAAATCTCCTTTCATCAAGCACTTGAAAGCAGTTACCATCCAGACATGTTGGGCCGGGGCGCCATCGGCGTTTTTTCCCGGACCTGTCCGTGGCAAGGGGAGAACAAGAAATGTCCAAAGGGCAATCGTTGCAGGATCCGTTTTTGAATGCGTTGCGGCGCGAACGCGTGCCAGTGGCCATCTATCTGGTCAACGGCATCAAGCTGCAGGGGACGGTCGAGTCGTTCGACCAGTTCGTGGTGTTGCTGCGCAACCAGGTGAGCCAGATGGTCTACAAGCACGCCATCTCCACCGTGGTGCCGAGCCGCAACGTGCGCATCGGCAATGGCCACGACGGCCATGAAGGTCACGAGGGGCACGACAGTCATTCCGACGCGCCGGCGGGTTCCGCCGAAGCGGCAGCTTGATTGACGGGCTTCCAGCCCGCATGAAGTGGGTTCGTGCCTGAAAGAGATCACTCCCACTCGTGTTTGACCGACAAAAGAAAGGCGATCGCGCCGTCCTGGTCCTGCCGCATTCCCGCGGCGAAGGCGATACGGCGCGTCGCGCCGAGGAATTCGCCGAACTGGTGAAGTCCGCCGGCGCCGAGGTGCTGGGGGTGATCCCGGCCCGGGTCGAGGATCCCAATCCGCGCTACTACATCGGCACCGGCAAGGCCGACGAGGTCGCCGAGGCGGCGCGTGCGCTGGACGCCGACCTGGTGCTGGTCGACCACCTGCTGACTCCGGTGCAGGAGCGCAACCTCGAGAAGCACCTGGGCATCCGTGTGGTCGACCGTGCCGGCCTGATCCTGGACATCTTCGCCCAACGCGCGCGTTCGCACGAAGGCAAGCTGGAAGTGGAGCTGGCCCAGTTGAAACATCTGGCGACGCGGCTGGTGCGCGGCTGGACCCATCTGGACGCCCAGCGAGGCGGTGCCATCGGCAACCGCGGCCCCGGCGAAACCCAGCTGGAAACCGACCGCCGCCTGCTCGGCGAGCGGGTCAAGATGCTCACCAAGCGGCTGGAAAAGGTGCAGACCCAGCGCGGACAGCAGCGTCGCTCCCGGCTGCGCAACACCGTGCCGCGCGTGGCCCTGGTCGGCTACACCAATGCCGGCAAGTCGACCCTGTTCAATGCGCTCACCACCGGCGACGTCTACGCCGCGAACCTGTTGTTCGCCACGCTCGACCCCACCGTGCGCAAGCTGGAGGACCTCAGCTGCGGCCCGGCCGTGCTGGCCGACACCGTCGGCTTCATCCGCGAGCTGCCGCACGATCTGGTCGCCGCGTTCCGCGCCACCCTGGCCGAGGCGCGCGACGCCGACCTGCTGCTGCACGTCAGCGACGCCGCCGACGAGGAGCGCGATCACCTGCACCGCGTGGTCGACAACGTGCTGGAGGAGATCGACTCCGGCGAGGTGCCGCAGCTGCACGTGATGAACAAGATCGACCTGGCCGGTGCCGAGCCGCGGATCGACCGCGACGCCGCCGGCAAGCCGGTGCGGGTGTGGCTGTCCGCAGCCACCGGTGTCGGCCTCGACCTGCTGCGCCAGGCGTTGGGCGAACTGCTCGGCGGCGAGCGGGTGCAGTCCGCACTGCAACTGCCGTTGACGGCCGGCCGGCTGCATGCCCGCCTGAAAGCGGCGGGCGCGATCAGCAACGAAACCGTGGACGAGCATGGCTGGCAGTTGCACATCGACGCGCCACGCAGCGTGATCGCCCCGCTCAGCGGCGGCAACGAGGCCGAAACCCTGTTGCTGCGCGAGCTGCTGGCCGTGGCGGAGTGACACCCTCGACTCCGTCCGGCTCTGCTAGAATATCCAGTGTTTGTGCGGCCCTTCCGAAGGGTTTGCGCAACTCATCGACAGCTTCGGCTGAATCTCATGTGTAACCCGGTTCGACGTGTGTTCCGGCCGTGGTTGCCGGCCTCCCGACGGCTTCAAGGAGACTGACTCGTGGCATGGAATGAACCCGGCAAGAACGGGCAGAACGATCCGTGGAACAGGAAGCGTCCATCCGGCAAGTCGCCGGTGGAAGACCTGCTCAACAACGCGAAGAACCGCCTGGGCAAGATGGGCCAGGGTCCCGGCAGCATCCTCACCGCCGTTTTGGTGCTGATCGTGGTCGGCCTGCTTTTCAGCAGCTACACCATCATCGGCGCACGCCAGGCCGGCGTGGTGCTGCGCTTCGGCGAGTACTCGCGAACGTTGGCGCCGGGCTTCCACCTGAAGCTGCCGCAGCCGATCGAGTCGGTCACCAAGGTCGAGGCCACGCGGATCCGCTCGGTCACCGACAAGGTGGCGATGCTGACCAAGGACGAGAACATCATCACGATCGACTTCACCGTGCAGTACCAGGTGGACGATTCGCGCAAATACCTGTTCTCGCTGAACGACCCGGACGGCACCATCGGTGCCGCCGCCGAAGCGGCCGTGCGTTCGGTGATCGGCAGCAGCGACATGGACCAGGTCCTGTCCGCCGCCGGTGCCAGCCTGGTCAGCGAGGCCCAGGTCGCGTTGCAGAAGACCCTGGACGGCTACGACTCCGGGCTGCGCGTGACCGAGGTCAGCTTCCAGAATGTGGCCCCGCCGGACGAGGTGAAAGACGCCTTCGATGACGTCAACAACGCCCGCGAGGACAAGCAGAGCATCGAGAACGGCGCCCTGGCGTATGCCAGCAAGGTGGTGCCGGTGGCCCGTGGTGCCGCCGCACGCATCGCCGCCGAAGCCTCCGGCTACAAGGCGGCGCGAATCGCCCGTGCGCAAGGCGATACCGCCGGTTTCGACCTGATCCTGAAGCAGTACAAGGCAGCCCCGGACGTGACCCGCAAGCGCCTGTGGCTGGAAACCATGGAGCAGGTGATGGCCGACAACCCCAAGGTGATCGACGGGTCCGACGGTCGCAACATCATCAACCTGCCGACGCTGGAAGGCGCGGCCGCAGCGCCGTCCACCGGTTCGGCCACGGTCGGCGCGATCGTGCCGGCAACGGCACCGACCAGCGGCAGCAACGCCGACAAGGGGAGCCAGCCATGATGAAGATCAGCTCCATCATCGCCGCGGTCGTGGTGGTCCTGCTGGGCCTCAACAGCATGTTCGTGGTCAGCGAAGGGCACAGCGCATTGCTGTTGCAGTTCGGCCGCATCGTGCACACCGACTATCAGCCGGGGCTGCACTTCAAGCTGCCGGTGATCCAGCAGGTGATCCATTTCGACAAGCGCATCCTGTCGCTGGACGCACCACCGGAGCGTTACTTCACTTCCGAGAAAAAGAGCGTCAACGTCGACTTCTACGTGAAGTGGCGCGTCGCCGACAACGCCGCGTATTACCGGGCAACCGGCGGCGACCAGCTGCAGGCCGCGCAGCGGCTCACCCCGATCGTCAAGGATGCGTTGCGCTTCGAATTCAACGCGCGCACCTTGCCCGACCTGATCTCCGGCGGTCGCAAGGACATCACCGAGCGCGTGCGCGCACAGACCGACGCCTCGGCGCGCAAGAACCTCGGCATCGCCGTGGTCGACGTGCGCATCAAGCGCATCGACCTGCCCAACGAAGTCAGCGAATCGGTATACAAGCGCATGCGTGCCGAGCGCCTGCAGCTGGCCAACGAACTGCGCTACACCGGCCAGGAGTCGGCCGCGAAGATCCAGGCCGACGCCGATCGCCAGGCGCAGGTGCTGAAAGCCGATGCCAATCGCGACGCGGCCAAGGTGAAGGGCGAGGGCGATGCGGAAGCGGCGGCGATCTATGCGCAGGCCTACAACCAGGACCCGGAATTCTTCGCGTTCTACCGCAGCCTCGCCGCGTATCGCACCTCGTTTACGGACGGCAAGGGCGTACTGATCATGAAACCCGACGACGAATTCCTGCGCTACTTCGACCAGCCCGCTTCCAAGCACTGAGAGACTGTGACACACAGCCTCTCAGCCGGCCATGGATGGCCGGGCGCGAATCAGGCACGCAAGTGCCCGATTCGCGTGAGGGAGTCCGGACCTGTGCCGGACTCGCGATTGAAAAAAACCACATGAAGTGTTTTTTCACGAGCCACGGAGTCGTGCCTCGATGCACCAGCTGACTGCCGCGTTGTGCCTGATGCTGGTGATCGAGGGGCTGCTGCTGTTCGCGGCACCCAAAGGCTGGCAGGCGATGGTGCGCGAAGCGCTGAAACTGCCGCCACGCACCTTGCGGCTGTTCGGTGCCGGTGCGATGGTCGTCGGATGGGTGCTGTTGCAGTTTTTCCATTGATACGCGTGGTCCCGTGGTCGGGACACCACAAACCTGAGCGAGAAGATCCGGAGTAAAGCAGCATGGGCAAGTCAGTAGTCATCCTTGGCGCACAGTGGGGCGACGAGGGCAAAGGCAAGATCGTCGACCTGTTGACCGAGCGCGTCAGCGCGGTGGCGCGCTTCCAGGGCGGCCACAACGCCGGCCACACGCTGGTGATCAAGGGCAAGAAGACCGTCCTGCACCTGATCCCCTCCGGCATCCTGCGTGACGACGCGCTGTGCCTGATCGGCAACGGCGTGGTGCTGTCGCCCGAGGCGCTGATCAACGAGATCGCCGAGCTGGAGGCCAACGGCGTCGAAGTGCGCTCGCGCCTCAAGATCAGCCCGGCCACGCCGCTGATCATGCCGTACCACATCGCCGTCGATAAGGCGCGCGAGATCGCGGCCGGCGGCAAGGCCATCGGCACCACCGGCCGTGGCATCGGTCCGGCGTACGAGGACAAGGTCGCCCGCCGCAGCGTGCGCGTGGCCGACCTGATGTACCCGCACGAACTGCCGGCGCTGATCAAGACCGCCGTCGACTACCACAACTTCATCCTCACCCAGTGGTTGAAGGTCGAGCCGGTCGACTACGACACCGTGCTGAAGGACGCGCTGGCCTGGGGCGAGTACATCCGCCCGCTGGTCGACGACGTCGCCACCATCCTGCACGACGTGCGCGCCGAGGGCGGCAACATCCTGTACGAGGGCGCGCAGGGCGCGCTGCTCGACATCGACCACGGCACCTATCCCTACGTCACCTCCAGCAACACCACCATCGGCGGCGCGCTCGCCGGCACCGGCGTGGGCGCGCGCGACATCGACTACGTGCTGGGCATCTGCAAGGCCTATGCGACGCGCGTCGGCAGCGGCCCGTTCCCGACCGAGTTGAACGACGAGATGGGCGAGCGCCTGCGCAAGGTCGGCAACGAGTTCGGCGCCAGCACCGGCCGCCCGCGCCGCTGCGGCTGGATCGACCTGGTCGCGCTCAAGCGCGCCACCCAGATCAACGGCATCAACGGCCTGGCCATCACCAAGCTCGACGTGCTCGACGGCCTGGAAACCATCAAGGTCTGCATCGCCTACGAATACCGCGGCAAGCGCCGCGAGCTGGCCCCGCTGGACGCCGACGGCTGGGACGAGTGCAAGCCGGTCTACCTGGAATTCCCCGGCTGGAGCGAATCCACCGCCGGCATCCGCGACTGGAACAAGCTGCCGCCCGCAGCGCGTGCGTACCTGCGCGCGGTGGAAGAACTCTCCGGCTGCCGCCTCGCGCTGGTCGCCACCGGTGCGGATCGCGACGACACGATCGTGCTGGATGATCCGTTCGCCTGATGGCCGTTTGCCATCGCTGATAAAGGAAGCCCCGCATTGCGGGGCTTCTTTCATTTGGCGTCAATCAGAAGCTCAGGCTGATTCGCCGATAGCCACTGGCCGGCGTGCTTCAACAGCGCATCCGCCTGCGCAATGCATTCACGCACCGATTCCGGTTCGATCAGGTCGCCGGAATAATCATTGACGTTGCGTTTCTTGCGCAGCGCATCCATCACGATCCAGCTTTCGCGCGGTATCCCGAGGGTCAGCGACAACGTCTGGATCACGGTCTGATGATGACCCGGCACACTGGTGGACGGACGGTAGCCATTGGCCATCAGGCCGACCAGGGCGCACTGCATGATGGCCTTGTAAGCCGCATCGAAGCGCGTCTCATCGCTGATGCCTTCGACGCGCGCATCGGCAAGATTGCGGGTGGCGGCAACCAGCAATCGCTGTACTTCATCCGGATGCGTGGCGTGCGGTTTGATCTGGTGTGTCTTGACCAGGTTTTCCAAGCTCATCGGGTTCTCCTATCAGCCAAAGTTTCGGTTCCTTCCATACCCGCGCGACAAAGCTGTCCGGCTGCTTCCGGCGTTGCCGAAACTCCTCAAGACTCAACACCGTCGGGTTCACCTCTCGCCGCAAGGCCTCCTGTGCTGGTTGCAGTGCCAGCACCGCATCGGCAAAGCTGAGCGTACCGACAACCATCACGTCCACGTCGCTGTGCACGTGGGTATCGCCGGATGCCATCGAGCCATAGACGAAGGCGCCGATAGCCTTGTCTGCCAGCGGCAGCAGGGCATCGCGCAGGATATCGATCATGCCGGCGGTCTTGCGCATCAGGCCGGTCAACTCGCCGAGTACCGAGCAGGTCACGTCCGCACGATAGAACACCTGGCGCCCGATCTGCTCGCGCTGTAGCACACCGTAATCGACCAGCGTGTTCAACTCGCGGTGTAGCGTACCGGGCGACGCACCCGTGGCGCGTACCAGTTCACGCACGTGTCTGGGTTTGTCGGGGTGCAGCAACAGAGCGGCCAGGATGGCCGTTCGGGTTTCGCCTAGCAGGTGATGGATAAGTGGTTTCATGTTCTCAATTCGAGAACATTTGTACTCAATTTGAGAACGACAAGCAAGAGAGCACGATCAGCCCTCGCCTGTGGCCGGCTCACTCACCGGCAGAGCAATTGACCTGGTGTCGGGGAAAATGTCGGGCAAAGTGTCGGCGAAATCCCTGCCATCGTCCGCGGCAACCCAGATATCACGATCCTCGAAGGAACAGGGAGACGGCTGCTCATGCACACCGGTGATCTCGGCCCCTGCGACGTGTCACCGACATCATGGGCACGGTGAAACACCCACGGGGGACAATATGACCGCACTTACCGACCGCTTCAGCCGCGCCGTCGACTACGCCCGCATCGCCCACGCCGCGCAGTTCCGCAAGGGCTCCCACATTCCGTACATCTACCACCTGCTCGGCGTGGCCAGCCTGGTGATCGAGTTCGGCGGCAGCGAGGACCAGGCCATCGCCGGCCTGCTGCACGACACGCTGGAAGACTGCGGCGCCTCGCACGAAGCGGTGATTCGCACCCAGTTCGGCGACGCCGTCGCCGACATCGTCAAGGACTGCACCGACGGCACCGCCGAAGGCAAGGCCAGCCACACCGACGCCGAGGCCAGACGCCGCGACTGGATCGAACGCAAGCTCGCCTACCTCGCGCACCTGCGGGCGGCATCCGAGCAGACCTTGCTGGTCTCCGCCTGCGACAAGCTGCACAACGCGCGGGCCATCGTGCAGGATCTGGAAAACCCCGACGTGGGCACGCGCGTGTTCGATCGTTTTACCGGCGGACGCGATGGCACGCTCGGCTACTACCAGGCGCTGGTCGAAATATTTTCCGAGCGCGTCTTGCCCGTCGCCAGAACCCTCGATGCCGTGGTGGACATGATGCATGTGCTGGCGGGTGCCGGGTCGCGTACGGCATTGGCGTAGCCCTCGCCGCATCCAGCAGCATGGCGGGCTCGCCATGCGCTGCGGGATTGCCGATACTCGGCAGGCTCCGTGCAGGCGATCGCACTTTCAACACGCCTGCCCGTGCTGCGCCATGGATCGACACCCATCCTCAGGTTTTCACACTCGCATGAATCAAGCTTCGCTTTCCGCGCTTATCTGGTCCGTCGCCGACCTGCTGCGCGGTGACTACAAACAGTCCGAATACGGCCGCGTGATCCTGCCGTTCACCGTGCTGCGCCGCCTGGACGGCGTGCTGGCACCGACCAAGGCCAAGGTGCTGGCCGAATACAAGAAAAAGACCGACGCGGGCATCAATCCCGAGCCATTTCTGCTGCGTCTGGTCGGCAATGCCAAGTTCTACAACACCTCGCCGCTCGACCTGCCCACGCTGCTGGGCGACCAGGACCATATCCGGCAGAACCTCTACACCTACGTGCAGAGCTTTTCGCCTGCGGTTCGCGACATCTTCGAGCGCTTCGATTTCCACGCGCAGGTCGAGCGGCTGGCCAAGGCCAACCTGCTGTACCTGGTCACCGAGAAGTTCGCCAACATCAATCTCCATCCCGACGAGGTGGACAACGCGCAGATGGGCCTGGTGTTCGAGGAGCTGATCCGCAAGTTCGCCGAGCTCTCCAACGAGACCGCCGGCGAACACTTCACCCCGCGCGAAGTCATCCGGCTGATGGTCAACCTGATCTTCATCGAGGACGACGACGTGCTCGAACCCGGCCACGCCGTGGTGCGCACCATCTACGATCCAACGGCCGGGACGGGCGGCATGCTGTCGGTCGCCGCCGAGCACCTGCTGCAGCACAACCCGGCCGCGCGGCTCACCCTGTACGGGCAGGAGTTGAACGACGAGTCCTACGCCATCTGCAAGGCCGACATGCTGATCCGCGGCCAGGACGTGGCCAACATCGTCGCCGGCAACACGCTCAGCGAGGACGGCCACGGCGGCCAGAAATTCGACTACATGCTGTCCAATCCGCCGTTCGGCGTGGAGTGGAAGAAGGTCGAGAAGGCCGTGCGCAAGGAGCACGAAGAGAAAGGCTTCGACGGCCGCTTCGGTCCCGGCCTGCCGCGCGTGTCCGACGGCTCCATGCTGTTCCTGATGCACCTGCTGGCCAAGATGCGCCCGGCCACCGACGGCGGCAGCCGCTTCGGCATCGTGCTCAACGGCTCGCCGCTGTTCACCGGTGGCGCCGGCAGCGGCGAGAGCGAAATCCGCCGCTACGTGCTGGAGAACGACCTGGTGGAAGCCATCATCGGCCTGCCCACCGACATGTTCTACAACACCGGCATCGCCACCTACGTGTGGATCATTTCCAACAAGAAACCCGCCGATCGCAAGGGCTACGTGCAACTGATCGACGCCGGCAGCTTCTGGCAGAAGATGCGCAAGAGCCTCGGCAGCAAGCGCAAGGAGATGAGTGACGACCACATCGCCACCATCACCAAACTATTTGGCGAGTTCGCCGAAGCCGAACTGGCCACCGTGTTCGACGCTGCCGGCAAGGAGGTCAGCCGCCAGGTGATCGCCGCCGCCGAATTCGCCCCCGAGCCGCCCGCCGGTGGCAAGGTGAAGGTCGCGCCGATATCGCGCATCTTCAAAAACCAGGACTTCGGCTACACCACGATCACCGTCGAGCGTCCGTTGCGCGACGAGCAGGGCAAGCTGGTGCTGGGCCAGAAAGGCAAGCTCAAGGGCAAACCACAGCCGGACAGCTCACTGCGCGACACCGAGAACGTCCCGCTGGGCGAGGACATCAAGGCGTACTTCAAGCGCGAAGTGCTGCCGCACGCGCCCGACGCCTGGATCGACGAGGCCAAGAACAAGGTCGGCTACGAGATCCCGTTCAACCGCCATTTCTACGTGTTCGAGCCGCCGCGTGCGCTGGAGGTGATTGATGCGGAGTTGAAGCAGACCACGGACCGGATTCTGACGATGATCGCGGAGCTGGGCGCATGAACGGTCACCCGGTTGCCGGCTTGTTGAATGGCGATGCCGACGCTACAATTGATCCCAATCATACCCGCCTCGCCTCTACGGACTTCGGTCTGCACGCGCATTTTGGCGGGTTCTTTTTTTTCGGGATGGCCGCGTGACTGCACCGCGCATTCCGACCACGAAGCGGGCCCTGAACGTCGAGCAGCAGATCGATCGGCTGCGTGATCGCGGCATGCTCATTGCCGATGGGGCGCAGGCCGCCCATGCCCTGTTGCATCTGAACTATTACCGCCTTCGCGGCTACTGGTTCGTTTTCGAATCCGGTCCTGACCAGTTTGCCGCCGGCACGACCTTCGAGGCGGTACTCGCGCTGTACGACTTCGATCGACGCCTGCGGGTCGAGGTCATGGATGCCATCGAACGATTCGAGGTTTCGTTGCGCACCCATTGGGCCTATGTGCTCGCGCATCTCGCCGGTCCTTCGGCCTATCGGGATGCCAGCCTCTTTACCGACAATCACGAACGTTTGCTGGCCGGTGTCGAGCGGCTCTACGCCGAGCGCAAGGAACCGTATCTGTTGCGCTATCTGGATCGGAACGAGGAGCCACCGATCTGGGCGCTGTGCGAATCCATGATGCTTGGCGACCTGTCCAAGTGGCTCAGCAGCATTCGCCGGCATCCGCATCGCCAGCGGATCGCCGATGCCTACGACCTGCATGAAACGCCGTTCTGTTCCTTCGTGCGGCACATCAATTATGTACGCAACGTCTGTGCCCATCACGGGCGGCTATGGGACAGGCCGCTGCTGATCAACCAGCTCGATTTTCCCGCCAGACCAGCGGGACTGGTGGCGCAACTGCAGCCGGACCCATCGCAAAATCGCCGTGTCTACAACACTCTCGTGTTGCTGGCGTATGTGATGCGCCGGACCAGTCCGGATTCACTCTGGTCCGCGCGCGTTGCCGACCTGCTCGCCTCACGGCCCGACTTGTGGGCGCGCATGGGCGTGCCACAAGGTTGGCAGAAGTTCGAGCTGTGGCAGGAGAAAGGCGCATGAGTCTGCCGAGGTATGCGGAGTACAAGGACAGTGGGGTGGCGTGGTTGGGCGAGGTGCCCGCGCATTGGGAGATCACGCCGCTAAAGCGGCTTTTTCAAATTGTCGGTGGTTCGACGCCAAAGTCCGACAACAGCGAATTCTGGGATGGCGATATTGTCTGGGTCAGTCCGGCCGATCTTAGCAAGTTGGATTCCCTGAAAATTACTGATTCCGCCAGAAAGATCACAAGCGAAGGACTTGCATCATGCGCTACTACGCTGGTGCCGACTGGAAGTCTTGTGCTTTCGACCCGCGCCCCTATCGGCTCGCTTGCCATCGCAGACGTTGAGCTGTGCACGAACCAGGGCTGCAAATCTTTGGTCTCAACAGGCGCGAGCAAGTCGACCTTTTATGCATACATGCTTCTTGCTTCTACGGAGCAACTGAATCTTCGAGGTAAGGGAACAACGTTTCTGGAATTGTCAGCCGATGAGCTGGGCGCGTTCAGGGCGGTGAGGCCGCAAGTGGATGAGCAATCCGCCATCGTCGCCTTCCTCGATCGCGAGACCGGCAAGATCGATGCGCTGATTGCCGAACAGGAAAAGCTGCTGACCCTGCTGGCCGAAAAGCGCCAGGCCACGATTTCTCACGCCGTCAACCGCGGCCTCAACCCCAGCGCCCCGATGAAAGACTCTGGCGTGCCGTGGTTGGGAGAAGTGCCTGCGCATTGGAAAGTTTTGGCCCTTCGGCGCCTCATCGATAGGTTCGAGCAAGGATGGAGCCCGGAGTGCGAAGCAAGACCTACGGATCCTGGCGAATGGGGCGTGCTCAAGGCAGGATGTGTGAACGGTGGTGAGTTTGATGCCCAAGAAAACAAGACGCTGCCGCTTTCACTTGTGCCGAGAGAGGAACTGGAGCTCAAATCGGGTGATGTCCTCATGTCACGGGCCAGTGGTTCGCCGAAGTTGATTGGTTCTGTGGCTTGCGTGATGAATCCACCATCTCACCTGATGCTTTCCGACAAGATTTTTCGTATTCGTCTATCAGCTGACGTGGATCCGAGGTTCTTTGCGGTTGCGATGGGCTCCACGCCCCTTCGGCAACAGATAGAACAGGCCATTGGAGGCGCCGAAGGGCTGGCAAACAATCTTCCGCAGGCAAGCATCAAAGATTTTTGGATGTCATTGCCACCAGTCGAGGAGCAACTGACAATTGTTGACTTCCTGGTCTGCGAACGTGCCAAGCTGGACGATTTGGCATGGACGGCCGAACGTGCAATAGCCCTCCTCAAAGAACGCCGCAGCGCCCTCATCGCCGCCGCCGTCACCGGCAAGATCGACGTGAGGCAGGCCGCATGAGCGGCAAGAGCGAGGCGGTAGTCCGCTTCATCGCCAGCCTGATGCCGCTCTACGACGGCCAGCGCCACGAGGGCCTGTGGTGTGCCCGCTCGTTGATCGACGGCACGCTGATTCTTCCCATCGACGATTCCGACGACGATGATCAACTGGGTTGGGTGCGCGTGCGCTGGCAAGGCGATCCCACCCGCGAACAGCAAACGCGCGGCGACATGCTCGCCAGCGTGGCCCTGGAGCGTTACGTAAGACTGCATGGCGCAGGCTACGACGAGGCAGCCATCGCCGGCGAGTTGTGGTACATGGCTCGGCACTTCCACTTCAAGACTGGCTGCGACGTGTACCTGCCGCAGTTGCGTGAGCCACCGGGCCGGCTGCATGCGGCAGGGCGCAAAGCACTCGAAATGGGACAAGGCTTGCTGGTCAATTTTTTCAGCAAGCTGACCGGTCTGGGGTGAGCCGCTATCCAAGACAGTATCTGCGCACGTAGAACACGATGTTCGATAGGGGGTAGAGATTCATGGCGACGTTCCCGCAAACCATCCAGATTTTCCTTCCCTCCGGTGACCCGCAAGGGATACGCGAAGCGGCTATCACCACGCGCATCATCCGCGTGTTCGACGTGCCGCGCAGTGCGCTGGCCGAGTTCCTGGCGTTGGAGGCGGCCCAGCAAGTCGGGTTGTACTTCCTGATCGGCGAGAGCGAGGATAGCGACCTGCCGCAGGCGTACATCGGCCAGACCGGGTCGTTGGCCGACCGCCTCGCGCAGCACCACAAGGCCAAGGATTTCTGGAATCGCGCGCTGGTGGCGGTATCGGTGACCAACAGCCTCACCAACACCCACGTGAGTTTTCTGGAATGGCTGTCGATCCAGCAGGCCGGCAAGGCCGAGCGCTACGTATTGGAGAATGGCAACACCGGATCGCGGCCGCATACGCCGCCGCCATTGGAGGCGGAGTGTCGTGAGATCCACGAGACCATTCGAGTGTTGCTCGCCACGCTAGGGCACCCTTTGTTCGAGTCGCTCACGCGTGCCACCAGCAAGCCGCAGCAGAACGAGAAGCTCTACTTTTGCCGAGGCTCCGAGGCAGATGGCCGAGGGCTGTACACCGAGGAGGGATTCGTGGTGCTCAGGGGTTCGACCGGTCGCCTCAAGACTGCCCCCTCGTTCGACTTGCACAACTATGCGCGTCATCGGCAGCGCCTGATCGAGCAGGGCGTGATGTCCGTTCAAGGCGACCGCGTGCGTTTCGAACGCGACTACCTGAGCAAGTCACCCAGCTTTGCCGCCGTATGCCTGTTGGGTCGCGCTGCCAACGGCTGGTTCGAGTGGAAGGATGCGAAGGGGCGGACCCTGGACGAGGCGGAGCGGCAATCAACCGGCAAGCCGGAGATAGCCGGCGAATGAGCGACATCTCGGTGGTATCACTAAGCGTTGTCTTGGCCGCTGATTTCACTTGGTGCGGGAACTGAAATTGGCGGCGTCGCCGATCGGTTGCGCCACCGGAAACCACCGCCCCAGCCAGCCAAGGGCCGCCAACTTTGTTGAATGCTGGCTTGAACAAGCCACGATCCAGCCTCTATATTCAACGCTGGCTTAAACATGGGGCGGGAGCGGCGCCATGTTAAAGGGAGCGCGACGTTGAACAGACCCATGGATGCCCACCGCGCCGGTCGCTACATCCGTCAGCCGACCGGCTATCGCGCCTTCATGCCCGAAGGGCTGCCGCCCGATCCACCGCTGGCGATGACGGGCGAGCTGGCGGGGCTGTTGTCGCGGGCCGATCGGGCGCTGGGGCGACTGGACGGTTCGGTGCTGACCCTGCCCAATCCGGATCTGTTCGTCTTCATGTACGTGCGCAAGGAGGCGGTGCTTTCGAGTCAGATCGAGGGCACGCAAAGCTCGCTGCAGGACTTGCTGGCGGCGGAGGCCGACATTTTCGACGAGGCCATGCCGCGCGATGTGGACGAGGTGGTCAACTATGTGCGCGCGATGAAACACGGGCTGGCGCGGCTGGGCGAGTTGCCGGTGTCGGTGCGACTCATTCGGGAAATCCATGCCGAGCTGATGCAAGGTGTGCGCGGCGACAAGCTGCAACCCGGCGAACTGCGGCGCAGCCAGAACTGGATCGGGCCCGCTGGCTGCACGCTGGCAACGGCGAACTACGTGCCCCCGCCCCAGGACGAGGTGCCTCGCCTGCTGGGTGAGCTGGAGCTGTTCCTGCATCGCCAGGATGAGTTGCCGCCGCTGGTGAAGATTGCCCTGGCGCATGTGCAGTTCGAGACGATTCACCCGTTTCTCGACGGCAACGGTCGCGTCGGGCGCTTGCTGATCACGTTCCTGCTGACCGAATGCGGTGTGCTGCACAAGCCCGTGTTGTACCTGTCGCACTATTTCCGCCAGCATCGTCAGGCGTATTACGACCATCTCCAGGCGGTGCGTGAGCGCGGCGCATGGGAAGACTGGCTGGCTTTTTTCCTGCGCGGCGTGGTCGAGGTGGCCGGTGAGGCGGCCGAGACCGCGCGGCGCATCCAGCTGCTGCGGGAGCGCCACCGGCAGGCGATCACCGAGGGTCTGGGACGCGCCGCCGGCAATGGTCACAAGGTGCTTGAAAGCCTGTTCGATCGGCCGATCGTTACCGTCGCCGACGTGCGCAAGATGACTGGTACGACGTATCCCGCGGCCAACACCATGGTCGCGCGACTGGTCGAGCTGGGGATACTGCTGGAAATGACTGGCTATGCGCGCAATCGGCGGTTCCGTTACGAGCCGTATGTGCGCCTGTTCACCGACGATGTATCTGACCCAAGGGAAAGCCAGGCATGAACCTGCACAGGGAAGTCCATTTCGAGCAGGCGATCTGCGATCACCTCGCTGCCCACGGCTGGCTCCACGCCGACGGCGACGGCGAGCATTTCGACCGCACCCACGGCCTGTATCTGCCCGACCTGCTGGCCTGGATCGAAGCGACCCAGCCGGACAGCTGGCAGCGCCTCACCAGGACGCACGGCCCGGCGGCGGCTGAGCGCATCGCCGAGCGCGTGCGCAAGAACCTCAACGAGCGCGGCACGCTGGAGGTGCTGCGCCGGGGCGTGGAGATGCTGGGGCTGAAGGAGCCGCTGTCGCTGGTGCAGTTCAAGCCGGCGCTGGCGATCAATCCCGTGATCCTGCGGCACTACGCGGCGAACCGGTTGCGCGTGGTGCGGCAGGTGCGGCATTCGCCGAACAACGCGCAGGATGCGCTGGATCTGGTGCTGTTCGTCAACGGCATCGCGGTGGCCACGGCCGAGCTGAAATCCGACTTCACCCAGAGCGTCAACGATGCGGTGGATCAGTACCGCTTCGACCGTCATCCGCAGCCCAGGGGCGGGCAGCTCGAACCGCTGCTGGGTTTCCCCGGCGGCGCGCTGGTGCATTTCGCGGTGAGCCAGGCCGAGGTGATGATGACCACGCGGCTGGCCGGGCCGGCCACGCGTTTCCTGCCGTTCAACCGTGGCAATCACGGCGCGGCCGGCAACGCGCCGAACCCGGACGGCTTTGCCACGGCGTACTTGTGGGAAGAGGTATGGGCGCGCGACAGCTGGCTGGAGATCCTCGGCCGCTACCTGATCGGCAAGCGCGACGACAAGAAGCAGCTCACCGGCGTGATCTTTCCGCGCTACCACCAGCTCGACGCCACACGGAAGCTGGTGGCCGACGTGCTGGCCGAGGGGGCAGGGCAGCGCTACCTGATCCAGCATTCGGCCGGCTCGGGCAAGACCAACTCGATCGCGTGGAGCGCGCACTTTCTGGCCGACCTGCACGATGCGCAGCACAAGAAGATATTCGACAGCGTGCTGGTGGTGTCCGACCGCAACGTGCTGGACGCGCAGCTGCAGGAGGCGATCTTCGATTTCGAACGCACCACCGGCGTGGTGGAAACCATCACCAGCGAGCACGGCAGCAAGAGCGCGCAGCTGGGCCAGGCGCTGAAGGACGGCAAGAAGATCATCGTCTGCACCATCCAGACGTTTCCGTTCGCGCTGCAGGCGGTGCAGGAGCTGGCCGCCACCGAAGGCAAGTGCTTCGCGGTGATCGCCGACGAGGCGCACAGCTCGCAGACCGGCGAAGCGGCGGCCAAGCTCAAGCAGCTGTTGAGCGCGGAAGAGTGGGCCGAGCTGCAGGACGGTGGCGAGATCGACACCGAGGTGATGCTGGCCGCCGGCATGGCGGCGCGTGCCGGTGGTAGCAAGGGCCTCACCTATGTGGCGTTCACCGCCACGCCCAAGCAGAAGACGCTGGAGCTGTTCGGCCGCCCCGGTGCGGATGGCCTGCCGCAGCCATTCCACGTGTATTCGATGCGCCAGGCGATCGAGGAAGGCTTCATCCTCGACGTGCTGAAGAACTACACGCCGTACAAGCTCGCCTTCAGGCTGGCCCATGACGGCAAGGAGTACGACGAGGCGCAGGTCGAACGCAGCGCGGCGATGAAGGGGATCATGCAGTGGGTTCGCCTGCATCCCTACAACATCGCCTCCAAGGTGCAGATCGTGGTGGAGCACTACCGCGAGAACGTGCAGCCGCTGCTGGATGGCCAGGCCAAGGCGATGGTGGTGGTCGGCAGCCGCAAGGAGGCGGTGCGCTGGCAGAAGGCGATCCGTGCCTACATCGCCAGGCAGAACTATCCGTTGGGCGTGCTGGTGGCGTTCTCCGGCGAGGTGAATGATCCGGACAGCTATCCGCAGGCGGTCACCGAGACCAGCGCCGACCTCAACCCCGGCCTCAAGGGGCGTGACATCCGCGAAGCCTTCGCCCGGGCCGACTATCACCTGCTGCTGGTCGCCAACAAGTTCCAGACCGGCTTCGACCAGCCGCTGCTGTGCGGCATGTACGTGGACAAGATGCTGGGCGGCATCCAGGCGGTGCAGACGTTGTCGCGGCTCAATCGCGCCCATCCGGGCAAGGACACCACCTACATCCTCGACTTCGTCAACGACGCGGCCGAGATCCTCAAGGCCTTCAAGACCTACTACGACACCGCCGCACTGGAAGCGACCACCGACCCGCACCTGGTCTTCGACCTGCGTGCCAAGCTCGATGCCAGCGGTCACTACGACGACTTCGAAGTGGAGCGTGTCGCGAAAGTGGAAACCGATCCGCACGGCACGCAGGCTCAGCTCAGCAGCGCCATCGCGCCCGTCGCCGACCGGCTGCTCAAGCGCTACAAGGCTGCGCAACAGGCACGGGTCGCTGCTCTGGCCGCCGGCGACGACAAGGCAGCCGAGTCGAACAAGGATGTGCTCGATGCGCTGGTGCTGTTCAAGAACGACATGGGCGCGTACGTGCGCCTGTATGCCTTCCTGTCGCAGGTGTTCGACTATGGCAACACCGATATCGAGAAGCGCTTCATCTTCTACAAGCGACTGATCCCGTTGCTGGAATTCGGCCGCGAGCGCGACACGGTGGATCTGTCCAAGGTGGTTCTCACGCACCACACCTTGCGCAACGCCGGACGCCAGCCGCTCAACCTCAACGGTGACGGCAGCTACAAGCTGCCGCCGATGGATGCGGTCGGCAGCGGTTCGGTGCAGGAAAAGCAGCAGGCCTATCTGGCCGAGATCATCCAGAAGGTCAACGGGCTGTTCGAGGGCCAGCTCACCGAAGACGACCAGCTGGTCTACGTCAACGGCGTGCTCAAGGGCAAGCTGCTGGAAAACGAAACCCTGGTGCAGCAAGCGAGCAGCAACAGCAAGGAACAGTTCGCCAACTCACCCGACCTGAAAGATGCACTCATGCACGCGATCATGGACGCGCTCGAAGCGCACACCACCATGAGCACCCAGGCACTCGGTTCGGATCGCATACGCGATGGGTTGAAAGACATCTTGCTGGGTCCGGCGCAGCTCTATGAGGCACTGCGGACAAGAGCGCAACGGGACGCGAGATCACCTTGAGTGTTTGCGTGTGATCTATCGGCAGGACCCTGGTGATGGCAAACGGGTCAGGCGAGGACTATTGAGCTTCCTGCCGACCGTTGACCTAGGCTTCGCGTCTTCGACGTTACGGTTCGAGCGAATACTCATCTCGCCGGGAGGCACCCTCCATGTCCGACGAACACGCGAAGACACCTGCCGATCATGTCGGCGATACGGTGGCGCAGCTCAAGGAGATGCGGCACTACTCGAAGAACAACGTCGAAGCGCTGACGGCGGCGTGGCTGTTGTTCGACGGTGAGTTGTCGAAGCTGAAGCTGGCCGACAAGATCGGGGATCTGATGGATCGGCAGGGGCAGCTGCACGAAGCACTGGAGAATGCGATCACCGATCTGGAAGAGGTGCTGGAGAAGATGAAGCCCGAGCCGGAGGCCGAGGCATAGCGGAGACGCGATGCCGGTGAAGGCATTGCCAGCGCGACAGAAAGGGCCCCGGCATCGGGGCCTTTTTTGTGGGCGGTCGATCAGCAACGCTCACGGTGGATCGCGTTTCGTCTGTGACCCGCCCATGATCGTGCCACCTGCCGCTCCTGGCGCCGGCGGCATCACTTCATTGCGTGCGCCACACCCCATCGCCGATGCCGAGACAAAGGCGGCGGGAAAGTCGTTGCAGTAAGCGCATCGGGGTTGCGGCGGGTCGGGTGGTGGGCGGGTTCGGCTCGGATGGCGGTGCAGGGGAAAGCAGGCGGCGGGCAAGCTGGTGGTCGGCGATGTGGCCGTGCAGGAACAGCAGGTCGGTCCAGAGGGAGCTCATGGGTTGTCCGGTCGATGGGGAAAGGGAGAGGGAGTTCAGTCGACGGTGTTGCCGGCCAGCGTGGTGGCCTGCATCGACGGACGCTGGCTGAAGCGCGCGTACCAGGCGGACAGGCGCGGGCGGCCGTCGGCGAAGGGGTAGACGTCGCGGAACGCGATCCAGCTGAGCGCGGTGGCCAGGGCGATGTCGCCCACGTCGGGGAGGGCTTCCGCGCCCGGTGCGTCGCCGATCTCGTCTTCAAGGAAGTCACAGGCGGCGGCGATCTTGTCCAGCTGGCCTTGCAGCATCGGTAACCAGCGCGATGGCACGGGTCGCCGCTCGGCTTCCCAGCGCGCGGCGATGCCGGCGTCGGCCATGCCCTGGGCCAGCGCCTGCCGGCGCAAGGCACGGAAGCGCGCGCCGTGCTCGTGCGGGATCAGCTTTGCGCCCGCGTGCAGGCCGTCGAGGTATTCGCAGATCACGTTGGAGTCGAACAGCGCCGGGCCGTCGTCGACGATCAGCACCGGCACCTTGCCGAGCGGATTGAGCGCGAACACTTCGTCGTTGCGGCGGGTGGGGCTGGTGTCGTGGTGGATCACCTCGATGCGGTGTTGCAGGCCGAGTTCGTGGGCGGCGACGAGTACCTTGCGCGCATAGGGCGAGTGCGTCTGGTAGAGAAGTTTCATCTGTGTGCGAGTTCCAAGGAGAAGAATGTGCTCAAGCCGCCAGCAGGCGCTCGCGCATGGCCGGCGACAGGTTGCCGCCGCAGAGGACCGTCGCCACGCGACGGCCGGCAAAACGGTCCGGGTCGTCGAGGATGGCCGCCACCCCGACCGCGCCGGAGGGCTCCACCGCGACACCGAGGTGGTGGTGAACGAGGCGCATCGCCTCGAAGATCCGCGCGTCGGATACGGCGACCACGTCGTCGCAGCACGCGCGCAGATGCGCCAGCGTGGCGGCGATCGGCGCGCGCACCGCGATGCCGTCGGCGATGGTGTCGGCGTGCGCAGTCTCGATGACTTGGCCGGCGTCGATCGACAGCTTCATCGCCGGTGCGCGGGCGGCCACCACCGCAATGATCTCCGCGTGCGGTGCGACTTGCCGGATCGCGGTGCCCACGCCGGCCAGCAGCGCTCCGTTGCCCACCTGCACCACGATGGCGTCGATCTCGGTCGAGCCGGCAAGCTCCAGGGCGAGGGTGCCGGCGCCTTCGGCGAGCTCGGCTTCGAGGCCGTCCTCGACGAAACGCAGACCGCTGGCGGCGGCATGGCGGCGCGCGGCATCCTTGGCCGCGTCGAAATCGCTGCCGGACAGCCGCACTTCGGCGCCCAGCTTTCGCATGGCTTCCACCTTCACCGGATTGGCGTTTTCCGCGGCGAACACCGTGCAGGCATGCCCGCGCCGGATCGCCGCGCGGGCCAGGCCCTGGCCGAAATTGCCGGCGGACGCGCAGACCACGGATTCACCCGGGTGCAGCGCCAGCGCGGCGAACAACTCGGTGCCGCGGCCTTTGAACGAGCCGATCGGGTTGGCGGTTTCGTCCTTGGCGATCAGCTGGCAGCGCAGCGCCGCGTCAAGGGCGTTGTTGGTGAGCGCCGGCGAATCCAGGAACACCGGATCGATGTGGCGCGATGCGGCGAGGATCCGGTCGAGGCGGGTCAGCGTGGGCATGGACGAGGTCTCGCAATGCGTGGAAGGCGACGACCTATGCTAGGTTTCCGCGGCGCGGCGAAGTGGCGTTGTTCGCCGGCAAAACAGGTTTTTTCCCCGTCCACGAGAGTCTTTGCGCCCGATGCCCGCCGAACTCGACAAATTCGACCGCCGCATCCTCGCGATCGTGCAGCGCGACGCGCGACGCTCCGCCGAGATGATCGGCACGGACATCGGCTTGTCGGCATCGGCCGTGCAGCGGCGCATGGCGCGGTTGCGCGAGGACGGCGTGATCGTGGCGGAAGTGGCGCTGATCGATCCGCGCAGCGTGGACCAGCGGCTCACCGTGATCGCCGACCTCGAGGTCGAGCGCGAGCGGCCCGAGTTGCTGGCCAGCCTGCGGCAGTGGATCGCCGCCGAGCCGGCGATCCAGCAGGCCTGGTATGTGACCGGCGATGGCGACTACGTGCTGGTGGTGACGGCGCGTGATGTCGGTGATTACGACGCGCTGATGCAGCGGCTGGTAACTGCCAACGCCAACGTGAAACGTTTCCGCACGCGCGTGGCGCTGGACACGCTCAAGCGCAGCCTGGCCGTGCCGGTGGACGCGTCGCATAGCTGAGGGCGCCGGTCGCTACACCAGGTGCCGCTGCGCGTCGCAACAGGTCCGGTCGGAGAGCGCGACCAAGCTCTGTTGCAGGCTCTTCAAGCCTGCAATGTGATGGCGGCTCTCGATACGCTGACGTTGGCAAGCTTCTGGCATGATCCTGCGCATGCCGATCGAACCCCGCTATACCGACACCGATGCCTGTGCGCGTGACCTCGTCGACGAGCTGGGGGCGGACTTGCGCATCGCCGCGCCGCTGGGTCTGGGCAAGCCGCATGGATTGCTCAACGCGCTGTACCGGTTGACCGCTGCCGACACCAGTCGTTCGCTGCGCCTTTACACGGCGTTGTCGCTGACTCGCCCACAGCCGGCACCGGGGTTGGAGCAGCGTTTCCTGGGGCCGTTCCTCGAACGTCATTTCGGTGCCGATCAGGTCGATCCGCAATATGCGCTGGACCAGGCGCGCGACGCACTGCCGTCGAATGTCGAGGTGCACGAGTTCTATCTGCAATCCGGTGCGCTGCTGCATTCGCGCAGCGCGCAACGAAGCTACATCAGCCAGAACTACACCCACGTCGCCCGTGACCTGGTGGTGCAGGACATCAATCTGCTGGTGCAGCTCGTGGCACGGCGCGAAGGGCCGGACGGCGTGCATTACAGCCTGTCGTGCAATCCGGATCTGACCCTGGATTTCCTGCGCCAGGTGCAGCTCGCGAACCGGCAGCGACCGATCTGCGTGGCGGTGGTGCATCCGGATCTGCCTTACTTGGGCGGCGATGCCGAGGTGGCCGAAGACTATTTCGATGTGGAATTGCGTCCGGAAGTCCTGCCGCCGCTGTTCGCCTTGCCGCGGCTGCCGGTCGACGTGGCCGAATACGCGCTGGGACTGCACGCCAGCGCGCTGGTCAAGGACGGCGGTTGCCTGCAGATCGGCATCGGCGCCTTGTCCGACGCACTGGTCAAGGCGCTGCTGCTGCGCCAGCAGGACAACACCCTGTGGCGACGCGCGCTGGTGGCGCTGGACCCTGCCGGGGCGACGCACGCACTGGCCGGCTGGCTGGGTGGTCTGGCGCCCTTCGAAGCGGGATTGTACGGCGCCAGCGAAATGGTGATGGATGGCTTCATGCACCTGCAGCGTGCCGGCATCCTGAAGCGACGCAGCTGGGACAACCTGGCGCTGGAACGCGCATCCGCAGCCGGTCGCCTGGCCGATGACGTGCCGGGCGGACATTACCTGCGCGGCGCCTTCTTCCTCGGCTCGCGTGAACTGTACGAATGGCTCGGCGCGACCGAGGCCGCGGACCCGGATGCGATCGACATGTGCGCGGTGTCCAACGTCAACCAGCTGTATGGCGATCACCAGGCGCTGGCCATGTTGCAGCGGCGCGGCGCGCGTTTCTTCAATACCTGCATGATGGCGACCCTGCTCGGCGCCGCTGTCTCCGACACGTTGGAAGATGGCGCCGTGGTCAGCGGCGTCGGTGGGCAGTACAACTTCGTGGCGATGGCGCACGAACTGCCCGATGGCCGTTCGGCACTGCTGTTGCGTTCGACCCGGGTCAGTCGCGGCGGCATCGAGAGCAATATCCGCTGGAACTATGGCCAGACCACGATCCCGCGTCACCTGCGCGACATCGTCGTCACCGAATACGGTGTCGCCGACCTGCGCGGCAAGAGCGACAGCGAATGCATCGAGGCGATGCTTTCCGTCAGTGATGCGCGCTTTCTCGATGCGCTGTGTGCCGAGGCGAAGGCACACGGCAAACTGGCGGCGGATTTCACGATACCCGCGGCCTGGCGTCGGCACCGGCCACGCTACCTGCGCGAAACCTTGGCCCCGTTCCGCCAAAAAGGCCTGCTGCCGAAATTTCCGTTCGGCAGCGACTTCACCGACGTCGAGCAGCGCCTGCTGCCGGCGCTGGACTGGCTGAAGGCGAACGCCGTTTCCTGGCGCGGCAAGCTGCGCTTGCTGGGTGCGCTCGTTCGACCCGGCGAGCCGGCGGCCGGCGAGGGGGAAGCGCTTGCGCGGATGGAGCTGACCGACGCCGCGACGCTGGCCGATCGCCTGCAGCGACGCCTGCTGCAGGCAGCGTTGCGCCGCAAACTCTAGGTGTCGTCCCGGGGTGATCGACGCGGGGTGATCGATTGGGGTGAAAGGGTCTTCCGCGCGCCGTTCGGGCTGGGCGTGGCGGCGCAGGCGCGGGGCCGAAGCCGCGCCTGCCTTCTGCGCTCAAGGTGATCGGTTGGGGTTGCGCGCCGGGCCGGCAGCGTCGGCTGGGAGTGTCCGGGGCGTCGGGTCTTCCTGCGCGGTTGCGGGCGCGGATTGCGTCTCGACCGGGTCGTCCAGCAGCGGCAGCGTCGCGGGGCTGTCGAGGTCGTCGAACTGCTGGTGGTTGACCGCCCAGAAAAACAGCGCCACCGCGACCAGCACGATCAGCAAGGTGACCGGGATCAGCACCAGCAGGATGTTCATGCGTGCAGCTCGCGCGGTCGGCGTGCCGGATCCGGTCGGGCAGCCGGCGCGGCGCGGCCGACGCGCAACGCATTCAGGATCACCAGCAGCGAACTCAACGACATGCCGATGGCGGCCAGCCACGGCGGCACCAGCCCGATGGCGGCGAACGGGACGGCGCACAGGTTGTACAGCAAGGCCCAGCGGCGGCTTTGCGTCATCACCTGCTGCATTTGCCCGGCGATCACGCGGGCATCGGTCAAGCCGTCCAGACGGCCATCCAGCAACAGCAGGTCGGCGTGCGCCAGGGCCAGTTCGGTACCACTGGCCAGTGCCGCGGAGACATCGGCGCCGGCCAGTACCGGCGCGTCGTTGCTGCCGTCGCCGACCGCCAGGGTGACATGGCCGTCGCGTCGCGCTGCCTGCAGTCGTTCGAGCTTTTCGGCGGGCGACTGGCGCGCGTGCCAGTCGTCGATGCCGAGACGTCCGGCCATCGCGGCGACGCGGTCCGCGCTGTCGCCGCTGGCGAGCGCGGTCGCCACGCCGTCGGCGCGCCATGCGTCGAGCACGCGACGCGCGTCGGGGCGCGGTTGTTCGTCGAGATGGAAGGCCGCGATCGCACCTCGTGCATCGGCCAGCAGCAATGCGTTGGTTGCCGCCGCCGGTGCCGGCTGGCCGCTCGCGGCCAGCGCGAAATCGGGGCGACCGAGATACAACGTGCGGCCATCGACCTCGCCACTGAGGCCGCTGCCGGTGCTGACCTGCACCGACCGTGCTCGCCATGGCAGCGATGACTCGCGCGCGGCGGCAGCCAACGCGCGGGCCAGTGGATGCGAACTTTCATGGGCCAGTGCGGCGGCCAGTTGCAGTGCGTGTTCCGCGCTGTCGCCGCGCAGCGGCTGGATCGCGCGGCGATCGAGTTGCGGCTCGGTCAGCGTGCCGGTCTTGTCGAACAGCACGTAGTCGACGCGCGCCAGCGTGGCGAGCGCGCTGCCGTCGGTGACCAGTACGCCACGACCGGCCAGCACGCCGAGCGCGCGGGTCAGCGTGGCGGGCCGGGTCAGCGCGAATGCGCACGGGCAGGCGACGACCAGTACCGCCACCGCGGCCTCGAACGCGCGCGAGGGATCGACCAGCAGCCAGCCCAGCGCGGTGAGTGCAGTCAGCGCCAGCACGCGGGCGACGAAGCGGCCGACCTGGCGATCGCTGCCGCCGAACGCGCTGCGTGCCTGGCGCGCATGGGCGGCCAGCGCGCCCAGGCGCGCCGCCGTGGTGGCTGCACCACTGTGCTCCACGCGCATCTCGGCCGGCCCGGACAGCAGCATGCTGCCGGCGAGCAGTCGTTCGCCGCGCCTGCGCTGCAGCGGGCGCGATTCGCCCGACAGCAAGGCCTCGTCGACCTGCACGCCGGCGCTTTCCAGCATGCCGTCGGCGGGTACGGCGAGGCCTTCGGCGATGTGCACCAGGTCGCCGGGCAGCAGGGCGATCGCGGCGACGGTTTCCAGCGTGCCGTCGGCGCGTCGGCGCTGCGCCAGCAGCGGTGTGGCGTCGATCGCCGCATCGCCCAACGCGCCGCTGCGATGGCGCGAGCGCAGTTCCAGGTAGCGTCCGCCGAGCAGCAGGAACACGAACATGCTCACCGAATCGAAGTAGATTTCGCCGCTGCCGCGCAGCGTGTTGATCGCGCTGGCGAGAAAGATCAGGGCCACCGCCAGCGCCACCGGCAGGTTGAGGCCGAGGCGGCGTTGGCGCAGCTCGCGCACGGCACCGGCGAAGAAAGGCTGCGCGGAATAGAACACCACCGGCGCGCTGGTGATCAGGCCGAACCAGCGGAACAGGTCGCGCGTGCTGAAGTCGACGAAATCGACCACGCCGATGTAGATCACGAACGCGTATGTCATCACCTGCATCGCGCACATGCCTGCGACCAGCAGGCGTTTCAGCGCGTCGTGCTGTTCGTTCGAACGAGGGTCGTCGATGCGGTCATGCTGCAGCGGCTGCGCCGGACAGCCAGCGACGACGAAGTTGTCGAGCAACGTCGGCAGCGAGGTGAGCCGGGTATCCCACACCACCCGCACGCGCTGGGCCGGGCGGTCGATGGCGACCCGGCGGACGCCGGGCAGGGCGCGGATGCGCTGCTCGAGCCACAGCACTTGGCGGGCGTCGTCCAGCGCGTCGACGCGCAGCGCGATTTCGCTGCAGCCATCGCGGCGCGGCTGCAGCACCTGCGCGGCGAGTTGCGGCTGAGCCCACGCCGCGTGCGCGTTCACCGTGTGGGACCGGAGGGCGGCGGCCGCGGACTGCTGTGCGCGCTGACCGGCACGCCGAAAACGGTGGGCGAGGTTTCCAGCGGCGTGTCGCCGTGATGCATGCCGAGCACGATCATCCACACACAACCGGCCAGCGAGGCCACGAAGATGGCGATCCCCAGCCACAGCACCGGCTGGCGGTACCACGCCGCATGGCGGCGCGCAGCGGGGTCAGCGGTGGCCGGCATCGGCGTCGTGCGACAGGTGATAGACGTAGGCGGCGACCACGTGGATCTGGTCGTCGCTCAAGCGCGGACTCCACGCCGGCATGTGGCCCTGGCGACCGTCGTGGGTGGTCTTCTCGATGTTGGCCACGCTGCCACCGTGCAGCCACACGTGATCGGTGAGGTTGGGCGCGCCCAGCGCGGGATTGCCCTTGCCCTCGGTACCGTGGCAGGCGGCGCAGGTGGCGAACAGTGGTTTGGCCGCGGCCGCCTTCGCCGCATCGTGCGGGGCGCCGGACAGGCTCAGCACGTACTGCGCCAGGTTCTTCACGTTGTCCTCGCCGAGGCTGGCCCATGGCGGCATCACGCCCGCGCGACCGTCATGGATCGAGTGGGTGATGTCGTCGCCGCTGCCGCCGTAGAGCCAGTCGGCATCGGTAAGGTTGGGTGAACCCAAGGCGATGTTGCCGGTGGCGCTGCGCTGATGGCAGGCGGCGCAGTTGTCCTCGAACAGCACCTTGCCCATCTGCAGCGCGTCCGGATCGTTGGCGAGCTGTTCGACCGGATACAGCTTGAAGCGCTCCATCAGCGGGGCGAGCTTCGCTTCGTTGGCGGCCACGTTGCGTGCCAGTTCGCCATGCGCGGTCCAGCCGAGCGCGCCCTTGTGGTTGCCGAAACCGGGGAACAGATACAGGTAGGCAAACGCGGAGACGAACATGCTGGCCGAGAACAGTATCCACCAGCGCGGCAGCCGCCGCACGCCTTCGCGCAGCACGCCATGCGCCCATACGTGGCCGCTGGTGCCGTCGGGCAGGGTCGGGATTTTCGCGCGCGGACCCCACAGGAACAGGAAGAACGTGATGCCCATGTTCAGCACCACCAGAAACATCACCCACAACGACCAGCCGCTGCTCATGGGCGGTCCTCCTTCGCGATGGCATCGACATCGTCTTCCAGCGGCAAACGCGCCAGGCGATCGAAGCTGGACTTGTGATGCTTGCGCCAGGCCCAGATCCAGATGCCGATGAAGCTCGCCATGGTCAACACGGTGAATACGCCGACGACATGGCCCCAGATCGGACTGACCATCATCAGGGCGATCATGGCGCCGCTCCGTCGCTGGCCGGGGCAGCGGCTGCCTTGGCCGTCGCGGGTTCGTTCTTGATGCCAAGCCCCTGCAGGTAGGCGATCAACGCATCCATTTCGGTCTTTCCCTCGACCGCGGCGGGTGCCGCGGCGATGTCGGCATCGCTGTACGGATCGCCGAGTCGGCGCAAGGTGCGCATGCGCGCCTGCACGTCGGCGGCATCGATCTTGTTGTTCGCCAGCCACGGATAGCCGGGCATGTTCGATTGCGGCACCACGCTGCGCGGATTCATCAGGTGCATGCGTTGCCAGTCGTCCGAATACTTGCCGCCGACCCGCGCCAGATCCGGTCCGGTGCGCTTGGAGCCCCACTGGAACGGACGGTCGTAGACCGACTCGGCCGCGGTGGAGAAGTGGCCGTAGCGCTCGGTCTCGAAACGCAACGCGCGGATCATCTGGGAGTGGCACAGGTAGCAGCCGTTGGCCACATAGACGTCCTTGCCGATCAGCCGCAGCGGGTCGTATGGATGCACGCCTGGCGGTGCCTTCACCGAATGCGCCTCCATGAACAGCGGCGTGATCTCGGCCAGGCCGCCCAGCGACACCATGATCGCGATCAGGATGCCGAGCAGGCCGGCATGTTTCTCGATCGCTTCGAAATGTTTGTAAGCCATGGGTCCTCCTCAACCGGCCGCGGGCAGCGGGGCGGGTACCTGGTGCGGCACCGGCTCGGGGATCGGCACCGGGATCGGCTTGATCAGCCGTGCCCGCGCATCGGCGGCGGTGTACCAGAGGTTCCACGCCATCACCCACATGCCGGACAGGATCAGCACGCCGCCGCTCCAGCGGATCAGGTACATCGGCCTGATCGCGATCAGGCTGTCCAGGAAGCCGTAGGTAAGTGCACCGTCAGGATTGGTGGCGCGCCACATCAGGCCTTCGGTGACACCGGCGGTCCACATCGAGCCCACGTACAGCAACGTGCCCATGATGTGCAGCCAGAAGTGCAGCTCCATCGCCTTGCGCGAATGCATCTCCGGGCGGCCCAGCGCGCGTGGGGCCATCGCGTAGAGCGAGCCGATGGTGATCATCGCGACCCAGCCCAGGGAACCGGAATGCACGTGGGCGATGGTCCAGTCGGTGTAGTGCGACAGCGAGTTCACCGTCTTCACCGCCATCATCGAGCCTTCGAAAGTGGCGGCGGCGTAGAACACCAGCGACATCACCATGAACTTCGCGGCGGGGTCGGTTTTCAGCCGCCACCACGAGCCATTGAAAGTGAGCAGGCCGTTCGCTGCCGAACCCAGGCTCGGCATCAGCAGCACCAGCGAGAACGCCATGCCTACCGACTGCACCCAGTCGGGCAGGGCGGTGTACATCAGGTGGTGCGCGCCGGCCCACATGTAGACCGAGATCAGCGCCCAGAAATTGACGATCGAGAAGCGGTAGCTCCACAGCGGTTGCTGCGCCTGGCGCGGCACGAAGTAATACATCATGCCGAGGAAGCCGGCGGTGAGGAAGAACGCCACCGCGTTGTGGCCGTACCACCACTGCACCATCGCATCGACCACGCCGGAGTAGATCGGATACGACTTCCACATCGACACCGGCAGCGCCAGGTTGTTGACGATGTGCAACAGGCCCACGGCGATGATGAACGCGCCGTAGTACCAGTTCGCCACGTAGATGTGCTTGATCCGGCGGCGCGCCAGGCTGGCGAAAAAGACCACGCCGAAACTCACCCAGACGATCGCGATCAGAATGTCGATGAACCATTCCGGCTCGGCGTATTCCTTGCTCTGGGTGATGCCCAGCGGCATCGTGATCATCGACAGCACGATCACCAGTTGCCACCCCCAGAACGTGAAGCCGGCCAGCCGGCCCAGCGCCAGCCGGGCGTGGCCGGTGCGCTGCACGATGTAGTAGCAGGTGCCCATCAGGGCCGATCCGCCGAACGCGAAGATCACCCCGAAGGTGTGGTCCGGGCGGATCCGGCTGAACGTCAGCCAGGGGATGTCGAAGTTCAGCGCCGGCCACATCAGCTCGGCGGCGGCATACACGCCGACCGACATGCCTACGATGCCCCACACCGCGGCAGCCAGCAGGAACTGGCGCACCACCTTGTCGTTGTAGTGTTCGGTATTCGGCATGCGGATTCCCTGGCTCATTACTGCAATTTTCCGGTGAAGCATGCGGCCCTGCCATGACCTCGATCAAGCCGCTGCGGCAATCCGTCCGGTGTGCGCGACGCGGGTTTGTCGCGTGACCAGGGCGGTCCCCCAGTCAGCCTGCAAGGGTGCGCTGCATCGCCGGGTGAGGTGACAGCGGTGCAGCGCCTGCGGATATGCGGTCGGCGGCTGCGGAAAGCCTCGTGGGAGAGGACTTGCCGGACCCGCTTTTCAGCCGCCAGTGTGCGCCGATTTGTCACAGGACGGCAGCTCCGATCAGGTATCCTTGACGCCATCGCCGCGAACCATCGCGGCCTGTCTTCCGGTTGATTCCATGAGTGAGCTTGCTACACAGAAACCACGCCCGGCCGAGCCGGCATTGCGTCGCCCCAGCGTGTCAGTCCAGATCGGCAAGGTGAAGGTCGGCGGCGGTGCGCCGGTCGTGGTCCAGTCGATGACCAACACCGACACCGAGGACCCGGCCAGCACCGCCAAACAGATCGCCGAGCTGGCCCGCGCCGGTTCCGAACTGGTGCGTATCACGGTCAACACGCCAGCGGCCGCCGCCGCTGTCCCGCGCATCGCCGAGCGGCTGGCGATGATGGGCGTGGACGTGCCGATCATCGGCGACTTCCACTACAACGGCCACCTGTTGCTGGAACGCGAGCCGGCCTGCGCCGAGGCGCTGGCGAAGTACCGCATCAACCCCGGCAACGTCGGCTTCGGCAAGAAGCACGAAAGCCAGTTCGCGTCGATCATCGAGAAGGCGCTGCGCTACGACAAGCCAGTGCGCATCGGTGCGAACTGGGGTTCGCTGGATCAGGGCATGGTCACCGCGCTGATGGACGAAAACGCGAAGCGCGCCGATCCGTGGGACGCTTCGCACGTGGCGCGCGAGGCGTTGATCCGCTCGGCGCTGGACTCGGCCGCGCTGGCCGAGAAGATCGGGCTGGCGCGCGACCGCATCATCCTGTCGTGCAAGGTCTCCGGCGTGCAGGAACTGATCGCGGTGTACCGCGACATCGCCACGCGCTGCGAGTACGCGCTGCACCTGGGCCTCACCGAAGCCGGCATGGGTTCCAAGGGCATCACCGCGTCCAGCGCCGCGCTGGCGGTGCTGCTGCAGGAAGGCATCGGCGACACCATCCGCATCTCGCTCACGCCAGAACCCGGCGCGTCCCGCACCGGCGAGGTGATCGTGGCGCAGGAGCTGCTGCAGACCATGGGGCTGCGCTCGTTCACACCACTGGTCACCGCATGTCCCGGTTGTGGCCGCACCACCAGCGAGTTCTTCCAGGAGCTGGCCAAGACCGTGCAGGAGCACGTGCGCGAACAGATGCCGCTGTGGCGGGTGAAGTACGACGGCGTGGAGAACCTCACCCTGGCGGTGATGGGTTGCATCGTCAACGGCCCGGGCGAATCCAAGCACGCCAACATCGGCATTTCGCTGCCCGGCAACGGCGAGGCGCCAGCAGCGCCGGTGTTCATCGATGGCGAGAAGGCGATGACCCTGCGCGGCGACAATATAGCCAACGAATTCGTGGATATCCTCGACAATTACGTGGCGCGCACGTACGCGGCGCGGGCCAGCTGACAGCTGCGTCACAAACTTGCGCAGTGGGGCCTCCACATGATCGACACGGTGCCGGAAACGTGCGATGAATGGCCGCTGCAAAGCAGGATCAGCGGAGCCGTGTCTTGAGGACCAACCCCCAGTTCCGAACCGTACTCGTCTATGTCGTACTGTCCGCACTCTGGATATGGTTTTCCGACCGTGCGTTGGACGTGCTGGTGCAAAACGTCGCCCAGCTCACCTTCCTGCAGAGCGTCAAGGGTGGCCTGTTCGTGCTGGCCACCGGCGCGTTGCTGTACTGGATGATCGGTCGCGACCTGCGCCGGTTGAAGGCCGCCAACCAGATGCTCCTGCACGGACACACGCAGACCCTGCGCGTGCTGGTGTCGGCGATGGATATACGGCACAAGGAAACCGGCGACCATTCCGACCGCGTGATGCGCATGGCCGTCGGGCTGGCCCGCCTGGCTGGTGTGAACGGGAAGGCTTTGCGCAACCTCGGGTTCGGTGCCCTGTTGCACGACATCGGCAAACTGGCCTTGCCGGATGCCGTGTTGATCAAGCCCGGCAAGCTCGACGATGAGGAGATGGCGATCATGCGCCGGCATCCCGACATCGGCAACGAGCTCCTGCAGCAGGTCGATTTTCTGCGCGAGGCGAGTGATATCCCCTACAGCCATCACGAGCGCTGGGACGGTACCGGTTATCCGCAGGGCTTGCGGGGCGAGGAGATTCCCCTGGCCGCGCGCATATTCAGCGTGGTCGATGTCTGGGATGCATTGATCACGGTGCGTGTCTACAAGCCGGCGTGGCCGGAAGCGGACGTGCTGGATTATCTGCGCAGCGTCGCCGGCAGCCAGCTCGATCCGGACCTGGTGAACCTGTTCCTGCAACACTACGACGAGCTGAAGGCGATCGGCCAAACGCCGCAGGTCGCGGGACCCGCATACGCTCAGCTACCCACGCAAGGTTGAACCAGCTGCGGCGTGAGTTCGGCCCAGTTGCCGATCCGCCCGGGTAATCGGGTGAGTCGACCGACCTCCTGCAGAAATCGGTCGCGCGGTATTTCGGTCGCGCCCAGTTGCAAGGTGTGGGGGTTCGCCACCTGGGTGTCGATCAGCGGAAAGCCGAGGCCGTGCAGCAACTGGGCAAGGACGACCAGGGCGACCTTCGAACCGCCGCTTTCGGCGCTGAACATCGACTCGCCACAGAACAGCCGGCCGACCGCGACGCCGTAGATGCCGCCGATCAGCCGTTCGTCATCCCACACTTCCACGCTGTGCGCGTGACCTTGCCGATGCAGATGGATGTACGCCTCGATCATCGCCGGCACCAGCCAGGTGCCCGAATCGACATCGCGCGGTGCAGCGCAGGCGCGGATGACGGCGTCGAACGCGTGGTCGACGGTCACGCGCCAATGCTTGCCGGCAAGCTGGCGGCGCAGGCTGCGGTTGATCCGTGCCGTGTCGGTGCGGAACACGCAGCGCGGATCAGGTGACCACCACAGGATCGGCTCGCCTTCGCCGAACCATGGAAAGATGCCGAGACGGTAGGCGGCGAGCAGCCGCGAAGGCGACAAGTCTCCGCCAAATGCCAGCAGGCCGTTCGGCTCGGTCAGCGCATTGCGCGGATCGGGGAAACGATCCCAGGCGGCAGCATCCAGTAGCGGGAGGCGAATCATCGTTGGTCGGTGACGGTGTCGGCGTCGCGGTGGCCGCGGTCGGCATAAGGGCTGTGGCTCTGCAGTTCGGCGGCATAAGCATCGACCGCCGGCCGTTCGCCGGCCAGTGCTGCTGCCACGGCGGCACGAAAATCGGGGTTCGCGAGGTAATGCCGCGAATGGGTGCGCACCGGCAGGAAGCCGCGTGCCAGCTTGTGTTCGCCCTGCGCGCCGGGTTCGAAACGCGCGAGCTTGTGCGCGATCGCATGCTCGATGCCGCGGTAGTAGCACAACTCGAAATGCAAGCCCGGCACATCCACCGAAGCGCCCCAGTAGCGGCCGTACAACACGTCGCTGCCTTGCACGAACAGCGCCATCGCCACGATGGTTTCACCTTGGCGCGCCAGCGCGACCTGTGCGGTCCGACCGAGCTCGCCGAGTCGCAGGAAAAACGCCGCAGTCAGCGCCGCGTGGTTGCCCTTCATGTCGAACGTGGTTTCGTACAGCGCATGCAGTTGCCGCCATTCGTCGCGATCGAGCGTGTCGCCGCCACGCCACTCGATGGCCAGGCCGCTGGCCGCGACCTGTCGGCGTTCGCGCAAGATGTTCTTGCGCTTCTTGTGGTTGAGCGCGGCGAGGAAATCCGGGAAGTGGCGATAGCCGTGGTTGTGCCAGTGGAACTGCACGTCAGAGCGGGCCAGCCAGGCGTGATCGCTGCCGTCGAACGCGGCCAGCTCGGCGGCCTGCAGGAAATTGGCATGCACCGAGGACAGTCCCATTCGTTCCGCTTCGCCTTGCATGGCTTCGACCAGCGCGCGCTGCAGGAGCAGCGTGCGTTCGTCATTGCCGGCGAGCAGGCGCGGGCCGGGCACGGGCGAGTAGGGGACGGCGTTGAGAAGTTTCGGATAGTAATCGCCGCCGGCACGCTCCCACGCGCTGGCCCAGCTCCAGTCGAACACGAACTCGCCGTGCGAGTTGCCCTTCAGGTACAGCGGTGCGGCGGCGAGCAGGCGGCCGTCCTGGTACAGGCCCAGGTGATGAGCCTGCCAGCCCCAGTCGGGCCGGATGCAGCCGCTTTGCTCCAGCGCGTGCAGGAACGCGTGCGAGACGAACGGGTTGGCGTCAGCGCGCAGGGCGTCCCATTCCGCGGCAGGCAGTTCGGCGATCGCGGCGTGGAAGCGGATGTGCATGGCGGGCGTGGCCTGGCTGTGTAGGAGCCCGCTCGCGGGCGATGCTATTGTTCTGATGCTGAATAGGGAGATTCAGAGCAAAAAGCATCGCCCGCGAGCGGGCTCCTACAACATCAGCCGGCCGGGGTCTGCTGATCGAGCCAGCGTTCGGCGTCCAGCGCGGCCATGCAGCCGAAGCCGGCCGACGTGACGGCCTGACGATAAACATGATCGGCCACGTCGCCGGCGGCGAACACGCCGGGCACCGAGGTCATCGTGGCCATGCCGTGCTGGCCGCTGTGGATCTTGATGTAGCCGTCGTGCATGTCGAGCTGACCTTCGAAGATGCCGGTGTTCGGCGTGTGGCCGATCGCCACGAAGAAGCCGGTGGCCTCGATGTCGCGGGTGACGCCGGAGTTGACGTCCTTCACGCGCACGCCGGTGACGCCGGTGTCGTCGCCCAGCACTTCGTCGATGGTGTGGTTCCAGACCAGCTCGATCTTGCCGGCGGCGGCCTTCTCGAAGAGCTTGTCCTGCATGATCTTTTCGGCGCGCAGCTTGTCGCGGCGGTGCACCAGGTAGACCTTGCGGCCGATGTTGGCCAGGTACAGCGCCTCCTCGACCGCGGTGTTGCCGCCGCCGATCACCACCACGTCCTGGTCGCGGAAGAAGAAGCCATCGCAGGTGGCGCAGGCCGAGACGCCCTTGCCCTTGTACTTCTCCTCGCTGGCGATGCCGAGGTATTTGGCGGTGGCGCCGGTGGTGACGATCAGCGCGTCGGCGGTGTATTCGCCGGAGTCGCCCTTGAGCCGGAACGGGCGCTGCTTCAGGTCCACCGTGTGGATGTGGTCGAAGATCATCTCGGTGTGGAAGCGCTCGGCATGCTCGGCCATGCGCTGCATCAGCGCCGGACCCTGCAGGCCTTCGACGTCGCCCGGCCAGTTGTCGACATCGGTGGTGGTCATCAGCTGGCCACCCTGCTGCAGGCCGGTGATCATGGTCGGCTTGAGGTTGGCGCGGGCCGCATACACCGCGGCGGTGTAGCCGGCGGGGCCGGAGCCGAGGATCAGCAGGCGACTGTGTTTGGTGGTGCTCATGGTTGGTATAATCCTTGGGTTTACCGATGGCCTGACACTTCATTCGCTGCAGCCCCCGGCACGGTTTCCTCAAGCGAGGCCAGCGAGCGAGGCGGGTTGCGTGACCCCGCAAGGATGGGGAATACCCACGGCCGATTCAAGGTAGGCGACAGATTCACCGACACCACCGCAGCGTCAGCGCGATGGATCCACAACGTGCTCCCACAGGATTCTTTTTCCATGCGTATCGGTATCCCCTCCGAAACCAAGACCCTCGAAGGTCGTGTTGCCCTCGTTCCCGCCGCTGCCGCCGATCTGGTGCGCCGTGGCCACGAAGTGTTCATCCAGTCCGGCGCCGGCCTGAAGAGCGGCTTTGCCGACGAGGCCTACATCAAGGAGGGCATCAAGATCGTGCCCGACGCCGCCGCGCTGTACGAGGCCGGTGAGTTGATCGTCAAGGTGAAGGAGCCGGTCGCCGGCGACCTGGCGCTGCTGAAGAAGCACCACCTGCTGTTCTGCTACCTGCATCTGGCGGCCGAACCCGAACTGACGAAGAGCCTGCTCGACATCGGCCTGACCGGCGTGGCGTTCGAGTCGGTGGAAGAGAACGGCGCGCTGCCGCTGTTGCTGCCGATGTCGGTGATCGCCGGCCGCATCGCCACCCAGATCGGCACCACGCTGCTGCATCGCCCGCAGGGCGGCAAGGGCAAGCTGCTCGGCGGCATGGCTTCCACCCCGCGCGGCAAGGTGGTGGTGCTGGGCGCCGGCGCTGCCGGTGGTGCGGCTGCTGCGCTGGCAGCTGCCGCCGGCGCCAACGTGGTGGTGTTCGACAAGCGCCAGGACCGCCTGGCCGAGATGATGACGATGGGTCCGAACGTCACCGCGCTGTACGCCTACGAGTCCTCGGTGGCCGAGGAAGTACGCGATGCCGACATCGTGGTGGGTGCGGTGCTGGTACCCAGCGCCAAGGCGCCGCGCGTGGTCACCGAGGCGATGGTGAAGACCATGGAGCCGGGCAGCGTGCTGGTGGATATCGCGATCGACCAGGGCGGCTGCTTCGAGACCTCGAAGCCCACCACCTGGAAGGAACCGACCTACGACGTGCATGGCGTCACCCACTTCTGCGTGACCAACATGCCCGGCGCGGTGCCGCAGACCTCGTCGCTGGCGATCTCCGCCGCGATCCTGCCGTACGTGCAGCGCCTGGCCGCCGGCAACGAGTGGCGCGAGTTCGAACCGCTGAAGGTCGGCATCAACGTCGACGGCGGCAAGCTGGTGCATCCCGCTCTGCAAGGTATGCTCTGACCCTTGGCAGTCAAAAAGGGGGCACCCAAGGTGGCGCGCAGCGCAAATGCAAGACAACAACCGAGGGAAGGCCTCAGCGAGGAGCTGAAGCGCCGGCTGCGTGAAGCCGGCGCCCTGCTGCTGCTGCCGCTGGCGCTGTATCTGCTGGTGTGCCTGTTCAGCTACAACCCGCATGATCCCAGCTGGACGAACGCCGGCCAGCTGGAGCATGCGCACAATTTCGGCGGCACCGTCGGCGCCTACGTCGCCGACCTGCTGCGCTGGATCTTCGGCCTGGTCGCCTACTGCTTCCCGCTGCTGCTGCTGTTGCTGGGCGTGCAGGTGCTGCGCCAGCGCGGCGACGAACGGGTGGTGCACCCGTGGGAGCCGGCGCTGCGGCTGATCGGCTTCGTGTTCTTCTTCATTACCGGGCCGGCACTGCTCTACCTCAATTTCCACGACGAGCCGGTCTTGCCGCAGGGCGTGGGTGGCATCATCGGCGTGTGGGTCGGCGACGCCTTGCTCAGCGCGTTCGGCGACAAGGGCGCGCCGCTGCTGCTGCTGGCGCTGTTTCTGATCGCGGTGACGCTGGCCACGGGCCTGTCGTGGTTCAAGCTGGCAGACTGGACCGGGCAGGGCGTGCTCAAGCTGGTCGACTGGCTCCGCGGCAAGCTGCGCCGGGCACCCCAGGCATTGGCCGCGCGGCAGGCACGCACCGAGCGTGAGGTGGTCAAGAAGGCCGATGCGGTGCGGCAGGCCAAGCGCGAACCGGTGCGCATCGAGGCCGCCCCCGCGCCGGTGACCAAGAGCGAGCGGGCCAAGCTGGAAACCCAGATTCCGCTGTTCACCGGCGCTGCCGCTCCGGGCGAACTGCCGCCGCTGTCGCTGTTGGACGAGGCTCCGCCGCAGGGGCCGGGCTATTCCGAGGAAACCCTCGAGGTGCTCTCGCGCCAGGTCGAGTTCAAGCTGAAGGATTTCAAGATCGACGTGAAGGTGGTCGGCGCCTATCCGGGCCCGGTGATCACCCGCTTCGAGATGGAGCCGGCGCCGGGCATCCGCGGCTCCCAGGTATCCAGCCTGGACAAGGACATCGCGCGTGGCCTGTCGGTGGTCAGCGTGCGCGTGGTCGACGTGATCCCCGGCAAGAACGTGATCGGGCTGGAGATCCCCAATACCCACAAGCAGATCGTGTATCTCTCCGAGATCCTGCGTTCGGACAAGTACGACCAGCTGAAATCGCCGCTGGCGCTGGCGCTGGGCAAGGACATCGGCGGCAAGCCGGTGGTGGTCGACCTGGGCAAGATGCCGCATCTGCTGGTGGCCGGCACCACCGGTTCGGGCAAATCCGTGGCGGTCAACGCGATGGTGCTGAGCCTCTTGTACAAGGCCAGCCCGAAAGACGTGCGGATGATCATGATCGACCCGAAGATGCTGGAGCTCTCGGTGTACGAGGGCATCCCGCACCTGCTGGCGCCGGTGGTCACCGACATGAAGGAGGCCGCCAACGCGCTGCGCTGGTGCGTGGCCGAGATGGAGCGCCGCTACAAGCTGATGGCCGCCGTCGGCGTGCGCAATCTGGCCGGCTTCAACAAGAAGGTGAAGGACGCCGAGAATGCCGGCCAGCCGATGCTGGACCCGCTGTTCCGGCCGAACCCGGATATGCCGAACCTCGCCGCCGAGCCGCTGGAGCCGCTGCCGTACATCGTGGTGATCATCGACGAATTCGCCGACATGATGATGATCGTCGGCAAGAAGGTGGAGGAGCTGATCGCCCGCCTGGCGCAGAAGGCGCGCGCCGCCGGCGTGCACCTGATCCTGGCCACCCAGCGCCCGTCGGTGGACGTGATCACCGGCCTGATCAAGGCCAACATCCCCACCCGCATCGCGTTCCAGGTCTCCAGCAAGATCGACTCGCGCACGATTCTCGACCAGTCGGGCGCCGAGACCCTGCTCGGCCACGGCGACATGCTGTACCTGCCGCCGGGCACCGCCACGCCGGAACGCGTGCACGGCGCCTTCGTCGACGACCACGAGGTGCACCACGTGGTCGCCTGGCTGAAATCGCAAGGTGCGCCGCAATACATCGAAGGCGTGCTGGAGGAAGTGCAGGCCACCAGCGACGGCAAGTTCATCAACGATTCGGGCCTGCCGCAGGAAGGCGAAGAGGGCGGCGACGCCGACACCCAGCTGTACGACAAGGCGGTGGCGATCGTCACGCAGACCCGGCGCGCCTCGATTTCCGGCGTGCAGCGGCACCTGCGCATCGGCTACAACCGCGCCGCACGGCTGGTCGAGCAGATGGAGCAGGACGGCGTGGTCAGCGCCCCGCAGCACAACGGCAACCGCGAAGTGCTGGCGCCGCCGCCACCGAAGAATTGAGCGCCAGCCCTTGCGGGAGCGACTTCAGTCGCGATGCTCCTGGCCTTGTCACCGAAGAGCATCGCTACTGAAGTCGCTCCTACCATTCGGTTAAGCCTGCACGCTTCACAATTCACCGCATCGCCACGTTTCCAGGGAATCCGATGAAACGCTTCATGCTCGCCATGTCCGCCGTTGTGCTGATGTTCTCGCTGAGTGCCGTGGCGCAGGCTGCCACCGGTCCGGCGCGTGCACGGCTGGATGCGTTCGCCACCGGCCTGCATTCGCTGACCGGGCATTTCACGCAGTCGCTGGTCGACATCAACGGCAAGGCCGGCAAGAACAGTTCCGGCACGCTGGCGATGCAGTCGCCGCGACAGTTTCGCTGGGACACGCTGACGCCGTACAAGCAGGTCATCGTGGCCGACGGCAGCCGGGTATGGATGTACGACCCGGAACTCGAACAGGTCACCGTGCGCATCCAGAGCAGCGAGGAGGCGCATAGCCCGCTCACCGTGCTGACTGACGTCAAGCAACTGGACAAGAACTTCAAGGTTGCCGAACGGGGTGAGCGGGATGGCCTGGTCTGGTTGAGGCTCACCTCTACGGCAAAGGATCCGCAGTTCGATTACGCGGACCTCGGCTTCGACGCGAACGGCCTGGCACGGATGACGTTTCGCGACCAGCTCGGTTCCACCACCGACATCCGTTTCTCCGACTGGCAGCGCAACGCACCGATTCCGCCGGACACTTTCAATTTCGTGCCGCCGAAGGGCGCCGACGTGATCGGCGACGCGCCGGTGATCACCACCCAGCCACTCAAGGACTGATCCGGTCATGCCTGTACTGCGTCAGCTGCCGCGGTGGGCGTGGATCGGCGGCGGCGTGCTCGCCTTCATCGCCGGCATCGTCAACGCGGCCGGCTACATGGGCTTCCGCCACCAGTCGATCACCAACCTGACCGGATCCACCAGCCTGCTCGGCGTGGCATTCGGCACCGGCGACGGCGGCGAGGCGTGGCACTGGGGGCTCTCGATCGGCGCCTTCCTGATCGGTGCGATTCTCAGCGGCATGATCGTGCAGCAGAGCACGCTGAAACTCGGACGCCGCTACGGACTGGCACTGATACTGGAATCGTTGCTGCTGTTCGCCGCGGTACCGCTGCTCGACGCCGGCAGTCCGGTCGGCCTGTACCTGGCAGCGATGGGCGCGGGGTTGCAGAACGGCATGGCCAGCACTTACAGCGGCATGGTGTTCCGCACCACCCATGTCTCCGGCATGTTCACCGACCTGGGCATCTACATCGGCCAGCGGCTGCGCGGGCTCGAGGTGGATACCCTGCGCATCCGCGTATGCGTGCTGGTGGTGACGACCTTCACCCTCGGCAGCGCCGTCGGCGCTCTGCTGTTCGGCGTGCTGGGCGAACGCACCCTGCTGATTCCGGCCGTGCTTACCGGGTTGTGCGGCGTGGGCTACGGGCTGTATTGCCAGTACAAGGCGGGATGGGGGGCTACAGGGGATGTCGACGCAGGCTGAGTGAGGGTAAATCCCGTCGGCCCGCCTGCGCTTTTGTCACTCTCTTGCGCGCGGGAAAATTGAAGCACAGCAGTCGAAACGTGCCGACCCGCTCTTGTGGGAGCGGCTTCAGCCGCGACGCTGTCCCGGCGCGCAGCACAGTGCAGCACCCCACCGGCATCGCGCCATGACCAATGCACCGGCAGGCATGGCTTATCATGCCCGGATGCCTCGTCCCGCCTCACCATCCACCCCCGGCCTGTTCGCCGAACCCGACGCGCTCAAGCCTCTGGCCGAGCGCATGCGCCCGCGCAGCCTCGACGAGATCGTCGGCCAGCAGCGCCTGGTCGGGCCGGACAAGGCGCTGCGCCGCGCGCTGGAAGCCGGCAAGATCCACTCGATGGTGCTGTGGGGCCCGCCTGGCTGCGGCAAGACCACCTTGGCGCTTCTGGTGGCACGTTATGCCGACGCCGATTTCCGCGCCATTTCCGCCGTACTCTCCGGCCTGCCGGACGTGCGCAAGGCACTGGCCGAGGCCGAGGTGAACTTCGCGCAAGGGCGACGCACCGTACTGTTCGTCGACGAGGTGCACCGCTTCAACAAGACCCAGCAGGATGCGTTCCTGCCGCACATCGAGCGCGGCGTGATCATCTTCATCGGCGCCACTACCGAGAACCCGTCGTTCGAGCTGAACTCCGCACTGCTGTCGCGCTGCCGCGTGCACGTGCTGGAGCCGGTCTCCACCGCCGACATCATCGCCGCACTGAAGCGCGCGCTGATCGACAGCGAACGCGGCCTGGGCGAGCTGCAGCTGCAGGTCTCCGATGAATCGCTGGACTCGATCGCCCAGGCAGCCGACGGCGACGTGCGCCGCGCGTTGACCCTGCTGGAAATCGCCGCCGAACTCGCTGAAGACAAGCGTATCGACGAAGCGACATTGACTCAGGTTCTGGCCGACCGTACCCGCCGGTTCGACAAGCAGGGCGAGCAGTTCTACGACCAGATCTCGGCGTTGCACAAGTCGGTACGCTCGTCCGACCCCGACGCGGCGGTGTATTGGCTTTGCCGCATGCTCGACGGCGGCGTCGATCCGCTGTACCTGGCCCGGCGCATGACCCGCATGGCGGTGGAGGATGTCGGCCTGGCCGAGCCGCGCGCCTGGCGGATGGCGCTGGACGCGTGGGACACCTACGAACGCCTCGGCAGCCCCGAAGGCGAACTGGGCCTGGCACAGCTGGCGATCTGGCTGGCGATCGCGCCGAAGAGCAACGCCGCCTACATGGCCTACAACAAGGCCCGTGCCGCGATCCGCGAAGGCGGCACGCTGGAAGTGCCGATGCACCTGCGCAACGCGCCGACCAAGCTCATGAAAGGCCTCGGCTACGGCAAGGGCTACCAGTACGACCACGACGCCGAAGGCGGCATCGCCCTCGATCAGCAATGCCTGCCCGACGAACTGGCCGGCAGCGTGTTCTACGAGCCGGTCGAGCGCGGACTGGAACTGCAACTGCGCGAGAAGCTGCTGGCGCTGCGTGCCGCCCGCGAAAAGGCGCGCAAGCCGTAGGAGCCCGCTCGCGGGCGATGTTTTCCGCGATGCCAATGACCGCAGTCCCGCCGTGCTGCGCGCTCCCTTGCCGCCGCTGCGATCCCGAGCCTAGATTTCATCCCATCAACCGGGGAGGGTGAAGCATGCGCGTACTCGTGGCGGGTCTTATCGGCGGCATCCTGATGTTCGTGTGGGGCGTGGTGGCGCACATGGCGCTGGGCCTGGGCGAGGTTGGCCTGCGCCTGCCAACCAACGAAAACATCGCGCTCAGCGGCCTGCAGCAAGGCCTGGGCGGGGAGCCCGGCGTATACCTGTTGCCCGCGCTGGATCCGAAGAAAATGGGCGACGCGGCCGAGGTACGGACCTATTCGATCAAGGCCGTACGCTCGCCGTATGCCTTCGTGGTCTACCAGCCGCAAGGCACCGACATGACCCGGATGGGGCCGCAGATCGGGCGGCAATGGGCATCGGATACGTTGGGCGGTTTGGCGCTGGCGTTCGTGATGGGGCTGGCAGGCCTCGGTTTTCGGCGCCGCCTCGCCGTGGCGGCGGCAGCGGCCGTATTCGCCTGGCTCGGCACCACCCTGCCGTACTGGAACTGGTACCGTTTCCCGCTCGATTTCACGCTCGCCGCGCTGGCCGAACAGCTCATCGGCTGGCTGATCGCCGGTGCCGCGATGGCCTGGTGGCTGGGCCGCAGCGAGCGCAAGCTGGCCAGCTGAGCGTGTCGGCAAGCCGGGTGGCGATGTAACGCCACCCGGTATTCATTGCGGCAATTGCCACCCGGCAGCGATAATTCGCGGTTCAAGCCTTCATCTGGACCTCGATCATGCTGGATCCCGCACTGCTGCGTTCGCACCTCGCCGAAACCGCCGCGCGACTCAAGAAGACCCGCAACTTCGATCTGGACGTGTCCACCGTCGAAGCGCTGGAGAGCACGCGCAAGCAGTTGGCGATGGAAACGCAGGAACTGCAGAACCTGCGCAACACGCGCTCGAAGTCGATCGGCCAGGCCAAGGCAAAGGGCGAGGACGTCGCTGCGCTGATGGCCGAGGTCGCGGGCCTGGGCGACAAGCTCAAGGCCAACGAGCAGGCGCTCGCGGACGTGCAGGCGAAGCTCGCCGACATCGCACTGGGCATCCCGAACATCCCGCACGAGTCGGTGCCGCTCGGCAAGGATGAAAACGACAACGTCGAGGTGAGCCGCTGGGGCAATCCGCGCAGCTTCGATTTCGCGGTGAAAGACCACGTCGAACTCGGCGAACGCCACGGCTGGCTCGACGGCGACGCCGGCGCCAAGCTGTCCGGCGCACGCTTCACCGTGCTGCGCGGCCAGCTCGCGCACCTGCATCGTGCGATCGGCCAGTTCATGCTCGACCTGCACACCGGCGAGCATGGTTACCTCGAATGCAACCTGCCGGTGATCGTCAACGCCGACAGCGTGCAGGGCACCGGCCAGCTGCCGAAATTCGAAGACGACCTGTTCGCCACCGAAGTCGGCGAATCGAAACGCTACCTGATCCCCACCGCCGAAGTGACGTTGACCAACCTGGTGCGCGACACCATCCAGGACACCGACGCGCTGCCGCTGCGCATGACCGCGCACTCGCTGTGCTTCCGCGCCGAGGCCGGCAGCTACGGCCGCGACACCCGCGGCATGATCCGCCAGCATCAGTTCGAGAAAGTCGAGATGGTACAGATCGCCCGCGCCGGCGACTCGCATGCGCAACTGGAGGAAATGGTCGGCCACGCCGAAAACGTGCTGAAGAAGCTCGGCCTGCCATACCGCAAGGTGCTGCTGTGCGGCGGCGACATGGGCTTCACCGCCGTCAAGACCTACGACCTCGAAGTGTGGCTGCCCAGCCAGCAGACCTACCGCGAAATCTCCAGCTGCTCCAACTGCGAAGACTTCCAGGCCCGCCGCCTGCAGGCCCGCGTGCGCAACCCCGACACCGGCAAGCCCGAACTCGTGCACACCTTGAACGGCTCCGGCCTCGCCATCGGCCGCACCCTGATCGCGGTGATGGAAAACAACCAGAACGCCGACGGCTCGATCAACGTGCCCGAAGTGCTGCGCCCGTACATGGCCGGACTGGACCGCATCGCATGAACACGTCGGCAGCCGCCCGCGGCACCTGGGACAAGGTCGAGTTCTACACCAGCTACTTCCTGCTCACGGTGCTGGCTTCGGTGATCGGCACGCGACTGGGCTTCGACGGCGTGTGGCAAATGCCGAAGATCGACCTGGTGCTTTCCATCATCGCGCTGCTGCTCGTCATCGGCAGCTTCTGGTTCGCCCGCCACCACCGCCGCTGGCGCCTGTGGATCATCGCCTTCGCCAGCGCCACGCAACTCGTGCCGATGGTCGTTCGCCAACCGGTATTGTTGCTGCCGCTGCTGGGCGCGCTGATCCCGGTGGCGATCCTGGTGGGGTGTCTGGTGGCGTTGTCGAAGAAGAGCGGCAACGGTTCCTTGTCGCCACGTTCCTGATAGGATTGCGTCCCTCGCAGAAGGATCGCGAACAAGTCTGGAGAGATGGCCGAGCGGTTTAAGGCAGCAGTCTTGAAAACTGCCGTAGGTGTAAGCCTACCGTGGGTTCGAATCCCACTCTCTCCGCCAGATACGCAACTAAGTCCCTGAATATAGGGCCTTTTTGTGGGCGATGTATTTTGTTCCCTTGTAAGTTCCCTGCGGGTCCGCAATGGCAGGTGTTCGCACTGTGCGACAGCTCGGCTATCTATTGCCGTCTATTTTAGAGACGCCTGTCCCCTGTTGACTGCTGCGCGAATGTCAGCATTAGTCAACAGTCAGGCGCCTTGTTCATTCGCCGTCTTTGCGCTGTACCCGGAACGGAAGGCTGCTCACAGCCTGCCTATGACGCTCTCGCCGGCTCGAACGATTCCAGCGCGCATCTGGTGGCGAGGTAGATCTCGACCACGCCGACCTCGGTGCTTCGAGTCGCGCGCACCGCCTCGATCAGATCCTGATCGCTGCAGCTGAAGCAGCCGCACCAGTGCGCACGGCTCAGACTGTCGCGGATATTGATCCGCTCGCTCGCACTCACGCTATGGCGCCCGTCCACGTGTCTTGTGCCGCCTGGTAATGGGCCAGCGGCACGATCACGTCAGCGCTGTGCATTTCCACCCTCGTGACAAGGCCGGACTCCATATGCCCTGTTCGATCGGCGTCCCGCGCCTGCCTGATAGCAGCGCCGAGCTGCAGGCCATCCGCGATCGTGGCGCTCATAGTGCGAATGCACCATAGCCCGCTTTCATTCTGCTTCACGGTATAGACGATCATGCGCGGCACCCAAAGGAAGTCGCCCCGGTCATCGGTCAGCGCTGATAGAGGGCAGTCTGGCCTGACTCGCGGGGCAGGATCTAGATTGCCGGCATGGCACTGGGGTGTGAGCCAGCGCAAGGTGAGCAAGCGTGTAGGCGAATGCCGATGCCATGTCAGTGGATGATTGTTATATTGCCTTCGCATGTCAGGGGACATGCGAGCAAATAGGGGGAATTCATGGACGTTGCTTTGTTACTTCTGATGCTTGTTGTCGGGCTGTTTTTCTATTTCCTCCCGGCGTTCGTTGCGAGCAATCGAGGGAACCCGAACACAACCGCCATCTTCATACTCGATCTGCTTCTTGGCTGGAGTCTGGTCGGCCGGGTCGTAGCGTTGGTATGGGCTTGTTCGGGCGAGAACCGTAAAGTGGCTGCTGGCGCGAAGGTCTACACCTGCCCATATTGCGATGAAGAGATCCGGCCTGCCGCGATCAAGTGCAAGCACTGCGGTTCAGAAGTCACGCCAACAACATGAAAACGACTGTTGCGTTCTTCGCCGGAGTCATTACCGCCGCGGTGGTGGTCTTACTGATCGCGCACTGGCCAGCTGTGTGTGCCATCAATGGCTCGGTATTCTGGACAGCAGCCGGCGCAATCGGTAGCGCGTCCGCAGCAGTGGTTGCGGTCGGCATTTCCACCCGAGAGGGACGTCGTCGCGATAGGCGGGTTGCCGCGCGTGCGCGAATTGTCGCATCGCACCTCTTCACACCGTGCAGTGGATTGATGATTGCGTTGGATTTGGTGACTAAACAGGGCGCCGTATTCTCAGCGATTCTTCCCGGCTCGGCATCTACTGCAGTCACGGACAGCGCCGCTGCTTTGAATGCAGCGTGCAATCAGATCGCTGAATCTGTTCGCTTCTTCAATGTCGACGACGCAACATATTTGCCTGCGTATATTGGAGAACGCCTAGCGGTAGGCATAGGCGCTGCTGAATTGGTGATGGGTAGCACGCGTGCAGCCACCGACATGTACTTTGCTGCCGACAGCGATCCAAATCCCGACAGCGTGAGGTTCGAGGCTGCTTCGGATTTCATAGGACATAGGACTGCGACCGTCGCCGCAGCTAACGTACGGATATTCATGGATTGGTGCAGGAAGGAATTCGAGGAAAAAAGCGGTGCCTAAGCTTCATGGTTGTCGGTCAGTCTCATCCAGGACAGCCAGCGGTCCGCGATAGTGTTCCTGTTGGCGCTGGCGATCGTGCTCAGCGGCCTTGTCGACGCCATCCGCGACGTACACCACACGCAGCACCTCCGGTGGCGAGATCTCGCGCTCCAGCGTGCGCACTCGGTTCTTGAGGTTCATGATGGCCTCCTCCTGACAACGATCACTGCCGCGATCCGCTCGCGTTCTAGCTTCAGCTCAGCAAGACGCGCAGCCCTCTCTTCCGGAGAGCGGATGAAAACTTCGGATTTCTCCACAACAAGACCGTTCAACTTCGCCACGTCCATAAGGGTCTGACGTGCCACAGATAGACCGTCTGCGCATCCCAACTTCTCGGATTTGTCGGCAATACTTATCAGGTCGGCAGTTATGGATGCCGCCGTGGATCGCCCAGGCATGCTGCCGCCTTACATGCCGACAACCGCCGATGGTTCGTGCCGCTTGTTCGGTGACTTGTCCACGATGCGCAACAGGCAGGGTCGCCGACTTCATGCGCAAGCCGTCCGCTTCCGGTATCTGAAGCGGCGCAGACTGCCACGACGTGCCGTAACCAAAGGCTGCCGCCAGACGCTTAGCTGCCCGATCTACTTGCTCGGCTTCCGCGTCCGTGAATTTCTCTGTTCTGCGTTCGGCCGCCCCCAAAAGCGGAACGGGGGAAGTTAAGTCGCAGTGACTTTTCCCGGAATCCTTGATCCGAATGGCAGCATCAGAGGCTAAACGGGCGGCGGCGACATGAGTCTTCAGAGTCACTTGCGCTTTTTCGCGGCGGCGCGATGGGCAGGATTCCTGGGCCGCCGACAACACGGCAGTGACCGAACCATCCAGGCAATGGGTAGCCGGTGTGCGAATGCCACTTTGACAGTCGCACTCCATGTAACTACAGTTCGTAGCTACGGAATCTGGAATCCATGGATATGGACTTCGAGTGGGACGACGCCAAGGCGGCTTCAAATTTGCGCAAGCATGGCGTCGCCTTTGAAGATGCGGCCCATGTGTTTCTGGATGGCGGACGTGTCGACATGGTCGATGACCGCGAGGACTACGGTGAGGTCCGATGGTTGACGTTGGGCTGGGCAGGGCCGGTCTTGCTGGTCGTTGCCTACACTTTGCGCGGTGCTGGTGGAGACATCATCCGCATCATCTCGGCCCGCAAGGCCAATGCCGGCGAACGAGCGTACTACCATGAAAATGAAGCTTGATCCGAAACATCCCACGCCGTTGACCGCTGCGCAGCGCAAGCGCCTGCAGGCGGTGGCAGACAAGCCGGACGGCGGCATCGACTACAGCGACATTGCCGCGATGTCGGCCGAGTTCTGGGCAAGGCATCGTCCGGAGCGAAGCGAGCCGAAGGCGCAGGTGACCTTGCGGATCGACCAGGATGTGCTCGATTACTTCAAGGGTGGCGGCAAGGGCTACCAGACGCGGATCAACGATGTGCTGCGCAGTTTCGTGGCGGCCCACACACCAGGCCAGCGCTGAATCAACCGCACCAAAAAAGGTGTCAGGGACAATTTTGGTTCGCCTCTCTCCAACTCGTAAGGCGCGATGGCCTGCGTGACGACTATTGGATACAGCCAGGGCGCCGGCACATTCTGTCGACCTCGCCACGCTCGATCTGCACACAGCCCTCGTTTCCGCAAGCAAGACTTTGCCGACGCTTCCATGTACGGTTTGCCGGTCGCGGCAACGGACACGCCGTAGATCGCAGCCAGGGCAGGCATGTATGGGGCCAACTTGGGAGCGAAGATGAAATCGTCACACTTGCGCGCGGTGACGCTCGCGGTTTTGCTGGTGGTGTCTGCAGGGGCTGTCGCGAACGCTGCGGCCCCGCCGCCGGCCGAATTCCCGCCGGACGCCTTTCCGTCCACCTACCAGGCGCTGCCTGCGCAGACCACGCTGATCCAGCACGCGACGATCTACACCGGCACCGGCGAACGCATCGACGATGGCTCGGTGTTGCTGCGCGACGGCAAGATCGCGGCGGTCGGCAAGCAGGTCGAGGCACCTGCCGGCGCCGTGGTCATCGACGCGAAGGGCAAATATGTCACGCCCGGCCTCATCGACGTGCATTCGCATTTGGGCGTCTATCCGTCGCCGGCGGTGGAAGCCACCGCGAACGGCAACGAGATGACCAATCCGACCACGCCGCAGGTGATGGCGGAAAATTCGGTCTGGCCGCAGGATCCGGGTTTCAACACCGCGCGCGCCGGCGGCGTGACCACGCTGGAGATCCTGCCCGGTTCCGGCAACCTGATCGGCGGTCGCGGTGTGGTGCTGAAGAACGTGCCGGCCACCACCGTGCAGGCGATGAAGTTTCCGGATGCGCCGTACGGACTGAAGATGGCTTGCGGCGAGAACCCGATGCGGGTGTACGGCAGCCGCCACCAGTTTCCATCGACGTTGATGGGCGATGTCGCCGGCTACCGGCAGGCATTCGCCGATGCCCAGGCCTACGACCGCGAGTGGAAGGCGTGGGAAGCCAAGGTCAAGGCCAAGGGGGCCGCCGAGGCCGGCCCGCCGCCCAAGCGCGACCTGGGCAAGGAAACCCTGGCCGAAGTGCTCGACGGCAGGATCCGCGTGCAGATGCATTGCTACCGCGCCGACGAGATGGCCGCCTTGCTCGACGTCGCGCACGAGTTCGGCTTCAAGATCGCGGCGTTCCATCACGCCGTCGAGGCCTACAAGATTCCGCATCTGCTGGCGAAAACCGACACCTGTGCGGCGATGTGGGCCGACTGGTGGGGCTTCAAGATGGAAGCGTGGGACGGTATCCGCGCCAACATCGCGATGACCGACGCCGGCGGTGCCTGCGCGATGATCCATTCGGACGACGAGAACGGCATCCAGCGCCTCAACCAGGAGGTGGGCAAGGCGCTGGCGGCGGGCCGGCGCGCCGGGCTCGACATCAGCGAGGCGCACGCGGTGATGTGGATGACGCTCAATCCCGCCAAGGCGCTCGGCCTGGACAATCGCATCGGCTCGCTGGAACCGGGCAAGGATGCCGACGTGGTGATCTGGAGCGCCGACCCGCTCAGCGTCTATGCGCGTACCGAGAAGGTGTTCCTCGACGGTGCCGTGGTGTTCGACCGCGCCGATCCGGAGCGGCAATCGACCTCCGACTTCATGCTCGGCAGTTTCGTCGACCCGCATGCTGCGGATGTCGATGCAGGGGAGGGCGCCCGATGAAATACCTGGTCATGATCCTCGCGATGCTTTGCGTCGCCTGCAGCCCCGCCGATCGTTCGGCGGACCGCGCCGATGCCGGCGCCACCCGTTCCGCGGCGAGTGCGGACAACCATGTTGCCGGCGACGGCAAGGTCTACGCCATCACCGGCGGCACCGTGTACACACTGGGCGCCGCCGGCAAGATCGAGCACGGCACGGTGCTGCTCAAGGACGGCCGGATCGCCGCGGTCGGCGCCAACGTCGACATTCCCGCGGGCGCCGAGCGCATCGACGCCAGCGGCAAGATCGTCACGCCCGGCATCTTCGATCCGGAAAGCCAGTTCGGCATCGTCGAAGTGGGCGCGGTCAAGGAAACCCGCGATGCCTCGGCCGGCGACTCGCGCTTCAGCGCTGCCTTCGACGTGGCCGACGCGATCAACCCGCGCTCGGTATTGATTCCGGTCAACCGCATCGCCGGCGTCACCCGCGCCATGGTGTCGCCCACCGACGGCGACAAGCACATCATCGCCGGCCGCGGCGCCATCATCGACCTGGGTTCCACCGAGGGCTTCATCCACCGCGATCCCGCGGCGATGTTTGCCGCGCTGGGCGAAACCGGCGCGGAGCAGGCCGGCGGCTCGCGCGCGTCCGCGCTGCTGGCCTTGCGCGAGGCGCTGCAGGATGCCAAAGACTACGCCGACAACACCCGCGCCTACGCCAGCAACCAGCGCCGCAAATACGCGCTGACGCGGCTGGACCTGGAGGCGCTGGGTCCGGTGTTGTTGGGCAAGGAGCCGTTGGTGGTCCACGTCGAGCGCGCCAGCGACATCGAGGCCGCGCTGCGGCTGGCTGCCGACTTCAACCTGCGCCTGATCGTCTCCGGCGGTGCCGAGGCCTGGATGGTCGCCGACAAGCTGGCCGCCGCCCACGTGCCAGTGCTGCTCAATCCGCTGGAAGACCTGCCGGCTCACTTCGAGACGCTGGGCTCGACGCTGGAAAACGCTGCGCGCCTGCAGAAAGCCGGCGTGACGATCGCCTTCGCCACCGGTGACACCCACAACGCCCGCAACGTCACCCAGGCCGCCGGCAACGCCGTCGCCAACGGCCTGCCGTGGCTCGATGCGCTGAAGGCGCTGATGCTCAACCCGGCACGGATCTACGGCATGGACAAGGACGTGGGCACGCTGGAGCAGGGCAAGCTGGCCGACGTGGTGATCTGGAGCGCCGACCCGCTGGAACTGTCCAGCTTCGCCGACCAGGTCTTCATTGCCGGTCGCAAGATCCCCATGGTCAGCCGCCAGACCATGCTGCGCGACCGCTACATGCAGGCGATGCAGGAGAAGCAGGCCGTGCCGCCGGGTTACATCTTGCCGAAGGCGCAGTAAGGATGTGCCGCGGGCGCCGTCGCCAGCGGCGACGGCGCCCGACGTCGTAGATGCCGTCTCGCCCCATGGTCGTCGACGGGCTTGTACTGCCGGGTTTGAGCGCCGGCAGTGCACTGATTCCGCTGGGTGCCTTCAGCGAGGTGGCCGGCATCGCCGCGGTCAAGGCGCTGCCGGTGCTGATCTTCTTCGTGTGATCGCACTTTCGCTGGCCGACCTGTTGAGCCGGCAACACCTGTTGCTGCCGAGATAACGATCAGCGAAAGGTCAGGCGGCAACCGATGTAGAGTGCGCGGCCCGGGCCGGGTTCGAAATAGCGGCCGGTGGATTCGTTGACGATGACCGAGCCGATGTAGCGACGGTCGAACAGATTGTCCAGGCGAAGGAAGGGCGCGATCTGCATGCCGGCATCGTCAATGACGTAGCCCAGACTTGCGTCGACCAGCGCGTAACCCGGCGCGCGTGCGCTGTTCGCGTCGTCGGCAACGACGGCACCGATGGCCGACAGTTGCAGCTGCGCATGCCAGCCGCGGTTGCCGCCCCAGCGCAGGCTCGCATCGAGCGCCGAGCGCGGCACGCCGGCGATGCGCGTGCCGGTGGTTCCCTCCACCGGTTGCGCAAACCGTGCGTCGAGCCATGTGTAAGCGAGATGGGCCTGCCAGCGTGGAGCCAGCGACAGTTGCAGCTCGGCTTCGACACCGCGGCGGCGCGCGCGACCGCGGTTGCGGTAGGTGGTGCGCCCGTCGGTGTTGCTGTCCACCGCCAGTTCGTTGCGGGTATCGGCCTGGAACCACGCCAGCTCGACGCTGTTGTCGCTGGCCCAACGCCATTTCGAACCCAGTTCGAAGTTGTCCGAACGCGCCGCCTGCAGACCGAGGTTGAGCCCGCTGCCGCCGTCGCTGCGGTAACCGAGTTCGTTGAAGGTGGGCGTTTCGAAACCGTGTCCCCACGACGCGTACAGATGCCAGTTGCGGCCGGCGCGGTACAGCACACCGGCGACCGGCGTGGTCACTGCGTAGTTGCGCCGGCCGCTGTCATCGGGATTGCCGGCGGTGATGTAGCGATCGTCGACAACGAAATGCACGCTGCTGTGACGCAAGCCGCCGCTGAGCGACCAGCGTGGCGACAGGTGCCAGCTCGCCTGGGCGTACTGGTCGAAGTCCCACACCGTGTCACGTTCGTTGCGCCGCAACGCCCCGATCACGCCCAGCGCGTCGCCGACGAAATTTTCGTAGCCGTGGCGCAGCTGGCTCTGCCGGTCCCAACTGCTGCCCACGACCCACTCGAACGGACGTCCGCCGAGCTGGCCATCCCAACCTCGGCGCAGATCGACTCCGCCGTAATCGCCGTCGAGGTCCACCACGCCGCCGGCACTCAAGGGGCTGGCCTGTGCCGATGGCGGTATCGACAAAAACTGCTGCACTCCACGCTCGCCGTAGTAGCCCATCGCACGCCATTGGCCGCCGTGATTGTCGTCGTGTTCGAGGATGAGGCCGGCCTGGTTCTGGCGCACACTCTTGCGCGTGTCGTAGAGCAGCGCCGAGGGCGCGGCCTGGCGCGGATCGACCAGGTATTCCTGGCGGGTGAGCCCCTTGGGATCCTGCGCGTGCGGCAACAATACGCTGTTGGCCACCACCGTGATCCGACTGCCATCGCCCAGCGTGAAGCGCAGCCTGGCGTTGCCGTTGTCGCGCTCGGAGCGGCTGTGCCGACGAAAGCCGTCGCTGCGCAGACGCGACAGGTCGACGTTGTAGTCGAGACCACCAGCGATGCCGCGCGTGCCCAGTTCGACACGCTGACCGGCGTAGCGCCCCGCGCCGAACATCGCGCGCCATTCGGGCGGGTCGGTGCCGTCGGCGGTGAACAACTGGATCACGCCGCCGGAGGAATTGCCGTACAGCGCCGAGAACGGACCGCGCAATACCTCGATGCGGTCGGACGCGCCGAGGCTGAAATTCGACAACTGACCCTGACCGTCCGGCATGGTGGCGGGGATGCCATCGACGTACAGGCGCACGCCACGCACGCCGAACGTGGTGCGCGCACCGAAGCCGCGGATCGAAATCTGCTCGTCCTGCGCTGCATTCTGGCGGTCGCGTGCCAGCACGCCGGGCACTTCGCGCAGGGATTCGGACGGGTTGATCGACACGCGATCTGCCTGGAGGTTCTGCAGGCTTACTGCATCGATGGACGAGGGCAGATCGAACGGCTTCCGTGCACTTCGGGTCGCCGTCACCACGATATCCGGCAAGGTGGTCGATCCGTTCTGCCCCAGCGCAGGAAATGCCGGCAGGACCAGGCCGATCGCCGCTATCTGCATCATCGCCCGGCAAACGGGACGGCCTCGCATCATCGGGAGTTGCCCATGCAGCGAAACCGGTGAGTGTGGATGGCCAAATGCATGCGTACCTTCCGGTTGTTCAGGTGTCCATGCCGCTCTCGCCCCGCCTGTCGTTTCGTCGGTCCCTTGGAAAGGTGCAGGGGCATGTGTCTCGCTGCATGCGGGGTTCGGGCTTGAAGTTGCGGCGACAGGCTCAGAATGACATTTGCGCCAGCAACTCGTAAATGTGCGGATCGATCTTGAGGCTGCCGCGGCGCTGGACGCGCACATCATGGGTCTGCAGCTTCATCGCTTGATCGACCTGCCGTCGGCGCAGCGATGTCGACGAAGTGGAAATCGACGAACAAGATCTGTGGGAACGGACGCAATGGGAATGCCGCTGCCCAGAAGCATCGGACTATCGCGTGCTGAAACTCTGCATTCAGTGAAGGTCTTCTGAAGATCGAACGCGAATCCATTCACGACATGCCTTGTGCATCGATCGGTCGAACTCGACGGCACGGTTTCCACGTCGTACGGACGGCGCAATGGGCTTTGCGGTTTTCGAGTTGAAAGGGACCGGTGTGAATACGACTTTCATGTTTTGTATGCCTGTGCTTCGAATGTGTTCGACGACCATGCGGCGCGGTATCGCCATGGAAACGGGTACGGATGGCGGCGACATCCGCCGGAGCACAGGTGCCAACCCGGAACCGTCCAACCGGCGGCGTGTCCACCGTTTCGATGACCGTGCATTCGTTGGCCCGGTCCTTCCATGCAGGGAGGGGATGAGATGCGCAATACACAGGCAATGCCGAAAAACGGCGTCAAACAGAAGGCTCTTGCTGCGCCCCCGCAGAGAGAGCGATCCACCACCGACGGGAATCCGGCGTCCTCGCCCGTGGCGGACGATCCGCATGATGGTCGGGTGCACAGCGGATCAAGCGGTGACGACGGCCAGTATCAACCAGTCGACCGCGCCGCCACCCCGGCGTCACCGCAACCGGGACACACCGGCGATCCCGGCGCGGCGCGCGACACCTCCTACGACCCGATGCCGTCTCCGGCCGAAGCCTACGCGAACACGGGGCAGGCCAACACCGAGCCGCAGCGGGAAGCCTCGGCCAAGCATGGCCTCGGACGAACAACAAGGCGGGCGAAGGATCCTCGTGTCGGATAGGGCCCGGGCTCAGGCAATGGACGCTCCATAGTCCGAGTTCCCGGAACCTGCTTCGGCCCGTCGCCATGGCGCGCATGCGAGCGAACGCCGGTGGAAACCCGTCATCTCAGGCCCGAGTCGCCACGCACGCGAAACGCCAGACTGATGCGCGGCCCTGCCGGCGCACGCTGCTTGGGTATGGCGTGGTCGTAGTGCAGTTGCGTCTCCCAGCTCATCAGCAGCAGGCTGCCGGCCACCAGGTCCAGTTGCAGCACGCGGCGTGGCGGGTGCTTCGCGCGTATCGTCATGCGCCGGGTGGCACCGAGCGAGAGCAGGGCGATCGGCTGACCACGGATGATGTCGGCGAGTTTGTCGTTGTGCGGTGCGACGCTGTCGTGCTGGTCGCGATAGAGATTCAGTCCGATGCTGTCGAACGGAGCAGCCACCGCTGCGGCCACTGCGGCATGCGCCTCGCGCAAGGCGACCGGCAGATCCGGATCGTCGACACGAAAATGCGCACGCAGGCGCGGCACTTCCACCTCGCGCTCATACATCAGTCGCGTCCCGCTCTTCCATGCGATGCCGGCATGCAGTTGCTCGAACCAGCGTTGTGCGGTGCCATCTTCCACCAGGTCCGGCACGAGCACGATGCGTCCGCTGGCGTCGTCCAGCAACCGTTGCGGTCCGTTGTCGAACAGGCTCAGCTGTGCCATGGCGGCAGGAATGCCGGCAAATACATGCTCACGGGTTCAGTTCCTTCGCGCTCGTTTCCACCAGCTTGCGCCGTGCACGCCAGACCTCGGCGGTCTGCGGCTTGACGAACAGCGAGATGATTTCCGGATGGGCGACCTTGGCCTGTTTCTCGATGCGGTTGATGCAGGCTTCGATCTGCGTGGTGTTCAATGCGTCCTCGAACTCGGCGCTCAGCGCAGCCACCACCTGATTCGGTCCCATCTGCACGGTCAATACGCCGTTGGCGCAGCGCACGCCATCATCGCCTGCGGCGATCGCGAGTATCGCTTCGCTCACCGCCGGATGGGCAGTTTCACCGATCAGCAAGCCCTTGGTTTCGCGTGCCAGCAGCATCGCGGATACAGCCAGCACGCCAGCGATGCCGATGGACGCGACGCCGTCGAGCACGGGCTGATCGAGCAACTGCGCGCCGATCAGGCCGGCCAGCGCCACCAGCAGGCCGAGCAGCGCGGCGCTGTCCTCCAGCAGGACGGTGAAGGTGCTGGGGTCCTTGCTCAGGCGGAACGCCTCGAAGTACCCGAGCCGGCCCTTGCGTGCACGGAATTCGCGCAGCGCCACGAACCATGACGTGCCTTCGAACAGGAGCGATACGGCCACCACCAGATAATTGATCAGCGGGCGTTCGATGGGTTCCGGTTGGCGGATGTGCATCACGCCCTCGTAGAACGACACGCCTGCACCCATCGCCAGCACCAGCAAGGCGACGATGAAACTCCAGAAGTACAGTTCGCGACCGTGCCCGAACGGATGGGTGCGGTCGGGCGGCATGCCGGCGCGGTGCAAACCGTACAACAGCAGCAGTTCGTTGACCGTGTCGACCAGCGAGTGCACACCCTCGCTGAGCATCGCCGAACTGCCCGAGAGCCCGGCTGCCACGAATTTTGCGATGGCGATCATCAGATTGCCGCCAAGCGCGACATAGACCACCTTGTGCGAACCGGAGCCGGGCATGGATCAATCCTCCGTATACAGTTTCTGGCAATGCAGGCAAAAGAAACTTCGGCGATGCGTCTTGCCCAGATACGCGCGCTGCAGCGGGATGTCGTGGCGCGGGCAGCGCCCGCGGTTGTGCACCAGCCAGTGTTTGGCCAGTACGTGCGCCTTCTTCCAGGCCAGGAACTCGAACGTATAGACATGGGCCTGCTGCACCAGTTCGCGCAGCTTGTACGGAGAAAGCGCGCCGACCTTCGACAGCGGATGCACGCGTATCCGGAACAGCACCTCGTTCTTGATGATGTTGCCGACCCCGGCAAAGACGGTCTGGTCGAGCAGGGCGTCGCAGACCAGGGCATGCGGCATCTTGCGCAGTTTTGCGCGCGCCAGCTTCGGGTCCCAGTGGTCCGACATCACGTCGCTGCGCCAGTCGTACAGCGCGTCGAGGCTGCCCTCCAGCAGGCGCACCGAGCCGTTGTAGAAGTTCAGTTCGCCCTCATCGAAAACAAGGTTGAGCCGCGGCGCGATATCCCATCCCTCGTTGATGCGGTAGCTGCCGAACATCAGCAGGTGGACGCGTACGGTCAGGTCGTTCGACAACTCGATCAGGAACTGCTTGCCGAAGCTGCGCAAGGCAAGTACGCGGCGGCCTGGCAATCGCTGCATGTCGATTTTCGCGTTGCCCTTCGCGTGCAGGATGGTTCGCCCGGCAAAGGCCGCGGCTTCTTCGCGCAGGATGACGATGGAGGGGCCTTCCGGCATCAATACTTCCCGGGCATTCGTGGAATGGCTACTGTGCGTCGCGGAACGACCACGTGAAGTGAAGTGCGTCAGCCGATACGTTCGATCAGGTCCAGTGCGTTCGCCACGGCGTGGCCGAGCGCCGTGTTGTCGAACACGCACCAGCGCTGGGCGCAGCCGTGGCGCACGCGCTGCAGCCGGCGTTCGATGCTGCGTAGCGCGGCGTTGGAGTAGGCGTCGTAATAGATGTGCGGTGCGCCGTGCAGGCGGAAATACTGCAAACGGGGATCTCCCGCCGGAACCGCTGCCCGTGGGATCCGCGCCGGATCGGCGGCCACCCGCGCGATACCCCGCTCACGCAGCGCGCGGTCGACGGCCGGTTGAAACCACGACAGGTGGCGTGGCTCACAGGCCACCGGCCCCTGGTGCAGCCGTATCAACTGATCGAAGAAGGGCAGTGCCTCCGATGGCGCGTAGGCAAGGCTGGGTGGCAGCTGCAGCAGCAGGCAACCCAGTTTTGCACCCAGTTCGCCGACCTGGCCCAGGAAGATTCGCAGCGCCGGTTCACAGTCGCGCAAGCGGGCTTCGTGGCTGATGGCGCGCGGCATCTTCACCGCAAAGCGGAACGCTGGCGGTACGCTGGCCGCCCAGCGGCGGTAGGTGGCCGTCAGATGCGCGCGATAGAACGAGGAATTGATCTCGACGCAGTTGAACCGTTGCGCGTAGCGCTCGAGGTGGCTGTTCCCTTCGGGAAAGCGGCTTGCCTGCGCGGAAGGGATCGACCAGCCGGCGCAGCCGATGAACAACATGGGTCGGGACGAAGCAGCAACGTTCATCTAATCATCGTCCACGCCAAATACGGAGAGCGATTCCTGCTGCGGTGAGGAACCGTGTACTGGCCTGGTCGCGTGGTTGGGCGAGCAGATCACGATGGAAGCCTGGCGCGCAATCGCATCGCGTCGAAGGGCGCCTTCACCTTCGCGTCGTTGTCGAAGTAGCAATAGATGTCGCGCGATTTGCGCGCCGGTGGAGGTTGGCGGCTGGCGCGATTCCCGGTGCCGCGTGGCTGCTTGCCCTTCATCCATGCGCGGATCCGCCGTGCCCAGTCGCGCAGGGCGGCGTCGGTGTAGCCGCTTGCATAAATCACCTTGTCGCCGTGCAGCCGCATGTAGACGAATCCGCCGGTCACATCCTGCAGCTTTGGCCATTTCGACGCCGCATCGGAGACCACCAGCCCGACGCGGTGCCGGCGCAAAAGACGGATGAACGCCGGATCCTCGAAACTCTCGTGACGAATTTCGATGACATGGCGAAGGCGCCGGTTTCGATCGCCGGACAGGTCGCCGACGTGCCTGATGTGGCTGTCGTGGCGCCTGGCCAGGGACAGCGCGGTCTCGCTGTCCCTTGGCAACAAGGAAAGAAACGCGTCGAACAGCTCGTGGTCGTATTTCAGGCTGGGCGGAAACTGCCACAGCACGGGCCCCAGCTTTTCGCGCAATTCCAGCACGCCGGAGGCGAGAAAATTCGCCAACGGCGTTTCCACCTCACGCAGCCTGCGGATGTGGGTGATGAAGCGCGGTGCCTTCACGGCGAAAACGAAACCGCGAGGCGTATCGCGGTACCAGCGGCGCCAGCTGTCGGGATGCTGCAGCGAATAAAAGGAGCCGTTGATCTCGATGGTGTCGAACTGTCGCGAGGCGTAACGCAGTTCCAGCCGTTGCGGTAGATCTTCCGGATAGAACTTGCCCCGCCACGGTGGATAGCGCCAGCCGGAGATACCGATACGAACCTTGGCCATGGAATTTCCGCTGGCGCTGTCGATGCGATGACACTACCGGGCCGGTCGTCATTCCATGATGAAGGAACGCTGTGTCCAAAGAAGGCGCACGCAGCGGGGCCGGATATCGGGATTGGGTCGAAATGCCAACGCACCATCAAGAACGTGACGATCGTCGAAAACCCTGGTCGGAGCATCGCAAGCACGGATGTGTACGACGCACCAAAAAGCCACGCGATTAACCCGGCGGCCTGAAAGCGCAACGGCAACAATCGCGCCCGGCGTTGCCGGGAAGTCTCCCACGGACCTGACTACCCGGCGAACGCCCCGTCGCCATCTGTTTACCTGGACGGCGCAACCGCTTCCGTCCCCGCCGCATCCTTCGTCCACAGCTTCGCCTCCAACTTGCCACCCAGCATCTGCTGACGCACCAGCGGGATCGGCGGGCCGCCGTAGCTGAGGAACTGGTCGTGGAAGGCCTTCAGGGCGTTCGGGCCGGGATGCGCGGCGATCCAGTCCTGGCGCAGCTGCATGATCATCAGCTTGCCCATCGTGTAGTTGAGGTAAGCAGGGTCGTAGGTGCCGCGCGCGGCCTGCTGGCGGGCGTTGCCCGGATCCTGGAAGGCCTTGTCGCGGAACATCTGCTCGGACTGGGCGATGGTCATGCCGCCGGTGTGCAGACCGATGGCGGAGAGGTAGCGCACGTCGCGCAGGAGGGCGTTGGTGAGCTGGCCGATATGGACTTCCGGGGTGGCGCCGTCGAGGCCGGCGTCGAACATCATCTCCTCGGTGTAGTGCGCCCAACCCTCGGCGAAGGCGTAGCCGACGAAGAGCTGGCCGAACTTCCAGTGCGCACGGTTGGCGTGCAGGAACTGCAGGAAATGACCCGGCCAGACTTCATGCGCGGAGACGAACAGCAACGCGGCCTTGCCCGGCACGTAGGCGGCCTGGTCGGCTTTGCTCCAGGTCGGATCCGGCGGCGCGATGTAGTACACCGAGGGCAGGTTTTTTTCGTACGGGCCGGGGATCTCGATATAGGCGAAGTTCCAGCGGTTGAACGGCGGTGCTTCTTCGGCCTTGGCCTGCTCGGTGCCGGGAATGCTCACCAGGTCCTTGTCGACGATGAACTGGCGCAGGCTGGCGAGCTGCTTGCGCGCACCCTCGACGGCACCGCCCACGGGCTTGTCCGCGCTCTCCTTGGCGACGCACGCCTTGAGCGATTCCCCGGGCGTGAATTGATCGCAGGCGGCCTTCAGTGCGGCGAGATTGCGTTTCAGGTCCGACTCGCCGATGGCCTTGAGCTGATCCAGCGGCAAGTCGACCAGTTCGGTGGCGTGCAGCATCTTCGAGAATTTTTCGGCGCCCAGCGCGTAGTCCTGGGTGGCGTGCGGCTTCTGCGCCTTCAGCCAGTCGGCCAGATCCCGCGTGGCCTTGATCGCGGCGGCATTGCTGGCCTTGAAGCGCGCCTGCAGGGCGTCGTCCTTCACGTCGGCGAAGATGCCGGGTACGTCGTTCTTGAAGAACGTGGCGTAGCCGCCGAACGAGTTGACGCCCACATCGATGTAGGACGCCGGCAGCGGCAGCTTGAGGTTGGCCTTGATCTGGGCCAGTGCCTTGGGCAGCGCCTCCTGGTAGGTGACGAACGCCGCCATGCGCTGGGCCAGCGGCGCATATGGCCGGGTCAGGTACATGCTCGGCGACAGGTCGCCGGTGTAGAAAGCCGGGTTGCTGTACGGCGCGCCGGAATCTTCCAGCCAGAACAACTGGCCGTCGATCACCGCCAGCACGTAGTCGCGGTGGAAGCGACCTTGCGCGTCGAGCTTGTCATCGGTGAAGGCGGCGAACGTGGTGCGCTGTGCGTGCAGCCAGTCGGCGGTCGCCTTCAGGCCGGTCTTGCTGTAATCGGGCAGCTTGCCGTCGAACTCGTGCTTGCCGGCGTTGGCGGCGAACACCGGGTTGTGCTCGAACATGCCGTCGATGAAAGCGTCCACGGCCGACGCCAGCGCTGCGCTGTCACTGGCAGGCTTCGCCGATGCGACGGTGGATGTGGGGGCCGGAGCTGTCGTCTGTGCGGGAGGCGGCGCGTCGGGCGAGCAACCGGAGAGGAGGACAGTGACGACAGCGGACAGCGTGAGTACGCGGAGCGGGCGCATGGTCGATTCCCTGGGGATGGAAGCGCCGAGCCTAGGTGCTGCGGCGACAGGGCGCAATCCACGGCCATCGTCGCGATCGGCCCCGCATGACGTGCATCACACACGATTGCCTCGACTTGCTTCGGCCGGGCATGCCCCTTCAGGTTGCCTATTTTTCCACCGTCCGCAAGGCAGCTTCGATCGCTTCAACCAACTGCTCCCCGCCAAACGGTTTGCGCAGAAACACGCCGCGTTCGGGAATTTCGGCGCATTGGACCTCGGTGTCGGCAGTGATCACGACGACAGCCACGCCGGGATACTGCGTGATCGCCTTGTGGCAAAGGTCGAGGCCGGTGATGCTGCCGGTCAGGATGACATCGGCGATGATCACATCGATGCGGCTTTGGTCCAGCGTCGCGTTGGCACTGGCTGAGCCGAGCGCGAGGATCGTGCGAAAGCCGCCGACTGCCGACAGGTGAATGTCGATGGATTCCAGTACCAGGGCATCGTCGTCGACGACAAGAACCACCTTGCTTGTGTCCACGTTTATACCCTCGCTCTCTCGAATCCGCCCAGCATAGACCCAAACAAGTGCGTTCAACCGCGCACGTCGGGTATCTCGATGCCATCGCTCGCACTGCGCCTGAGCAACCACGCCAGTACCGGTGGCGTGACCATCGCGGTCAGCAGCGACATCGCCACGATGATGGCGTAGATGCGACCGTCGAAGACGCCGGCGGCCAGTCCCAGCGTGGCGACCACGATGCCGACTTCGCCTCGCGGCACCATGCCGAAGCCGATGATGGTGGCACTGCGCTGGCCCAGCGACAGCGAGCCCAGCCAGCCGCCGATGAACTTGGAGATGATCGCGATCACGGTGACCACGCCCAGCATCAGCAGGGTGTCGGCACTGGCCAGTTCGTGCAGGTCGACCTTGCTGCCGGTGACCACGAAGAAGAAAGGCGTGAGCAGCGCGAGCAGCGGTTTGGTTTGCTGTTCCAGGGTGTGCTGCTGGCGGGTTTCCGAGGCGATCATGCCGGCCAGGAAGGCTCCGATGATGGCGGCCAGACCGAACCGGGTGGACAGCCAGGCCAGCCCGAGGCACAACGCGAGCACGATCATCAGCGGCGAATGCGGGCCCAGCGGCTTGTCCAGCCAGCTGGAGTTCCAGCGCATGATGCGCGCACCGCCCCATCCGATCACCGCGATGAAACCGACCGCGCCGCCCAGCACGACCAGCAGGTGCGAGGCGTCGACATGGCCGCCGCCCTGCAGCGATACCACCACGCCGAGCAGCAACATGGCGAGGATGTCGTCGATCACGGCCGCGCCCAGGATCACCTTGCTCTCGATGCGCTGCAGCGCGCCAAGCTCCTGCAGCACGCGTGCGGTGATGCCGGCCGAGGTGGCCACGAACGCGGCGGCCACGAAGAGCGAGCGATCCCAGTTGAAGCCATTGCTGTGGGCCCACACGCTGCCCATGCCGAACGGCACCAGCACGCCGACCACGCCGACCACGAAGGCCACGGTGCCGACTTTCTTCAGGTCCTCCAGCCGCGTCTCCAGGCCCACGGCGAACAGCAGCAGGACCACGCCGAGTTCGGCCAGCACGTCAAGCGGCGTGCCGCTGACGATCTGTTCGGGTGTGATCCAGCCGAGCAGGGAAGGGCCGACCGCGCAGCCGGCGGCGATCTCGCCGACCACGCCGGGCAGCTTCAGCCGCTGCGCGATCTCGCCGCCGATCTGGGCGGCCACGAACACGATGAACAAGGTGAACAGGATGTCGCTGGCGTGATGCATGCGATGCGGACCCGGACGCTCGGCAGAGAGCATGCATGCTACATGCTGGCCAATGCGCGTCGATCAGTCGGTGATGGCGGCGCCGGGCAGCGGCCGATCGTGGCGCAGGCGGCCGAACACGCGGCTGGCCGCGGCGGTGATTGCGGCCAGCAGCAGCACCGTCCAGCGGAACGCCACCACGTAGTCTTCGTGTGCGTGGCCTTGCAGCATCGCCGCCATCAGCAAGGTGGACAACGCAATGCCGAAGCTCATCGCCAGGTACTGCACGGTGGAGGCCATCGAGGAGACCATCGAGGCGTGCCGGATGTCCACGTCGTTGTAGATCAGCGTGTTCATCGCGGTGTACTGCAGGCCGGCGAAAGCGCCATAGCAGAAGGTCAGCGAGGCGATCGCCCAGAACGGCGTGGTCGGCCCGAGCAGGGCGAATGCTGCCAGCAGCACCGCCACGATCACGGTGTTGCCGAGTAACAGGCGCCGATAGCCGAAATGCACCAGGGCACGATGAATCACCCACTTGGCGGTGATCGAGCCAAGCGCCTGCGGCACCATCATGAGGCCGGCCATCAACGGCGACCAGCCGCAGCCGATCTGCAGGAACAGCATCAGCAGCAGGAACATGCCGGAGATGCCCAGCCGGGTGAACAGGCCGCCGGCCAGCGCGACCCATACGCTGCGCACGCGCAGCAGCGCGAGATCCGCCACCGGGTGCTCGGTGCGTCGGCTGTGCCACACGTAGACGACGCCCAACAGCAACGCGACCATGCCGCACAGGCCGATCCGTTCCCACGGCACCGGCTTGCTGCCGGCCAGCTCGGATGCCGTCAGCAACAATGCCGAGGCGACGGCGAACAGCAGGAAGCCCGGCAGATCGAAACGATTGGCATGATCGAGCCGGTAGTCGGGCATGTCGCGCTTGTTCATCCACACCCCGGCGATCGCCACCGGCACGTTGATCAGGAAGATCAGCCGCCACGACGTGAACTGCACCAGCGCGCCGCCCAGCAGAGGGCCCAGCACCGAACCGAGCAGGCCGAACGTGGCGACGGTACTCATGGCGCGCACGAATTCGCGCTTGTCGATGCTGCGCACCAGCACATAGCGGCCCACCGGCATCAGCGAGGCGCCGCCGACACCCTGCAGCACGCGGGCAGCCACCAGTTGCGGCAGCGTCTGCGCAAGGCCGCACAGCAGCGAACCCAGGCCGAACACCACGATCGCAATGCCGAACACCCGTCGCGTGCCGAGCCGGTCGCACAACCACGGGCTGGCCGGGATCAGGATCGCCAGGGTGAGCACGTAACTGGTCAGGGCGGTACGCATCCCCAGCGGGGTCACCCTGAGCGCTTCGGCCATGGCCGGCACCGCGGTGTTGACCACGGTGGAGTCCAGCGCCTGCATGAAAAAGGCCGCGGCTACCAGCCACAGCAGGCCGCGGTAGCGCTCGCGCGATGAAATCCCCGGCGAGTCGGCTTCAACCGGCGTCGGGGATGAACCAGGGGAGGCGGCAGCGTGGGGATCTGCGGCGGCATGCGGGGACATTGGCGGATGATAGCTGCTGCGACAGCTTGCTTTCCGCGGCGAGCATCGGCAAGGTGAACCTTGTTTCATCCGCCAGTCATGCCCAGATAGTCATGACGGCCTCAACGACCACACGCGCCGGGGCGACTTCGTTCCGGCGTGTGCTTTTGTGCGGCTTGTGCCGCAAGTATCAGGAAAGCCCATGAGCAAGCCACCGATCACTGTTTCCCGTACCGATATCGATCGCATCGAAGCCTTGCTGGAGCGTCTGCCGGCCGCCGATGTCGAGCGGCTGGGCGCATTGCGCGCGGAACTGGACCGTGCCGACGTGGTTGAGCCGACAGCGATGCCGCGGGACATCGTGACGATGAACTCTACCGTCACGTTCGAGGACGAAGGCAACGCCGAAACGCTCACCCTGACCCTGGTGTATCCGGCGGCCGCCGGTGCGCCCGGCACGGTGTCGATTCTGGCGCCGGTAGGCAGCGCGCTGCTCGGGCTGGCCCGTGGCCAGCAGATCGACTGGCCCACGCCGGACGGCCGCGTGCGTCGCCTGAAGGTGCTGGAGATCAGCTACCAGCCCGAAGCGGCCGGACATCTGCATCGCTGAAACGTTTCGGCGTGAAATGATGCGCGAAGCCGACCTGAAGTCCGCCCGGCAGCCAGCTGATGATCAACCGCGAATGACGTTGCACGAACGGATCGCTGCTGCACGGAACGGCATCGGCCGTGCGCAGCCCGTTCCCGGCGGCGGGGCCGCTCGCCGTGCACGGGTATCGCTAAACTGGGCCGCAGCCAGGAGACCTGCATGACCGATCGCCCCGCCTCCGCCGACACCGTCGCCCGCGCCGCCGCGCTGCGGGCGCAGATCGAGCAGGCCAATTACCGCTATCACGTGCTCGACGATGCGGACATCACCGATGCCGAGTACGACCGGCTGATGCGCGAACTGGAAGCGCTGGAAGCGGAGCATCCGGCGCTCGCAAGCCCCGATTCACCGACCCGCAAGATCGGCGCACGGGCGCAGGGCGGCTTTGCCGAGGTGCGCCACGCGATTCCCATGCTGTCGCTGGGCAATGCATTCGAGCAGGACGGTGAGACACCGCGTGAGCGCTTCCACGAAGTGGCCGAGTTCGAGCGGCGGATCGAGCAGACGCTGGATCGGCGCAACCCCGTGTTTTCGGTCGAACCCAAGCTCGACGGCCTGGCGATCAGCCTGCGCTACGAGCACGGCCTGTTCGTGCAGGGCGCCACCCGCGGCGACGGCGAGACCGGCGAAGACGTCACCGCGAACCTGCGCACCGTGCGCGCAATCCCCTTGAAATTGCGCGGCAAGGGTTGGCCCGAGGTGCTCGAAGTGCGTGGCGAAGTGGTCATGCTGCGCAAGGATTTCGAGGCGTTCAACGAGCGTGCCCGCGCGAATGGCGAGAAGCCGCTGGCGAATCCGCGCAATGGCGCGGCCGGTTCGTTGCGGCAACTCGATCCGGCGATTACCGCGAAGCGCAGGCTGAGCTTCTTCGCCTACGCAATCGGCGTGGTCGAGGGCGGCGAGCTGCCGCCGACGCATTCGGCCACCTTGCAGCAGTTGCGCGAGTGGGGCTTCCCGGTGTCGCCGGAAGTGGCTACCGCACGCGGCTTCGATGGCCTGATTGCCTACTTCCACCGCATCGGCGGGAAGCGCGACAGCCTGCCGTACGACATCGACGGCGTGGTCTACAAGCTGGACGACTACGCCGGCCAGCGCGAGATGGGTTTCGTCTCGCGTGCGCCGCGCTGGGCGATCGCGCACAAGTTCCCGGCGCAGGAGCAAACCACGCGCCTGCTCGACATCGAAGTCCAGATCGGCCGCACGGGCGCGGCCACGCCGCGCGCGCGCATGGAACCGGTGCAGGTAGCCGGCGTCACGGTGACGTATGCCACGCTGCACAACGCCGATCAGGTCGCGCGGCTGGACGCGCGCGTGGGCGACACGGTAATCGTGCGCCGCGCCGGCGACGTGATCCCGGAAGTGGTGCGCGTGGTCGAAGACCTGCGCCCTGCCGGCACGGTGCCGTGGACGATGCCCAGGCATTGCCCGGTATGCGGTTCGGCGTTGATTCGCGAGGAGGGCGCTGCAGCCTGGCGTTGCTCCGGCGGTTTGATCTGCGCGGCGCAACGCAAGGAAGCGCTCATCCACTTCGCCTCGCGTCGCGCGATGGACATCGACGGCTTGGGCGAGCGTTTCGCCGAGGCGCTGGTCGAGTTCGACATGGTCAAGACGCCGGCCGATCTCTATCGCCTCTCGGTAGACGACTTCATCGACATGAAGCGGCGTGCGGACGAGCGGGACGGGACCACGCCGGAAACCGTGAAGGCCGGCAAGGTGGCGACCAAGTGGGCCGAGAACCTGGTCGCCGGGATCGAGGCCAGCAAACACACCACGCTGGCGCGCTTCCTGTTCGCGCTGGGCATCATGCACATCGGCGAGAGTACGGCGAAGACCCTGGCTGCATGGCTGGGCCGGCTCGACTTCGTGCGCAGCATGCCGGCGGCGGTGTTGCGGGTGCTGCCGGACGTGGGTGGCGAGGTCGCCACGTCGATCGCCAGCTTCTTCGCGCAGGAGGGCAATCAGCAGGTGGTCGACGCACTGCTTGCCGCCGGCATCACGTTCAGCGACGAGGCCGCACCTTCGGCCCTGCTGCGCGAGCGCCTGAATCTCGGCGTGCTGCTGGACATGGCCGGTGTCAGCAAGCTCGGCCCCAAGAGCTGCAAGCTGCTGGCGCAGCATTTCCCGACGCTGACCCAACTGCAGGCGGGCGGGGCGGCGCATTGGATCACCGCCGGCGTGCCGCAGGCCGCGGCGACGGGCCTGGAAAGCTTCCTGGCCGATCCGGTCGCACTGGCCGAATTGCGTGATGCCGAGACGGCGATGCGCCGCCTTCTCCACGCCATTCCCGCATCGGCAGGAATCACCAGGGCTCCGCTGGCCGAACACAGCTTCGTGCTCACCGGCACGCTGGCCACGCTCAGCCGCGACGAGGCAAAGGAGCGCCTGGAGGCGCTGGGCGCGAAAGTTTCCGGCTCGGTGTCGAAGAAGACCAACGTGGTGGTCGCCGGCGAAGCGGCCGGCTCCAAGCTGGACAAGGCGCGGGAACTGGGCGTGCCGGTGTGGGACGAGGCGCAGCTGCTGGCCCTGCTCGACGAACACGAGACCCGCTGATGGGTTCTGCTGCGCTTGCCGCCCTGCAGTTGCGCGCCCGGCTCTACGCGCTGATCCGCGCGTACTTCGCCGAACGCCAGGTGCTGGAAGTGGAGACGCCGATCCTGTCGGCGGCCGGCAATACCGATCCGAACATCGAGAGTTTCAGCACGCGTTTCAGCGGGCATGTCGATGCAGGCGCGCGTGAGCGCTGGCTGCGCACCTCGCCGGAATTTCCGTTGAAGCGGCTGCTCGCGGCGGGCGTCGGCGATTGCTACGAGCTGGGCCGGGTGTTCCGCAACGGCGAGGCGGGCGGGCGGCACAATCCCGAGTTCACCATGCTGGAATGGTATCGGGTCGGCTGGGATCATCGCCGTCTGATGCAGGAGACGATCGCGCTGGTCGATGCGGCATTGGCGATGGCCGAACGTCGTGCCGAGGTGGTGGTGACCAGCTATCGGCAACTGTTCCTGGACGGGCTGGGCATCGATCCGATGCATGCCTCGATCGACGAATTGCGTGCGCCGCTGGCCGAATACAACATCGGCCCGGATGGCCTCGGCCGCGACGACTGGCTGGACCTGCTGATCACGCACAAGCTGCAGCCTGCGTTTCCGCGCGACCGCATCACGGTGATCCACGACTACCCGGCGAGCCAGTGCGCACTGGCGAAGATCCGCCCCGGCGAGCCGCCGTTGGCCGAACGCTTCGAGCTGTACCTTGGCTGCTACGAACTGGCCAACGGCTATCACGAGTTGAACGATGCCGCCGAGCAGCGCGAACGTTTCAAGCGCGACAATGTCGTGCGCCGCGAGCGCGGCCTGCGCGAAATTCCGCTCGATGAAAACCTGCTGGGCATACTCGACGCGATGCCCGACTGTGCCGGCGTGGCACTTGGCGTGGAGCGTCTGCTGATGTGTCTGGCCGACACCGATGCGATCGCCGACGTGCTGGCGTATCCGTTTGCACTGGCATGAGTCATGACGCGCGACCACGTGGATTGCGCGTCATGTCGTTCGGCAAGGCTCAGGCTGAGTCGCCCCTGATTTCCGGCAGCGTCGCCTGGTCGCTCCACCGATAGCGGCAAATCAGCCCGCCGATGAGGCCGCCCGTGATCGGCATCACCCGGAAGGAACACGACTGGTGCATGGCCAGTCGCCCTGGAACGGCGCCAGGCCAATCGCGACGCAGGCGAAACCCATGGGTGCGCTCTTTTGCGTCGCGCCCATGATGATGAAGATGAAAAAGCCGGCCATCACCATCTCGCACAGCGCCGCGGTCCCGCTGAAGGCTGGCAAATCGGAAACCATTCGTGCCTGTCGGCGCCGGACTGATGAGTAACCCGGCTTTTGAGGTATGTTGCCGCGGCGGCCGTGCCGGCCAACAGGAACCGATCGATGATCGAGAGTAGCCCCGCGTTGCACCACGATATCAAGCCTGACCGGGCACTCGGTCGCCGTGACATACGCACGCTGACCCTCGCGGCGCTCGGTGGCGCGCTGGAGTTCTACGACTTCGTGGTGTTCGTGTTCTTCGCGATCCCGCTGAGCCATCTGTTCTTTCCGCCGGATACTGCGCCCTGGCTGGCCCAGTTGCAGGTGTTCGGCATTTTCGCGGCGGGTTACCTGGCGCGTCCGCTGGGCGGCGTGGTGATGGCGCATTACGGCGACAAGCGCGGGCGCAAGAAGATGTTCACGCTCAGCGTTTTTCTGATGGCGGTACCGACTCTGGCCATCGGCCTGCTGCCGGTGTATGCGCAGATCGGCATGCTGGCGCCGTTGCTGTTGTTGCTGCTGCGGGTGGTGCAGGGCATCGCGGTGGGCGGCGAGGTGCCGGGCGCATGGGTGTTCGTGGCCGAACACGTGCCGGCGCGGCGGGTGGGGTTTGCCTGCGCCAGCCTCACTTCCGGGCTCACGGTCGGTATCGTGATCGGTTCGCTGGTGGCGGCGGCGATCAACCGTGGGATGACGCCGGCGGCGGTGCTCGACTGGGGCTGGCGACTGCCGTTCCTGGCCGGCGGCTTGTTCGGGTTCCTCGCGGTGTGGCTGCGCCGCTGGCTCAGCGAGACGCCGGTGTTCGAGGCGATGCATGCGCGCAAGGAGCTGGCCAGCGGTTTGCCGTTGCGGCTCGTGTTCGAGCGACACCTGCCCAGCGTGCTGCTGTCGATGCTGGTGACCTGGATGCTTACCGCGGCGATCCTGGTGATCATCCTGATGACGCCGTCGCTGGTGCAGTCGGTGTTCCACATCGCGCCGGCGCGGGCCTTCCTCGGCAACAACCTGGCTTCGTTCGCACTGGCACTGGGTTGCCTGGGCTACGGCTGGCTGGCCGACCGGATCGGCTTTGCGCGCGCGCTGCTGTTCGGCGCGGTCGGGCTGCTGGCGTGCAGCTATGCGCTGTACTTCGACCTGCGCGCCGGCGCGGCGCATTTCCTGGTGCTGTATGCGTTGGCCGGATTTGCCGTCGGCGTGGTCGGCGTGGTGCCGGCGTTGATGGTGGTGGCGTTTCCGCCGGCGGTGCGTTTCTCGGGCTTGTCGTTCTCGTACAACATCGCCTACGCATTGTTCGGCGGCATCACGCCACCGTTGATCGGGTTGCTGGTGAAGCGCTTCGGCGTGCTGGCACCGGCGCATTACGTGGCGTTCGCCGCGTTGATCGGGATCGCTGTTGCGGCCTGGTCGCTGGCCGCACGGCGGGTCGAACAGACGACGTTGTCGGCCGGCTAGAACTCCAGTTCCTGTGCCGCGCACAGGTAATCGACCAGCGGCGCGGCGCGCTTGAACGTCGCCACGGTCCACGGCAGCAGTTCATCCGAGCAGGCCAGCGCCTCGTCGAAATTTTCGCCGACCGCGAAGTCCTTGCGCTTGAGATCGTCGATCAACTCGTGCGCGGCGTCGAATCCGCGCGGTGGCCGGCTCAGCGACTCGCCCCAGAACGCGAGGTGCTCGCGGAACGACTTGCTCTGCGTCGCCTTTTTCCAGGCCGCCGGGTTGTCGACGATGAAGTCGCGGATGCGTTTGAGCGCATCCGATTCGGGGTGCCACATGCCGCCACCGGCGAAGCAGTCGCCGGGCTGGATGTGCATGTAGAACGACGGTGCGGGGATCTCGTGACGGCGTTCGTGGAAGAAGCGCGAGCCCTGCCAGGGCTTGTACGGAAGCTTGTTGTTGGAGAAGCGCGTGTCGCGAAAGATGCGGAACAGCGAGCCGCCGTTCTTGCGCGGGTCGGCGCGGTAGTGCGGGCTGATCTTCGCCAGCGGTGCCTGCAGGTCGGTGATCAGTTCGAGGAACGGTTCGCGCACGTGGCGTTCGTAGTCGTCCTTGTGCGCATGGAACCAGTCGCGGCTGTTGTTGCGATCCAGCGCGCGCAGGAAGCGGAAGGTGGCGGGAGTGAAGTAGCTCTTGGGCATGGCGGGTCGTGGGTCGGTCAGAGTGAATCGATGCTGGCGGCGAGTTGCTCGCCCCAGGCCTGCAATTGGTCGAGCAGGGGCAGTTTGTCCTGCGCTTGCGGGTCGTGGCGCAGTTCGCCCAGGCGGGCGAAATAGTCGTCGAGGGTGAGGCCGGTCAGGGGCGTGTGCCGGGTCAGTCGCGTCCGGCGGAAGTTTTCCCAGCGCGTGCGTTCGTCGGCATCCAGCGTTTCGGGCCAGTTGCGCGCGCGATAGCGGAACAGCAACTCGGGATAGCGCGGGTCGCGGAACGGGAACGCCCGTATGCCCAGTTGTGCCGGCGGCGTGGCGCGCACCTGCGCCAGCAGGCGCTTGTCGGCGTCGGGCAGGAAACCGCCGCCGTAGAGCGCCAGTTCGGGATCTTCCGGCGGCGGCAGTTCGGCGGCACGCTGGAAGACGCGGCGCACTTTCTCGGCGAGGCCATCCATCGCATGCAGGGTGTCGCGATGGGCCTGGCTGCGATCGAGGTCCAGTTGCAGCCGCCCGAGATCGACGCCTTGCAGTACCGACAGCGGCGCCAGTGCGGGCGCGTGATTCGCCCGCACGGTGCGCAGGGGAATGCGCGCGACGCCCTCGGGCAGGTCGGCGCGTGCGGTGAAGATGCGATCGGCGATCTCGTCCTCGTCCAGCGCCAGCCATTCGGCGGGATCGGTGTCGAGGTCGTAAACGATGATTTCGCCGGTGCGGCTGGGGTGCGCTGCCAGCGGCGCGATCACGGCGAGGCAATGGCGGCTGGCCGGGTAGCGCGACGACACATGCACCAGCGGCGTCATGTTCACCACGTCGAGCAATTCGAACACCTTCTGCTTGCGCCGCAATGCGTAGTACCAGTCCCACAGCCGTGGCTGGCGCACACGGATCAGCCGGGCCAGGTCGATCAGCGCATACACGTCCGACAGCGCATCGTGGGCACGCTCCTGCTTGAGCTGGTTGGCGCTGGCCAGGTGCTCCAGCTTGAAGCTGGGCGAGCCGTCGTCGCGGGTCGGCCAGACGATGCCTTCCGGACGCAGCGCCTGGCACATGCGCACGAGGTCGATGAGGTCCCAGCGCGAGTTGCCGTTTTCCCACTCGCGCCCGTACGGCTCGTAGAAATTGCGGTACAGCATCTGCCGGGTGAACTCGTCGTCGAAACGCAGCGAGTTGTAGCCGACGCCGCAGGTGCCGGGTGCGGCCAATTGCTCGTGCACGCGGGCGGCGAACTCGGCTTCATCGATACCCTCGCGCTGGGCCAGCTGAGGGGTGATCCCGGTGATCATGCAGGCATCGGGATGCGGCGGCATTTCCTGCGGCGGCTTGCCGTAGAACATCACCGGCTCGCCGATGATCTCCAGTTCCAGGGTGGTGCGGATGCCGGCGAACTGCACCGCCCGGTCGCGGCGGGGGTCGGCGCCCAGGGTTTCGTAGTCGTGCCAGAAAAATGTCTGCATGGCGTGATGATCGCACGCCCAAAAGCCGGACTGGCATGAGCCGGCCGGCAAGGCTGATAAACTCCGCCCACAAGGAGAGCCCATGAGCCAAGCCCACGAAGACAACCTGATCTGGATCGATCTGGAGATGACCGGCCTCGACACCGACAACGATTCCATCCTGGAGATCGCGACGGTGGTCACCGACAAGAACCTCAATGTGCTTGCCGACGGACCGGTATTCGCGATACGCCACGAGATCGATCGGCTGGAGTCGATGGACAGCTGGAATACCAACCAGCACCACAAGTCGGGACTGTGGCGGCAGGTGCTGATTTCGCAGACCGATCATGCCATGGCCGAGCAGGCCACCGTCGACTTCCTGCGCGCGTGGGTGCCGCCGGGCAAGTCGCCGATGTGCGGCAATTCGATCTGCCAGGATCGCCGCTTCATGTACCGGCAGATGCCGCGGCTGGAGCGCTATTTCCACTATCGCAACCTGGACGTCTCCACGCTGAAGGAGCTGGCCCGGCGCTGGGCCCCGGAGATTGCCCGCGGCGTCGGCAAGGAGTCGGCGCACACCGCTTTGTCGGACATTCGCGATTCGATCGCGGAGCTGCGCCATTACCGCCGGCACATGGGCGAGCTGGGTGGACAGGTCGAGGCTTGAGCCCTCAGGCGATCGAATACTAGTGAGGTGATGCGCATGTCGATGGATCTTTTTGCACCGGTGCTGGATTGCTCCGGGCGGCCGCTGCGACTGGATCGTGCACGGGTCGTCGGCATTCTCAACGTCACGCCCGATTCGTTCTCGGACGGAGGCGCCTGCGAGGATGTCGAAGCCGCCGTGGCGCACGGCATGCGGATGGCGGAGGAGGGCGCCGACATGCTCGACGTCGGCGGCGAATCCACCCGTCCGGGCGCTGCCGAGGTATCCGTCGAGGAGGAGCTTCATCGCGTGTTGCCGGTGATCGAACGGCTGATTGCGCGCACCTCGCTGCCGATCGCGATCGACACCTCCAAGCCCGAGGTGATGCGCGCGGCGGTGGCGGCTGGCGCCGGCATGATCAACGACGTCCATGGCTTGCGCCGTGAAGGTGCGATGGACACGGTTGCCGAACTGGGCGTGCCGGTGTGCCTGATGCACATGCAGGGCGAGCCGCGCAGCATGCAGGCCGAGCCGACGTACGACGACGTGGTCGGCGAAGTGCACCGATTCCTGACGGACCGGTTGTTCGCGTGCGAGTTGGCCGGCATCGATCGGCGCAAGGTGATGGTCGATCCCGGCTTCGGCTTCGGCAAGACACTGGAGCACAACCTGGCGCTGCTGTGCGCGCTGGAACGCTTTGGCAATCTGGGCAGCGGCGTGTATGTCGGGCTGTCGCGCAAGTCGATGATCGGCACATTGACCGGCCGCGCCGCACCGGCCGATCGTGCGGCCGGTTCTGCGGCGGCTGCGTTGATTGCGGTTCAGCGCGGTGCACGCATGGTGCGCGTCCACGATGTGGCGGCGACGGTGGACGCGCTCGCCGTGTGGCGGGCGGTGCACGCGGTCGACGACGTGCCCCAGCGGAACGACAAAAAGCCAGGCGCAGTGCGCTGGCCGGACGACGATTGACGAGGTTGCATCGGCGCTGGCTCGCGGCAGGAACATCCCCTTTCCGGAACGCAATAGACGATGAACGAACGCAGGTATTTTGGCACCGACGGTATCCGCGGCACGGTCGGCGAATGGCCGATCAGTGCCGACTTCATGCTGCGCCTGGGACGTGCGGTCGGCAGTGTGCTGGCACGCGACAGCAGGGAACGGCCGAAGGTGCTGATCGGCAAGGACACGCGGGTTTCCGGCTACATGTTCGAGGCGGCGCTGGAGGCCGGTCTGGTCGCTGCGGGCGTCGACGTGGGCCTGCTCGGTCCGATGCCGACGCCGGCGGTGGCGTTCCTGACCCGTTCGATGCGCGCGCAGGCCGGCATCGTGATCAGCGCCTCGCACAATCCGCACAACGACAACGGCATCAAGTTTTTCTCCGCCATTGGCGAGAAGCTGTCCGACGAGGTCGAGCTTGCGATCGAGCAGGAGGTCGACGGCGCGTTCGTCACGGTGCCGTCCGAGCGTCTCGGCAAGGCCCGCCGGATCGACGATGCGGTGGCCAGGTATGCGGAATACTGCAAGTCCACGGTGGCGAAGGATTTCAGCCTGCACGGGCTCAAGCTGGTGCTCGACTGTGCACACGGCGCGACCTACCAGGTGGCACCGAAGGTATTCGCCGAACTGGGTGCCGAGGTGATCGCGATCGGCGACAAGCCGGACGGATTCAATATCAATCGCGAGGTCGGCTCGACCCACCCGCAGGCTTTGCAGCAGGCGGTACTGGCGCATGGCGCGGACATGGGCATGGCGTTCGACGGCGACGGCGACCGGCTGGTGCTGGCGGACCGGCATGGCGTGTTGGCCGACGGCGACGACATCCTCTACATACTGGCGCGCAGCCTGCATGCGCGCGGGATGCTCAAGGGCCCGGTGGTCGGCACCTTGATGAGCAACTACGGACTGCAGCAGGCGCTGGCCGAGTTCGGGGTGCCGCTGCTCCGTGCCAACGTGGGCGATCGTTATGTGATGCAGCAACTGAAGCAGCACGGCGGCGTGCTGGGCGGCGAAACCTCCGGCCACATCCTGTGCCTGGACCGTGCCACCACCGGCGACGGCATCGTCGCCGCGCTGGCCGTGCTGGAGGCACTCGCGCGCTCCGGCGAGGATCTGGTTTCGGCGCGCCAGGGTTTGAGGAAATTGCCGCAGGTCATGCTCAATGTGCGTGCCGATGGCGCCCGCGAGGCGCTGGCCGGCAGCGAGGTGCAACAGGCGTTGGCCGAAGTCGAGCAGGTCCTGCACGGCCGCGGCAGGGTGGTGCTGCGCGCTTCGGGCACCGAGCCGCTGGTGCGCGTCACCATCGAGGGTGCAGACGCGGCGGAAGTGCAGCAGTTGGCAGAGAAGCTCGCCGGGATTGTAAGATCCGCAGCCGAACGCTCGTGAACCTGTAGCAGTACTGGGTCGCCATGGATTGGCCCGACGTGTCCCGCCCCAAACCCAGTGAACTGCAGCCATGAAGAATGTTCCCACCCTCGACATCCGCCGCTACGACACCGATCGCGATGCCTTCGTCGCCGAGATCGGCGCCGCTTACCGCGAATTCGGTTTCTGCTGCATCAGCGGCCATGGCATTTCGCGCGAGCTGATCGACGGCTCCTACGACGTGTTCCAGCGCTTCTTCGCGCTGCCGACCGACACCAAGATGAAGTACCACGTCGCCGGCAGTGGCGGTGCGCGCGGCTACACGCCGTTCAAGGTGGAGACCGCCAAGGACAGCCAATACGCCGACCTGAAGGAGTTCTGGCATATCGGCCGGGAGATTCCGCGCGACTCGAAGTTCGCCGACGTGATGCCGCCGAATCTGTGGCCGGAGGAAGTGCCGGATTTCAAGCAGTACGGCTACGGCTTGTATGAAGCGCTGGATCAGCTCGGCACCCGCGTGTTGCGCGCGCTGGCACTGCATATCGATCAGCCGGAAAACTTCTTCGAGGACAAGACCGACGTCGGCAATTCGATCCTGCGGCCCATCCACTATCCGCCGATTGCGCAAGAGAACATTCCCAACGTGCGCGCCGGTGCGCATGAAGACATCAACTTCATCACGCTCCTCGTCGGCGCCAGCGCCGAAGGTCTGGAAGTGCTGAGCGATGGTGAGTGGTTGCCGATCACCACCGAGGGCGACGCGATCGTGGTGAACATCGGCGACATGTTGCAGCGGCTGAGCAACCATGTGTATCCGTCGACTTCGCACCGTGTGGTCAATCCGCAGAACGAGAACGCGCGCAAGCCGCGCTATTCGGTGCCGTTCTTCCTGCATCCGAACCCGGACGTGATGCTCGACCCGCTCGACTCGTGCATCACGCCGGACAATCCGCGCCGCTACGACACCTCGATCAGCTCGCATGAATACCTGCTGCAGCGCCTGCGCGAAATCAAGCTGATTTAGCCGGGAATCGGGAATGGGGGTTCGGGAATCGGAAGAGCTGGCGAATCCCGAGCACCGATCAAGCCATCCAGAAAAACACGGCGGTCATCCGCTTGGCCGCCATTTCCTGTCCCCAGTACGCGCTGGCACTGTGGATCAGGTTGGCCTTGTAGATGAGCAACCGGTTGAAGCGGTGCGCCACACGCACGTCCTCGACAAATGCATTCGGCTGCACGAACCGGTTGCCCAGCGCTTCGGCCAGGTTGCGGTGCGGTGGCATCACGATGTTGCCGCCGAGCTGACCACCGGGCATGCGCTGGCGAAAGAAACTGGTGCCGCATTGCTCGGGCACGTCCGGGTTGAGATACAACACGGCAGCGTAACGGCACAGATTCGTCGAATCGGTATGTGGCTTGGCTGCGCCTTCGAGGGATCCGACTACCTGCACGCAGTTGTGATTGAGCCGGATGCCCGCTTCGGTCTGTTCGACCCACACTTTTTTCGCGCCGGTCAGTCGGCAGACTTTCGCATCCAGTGCCGCCAGTTCGTCGTCCAGCAGGGCAGGCACTGCCCGCATGCCAGGCCAGACCTCGCCGGTGTAGGGATAGCCGAACTCCCAGTCGGTCTTGGCCAGACAACGGGCGCGTACTTCATCGGCGTTCGGCAAGGCGTCGTCCACCACCCAGTAATCGCGCCCTTCGACGGGTTTGCGATAGGGCAGTGGGCGCATCTGGGTCGGAAACAGGGACATGCTGATGGATGCCGGGAATGATGAGTGGACGGGAAGCAGCAGCCGATGCCGCAATGCGAATCCGCGCCTATGTGCTGGTATTGCGGTAACGCTTCGATTCGCGCGCGGAGAGCCACATGGCCAACCGGTCCGGCATCAACTGCACGATGGTCTTGATGAGTCGATTGACCCGGCCGGGGATGTACACCGATACACCTCGTTCCACCGCCGCTATGCCATGGCGCACCACCTCTTGCGCGCTCAGCCACATGAAGCCGGGCAGTTTGTTCATCTTGTCGCGGGTGCCGGTGACGTCGTGGAATTCCGACCAGTGAAACCAGGGCACAGCGCGCAGACATTCACGCCAGCGGACTGGTTCTCCAGCGCGAGCGATTGCGAAAACTTGATCAGGTAGGCCTTGGTGGCGGCGTACAAGGTATGCCCCGCCGGGCCGGGCACGTGTCCGGCGAGCGATGACACGTTGATGATGCGGCCGTGGCCACGTTCGCGCATGCCGGGCAGCAGTCGCCACGCGAGCTCCGTCGGAGCGATCAGCAATACCTGCAGGGAATCCGCATGGGTCGTCCAGTCATTCGCATCGAGGGTGCCGGGGACTCCATAGCCGGCATTGTTGATCAGCCAGTCCACCTGCAGGCCCCGCTGTTCCAGCGTATCGCAAAGCATTTGTGGCGCGGCCGGATCAGCAAGGTCGTGTGGCAGCACGGTTACGTGTGTCGCGTAGCGTTCACGCAATTCGGTGGCGAGAGTTTCCATCCGGTCGGCTCGGCGGGCGGTCAGCACCAGGTCATGGCCGCCTGCAGCGAGTTGCCGCGCGAATTCGGCACCGATGCCGGACGAGGCGCCGGTGACCAGGCTGAGTGGGCGGGGAGACGTCATGATTCACTCCGGATGGCGGGCTCTCATTCTCGACCGGGTTGCCCGATCGCGCCAGCGGTTTGCCGAGACATCGGCCCGTCGGTAAGCTTGCGGTTTGATCGCAGCGGAAGCAGACCATGCGCAAGAAATTCGTCGCAGGCAACTGGAAAATGCATGGCAGCCGTTCCATGGCCACGGCCCTGGTGAACGACATCGTTGCGGCCGGACTGGACGGCATCGATATGGCCGTATTCCCGCCGTTTCCGTACCTCGCCGAGTTGGCCGGGCTGCATGCCGAAACCGGGTTGGGCTTCGGCGCGCAGGATGTCAGCGAGCACGAAGGGCAGGGTGCGTACACCGGCGAGGTGTCGGCCGCCATGCTGGCGGATGTCGGCGCGCAGTGGGTTCTGGCCGGTCATTCGGAACGTCGCCAATATCATGGGGAGAGCGATGAGTTGGTCGCGCGCAAGTTCGCGGCGGCGCGTGCCGGTGGCCTGACCCCGATCCTGTGTGTGGGCGAGACGCTGGAACAGCGTGAAGCCGGCGAGACCGAGACGGTCATTGCGCGCCAGTTGCAGGCGGTGCTGACGCTCAATGGCATCGCCAGTTTCGATACGGCCGTCATTGCTTACGAACCGATATGGGCCATCGGTACCGGCCGCACCGCCAGCCCGGAGCAGGCGCAGCAGGTGCATGCCTTCATTCGTAGCCAACTGGAAAAAGAAGATGCTATGATTGCCCGTCTGACCCGACTGCTTTACGGCGGCAGCGTCAAGGCGGCCAATGCCGCGGAATTGTTCGCGCAGGCGGATGTGGACGGAGGATTGATCGGCGGTGCCTCCCTGACCGCATCCGACTTCCTTGGAATCTGCGCCGCGGCGCATCAGGCGCTACAGGCTCAATAGAAACCTTATGTTCGTCATTTTCAGCGTGTTTTACATTCTGATCGCTGCGGCGATGATCGTGCTGATCCTGCTGCAGAACGGCGCAGGCGCGGACGCCGGCTCAGGCTTTGGTGGCGGCGCTTCGGCTACGGTGTTCGGTGCGCGTGGCTCGGCCACGTTCCTCACTCGCGCCACCGGCGTCCTCGCTGCCTTGTTCTTCGTGCTGAGTCTCGGCATGGGGATTTACCTGCACGGCAATGGCGCGCCACACAACAATGCCAACGATCTTGGCGTGATGGCCGCGGTTGCCAACAAGCCTGCTGCTGCACCTGCCGTACCGGCTGGTTCGGAAGTACCTGCCGCGGCACCCAGCACGGTCGTACCGGCAGCTACATCGCCGGCGGCGACTCCCGCCCCGACCAAGAGTCAGGGCGAGGTGCCGGCGGCACCGAAGCCGCAGACCAAGCACTGAGCAACACACCTGCCCAGGTGGCGGAACTGGTAGACGCACTACCTTGAGGTGGTAGCGACGCAAGTCGTAGGGGTTCGAGTCCCCTCTTGGGCACCAATGATAGATCCTGAACTGTTTGTGATGGATCAGAATTACAGATAACCCCGCGATTTGCGGGGTTTTTTGTGCCCGGACCTTCCGAGGTCGTCCGATCCTGTCCGAGGTTGTCCGAGAGTTTTGGGTATATAGTTGGGTACAAATCGTACTGTTTGTACCCAAGTAGGTCCCAAGCCATGCCCCGCCTTGCCGTCTCACTGACAGAGCTCCAGGTTCGTCGGGCCAAACCGGTCGACACTCCTTACTCCATGTCCGATGGCAACGGGCTGGTGCTTTGGGTGAGGCCAGGTGGCCTGAAGTCTTGGCGCGTGCGCTACCGCCTCCCGGATGGCTCCAGGGCCGCCCCTGCGACGATTGGGCACTACCCCGAGATGTCTTTGAGCCAGGCCCGCATCACGGCGATCGAGATACAGCGCGCAGCCAAGCAGGGAAAGATCACAGCGGGTATCCGGAAAGCTCAGCAGGAGGCGAGGGCAGCCGTCGGAGCCGAGCAGGAGGCTGTAGCGCAACAGCGATCTGTCATGGAGCACGTGACATTGTGTGCTGTGTCGGGGCGATGGATGGCGGAAAAACGTGCCACTTGGGCGTTGGAGACTTACCGCAAAGCCCGTTTGGTAGTGGAGTCCTATCTCGTTCCCAAGATCGGCGACCTGGACGTTCGCACGATGGAGACAAAGGATGTCCGCCCTCTGCTGGTCGAGATGGCCAGGGAAACGCCTCAGCTTGCCCGGAAGGCACGGCAGTACATGGCCAGCATCGTGGAGCATGCCATCAACGAAGGCCTACGCCCCGACGACAGCCGGCTGCGACTGGATCGCATTCTGCCGACCCATCGCAGCGGCCATATGCCGGCGGTCACCGACGACGCCAGCAAGCTGGGTGATATCATGCGGGCCATCGATTCCCATGAAAACCGTGTTGTGCGCGCCGCGCTGGTCTTGGCTTCCCTAACCGCGATGCGCTCGGGCGTCGTGGCCAGCGCTCGATGGGCTGAGATCGACTTGGAGGCGGGCGAATGGCGTGTCCCGGGGAAGAATCCCGACGGAACAAATCGCATGAAGACGGGGCAGGACTACAGCACATCGCTGCCTAATCAGGCCCTTGCCGTTTTGGGTGAGATGCGCGAGCGGAACATAGGCAGTGAATACGTCTTTCCTCCTCAATCCCGCCAAAAATCGGCACACCTCAGTCGAGATGCCTTGAGCAAGGCCTTGCGCGAGATGGGCTTTCAGGGCGAGCACACCACCCATGGCTTCCGGGCATCACTGCGGACACTTGGCCGCGAGCGTCTCGGCATTGATGTGGATGTGCTTGAGGCCCAGCTGGCACATGCCCCGAAGGACGAGGTCGAAGCTGCCTATGCGCGCGTCAAGTTCCGTGAAAAGCGCCGAGATGTCATGCAGGGCTGGGCTGACTACTTGGATCAGCTCAAGGCCGGCCGCAATGAGCTCGCATCAAAAGGCATAAAGGAACAGAAGTTGATTGCTGCGTTGGCGGATGCTCAATCCTTTGCAGTGCAGCCAACAGCTGATGGCGTTGGCGAACGAACGAGCTTTCTAGGCGGGGAGAAATTGTCTCAGCGCCATAAGCCATGGCTGATTAGCAAAGAGGTCCAAAAGGCGTCTGTCGTCCCGGCGAAAGCTCGGCCAGTAGAAACCACGGCACCAGTTGATGACATCGAAATGCGAGTAGTGAGCCTTCCGCAAGGAGAGAGTCTTTCGAAACGCGATAAGCCATGGCTGCGGAAAAAGTGATGATTTTTGATGCGTCGGCAGCCGCTCACATCTCTGGCACCCGCAGCGGGTACGACCACACTGGTCGCCAGGACTAGGATCCGCGAATACTTAGTTGACCGTCACTTACCGGCTAACCTGTCGAGCAAGCTGCCAAGATCAGTCAGATGGAATAGCCCCACGCGCTTCCGCGACGACGACATTGGCAATGGCTGCCGCTCATGGCGTGCCGCGATTGCGGGAATCCACGCTAGGCAGCAGCCTTGAGACTGATGTCCCGAAGCGCAGTAATTATGGCCTCGGCATCGCTGTCCCCGAACACCCCGTCCAGCCCCTCGTGATGCAGGCTGGTGAATGGTGGGTCGTACAGCTGCCCGGCGTCCATCACGCCCGACCGGGTCAGCCGGTCGATGATCATCTCGATAAAGCGGATCTGCTGGCTGGTGTAGCGCTTCTCGTCCAGGAACTGGCCGAACGCTTCCTTGGCGGCATTGCGGTCCAGGCCCACCAGTGAGCGGATGAACACTGTCAGCGGCTTGTCGTTGCCGAAAACCTGCTCGAAGCGGTCGCGGCTTTCCACCGGTTCGGATTCGTAGACGAAGCGCTCCAGCTCGTTCAGGTCGGTCGGCGTCAGCGGCCTGTTGTGCTTGAGCTTGGCGATCGCGACGTGGTTTTCATTAGCGCGGATGTACGCCTCGACCTTCTTGCGGTACTGGGCGAGGTTGATGCCGGTGCTGAAGTCCTTGAGGGTGACTTCCTTCGCCTCGCCGATCTCGTCGGTCAGCATGCTGTAGACAGGCTTGATCGACTGGCGCTCGATGAACTGGATCAGTCCGCGCAGATGGCGCCGTACCTGCTCGATCAGCGGCAGGGTGATGTCCTTCCAGAATTCTTCGCTCTGCACGTCCTGGATCAAAGCCAGTTCGGCGCGCACGGCGGGAATGGTGTCCTTGGTTTCCAGCTCGCTGGCCAGGTCGATGATCTTGTCGCGGTATCCCACGAAATCAGCGGTGGAGCGAACCAGCGCCAGCTGGAGATTCAGGCAGATCAGGTCGAACAGCTTGGCGGTGATGTGCTCGGGCTCGCGCTCGCTGGGCAAGCCGGCCACGTGGGCGCGCAGGTCCCCCAGTGCCGAGTCGTCTAGTCCCTCCCACTGCTCGCGCTCCACGAAGCGGGCCACATGCTCGCGCTCCGTGCGCACGATGAAGTTGTCCAGGTTCATCGCCGCCACTTCACCGTGCAGTTCATCGGTCAGCTCCTTGCGCAGGAAGAACAGCTTGTCATAGGTCTCGGGGCTTTCGGACTGGGGGTGAGGGTCGGGGGCTGTGCCATCCGGCAGCAGCGACAACAGATCCAGCCGCGCCTTGAACAGGCGCTTGCCCAACGGCTCGGCCATGCCACCCAGCGCGCCACGCGGGTTCTCGTTGAAGAATTCGAAGTTGGCGCAGAAGTCGAAGATGGCGAACTCTTCCTTGTCCTGGCCCGGCGCGAACAGATCCGGGCACAGCCGGGTGCCGCGGCCGATCATCTGCAGAAACTTCACCTTCGAGCGCACTGCCTTGAAGAACACCAGGTTCAACACCTGCGGCACGTCGATGCCGGTGTCCAGCATGTCCACTGAGATGGCGATCTGCGGCAGCTTGTCCTGCTTGCTGCTGAAGTCGTCGATCAGGCTCTGCGCGTAATTCACCGCATGGGTGATCGTGCGGGCGAACTCACCCTTGTAATGGGGGTAGTGGTGGTTGAAACGTCGGGCGATGAACTCGGCATGTTTCTGGTTGACCGCAAAGATGATCGTCTTGCCCAGCGTGTCGCCGCCGTCCACCTTCAGGCCGTTCTCCATCAGGTGCCTGAGCATCAGGTCGACGGTGTGCTCGTTGAACAACTGCTTGTTGACCGCGGAGGCATGCACCTCGGTCGGTGCCGTGGCTTCCTCGCCTTTGCCCGCGTTGTCGCCCCAGTCCAGCGACTCCCAGTGCTCCTTCTCCTCGTCGGTCAGGTCGGCGTAGCGAATACCTTCGCGGACGAACTTGATCGGTACGGAGTGCGACTTGGGTGGCACCAGGTAGCGATCGGAAATCGCTTCATCCAGCGAATAGGCATCGGTGGGCACACCGGTTTCCAGACCGAACAGGTGATAGGTGTCGCGATCCACCTCATCGCGCGGCGTGGCGGTCAGGCCAAACAGGTAGCTGTCGAAGTAGCGGAAGATCGCGCCGTACTTCTGGTACACGCTGCGGTGTGCCTCGTCGATGATGATCAGGTCGAAGTGGCCTACGCCGTACTGGCGCTGGTCGCCCTCCATCTGGTCGATCAGACCCATCATGGTTGGGTAGGTAGACAGGTACACGCGCCCGTGGCCGTGCTTTTCGGTCACCAGGTTCACCGGGCTGGAATCCGGCAGGTGCTCCTTGAACGCGCCGGTGGCCTGGTTCACCAGTGCCACCCGGTCGGCCAGAAACAGCACGCGCTTGACCCAGTTGGCGCGCATCAGCAGCTCCACCAGCGCGATCGCGGTGCGCGTCTTGCCGCTGCCGGTGGCCATGGTCAGCAGGCCGGCACGGCGGCCTTCAGCCAGCGCCTCGACCATCGCGCGGATGGCACGGTGCTGATACGGGCGCTCGACGATGGCGTGGTTGATCGCCACCGTTCGCGGGTTTGCCTGCAGGCTGCGGCGCTGGATCGTCAGTTCCAGTTCGTCGCGGGAGTAGAAGCCCTGCACCTCGCGCGGCGGCGCGCGGCGGTCGTCCCACAGCCAGGTGTGGTTGCCGTTGCTGTAGAAGATCAGCGGGCGCCGGCCCTTCTCTGCTTCCAGGCAGTCGGCGTACAGCTTGGCCTGCTGCTGGCCCACGTCCGGGTCCTTCAGGGTGCGCTTGGCCTCGACCACGGCGAGCGGCAATCCATCCTTCCCCCACAGCACATAGTCGACAAAGCCCTCGCCCTTGGTATTGGGCATCCCGGTCACCGGCACCTCGATGGCCGCGTTGCCGCCCACCTCCCAGCCAGCCTCGCGGAGCATCACATCGATAAAGAATCGGCGCGTGTCCGCCTCGTCGTAATCGTGCGTATCTGGCACCGCGATATTGGCGGCCTTGGCCTCGGCCAGCTCGGCGCGGACGGCCGCCAGTTTGGCATCCATCTCGGCCAGCATCGCCTCGCGCTCGGCCAGGGTGGCGGCCTGCTCGGCGATTGCCGCCTCGCGCGCCTCCAGCGTGGCGTGCTGGGCGGCGATCTGCTGCTGGAAGCTCGCCTCCTGCTTCTTCAGCTCGTCGCGGGTCAGCGCGATCGCTTCATCGGCGCGCACCAGCTTCGGGATGAGCTTCTCGTCGAAAGTCGCTTCCAGAGACTTGGGGTCGCTGGCACGGGTGTAGCTGCGCGCCAGCCAGAAAAGCACGTGGAACAGCTCGCGCACCAGCCGCAACGCATCCAGATAGCCGATCGGTTGGCCGGCATGCACTGCCTGGTTGCCGAAACGCTGGATTAGCCGCATCTTCTGCAGCACGGGCGGCGGAGGGAGCCGCTCGAAATCCCTGTCCGTCAGCAGTACGTTGAGGCCGGTGTCGTACGGCATACGCAGGCTGGTGTCGTACTCGTACAGCCAGTGCACCGCCTGCTCCAGCGCATGGCGGGTGCGCATGCAGCAGGCGCGTGGATCGGAATGGACCAGTTGCTCCGCGCCCTTGGCCGGCTCGTAGAGCGGTTTGAACTCGGGGAGGAGAAACTGGAAGTTGGTCATGGGTTAGAGCGTCCCTGCGAAGGCTCGATGCTGCAGTGAAGCGAAGAGATGACCAAAAAGGTCGGACTGACGCTTCAGCATGTCACGTCGGCTACGGATGCACGAGACTTGCGACTGGAACGTCTTCTGCAAATCGCTAGGCGGCAGGGGTATCGCTATTGCTGCGAACTCACGGGCATTGATATTGGCCATTCCAACGATGCTTTTGCACATTCCTTGCAAAGTCGTTTTCCCGTAAGAGGAGTTCAAGAAACCGGAGATGTACTCAGGCGACTGACCTCGCCGGGTGCGACCCCTAACCAAATATCCTGCGTAAGCCATTGGTGTGGGTCCCGCATACACAGCAGTCTTCCCGACGAGCTCCTTGCTATTGGTTCGATTGAACAAAATGTCACCAGAGCGCACCTGATGCTTTTCTTCAGCCTTCTCTTCGCTGATGTACTTGAGATGGGTCAGGTCAATCTCGCCAGCATACGTGAGGTTGTTCATTCGAAGAATCGGTACATCACCCTCCAAAGCTGCTTTCTCAGAAGACCCGTACTTCACAGACTCCAGCAGGTCGCCAATCACGCCAATTGGCCAACGCTTCGGATTTGTCTCAGGGTCACCGAACATTTCTAGGAACACGGACTGCAGCAGCTGATCGAGCTTGGTGATGGCTTCGCGGCGCTTGGCGCGCAGCGCGTCGGCCTTGTCCAGAATCGCCGCGATGCGACGTTGCTCGGCAAGCGGCGGCAGCGGAATCTCCAGCGCTTCGAGAAATGCCTTCGGTACACGCTTTTGCCCGGCACTTCCTGTCATGCGACGCTCGCCATCCTCCCTGACCACAGGCTGCCGGAGAAAGTGATAGAGATACCTGTCATTAAGTCTTGATGCTTTCGGCCGAACGACATGAAACTCTGTTGAGCCGAATCCCAATCGTCTCCCTATACGTGCGTGTGCGATCTTTCCGTTCTCGAAACATGGAGTGATCTTTGCCACAAGAACATCGCGGTCCTGAAACGTCGTAAACCCTTTGATGACGTCAGAGATCTTTCGATCCTCTTCCGAGGTGATGGCACCGAGTAATTCGGAAACGTTAGCCATCGGAACAAAAGAGACTGATTCGCTCATGTCATCGATGAGGGAACGATCGAGTCGCGGATTGATTTCGGCAACCTCGGAAAGATTAGGCACCGATCATCCCCTCAAGCTCCACCATCCCCCGCATGATCTCCGCCTCCAACGTCTTCAGCTCGGCCAGAATCTTCTTCGGCGAGACGTGCTGCACGTCCTCGTACACCACCTGCTTGTAGCGATTGATCGACAGGTCATACTCGTTGCCGACGATTTCGGCCTTGGGCACCAGAAAGCTCTGCTCGGTGCGGGCTCGCTTGCGCTCCTTGCCGCGGTGCTGCCAGCGCGTGAGGATGTCCGGCAGGTTGTTGCTGGCGTGCTTCTCCGCATCCAGCGGGTTGCGCTTGTCGTCCAGCGAGTAGCCGTCCGCCTGCATGTCGTAGAACCAAACATCGTTTGTGCCGCCGGAGTTGGTCTTGGTGAACAGCAGGATCGCGGTAGATACGCCGGCATAGGGGCGGAACACGCCCGAGGGCATGGAGACGATGCCGTCCAGCTTGTGATCCTCCACCAGCATCCGGCGTAGCTCCTTGTGCGCCTTGCTGGAGCCGAAGAGTACGCCGTCCGGCACGATCACCGCCGCGCGGCCACCGGCCTTGAGCAGGCGCAAGAACAGGGCGACGAACAGCAGCTCGGTCTTCTTGGTCTTGACGATCGCCTGCAGGTCCTTGGCCGTGCTCTCGTAATCGAGGCTGCCAGCGAACGGTGGGTTGGCCAGGATCAGGCTAAACTGCCCTTCGACACCGGCATGGCCTTCGCTCAGGGCATCGCGGTTCTCGATGGCCGGGTCTTCCACGCCGTGCAGCAGCATGTTCATCGAGCCGACGCGCAGCATGGTGCTGTCGAAGTCGAAGCCGTGGAAGGTGTCGTGGTTGAAGCGCCGGGTGGACTTCTTGTCCGCGTAGATGTCGTCGCGGTGATGGGTGTTGAGGTATTCGCTGGCTGCCACCAGGAAGCCCGCGGTGCCGCAGGCGGGGTCGCAGATGGTGTCCGACGGCTTGGGCGCCATCATGTCCACCATCAGCTTGATGATGTGGCGCGGCGTGCGGAACTGGCCGTTCTGCCCCGCGCTGGCGATCTTGCCCAGCATGTATTCGTACAGGTCGCCCTTGGTATCGCGATCCTCCATCGGGATGGCATCGAGCAGGTCGACCACCTTGGCCAGCAGCGCCGGCGAGGGGATGGTGAAGCGGGCATCCTTCATGTGGGTGGCGTACGTGGAGTCGCCCTCGTGCCCGCCGAGCTTCTTGATGAACGGGAACGCCTCCTCCGACACGATGTGGTACAGCAGACCCGGGTCGCCCAGATCCTTGAAGTTCGACCAGCGCAGCTTCTGCTGGCGGGTGTTGAAGATGGGGTTCTCCACCGGCTGCTTGAGGCGGTTGGCCTTCTTCTCCTTGACCGTCTGCATCTCATCCAGCCGCTTGATGAAGAGCAGGTAAGTCATCTGCTCGATGACCTCCATCGGGTTGGAGATACCGCCGCTCCAGAATGCGTTCCAGATTTGGTCGACTTGGGATTTGATGGTGCCTGTGATCACGGGTGCTTTGATTCCTTGGATTTCTCGACAATCTGGAGACCTGCCGGTGGGCGACGCCAGCTCAACCCTGCCTATACCGACGAGACTGAGGAACATTCTGGGCCAATTTTCGCAGCCTCAGCCTTCTGACCGTCATACCTGTGGCGGGTCTCAAGACTCGGATGATAGTGCCCTACCACGGCACACGTCGCGAGGATCAATGACCGAACGAAGGCTTAGCAACGGCGAACGGAAATAACTTCAAATCCATATCACCCCATGGAGAGCAGCAGGTCGCTCTCGCGTAGCGGCTGACACCGTCAGCTTCGCTACCCCCCATGGAGATATCTCGTGATTTCCCACTATCCCGTGCTCGAATGTCTGGTGGCGTTTGCCATCGTGTTTCTGATCGGCTTTCTATCGGCCAGAAGCAAAGGCAACAGCAGCGCCGTTTCCGCACAGCGGGGATTGGCGCTCGCATGACCCTAGCCTGCCCGCGTTGCCATGCTGCGTTCGTTGTACCGCGCCGTCGCGCTCAAACCACGGCCGCCGCCCTCGGTGGCGTCGCTGGCGCAATCCAGGGGGGTCTCTAGCGCGATGACGGAGGCGAAAAGCGGTGATCCCATGCACGTCGTTGCCAGTGCGATCCTCGGTGGATTGCTCGGCGGCGCCGCAGGCTGTAGCGCCGGAGCGGCCATCGGTGCGCCGATTGACCAAGTTCTGCCCGATAGCTTTCGTTGCCACGCCTGCGGCAATTTCTTTGACGCCAACCGCGCTGATCCGGCTCTGACCTAGCTCCACCCGGGTCAGTCGTATCGAGCCATCCCGGCTCAAATCCCCTCGTTTTCCTCAACTTCCCTCGCCACCACGCATAGAGCCCGGCCTTTTGGCCGGGCTCTATGCGTTTGTGCCGCTCACAAGGAGCTACTCATGAAAGTTGTTCGATCAATGGCCTACACCCGCTACAAGCTCGGCAGCGAGACGACGGAGCAAGACGTGCTCGCCGCCGCCGAAGCCATTCTCAAAGGAAGGCTCGAACGCCAGGGCAGTCTCAACAATCCGACCGATGCCACCGACTTCCTGCGCATGCGACTGGGCGCTTTGCAGCATGAGGAATTTCACGTCCTGTGGCTGGACAACCGCCACCGCATCCTCGCATGCCAAAAGCTCTTCACCGGTACCGTCGATGGCGCCAGCATCTATCCCCGCGAGGTCGTGCGGGCGGCACTGAGCGTCAATGCCAGTGCGGCCATTTTTGCCCACAACCACCCCAGTGGTATCGCCGAACCCAGCGCAGCCGACCGGGCCATCACCAGCGAGCTCCGTGACGCCTTGCGTTTGATTGGTGTTCGGATTCTGGACCACATCGTGGTGGGCGCTGAGTGCGTCAGCATGGCGGGCCGCGGGCTGATGTGATGGAGACGCCCTCCACGAAACATGCCGTTGAGGAGGCCGGGGTACACATCATCACCTACAGCGAACGGCTGGCCGAGAACACCGCCGCGCTTCGTGCCCACGGCAAGGTCATCGAGACGTTGGTAGAGATCGCCTGGAACATGGCGCTGGCCCGATTCCGGCCCAACGACAGCTACGAGTTCCACAACCTTGCGAAGGACTGGGCGGCGGAGTTCGAGGCGCTGTATGACGACCGGGTCGCGTCGTGTGAGTGGGACGAAGACGACTGGCGCGAGCGGTGCGAGCACTTCACCCGGGAGAAGGTGGAGGAAGTCGTGCTGGTTGGGCTCGGTCGCATCTTGGCGCCGGATGAGGCTTGAATGGCGTCGGCTATCTCCGGATGGCCGACGCCACACGGGCGAACGCCGCAGCGGCCATTTCAGCAGGCACGCTCATGCCACGCACAAAAAGTTGCGCGGAGCGCGCTGAACGACAACGGGCAAAAGATCACCACCCCCTATTTCACCCCGTCCGATCTACCGACCCAAGAGGGGTTAGCCCGCATTCGGCACGTCGAAGGATTCCAGTGCGTACCGGGTCGCGAGGTAGAGGCCGACCACGCCGACCTCCGTGCTGTGCGTGGCGCGCACCGCGTCGATGAGTTCTTCATCGCTGCAGCTGAAGTTGCCGCACAAGTGCGCTCGGCTTAGCGAGGAGCGCAGATTGATGGTCTCGTCCATGCGCGATCGCCTATGCCGTGGCCGAGCGGCAGACGGGTTGCGGCTGCGCTTCGATTGCCACGTGAAGGTTGGCGCCGGCGCTGATGACTTCGACGCACGTCGGTCGCCCCAAAGCCATGTGCGCGGCGTGGGCCATCTCGTATGCCTGTCTGCGGGCTGGCTCAAGCGGCAGTCCGCTGGCCAAGGTCGAGCCCATGCAGCGGATGCTCCACTGCCCGTCATCGTCCTGCTTGAGGGTGTAGGCGATCATGCTGGCATCCCTGCAAAAGAGTTGCCCCGCACGTCGGTTCCTCCGGACTTCCTGTCGGTGGGTCGCGGCGTGCGGGGCCCATCTAGATTGTCCAGCCGTGTCCTACGAGATATCGGGGCAGGAAGTGGCGGTGTGTAGGCGATGACCTACACCGCCGCCCATGACGCGCGCCAGTGGGGCATGGGTGAGGATCACCCGCTCAGGCACCTGCAAAGAAGTGCGAGCCCCACATCTCAGCGGGTTTGTGGCGCGGCGCCAGCTCCAGGCCGGGCGGGCTTTCGAACTCCATGATTTCGGTGACTCGGATCCCCCAGAGGCCGAATGGCTGCACGGGGCCGGCCAACAACGGCCGGTCGGCTACCGTAAATGCATGCCGCAAAGCAGCCATTCAAAATCGCTGAGTACCGCCGGAAGGTTGCTTTTCACGGTTGAATCGAACGCTGGACTTAAGCGACGCCGGTACGGCATTCGCTTGGACGACTAGTTATGCATCTGGCAATGATGCATGGCCGGCCTGTGAGCCATTCTGTGGCAAGGGCAGGCCCCAAGCCGAGCGAAGAGCTTCGATCGCGCTGGCTATTCCAGGCGACCTTTCGGAAGCCTCATCGAGGCGTTCCCGTAGAAATTTTACCGTTGTTTCTGAGCTTTGATTAATCCACTGTCTGAACATCGGGGACTGGCCACTCAACAGGGCTACGCCTTCGTCAACCGAAAGAAGTGGTATCACGACGTGGCGAACTGAGTCGTCAGACTTGCTCTCAAAATCTCCAGCTTCTAGGAGGGCGCCATTGCCTGCCAGAAGAAGCGACGGAAGATCTGCGACTGCGACTCCCGCATTCATCTGGTCTCGCATATTCTGAAGGAGCACATGTCTCGCGTTGAGACCAAGGAATGAAACTCCCGTGAACCATCGTGAGCGATAGTCAGGATCGGCTACCGACAGAACTTGCGGGAGCGTGGCAGATAGAGGGTCAAATAGCGACGATATATCAAGTGCTTCGGATAGATCAGCGGAGAGGTCTATCGCGATGGTAAGTGGCTCCCCGTTCTCTGAGATCGCTTCAATCCAGGTAGCAGTCGCCACGTCGTTCAATTTTTCACGAGCAAACAACTGCGCCTTAGACGCGATCGAATCATCAGATTTAATCAAGATGCGTACGATTCGAGACACAGTGGCATCAAAGGAGTGGGCCTTTAACTTATTCCAGAAACCTTCGTAACGCGGAAAGCCTTCAATGAAAGCTTTATGCACATCTGCATCGAGCAGGCCCAAGTAAACGTCGAGCCTATCTAAAATGTCTTCTATCGGCAGTCTGCCGATTGATCCCTCTCGGACTCGGGCTGAGAAAAGCAGCTGAGCGAGCAATTTCAGCGATGCATTAGCGGATGTTGCGTCAATAAAAGATGTAACCTGAGAGGATTTAGGCTTACCAAACTCATCTATGTAACGATTGATTTCCCCGCGGAGATCGGGTTGCTTGGCAAAGTATTCAGTCCAGCCACCAGGCTGAGGTAGCGCCTGGGTCGATTTGGTCAGAATGAACAGGGACACAAGTATTGGTAGCACAAGAAAATTATTCTGGCTAAATGCTTCATCGAGTCGCCCTGACAGAACTCCCGAGTTCGAAAGAGACGCAAGCTCATCTGCGGCCCTCGACTCAACGTTTCGTAGCAGTCCAAGTGAAATGAGTGAAACTCTCATGCCAACCGCATCAGCAGTTCGCTCTCGAACGAACTTAGCAGCCGCTTCCGCCAAGCTGCTCCAAGATGAAATCGCACTGGTCGCGAGAACAGCGCGCAAACGCTCCTCCGTGGCCATGTCGGTAAGTGAAGCGATATCTTTAGTAAGCTGAGCTCTAACGTCTTCCTCCGTTACCAAGCTCTTAAGGCGCTTCAAAAGATTCGTGTCTGACTTGCAAGCAACGGCAACAGCGATGAAGTTGTCAGCCGCTCCAGGTACCGCAATCTTCTCTGGAAGGTATGCGTCTGCCTGAATGTCTGAAAATGCCTGTAACCAGAAGCTCGAGAAGACCCCCGCGAAGCCTGGGCTCGAGGTCACGGGTGCCGGCAGGGCACTCGTCCGGTCGACTATGAGATCGACAAAAGATTGCCTCTCTCGCGCATCACATTTTTGAAGGATGGATAGAAGTGCTGCCGATTCGACGTTGCTAAACGTGGCCCACGGGCTAGTAACCCGCAGCGAAGATCTGAGGGTCTTCCAAATGTGGCGAATTTCAGGTGAATCCTCTGGTGCGAGCTCATTCATCAGAGACACCGTGTTCAAGATTGCATCAGGGTTTATCGATGATTGGTCTCGGAACCACTCGACAATGCGCGTCAGAATGAGATTGAAACTGGGCACCGTTGAAAGCTGATCGAATTTTTTACTGTCGTGGCTCTGGATAGCATTTCGCAGAGGTTGGTCGAGTATGACTTCTTCAGCCAGCTCAGGGTTGACACCGAAATGTACCGCAGAAACGGATCTCTGCCAGTTAGGGTCCAGTTCCTCGATGCCGGCCACTGGTGAGGCGATTGCCTGGATAATATTCGCTTCAATGGTTCCGCGAAAAACGCAATAGTAAGCAATGGAAGCATAGGGTATCTCTGAATCTCGCCACTGTAGTCTGCACAAGACGATGTTGTTCACGAGAGTATTGATGCTTCGGGGAGTAATGGTGGTATCAGTCTGGGCAGCGAGGAACCTGTCGTAGAATCGACCCGTAATATGTGGCCATTCCTCCGGCATTTCCTCTCCGAAGACATAGGACATCTGTTGTTTGAGATAGGCATTCCATCCTGTGAGAACAGGGCGGGTTACGCGAAAGCAAAGATCAAACGTCTTCTCCATAAATGAGCGCGACTGGCTGTCAGCTGACGCGGGGTCGAGCGATGCGTACATCCTACGGATCGCTTCTTCATCGATTGGAAGTATGACGGTTGGCTGCTGGACCGCCTTGCGGACATGCTGAGTCTCAACGGCGCCAAGGAAGAATCCCCTGATCGTCGCCCACATACTGATTGCTTCGTCGTGGGGTAGCCTATCAAGATTGTCGATTACCAAAATTATTCGCCGAGTGGGCGATGCGACGGACTCCATCACCTCGCGAAAAAAGTCTTGAAACTCTATCGTTGTAGGGTCGGGGTCGCGCGTGACGCGATTCCTGTTCCTCTGAACTTGACGGCTCATGAAGAGCGAAAGAATGGATTCGTCCTCGTGCGGCGTTCTATGCGTCCTCCAGTTAGCAGCCTTAAAGAAGCCGAGCGAGGCTGGAAGTCTGTGTGGCCTCCAGCACCAATAGACGATTGCCGCGATTATTCCGGGCATAAGCACAAGTGAGAGGCCACCAAAAAACGCAATCGTGTCAACAGCCGTGTGCCCTTTCGCCAAGGCGGCTTTATACCAATCCCTTGATATGAGCTGCATTCCAAGGGGAATGAGAAAGAGGGACAGCACTATAGCCCGACCCGAAGTCGTTAGTGTCGGCGTTACAGTTGTATCGGTGACTTCGACACGCCTATTGAGTCGGTCTAATCGATCGCGCCATTGCTTTTCGGTTATCTCTGTTGGAAGTTCCTTGCCGATAAGGAAGTGGATGAGAGCGTCAAGGAATGCTCTCCTTGGTGGATCATTTTGATGAACCCAAGCGTCGTACGTGAAAAAACATGTCTCCACTTTGGTGTCTTTGGATAGTGCCTCTTGCACCAAGTTGACGACCGTCGATTTTCCGCTTCCCCAAGGCCCGAGAAGCCCAACGACTTTTAGGTTGCGATTGTCTCGAATTACCTCAGCGATCGCAGAGGCAACTTTCCCGTGGGGGCCAAAGGAATCTCTGTCTGATGCAACGTCAGGTATGAAGCGAGTTGTCTCCGCCGCAGAGACCTCGGTTGTTTCAGTCATTGATTTCCCCTCCTGAGAGCCGTAATGGTACGCCGGGCGGGAGCGGGCTGATAGGGTTAGTAGCTTGACCTGATTTCGATCAAGTCACGCGGCTAGGTCATCGACTGCACACACTGGCCATCCCAACAGCGGCCGTTCGCGAGGGACAGAAACGGGTGGTCTCTGCCGGTCAGAGTCGGCCTGAGAGTGATCATACGGGTCGGCGTGCTCGTCATCGCCGATCGGTGGTGTGTTGCAAGCGCCCCGGTGCGCGCAGCTCCTCCTGGCAACATGGGCCGCGGCGAGCCGGACTCATCATGGCGCCGTTTTCAGGGCGTTTCGGGTGGCCGGTTTCGACCGGAATATGCGCGCGTGGTCGATTGAAAAAAGTTTCAGACCTACATCACCCTGATGAGACGGGGCGATTCCGTCTTGCGTTTGGGTGTTTCCGCTCTGAAGCGCCTCCTGGGATGGACTCGCATGATCCCTGAGAAGAACGATGTCGTGACTTGCGTCCTTGTCGTGACGGTCGCCCTGCTGTTGGGCTTTATCCGCTGCAGCACCGGCCTCACGACGCCGGACTGATCCACTATCTACCACTGCGACATACACCGAAGGCCCGGGACTCCCCGGGCCTTCGGCGTTTATGCCGCCACCAAAGAGGAAATGCACATGCACCTGGTCCAAACGATGGCCTATGCCGGCGAGAAGCCGTGGCATGGCCTGGGAAATAAGCTTGAGGCCCAGCAACCCATCGAGGTCTGGAGGGTCAACGCCGGCATGGCCTGGGAAATAAGCTTGAGGCCCAGCAACCCATCGAGGTCTGGAGGGTCAACGCCGGCATGGACTGGCAGATTGAGGCATCCGAAGTCCGTTACATCAGCGGGAACAACCACGTGGGCGTCATCAACGCCTTTCCGGAGCAGAAGGTGCTGTATCGCTCCGACACCAAGGCGCCGTTGGCGGTGGTCAGCAAGCGCTTCCAGGTCGTCCAGCCGGGCGAGATCCTGGAGTTCTACCGCGACCTGACGGCCTGCAACGGCTTTGAGCTGGAAACGGCCGGTGTACTGCGCCAGGGACGCAAGTTCTGGGCGCTGGCGCGCACCGGCCAGAGCACCACGCTGAAGGGCCGGGACAAGGTCGATGGCTACCTGCTGCTGGCAACGGCCTGCGACGGCACCCTGGCGACGACGGCGCAGTTCACCAGCGTCCGCGTAGTCTGTAACAACACGCTACAGATTGCCTTGGGGCAGGCCAACGGCGCCATCAAGGTGCCACACCGTAGCGCGTTTGACCCGGAGGCAGTGAAGCGGCAGCTGGGTATCACCGTGTCGTCGTGGGACGGCTTCGTGGCGCGGATGAAGGCGCTGGTGGATCGTCCGGTCGATCCGGATTCTGCCGAAGGCCTGTTGCGCCGCGTCCTGACTTACCAGGGGCCGGACACCAAGGCCACGGTGGTCAACGAGCAGGCCGTCGCCACGGTGCGGGCGCTGTACGAGGGCGGCGGCCAGGGGGCGCAGATGGCGTCCAGTCGTGGCTCGGCGTGGGGCCTGCTCAACAGCGTGACCGAGTACATCGATCACCACCGGCGCGCCAGGAGCAACGACCACCGCCGCGACGCTGCGTGGTTCGGCCAGGGGGCGCAGATCAAGCAGCGCGCCTGGGACGAAGCCATGAAGCTGGTGGCCTGAGGGGAAGCATGTCATGGGACTGGACATGTACCTGGAGGCGAAGCGCCACCTGCCGCCCTACGACGCGGAGCTTGCACCTGTCCGCGAAGCCATCGGACGGACCATGGGCTACACCCCGCCCAAGGAAAAGCCCGGCAACGATGCGACCCTCATGGAGATCACCGATGTCATCGTCCGGGTGGGCTATTGGCGGAAGTGCGATCCCCTGCACCAGTGGTTCGTGAGCAACGTCCTGGAGGGCTACGACGATAGCCGGGCCGCTTACGTGTCGCCGGAGGTATTGGCCGAGCTTTAAAAACGGCTTGACTGGGTCAGCGACGATCCGCAGCGTGCCAGCGAGCACTTCGTCAGCGAGGACGACGAACCGATGAGCGAAAGCGACATCGACTACACCCTGAAAGTCGTGGTGCACGCCAAGACGCTGCAGGAACGCGGGTGGGACATCTATTACCGCGCCAGTGGGTAACGACCCGTGGAAAGCCCACCACCCACCGCCCGGCTGATGCCTATGCATCGGCCGGGCTTTTTTATGCCTGGAGAATCCCGATGAGCAAGCAAAACGCGGCCGTGAGGCTGGTCGATACCAAGAAACTGCCCTATGGGCAGTGGCTGGATGTGCGGCGCAACGGCATTGGCAGCTCGGACGCTGCCGCCGCTGTCGGCCTGTGTCCGTACAAGAGTCAGCTCGAACTGTGGATGGAAAAGACCGGCCGCACGCTGCCGGAAGACGTACGCCCCGGCCAGGATGACCCGCGCTACTGGGGCACCTTGCTGGAGCCGATGGTGGCGATGGCCTACCAGGAACGCACCGGCCACAAGGTGCGCAAGCTGAACGCCGTGCTCCAGCACCCGACGTTCCCCTACATGTTGGCGAACATCGACCGGGAAATCGTCGGCGTGCCGGATGTGCAGGTGCTGGAGTGCAAGACCGCCGGCGAGTTCGGTTCACGGCTGTGGAAGGACGGCGTGCCCGAGTATGTCCAGCTGCAGGTGCAGCACCAGCTGGCCGTCACCGGCAAGGCCGCCGCCGATGTGGCAGTGCTCCTGTGCGGGCAGCAACTGGAAATTCACCGCATCGAGCGGGACGACGACATCATTGCCCGTCTGGTGGTGCTGGAAACCCGGTTCTGGGAGTACGTGGAGAAGGACATCGAGCCCACCGCGGACGGCAGCGAGTCGGCGGGCAAGGCGCTGCGGCAGCTCTACCGTGGCAACGACACCAAGGCGGATTTCACCAGCGACGAAGACCTTAGCCGCACCTTCGACACCCTGGCGAAGCTCAAGGAAGAGCTGGACGCGATGCAGGACGAGGCCGAATCGCTCAAGCAGGTGATCCAGCAAGCCATGGGGGACGCCAGCAAGGCGGTGTTCGCCCACGGCGAGGTGACGTTCAAGCGGGCCAAGGACAGCAACGCGCTGGATACGAAGCGACTGGTGGCCGAGTGTCCGGATGTCGCCGCCATGTACGCCGTGACCCGCCCCGGCGCGCGCCGGTTCGTGCTGTCGCGGACTTCCGACAACGATCAGAGGACAACGACATGCTGAAAGGCTTGGCGATTACCCCGCCCGTGATCGGGCGGATTTCCATTGGCCGGGTGGTCGAGCGCAACGGCAAGCGCCTGCCCGAGAAGGACGACCAGTTCACCCTCACCACTCAAGTGCAGACTCGGGATGGTTGGCTGTTGCACCCATTGGACGAGAAGCTGCGCAAGGAAGCGGAGGGCCAGAAGCTGCGGTCGATCCCGGTGCGGATGCTGTTCAACAATCCGGACCTCAACCTGCGGGCGGACTACTCGCTGTTCGATCGCACCACGGGGCGACCGGCATGCGTGGGCAACGGCGAGACCTGCCGGCGCATGGGTAAGGACGGCGTGTCGAGCCTGCCGTGCCCTGGGCCGGATGCTTGCGCGTTCGCGCAGGGAGCGTGCAAGGCCTACGCCCGGCTTAACGTGGTGGTGGGGGAGGGCGATGACGATGCGCTGGGCAGCTTCGTTCTGCGTACCACGTCGTACAACACCATCCGCACCCTCGCGGCTCGGCTGGCGTATTTCAGCGCAGTGTCGGGTGGGCTGCTGGCCTGCCTGCCGCTGGAACTGAAGCTGCGGGGCAAGTCCACCACGATGAGCTACGGCACGCCGATCTATTACGTGGATCTCGTGGTGCGTTCCGGCCTGACCCTGGAGCAAGCCATCGTGCAAGCGCGGGAGCTAGGCGAGCGACGACAGGCGAATGGATTCGACCAGAGCGCTTTGGAGGAAGCGGCGGGTCAGGGATTTGCGAACGGGGCCTTCGAGGAGCTGGAAGAAGACGGGGCGGTGGTCGTGGAGGAATTCTTTCCAACCGAGGGCGCAGAAGCCCCGCAACCTCGGCAGATGGCAGGGGGATTACGAGCGCGTCTGGAGGCGAAGGTGAAGCCGGCAGCAGCAATCTAGGGACTGGGGCGCGTCAGATGACGTCGAAATGGCTTTGCGGTCCGGTCAAATCATCGCGGCACACACGAGGAGGTCCGCCAGGGGGGGGGGCTGGTACATCCCCTGGCGGAGAGGCTTACAGGGAAGACGTCTCGCATGTGACGGACTTGAGATACCCCATTTCAGCAAAGAAAGGAGACAAAAAGCGGATGACGGGGTCTTTACCGTCGAGCACCTCGACCTGTTTTCCGCTTTTCATGTGCGCGATGACCGTCTTGAACTTGTGCGCGCTCAACCAGGAAAGCTCTTGGGCGAGACTCCACGGCATGGTGTCGCTGCTACTACGGCACAAATGGTTGTGTAGATGGCTCTTGGCGATACGCGTCTCTTCAAGCTGGCGCTCTTTGACCCGCGAAGGCTTGGGTGATTTGAACGTTGGCGGCGGGAAAACCTTGTAGAACTGAGTCATTGACCAGTCCACGATATTCCAAGCGGCATCGATAGCTTCAGGCGGGATCGGGGATATTGGTGGGAGTGCTTCAGTGGGCGAGGCAGGGATAGGCACGGAATGGAAGCAGTGCAAGATGGCCGCGATCCGCCACGTCTTCTCCGTTGCGCGGCCGGCCGAGTCTTGGACATAGTGGAAATCACCCGTCATGCGTAGGTCGATGCTCTGCTTGATCTGCGCCCAGCGAGACTGGGCTTCGGGTGACAAGCACAACTCCATGCGTTCGTGGTTTCCAGCGAGCAGGCGCTGAAGCCGCTGCTCCAGAAACCAGGTGGCCAGCGAGTGGATCTCGTTGAGACTCGGCGTCGGCAGGTTCGGTAGCTCCGGCGATCGACCTTCCAAGGTATGGGCGTAAAGAAATCTGGATGCCAGGCCAGACTTGCGGTCGGTAAAACGAGTGTCGATCAGGTGATCACCGTAGATTTCCGGTTGCGTCAAGCAGCAAATTCCGACTGAGGGGTAATAGGCCACGAGCGGTTCGTGGTCCCTCCGGATCAGCGACTCCTTCACCGATCCATCATAGACGCGGTTGAGTTTGCCGCGCCTTTTCATGACATCGCTTTTCAACAGGTCAAAACAGTCGTCGTCCGCGATCGTCAGACCGTTGGCCCTGCCATCCAGTGCTTCGAGCAGCGAAGCCCAAGTGGCATCTACCTGCAAAACGTCACGAAAGGCTGGGTGATTCCGCCACCCATCGTCGGATGCGCGCCGCGCGGCGAGATTGGAATCGAAATCTCGAATGGCTCTGTAGAACTCTGACATCGCCGCCGACTTCGCGCACACGGGCGGACCGATCCCAATGCAATACAGCGAAGTTGGCATCCAGCGGCCGTTGGGCGTACGGATAGCCATGCCGTGGAGGGCAGAAGACATTGCGGATAACGCAACAAGAATGACTATCTCGATCGGTGCACCGGTTTTGTGATGAACTTCCAGGATGGCCGACGCGATTCTGGACGGCAAGCACCGAAGCAGGTTGTACCAGGGGCTGAATATATTCATGACCACTTGTTTTCTCCCCATAGTGGAATGTCACCAAGCGCAACGTCGTATCGCGTCTCGCTATGCGATTGGAGGAATGCGTGGTGCGCAGGACCATCAGGCGCGTCTAATGCGTTATCAATGGTTTGGTTCCTGCATGCTGGAGAGCTTGCCATGGTTGGTTCATTTCTTGCTGACCAAAAATCGTCAGTTTGGCTTCGACGTGACGGCGTTTATGCCAAAAATGTTTACACACCAAATAGTTGCGTGAGGTCGAAGTCAGGTTGAAAGGACAGGGGCAACACGGTGTTACGCAGCCAATCATGGGTATTTATATATTTGTTTTGGTGCTCTGTTGCCGCAAACTCTTGATTTACTGTGGTTTTTACGCTTACAAAAGAAAAATATTTCTTCTCCAATATCTCGGGCAGCGGCGCCTCGCCTGGCCAAGGCGTCACAAGACAGACATCCGGGGGATGCTGACTTTGAGTACGGCTCAAATCCACCGTAAGTCGTTGACGTATATGAATGGACCCTCATGACGCGTCATCGCCTACTAACCAAAGTCAAGATAACAATGTGAACTCTGGCTGGAGTTGCGTGGTATTCATTTACCTCGTTGTAACAGCCAGTTCATCGCGATTGGTGGTTATGCGGCATGTCTGTGAAGTTTGCGTTCATATAGGCACAGATATGCCTGATTTATTGAAGTCTTTCGCGCTATCTCAACATGGATCCGAGCTGTTAGATGGCGCTGATCGCCCGCATGGTTGCACGTGTGCGAATGGATTTTCGCATGGATTTGATCAATATTAATTCCGGTTCATAGTCTATATAAAAGATGAACTTAATATAACTTGATATTAATTAAGTGATAATTAATAATTTTTATAATTCAACCTAATATTAATAAATGATATAATGGTTAAAAGCCTTATTTAATCAGAAATGGATCCCCGTGGAGGTTTATATGTCCGATGAAAACATGGTCTCGATTAGGGGTGGGAGTGATCCCATCGTTGGCGAGCGTTTTCACAACTTGGTTTCATCCGGCATCTTGATCCCGCACGAATGGTACGACGATCAAGGCGATCAAAAATACGGTTACGAAGTAGGGGAAAATAAGCAGGCAACGGATTATCTCCGTAGCCTGAGGGCGGCGATTAAAAGAGTTGCCCAGAGCAAGGCCCCACCGTGTAAGCAGTGGGGTACTGCCAACCCGGCGCGGTACACGATGTCCCAGGAAGCGCAGCGACTGTGGCACGCTATCCGAGGTATTGGTCGTGCGCCGAAGGCTTGGGGCCGGGAAAAAGAGATGCACCCTTACCTCAGGCTCGGAGTGCACTTGGCTCGGAAGTGGGAGCCTAGGCTGCGGTTTTTCACGAACACGAGCTCTGAGTTGCTCGTGGGTGAAGAGTACCCTCGACGGGCGCTGACGCACGTGGTGAAAGTCATCAGGCGCGTGTGTCGTTCACAAAAGTTTAAAAAACGTATCGAGCGGTTGGAGCGTCAGGAGAGCGAAAATTTCGAGAGTTGCTGTAAGTACTTCGTGTCCCTCCTCCTGGTACATGCGCGTCCGTTGGTGCTACGAGCAGACCTCTACGTCGAGGCCGAGGCGAGGAAGGCCGCAGAGGAGGGCAAGATCGAGCAGGCAGTGGAGAAGTTCATCCGTAACCTTCGAGAAGACCGTATCGTCCCCGACGTTCTCGGTTACATCATCAAACGCGAGCACGGGTACGATCGAGGTATCCACCTGCACCTGATGGCGATTCTCGATGGTGACAAGCATTTTCAATCGTACAAACTTACGGAGTTGCTCAAGATGTACTGGATCCGTCAGTGCGTCGGATCACCGCAGTTCGCCTCGGGTTTCAATTGCTACCTGCGTAAGGATGAGTATCGCTACAACGCGATTGGCCTTGTCCACTACATGGATGAGTCGATGTTGCGGGGAGTCCTCGAAGCGATCAGATACCTCACCAAGACCGATGGAGACTTTCTTCTTCCAGAGGGATTCGGCAGGAACTTGCGCAAAGGCCAGTCGCCAAAGCGACCAGGAGGTGATGTCCGACGTGGGGCGCCTCGAAAGTTCGGGAACGACACAACGCTTGCCGAAAGCATCTTGCTCGGATGGAAGGCTGCAGACCGTTCGACAGTGAAGCGCTCGAGGAGGACATGACTGCAGCCAAAAAAAAGCCGCTCGCGTGAGCGAGCGGCTTTCTTGGGGCGCGGTTGTGGTCGTTGAGGCCTACCTCCTCGGCGGATAAGGTCGGAGCAGCCGGCAGATGGCTTGCCGCTCCCCGGACAGGAACCCGAACGACCTCAGTTTCAGATCCAAGTGCGAGGTGGTCAACGGATTCACGCGAGGTTGGATTGAGCGGCGCCCCTGTTCGGAGGTCCACCATTTCGCTGCGCAGAGGAGCAAGCTCATACCAGCGGTCAAATGGGCGTCTTCGGGATACGTCTGCCGAAACCAGCCCAGCGTCTCATGGCTGAATCGTGCCCTGTTGGCGCCATGGCCACGTGGGTTGATGAGCTTGAAGACTTGGCGGGCGACGTAGTCGATCTCAAAAGCCGACTGGGGCGCCAGCTTCCGCAGGCGCTGGAGCACTGCCGCCTCGTCCAGCGTGCGGTTCAGAAGCCTCGGGTAGCACTCGATAGCTACCTTGTACGATGCGAAAGCCAGGGGGGCCCCATCACGGAGACAGTGAGGGTCATCGGTATGCCGCTCGATTGTCGGTGGCTCGCCTGCTGCGCCTGGAACGCTTTGCCGAATGCAGGATGCTGGTATCTCGGATCGCGGTTCCGGGACACCGGAGCGCGCTTCACCGCACGAGGGGATCTCGGGGCACTGGGAGGAAGTATTCACTGTAGCTGCTCCCACCTATTCGCCCGGCTTGCACGGCGAACCATCCAACGCAGGACATCTACCGTCCAATAGCGTCTTGGCGCTCTCTGCGAGCGCCGGCCACCAATCTCCTTGGGATAGGCTGGATCGAAATCAGCGTTGCTCTCGTCCTGCCATGCGTAGAAGTCGTGCTTGGTGTCACCGGTCACCCAGAGGACTTTGGACTTGCCCAGTACGGGCGGGAGGTTGTAGAGCTTGATGAGCTGATCGATCTGCTCCTCTTCCGACAGCACTCCGAATGGCACGAACGATGACGATGCCCCTGCGCACGGGGCATTCTTCTCCAAAGCGTCCATGGGTTAGTCCTTCGTCGACTGGCGGCGAAGGACGGTCTGCCCGCTCCGCGAGGGCGTGGCCAGACCAGCATGAATCATCGGCGGCGGTACGAGCCTGATCGAGTTGCCGGGAAAGCGGCGATTTGCCAGCTCCTCGACCGCCATGCTCACTTGGTCGGGAACGCCGATGCAGTCAGTAGGGTAGCCCATCGCCATTCGGTACAAGATCTCGTCGCCGAACGGATTGTCAAACATGTCGCCGTTGCGGAGGGCGACCGGATGGATCGCATGTCCGGCGACAACACCATCCTCCAGGTGAACGAACAGGACCCAGCCATTGAAGGTGCCGAAGTGCATGCCGGCGAGCTGGTGCTCATTCACGGCTTTGGCCAAATCCCAGAGATAGAGAGGGCCTTCGGCGAAGGTTTCGCTGTCTGGTGGTGCGAAGGGGCTCGGATCTTTGAGAATTAGGTCCTTACAGTTGAAGGTCTTTTCGTAATTCGCGATGCCGATGAAGTGCTCGGCTAGCTCGTTGACGCGCGCGAGCAGACGTTTGAGCTCATTGCGGTGAAATCCAAACTCGCCGGCCGCACTGTGTTCGCGAGCAACAGCGCTTTTCCGAAATGCCGCGGATTGCGCATGCGGTTCCAGCTTGTTGATGCGATTTGCATGGGTTATGAAACGGCGGTAACTGGTTGGCAGCGGCGCGAAGCCGATGTAGGCGGCGCTCAGTAAGCCATATGCTGAGATCTCTCCAGACCGAATAGAGTAGTGCAAGCGGTCAAAATGGAGTCGCGTGTGCTTGCGCAACGCGGAGGGGAAAGCCTCATACCAGGCGAGGGCGACGGAGAGGTAGAACACATCTTCTTCGTCGAGACGCAGGCAGGCAGGAACGTTAGTCTTCGTGTCCATAGCGGTGAATACCCTTAACAAAAGAGCCGAACAGGGGTCGGCGTTACGCAATCGGGAGACTGCGTCACTTTTGCGTAAGTAGGCTTCCCGCCTCTCTAGACCTTAGCTGGCCTGCCAGCGGAACTGGCGCTTATAGGCTAAGTGCAGCGGGCTGTTTGCGTCAATCCTTCATCGTTCTGAGCTGTCCGACATACGCCTTCAACCGGGAATTCTTCGGGGCGCTCGCTATCAGGAGGGGTGTCGGACAACACGAAGCATTGACGAAGTCGCCTCTTCGGCGCTCGACGCTACTTTTGACCCAGAGCAAACACGCCCGACAGGCCGGCCTGCTAAAGGCTGCCGCCGTCGCTTACCCGCGCTCGTGACCAAATACCTCGACCGGATCGCGACCGTGTCGCGCCACCCAGAATAGCTCGGCGAAGTTTGGTGCGACTGGTGTGCAAGGCCCGCACAGCCGCTTCTTCGGTCACATGGACGTATATAGTGGGTACAAATTCCATGTGGCTCTTTTAAATGCAAGCATAAACAGTACTTTACAGGCGTTAACGAGCCCTCGTTTGGGCCCGTCCAGTCGTCGCAAGATGGCTACAAGTATGGGTATAAATGTCGAACCGTCGCCAGGCGACTTCCTTGAATTCAATGTCTTGAGCCACGCAACGGGTCCGATGCTCGGACCAGCTTCGGGCGAAAGCGGCCTCACGTGTAATGACCCAGCACTTCCTGCACAGGGCAGTTCGCCCAGATCGCCTTTCGGGGGGCCTGTGGCTGCGTGCGTTGTGCGTGTTGCCGCGGCGTTGATCAGCAGTTGCCCTCTCGGCTCATGCTTTAGGTGATGCCCAGTTCGCCGAGCAGGCGCTTAAGCCTATCGCTGGTGTATTGGCTGCCCTGATCGGAATTGGTGCAACAGCGCATCGGCTCGCCCACGGCGTCAGATCGCCATCATCAGGGCATCGGTGACCAGTTCGGTCGTCATGTGCGACTGCATCGACCAGCCCACGGCACGTCGCGAGTACAAGTCCAGCACCACTGCGATGTAGAGCCAGCCCTCGGCCGTCACAGATAGCTGAACTCACTCAGGTTTGGGGAAGGCCGCTTCCGACCCAAAGCGGACTCGATGTGAGCTGTTGTGCTTCCGTTTCCGAAGTACTACTCCAACCGGCAATCGCCTCGATATGCGAACGTTACATTGGGGCGGCAATGCCGAACCATTCGATTGCCATGCCCGCCAGACCGCTGACTAGCAGCACCCGGCCCATACCCACCTTGAAGCGCAACATCGCCAGCATGGCCGCCACGGCGATTACCGCGGAGGGCCATTGCAGCGTGGCCCACGCCGGGACTTCCAGATGCGCCCAGCCCCATGGGCGTTCGTTCACCCGGGCGAAGACCGTGTGCAGGGTGAACCAGACCGACAGGTTCAACACCACGCCCACCACGGCGGCGGTCACCGCTGACAACGCCGCGTGCAGTGCGCGATTGCTGCGCAGCGCCTCGATGTAGGGCGCGCCCAGAAAGATCCACAGGAAACACGGGGCGAAGGTCACCCAGGTGGTCAGCACGGAACCGGCGATACCCGCGACCATGGCCGACATGCCGGTCTGATGGTAGTAGGCGCCCAGGAAGGCAACGAATTGCACCACCATGATCAGCGGACCCGGCGTGGTCTCGGCGAGGGACAGGCCATCGAGCATCTGCCCGGGCGTGATCCAGTGGAAGGTGGCGACCGCCCGTTGCGCGATGTAGGCGAGGACCGCATAGGCGCCGCCGAAGGTCACCACTGCCGTCTGGCTGAAGAACAACCCTTCCTTGACCAGCACGCTGTGCCGGCCCCATAGCGCCATGACCGCGAGCACGGGCGTCCACCAGATGACCAGCCAGATCAGCGTGACGCGGATCGCCCGCAATGCCGATGGCTGCGTATGGGTCAACCCCCCTTGGCCGAGCAGGCGGTCGATCTGAAAGTCCGACGAGGCATCGGCCGCTGCCGAAGCGGGCGCGGGAAAGCTGGCGGGCGCCCACCAGCGCCCGAGCAGGCCCCACAGCCCGGCACCGAGCACGATCAGCGGAAATGGCACGTGGAAGAAGAAGATCGCCACGAAGGCGGCCAGGGCGATCAGCACCATGGTGCGGTTTTTGAGTGCCTTGCTGCCAATGCGGATGACCGCCTCCACCACCACCGCCAACACGGCGGCCTTCAATCCCACGAACACGGCCAACACCAACGGTACCTGGCCGTAGAGCGCGTAGACGATGCTCAAGGCGAGGATGGTGACGAAGCCCGGCAGCACGAACAGCACGCCGGCGATCAGTCCGCCGACCGTGCGGTGCATCAGCCAGGCGATGTAGATCGCCAGCTGGGTCGCCTCCGGCCCGGGCAGCAGCATGCAGTAGTTGAGGGCGTGCAGGAAACGCGCGTCGCTGATCCAGCGCCGCTTGTCCACCAGTTCGCGATGCATCAGCGCGATCTGTCCGGCGGGCCCGCCGAAGCTGAGCAAGCCGATCTTGGCCCACACCCGGGTAGCTTCGCGCAGCGAAACCGATAGCGTTTGATCGCTCGGAGCGTGGGCTTGGTCATTCATCGGTAAAAGTCCCAGCGAAGCTTGGCAACCAGCATGTTGGAGATGGGCAAGGCGCGTGCATTCGGGTCGGTGAGCGCCAACGCCAGGATCGCGAGCATGGCTGCGCCTCGCGTTCAATGCGCCGCGACAGCGGCCTGCGCATCCAGCGCCGCGCGGAATCCATGCGCCAATGCCGTTGCCTTGCCCTTGCCCCAGAAATGGGTGAAATAGAAATTCGGCTGGTCGTCCGTCATGTGGTTGTGCAGCGCCACCACATGCACCCCCGCGTGGCGCAGCGCGCGCAGCACCGGCTGCACCTCGGCCGCGGTCATGATGAAGTCACCGTCCATGGCGGCCAGCGCGTCGCTTCCGCTGAACGCGGCCCAGGAAGTCAGGCCCATCGAGGCGCCGACGCTCTGGCCGTGCATGTGACCCATGCGGCCGACGGTGATCTTGGCCACGCCGCCATTCGACTCCGCCTTGTGCCCGACGATCTTCGCCAGGGCGTCGGCATTGAGCTTGCCCGCCGTGGGCGTGGCACCGCCAAAACCGTCGGCCGGTTCGGCCCGTGCTGCACGCACCGCCTTGATCGCATCCCACACCGCCTTGACGTCGGCAGCCAGCGCCTGCGGCTGGCCTTCGCCGGCGATGTGCATGAAGTACACCTTCGGCTGATCGAAGAAGAAATGGTTGTGCAGCGCGGTCACCTTGAGATCGTGCGCGAAGGCGGCATCCATCGCCGCGTCCACCTCGTCCTGGAACACCACCGTGTCGCCCATCACCATGGCGCGGTTGCCCATCGGCGTGAACGCCGCCCAAGAACCCAAGCCGGCGGTCGGCGCTAGCGGCATGCCGTCGACGGTGACCGGCACGTCGGCGCGACTCCAGCCGATTTTCACCACGCCATCGTCCGGGCGCTTGGCCGGTACGCCGGCGGCCTTGCCGATGGCAGATGTATCGAGCGTGGCGGCCACGGTCGGCGCAGCAACAATCGCCAGACCCGCGGCGGCCAACAGCGTCCACAGCGGACGCGCCAAAGTGTGCGAAACACGAGCATTCATGCGGACTCTCCTGGGGTTTCGGGATACGCCGCGTAGAGGCTGTCGAGCACGATCGACATGTCGTCGAGCAACGCGTCGTCGTCCTCGCCATGGCGGGCGCGGGTGCCGGTCATGACACTGGCGAAGCCGGCGGCGTCCGGCACGGGTACGCCGCCGATGTCGAGGTAACCGATCAGCCGTCCGAGCCGCGCGATCCGCGGATCGCGGTCGAGACCGAAACTGGCCGCCAGCACCTCGAAACTCACCCGCGGCCCGACGTGGGTGAAGGCCGCGCCGTCGAAGTCGAAGCCCAGCGCGTCCGGCGGACAATCCGCCGACTTCGCCAGCCAGAGGAAGCGCGCCTGCGGGTCGATGAAGCGGCGGATCAGCCAGGCCGAGGCGACGCGGTCGATCCACAGGTGCCGGCGCGTCGCCCACAGGCGACCGTGGTAATCGGCCACCTTGCGGCGCGGGATCGGTGCCTGCACGGGGTGCGGTTCGTCCGGTGCGAACTGTGCGTTCAAGGCGTGCTCGGCGTCGGCCAGCGCCGCTTCCACCTGCTCGCGTGCGCTGCCGTCAAAGAAGTCGGTGGCGGCGATCCCTTCCAGCTCGCGCCGCATGCCTGCCAGCCGGCGGCGCGCTTCGATCTCGGCGAGTTGCGGCAACGCGGCACGCAGTGCGGCGAGGCGTTCCAGCCCTGGCGCATACGCCTGCGTGCGATCGAAGGCCGCGCGCAGTTCGGCCTCCTGTTCCGGCCCCGTCGCAGTGAAGGGCACCAGGTGGGCATTGCCGCCGGCACGGCCCACCTCGTCGGCCTGTCCGCGGAACAGCGCCCAAGCCGGCTCGCTGGCGGGCAACACGTACACACCGTCACGCAGGGCCGCCGCACCGGCGCCTTTCAGCGCCCGCCACAGCCGCATGCGCGACGCCGGACTGCGTCCGCTCAAGGAGGCCACCAACATCAGCCAGGACTCAGCCATGTAGCGAATACTACGAATGTGTTGTGAACGCTACAAGAAGGTTGGTGGGCTTTGGGCGCTCCCTGATGCGATGGCTGCGGGACGAGGCCGACCGGTCCGCCAAAACCCCCTCGACCATGTCGCTGGCAGTACGATCGACAGGCAATCCTGACGTGGGAATCCAGTGGAGGCATGGCGATGTTTCGTTGGAATAGACACTCGTCCGCCCTCGTGGCCGTGGCCGTTACCCTGTTGGCGGCAACCACGGCGGCCTGCGGCCACAACCCGCCCGCCTCGCTGCCGCTGTCCAAGGTCGCCGACGTACCGCTGAGTGGCGGCGCCACGCGCTGGGATTACGCGAGTCTCGATCCGGGCACACACGTCCTGTTCCTGGCCCACATGGGCGATGGTGTGGTGACTGCGTTCGATACCCGCCGCCAGCGCGTGCTGGCCGACATTCCCGGGACCAACGACGTGCACGGCGTTCTCGCGATTCCCGAACTCGGTCGCGTCTACGCCTCGGCCACCGGCGACGACCAGGTCGTGGCGATCGACAGCAAAACACTGAAGATCATCGCCCGCATGCCGGCGGGCGATTACCCCGACGGCATCGCCTACGCGCCGGACGCGCACAAGCTCTACGTCTCCGACGAGCACGGCGGCAGCGATACGGTCATCGACGTGCGCAGCAACCAGCGGATCGCCACCATCCCGCTCGGTGGCGAGGTGGGCAACACCCAGTTCGACCCCGTCTCCAAGCGCATCTTCGCCAACGTGCAGACCCGCGCGCAGCTGGTCGAGATCGACCCGGCCACCGACAAGATCGTCGCGCGCATCGCGCTGCCGGGCGCCAAGGGCAACCACGGCCTCTACATCGACGCCCCGGCGCGACTGGCCTTCATCGCCTGCGAGGATAACGACCGGTTGCTGGTGCTGGACCTGCAGACCCGCCGCGTGACCGCGTCCTTCGCCCTGGGCCACTCCCCCGACGTGCTGGCCTTCGATCCGGCGCTCGGCTGGCTCTACGTGGCGAGCGAGTCCGGCGTAGTAGCGCTGTTCGAGGTCAAGGGCCGCGCAGTACGCGAGCTTGGCCGCGCGTCGCTGGGCAGCAACGCGCACGTGGTCGCGGTCGATCCGCTCACGCACCGCGCGTACTTTCCGCTGAAGGACGTGCACGGGCACCCGGTCCTGCGCATCATGCAGCCGCGCTCCTGAGGCCGCCCTTGCCACCAACGGCCCAATCAGGCAGTGACCCCGAAGCTGGCAATGCCGCATGCGTGCGCACTATCCGGCGCATGCGTACCATGCGGTGATGACTTCTCCCGATCGCGGACAACGGCGGGGCATCGTCCAGGCGCTGGCGGCGGCAGCGCTGTTCGGGCTCAGTACCCCGCTGGCGAAAACCCTGCTGGGCACCGTGCCGCCGGTACTGCTCGCCGGGCTGCTGTACGCCGGGTCGGGGATCGGCCTGTCGCTGTGGTTGCTGCTGCGCCGGCTGCGGGGACAGGCGCCCCCGGAAGCGCCGCTCGCACGCAAGGACGTGCGCTGGTTGGGCGGCGCCGTGTTGTTCGGCGGCGTGCTGGGTCCGCTCCTGCTGATGACCGGTCTGGCCCATACGCAGGCCTCGGCTGCTTCGCTGCTGCTGAATCTCGAAAGCGTGCTGACCGCCGTGCTGGCCTGGGTGGTGTTTCGCGAAAATGTCGACCGACGGGTGCTGCTGGGCATGCTGGCCATCGTCGTCGGCAGCGTGCTGCTGTCGTGGCAGCGTCCGGTCGGCGGTGTGCCGTGGGGCGCGCTGGCGATCGCCGGCGCCTGCCTGTGCTGGGCGATCGACAACAACCTGACCCGGCCGGTGTCCGGCGGCGACCCGGTGCAGATCGCCGCCATAAAGGGCGGCGTGGCCGGTCTGATCAACGTGGTGGTCGCGCTGGCGATGGGCTACCGGTTTCCTGGCGCGTGGCCCTTGCTGGCCACCGGCCTGCTCGGCTTCGTCGGCTACGGCCTCAGCCTAGTGCTGTTCGTGCTCGCGCTGCGCGCACTCGGCACGGCGCGCACCGGCGCCTACTTCTCGACGGCACCCTTCGTCGGCGCGGCGCTCTCGCTGCTGCTGTTTCCCGAACACCCGGCGCTCACGTTCTGGCTGGCTGGCGGGTTGATGGGCGTGGGCGTGTGTTTGCACGTCAGCGAACGCCACGAGCACCAGCACCGCCACAAGGCCATGGCGCACGACCATCGCCATTACCACGACGCGCACCACGAGCACACGCACGACTTTCCGTGGGATGGCAAGGAACCGCATACCCATCCGCATACGCATGAACCCATGGTCCACAGCCACCCGCACTACCCGGATCTGCACCATCGCCACGACCATTAGCCGGCGGCTTTAGCTGCTGATGAAGGACCTTATCTCGCTGGTCTCTGCACGGGTATCCCACAATGACCGCTCTTGGCCGATTCCAGCCGGTGGCCGCGCTGGTCAGGAGGCCGATGCGCTGATCATGATCGATCGATACTACTGATCAACTTCATCGTCGCGCGCAAACGGACGCACGCCGTGTCGTCCGGAAGTCGCCTTCATCTAGGTGATCGTTCACGGCGCCGGCGATGGCGACATCCAGGCTGGCCCAGCGCGCCCTCCCGATGGTTGCGGTCCCGGAGCATCAGGTTTCCAGCTTCGCCAGTTGATGCTCATAGAACGGTCGCACACGCCGGTCGAGGATGGCGTAAAGGTTTGGGAGGTCATTCGGATTCGGGTCAAGCCACGCGTCGATGTCGTCCTCGTGGATCGGAACGGGACACCGATCGTGACCTGCCTCGACGACTTCCAGGGGCGGATCGTCGGTGATGGCTGCGAATGTGTAGAAGCCTGGATCGTCGCCGGTAGCCTCGACATAGGTCCACAGACAGGCCACAAAGAGATTTTCACGGGTCGCTGGCGTGAACAGGATTTCGACGCTCTGCTCGCGCTCCCCTGGCACTAGCTGCCGCCCCTGCAAGTTGTGGAGGTAAACGCTTTCGTAGAATCGGTCGATAACCATGATTCCGTGTTGGTGGCCGAAAACCTTGCGCCACACCGTAGACAGCTTGTCTCGCCGTGCGTTGTATGTGCCGGGCTTCTCTATCTCGTCGGCTTCCGTCCAGCCAGGCAAGCGGCACCGGTAGCGCATGGGCACCACGGAGCGTTCGCCCGTATCCGGGTCACGAATCATCACCGGGGCGAAGTAGCCCGGCCAGATCCGGTCGATGCCATCAGCCGGCGCGGGCGAGGCCATGTCGTCGAGTTTCTTCTTGCCGGCGTCAATCTTGTTGGTCGCAACGCGGCGATCGTTCTCGGCTTTCTTCGTCGGTTTGGCGGATGCCAACTTGGCGTTGGCCTCGACCAGGCGCGCTTCCTGAACCCCTATCTCGGCAGCGATCAGGGCGATCGCTTCCGCGTCAGCCTCGCGAGCCATCTCGATGGTGCCGACGTCCAGCAAACCGCTCGTGGCATCGATCATGGCCCGGCGCATGGCCTTCGGCACGACCTTCACCCAGGTGCCCTTTTTCTTCGTCCAGCCGGCGAGCTTGGTGAATTCCTTGATATTGAGCTTGCCGCCGAAGCGTTCGTATTTTCGGAAGTCAGCCCAGATTTGCGCGCTGTAGCACATGGGATTCCCCACCCCAGGAGTTGGCGGACAAGATACCGGTAAGTTTCACGGACGACATGTGACGAGCCAGTACGCCGTCGGACGGAAGCAGTTGATCTCGAACCTATCTCAGGTCATGAGATCGGTTCGGTTGACGCTGATGTTGAAACCACCCCTCGACACGGGATGCGGTTTCCGGTCTAACCCCTTGATCCGTTTCGGGTGGTTCCGAGGGGCTTTTTTCTTTCTTTTCTTTCACCTATTTTGGTGAAACTATGCGAGCCATGACGATCCAGATCACCAGCCGCCAAGCGAACGTCCTCGCTTTCATCCGCGCGCGGATTGAGCGCGATGGTCAGGCGCCCACGCTTGAGGAAATCGGCGAGGCATTGGGCATTGCGAACGTGAGCGCCGTGCTCAAACACGTGCGATCGCTGGAGGCGAAGGGCCGACTGACCATCGAACCGAACCGCGCCCGCAGCATCCGGCTCGTGCGTGAGTCCGATCCCATGGACGCGGACGCGTTGGAGTTGCCGCTGATTGGTCGCATTGCGGCGGGTGAACCGCTGTTTTCGGAAGCACGCGTGGACCGCAGCCTGCGGGTGTCCCGATCGCTGTTTCGACTGAGGCCGGATTACCTGGTGAAAGTGGTTGGCGATTCGATGCGCGACGAAGGCATCCTCGATGGCGACTTGGTGGCGGTGCACGCCACCCCGGTGGCCCGGCACGGCCAGGTCGTCGCCGCCCGTGTACGGGGCAACGAATTCACCATCAAGCGCCTGCACTGGAAAGGCGATGTGATTCGCCTGATGCCCAACAGTCCCGGTTTCAAACCCATCGATGTGGATCCGACCGAAGACTTTGCCATTGAAGGTCTCTTCGCAGGCCTCTTGCGAGGCAGCTGATGGGAGCAGTCGTGGCCCTCTCTTCCTTGCTCGACGCTCGGCAGGTCTGGCGGGGTCGCGCTGCGCCCATTCCGGCAGGCGATCAACCCACCGGGTGGCCCGAGCTCGATGCTGTGTTGCCTTCGGGTGGCTGGCCGGATGCCTCGCTGTCCGAGGTGCTGTCGGCAAGTGACGGCACCGGTGAGCTGCGCCTGGTGTTGCCCACGGTCAAACGTCTGACCGGCGGCAAGCGGCCGGTGGTGCTGATCGCCCCACCGTATGCGCCATGCGTTGCCGGCTGGCGACAGGCAGGCGTGCATATGGGGCGTGTGCAGATCGTGCGCACCGTGGAAAAGGATGCCCTCTGGGCAGCCGAGCAGTGCTTGCGGTCGGGCAGCTGCACGGCTGTGCTGCTCTGGCCGCACCACGCCGATGATCGCGCACTGCGTCGATTGCAGGTGGCCGCCGACACCGGCAAAGCGCTGGGGATCGTGTTCCGCGATCGCCAACACGTCGGCCATGCCTCACCGGCCGCTCTGCGCCTGGAAGTCGAGCCGACCCCGGGACAGGTTTGGGTGCGCAAATGTCGCGGTGGGGCAGTGCCGAGCCACGCCATCCCTTTCCCCGCGCTCGCGCATTGATGGTCCGCCACGATGCTTTGGGCTTGTATTTTGCTGCCACACCTGGCGCTGGACGGAGTCCTCCGGCGCCGGCCCACCGAGGGTCCGCTGGTGCTGGTCAGTGGCCCGGCCAACGCGCGCACGATCGTCTCGGCCAATCCCGCCGCCCGTGAAGCCGGCTTGCGCGTGGGCCAGAAGCTCGCTGCCGCGCAAGCGTTGCTGGCGCAATTCGAAGCGGTGCCTTACGACCAAGCCGCGGTCGATCGCTGGCACCGCTTCCTGGCCGCAGTGGCGTATCGGTATAGCGGCGAAGTGTCGCTGCTGCCGCACGCCATCGTCCTGGAAGTGAGCAAGAGCATGGGCCTGTTCGGCCCGTGGCCGCGGTTTGAACGGCTGCTGCGCGCCGACCTCACCGCGCTCGGTTTTGCCCATCGCATCACGGCCGCGCCCACACCCCATGCCGCTTATGTGCTCGCTGGAGTCGGCGACGGGCAAGCGGTGCTTGATGACCAAACCTTGCGCGGGGCGCTGCGAACGGTGCCGATCCAGCGTGCCCGGCTACCGGAGCGGGCCAGTGAGGTGTTGCCGAGCATGGGCGTGCGCACGCTGGGCCAGTTGATGGCCTTGCCCCGCGATGGCCTGCGTCGACGCTTTGGGGCGGAGCTTCTGGCGACGATGGATCGACTGAGTGGCGCGCTGCCCTCAGGCTTGGACACCTACCGGCCACCGGACGTGTTCGACCTGAAAATTGAACTCACCCACGAAGTGGAAAACGTCGCCTCGCTTATCTTCCCCTTACGCCGGATGACGGGCGACCTGGCCGCGTATCTGGCTGGGCGCGATGGCGGCGTGCAGCGCTTCGTATTGCACCTGGAACACCGCGAGCACCGGGTGACCGATGTGGTCGTGGGCTTGCTGTCGCCCGAGCGCGACGCCGGCATGCTGTTCGAGCTGGCCCGCGGCCGGTTGGAACCGGTCCAGCTGACCGAACCCGTGCTCGGCATGCGCCTGGTCGCACGGGACCTGCCTGCGTTCGTGCCCGGGGGCACCGACCTGTTCGATGAGCGGCCCGCCAACGCGTTGCCGTTCGAACAGCTGCGCGAACGCTTGCGGGCCAGACTGGGTGACGATGCCGTGTATCAGCTCGGCAGCACGACCGACCCGCGGCCCGAACGGGCGCAAAGCCCGGAAGGGCTGACCGAAGGCCCCGAGGAAGTGCACCCGCGGCCCACGTGGCTACTGGAACGGCCCATCCCGCTACGTGGACCGGCGCCGATGATCCTGACCGGTCCCGAGCGGTTGGAAACCGGCTGGTGGGATGGCGCCGAGGTGTGCCGGGATTACTACGTGGTCCAGACCTCGCTGGGTCAGCAGGCGTGGGCGTTCTGCCCACCGGACGAGCAGAGCGGCTGGATGATCCAGGGGTGGTTCGCGTGAGCTACGCCGAACTCCATTGCCTCTCGAATTTCTCGTTTGGCCGGGGCGCATCCAGCGCGAAGGAGCTGTTCCAGCGGGCGAAGGCCTGCGGCTATACGGCGCTGGCGATCACCGATGAGTGTTCGCTGGCCGGCATCGTGCGCGCACTGGAAGCGTCGCGCGAGGCCGGCGTGCCGCTGATCGTGGGGGCGGAGTTTCAACTTGAGGATGGGCCGAAGTTCGTTGTGCTCTGCGAAACCAAGGCCGGCTACACCGCCGTGTGCGGTCTGATCACCACGGGGAGGCGCGCCTCGGAAAAGGGCACTTACAAACTGACGCGCGCCGACGTGCGCGATGGCTTGCCCGGCACACTGGTGCTCTGGATCCCCGAGCGCGAACCGAACCGCGAACATGGGCGGTGGATCTACGACACGTTCGGCGATCGTGCGTGGCTCACGGTGGAACTGCACCTCGGCCCGAACGATGCGCGGCGGTTACGCGAACTGACCGCCCTGGGGCAGTCGCTGGGTTTGCCTTTGGTTGCGAGTGGCGACGTGCACATGCACATCCGCCGACGGTTGGCGCTGCAGCACACGCTCACGGCGATCCACCACCGCGTGCCGATCACGGAAGCCGGTGGGCTGATCTTCCGCAATGGCGAACGCCATCTGCGGAAAATCGAGGCGCTGACGAAGCTTTATCCCGAAGCGTTGCTGGTGGAGACCACGCGCATCGCCGCCCGCTGCACGTTCACCCTCGATGAGTTGCGCTACCACTACCCCAGCGAGCTGGTGCCCGAAGGTCACACCGGGGCGACCTGGTTGCGTGAGCTCACGGAGCAAGGCGCGGGTTGGCGCTATCCCGAGGGTGTGCCCGACAAGGTGCGAAAACAGCTTGAACACGAACTGGCCCTGATTGCTCAGCTGTCCTACGAGCCGTATTTTCTGACGGTCCACGACATCGTTCGCTTTGCGCGAAGCCGCGGCATCCTCTGCCAAGGCCGGGGGTCGGCGGCCAATTCGTCGGTGTGTTTCGTGCTCGGCGTGACGGAGGTGGACCCGGCGAAGATGAACCTGCTGGTCGAGCGTTTCATCTCGGTGGAGCGCAACGAGCCGCCGGACATTGATATCGACTTCGAGCACGAACGGCGCGAAGAAGTCATCCAGTATCTCTACACGAAATATGGCCGAGAGCGTGCCGCTCTGGCGGCAACCGTCATCTGTTACCGCGGCAAGAGTGCGGTCCGCGACGTGGCGAAAGCGCTGGGTCTTCCCGCTGAACAAGTGGACCTGTTGGCGAAGGTGTTTTCCTGGTGGGACGGAGTGACCCCACTCCACGAATGTTTGCGTGAGCGCGGATTCGACCCGGACAGTGCCGTGATCAAACGCGTCATGAAGCTCACCGCGGAGATCCTGGACATGCCGCGTCACTTGTCCCAGCACGTGGGCGGTTTCGTCATTTGTAATGAGCCGCTGAGCGAGCTGGTGCCCGTCGAGAATGCGGCCATGCCAGACCGGACGATCATCCAGTGGGACAAGGATGACCTCGACACAATGAATCTCTTGAAAGTTGATTGCCTGGCTTTGGGGATGCTCACGTGTGTGCAGAAATGCCTGGACATCTTGCGAAGCCAGCGCGGCCGGGATTACTCCATGGCGACCTTGCCCTCTGAGGATCCGGCGACCTACGAAATGATCCAGCGCGCCGACACCGTGGGCGTGTTTCAGATCGAGTCCCGGGCGCAGATGTCGATGTTGCCGCGACATCGGCCTGAGAATTTTTATGACCTCGTGATCCAGGTGGCAATCGTGCGACCCGGCCCGATCCAAGGCGACATGATTCACCCCTACCTTCGCCGTCGGCGCAAGGAGGAGCCGGTGGTGTATCCCTCCGAAGAACTGAAATCAGTCTTCGAACGCACGTTGGGCGTGCCGCTGTTTCAAGAGCAGGTCATGAAGCTGGCAATGATCGCCGCCGGCTACACGCCTGGAGAAGCCGACACGCTGAGGCGTGACATGGCCGCGTGGAAACGCCGAGGCGGGATGGAAAAGCACCGCGACCGCATCACCGAGGGCATGCTCGCGCGTGGCTATTCGATCGAGTTTGCTCTGCAATTGTTCGAGCAGATCAAGGGCTTCGGTTCCTACGGCTTCCCGGAGAGCCACGCCGCCAGCTTCGCCGGCATCGTGTATGCCTCCTGCTGGCTGAAATGCCATGAGCCGGCCGCCTTCGCCTGCGCGTTGCTCAACAGTCAGCCCATGGGGTTCTACGCGCCTTCGCAAATCGTGCAGGACGCGCGACGCCACGGCATCACCGTGCTGCCGGTCGATGTGCAGTGGAGCGATTGGGACAACAGGCTGGTCGGGGAAGACATCCGTCTGGGCTTGCGCCAAGTGCGCGGCTTTGGCGAAGAAGCCGCCAAGCGGATCATGGCCGCCCGAGCGGTGCGGCCGTTCCGCGACATCGCGGACGTGTGCGCCCGTGGGCAGGTGGACAAGCGCCACCAGGACCTGCTCGCGCAGGCCGCCGCCTTGCGCGGGTTGTCCGACCACCGCCATCACGCCCACTGGGAAGTGGCCGGTGTGGAAAAGCAGCTGCCGCTGTTCGGCAACGTCAGTCCGGCCGAAGGGGCGGTCATTCTGCCCATCCCGTCACAAGCGGAAGACACATTGGCCGACTACGCTCGGCTGGGCCTCACGCTGGGCAAGCATCCGCTGGCACAGATCCGCGATCGCTTGCGCGCGGCCAAGTGCACCGACTCCAAGACCCTGCGCACGCGTCGGCACAACAGCTTTTCGCGAGTGGCTGGCCTAGTGACCTTGCGCCAGCGCCCGCAGACGGCCAGTGGCGTCACGTTCCTGACGATGGAAGACGAGCACGGCCTGGTCAACGTCATCGTGTGGCGCGACGTGGCCGATCGACAACGCCAGGTGTTGCTTGAGGCCAAGCTTCTTGGCGTCGATGGCAGGTGGGAAATGCTCGACGGCGTGCAGCATCTAGTGGCCGCGCGCTTGCTCGACATGACGTCTATGCTCGGCGAGCTAGACGTGCGATCGAGAGATTTTCACTGACGCCGCTTATCGCATTCAGGTTCAATCAGCGGCAACCTTCAGCAGCGCCGAGGCGCGAAAAGCACATCGGCCGAGGGCTGGGCCCTGCGCTATCGGGGTAAGGGACGGCCGCTTCCGACCCATTTCTGCCCTTCGGGGGACCAATGAATCGGCGACACAACTTGACCTATGTCTGCCACTTGACTGGACCCACCTCCAGCTGAGCTAAGATAACCTCGTCATGCTCAAGCGCCTCCATATCAGCCGTCGTCGTCGCGTCCTTTGGACGGGGATTGTGTTGTTTTGCCTGTTGTTCCAACAACTGGCCATGGCCGCCTACGCCTGCACGTTGCCAACGGTACCGGCAGACATCGTTATGACGGGCGATTGTGCGGGCATGGATATGAGCTCTACGGCGAAGGCGCCGACTTCACATCACATGAGCACGGACCCACGGTGTGCCGAGCACTGCGCCAGCAATACCGTGTCGACGCATGATGCAAACCTGCCGACGGTTCCTCCCCTCCCGCTCGCCTCCGTATCACTTTCATTGCTGGGAACCATCGCGCACGCACCTCATCAGGTCGCGTTGCCAAACACCGCCTTGCATCGCCCCGATCCACCACCCACCTTGCGGTTCTGTTCCCTGTTGATTTAGCCCCCGATCGTTAGCCGTTCATCGGCCGTGTGCGCACGGCTGTGTGTTGGTTTTCGATTGGAGCTCAACATGTTTCCCCGTCTCTTTGCTGTTCGCGCCACTTCGGCGCGATATGCGCGTTGGTTGCCGCTGGCTGCCGCGTTGCTTTTCGTTTCCCCGGTATGGGCGGATGACTCCGCCGTGCTGACGCTCGATGCAGCCTTACATCAGGCGGTCGAACGCGCACCCGTCCTGGATGCACGTCGCGCTCAGTCAGAATCGGCTCGGCAGGAAGCCGCCCGTGCGGGTGCCTTGCCCGATCCGCAGCTCACCACTGGAATCGACAATCTGGATGTCCAGGGACCGGGGGCGCTTACGGCCGGCGGTGACACCATGACCATGCGCACCATCGGCATCAGCCAGGTGTTGCCTTCACGCAGCAAGCGTCAGGCCGAACGGGCCATAGGCAACGCCAATGCGGATTTAGCTGCGTCGTCGGAAGTGGCGACCGCCTTGTCGATCCAGGAACAAGTGGCCGATGCCTGGATCACCGCGTGGGGTGCGCACCACGAAGCCATGATGCTGCGGTCCTTGCGTCAAGCGTGGGCGCAAGACGTGGCCATAGCGAAAGCACGACTGCGTGGCGGTACCGGCAGCGCAGCGGAGGTGCTCGCCGTTCGCATGAACTCTCTCGACTTGGAAAATCGCATTGATGCAGCCAATGCGCGCGAGGCTCAAGCTCGCGCGAAGCTCGCGCGCTGGCTGGGTTCACCGGCCGACCAAGCGCTGGCTGATGCACCGGACTTTGCCGTTCTGCCGCATGACGAAGCAGACTTGCTGGCCAGTCTCGATCGTCAGGGCAATCTGCTGGGGTGGCCGGCCCGCGAACAGGCCGCCGAGGCAGCGCTTGCTGAAGCGCGCGCCGACAAGCATCCCGAATGGAGCGTGGGCCTGAGCTACGGCTCCCGTGTGCGCGGCTTGTCCGACATGGTGTCCTTGCAGGTCGGCGTGAGCCTGCCGCTGTTCACCCGCAACCGGCAGGATCGGGGCATTTCGGCCCGTGCGGCCGACCTGGATGCGGTTCGCGACGAGCACGATGACGCCCGCCGTCAGCAGACCGGGGCCATCCAGTCCGCCTGGGCGCAATGGCAATCACTGGGCCAGCAAGTACGTCGGCACCGCGATGAGTTGCTCCCACTGGCTAATGACCGCGTGGCCTTGGCGCTCGCTGCGTATCGCGGAGGCGGTGACATCCAGCCCTTGCTGGATGCCCGCCGCGATGAGATTGCCCACCACACCGACTATGCCCGTATGCAAGCGGAGTACGGCCGTGCCTGGGCGGCACTGGCCTATCTGTTACCCACTTCGGAGACGACGCCATGAAGCGCGCACTGATGATGTTCACCACAGCGTTGCTCGCGGTCGTGCTGCTGCTGATCGGCTATCTCGGCGGCCGCCATCATTCACTGTCGTCGCAATCGCAAAACAATACTGCCGCATCCCCGCCGGAGGGTGGCGGTAAAAAAGTCCTGTACTGGTACGACACGATGGTGCCTCAGCAGCACTTCGACAAACCGGGGTTGTCCCCGATGGGCATGCAAATGGTGCCCAAATATGCCGACGAAGGCGCCACGAAGGATGTGGTCCGGATCGATCCGGCGACCGTGCAAAACCTGGGTGTAAGAACCGCCACCGTCGAGCGCCGCGTATTGGCATCCGCGATCCAGGTGCCGGGCACGGTCACGTGGGATTTGCGGCAGGCGACCACGGTCAGTGCGCGGGTCGATGCGGTCATTGCCAAGCTCGACGTGCGTGCGCCGTATACGACGGTCGCCGCCGGCGCGCCCCTGGCTGAGCTACTGGCTCCGCAATGGAACAGCGCACTGGCCGAATACGGTGCGCTTCAGCAGGCGCAGTCGGCCGACGCGAAGGACTTGCGCGCCGCCTCGCGGGAACGCCTGCAGGTACTGGGCCTGACGTCCACAGATATTCAGTCGTCGCGTCATGGCTCAGGTGCGGCGATCACCTTGCATGCGCCGCAGGCCGGCATCGTCACGACACTGGACGTGCGTGAAGGCCAGCGGGTCAGTGCGGGCCAGACGCTGATGACCTTGAACGGCCTGTCCACTGTGTGGATCGAAGCGGCACTCCCGCAAGCAGCGGCCGGCGCGGTGCGAAACGGCACGCCGGTCACCGTCACGGTGGATGCGCTGCCGGGCCGCGCGTTTCACGGCACCGTGGAGACCTTGCTACCGGATATCGACCCGATGACGCGCACACAGCGTGCGCGCATCGTGCTCGCCAATCCCGATGGCGCCTTGAGCCCAGGCATGTTCGCCACCGTGCAGCTCAACCCAGCGCAAGGCGAAGCCGTGCCGGTGGTGCCGGATGACGCGCTGATCGCCACGGGCAGCCAGACACGGGTGATCGTCGCTGAGAAGGATGGACACTTTCAGGCGGTCGCCGTGCATGCGGGGCGTTCGGCCGGGGGCTACACCGAAATACGCAACGGTCTCGCGGGCGGCGAAAAGGTCGTGGTTTCGGGCCAGTTCCTGATTGATTCCGAAGCAAGTCTGTCGGGTGCGCTGGAACGGTTGAACAGTGACGTCACACGGCCGACGCCAGCGACGAGTGCACCGATGTCAGGCATGCACATGGAGGACGGGCAATGATCGGCGCCCTCATTCGTGCCGCGATTACGTATCGCGTTTTCGTGTTGTTGGCTGCGCTGGTCCTCGCGCTGGCTGGTGTGTTCGCGGCGCTGCACACACCGGTCGACGCATTACCGGATCTGTCGGACACCCAGGTAATCATCCGTACCAGCTATCCGGGCCAGTCGCCACAGGTGGTCGAGGATCAGGTCACCTATCCGCTGGCGACCACCATGCTGTCGGTACCCGGCGCCAAGGTCGTTCGTGGCTATTCGTTCTTCGGCGACTCCTACGTCTACGTGCTGTTCGACGACAGCACGGATCTGTATTGGGCGCGCTCACGCGTGCTGGAGTATCTCAGCCAGGTGCGCGGCAGTCTGCCCGCCGATGTCACGCCATCGCTGGGTCCGGACGCAACGGGGTTGGGCTGGGTCTACGAATACGCCCTGGTCGATCGCACCGGCCAGCACGACCTCGGCCAACTGCGCGCATTGCAGGACTGGTTCCTGCGCTTTCAGTTGAAGACGGTGCCGGATGTCGCGGAGGTGGCCAGCATCGGTGGCATGGAGCGCGCGTGGCAGATCGTGCCCGATCCGCAGGCATTGGCAGCGCGCGGTATCACCGTGGCGCAGTTGGTCGAGGCGGTCCGCTCCGCCAACGGCGCCAACGGTGGCTCGGTGATCGAGCAAGGCGAGGCGGAGCTGATGGTGCGCAGCGAGGGTTATCTGAAAAGCCGCGAGGGCTTCGAAACCGTGCCAATCACCACCAATGTCGGCGGCGTGCCGGTGCTGCTGCGCGATGTGGCCACAGTACGCCGTGGTCCGACGTTTCGCCGTGGCGTCGCCGAACTGGATGGCCAGGGTGAGGTCGCCGGTGGCGTGATCGTGCTGCGTACTAGCAAGAACGCCAAGGCTGCCATTGCCGCGGTCAAGGCCAAGCTGGCCGAGCTCAAGCGCAGCCTGCCGCCCGGTGTCGAGATCGTGCCGACCTATGATCGCTCGCAGCTGATCGACGCGGCGGTGGAGAACGTCTGGAGCAAGCTGCTGGAAGAGTTCCTGGTGGTTGCACTGGTCTGCGTGCTGTTCCTGGGCCACCTGCGCTCGGCGCTGGTGGCGGTCATCACGCTGCCGTTAGGCGTACTGGCCGCTTTCATCGTGATGGACCTGCAAGGCGTGTCGGCGAACCTGATGTCGCTGGGCGGCATCGCGATCGCGATTGGTGCGATGGTCGATGCGGCGATCGTGATGATCGAGAACACGCACAAACATCTGGAACATTGGCGCGAGGCAAACGACGGACGGGAACCGCTGGGCGCGGAGCGATGGTCGCTGATCGCCGAGTCCGCTGCCGAAGTGGGACCGGCGTTGTTCGTAAGCCTGCTGATCATCGCGCTGTCGTTCGTGCCGGTATTTGCGCTGCAAGGACAGGAAGGCAAGCTGTTCAAACCGCTGGCCTTCACCAAGACCTATGCGATGGCCGCCGCCGCGGGACTGGCGGTGACGCTGGTGCCGGTGCTGATGGGTTACCTGGTACGTGGTCGCATTCGTGCCGAACGCGACAACCCGCTCAATCGCGGCTTGATGCGGGGCTATCGGCCGATCCTCGAAGCCGTGTTGCGTCATTCGAAGGTGGTGTTGGTGTTGGCTGGTTTGCTGCTGCTCACCGCGCTCATTCCACTGAGCCGACTCGGCAGCGAGTTCATGCCGGCGATGGACGAAGGGACGCTGCTGTACATGCCCACGGCGCTACCGGGTTTGTCAGCCGGCAAGGCATCGCAGTTGCTGCAGTTGACTGATCGCATGATCAAGACCGTGCCAGAGGTCGCACATGTGTTCGGCAAGGCGGGACGTGCCGAAACTGCCACCGACCCGGCGCCGCTGGAGATGTTCGAGACCACCATCACCTTCAAGCCGAAGGACCAGTGGCGGCCTGGCATGACCATGGACAAGATCAAGGCGGAGCTGGACAAGGCCGTGCAAGTGCCGGGGCTGACGAACCTGTTCGTACCACCGATCCGCAACCGCATCGACATGCTGTCCACCGGCATCAAGAGCCCTATTGGCATCAAGGTCCTGGGCACCGACCTGACCACGATGCAGGCCGTGGCCGATCGCATCGAAACAGTGGCGAAGACGGTGCCCGGTGTCAGTTCGGCGATTGCCGAGCGTCCGACCAGCGGCCGCTATGTCGATGTGGCGATCCGCCGTGACGCTGCTGCACGCTACGGGCTGACCCAGCAGCGCGTGCAACAACTGATCGCGACCGTCGTCGGCGGTGATCCGATCGGGCAGACCGTCGAGGGACGCGAACGCTACCCCATAGTGGTGCGCTACCCACGTGCCGAGCGTGATTCGATCCAGGCGCTGCAGCAGTTGCCGATCGTCGCCGCGAACGGTGCACAGATCACGCTGGGTCAGATCGCCGACATCGCCGTTGAGGCAGGACCATCCATGCTGAAAAGCGAGGACGGCCAGTTGGCGACGTATGTCTACGTTGATACGGCCGGCAGTGATCTGGGCACGGTGGTGGCCAACCTGCAACGGGCGGTGGCGCAGCAAATCACATTGCCGCCGGGTACCACTGTGGCCTGGTCGGGCCAGTTCGAATATCTGGCCAGTGCCATGCAACGACTCAAACTGGTGGTGCCGATCGCGCTGGTGATTATTTTTCTTCTGATCTACGCCGTGTTCCGGCGTGTGAGCGAGGCGCTGCTGATCATGGCCAGCGTGCCGCTGGCCCTGGTCGGTGGCCTGTGGTTGATCTGGCTACTTGGTCACGCGGTATCAGTGGCTACGATCATCGGCTTCATCGCGCTGGCCGGCGTCGCCGCTGAATTCGGCGTGGTGATGCTGTTGTATCTGCGCCAGGCATGGGATCACCAACTTGCCTTGAATCCGCACGCCGACGTTGATGAACTTGATGCGGCCATCCGCGAGGGGGCTGTGCAGCGCGTGCGGCCGAAGGCGATGACCGTTGCCGTGATCCTCGCTGGTCTGTTCCCGATCCTGCTCGGCCACGGTGCCGGCTCGGAAGTCATGCAGCGCATTGCTGCACCGATGATCGGCGGCATGCTCACGGCACCCCTGCTGTCCATGCTGGTCATTCCCGCCGCATTTCGTCTGCTGATCTTGCACCGATTACGTCGGACCGATCGGACGACCACCGCTTTTCACACCAACCCACAAGGAAACTGATTTATGAAGAAGCACTTCATTACCCTCGCCTTAGCCTGCACTCCGTTGGTCGCTCCCGCCTTCGTGGCAGCCCAGCAGATGGACCCCAACATGCCGGGCATGGCCGGTATGCACGACACCCAACCCGCTAACGCGCAGGGCGTGGGCGTGGTCAAGGCGATCGATACGACCAAGGGCACCATCACGCTACAGCATGAGGCGATAGCTGCGATCGGCTGGCCGGCGATGACAATGACCTTCAAGGCCGACCCGCCGGCGCTGTTGCAGAAGGTGAGAGTCGGCGACAAGGTTCAATTCACCCTGCATCCGGCCGGCATGGCCAGCACGGTGACGGCGATCCATCCGGCCCGTTAACAGACACCATCGCCGCTGGCCCCCACTGTTTAGGGCCGCCGGTGGTCGTGAAGGCGGTGCAGCCACGCACGTTATGGTGCGCGTGGCCGCATATGTTGCGGTTGTCGTCTTCGGAGAGCGACCATGAAATGGTTTGCTGCCACTTCAACAGGCATGCAACGAGGCGATCAGCGGGCAGGATATGCTGCGCCGACGCGCACCGCATTGTTCGACAAGCGCAGCGAGGGCCGTCTCCATCCGCGTGAGGTCGGCCAGCCGGTTGCGTACATCAGCCAACCGCAGCGCGGCCAGACCGGCCGCTTCCGTGCAATGGGTGCCGTCCTCCAGCTGCAGCAGCTGCGCCACCTCATCGAGGCTGAACCCCAAGCGCTGCGCGGATTTCACGAACTTCACCCGTGCTACCTCCGTGTTTCCGTAGCGACGAATGCCGCCCGGTGGACGGGCGGGCTCCGCCACCAGGCGCCTTCGCTGGTAGAAGCGGATCGTCTCGACATTGACCCCGGCTGCCTTGGCGAAGGCGCCGATGGAAAACGTATCCTGCGTATATGGCATGAGCTTGACTCCGTACTTGACTACGGGAATACCTTAGACCACCGGCATCCCGCGCGAAAGGAGAACCCCATGTCCCTGCTTACCCGGTTGGCCGACAAGGCCGGACTGATTGGCAGTGTCGTCTCGGCGGCGGCCTGTGTGAATTGCTTTCCCGCCTTGGCCAGCCTCGGTGCGGTGATCGGGCTGGGCGTGCTGAGCCCGTATGAAGGCCTGTTCATCCGCATCCTGCTGCCGGCGTTTGCCGCCATCGCGCTGCTCGCCAACGCGCTAGGCTGGCTCAGCCATCGACAGTGGCCGCGTGCCGCGCTCGGTATGCTCGGCCCGCTGCTGGTACTGGTGGCGGTATTTGTGATGCGGGCCAGTGGCCATCGCACCGGATGGCTGCTCTATCCGGGTCTGCTGCTGATGGTGGCGATATCCATCCGCGATCTGCTTGCGCCAGCACCCAGCGCGTCCTGCCGAACGGCCAGCGATACCGTGGATGCCCACTGAATCGCCCCGATAGAAAAGGGGCCCGCGAAGATTTCTCCGACATTTCACCCCATTTCTCCGACGAAACGCATGACAACTGAACTCATTCTGCAAAGCACGCTGACCTGCCCGCATTGCGGTCATCAGGTCGTCGAGACCATGCCGACCGATGCCTGCCAGTTCTTCTACGACTGCGTGAGTTGCGGTGAACTGCTTCGACCGAAAGTGGGTGACTGCTGCGTGTTTTGCTCCTACGGCACGGTGCCGTGTCCACCGATCCAGCAACAGAAATCCTGCTGCGGATAGCGGTAGCCGAATCTTGTCCGTCAAGCTGTTGGGGCGTTGACTCTGCTCCGCGATCTGGTGGTCGCCGCTATCCAGATGCTCAGGGTGGCGAACCCAAAGACGGCAAACGCTCCCACCATGTCTCCTGGGTAATGCACGCCCAGGTAGATGCGCGCCCATGCCATCGGCAGACCAAGCAGTGCGATACCCGATTGTTCGAACGTCCGCTCTTGGCCGATTTCGGACGCTAGGGCAGGGCGATTATTGCTTTTTATCGGGGTGGGGGCGTTGGTTGGACAGGAGGCGGGACGTGTCTCAAGCCGTGCCGGTTCGATGCCCGAACACGGACTCACATTCTTCCCTGTAGCCTGATCTTCGATACCGAGGCGAGCTCGCTGGGCAGCGCTTCGTTTTTGGGTACAAGCGTGGGTACAAATACCGCCTCGGCGTAATGTATTACTATTGTGCTCAATAAGTTAAGTATTGTATCGGGTCTCCTCTTGGCACCATTACACCGTTTGAGGACGTCCGATAGAGTCCAAAAAACACAACAAAACCCGCAACTTGCGGGTTTTTTTGTGCCCGTAGCGTCCAATTGCGTCCAGCCGTGTGCAGTGGAATACCCCCACAAGTGGGGGTAGAGTTGGGGGTATGGGCAGCAAAGGCGCTGCCGGCCAGCAAGGGATACCCCCAATCATGCCCCTGTCAGACGTTGCCATCCGCAAGGCCAAGCCAGCCGCCAAGCCGTACAAGATGGCGGACGGTCGCGGGCTGTTTCTGCTGGTGAACCCGACCGGCTCCAAGCTGTGGCGTTGGAAGTACCGACTGACCGGGCGCGAGAAACTGCTGGCGTTAGGCGCGTACCCGGACGTTTCCCTGATCGCTGCCCGCGATGCCTGCACGGACGCCCGCAAGCTGCTGGCGAACGGCACCGACCCCGGCGAGGTGCGCAAGGCGGTCAAGGCCGAACGGATCGAGGCGGCAGCGGTGGCGTCCGATACCTTCGAGGCGGTCGCACGCGAATGGATGGCACGGCAAGACGTGGCCGAAGTGACGGCCAACAAGACCCGCTGGATTCTGGAAACCTTCCTGTTCCCTGAAATCGGTAGCCGACCCATTGCCGAGGTTACGGCGCGCGAGTTGCTGGACGCGCTGCGCAAGGTCGAGGAAAGCGGCAGGCTGGAAAGCGCCAAGCGTGCCAAGATCAAGGCCGGGCAGGTATTCCGCTACGCCATGCTGGAGGGCAAGACGAACACCGACCCGACCGCCAGCCTGCGCGGCGCACTCAAGCCCCCCAGCGGCAAACACCATGCCGCCGTGACCGATCCGGCGCGCATGGGGGAGCTGTTGCGGGCTATTGATGGCTTCACCGGGCAACCCGTGACGCTGGGCGCGCTGAAACTGGCGCCGCTGGTCTTCGTGCGGCCCGGCGAGCTGCGCCACGCGGAATGGGCCGAGTTTGATCTGGACGGCGCTATCTGGCGCATTCCCGGCGAGAAAATGAAGATGAAGGCCGCGCACCTTGTACCGCTGTCCAGTCAGGCCGTGGCGATCCTGCGCGAGCTGCACGCCTTCACTGGCGGCGATCGCTATGTATTTCCCGGCCTGCGCACGGCATCCCGTCCCATGTCGGAAAACACCGTGAACGCCGCGCTGCGGCGGCTGGGCTATTCCGGCGATGAAATGACCGGGCACGGCTTCCGCAGCATGGCCGCAACCCGGCTAAACGAAATGGGCTGGAACGCCGACGCCATCGAGCGCCAGCTGGCGCATGCCGAGTCGAACAAGGTGCGCGAGGCATACACGCACGCGGCGCAATATCTGGACGAGCGTACCCGCATGATGCAGGCATGGGCCGACTATCTGGACGGACTGCGCGCAGGTGGCAAAGTAATTGCGATCAATCGCAAGGTAAGCTGATCGACAACCGTTGAACGCTGCGCCTAGGACGGCCATCCGAAAACCGGGCACCTTCCCCGGCTGGCGCGGCACCTTTTGAAGGGCGCAGGGGTGTGCGCGATGGACTTTCTAGTTGGCGAGCGCGTTCTGCCTGTGCACGTTATCAGCGTGCGGCTGGCAGCTACGATTTTCGCTTTTGAGCTTGGTGAGTGGAATGGGGTGCAAATACCCGAATCTGAGTTTGAGCCATTCTTGGAACCGTCGACGGACAAAGAGCTAGAGCCCCCTGCGACGAATCCGCATTCTTGGGAACGGCTAAAACTCACCGGTGCAATGTGCCGCGCACGGGACGCAATCGAATCTCTGCTCTTTCGATCCATTGACGCTGGACAACTGCCCATATTGAACGAACGCCGCGACCTAACCGGCGCGCTGGTATCTTCCGAAACGCTGCTGGACGTGGATAAGGCGCGCGATTGGGCGGAAATATACGGACTGGAAATCGGCGATTTTTTTGCTAATTACGTCGATGATGAAGCCGAGATAGCACTGTCCGCACTGTCACGCATCAACGATGATCGCGCACGCTTGGCAGCACCCGATGAACACGCGAAAATTGTGAAGCGAGCTGCGGGTATGGATCCGAATCACGTCGTAGAGCTGCTGCTCGAAAATGAGAGGTTGCGAGCGCGCGAGCGCGACCGCGAGCGGCCAGACATGTCACTGGACAGTCGCCAACGCACCACACTCCTAGTGATAATCGGTGCGCTAGCCGATGCCGCGAATCTTGAACTGAGCCAGCACAACAAGGCCGGCGAAACCGTCGCTGCAATGTTGGATTCGAAGGGGGTGAAAGTATCCGGCCGCACCATCGGCGAACACTTGAAAGCAGTCCGCGAAGCAATGGACAGCCGCAAGGTGAAATAGCTTCCGCTGCAATAGCAGCGATGCTGACCGCAATAGCAGCATCGCCGCGTCAGTCATTCCGATGATTGCCTCGTTCCTAAACGACGAGGCTAAATCGCAATGCACAAACTCCCCGAAACGGGCTACATCCGACTGGCCGCGATTGTCGGCAAACCTGCCACTGACACCGCGCCAGCGATCCCCGCCATCTTCCCCGTCTGCCGGTCGACGTGGTGGGCGGGTGTCAAAGCCGGCCGCTACCCGCAGCCCGTCAAATTGGGCGAACGCATCACCGCGTGGCGTGTTGAAGATATCCGCGCCTTGATCGAACAGGGGCACGCGGCATGATCCGGCATCCCAGAAACACGAACGCCCCCGCTGGCAGGCAAGGGGCGAGTATCGAGCGCAAGGGCAACCCGGCTTATGTGGCTTCCCTTTCGGCATTGTACGGCAGCGCCAAGCCGGCACGCATTCCCGGCAACTGGCGCGACCGCATGCCCGATCCCGCCGCGTACTACGGCCAGCACGTCGCCAAGCTGGGCAAGCCGAACGGCACCGGCTGGGCGCAAGGCGTCTGCCCCTTCCATGACGATCACAACAAAAGCCTGAGCGTCTGTATCACTGGCGAGCGTGGCGGCTGGCGTTGCTTTGCCGGTTGCGGCGGTGGCGATCTTGTCGGCTTCCATTCCCGCTTGCGTGGCCTGGACTTCCGGGCAGCGGTGCGCGATCTGCTGGGCGGTGGCGCATGAACGCCGTGCTGAAGGTCGAGACCCCGAAACAAGCGGCGGCGCGTCTGGCTGCTGGTGCATTGCGCGAGGGATACAAGCCGCAAGCCTTGCACGTCTATGCCGACGCCAGCGGCGATCCGGTTTACTGGCGCATCCGCTGCAAGCATCCCGACACCGGCGACAAGTGGGTTAGGCCGATGTGCTGGAATGGCACCGGCTACGCGATAGGCGAGCCGCCAACGCCAGCGGAAGGAAAGCCGCTGTATCGCCTGCCCGAGCTGTTGGCCGCTGATCCTGCTGCGCTGGTGCTGATCGTCGAGGGCGAATGGTGCGCGGACACCTTAACAAAACTCAACATGCTCGCCACGACGTCCGGCAGTGCGGCCAGCGCCAGCGGTGCGGACTGGACACCCCTGCGCGGCCGTCACTGCCTTCTGTGGCCCGACCACGACGCACCGGGCAGCAAGTATGCCGACGAAGTGGCGGCGATCCTGTGCGCGCTGGATTGCGACGTGGAAGTTATCGACGTTGAACCGCTGGGATTGCCCGACAAGGGCGACGCCGTGAACTGGCTGGCAGTGCACCCGGACGCTACGGCAGCGGACGTGCTGGCGCTGCCGAGGTTGGCCGCGTGCGTTGAAAAACAAACATCGGAAATCAAAGGGAGCGGCGAAGCGTTCGCCAGCGCACCGGAGCCGCTACGCCGTCCGCTGCCGCCCGCGTTGGAATACCCGCTAGATGCGCTCGGCTCGCTACTGGGTGACGCGGCAAGGCGCATCCATGCCGTTGTGCAAGCGCCAGCCGGTCTATGCGGTCAATCCATCTTGGCGGCGGCATCGCTGGCGGTGCAATCACATGCGGACGTGTCCATCTCAGGCAGCGTGGAACCGCTGAGCTTGTGGCACGTATCCATCGGTGCATCCGGCGAACGAAAGAGCGCGGCCGATCATTGGGCACTGTCCGCACACGTCGAGTTTGAACGCGAACAGGCAGAGGCTTGGCGGCTGGCGATGGTGGCGCATGAAATCGAAATGAGCGCGTGGAAAGCGGCGGAACGAATCGCGACGCAATCGAAAAAGGGGCACGGCGCGGAGGCGATCCGCAAGGCGTTGCAGGATTTGGGCGCGCCACCTGAAGTGCCATTGCTGCCGTGGTTGCTGCTGAGCGAGCCGACGATGGAAGGGCTGCACAAGGCGTATCAATACGGCCGTCCCGGCATCGGTTTGTTCAATGACGATGCGGGCGACTTTCTGGGCGGCCACGCCATGAACCGGGACAACCGCACCAAGTCCGCAGCGAGCTTTTCCAAGTTATGGGACAACGGCCGCTTTGACCGCGTGCGCGCGGGCGATGGTGCGGCAAAGTACTACGGTCGACGGCTGGCGCTGCATTTGATGGTGCAACCGATCATTGCCGAGTCGGTGCTGTCCGATGATGTGCTGACCGGGCAAGGCTTCCTTGCGCGCTGCCTGCTGGCGTGGCCCGCGTCGACCATCGGCACCCGCGAATATCAAGACGTCGACCTGAGCCACGATCCCGAGCTTGCCCGTTACTGGCAACGCATGCGCGATCTGCTGGAGGTGGCGGCACCGCTGCGACAAGGCACCCGCAACGAATTGCAGCCGCGGTTACTGACACTGGCCGCGGACGCTATGGCGTATTGGGTCGACGTCAAGAATGCGATTGAACAGGCCATGCGCGGCGACTATGCCGGCATCCATGCATGGGCGAGCAAGGGCGGCTCTCAAGTGGCGCGCATCGCGGGCGTGCTGACACTTGCAGAGAACCCAGACGCGGGCGTGATCCATCGTGATGCTATCGAACGCGCTACGGCGCTCGCCATGTATCACTTGGACGAAGCAGCGCGGATCGTGGGCACGGCCAGCGCACCGGCACCGATCAAGCATGCCGAGCTGCTGCGCGCGTGGTGTTGGGAGACGGGGCGCACGCTGCTGTATTCCAGCGATGCACTGCGCAATGGCCCGAACCCGATACGCACGGGGGAAGCGTTCAACGCCGCTGCCGAGTTATTGGAGTCCACGAGCTGGGCGGTATGGATCGAGGGCGGCGCGGAACTGGACGGCAAACACCGGGCGCGCGTCTGGCGCATCCGGGCGGAGAGTGACCAATGAACGCACTGGCCGAGTTACGAAAACGCGCAAGCACCCCTGCGAATCCCGCGAATCCTGCGAATCAGGGGCGGCAAAGGGCGGTCGATTCGCAGGATTCGCAAGATTCGCAACGGGTCGAGGTGAAAAGTCATTTTTTGCCAACGGCACTATCGGTGCTATCGGCACCCGTTGCTGATGCACTGAAACCGATACGCGCGCACCTGCTGGCGCTGGCTGCTGCCGAGGGAATCGACGCGGCACACGTTCACCGGCTGCATGATCTGGACGTTGCCGCCTGCGTCAGTCTGGACGCGCTCCAGCTTGCCGGCTATCTGGCGATGCTGGCCGATACTGCCGGACGTCATGCCGGACGCGCGCCGGCTGGCGACACCGCGGCGATGCACTGCGAACAGTGCGGCCCGGTCTGGATACACCCCGACATTGCGGCGGTGTTGCCCGTGGTCGACGGCTGGCCGCGTGCGCTGGGCTGCCCGTGGTGTTTCGTGCGCAAGGCAGGCGGCCACATCCCACGTCCATCCGTGACATGTGAGGGCTGCGCGCACTTCACTCCGGACACGATCAATCCAGCGGCCGGCATGGGCACCTGCGGCGCTGGCATGGGCATGCACTGGCCGATCACGCGGCACGCGTGCGGCACTCACTCCACAAGGAAACCCCATGAAGAAGCCTAACCCGCCAGCGGTAGCATCGAAGTCCAACACTTTGCAGGTTGCGGCGGAACCGGCCAAATCACGCGAGGCGCAAATAGCAGGTGTGGCAACCGCCGCCAGCGTGCCCGCCGCCATGGTCATCACCCAATTTTCCAAGGGTCTAATCAGTGATGTTTCGCTGGGTGACGTTATCAGCTCGCTGAGTGAGCATGCAGGCAAGATCAAAGGGGGCGACCTGGGCCGCATCGAGGCGATGCTGGGAGGGCAGGCTGCCGCACTCAATACGATGTTTGCCGAGCTGGCGCGACGCGGCGCGGTAAATATGGGCGAGTACATCGGCGCGGCGGAAACCTATCTGAAGCTCGCCCTTCGCGCGCAAAGCCAATGCCGCGCCACGCTTGAAACATTGGCCGCGATCAAAAGCCCGCCTGTCGTGTTCGCCAAGCAAGCCAACATCGCGCACGGGCCACAACAAGTGAACAACGATTCCGCAGCCATCGCGCGCGCGGAGGAAATCGAAAATCAGCCAAGCAAACTAATGGAGCACGATCATGGGCAACGGCTGGACACCGGAACGGCGGCAGCAGCAAGCGGCAGCAATCAAGCAATGGAGGCCGTGGGAGCGATCCAGCGGCCCGCGAACGGTCGAAGGAAAGGCAGCGTCAAGCCGCAATGCATGGAAGGGCGGACATAGGCCATTGTTTCGTGCGATCGCTGAGGCACTGCGTGGCCAGCGGGAGTGGCTGGACGAAGTGGGCGACTGAGTAGCACTATCCGTAAATGCTCGCCGGACGTGAGCGGACAAGGGGTAAGGGATGAAGCGGATAGCTTTCGCACTTAGCATGCTTTTATTGGCGGGATGCGCGGAAAACTCCGGCGTGGTGAAGATAGGGCCGAACGCCTACATGGTGACGCGTCAAGCGGCCACAGGCTTTACTGGTGAGGGCACGCTCACGGCCGATGCTGTGCGGCAAGCTAACGCCTACTGCGCACAAGAAGCGAAAGTCGTGCAGGTGACCCGCACTCAAGAGGCGCAGCCGCCCTACATTTTGGGTAACTTCCCGCGAACGGAAGTGGATTTCATGTGCGTAGACGCGCAAAAAGAAGCCAAACGGCCATTGGAATCAGAGGGCGTGAAATGAAACGAGCAATTCTAGTGGTCGCGACGCTTAGCCTTGGCGCATGCGTAAGCGGCGGCCCCGTGTCCACGGGGCATGGCGCCTACATGCTGACAAAAAAAAGCATGGGCTGCGGCTTCACGGGTGGCGACGGGGCCAAGGCTGACCTTCTGCGCGAGGCAAATGCATTTTGCGCCAAGCAAGGAAAGGAAATCGAGACACTCGATGCTGCTGCTAAAAATGGAGTTCCCTTTGTTCGCTGCGCCAGTGCCGAGGTGGACTTTCGGTGCGTGGCACCGGGCGCGCCATAAACCCCGCCTGGACGAGTGGGCTTTGACTGGCAGACGGTGCGATCTGCGACGGGCACTGTTTGAGTGCCCTGCGAGTATTGCCCGATTGGGCTAGGAGTCGGGCAGCAGCCGTCCCAGCATGTCAGGTGATCGGATGACCGGCCCTTTGGGAGTTTCTGGACGCATCCGCGCGCGCGGCCAGGTTTGGGCTGACCCGCGCATGCACTTTGATGATTGGGGGCGAGTGACTCACTGCGGTTCACGGCATACAGTCTGAGCAAGCTTACTACCGCGTGTCATGGACCATGTCCAACAGGTTTGCAGTGATATATGCCAGCCGATGACCGGGGCTCCCCCATCAAGGCACCTGTGGCATAGAAAAGAGCGGACTGAGGAATAGCAAAGCCCGCCGGTGCTGGTTCTTCTTATTCTTCCGTGTAGGCTGAGATCGCTAGCTGTGCGAAGGATGCAGGCAAAGCTCTTTCTTTCACTTTGCCATCCAGATATTTTGCGAAGCGGCCATCACCAATATAGTCGTAGCGTACCCACCGGCGAAACTCGCCTAGCGCGGCATCTGGATAACACCACGGCTCTTGAGGATTGGACATGGCTTGGGGAAAGTAGGACGGATAGTTATGTTCGTACTTAATCCTTTCCCCGAGCGATGTGCTGAGGTCCTTTGCCACCCAATGCTTCGACCAGTTTATGCCAACACTAATGTCTGGGACAAATTTTTCGTCTATGTGCAGGCCTGATTGGCCGAGTGTCACAATCATGTCGGCCATCTCTTTGAATATGCCGAAATAGCCTGCAGGTACAGAGTTATAAGTAAGAGAAACACGATCATGGAATTGACGCCACGCATCAGGAACGTCTTGACGTGGATCGTATCCAACTTGGCTATAAATGAAGTCTCTTAATGCCTTGCCGGCGAGCAGGCGATAGTTCTGCTTTGCTTGCTCTTTGACGTTCGAGCCGGCATCAAGTGAATAATATTCAAGGAGCGCTAGGCAGAAAGTCTCTGGGTACGCATAAACCGCGGCTCCATTTTGAATGACTTCTACATATGGTGATTGCAAGACAATATTGCGGGAGGCAAGTATTTCCTTGAGCCGTGTAACCCTTGGTTTGGAGGCCTGGTCTAACCACTCTCCAGTCAGCTCTTGAAGGGCAAAGTGGCGGATGCCGCAAAGCCTGGCAAGGCCGCGGCCGGTGAGGAAAGGCGTGCCGTCAGACAGAACCCCCATGCCGACGCCGTCAATTTCAATCTGTTTCTCGATGCCGAGGCTGAGTTCACCCTGTTTTGGGTCGGCCAGCTTCGAGACGCCAACCACTTTTAAGCCATTGTTTTCCATAACGTATGCCCCGGCCAGCAAACAGTGAATTGCACGTTAAAACGCAGTTTTGGCAATATACCAGTGTCTAGGCTCGATTAGCTGCATCCGTGCTCCCTGCAGCTCTGACGCCCCGGTGCCCGTAATCAATGCGGCCACCAAACTGGAAGAGCCATCGTGCAAAAAGATGCCCATAGGCGATGACATGCGATCCATGAATGTCCCGGGTTGGGACAGGCGCCGACATACCCGGGAGTGCCGCAAACGCCGGCAACGGGACGCTGATTGACGCTAGGCCTAACCGATGCCGGGCTCCAATTGCTGCGTCAATTACAGCTTGATCCGCAAGGCCCGCAGCGTGATGGCCCGCAAACGGAGTGCCAATAGGACGATCGCGCCCATCGTAGCGAACCAAGCAGCATCCCCGAGCTCCGGCCCCAAGCGGTGCCAAAGCGGATATCGGGCCCGGGTAGAGGCCAAGAGGGCTGCCAGAATGAGCCATCCGAACACGAGGCGCACCGCCCGTTTAACTTCGGCTTGTCTGCGCCAGAAGTCTGCGCGTTGAGGATCATCTAACACCCGGTCCAAGAGTTCGCGCTCAAATTTTCCCGTCAGGCCCCGAACGAGAAGTTTTTCCCGCTGTTTCTCGGTTGTGGCACGGCGGCCGCGATGGGTAGCACCGGCGAGGAAAATCGCGCCCGACTCTCTCACTTCCCACTCGCAGCGGTATCTCCGTAAACCGAGCCGCACGGGGGTCCACACTATTTCTCCGATTGACGATGTCATGGACTACCATTCCGATTGGCCGATGGCCGTACTTGGATTTGGTGCGTGCACGCGGCCATGAAGGTGTACTTCATTCGTTCGCCCCTTATTTTGTTAACACGGTCGGGGCGAACGCCTACACATCGCCGGGCTTCCCTCTGATTCTATCTCCACGGCCACGCCAGCAACCTATGCACGCCCGCCGTCAGCACCTGCTGACGACCGTGACGACTTCCCTTGCATGGGTGCCGCTCATGATTCTCTATACCGTCAAGCCGAACCAATTCGGCCAGTGGTGCGTACTGATAGCGGGCGCAACGCTAACCGATGGCCTGCAGCTCGGCGCCGCCATACGACATGCGCGGGACGCTGCCCGGAGTGAGCACCTAGAGTCCGGCCTAGTGACGCGGGTCGAAATGCACGGCGCTGACGTGATCGTGCCGCTCGCCCACTACCAGACGTCACAAGATACTTGGACGGGCGCTACAGCGTGAAGGCGGGCGAGCGTATTAACCCCGGTGATTCAGTGAGCCGTGCGCACTGGTGCGGTTGCTTCAGTTGCAGCGACCGAGACCTGATTGAGGCGATGCGTGCTACCAGCAGCACTGAGGTGGGCGTGATTGGCCTGTATCTCGCTACAAGGTTCGCGCTGGAATCATTCGAGATTTCGGACGAGCAGTGCCTGGCAGGTAAGCACCGCTAAATTGGGGGTATTTTTGGGGGTATGATTGAAGATATGGCCCTGAAAGGTCCGTTGTTAAAGGCTTTTTGTTGCCCCTCTTGGCACCAATGAAGGGTTTCAGAAGGGAATCTGAAATGCCGAAAGACAAAAAGGCCTGCCGTTCTGGCGGGCTTTTTCGTGTCTGATGATTCGCTCCGGCGCAATCGACATCGAGAGTTCACGCCGCAGAAGGACATCCGGTATTTCCGCACACCCAGTGTAGGCGAGGGCCGACATATCAGCCTCCGCGGTCATGGCACATTGCGGAGGTCAGCCTGTGAACGGCCTGGCACGCGCACATTCCGAATTTATCCTTTCGATGGAACGATTGCCATGGTGATCATTTCGCTCAAGGTGTTGCCTACAGGCGGTTGGTGCGTGTGTCGCTCCCGCATCACCTTGTTCAGCAACATGCAACTGGGTCCGGCGATCACGCTGGCCAGAGAGCTTGCTCGCGATGAATATCATCGTTCGGGACGAGGGATCAGGGTGGAGATGCCGGGGCCGGACCTGCCCATCGTATTGGCCCGCTATGCCGAAGACGCGGCGCCGTCAGACGGGGATGCGTTGGCGGCCTGAGTAACCGCAACGCGGCAATCGTGTCGTGTTGCTCACGGAAGCACGGACAACGGCTTGCAATAAGGGGCTTTGCAGCCTAATTTTCGTGCTGCCCAACCAAGGAGGGGCTTGAAGTGATCAATGTTGTTCTGGTCGACGATCACGAACTGGTGCGCACTGGTTTTCGGATGATCTTGCAGCAGCAATCGGATATTCGCGTCATCGGCGAGGCAGACAGTGCCGAAGAGGGCATGCGACTGATCCGCACGTTGACCCCGCATATCGCCCTGGTCGACGTGCACATGCCCGGCATGAGTGGAATCGAACTCACTGAACGCGTGTGCCGTTCGAAACTTTCGACCCATATCGTCATCGTGACGGTAGTCGATGACGCACGTTTTCCCAAGCGCCTGCTTGACGCGGGGGCGCTGGGTTACCTGACCAAGGGTTGCACTGCCGAAGAGTTGATTTCCGCCGTGCGTCAGGTGGCGGACGGCAGGCGCTATCTGGCACCGGCGGTCGCTCAGCAGTTGGCGATGGCTGCGCTCGACGGCAGCAGCTCACCTTTCGATGTATTGTCCAGCCGGGAGCTGGAGGTCGCGATGATGTTGGTGCGTGGCAAGCCGTTGACCATCATCGGCGAACAACTCAACCTGAGCCCGAAGACCGTGTCGACCTACAAGCAACGTCTGATGGAAAAGCTGCGGGTGGAACACGTACTTGGACTGGCACATCTGATGACTGTGCATGGGTTGATCGATACGCCCAATCATCAGGTCGGTGCTTGAGTGCAGCCGTGACAAAAGGGTGCTCGTAGTCGCAAAAAAAACCGGATTTTCATCCGGTTTTTTTTCGTCTGACAGGGACAGCAATGAATCAGCCGTGCGTGCCGCCGTGCTGGTCACCATCCGGGCCGCTTGCCATCGGGTTTGCCGTTTCGGACTTTTTCGTGACGTCTGGGGTGGACGTACTCGATGGACCCGAATGATTCGGCGGGGACAGCAAATCGCCCTGCTTGGGCGACGGGAGCGGAGCGCCCGGATTTGCGACTGAGGCCGTTTCGCCTTCGGGGATGATCGTACCGGTGGTGGTCGCGAGCTTGCTGTCATCCTGCTCGGCGGCAGGTACCGTCGGAGCCGGAACAGTTTGAGCTGTCGGCTGAACGATCATTGGCCGGGCCGACAAGGACTGTGCGTCATGGGCAGCTTCATCCATCAGCGGACTGGCTGGCGTCGTCGGCGACGCATGTACGGTCACATTTGCGGGCGAAGCATCTGCTTGTTCAATGGCGTGATCTGTCGCGTTGGCAGCAGTGACCGATGAGGTTTCTTGCGAGGCCGGGACCGGAGCGGGTGCAGGCGAGACGGCCTGGCTTTGCATCGGGGCAACGCCCATCGCGTTCGGCTCGCTGGTCTCCACGGATGCTTTCACCTGTTCCGGGATGGGGGGCAGGGGCGGCAAGTTGAAGGACGTGGGCGATGGCGCTGCGGAATTGACGGCATCAGCGGGGGCCGACGGCTTCGACTGAATGGCCGAAGGAGCCTCGCCTGTGTTCTCGCGGGTTGTCGACTCCCGGGATTCCGATGCAACTTCGGGTTTGACCACATCCACGCCATCGTCGCCGATAGCATCGATGGCCACTGCCGTCGTGGTGTTCGCGACCGCGGCCACTGCCACCGCAGCTACCGGTCCGCGCTGGTTCGCAGGCTTGCCAGCAATGGCTGGATCGCCATCACCCTCGTCACGGTCTTCATCGTCGAGCGCCTGCACCTGCACGGCGTCGAGACTGGCATCACCGGACGCGGTTTCATCGTGGCGCCGCCGGCGCCGACCGCCGCGCCGACCGCGCCGGCGCCGCGACTGGCTGCCGTCGGCGTTGAGCGTGTTGTCTTCGGATTCGGGGGTCGTGGACTCGGCCAACGGCTGGATCAGCAGCTCCGCTTCCTTGGACGCATCACTTGGCAACGAAGCCGACGGGCGCTCGTTGACGGTTGCGCGTGGCTGACGTTCTGCCTTCGGTTGTTGCAGGTTCGGCTTGCGCTCGGCCTTGGCGGCGTTGCCGTCGGCGATGGCAGGCTTTGGTTGACGCTCCGCTTTTGCTGCCTGCGTCTGGACCTGTGGCGATCGGCGAGGTTCACCTTCGTTGTTGCGTTGGCGGCTGCTTCGCGGTGGTTGCTGCGTGCCCGGTTTTTGCGAATTTTGTTGCGTCGATTCGCGACGAGCCGGACGCGAGGAGTCGGTTCGTGCATTGTTGCCGCGAGCGCTGCGCTCGTCGCGCCGATTGGTGCGGTTGCTTTCGTTGCTTTCGCTGCTTTCGACGCGTTTGGGCGCTTGCGCGGGGCTTGCCGCTTCGGCGCTGCGAAACCATCCAAGCAGGCGTGAGATGAGCCCGGTAGGGGGGACATCGCGTACAGGAGTGGCTGTTGACGCCGTTTGGCGGCGCGCAACGGGCGGCGTCGGAGCCGCTGGCGCGGCGACTTCCGCGCGCAACGGGGCGGGGCTGGACGGCACGATGCCGCTGACGGCCGGCTGCTCGCCGCTGCCGAGCGCCTGGCCCATCTTGGGCAGTTCGGCCGTTTCCACCGTGGTCAGGCGCTCGTAGCTGGGCTTGCTGTGCTCGCCCATGTCCGCTTCGCGGATGCGCTGGATTTCGATGTGCGGGGTTTCCAGCTTCTCGTCGGCCACGATCATCACGTGCACCTTGTGGCGCAGTTCGATCTCGACCACGCTGGCACGCTTCTCGTTGAGCAGGAAGTTGACGACGCTGGACGGCGCCTGCACCAGCACCTGGCCGGTGTTGTCCTTCATCGCGTGCTCTTCGATCAGGCGCAGGGTGGACAGCGACAACGATTCCACGCCGCGGATGTGGCCGTGGCCTTCGCAGCGTGGGCAGGTGATCTGGGTAGCTTCACCGAGGCTGGGACGCAGCCGCTGGCGCGACATCTCGAGCAGGCCGAAGCGCGAGATGCGACCGATCTGCACGCGGGCGCGATCGAGCTTCAGTGCATCTTTCAGACGATCTTCCACTTCACGCTGGTGCTTGGGGCTGTCCATGTCGATGAAGTCGATCACCAGCAGGCCGCCGGCATCGCGGATGCGCGCCTGGCGGGCGATTTCCACCGCCGCCTCGCAATTGGTGTTGAACGCGGTCTCCTCGATGTCGCTGCCCTTGGTGGCCTTGGACGAGTTGACGTCGATCGCGGTCAGCGCTTCGGTCTGGTCGATCACGATCGAACCGCCCGACGGCAGGCGTACCTGGCGGTCGAACGCGCTCTCGATCTGCGTCTCGATCTGGTAGCGGGTGAACAGCGGGGTGTCGTCGCGGTAAAGCTTGAGCTTGCGCAGCGCGTTCGGCATCACCTGTTGCATGAAGTCGCGGGCATCGTTGTACAGCGGCTCGTCGTCGATCAGGATTTCCCCGATGTCGCTGCGCAGGTAGTCGCGCAGGGCGCGGATGAACAGCTTCGACTCCTGGTAGATCAGGAAAGGGGCCTTCTGCTTGCTGGCCGCTTCGGAGATCGACTTCCACAGCTGCAACAGATAGTCCAGGTCCCACTGGAGTTCTTCGGCGTCGCGGCCGAGGCCGGCGGTGCGCACGATCAGGCCGACGTCGTCAGGCACGGTGACGTGGTCGAGCGCTTCCTTCAGCGCCTGCCGATCCTCGCCCTCGATCCGGCGCGAGACGCCGCCGGCTTTCGGGTTGTTCGGCATCAGCACCATGTAGCGGCCAGCCAGGCTGATGAACGTGGTCAGGGCAGCGCCCTTGTTGCCGCGCTCTTCCTTCTCGACCTGGACGACCACTTCCTGGCCTTCCTTGAGCAGTTCGCGAATGTTGGCCTTGTGCGGATCGAGCCCCGGAGTGAAGTACTCGCGGGAGATTTCCTTGATGGGCAGGAAGCCATGGCGTTCAGCGCCGTACTCGACGAAGCAGGCTTCGAGCGAGGCCTCGACTCGAGTGATTCGGCCCTTGTAAATATTGGACTTTTTCTGTTCCCGCGAAGGGATTTCGATGTCCAGGTCGTACAGGGTCTGGCCATCGACAATGGCCACGCGCAACTCTTCACGCTGAGTCGCGTTGATCAACATACGTTTCATGGTGGTAATCCTCGGCTTGGCCGCGCGTCGCGTGCCGCGGTGGCGCCGAAATGGCGGCCTGCCGGGGATCGCGCCGCTGCGGTTAAGCGGCAAAAAAACGGCACCGTTTCCGGCGTCGGGACGATTCGGTCAACTGCGCTTGCCGCCCGATACCTCATCGCATCGGACAAACGGCAGCCCGAACCGTTACGATGAAAGGGAGCCGCAACCGGCCACCCCAAGGCAACCAGTGCAATCCTCGCCGACGTTACGGGGCGGGCACTCGGCCCGATCCAGACATCGATGGGCAGAATGTAGCGCCTGTCGAGTATCCTATCTAAGCAGGTTTTTTTCAATGCAGACGGCAACTTCCCCCGGCGCACCTCAGGGTGTACGTCAAGTCGTGATCGGCCCCGAGCGGGATGGCCAGCGCATCGACAACGCGCTGGTGACACTGCTCAAGGGAGTTCCCAAGAGCATGATCTACCGGCTTTTGCGGACCGGTCAGGTGCGGGTGAACGGCAAGCGGGCCAAACCGGATACGCGTCTCGCCGATGGTGATACTTTGCGCATCCCCCCGGTTCGGGTTGCTGAACGACCCGAAGGGCGTGCGCCTGCCGGTGGCTTGGTGGCCTCGGTGGCCGATGCGGTCATTTTCGAGGACAAGCACTTCCTGGTCATCGACAAGCCGTCCGGCGTGGCCAGTCATGGCGGAAGCGGTGTCAGCCACGGTGCTATCGAACTGCTTCGCGCCGCAAGACCGCAAGAACACCTCGAGCTGGTGCACAGGCTCGATCGCGACACCAGTGGCGTGCTGGTGTTTGCCAGGACTCGCGCCGGCCTCACCGGCTTGCAGGCGGCGATCCGTGCCGGCGAAGTCACCAAACAATACCTGTGCCTCATGCTGGGTCACCCGTCCAAGGCCAAGTTCGACGTCAATGCGCCGTTGCTGAAGTCGGTATTGCAGGGCGGCGAGCGGATGGTTCGGGTGGCCGATAACGGAAAGCCGTCACTGACGTTTTTTCGCGAGATGGAACAGTATCCCGGCGCGCGCCTGATGCAGGCCACCCTGGGTACCGGCCGCACCCACCAGATCCGCGTGCACGCGGCGCATATCGGTCACCCGCTGGCCGGCGATCCGAAATACGGCGACAAGGAAATGAACAAGCGCTTCAAGGAGATGGGCCTGCAGCGCTTGTTCCTGCACGCAGCGCACATGAGTTTCGAGCTGGAAGACCGCGCCTACAGCTTCTCCACGCCGCTGCCGGATGACCTGAAGGATTTTCTCGACGTGCTTGCGGTCAAGGGCAAGCGACTGATCTATTCACGGGACAAGTCGCGCACCGACTTCTGATCCGATCAACGCGCGAGCAGGGCCTCGACCCGCGCTGCGCAGATGAAATCGTTCAGCGACAGGCCGCCGACGTCGTGGGTCGACCACAGCAGTTGGCAATGGCCGTAGCCGGCTTCGATGTCCGGGTGATGGTCTTCGTGATTGGCCATGAAACCGACGGCATTGATGAAGCCCAACGTGTGGTGGAAGTCGGCAAACTTGAAGTCCTTGATGATGGCGGTGCCATCGTCGCGCAGTTGCCAGCCCGGCAGCTGACGCAGCAAATCGGTCATTTGTGCGGCATCGAGCGCGTGCTCCCTGCCTTTGCGCGGCTGGCAATGCAGGGTGGCCAGGTCGGTCGTGTTCATCGTGAAACTCCATGGGTTGCGGCAAGTGATGAAGCGTCGAAGTTGCGGGCGCAAAAGTCAAAGCGCGCATCGAACTTGAAACAGGACTAAAATGGTGCTGTTTCGCCGGCAAGACTCGCCGGCACCCGCATGGTGACACCGGAGCAGGCATGATCGACATTTCCGAACGCGCGCAGCAGCACTTTCTGCGGCTTCTCTCGCAGCAGGGCATCGACGACCTGGGCATCCGCCTGCGGGTTACCTCGGCTGGCACGCCGGCGGCCAGTTGCGAACTCGAGTTCTGCGAAAAGGCCGACCTGGCCGGCGGGGAATGGACGATCGAATGTGCCGGCTTCGACTTCCATGTCGACGGCGACAGTGCCGATTGGCTGGACAACGCCAGCATCGACTTCGAGCCGAATGCCACCGGCGGGCAGCTGAATATCCGCGCGCCGAAGATCAAGGGCGACGTGCCGGGGTCGGAAGCGGGCCTGATCGAGCGCGTGCGTTACGTGCTGGAGGCAGAGATCAATCCGAAACTGGCCTCGCACGGCGGGCGGGTCAGTCTGCTCGAAATCGATGCTGACGGTGCGGTACTGCTTCAGTTCGGCGGCGGCTGCCATGGTTGCGGCATGGTCGACGTGACGTTGAAGCAGGGTGTGGAAAAAACCTTGCGCGAGCGTGTGCCGGAGATCACCGCGGTACGCGACGCCACCGATCACGCTGGCGGCGAAAAGCCGTATTACAGCAAGGCCGAAGGCAAGTCGGCGATTGCCTGAAGCCGGTCCGAATCGCGCAAAAAACCAAGGGCCCGCCGAAGCGGGCCCTTGGTTTTCAATGCGGCAGCCGGATCACTTTTCGCCGCTGATATGACCCTTCAGCGTATCGAGTTTGGTCGGCAGGCTGGAGAAATACGCGGAGACATCCTCGATGTCCTGATCGGACAGGGTGGCCACCATGCCCTTCATGATCGGGTTGTTGCGCTGACCATCCTTGTACTCGTGCAGCACGCGCTGCAGGTACAGGTTGTACTGGCCGGCGAGGCGCGGATACTGCGGGTCGACCGAATTGCCGTCGACACCATGGCAGGCAAAGCAGGTTGCCGCCTTCTGCTTGCCGTTCTCGACGTTGCCGTTGGCCAGCAATGAGGTGGAGGCGACCGCCAGCACGGCGCCGAATGAAAGCAGGGTTAGCACACGTTTCATGCGGAGAATCCTTGGCAACTACTTGGCGAGGCTGGAGAGATAGGCGGCAATGTTCTGAATGTCCGTGTCGGACAGACTCTGCGCCTGCGCATCCATGGTCGGATGCTTGCGATCGCCACTCTGGTAACCATGCAGCGCGTTGACGATGTACTGCTCGTTCTGTCCGGCAATCTTCGGTACCGGGTATTGCGGATAGGCATTGGTGTACCCGGGCACGCCATGGCAGCCTGCGCAGGTATAAATCAGTTTGCGTCCGGCAGCCTTGTCGCCTTCAGCGTGAGCGCTGGTGGCGGCGAAAAGGGCTGTGGTCACAGCCAGGCCAAGCAATTGCAATCGAGTCATCGAGATCATTTCCCACGAGTACGGCGGGTACAGGGTGATTTAAGTCGGCAAGTATAGACGCTGCTTCCTCACGTGAACAACACTTCACGAGGGCAGGGTCGGTGTCTGCGCAACGGGCAGTCGTGATTTGCGAGGTCCGAAGCCGTTTCGCATGGTGTCGGCAGACAGGATGACGAACTCATGGCGCAGCGCATGTCCCCCTTGACGCTGAACGGCCTGACCTGAATGCAGCAAGCGACATTGCTGCTGCAGCCATCGACCCATATACTGCGACTGGTCAAATCGTTCTCCCCGGGGGTGTCCTGGCTTCGACGGGGGTAGTGAGATGACTTGGTGCATGCCGAGGGGGCAGCTTTCCTCGTTAATCCAGCAGCAAACTTCTAGTTGCCAACGACGACAACTACGCTCTCGCCGCTTAAGGCGTAAGCCCCGAACCCACTTGTGCTCATGCTCGTCGGTGTAGGGTCATTATCATGAGATCGCCGAACGCTGCCGCCTGGCGGTTCTAGGCTAAATCAATCAGGCTGGTTCCGCGGTGCGCCTTGCCCATCGTGCTTGTCGCGGAACGAGATCGAACGTTGGGCTAAGCATGTAGATCCGGGCATTTAACACCTTCGGACGCGGGTTCGACTCCCGCCACCTCCACCAAAAACGCGGCAAACCCTTTGTTTTTAAAGGGAATTTTGAGGCCTCACTTGATCCCTTCGGGTATCATTTGAGGTATCAAAATGCCAAAACCGCTAATGCTCCAACGACCAAGCGGACTCTATGTCCGCTTTTTCGTGCCCAGTGATTTGCACGCCCGATGGGGTTGCCGTTACATCGTTCGGAGCCTTGGAGGTGCAAGGGCAGACCTTGCACGGCTGGCCGTTGCACGCCTCGGGTATGCTCTTGGGCAGGCATTTCAGCAATCGAGATTGTCGCCGATGGCAGACCCGAAGGACCTTCTTCAAACAGCCTTGGCTGGTGCTCGTTCTGGTCGTGATTACACGCTGGAATTGCCGAACGGTGTGAAAATCACCACCGATGGCAGTGAAGTCGATTACATCAAGGCCAAGGAGCTTGCTGTCGAACTCTCAGCCATGGCGGCGCCTCCCGCACCAACTTCCTTGCCTTCGGGCCTTCTGTCTGGTCGGGTACAAACCTTCCTCAGTCAGATGAAGGCCAAGGACCGAAGTGCCACGAACTTACTCGATACCACCTTCACCCTAAACCTCTTTGTGGCGCTCATCGGTGACAAGGAATTGTCGGCGGTAAACACTGACGACCTTGATACCTTCCTCGATGCTTTAGCCGTCTGGCCATCCAATGCGGGTTCTACCCCGTTTTCGCGGACAGTTGAGTTAAGGCCGTGAAGGCCCGATCCCGAACCTCGATTCTGCGTTGCATTCGGGGATTGTGGAAGCGTTCGATGTAGTCAAAGACGTCGGACCGTGCCT